>NZ_JAEMHK010000016.1 GCF_016458235.1 Geomonas propionica | reverse complement strand
CGAAGGTCATCACCCAAAGTGCGAAGGTCATCACCCAAAGTGCGAAGGTCATCACCCAAAGTGCGAAGGTCATCACCCAAAGTGCGAAGGTCATCACCAAAATGGTCATGACCTTCGCAGAAAACTTTGTACACCTCACAAAAGGACGCCTGCTCCCAAAAGTAGATGTGGAAACGGTGGGCAGGCGCGGCTGACGTCATTGCTGGTCCTCGATGTTCCAGTACCCGGGCTTGGCGCAAGCGCTGAGTTCTCCCGTATCCTTTTCCGAAGCGGTTGACCTACGTGCACTAAGCGCGGCCTCCTTGGTGACGATGACCAGTTCGACCTCCTCGCCGACGTGGCTCTTGATTGCCGTCACATCCTGGTTTTTCTTGAACTCGAGTACGATGTGCCCGTCGTCGTCCTGTCCGATCACGCCTGTTGCCCTCAGTTTCATACGACACCCCCTTCTGATTGCGTTGTCCCAAAAAACACCAACGAATCCTGCCATGAGATTAGACGTTGTCAATGCGCACGCGCGTTGAGACGGTGGGAACACGGCAGATTTAAGGAGCGGCCTCGAGTAGGTGAGGGGGGCGTGCGGAAATGAAAAGAGCGGCTGGCTGGCAGCGATAACCGTGATGGTATCGATGCCGAGCAGCCGCTCTCATTTTTCAGGTGCAGCTGTCAGCGCCTATTCGGCGAGCAGCCTCTTGATGGTGTCTTCCATCATCTTGGCAGTCTGGTCGGAGAACCCTTGGAATCTCTCGACTACAACCCCTTTCTTGTTGATCACGAAGACGGTGGGGATGGAACGCAACCCGTACTCGGTCTGCGTCTCCTCACCGGCTATGGCGACCGGATAACTGATCCTGCGCTCGTTGATGAAGGTTTTGACGTCGCGGTCGCTTCCTTCATCGACACTGACGCCGAGCACCTGCAGCCCCTGCTTGCCGTACTTCGCCTTCAGCGAGTTCAGGTGGGGGATAGCTTCCTTACAGGGGATGCACCAGGTGGCGAAGAAGTCCATCACCAGGACGTAGCCCTTGTAGTTGTTCAGCGTGATCGACTGGCCGGAAGTGGTGGTCAGCTTGATTGCAGGAGCGGGATCGCCTTTTTGCAAGATGGCGGCTGCCGGTTGCGTAAAGAGCAGCAGGCCTGCCAGCGCGAGCGGGGTGATCCTCATCAGGTATTTCTTGAACTGCATCTGCTTTTTCATTTTAGAGAGCCTTATTGATCAGGGCCTCCAGCTGGGCTTTCGGGATGGCGCCGACTACCTGGTCCAGCACTTTGCCGTCCTTGATCAGGATTACGGTGGGAATCCCGCGCACGCCGTACTTGCCGGGGGTCGCCGGGTTGTCGTCAACATTGACTTTGCCTACTTTAACGCGGCCTTCGTATTCGGACGCCACGGTGTCGATGAGGGGTGCGATAGCTTTGCAGGGGGCACACCATGTGGCCCAGAAGTCTACCAACACCGGGATGTCGGACTGCAGGACTTCCTTCTCAAAGTTGTCGTCGGTAAAGGTATGTACGTTTTCACTGGCCATGGAACCTTCTCCTTTAATAAAAAAAGTGAGTTCTACTATAAATGAGCGGATGAAAAAAGCAAGGAGTAAATGCCCCTTGCGTGAGCGTCGGCTAAGGTGCCCAAACCCCTCTGCATCGTTCATGTATTCAGCATTGACAGGGGGGGCGGGATAGGGCCATATTGGGGCGGCCGCCCCACCATTAAGTAACGCGATCGGTCCGTTTCATGGGGGGGCAGGGAGTGCTCGTGCGTCATTACCCGATAAACCTGAACCTGAAGGGGCGCCTGGTCGTAGTGGTGGGCGGAGGCAGGGTGGCGGCCCGCAAAGCGGCCCGGTTGGTCGGTGCTGGTGCGCGCGTTCTCGTGGTGGCCCCCGTGGTCGAAGAGTCGCTTGCCGCTCTCGCCGCGCAGGAGCGCGTCCTGCATCGGTGCCGCACTTATCAGCCCGGCGACCTCGCCGGAGCGACCCTCGTCTTTGCCGCCACCAGCGAGCCCGCCGTCAACAGAGAGGTTGCACGGGAGGCAGGCGAACTGAATATCCTCGTCGACTGTGTCGACCTGTCGGAGGACGGTGACTTCGTGACGCCCGCCGTTCTCGAACAGGGGGACCTTCTGATCACGGTCTCCACCGGTGGAGCCAGTCCGTCTCTGTCAAAAAGGATTGTCGATCAGTTGCGTCCTCAGTTTGGTCCAGAATACGGTGAGGCTGTCGCTCTTTTAAGTGCCGTCCGTGAAAAGCTATTGACTGAAAAGGTGGGGAACGCATACAATGACACGGTTTTTGCCGCGCTAGCTGCGCTGGACCTCCCCGCGCTAATCAAAAACGGGCAGAGAGATGCCATAGACCAGATACTCCTGAAGCTCTCCGCTGCCGGGGCCGCACCGGGCTCGGTAGGGGCAGGAAAAGAGGACCCTTCATGAACGCCTTGCTCTTCAACAGCACCCTGGTCATCTACGCGGTCGTCACCGCGGTCTACCTGGTCTACTTGCTCAAGCCAACGGAGTCCTTGGGTAAAACCGGCCTCTGGCTGACAATGGCCGGCTTCCTCGTCCATTGTGGCTTCACCTTGAACCGCTTCCTCGATGCGGGGCACACCCCGATCACCAACCTGCACGAATCGCTTTCCTTCTTCAGCCTCTCCGTGGTCGGCATCTTCCTGCTTTTGGAAAGGCGCTACAAGATCAGCATCCTCGGCTCGTTCATGATGCCGCTGGCGCTTTTGATCATGGCCATCTCGGCCTCCTTCTCGACGGTCATTCCGCCGCTGAACCCGGCTCTCAAGAGCAAGTGGCTCGCGGTGCACACGATCATGGCCTTCCTGGGGTACGCCGCCTTCGCCATCTCCTTCGGCGTCAGCATCATGTACCTGATCCAGTCGCACTTCTTGAAGACGCGCCGGCTGGGCTCCATGTTCCAGAAGCTCCCCTCGCTGGACATCCTGGACGACATCAGCTACCGCTGCCTCACCTTCGGTTTTCCGCTGCTTACCTTCGCCATCATCTCCGGCGCCATCTGGGCCGAGACCGCATGGGGGACCTACTGGAGCTGGGATCCCAAGGAGACCTGGTCGCTGATCACCTGGTTCATCTACGCGGCGCTTTTGCACGGCAGGCTCACTACCGGCTGGCGTGGCAGAAAGGCCGCGATGCTCTCGATCTTTGGCTTCGTCATCATGCTCTTCACCTTCCTCGGCGTGAACCTGTTGTTGCCGGGGCTGCACAGCTATAAGTAGGGATTACCCCAGAAGGGGCAGGGATTGTTATGAATATTATTGTGGTCGGGCTTTCGCATAAAACTGCCGCAGTTGAAATCCGGGAAAAGGTTGCGTTCTCCCCTACCCAGATGGAGAAGCCTCTCAACGCCCTCGTGGCGCTCCCCGACATCACCGAGGCCGTGATCGTATCCACCTGCAACCGCGTGGAGATCTACGCTACCACCCGCGACGTCGCCGGCGGTATGGCGCGCCTGAAGCGCTTTCTTGCCGACTACCACAACGTCCCGCTGGAGACGCTCGAGAAGCACCTCTACAGCCACCACGGGGAGGAGGCCACCCGCCACGTCTTCCGCGTCGCGTCGAGCCTCGATTCCATGGTGGTCGGGGAGCCGCAGATCCTCGGGCAGATCAAGACCTCCTATGGCTACGCCGCCGAGTTCAAGAGCTCCGGCATCATCCTGAACCGCTTCCTGCACAAGGCCTTCTCGGTTGCGAAGAGGGTGCGGACCGAGACCAAGATCGCCTCCTCGGCGGTCTCAGTGGCCTTCGCCGCGGTGGAACTGGCCAAGAAGATCTTCGGCGAGCTCACCGACAAGACCGTCCTGCTCATCGGCGCCGGGGAGATGTGCGAGCTGGCTGCCAAGCACTTCATCAACGTCGGCGTGCGCGGCGTCATGGTCACCAACCGTACCTACGAGCGCGCGGAAAAGCTGGCCGAGGAGTTCGACGCCAAGCCGGTCCATTTCGAGGCACTGATGGACCACCTGCCCAAGGCGGACATCATCCTTTCCTCCACCGGAGCGCCGCACTTCATCATCCACCAAAAGGACATGGAAGATGTGCTGCGTCGCCGCAAGCTGAAGCCGATGTTCTTCATCGACATCGCCGTGCCGCGCGACATCGACCCCAAGGTGAACGATGTCGAGAACTGTTATCTCTACACCGTCGACGACCTAAACGGCGTGGTGGCCACCAACCTGGAACAGCGCAAGATCGAGGCGGCCAAGGCCGAGGCGATCGTCGAGCAGGAGATCGGGCAGTTCTTCAAGTGGCTCTCTTCGCTGGACGTCACCCCGACCATCGTCGCACTCAGGAGCCATTTCGACGAGATCAGGAAGGCCGAGCTGGCCAAGACCCTCTCCAACTGGAAGGACCTCCCTCCCGGTGCCGAGAAGAAGATGGACGCCCTGACCAACGCCATCATGAACAAGCTGCTCCATCATCCCACCAGCCTCCTGAAGCGGACCGACCAGGGAAGCCGCAACGACCTCTACGTCGACGCACTGCGCCACCTCTTCGACCTGGAGACCGGCGAGCAGCAGGAAAGCATGATGGAGCTGGAAGACTAAGATTGAGCGGAAAACCGATCCATAATCCCGAAAAGATCAAAATATAAAGGAGCTAAGTACATGGCGCTGAAAGAGCTGAGAATAGGAACCCGCGCGAGCCAGCTCGCACTCTGGCAGGCAAACTGGGTCAAGTCCGAGCTGGAAAAACGCTACCCCGACATGACTGTCACCCTGAAGAAGATCAAGACCATCGGCGACAAGATTCTCGACGTGCCGCTGGCACAGGTAGGCGGCAAGGGTCTCTTCGTGAAGGAGATCGAGGAAGCGATGCTGCGCGGCGAGATCGACATCGCGGTGCACAGCATGAAGGACGTGCCGACCGAGTTCCCGGAAGGCCTCGGCCTTTACTGCATCACCGAGCGCGAAGATCCGCGCGACGCGGTCGTATCCAAGGGGATCAAATTCGCCGACCTGCCGCAGGGCGCCCGCATCGGCACCTCCGCCCTTAGGCGTCAGGCGCAGCTCCTCAAGGTCCGCCCGGACCTCGAGATGGTCATCATCCGCGGCAACGTGCAGACCCGCATGGACAAGCTGGAGACCGAAGGGCTCGACGCCGTCATCCTGGCTGCTGCAGGCCTGAACCGCCTCGGCTTCGCCGACCAGATCACCGAGCTTCTCCCGGCCGACCTTTCGCTTCCGGCCATCGGCCAGGGCGCTCTCGGCATCGAGTGCAACCTCTCCAACGAGGAAGTGAAGTCCGCCATCGCGTTCTTCAACCACGCGGACACCAGCCGTGCGGTGCGCGCCGAGCGCGCTCTCCTCTGGCGCTGCGAGGGCGGCTGCCAGGTTCCCATCGCCGCCTACGGCGAAGTGACCGGCGACGAGCTGAAGCTGACCGGCTTCATCGCTTCCGTCGACGGCAAGGTTTCCGTGAAGGGTGTGGTAACCGGTCCGGCCGACGATTGCGAGAAGCTGGGCGTGAAGCTCGCCGAGCAGCTCCTCTCCGAAGGTGGCCACGCCATCCTCGCCGAGGTGTACCAGCGTGAAGTCTCCCGGGAGAAAGAAATCCCGGTATAATCCACCTTCGCCAAGGCTTCGGTGGACAAGACCCACTTTACTGTGAGTCTGTCCGCCGAAGCCCTAGCGCGAAGATCAGGAGCCTGCCCGCCGAAGCCTTGGCGAAGGTGGGTGCTTTTAAAGGCTATGGTTCTACCTTAGCCTTTTGCCTTTTGCGCACATCACTCTCTTTTCCTGGTGCGAGATGACTGCTGAAACGACAAAGAAAGGTTACGTCTACCTGATCGGTGCGGGTCCGGGCGATCCGGGGCTGATCACCGTGAAGGGACGGGACTGCCTGGCCAAGGCCCAAGTGGTGATGTACGACTACCTGGCCAACGACGAACTGCTGCGGCTGGCTCCCAAGGGCGCGGAGCTGATCTACGCCGGCAAGGTCGGCGGCGAACACAACCGCGAGCAGAGCCAGATCAACGAGCTGCTGGTGCAAAAGGCGCTCTCCGGTAAGGTGGTGGCGCGGCTCAAGGGGGGCGACTCCTTCATCTTCGGCCGCGGCGGCGAAGAGTGCGAGGCCCTGGTCGCGGAGGGGATTCCCTTCGAGATCGTCCCCGGCATAACCGCCGCGGTAGGTGCCACCAGCTACGCGGGGATCCCGCTCACCCATCGCGGGGTCACCACCTCGGTCGCCTTCGTGACCGGACATGAGAAGAAGGGCAAGGCGTCCTCGGAGATCGACTGGGAGGGGCTTTCGCTCGGCAGCGGCACCGTGGTCTTCTACATGGGGGTCACCAACCTGCCGCACATCGCGCAGAGCCTCATGGAGCACGGCCGCGCGCCGGAAACCCCGGTGGCTTTGATCCGCTGGGGGACACGCCCCGAGCAGGAGGTGCTGGTCGGCACGTTGGCAGACATCGCGGAAAAGGCCCGCAACGCCAACTTCAAGGCTCCCGCCATTACCGTGGTCGGCGAAGTGGTGAGCCTCAGGGAGACGCTGCGCTGGTTCGACAACCGCCCGCTCTTCGGACGCTCGGTGCTGGTCACCCGCGGCGCCGACCAGGCTGGAGAATTTACCTCGATGCTGGAGCAGTTGGGCGCCCGCGCCTACTGCTGCCCGACCATCGAGATCGCGGCCCCCAAGAGTTACGCCGAGCTTGACGAGGCCATCGACGCCTTGGATAGCTTCCACTGGGTCATTTTTACCTCGTATAACGCTGTGAAATACTTCTTTGCCAGGCTTGCCGAGCACGGCCTCGACAGTCGGGCCCTCGGGCGTTGCCATGTCTGCGCGGTCGGTCCTAAGACCGCCGCTGCGCTTGCCCCCTACGGGATCCGCCCGGATCTCGTCCCCGCCGATTACAAGGCCGAGGGAGTGGTTGCTGCTTTTTTCGAGATGGACATGAACGGCAAGTGGGTCCTCTTCCCGAAAGGGGATCGTGCCCGTGAAGTCATTCCTGACGAACTGGGGCGCCTTGGGGCGCAGGTGATGGCCCCGGTGACCTACGCCAACCATACCCCGACCAGTATCCCGGAGGAGGCGCTGCTGGCGCTGGAGGAGAAGCGCGTCGATTGCGCCACCTTCACCTCCTCGTCCACAGTGCAGAACCTGGCCGACATTCTCGGGGAAAACCGTTTCCTGCACCTGATGGAAGGGGTCACGGTCGCCTCTATCGGCCCGATCACCTCCAAGACCTGCCGTGATCTGGGGCTCGAGGTGCACGTGGAGCCTGCCGAGTTCACCCTGGAGGCCCTGTCGCGGGAGATGATCACCTTTTTCGGCGGGAAATAGAATAGAGCTGTCTTTTTCGAGAACCAACGCATTAAGCAAAAGGAGAAACGTATGTTCTACCCGGTGTACAGAGCGAGACGAATTCGGGGCAAGGAAGTCTTCAGAAACATGGTGAGAGAGACCTCCGTCTCCACCAACGACCTGATTTACCCGATGTTTTCCGCCTTCGGCAAGGGGATCAAGAAAGAGATCTCGTCCATGCCGGGCATCTACCAGCAGTCCATCGAGAACATCGTTGAGGAGGCCCAGGAGGTTTACGAGCTGGGTGTTCCGGCCGTGATCCTGTTCGGCATCCCGGAGCAGAAGGACGCCATGGGCAGTGACGCCTACTCCGACACCGGCATCATCCAGGAGACCATCCGCGCCATCAAGAAGCAAGTGCCCAAGCTGGCCGTCATCACCGACGTCTGCATGTGCGAGTACACCGACCACGGCCACTGCGGCGTGATCAAGAACGGCGACGTCGACAATGACGAGACCCTGGAGTTGCTGGCGCGCGAGGCACTTTCTCACGCCCAGGCCGGCGCCGACATGGTCGCTCCCTCCGACATGATGGACGGCCGCGTGGCCGCGATCCGCGAATCCCTGGATAACAACGGCTACAAGGACATCCCGCTGATGAGCTACGCGGTCAAGTACGCCTCCGGCTATTATGGGCCGTTCCGGGAGGCCGCCGAGTCCACTCCGCAGTTCGGTGACCGCCGCTCCTACCAGATGGATCCGGGTAACAGGCTCGAGGCGATTCGCGAGGCGAGGATGGACGTCGAGGAAGGCGCCGACATCCTGATGGTGAAGCCGGGTCTGCCGTATCTCGACATCGTGCGCGAGGTAAGAAACGAGTTCAACCTCCCCACCGCCGTGTACAACGTCTCCGGCGAGTACAGCATGGTGAAGGCCGCCGCCAAGATGGGTTGGATCGACGAGGACCGCGTCATCATGGAGACCATGATGTCCTTCAAGCGCGCCGGCGCCGACCTGATCCTTACCTACCACTCCAAGGAAGTGGCCAAGCTGCTGCGCAAGGGGTATGAAGCGGAACTCAACGGCCGCTGCGGCTGCGGCTGCAGGTAATAAACCAAGAAGAACCGGCAAAGCAAAAGCAGTTACGCGAAGAACGCAAAGAATCCGCGATGTGCGCAGAGAAGTCGCTTTCGGGTTAAACCAAAAGTCTTTCTTAGCGTGCTTCGCGGATTCTTTTTTTTCTGCTTCGCGTAACTGCTTTTGAAGTTCTTTATGCCCTTATCATGACCAGGAGCATCTTGAAGCGCTGCACCGCCCTCAGTGAATGGGGGATGTTCGCCGGCATGATGATGATCTCGCCTGCGGCCACGGTGTGTGCCACCCCGTTTATGTTGACCTCGGCCTCACCGTCCAAAACCTGCACAAAGGCATCATAGGGCGCTGTGTGCTCGCTCAGCCCCTCGCCAGCGTCGAAAGAGAAAGCCGTGACGGTGCCAACCGGCTTGTCGATCACGGTCCTGCTGACCACCGCGCCGTCCGCATATCCTGCCAAGTTGACAAGATTAATTGCTTCACCCAGTGCCACCCCTTTTTTCTCTGCCATATCCATTCTCCTTTGCCGGTTGATTGCTCTCGATGTCTGAACTTTAGCGCGTTCAGAGAGTGATTCAATTGATGCAGGTCAATCTAATGGTAAAATTCTGCGCATGCCCAAACCTTTCCGCTACCTCGAACCCACCTTCTTCGCAGGACTGTTCGACGACCCGCTGCTCCTGGTCCGGGTTCGTCCCACCGGTCGCGCGCTTCTTTTCGATTGCGGCAAGATGCATCACCTCGCCAAGAGGGTCTACACCTCTATCGACGCCATCTTCATCAGTCATGCCCACATGGATCACTTCATGGGGATGGACAGCGTGATCCGCCACAGCCACGCCTCGCCGCGCACCATCGACGTCTTCGGTCCGCCGGGACTGTCCAAACGCATGGCGAGCAAGTTCGCCTGCTACGACTGGAATCTTGCCGACACCTTCTGGGGAAACTTCAGAGTCAATGACATCGGGGGAAACGGGCGGGTGTCGAGCATGCTCTACAGCGGCCCGGAAGCCTTCGCCGCCAGTTCAGAGGGGGAGCGGAACGGCGTTCTCTACGGTAACCGGCATCTCACCGTGAGCGGGGTCCAGTGCGAGCACCACATCCCGGTGATGGCCTATCGCATAGACGAGGCGGCAGCCTTCGTGCTGGACGACGAGCGCATGGCGGCGCAAGGGGTGAAGAAAGGGGCGTGGCTCAAGGAGATGGAGAAGCTCTTCCACGACGGCGTCATGGACGGGTGCCCGATCGGGTATCCGCAGGAGAGCGGCGGGGTAACAGAAGAGAAGGTGGCGCCGGATGCCGCGGAGTTGTACCAGCGCATCAGGAAGTTTGAAGAGCCGGCAAGCATCGGTTACGTGACCGACATCGGGTACTCCGAGGAGAACGTGGCGAAGCTTGCCGGATTGGTGGAGGGGGTGACGCTGTTGGTGTGCGAGTGCGCCTTCCTCGCGTCAGAGAGCAGCAAGGCGGAGTTGTCGCGCCATCTCTGCACCACGCAGTTTAACAAGTTGTTGAACCGGCTGCGTCCGAGGTACGTGTTGCCGATGCACTTCTCCAAAACCTACCAGAGGGGAAGCGAACCGTTGTACCGGGAGATCGAGCCCCCGCCCGGCGTGACCGTATTAAAGATCCCCGACCGCCTCACCCCGCGCCCCATAATGGAGAGCGAGGTGCCCAAACCTATAGAAATCTAAACCCTTCACAGGGAGAAAATCTGAGGAAATCTGAGAACACCAAAAACGGAGAGGAGCAAAGACTTTGGGTTTACCCCAACATCTTGTTCTTGCATTTCTCAGATGTTCTCAGATTTTCTCCCTGTGAGTGGTTTTCGGTTTTCGCCTTTACCGCTTGCCCTTTTTTCTGCTACAAAGGCAGCCATGAAAAAGAGCACCTCCAACAGTGATGCCCCGGTAGTCTACTCCTCGGAATTTGGCCGCATGTGCCCCGGTTGCGGCAAGCCGGCTAACGCCTGCGTCTGCAAGAAAGCGGCAGCGCCCGCAGGGGACGGCGTGGTGCGCCTGAGACGTGAAACGAAAGGTCGCGGCGGCAAGACGGTCATCGTCATCACCGGCCTCCCCCTCGACGCGGCGGCGCTCACCACGCTTGCGGGCGATTTGAAGAAACGCTGCGGCTGCGGCGGTACCGCTAAGGACGGTGTCATCGAAATCCAGGGGGATCACGCCGACACCCTCCTCGCGGAGCTCATCAAGCGCGGCTACAAGGTGAAACGGGCCGGAGGCTAAGCCCCGGCTACTCCACGGAGAAGGTCTTTCCCCCTACTTCCACCCTGTCGCCCGGGCGGAGCTTCCTGCCGCGGCGCAGTTCCACCTCGCCGTTCACCGACACCATCCCCTCGGAGACGATGATCTTCGCCTCGCCTCCCGAGCAGACCGCATCCACCGCCTTCAGAAAGCTGTCCAACTTGATGAATTCTGTATCTATCTTCACTGATCCTCCACATCCCGAAGTCTCGCCGTCATGGCGCGGTTGAATTTACCATAGATTTCTGTTAAAAAGGGACATTTCGCTAAGGAGAACCCTGCATGTACACTACCAACGATTTCAAGAAAGGCCTCG
The DNA here is from genome assembly GCF_016458235.1 of Geomonas propionica. Classification (GTDB taxonomy): domain Bacteria; phylum Desulfobacterota; class Desulfuromonadia; order Geobacterales; family Geobacteraceae; genus Geomonas; species Geomonas propionica. The sequence continues at coordinate 125,623 of NZ_JAEMHK010000016.1, read as the reverse complement.
TCATCCAGCTGGACGGCGCTCCCTGTGTGTTAGTCGACGTAAGTTTTCAGTCCCCTTCGGCCCGTGGTGCCAACACCATGGTCAAGACTAAATACCGCAACCTGATCACAGCCCAGGTTCTCGAAAAAACCTTCCGTTCCGGCGACAAGGTAGACGAGGCCGACTTCGAGCGCCACAAAGGACAGTTCCTCTATGCCGACGGCGGCCGCGGCATATTCATGGATCTGGAGACCTACGAGCAGTTCGAGATGGAAGAAGACAACTTCGAAGCCATCGCTCCCTTCCTTCTGGACGGCACCGAAGTCCAGCTTGGGATCTTCCAGGAGCGCATGGTCAACGTCGATCTCCCCATGGTCGTTGAACTGGTGGTGACCGAGACCGCACCCGCCATGAAAAACGCCACGGCCACCGCCCAGACCAAAGAAGCACTCCTCGAGACGGGCCTGCGTCTGCAGGTGCCGCCGTATCTTGAAGCCGGCGAGAAGATCAAGGTCGACACCCGCGACGGCCGTTTCATTTCCCGCGCCTAGTCACTTGTCCCCCCGAAGCCTTGGCGAAGATGGAGCTTGTCCACCGAAGCCTTGGCGAAGGTGGAAAGTCTTGACGAAGGTGGAAAGAAAAGGGTTGACACAGCCGGCGATTCAAAGTATAAAGTTGGTCTCTTGCCCAGATAGCTCAGTCGGTAGAGCAGAGGATTGAAAATCCTCGTGTCGGCGGTTCGATTCCGTCTCTGGGCACCACTAGAAAGTAAAGAGGCCAGCTAGAAATAGCTGGCCTCTTTTTTTATTCAATAGCTCCGCCATGAAGATCTGTCTGAAGTCCCAGGAGGCTTCGATGCACCTGAATACCGATCATTTCGCTCGCTGCATCCAAACCTTGGACAGTTCGCTCGCGCTTCTCAACCAGTCCCCGCCAGAGAGCACGGAGTACGAGATCTTTCGCAATGCAGTGGTCAAGGGGTTCGAACTGACCCTGGAGACCGGCGGCAAGCTTCTGCGCAAGGCACTGAAGGCTTATGCCGCCAGCCCCAAGGAGATCGACAACCTCACCTACAAGGAAGTCTTGCGCCACGCTGCCAAGCACGGGCTGATGGATGCCGATACGGTTGAACGTTGGTTCTCCTACCGCGACAACCGCAACAGTACGGCTCACGACTATGGTGTGGGGTTCGCAGAGGACACCCTCAAACTCCTTCCGGTCTTCATAACGGATGCTCGCGCTCTCGAAGCCTCCCTGCGGGAGCGATTGGGTAACGGGGATGCTTGAGCTTCGTCCCGCCTGGTTGGCAACGGTCCAAGAGCTGTTGGCCGCTCACGTTCCTGATGCCGACGTCTTCGCCTATGGCAGCCGCGTGCAGGGAACTGCACACGACGGCAGCGACCTGGACCTTGTCCTGTGCAACCCCCAGGACCTGGAGCTTCCCTTTACCAACCTCCCGCTGTTGAAACAAGCCTTTTCCGACAGTAACCTCCCCATCCTGGTCGACATCCTCGACTGGGCTCGCCTTCCTGAAAGCTTCCGCAAGGAGATACTGCGCGGCGGAACGGTACAGGTTCAGTCGCGTCGCGATCTGGAACGCAAATGAGAGGGGAAATGATCATGGGATGGAACAGGTTCGGGTGCTGCTTGTTGCTTTGCGTGCTGCTGCTCGGAGGCACCGGTGTCGGCAGGGCGGCTGTCGCGCCTCCTGCGCCGGCCAAGAAATTGGAGCAGGGGAGTGATCCGGCGGCGACCCGCGCGGAGTTTCACCTGGCCATGGCGAAGCTCTTGAATGATGAAGGGTTTCTCGACAAGAACAACACCTTCAAGAAGGGGACGAAGATGCACCGGCTCTTCGAGTCCTACCTGCGGGATACCCTGTCCGATCCGCTGGTGCTGGATTTCCTCTACGCGTCGGTGCAGGAGAACGCGGACCACGTCACCGATTACGAAGCCTTCGGCAAGGCCCTCGCGGGAGACTACGCGGTGCGCGGGCTCACACGCCTCCCCGAGCGGGACTTTCAGGAGCTGTTGCGGGTGATGAACGTGATGGCCAGCAAGCTCCCAGAACGGGACTGCGCCGGTATGCTGCGCCCCGGCAGCAACTTCGAATACCAGTGGCTGGAACTCCTCCCGCTGGAGGACGCCCAACTGTACCTGCGCCTGATCAAGAAGGCCCTGGTCGCCGAGATCTCCGGGGCGCCGCGCCTGCCGGCCAACAGCAAAGAGCAGACCCAGGTGGCCTACCAGGCGCTCCTTGCCGAGATCAAGAGGCGCCTGTCGCCGGAAAAGCTCGAACAGTTCGGGAAGATATGGGGCAAGCCGGAGGTCGCCGCCGATGCGGATCTCTGCTGGGGGTACCAGGTGCTCCTCACCGGCATCCTCGATCTCCCCACCGAGCCCCGGCGTTGGATGCTGCGCGAGTATTCCAGTCTTTTGCGCCCGCGGGAGTAGAACCACCCGTAGACCCGTCATAAGAGTATGTGGAAAGAGGATTGCCTGAAAGGGTTTTCCTCTTTTTGCGTTTGTGACAATGTTTTTTCGTTGCACACATTGCTATGCCACAAAGTTGAAGCAAAATATTGGATCAGGTTGCCATTCGATACCCAGCAACTGACAGTAGCGGTTGGAGTGTATGGATATGACCAATCCAAATACAGAGCCTGATACAGCCTTGGGCTGGTCTGTCAATGTTCTCAAGCGGCACCTGTTTTCCGGTGTGCTTTTGCTGAACCTGGTCGTGGCCGGGATGATAACCTTCACCCTGGTGCAGAGCAGGGAGGCCTATCGCGACCGGACCGAGACAGCTACCCGGAACCTCGCCAGGGTTCTCGATGCGAACATATCAGGCATCCTTTCCAAGATCGATGTCGCCCTGCTCGCGGTCTGCGACGAATACGAGCGCCAGCTTAAAAACGGGGAGGTTGTGCCCAAGGAGCTGAACCGGTTCATCGTGCGCCAGCACGAGAGGCTCCCCGAACTGGTGGCTCTCAGGGGGACGGATCCCTCCGGCATGGCCATCTACGGGGCCGACGTCACGCCCGCCACCACCAAAAGCCTCGCCCACCGCGACTACTTCAGCGCCCAGCGTAAAAATGCGAACCTGGGACTGGTCATCTCGAAGCCCGTGGTAGGGGGGATCTACGGGAAGTGGATGATCGTATTGTCCAGGAGGGTGAACTTTCCGGACGGCTCGTTCGCCGGGCTTGTCTATGCCGGCATCACGCTCGATTACCTCTCGCAGAGCTTCGCCACGGTCGACGTCGGTAAACAGGGCTTGTTGTCGCTGGTCGCGGCGGACCGGACCCTCTTGGCACGATATCCCAAGCTGAGCCGGCCGTTGGACGCGCCTGAGGTGAAAATCAACTCCCCTCAGTTCAATGCTTTTCTCGCCGCCGGACAGAGCATGGGGACGTACCGGACGAAAAGCAGCCTGGACGGGCACGACCGTATCTACTCCTTCAGGAAGATCTCGCTGTCGCAACCGCTCTACGTTTTCGTGGCTCTGGGCACCGTCGACTATCTCGCCAACTGGTACGGCGAGGTCTACCACGGCGTCTTTTTCATGCTCATCTTCCTGACCATCACCATCGCGCTCGCTTTCGTTTTCAACAGGCAGTGGGACCGGAGCCGCCAGGCGGAGCAGGCGTTGAAGGCATTGGAAGAGGAGCGGCTCAAGATGGAGAAGCTCGAATCACTGGGGGTGCTGGCCGGCGGCATAGCCCACGACTTCAACAACATCCTGACCGGCATCCTTGGCAACCTCTCCTTTGCCAAACTGCAGCTAGAGCCGGAGCACGGTTCGCAGCCGCTGCTCGAGGCGGCGGAGAAGGCGGCGCTGCGCGCCGGGGACCTCGCCAAGCAACTGCTCACCTTTGCCCGCGGGGGAGCGCCGGTCAGGGAGGTCACCTCGGTGGCGCTCCTGGTCGATGAGGCCCTTTCCCTCACCCTGAGCGGTTCCAACGTGAAGGGGGTGGTCGACATCCCGGAAACCCTGAGCGCGGTCGAGGCCGACGTGGGGCAGATGTGCCAGGCTTTCCGCAACATCATCATCAATGCGGCGCAGGCCATGCCTGACGGCGGTGTGCTCACCATCACCGCGCGCGACCTTGTGCTTGAGCCGGGCAATCCCGAGAAGCTCCCCCCCGGCCCGTACGTGCGCATCGCCTTCACGGACCACGGGGAGGGCATCCCGGAGGCTTCCCTCAAGAAGATTTTCGATCCCTACTTCAGCACCAAGCCGAAGGGGAGGGGGCTGGGGCTGGCCTCGGCATACTCGATCGTGAAACGGCACGGCGGCAGCCTCAGCGTCGATTCCCGAGTCGGCGAGGGGAGCACCTTCACCATCGACCTGCCGTCTCTGGAGAGGAGATTGCAGCCGCGGGAACCTGAGGCGACGCTGCGCCGGGGGGAGGCGCCCGCCCCCCTTTCGATACTGGTGATGGACGATGAGGAAGTGATTCGCCAGCTGGCGGAGGGGATGCTGCTGCACCTGGGGCACCAGGTCAAGACCTGCGCGGACGGGGCGGACGCGGTGCAGCTCTACCAGCAGGCGCTGCGGGACGGGACGCCCTTCAACCTGGTGCTCGCCGATCTTACCATCCCGGGGGGAATGGGGGGACGGGAGGCGGCCCAGCAGATCCTGGCGCTGGACCCCCAAGCGCGCCTCGTGGTCATGAGCGGCTATTCCAACGACCCCGTCATGGCCAATTTTAAGGAGTACGGTTTCGTCAAGGCGCTGCACAAGCCGTTCGGCGTCGAGGCGCTGGCCGCGCTGCTGCAGTCGTTGAGCGGGATGACGGCGACCGCAACGACGAAGCCCGCAACGGGCTGAGGCGGGAGACCCGCCTGGAGCGGTCACCGCGAAGTCAATCACACCAGTTCCGATCCCCATGCTCCGCTGAAACCAGATCCATCCTGTACCTTGCAGTTGCTCTTTACTACTTACCCCTTATACCATTCAGTCATAGGCAGCCAGGAAGAACCAACCGGTTCTCAAAGAGCGTCCTCTGCATCAGGATAAAAGCAATATTTAGTGCCAATGGCTGGAAAAAAAATTGATGCCATGTACAGTTTTTATGTTTCTCAATCCGAAAGGTCGGACTTCTAAGACAACAGGAGAGCGTTACATGGCAATCAGTCGGCGTAAGTTCTTGAAGATCACTTCCGGCGCCATTGGTGGCGGTGTTGCAGCGGAGATCGGCATCCTGAACGTGGACACGGCCGCAGCCGCCGCCAAGGCGGGGAAGGCGCCCATCAAAAGCGGCAGACAGGTGGCGAGCATCTGTCCTTACTGCGCGGTCGGGTGCGGCCAGATTGTAACGGTGAGCGATGCCGGCGAGATCGTCGACATCCAGGGCAACCCCGACTCCCCGATCAACCAGGGCACCCTCTGCCCCAAGGGGGCGGCGACCTACCAGTTGGTGAAGAACGAACAGCGCTGGAGCACGGTGAAGTACCGCGCCCCCGGGAGCGATCGGTGGGAGGAGAGGCCGCTGGAGTGGGCCATGAGCCGCATCGCCGAGCTCACCAAAAAGACCCGCGACGCGAACTTCAACGAGTTCCAGGACCTGCCCGACGGCAAGGGGGGGACGGTCCGCAAGAGGGTGATGAACACCTACGCCATCGCCTCCCTGGGGGGCGCCACCATGGACAACGAGTGGAACTACCTGCACCAGAAGCTCATGCATGCCCTGGGCGTGGTCTACCTGGAAAACCAGGCCCGAATATGACACTCCTCCACGGTTCCCGGTCTGGGAACCACGTTCGGCCGCGGCGGGTCCACCACCTTCCCCCGCGACCTGGAGAAGTCCAACGCCGTGCTCATCATGGGCTCCAACATGGCCGAGTGCCATCCGGTCGCCTTCCGGTGGCCCTTGAAAGCGCGAACGGACCACGACGCCGTGCTCATGCACGTCGATCCCCGCTTCACCCGCACCTCGGCCGCGTGCAACCTGCACGTGCCCATCCGCGCGGGGAGCGACATCGCTTTCCTGGGCGCCCTCATCAAATTCGTCATCAACAGCAAGCGCTGGAACGAGGACCCCTTCTTCCGCGAGTACGTGGTGAACTACACCAATGCCGCGACGCTGGTGAACCCCGAATTCCGGGACACTGAGGAACTGGACGGTGTCTTCTCGGGGCTCGCCCCGGACGGCAAATCCTACGCCAACGCCACCTGGTCCTACCAGAGGAACCAGGCTCCTCCCAAGGCAAAGGGGGGCGTGGGCCCGTTCAGCGACCTGTTGCTGCAGCAGGTCCCGGGGCGTCCCAAGACCGATCCCACCCTGCAGGATCCCAACTGCGTCCTGCAGATCGTCAGGAAGCACTACGCCCGTTACACCCCGGATCTGGTGGAAAAGGTCTGCGGCTGCAGCGCCGAGCAATTCCTGAAGGTGGCCCAGACCATGCTCGACAACTCCGGGCGCGACAAAACCGCCAACATCACCTACGCGGTGGGGTGGACCCAGCACACGGTCGGGGTGCAGATCATCCGGGCCGCCGCTATGCTGCAGGCGCTTTTGGGGAACATCGGCCGGCCCGGCGGCGGGGTGCTCGCCCTGCGCGGACACGCCACCATCCAGGGGTCGACCGACATCGCCACCCTGTACCATTCGCTCCCCGCCTACCTGAACATGCCGGACGGGCGCAAGAAGCACGACTCCCTCAAGGAGTTCATCCTCACCGAGGCGGGGCCCCTGGCGACGAGCTACTGGGGAAACTACCCGAAGTTCGCGGTCTCCTACCTGAAGGCGCAGTTCGGCGCCGCCGCCACCGCCGAGAACGATTACGGCTACGACTACCATCCCAAGATCACCGGCGATCATTCCCACATGCCGATGATGCTCGACATGGCGGCAGGAAAGATCAAAGGGTTCTTCGTCATGGGCCAGAACCCCGCCGTGGGGGGGCAGAACGCGCGCCTGCAGCGCAAGGCCCTGGCCAAGCTGGACTGGATGGTGGTGCGCGACTACTTCGAGACCGAGACCGCCGCATTCTGGCGCAACTCCCCGGAGGTCCTCTCCGGCGAGCTGAAGACCGCCGACATCAAGACCGAGGTCTTCTTCCTCCCTGCCGCAGCGGTCGCCGAGATGGAGGGCTCCTTTACCAACACGCAGCGCCTTTTGCAGCAGCACGACAAGGCCGCCGACCCTCCGGGGGACGCGCGCAGCGACAGCTGGTTCACCTACCAGCTTGGCAAGAGGCTCCAGAAGATGTATGCCGACTCGGCGAGCAATCTCGACTGGGGCATCAAGAATCTCGCCTGGGACTACGAGCCCGAGGCGAAGGAGGTCGCTCCCTGGCGCATCAAGGACGAGCCCTCGGCCTACAAGGTGCTGAAGGAGATCAACGGCGTTACCGTTGCCGATCAAAAGCCGCTGGCCACCTTTGCCAACCTGAAGGAGGACGGCTCGACCGCCTGCGGCGCCTGGATCTATACCGGCGTCATCCCGGAGGATGGGAAGAACAACGCGGCGCGCCGAAAGCCCGACCAGTGGATTTCCCCCAACTGGGGCTTTGCCTGGCCGGCCAACCGGCACATCATGTACAACCGCGCCTCGGCGGACAGCCAGGGGAAACCGTGGTCGGAAGCGAAGAAGCTGGTCTTCTGGGATCCCGATGCCGACAGCGGCACCAAGGATCCGGCGGGGAACACGGTGCGCGGCAAGTGGGTCGCCCCCTCCGGCGAGGGAATCGACTTCCAGCCCACCAAGGCGCCGACCATGGTCGGCAAGGACGCTGCACTCGGTTTCGACTGGCTGAGCGGCAACGACGCCTTCATCATGCGCGCCGACGGAAAGGCGTGGCTCTTCGCCCCGGCGGGGCTCGTCGATGGCCCGCTGCCCACCCACTACGAGCCGTACGAGTCCCCGGTGGCGAACCGGGTCTACCGGCAGCAGTCCAACCCGGTGGCCAAGGTCTGGCGCACCGAGGGCAACGTCTACCACGGCGTCGCCGACCCCAAGTACCCGATCGTCGTCTCCACCTACCGGGTCACCGAACACCACCTGAGCGGCACCATGAGCCGCTGGCTCCCCTGGCTCGCGGAACTGATGCCCGAGCTCTTCTGCGAGGTCTCCCCGGAACTCGCCGCCGAGAAGGGGATCCGCAACGCGGGGTACGTGACCATCGTCACCGCGCGTGGCGAGATCGAGGCGCGGGCGCTGGTGACCCGGCGCATCAAGCCCTTTGTCATCGACGGCAAGAAGGTGCACGAGATAGGTCTCCCCTGGCACTGGGGGTGGCAGGGGAACGCCAAGGGTGACGTCGCCAACGACCTGAGCGCCATGGTGGGCGACCCCAACGTCTCCATCCACGAAGGGAAGGTGTTCACCTGCGACATCAGGGCGGGCAGGAAGGGAGGGCGCAGCTGATGGCAAAGGGAATGTTCATCGACACGACCATCTGCACCGGGTGCAAGTCCTGCCAGGTGGCCTGCAAGCAGTGGAACGGCCTCGCCGCAGAGCCCGCGCACTTCGGAAAGCGCTCCGGGGTCCCGTACCCGGTGGCCGACAACTTCACCGGGGACTCCTACGACAACACCGGGAGCCTGAGCGCCACCGACTGGCGCCACGTCCGCTTCATCGAGCAGATCGACGAGCAGCGCCGCGAAAAGCGCTGGCTCTTCTCCAGTGACTCCTGCAAGCACTGCAGCGACGCGGGGTGCCTGAACGCCTGCCCCACCAAGGCCATCGTGCGCACCGACCTGGGCAACGTGGTGGTGCAGCAGGAAACCTGCATCGGCTGCAAGTTCTGCATCCCGTCCTGCCCCTACGGGGTGATCTCTTTCAGCGAGGAGACCGGGACCGTGCACAAGTGCACCCTGTGCAACGACCGCATCCACAACGGCCTGGGCACCGCTTGCGCCAAGGCCTGCCCGACCGGGTCGATCCGGTTCGGCGAGGTCCCCGACCTGCGCCGGCGCGCCGATGCCCGCCTGGCGCAGCTGAAAGGGAAGGGGGAGAAGGCGCAGATCTACGGGTACGAGGAGGCCGACGGCCTCAAGGTCTTCTACCTCTTCACGGACCGCCCCGGCGTGTATGGGCAACCCGAGCAACCCGTCGTGCCCCAGCGCCGGCTGGTGCTCTGCTCGCTGGTCACCATCCTCACCGCGCTCGGCATAGGCGTTGCGGCGCTGGTGAACTTCCGGGAACGGCTCAACGGCAAGGAGGAGCATCATGAGTCCTGACAACGTGCAAGTTCCCGAGTGGGCCTGGTACTACATCGCGGTCTACTTCTTCGTTGCCGGTACCTCGGCCGGGGCCTATTTCATCGGCGCCATGGAGGAGCTCTTCAGCAGCGCCAAGGAGCGCGAGGTGAGCCGCGCCGCCTGCTATGTCGCCTTTCCGCTGCTGCTTTTGGTCCCCATCCCGCTCATCGCCGACCTGGGGCGCCCGGGACGTTTCTGGCACCTGTTCATCTACAACCAGGGGGGCTATCCCTACCTGAACCTGCAGTCACCCATGTCGGTCGGCTCGTGGGTGCTGCTTGTTTTCGGCGGCTGCACCCTGCTTTCCTTCCTGGACAACCTGGTGGCGGACCGGGTCATCTCGTTCCCGCTCTTCTCCAGGTACTACAACCGGATCCCGAGGAAGCTCTATGCGCTGGTGGGGTCGCTGGCGGGGTTCTTCATCGCGGGGTACACCGGGGTGCTTCTGAACGTCACCGCCCGTCCCTTCTGGGCCGCCACCTCGCCGCTCATGGGGGCGCTGTTCCTCGTCTCGGGCGCCTCGACCGGGGCCGCCGCCATCTCGCTCTACCTCATCTGGCGCCAACGCAACGCGGGCGAGGAGGTGGCCAGGCTCGAGTCCTTCGACCGTGCCCTGATGATCTCGGAACTGCTGCTGATCGCCGTGCTCCTTGTTCTGGCCGGTCACACGGCGCAGCTTTTGGTGACGCTCCCCTTCCTGGTGATGTTCTGGCTGGGCGCGGTGGCACTGGGAATCGCCGCGCCCCTGTGGTTCAAGTACCGGTCGCGGCGGCAGCATTTCGGTGGTGCGCCTCATCTTGCCCACTACCTGTGTATCCTGGCGGGGGGGCTTTTGCTGCGCATCAGCCTGCTGCAGGCCGGGCAACTGTGACGGAGGAGCGGTCATGACCCACGAAAGATCGTCCGATCCGCTCATCAGGCGGCTGGATGAAATAGCCGCAGCCTCTCCCGAATTGCGGGTCACCGCCCGCCTGTACCAGGCCGTGCTGCCGCTCGTGCAGCGTGCGGAGGTGAAGGCTGCCATCGCGCTCGACGCACGGGAGCTGGGCGAGGTGTTGCAGGAGGGGGCGCCGCTGCTGACGGTTGCCGACGTCGAGGTGGACGTCGATGCCGCGGCCGCCTTGCTGCTCGCCATGCTGCGCGCAGTGCAAGCCGCCGAGTTGCCGCGCGGCGCATGGCGCATCTGGGACCGGTCGGCGCCAGGCTGGAGCGAGCCGGACATCGCCGCCTTCGCCGCCCTGCGCGGCCAGGCCGGGACGCTTGCTGCGGCGGTGGACGCCGGGGTAGTGGACGCCGGCGAAATGCTGGCGCTTGCGGCGGCAGGTGACCGGGACGGGTTCAGCCAACGGGTGCAACAGGTGACGCCGGGGTGGGAACTGATGTGGACCCTGTCGCACCACGCGCTCAGGCCCTTTCTTCACGAGGTGTGCAGGCAGGCGCCCCTCGAGGAGGTCGGGGTTTGGGAGCAGGGGACGTGCTACGTGTGCGGCGCGGGTGCGACGCTGGCGGAGCTGCAGGACGACGACCAGGTGAAGCATCTGCGCTGTGCCCAGTGCGGCGCCGACTGGCATCACCCGCGCCTGCAGTGCCATCACTGCGGCAACGAGGACCGCACGACGCTCAGATACCTCTACGTCGAGGGGCGCGAGCACCGCCGCGTCGAGGTCTGCGACGCCTGCCGCGGGTACTTGAAGGTGATCACCTCCTTCACCCCGACACCCCCCGAGTTGCTGGTGGTGGAAGACCTGGCGACCCTGGAGCTGGACTTCCTGGCGCAGCAGCAGGGGTACCGCATGCCGCCCCCGGGCGACAGCGGGCGGCAGGTTGCCCCATGAAGCGATCCCGTCCCGTTGCCTTTCCCGACGTGACCGGGGTCATCCTGGCCGGGGGGCAGTCCAGCCGCATGGGGAGCAACAAGGCGCTCCTGCCCTACGGCAACGGGCTGCTCATCGAGAACATCCACCGGCTGCTGGCACCGCTTTTCGGGGAGATGCTGATCGCGGCCAACGACCGGGAAACCTACGCTTTCGTCGGGTGCCGCGTCGCCCCGGATCGCTACCGCGGTCTGGGCGCCCTGGCCGGGCTCCATGCGGCCCTGGCCGGGAGCCGGACCCCGTACATCTTCGCCGTCGCCTGCGACATGCCCTTTCTCGACCTCGAGCTGATCCGGGCGCTGGTGGCGCTGCGCCACGAGGCCGACGTCGTCATCCCGGAAGGAGACATGGGACCGGAGCCGCTGCATGCGGTCTATGCCACGGCATGTCTGCCGCAGGTAGAGGCCGCGCTGCAGGAAAACCGGCGCCGCCTGGTCTCCTTCTTCCCCGCAGTCCGCGTCCTGACCATGGCACCGGACCGGGTGGCCGCTTTGGACCCGACCTTCGCTTCCTTCTGCAACGTCAACACCCCCGCCGAGTACTTTGCCCTGCGCGGGCGCAGCTTCGTTGGGGGCGCAACAGCCGACAGGAAACGGTGCTGATGCCGTGACAGCAACTGCCCGGCACCGTCACTGCGCCAGCATCTGCGCGATCTTCTCGTTCAGCTTCCTCGCGTCCAGCGGTTTCGGGATGTAGTGCATCCCCTCTTCCACTATGCCGCGCTGCGCCACGATATCGGCGGTATAGCCCGACATGAATAACACCTTCACCTCCGGGCGGATCGCCCTGATCCGCTCGGCCATCTCACGCCCGTTCATTCCCGGCATCACCACGTCCGTCAGCACCAAGTCGATCCGCTCCCCTTGGTCGCAAATTCCGATCGCCTTCGCCGGGCTCTGTGCCTGGATCACGGTGTAGCCCATCTCCTCGAGCATCCTGGTCGTGGTCCATAAGAGCATCTCCTCGTCCTCGACCAGGAGCACCGTGCCGCTGCCGGTGGAGGGGATGGCGACATCCATTTCCTCGACGTCGGCTTCGGCATCGTGGAGCCGCGGGAAATAGATGGCGAACACGGTGCCGTGGCCGGGCTCGCTGTAGACGGTGATGAAGCCGTTGTTCTGGGTGACGATGCCGTACACGGTGGCGAGTCCCAGCCCGGTCCCCACGCCCAATCCCTTGGTGGTGAAGAAGGGCTCGAAGATGTGCTCCCGGGTCTCCCGGTCCATGCCGATGCCGGTGTCGCTCACGGTCAGCTTGACGTAGTCGCCGGGGGAGCAGCCGGAGTGATGCCGGCAGTAATCGGGGTCGAGGCGGATGTTAGAGGTCTCGATGTTGAGGGTGCCGCCGTCGGGCATGGCGTCGCGTGAATTGGCGGACAGGTTCATGAGGATCTGGTCCACCTGGGACGGGTCGATGAGGACGGTCCATATCGAGGTGGCCGGCTTGAAGTTGAGGCGGACATCCTCGCCGATCAGGCGGCAGAGCATCTTCTCCGAGTCGATGATCTGGCTGTTCAGGTTCACCGCCTTGGGGGAAACGATCTCCTTGCGCGAGAAGGCCAACAACTGCCGGGTGATTTCGCTGGAGCGTTGCGCCGCCTTCAGGATGTGCTCGAGGTATTTTTGCACCTGGCTGTCCTCGGGGAGCCGGTGCCGGCACAGCTCCGCGGAGCCGATGATGACGCCGAGCATGTTGTTGAAGTCGTGCGCCACGCCGCCGGCCAGACGCCCCACCGATTCCATCTTCTGCGACTGCCTGAGCTGCTCCTCCAGTTTCTTGTGCTCGGTCACGTCGCGCCAGATGCAGTAGTACACCGGGTGGTCCTGGATGTTGATGATCTGGGCGTTCACCTCGACGTTTCTCAGTTCACCGGTGCGGGTACGCTGCACCGTCTCGAAGCTCCCCCTGCCGTTGGCGAGAATCTCGGCGATGCGCGCGCGGGTCTCCTCGCCGGTCTCCTGCGCCTCCACGTCGAAAACCGAGAGCTGCCCGAACTCTTCCCTGCTGTAGCCTAGTTGCCGGCAGACGGCGCTGTTGAAGTTGATGAAGCGCGCCGTCGCCGGGTCGATGATGACGATGCCGTCCGGGGACTGCTCCAGAAGGATCCGGTTGAACCGGGACTCCTCCTCGATCGCTTTTTCCATCTTCTTGCGTTCGGTGATGTCCGTGATGACGGCGATGCGGCAGGTCCGCCCCTGGTACACGGCGTCGTGCGAGGTGACCACGATGGGGAACTCGGTGCCGTCCTTGCGCCGGTGGTGCCATTCGCCGACGTAGGTGTGGCCGGAAAGCTGCGCGGCTACTTGGGTGATTTTGCCTTTCTCGCTTTCCGGATAGAGGTCGGTCAGGTGCAGCGAGAGCACCTCGTCCATGGTGTAGCCGTAGGCGATCAGGAAGGCGTCGTTGACCGCCACCAACTCCCAGGTGGCGCGCTCGTAAATCAGCATCGGGGCCGGGTTGTGTTCGAACAGGTCGCGGTAGCGCTGTTCGCTCGCCCTCAACTCCGCCTCGGCCTCACGGCGGGCCTCCTCTTCCTTCACGATCAGCATGGCCCTCGCGATGAATATCGAAGCCGCCACTCCCACCGCCAGCAGGATCAGCACCGCCAGCACCAGCCGGTTACGGTACGCGGTAAGCGAGGCGAGGATTTCCCGTTCCGACGAGGACACGGCGATGGACCAGAAGGTGTTGCCCACGGTTATCGGTTGGTAGACGGCGAGCTGCCGGGTCGGCGCACCGTGCGGGTCCCGATCGGCGGGGGCGGTATAGGTCGCTGTGCCGGACAGCCCCTGCAGCATCCGCTGCGCCATGGCGAGCAGGGACGGATAGCTCTTGCCGTTGACGAAGATGCTTTGGCCGCTGTGCCCCGGAACCGGGGAATAGAGCACGGTCCCGTCGCGGCTGACCACCCAGGCGTGGCCGGTCTTGCCGATCTTGATCACGTCGAGGTAGCGCTTGGCGAGGTTCTGGAAGTTGATGACGATGGCGATGCTGCCCCGGAAGCGGTTGCCGTCGTAGACCGGCACGTGCAGGGCTATGGCGTCGTATCCCTGCACCGCGCGGAACACGTCGCTCACCACCGGCTTGCGGGTGCGCAGCAGTTCCTGTATGTGCTTTTGCGCCGAGATGTTTCTCCCCGCCGCCTCGCGTTGCGGGATGCTGACCAGGACGATGCCGTTTTCGTCCACCCGGGTGAAGGCGCGGATCTGCTCCTTGTGGGCGTCGTAGAAGAACTCCATCTGCTCCCGGCCGGACTCGTCCGCCGCAGCGATCTCTTTCATGCGCGCCATGGAGCTGAGGATCCCGGTCCAGGTGCTGAAGTAATCCTGGATTCCCTGCGCCGCCTGCTTGGCGTGGATCATCTGCTCGTCGTGCAGCCGCGAGATGGCCGACCCCCTGGCCTGTTGATAGGCCAACAGGAAGACGAGGCCGCACAGGCAGGTACAGATGAGCACCAGGAAGGCCAGTGCCGGTTTCTGGATCAAGCGTGGTTTCATTGAATGGAACGTCCTTGCAACGAGAAAGTGTCTGGTATGCCGCTAAGGCTCTTATCGGAAAGTTGAGCGAAAAATTGAGAAGATACGTGAAGGCTGAGGCGGTTGGGGGGGATCGTTGAAAAAGCCGGCGCGATCGCTACACTTGGTGGGTTGTTTTTAATCTGACAGTGGGGGCTCGCCATGGGAAGCTACAAGGAAATTGTCGCTACAGTCCTCGCGGTAGCCACCGCTTTCTTCTACCTGCTCTGGTTCTTTCTTCCCCCCATCCGCCTGGTCTGGCGCTGTCTCTCCATACAGGAAAACCTCCCCGTCTTGAACACGCTCAAGGCGTGCTATGACTCCGCCTGGCCTTTCCGCCCCGCCATGTTCAGAAGACAGATGCGGCTTTGGCTGGAGCTGCGGCTTTTGCACCCCAAGCCGCGCCGCGAGCCCAAGTGGTTCTTCGACGCCAGGACCAAGCGCTACCAGCTGCAGTACGACGACACCGCCTACCGGCAGGAGGTGGCCGAGTGGAAACGCTCGACCCGCGCCAAGTTCGGGGCGCTGAAGATCAAGGAGAGGGAGCCGGTGATCGAGGTGGTGGACGTCTTCCGCCTGAACGACGACGGCACCAAGGACGGCATCAAGCAGTACCTCCTCGCCGTGTCCGAGTTGAGACTCTCGCTGGACGAGCAGGCCTCCTTTCTCTGCAGCGTCAAGATAGAGCACGGCTTTTTATTGCCGCTGAACCTCCTGGCCGGTCTCATGTCCCGCTTCGCCGACGACTGGGACCCGATCATCTCCTGTTACGACCGCATGGCCAACCGAGCCTTCTCGCCGCCGCAGATGACCATCTTCAACCTGTGGCTTTTGTGGGGACCGAGCGTGCCGATCTGCAGCTGCGACCAGTGGGGCGGCCCGGTGACGTTGCAATACGGCTTCGGGGACGAGAACAACTCGGTGCGGGTCAGGGTCAGGGACGAGAGGAAGGAACAGCTGTTGGCGGACCTGCGCAAGGCGGTGGCGGGCAGAAGCAGCACCGCGCATCCCGCCCTTCATGCCAGCATCACCGGGAGGCTGTGGCCCCCGAGCAGCTTCTTCCAGGGGGAGATCTGCGGCGCCCAGCAGGAGCTTTTGAATCCCGACCGCGAGGCCTTCATCCTCGAGTACGAGGGGCACAGCGTGATCGGCAACCCGGCCAGTTCCCGGCTCTTCTACACCGGGTACGTCTGGGCGCTGTTCGTGGTGGGGCGGGAGCAAAAGCCGTCCGGGGAGCAGGTGCGCCAGGAGCCTTGGCTGCACGTGATCCCCTTCTTCGAGCACGGCAACATCGTCGACGAGTCCTGCTACAACATGGCCAAGCTGCAGCTGGCGCTCAAGGTGATCAACTTTGCGAAGACCAGCGGCCACCTGGAGGCCGACCCCGGGCTTGCCCCTTTGAGGCTCTGGTACGTCTGCGCCCTGGACGACTCGGGGTGCGGGCGGGACATCGAGGTGGTGCCCAAGGGGAAGACCATCCGGAGAACCCTCGAGGAACTGCTGTCGGAGAGCGAGCACCGCCCCTTGAAGAAGCGGATCATCACCGACGACCACGGCTACTGCCTGTTCCTGTCCGGGTGCCACCTCTCCAAGCTGGTGTCCGACCTCTTCGAAACTATCGCCGGCGAGGCGGGGCGCGGGGCGAACCGCCAGGGTTAGGTGAGTACCTTCACCAGGGCGGTCGGGTGCAGCGCAAGCCCGGCGAGGCCCGCAAATCCCATGAGGATGCCGAAAAAGGCGAAACCCAGCGCCAGGTAGAGGAGCTTTCTCTTCCCGGTGAGCGAGGTGATGGCGAGCATGGCCAGCGAGACCGCCAGGGTGGCGTCGGAGAGGTCGAACTGGTCGTCCCGGTAGTTGAGGTCGTCGTACTGCTTGCCGAGCGCGTTGGCCTTGTCGGCGAGCTTTGCCTCCTCCACCTTGTAGCGGGCGATGTTGTCGCCGTACTGCTTCTGCTGTGCCGCCAGGGGAGCCGACACCTTGCCCGGCGCCATCGACTCCAGGGCCACCACCTGGTTCAGCCCCAGCTCTGCCAGGTGCTGTTTCAGTTTCTTGGCTTGGTACTCGTTCCAGGTGTCCACCTGGTCCGACTTCGCCTGCAGCATGGCCTGCACGATGTTGTCGTCCTTCACCTTGCATACCGCCATGAACACCGAGATGAGCGCCACCGCGATGGCGACCCAGTTGTTGAGGGAGTTCCTCGCTTCGGAGGAGTCGAGCCGGTTCTGCAAGTCGTTCAGTTCTGACATCAGTTTCCTCTCCTTTTGGACCGCACGGGGACTGGCTCCGCAGGTGCCAGTCCCCCTTTATCATTGGCAGAAGGATATTTTAAAAGAGACCAGCTTGCAACCAAATGACAAAAACATGACAAAGAACGTCATGTTAAGAGAGTCGCACCGCAAACGACAAAGGGGCAGCCGTAGTGAAACGGCTGCCCCTCGTATTGTCACCCCTGTCCGGAGGTCTTAGTTGCCGGTCCAGCCAGCCTGAGCCAGCAGAACATCGACATCCTCTTTGACCTTGGTTGCGTTGTAGTTGCAGGTGCCGTACTTGCCTTCGTTCATGTTGGCAGCGATCTGGTTGATGATCTTGCCACGTACTTGGTTGAAAGCGTTCGGCAGGTTGATGCCGTTCATGTAGTCATTGGCGATGGCAGGGGGATCCACTTCATCGCAGGCCGACTGGGCGACGGTGAAGGTATGCTCGACGGTTGCACAGCCGAGGTGACCGCCATCGACCTTGTCTGCGCAAACCTTGAAGGTGTGAAGGCCGGGAGCAAAGATGTCGCCACCGATATTGAAGGTGAAGGAACTCTTGTTGCCTACGCCCGTGAAGGTGGGACCGCAAACTTCGGCTCCAGCATCAACGGAAAGGCATGCTCTCATGTTGTTGATGGTCCCGGGGCTGTGGAAGACGGAGCCGGTCACCGGGACCGACATGGGGAGAGTATCCACCTGAGTGGTGCCACCGTTGACCGGTGCCGAGATGGTCACAACGGTCGGATTAGCCATTGCCATGACCGGTAGTGCTACCAGTGCCGCAACCAAAATGCCAGACTTGAACTTTTTCATGTTATTGCCCTCCTGTGTCTGTTGAAAGATTCCATTGTAGGATTAATGGTGTCAGAGATTGTTCTACCTATAAAGCATAAATAGCGATTGCTGAATATATATCCGGGTATAAAGTGACTATAACTTTGGATATATTCATTGAAAGAATAGGCACAGTTGAGGGCTGTCAACCCCAAACAGAACAAAAAGAAAACCCCGCTCGGGAAAGCGGGGTTCGTTGGTACGCTGAGACAGTTAATCCTGTGGTTGGATGTTTATTTGCCGGAAGTCCTGAGGGCCAGGCAGTCGATGAGGAGGCGCTCTCCGGTGAAGGAGGCCTCCTTGCGTTTGACGATGCGCCAGCCGCCGGTATTGAAGGCGCTATGCCCGGTCAACTCCCCGGCCAACCCCTGGAATCCTTCCAACAGTTCGACGAGTGCCTGGTCGTGTCCGAGCACGACCGGCTTCAGGCCGTCGCCCACCAGGATGGTGATCGGCTCCACGATCAGGTTGGCCAGATCATAGGGTGCGGGTTCCACCGCGGCGGCCCGTCCCTGCAGGCGGATCATGCGCGCGCGGGAGTCGGGCCCGACGGTCCCTTTGGTGGTGCTGATCAGGTCGAGCAGGTGGTCACGGATGTCGTTCAGGCTGTCGGCCGCGTTCAGCCGCTCGATCTCCGGGTAGATCTCCAGTGCCTTGGCGAGCAGGGAAACCTCGCGCAGGTAGTTGCTGCGCTGGTTCTCCGGAACCAGGTACATGGCGATCACCTTGACCAGCTTCCCGTCGGGTGAGCCGTAGTCGATCCCCTTCGGGCTCCATCCGACGACGCAGATCAAGTCCTCCTCGAAAGGTACCCGGGCGTCCGGGCAGGCCCAGCCCTTGCCGAGAGCGGTCTTGGAGGTCCCTTCCTTGGCGAGGATCAGCCCCGCGACGTCGGTGTCCGGCGGCAGCGACGGCACGGCCTCGAGGATGTGGGCCAGGAAGCGCAGCGCGTCTTCCTTGTCGTAGTCGTCAGGTATCTCGAGGAGACGTCCTTCCTGTAGTGCGTCGAGCAAGCTGTCCATCAGTCACCTCCAAAACGGTTGAAGAACCAGGTCTTCACGAAGTGTGTCAGTACCGAGTAGGTCAACAGGAACCCGATGATCCAGATCCAGTAGACCGGCGGCAGCGGCACCAGGTTGAGCGCCGCGGCGAAGGGAGAGTAGGGGAGCCAGGCGCCGATGCCCATGATGCCCAGGGTGGTCAGGATCATGGGGATCGAGGCACAGCTGCCGAAGAACGGAATGCGCCGGGTCCTGATGATGTGCACGATCAGGGTCTGGGTCAACAGCGACTCCACGAACCACCCGGTCTGGAACAGCTTGGCGAGCCCCTCCTGCTGCAGCGCAGTGACGCCGGGTGCGTTGTAGGCGGCGCACCCGAAAACATACCACATCAGGGCGAAGGTCGCGTAGTCGAAGACCGAGCTGATCGGCCCCACGCAGAACATGAAGCGCTTGATGTTCTCGATGTTCCACTTGAGCGGCTTGGCCACCAGCTCCGGGTCGACGCGGTCGGTCGGGATCCCGGTCTGGCTGAAGTCGTACAAGAGGTTGTTGGTCAGGATCTGCACCGGCTGCATGGGGAGGAAGGGGAGCAGGTAGCTCGCCCCCATCACCGAGAACATGTTGCCGAAGTTGGAGGAGGCCCCCATCCTGATGTACTTGACGATGTTGGCGAAGACGCGGCGCCCTTCCATGATTCCTTCTTCGAGCACCAGGAGGCTCTTCTCCAGGAGCACGATGTCGGCGGTTTCCTTGGCGACGTCGACGCCGGAATCAACGGAGATGCCTACGTCGGCCGCTTTCAGTGCCGGGGCGTCGTTGATGCCGTCCCCCAAAAAGCCGACCACGTGGCCGCTGGCGCGCAGGCTGCGCACGATCTGCTCCTTCTGGGCGGGGGAAAGCTTCACGAAGATGTCCACGTCCTGCACGATCTGCGGGAACTCCTCCGCGCTGACACGGGAGAGTTCGGCACCGGTCAGCATCCGATCGGCCTTCAGGCCGACGTTGATGCAAACCCTCTGGGTGACCAGGCCGTTGTCGCCGGTGAGCACCTTGACCCGCACGCCCGCTTCCTGCAAGAGGCCGAGCGCCTCGCTGGCCTGCGCCTTGGGAGGATCGAAGAAGGCGATGAAGCCCAAAAGGATCATCTGCGACTCGTCCTTTACCTCGAACTGGGTCTTCTGGCGTGGGAACTCGCGGTAGGCGATAGCGAGCACGCGGAAGCCGTCGCGGTTGTGGCGCTCGACCTCCTCAAACAGGTTGTCCCTGATCATGTCGAAGAGGGGATAGATCTCCTCGCCAATCTGGTAGTGGCTGCAGCACTCGTAGATCTCCTCCACCGCACCCTTGCAGATGAGCACGTGGTCTTCCTCGAAGTCCACGACGACCGACATGCGCCGGCGCTGAAAGTCGAAGGGGAGCTCGTCCACCAGGCGGCAGAGCTGCACGTTCATGTCGGTGTGATCGAGGATGGCGCGGTCGATCAGGTTCCTGAGGCCCGTCTGGTAGTGGCTGTTCAGGTAGGCGTAGGTGAGGACGTCCTCGCTGGTGCGGCCGGTGAGGTCCACGTACTTCTCCAGGACGACCTTGTCCTGGGTCAGGGTGCCGGTCTTGTCGGTGCACAGGATGTCGATGGCTCCGAAGTTCTGGATCGAGGGGAGCCGCTTGATGATGACCTTCTTGCCCGCCATGGTGAGCGCGCCCTTGGCGAGGTTCACCGTCACGATCATCGGGAGCATTTCCGGGGTGAGGCCGACCGCGATGGAGAGGCCGAAGAGGAGGGCATCGACCCAGTTCCCCTTGGTCATGCCGACGATCATGAAGACGGCGGCGGTCATCACCAGCATGAAGCGGATCATGAGCCAGGTGAAGGAGCGGGTCCCCTTGTCGAAGCTGGTCTCCTCCGGCTTCTCGGCCAGCGAGGCGGAGATGGAGCCGAACAGGGTGCGCACGCCGGTGTTGACGACCACGGCGCGGGCCGAGCCGCTGTTGACGCTGGAGCCCAGGTAGCAGGCGTTGGGGAGCTCCCATGCGGAAAGCCCTGCCTCGTGCTCCTTGTCCACCAGCGCGCTTTTTTCCACCGGCATCGATTCGCCGGTCAACGCCGACTGGCTGACGAAGAAGTCTTTGGCGGAGAGGAGCCTGACGTCGGCGGGGATGATGGAGCCCGCCATGAGGAGCACGATGTCGCCGGGGACCACGTCGGAGATGCGGATCTCGGTCTCCTGGCCGTCCCTGAGCACCAGGGTGCGCGACTGCACCCTTTTCCCCAGTGCCTCGACCGCCTGCCCGGAGCGGCGGTCCAGGATGAAGGAAAGCCCGACGCTCAGGATGATCATGGCGGTCACGATGGCGGCGGACTTGGTCTCGCCGACGGCGCCGGAGAGGATGGCGATCACCAGGAGCTGGATGACGAGCGGGCTCTTGCAGCGCTCCAACAGGTCGGCTATGACGCCCAGACGTTTGGCGTGGGCGAGCTCGTTGGCGCCGTACTCGTCGAGGCGCTTTTCGGCCTCGTCGGTGGTGAGCCCTTCCTTGGCCTTGGTGTCGAGTTCCTTCAGCGAGTCGCGCACCGACATCGAGCAGAGCTCGACCAGACGGCGCTCGCAGGCGCCCTGGACGGCGGTCTTTGGCGCCGTCGCGCGCTGGGCGGGAGCCTGCTGCTTCGCGGAGCGCCCGGTGGGTATATTGGAAAACAAGAACATCCTTCCTTCTCCTATCACATCCGTGCTGCTGGGTGGCCGCCTGGGCGGCGGACCACGGCCTTGCGTCGGCAAGCCAAAGAGGCTGCCGGCAAACGGTCACGCGAGGGGACGCCTGGTCCGGGAGGGAGCACGCGAGCGAAAGACGTCGCAGTTCGCACCCGGGCCTGCACGCGGCCGGGCAGACGAACTGCCGCCGATGCGTGAACCGATTGGTGATTGCACTATTGAGGGAGTGTACGACAACTCCCCGCTGCTTCTTTAAGTCCCGTTCTTGGGCGAAAGCGGGTCAAAGCAGGCAGGGAAGGAGGATGGCTTTGAGAGGGGGCTAGCGCCGCAGGAACGGGATGGGTAACGGATATTCGCTACTATGACTGTCCAATTTGTAGAACCACCACCTTTCTTATGTGACGTGCTGATACGAAAAAAGGCCACGGGAGAACCCGGGCCTGAACGTCTGCCTCTGATTCCCCACTCGCAGGTTTTCGGCAGTGCACAACGTAGGTCGCGGGGACCAGCTACCTTAAGTAAAGCCTTAATCCGGCAATACCTGGTCTACCCATTGGCGTCTTTCGACGTTTCCGGGCAGTAGCCTGTGTTTGTGCAAACGCCTCATCTTAACGAGGAATTCGGTGTTGCTATGCGAATGTCGTCAGGTCCGGAGGAATTTGCGGAGGGTACCCGGCGGTCTGACCAAAAATTTGTAGCAGGTTTGGGTGCGGGTGGCAAGCAAAAAGTAAAGCGCGGCGCGGTCATGGCCGGAACGGCGAAGGCCACCGCGGTTACCACGGTGGCCTTTGTCTGCGGAAGACGTGGTGCCGGACGAGATGCTAGTGACCGGGCTTGTTCAGATCTTCCAGGATGCCGTTGGCCTCTTTCAGTTTTTCGTGGAGTTTTTTCAGCTCGTCAGCGGTGTAGACCTTGTTACCCTTGTTGATCTCTCCCTGCAGTTTGGAGATTTTCTGCTGGATGCTGTCCACCTCGTTTTTGCAGTCCTTCGAGATGAGCAGGCACTCGTCCTTGCTGCCAGTGTCCGCGGCATAAGCTGGTACGCTGCTTATTGCCAGAAAACCCGCCATGACGATCAAAGCAATTCTCTTCATTGTGTGCCTCCTGTCTTGAGTGTGACCTCCGGAACAAGTAGTAACACCAGCGCCGCCAGTGTCAAGAAGCTATGACTTTGGCGGCGCTCCTGTAACTGAGATTATCTCATATTATGACTTTACAGGATAGCTCTTAGCGGCGCCAGTCAGGTGGATGATCGGAGGGAGTCCGCGCAGGCGCCCTTTGGGGGCTATGTCGTTGCTGATCCCGCAACCTGTGATTCCGGTCTTTCTCCCCACTCCTGAAGCTGTTGACCATCGGACAGGAGCGCCCGCATTGTAGCAGTAATAGTCCTTATACTTGCAAGATTCAATTGGTGACGAAAATGTATTACAAATTTTTTCGGATGGTTCGCTTGCCAAACCAAGCTTCTTGGAAAGAAATGTATTACAAATCTACAATGTATTCTCACCTTATACACATGAAGTACAATGTATTCCAAAATTATAAGCATTTTTTTCTTCATTTTATTATGGGGGTGCCGATCAGTGCCAGCAACTTCCCCAACTTGGTCAGGGCCTTTTTCGAGAAGTGTCGAGTGCGCGTCAAGGTACCGGATCCCGTCCTGCGGACAGGGAGGCAGGAACGACGAGCTGCATCGATCGGGCGCGTCGGCTCCACCGACGAAACATCACACGTGGCAAAGGATAGGAAACCGGTATGGAAAAACAGACAGTCATTGGAAAAGTGAAGGTTGGTGTCACTATCATCGCTGCGCTCATAGCCGTTTCGGGATGCGCAGCCTTACTGCATTACCCGGCTCTAGCAGCGGGTGGGTGCGCGGCGGCCCTGCTGGCCACAATCGGGAGCGGCGTCTATCTCGGCCGCTTCCTGCACGGCCCCTTCGACGCCCTCGCCGGCACGGTGGCGGAGCAGGAGGGGCGGATCAGCCTGTTGACCGATAGAAACGCCGAGCAGGAGGGGCGGATCAGCCAGTTGACCGATAAAAACGACTGGTTCCGCGCCATCATCGACGCCGTCCCGTTCCCGGTGCACGTCACCGACAATGACATGAACTGGACCTTCATGAACAAGCCGTTCGAAAAGCTGCTGGTACGGGAAGGACAGATCAAGGACCGCGACTCCGCGGTCGGCCTTGCCTGCAGCAACGCGGCAGCCAACATCTGCAACAACGAAGGGTGCGGCATCAAGCAACTGCACAAGGGAGTGAACGAGAGCTTCTTCACCTGGTGCGGCTCGGAATGCAAGCAGGACACCTCCTACCTGATCAACAGCAAGGGGGAGCGGATCGGCTATGTCGAGGTGGTCACCGACCTGACCGCCATGATCAGGAACCGCAACTACACCCAAGCCGAGGTCGAGCGCATGGCGGACAACCTGACCAAGCTGGCCCTGGGCGATTTGAGCCTCGACCTCCAGGTGGCGGAGGCGGACGAGCACACAGCACTGGCCCGCGAAGATTTCCTCAAGATCAACGCGAGCCTGGCCCGCGTCAAGGACGCGGTGGGCGCCATGATCGAGGACACGGAAACCCTGGTCAACGCGGCCCTGGTCGGCAAATTCCAGACCCGCACGGACGCCTCCCGGCATCGCGGCGAGTTTAGGGCCATCGTCGACGGCGTCAACAAGACCCTCGACGTGGTAGTGGAGAAGAACGACTGGTACGAGGCGATCATCGACGCGGTCCCCTTCCCCATCCACGTCACCGATAACGACATGAACTGGACCTTCCTGAACAAGCCCTTCGAGGCGCTCCTGGTCAAGGAAGGGCGCATCAGGGACCGCGGCACCGCCTTGGGGCTTCCCTGCAGCAACGCCGCCGCCAACATCTGCAATGCCGAAGGGTGCGGCATCAAGCAGCTGCACAAGGGGGTCAACGAGAGCTATTTCGACTGGTGCGGCTCCGGGTGCAAGCAGGACACCTCCTACCTGATGAACCGCAAGGGGGAGAAGATCGGCTACGTCGAGGTGGTGCAGGACCTGACCGCCATCATCAGGAACCGCGACTACACGAAGACCGAGATCGAGCGCATGGCGACCAACCTGCAGCTTCTTTCCGACGGGGACCTAGACCTGAACTTCGAGCTCGGGCAGCCGGATCAGCACACCAGGGATTCCCACGCCGATTTCTCCAGGATCAACGAGAGCCTGAAGAGCGTCAAGAGGGCCATGGACCACGTCATCGCCATCACCAAGGATATCGCCGACGGTGACCTGACGGTCCAGGTGACGCCGCGCTCCGAGAAGGACGAACTGCTGAAGGACCTGGCGGCCATGGTGCAGAAGCTCTCCGACGTGGTCCTCGACGTGAAGCAGGCGGCGGACAACGTGAGCATTGGGAGCAAGGAACTCGCCGACAACGCGGAGAATACCTCGCAGGGAGCCACGGAACAGGCCGCCTCCGCGGAACAGGCATCCTGCTCCATGGAAGAGATGAGTGCCAACATCCGGCAGACCGCCGACAACGCGATGCAGACCGAGAAGATCGCGGTGAAATCCGCAGCCGACGCCCAGGAAGGGGGCAAGGCCGTCGCCGAGACCCTGGCGGCCATGAAGGAAATCGCGGGCAAAATATCCATCGTCGAGGAGATCGCGCGGCAGACCAACATGCTGGCATTGAACGCGGCCATCGAGGCGGCCCGCGCCGGTGAACACGGCAAGGGGTTCGCGGTGGTGGCGGCTGAGGTGAGGAAGCTGGCGGAGCGGAGCCAGAAGGCGGCCGGAGAGATCTCCACCCTTTCCACCTCGAGCGTCGAGATAGCGGAGAAGGCGGGAACCCTCCTGGGCGAGATCCTGCCCAACATCCAGCGGACCGCGGAACTGGTTCAGGAAATCAGCGCGGCCAGCAAGGAGCAGGATGCGGGAGCCCAGCAGATCAACCAGGCGATCCAGGTGCTGGACCAGGTGATCCAGAACAACGCCGGCGTCGCCGAAGAGATGTCCTCGACCGCCGAGGAGCTGTCGTCGCAGGCGGCCCAGTTGCAGGGAAGCATCTCCTTTTTCAAGGTGACCAACACCAACGCCGTCGACACCAGGGGCGGCCAGCGCCAGAGCCCTGCGCGCGGCGCCTCCGCATTTACCTACTCCCGTTCCGGCGCCAAGGGCGTGTCGAAAAAAAAGGGGGCAGTGTTGGCCGCTGAGGACAGTGGAGTCGCTCTTAGGATGAATTCCAACGACGACTTCGAGCGCTTCTAGAACCGAAGCGGATTCACTGCAGCGACTCCGGCTAGCTTTGGCGGGACAAACAGAGGGCAGGCCTTCCCGGTTGTGACACAACGGGTGAGGGCCTGCCCTTTTTTACGACCTGACGGGAAGCTTAAAGGATCACCATGAAGACCGCCGCGGCGGCAAGGATGAGCAGGCGGTGCGCAAAGAGCGCCTGTGGCGGCAGGCCGTCCTGGCGCTGCAACTTGTTCAGGATCACCCAGGAGAAGAGGGCGGCCAGCAACAGCAGCGGGTAGATGAGCAGACGCAGCGTGCCGAGCTCCGGGGTGAGCGTCGCCGCGTCGAGCACGTTGTCGAGCCCGAGCGCATGGACCAGGAGCGGGACGATCTGCGCCCCCCCCTCGACCAGCGCCCGGAAGAAGATCATGAAGAGACCCGCTACCGCCAGGGGGAGGTAGGCGAGGCCACTGGTGGTGAAGACCGCGCGCCAGCCGGTGCCGCGCACCGTGGCGGAGGCGAGGCAGGTGAGCAGGGTGAAGCCCGCCACGATGGCGAGGGCAAGGAGGTAGTCCTGCACGCTCCAGATGGTGCGCGAGAAGATCTCCAACGGGCGCCCTGCCACCAGCGGCGTTCCCTTGGCGGCGATCACTACGCCGACCAAGGTGGTGCTGAAGAGCGCCTCGCGGAAGCCGCGCCGGGCCCGGTTGAAGCCGCCCCAGGTGGGGTTTCTCAGGTCGAGCTGCATGGAGCGGTGCGGACAGCTCCTGACGCAGTTCAGGCAGAGCACGCAGTGGTCGGAGCTGTCGACGCCGGAGGGGTGCAGCCCCATCGGGCACCCCTTCTCCTTGATGCAGTCGTCGACGCGGCAGCGGCTCAGGCAGACGTTGTGGTTACTGTGCATCTCCAGCGGCGAGATGCGCGACACGAGGCTCACGATCCGCCCCAAGGGGCAGAGAAACTTGCACCACCCCCGGCGGCCGATGACCAGGTCCGCGCTCACCGTGGCGCAGAGGATCCCCGAGAGGAGCACGCCGGTGGCGCCGGCGTAGCTGAACATGCCGGTGGCCTGCTCCAAAAGGAGGATCACCACCAGCGCGGCGAAGGAGAGCGACGGCCCCCAGCGGCGCAGCCAGGGGGCGGGGTCGCGCACCACGCGGCTGGAGACTCCGACGAACTCGCCGATCGCCTCCATGGGGCAGAAACTGCACCAGCCGCGGGCGAACAGGAAGGCGGTGAGCAACAGAGCGGGCCAGCCGATGGTCCAGGCGACCAGGTTGGCGGCGTTGTGCTGGCGCGGCCCGAACAGCGTGTAGAGCGTGACGCCGAGAAAGAGCGGCACGGTGAACCAGCGCAACAGGCGCGGGAAGCGCGGATTGCGGGCCAGGTTCTCCACCGCGGGCAAGGTGAGCAGGTTGAAGCGGCCGTCCCCGAAAGGGTGCCCCTGCAGCGAGATGTGCTCGGGCTGGATCTCGTCGTCGTTACAGACCACCACCGCGCGCGACACGACCTGGTATAGCTCGCTCGCGTTCAGGGGCCAGTCGTGGTCCACCAGGCGGTTCAGGGCGTCCTGGGAGAGGCGTCGCACCTCTTTGTGGTGTTTGGCGTTCAGGGACTTCAAAAGGCTCCGGGCGATGACCGGGATGTCCTTCTTGCGCTCGCGCAGGGGTACGAGCTCCAGGGTCTCGCCGGAGAGCTTCTTGAAGAGCACCGCGCTGAACTTGCCGCTTTCCACCAGCGGCTGCAGCGGCTTGCCGCTGGTGGCGATGATGCGCAACTGGGCGCTTCTGAGCTTGGTCTCGCCGCGGCGGGTGAAATGTCCGGTCTCCATGAATTCGACCAGCTCCTCCTGCACCGCGCTGGAGAGGCAGTCGATGTTCCTGAGGATGATGTCGCCGCCGGCGGCGAGCTCGATCATGCCGCGCCTGATCCGGCGGGCGTACATCGCCCCTTCCGGTGCGTGCCCGAACAGGGCGGCCTCCTGGGCGAGCCCCAAAAGGAGCGAGTTCTGCTGGGCAGAATCGCTGGCGGAGCATTCCTCGCCCATCACCGGAGGCGGTGAGGCGCAGTCGAGGAAGAGGACCGGACGGTCCCCGGTGCTGTGGAAATGGATCAGGCGGGCGGCGAGGTCCTTCCAGGTCCCAGGCTCGCCTAGGATGAGGACGTGGCTCCTGGTCCCGGCCAGGTGCTGCAGGCGCTGGTTCAGAAGGCGCACCCACTGCGAGGTGCCGGGGAACTCGCCGAATTCGGGGAGGAGCTGCCAGCCGATGATGTTGGTGATCACCTCGCGGTGCTCGCTCTCTTCACGCTGGTGGCGGTGCGCCCAGCTCCCGAGTTGCGCCGCGAGGATGCGACTTAGGTTGGCGTAGAGCAGCGGCATGCCCTCCAGCAACTCCTCGAAGTGCTGCCGGGTGAGCCGGGCGGCCTGGACTTCGGTGATGGCGCGCACGTCGGCGGAACGCTTCTCGTCGGTGAGGATGGCCCGCTCGCCGATCACGTTGCCGATGCCGAGCTCGGTGAGATTGAGGATCTGCCCGGAGCGGTCCAACAGCTCAACCCGGATCCTGCCGGAGAGGATCACGTAGAGCTCCTGCGCCGGTTCGCTCCTGGCGAGGATGACGTCTCCCGCAGCGAAATCGCGCAACTCCAGGCGCTGCGCGATGCGCTCCAGGTCGTGCTGGTTGAGGCCGCTGAAAAGGCGAATGCCCGAAATGGTCTCGGAACTGATTGAAGCCATCGTTCTCCCGGCTTCGGCAGGAGGTTGACCGGTGCGTTGGCCGTTGGGCCGGGGCGGCTGCCGAAGAGTTTACGATGGTAGCGTAAAAGGCGGGGCGGTGTCTAAAACGTATACCGCGCAAATGGTTGCAGGCGCGTATACGTCTCAGGCCGCTGTGGGCGGGGATCAGTGACGGATGATGGAGGGGGTGCTGCGGAGAGCTTCCATGGCCTTGTCGCGTTCCGCCGCGGCAAGGCGGCGCTGCAGCATGCCGAGGAAACGGAGCCGGCTCAGTATAACCAGGGCCAGCCTCCGGTTGTTCTCCATGCGGGACTCGAAGTAGAACCCCTCCTGGGCCTCGCGTAACTGCTGCAGATCGAGGATGAAGCGGTAATACTCGTCATCTTCCTGGTAGCGCTCGAGGAGCTTGGTGTAAATGACGACCTGGGCGAGGGCCAGGGTGGCGCGCAGTTCGTTGCCGTCGGCCTGCGCCTTCATGTGTTTCGAGATTAGTTTGGGCCCGATGCTGTTCAGTTCCTTGCCCAACATAACGGTGAGGCCGATGTCCATGGGGCACCTCCGTCTGGCGTGTCGAATTGGGAAAGGTTAATTTCTCGCATCGCGTTGTCAAGACGGTGCCCGGTCCAGCGTTGAGCCCACTCCCCTCGCGGGAGGATCTTCCGGAAATTCCGGAAACGGTTGCCTTGGTCCCCCCTCCCCTTGCGGGAGGGGGAGCCTCAAGCGGTCATCTGTCCCGAAAATTCTGGAAGAATCTCGCGGAGGGGGAGGGCATGGGACGGTCACCAACTGCGGCGGACGGCCGCCACCAGGCGCCGGGCCCAGTGCAGCGCGCCCAGTGGGCCGCGGTCGGAGCCGTAGGGGAGATCGCCACCGACGGTGACTTTCCAGGTGTCGGTGACGTTGTAGCCGACTTCCCCTTTGAGGAGGCCGTCGCCGCGCTCGAGGCCGCAGTCCCAGACCAGCTTCCAGGCTCCCCATTCCTCGGTCTGGTTCCAGGCGACGATCAGTGCGGGGAGGAGGCCCCGGTCGAAGAGGAGAGTCCGATCGACCGGCGGGGCGATGGCGTTGCCGGCCAGGGTGATGAGGAGCGTTCCGTCGCCGAAGCCGCGCTCGACGCTCAGGGTGCCGATCAGGGCGTCCCCAAGATCCCGGTCCCCCGAGAAAAGGGCGGCAGCCTCGCCGCGCAGGACGTACGGGCCTGCCACCCGCGATACCTCGACCCCGACTCCGTGCTCGCGTGGATAGCGCCGGGCCACCGAGAGCACCGGGACCGGTCCGGTTTGCAGCGCCGGGTCGAGAGAGAATTCGAGGATGGGCGCCGGACGCACCCCGCTTCTCGCCCAGACGCCGAGGTCCCAGTCGCCATGGGTCGCAAGTAGGCGCAACGCTACGAAGCCGGGGAGCGGCGGCGCATCGTCCACTTCCTGGAACCTAGTCCCCGCCGGGAGGGCGCCCGAGGCGATGGGAGCGTTGCGGCTTCCCAAGGGGGGCAGGCGCCAAGGCGTCGTCACCGGCACCAGCACCGCCTGGTAGCGCAGGTTCTCCTCTTGGCCGCTTAGGCGAACGGCCCAGAGCGGCAGCTTTTCGTCGGCGAAGGGATCGGTTACATCGCGGGGGAGGAAGGCGTCGGCGGGGGAGTAGCCGTCGGTCTTGCCCCAGCCGAGCTGGAAGCGCCCGAACTCCAGGTCGTGCGACGGGGCGAGCGGGACGCGCAGCCAGAGTTCCGGCACCGAGAGCGGCGGGCGCCTCAGTTTCCGGTCAGCCGGGTCTAAGACGATGGGGCTCGTCTGGGGCGAGGTGAGCCACTCCGCGCGGACAGACGCCGTGAACTGGTTCTCGGCGAGGCGCTGTTCCCATTTGTTGTAGAGCGTGCCCCAGCCGGCACCGTACGGCTCGCCGGCGAAGCGCTCCCCGTAGGCGAAGCCCTTCAGCTCCGCGTAGCCGGAGAAACCTTCGGCGAGCGCGGAGCAGGGGAGAAGCAGCAGTACTAGGAGCAGGAGGACCGGTCTCAATCGCCCCCCTCGCGGGTGAGGTTCTGCAGCGTGAAGCGGCTGGTCGGTTGGGGACGGTTGAAGGAAATCTGCTTCAGCGTCACCGTGGTGTGGCTCCCCTTCTTGAGGTCGGTCATCTCCATGCGCGCAGCGACGTAGTGCCCCTCGACGTTCTTGATGTCAGAGAGAATCAAGCGCTTGGCCGGCTCCTTGTCTCCCTTCCTGATCAGGTCCTCGCGCACCAGGTAGAGGATGTCTTTTCTCAGGTAGAGGATCAGCTTCTGGTAGATCGATTTGCTCCCCTTCTCCAGCGGGATCGCCGTGATGACCCAGCAGGGCTGGCCGCCGACGGTTTCCTCGCCCTGCAGCGAGACCTTGTACTTCTCGTGGTCGAACTCCTCCATGTCCTCGTAGTTGAAGTCGGTGCCGACGAAGGAGGCATCCCGGTCCTGCGGCGCGATGCGGCGCTCCCGTTTCATGGAGGGAAGGTAGAGCCACTGGTCCGGGTTGTCCGAGCCCGGCCGCGGCAGGGAGAGAAAGCCCACCCCCTTCACCTCGGGGGGGTCGGTGAAGCGGATCAGGTTCTTGGAGTCGCCCGCGTACCCCTGGCGGTAGCTGTTCCACCCCTTCTTGCGGATTTTCCCCTCCTTGTTCACCACGGTGAGGTCACCCGAGTACTGCTGGGTCTTGGTGCGGTGCCGGCTCTCGGATTCCTTCAGGAGCGAGCGTGCGTCGGTGCCGGCGAAGGTGGGGGTGGACGGAAGCGGCAGGAGCAGTGCTGCTGCGAGCAACAAAAGAAGCGGTTTAAAACCTTTACGAGTCATCGTGCAAAACCTCCTGTTGAATAAGTTTGTCCTGGAATCCTGGGGGATGTTGGCCACGTACCGGACGGGTGACCCAAAGTTCCCCCCTTTTGCGAAGGGGGGACAGGGGGGATTTGCTCTTTGCAGCAACACCAGCAACATCCCTTCCTGACCGAAGCCAGCTCTACCCCAACCAAATCCCCTCTGTCTCCCCTTCGCAAAGGGGAGGACGCGAGTTCTTACGCTGCGCTTCGTGACCAGCAGATAGGCGTCGCCGGAATTTCCGGATGAACCTTGCGAGAGGGGGCGATTCAACTGTAGGGGCGAATAATCATTCGCCCGGTTCGTCTTTGCCTACTCGTACTCAATCGCCTCGGTCACCTTGACCCCCGCTGCCTGCCGCGCGGGGATGCCCGCGGCGAGGAAGGAAACCAGCGGCAGCGCCACGATGAGCTCGCCCAACACCTCCCACGGGTAATGGTGCGGCATGGCCCATCCGGTGAACGCCTTGGCCACCGGCCCCTCCATAAAGGAGGCGAACAGGTTCCCGGCGGGAAGCGCCAGCATGAGCCCCACCAGGGCGAGCACCAGGGCCTCCAGCACCACGCTGCGGGCGATCTGCCCGGGGAGCGCGCCGAGCGCCTTCAGTATCCCAATTTCGCGGGTCCGCTCCGCGACCGAGATCAACAGCGAGGTGACGATGCCGAGGAAGGCGACCCCGAGCGCCAGCAATACAGTAATGCGCATAACGGCGTAGAAGGCGTCGATGGCCTTGCCGATCTCGTCCTTGAACTCGCGCTGGGTCGAGATGAGCGCGGGATACCGGCCGGAGAGCTTGGCGCGGATGGCGTCCCGCACCTTACCCGGGTCGGTCCCCGGCGTCACCGAGACGTCGTAGATGTCGACCCGGTCGTCCTGCCAGTGCTTCAGGAATACCTTGCGGTCCAGGAATACGGCACCTTGGTCGGAGGAGTAGTCGTGGAGCACGGCGACGATCGGAAACTGCACTACGCCCCCGGGAGTTTGGAGCGGCACCTTGTCGCCGACGCCGAGGCCGAAGCGGTCGTGGAAGTTCTCGGTGACGGCGCACATCTCCTTGTTGAGGAGCCCCTCCTTCATGGATTTGAGATCCCCCTGGGCAAAGCTGTAGCGCACCCGCTGCATCAGCGTGTCCATTTCCACCGATCCGACCAGGATCTGCCGGCCGCGGAACTGGGGCCGGATGGCGCGGTAGCTCTCCACCGTGCGCACGCCCGGCAGCGCCAGGATCTCCCCCTTCACCGCGCCCGGGTAGAGGAAGTCGGGACGGGAGAAGTTGGCCGATGCGCGCACGAACAGGTCGCAGGTGAGGATGTCGTCCATCCAGCGCACGATGGTGAGCCGGGTGGAACCCATGTAGCCACCAAGACCCAGTACGAAGGTGAGCGAGAGCGCCATGGCCATGATGGTGCCGGAGCTGCGGCGCGGGTTGCCCAGGAGCGAATCCGAGGAGAGTGGGCCGGCGGAGGGGAAGAAACGGGTGAGCAGCGGGCCCAGGGCGACCAGGATGGCGCGGGAGAGCGGGCCGATCAGGAGTACGAGACCGATGCCGCCCAAAAGGAGCACCGAGAGCACCAGGGCGTTCCCCTTGACCACGCTGCTCAAGGCGAGCGCCACGGCGCCGGCCACGAAAGCGACCCCGGCGGCGATACGCGGCCCAACCCGGCGCTGCACCTTAGCCTGAAACGAACCCTTGGCGAACGCCTCGGTGGGGGAGATGCGCGAGGCGGAGAGGGCGGGCCCCCAGGCACCGATCAGGGAGGCGATCAGGCCGAGCAGCATGGACTGCAGCACGATAGCCGGGGTGAGGTGCACCACGCCGGAGCCGGAGATGCCGTACACCATCTCGGTGCTCTGCCCCATGCTCACCAACAGTGCCTGCGAGAATGCGGTGCCCGTCAGGCAGCCGAGCGCGCCGCCGAGCAGGCCGATGATGAGCGCCTCGGCCAGGAACAGGACCTGCACCTGGCGCGGCGTGGCGCCAAGGGCGCGTAGCGTGCCGATGTCTCGGCGCCGGCGATTCACGGAGACGTTGAAGGCGTTGAAGATGAGGAAGATGCCGATGGAGAGGGCGAAGGCGCTGGAGACGTTGAAGCCGGCGGTGAAGTTGGCCACCAGGCGCTCCATCTGCTCGCCGCGCCGTGCCGGTGTTTCGACGCGGTAGGCCGGGCCGAGCGTCTTTTGCAGCATCTCGGTACCCTGGGCGACGGTGACGCCGTCCTGGAGGCGCACGTCGATGCGGTCGAAGCGACGCCCGCGGCCGAAGAGTTCCTGCGCGGCGTAGACGTCCACCACCATCAGGTTGCCGCCGAAGGCCTGGGCGAACCCCTTGGGGCTCATCAGGCCGCGCGCGGTCACCTTCCTGACGCCGCTGGGGACCTTGACGGCGAGGGAGGTGCCGGTGGTGAGTCCGGCCCGCTTGGCGAACTCGCGGGTGAAGAGTGCGGAATCGGGCTGGGCCAGGAAGAGCAGGGGATCGTCGAGGTCGGCGTCGTCCCCTTCGAAGCCGTAGTCGCGCATCTCGCGGTCGCCCAAGAGATCCACGCCGATCACCATCAGGCTCCCTAGTTCCCCCTTTTCCGGGATAACGATCTGTTCGATGACGGGGGAGGTGGCCCGGATGCCGGGGAGGTTACGAAGCCTTTCCTGCAACGCCTCGGGGACGCCCCCCTCCATGGTCACCTGGAGCTGCGCCTTGCCGGCGACCCGGTCCACCGTGGACCCGATGCCGACCACCAGTGCGTCCTGCGCTGTCTTGATGGAACTGAAGGTGGTGACGCCGACCACGACACCCAACAGGGTCAGGATGGTCTTGGCCAGGTTGCGCCGGGCGTAGGAGAGGGAGAGGTGACGCAGCAGGAACCTCATCTGTCACCTCCCGGGGCCGCTCCGTCGTCCTCGACCTGGCCGTCGCGCAGGCGAATGAGGCGGTCGCAGGCGGAGGCGGCCTCGCTGTCGTGGGTCACCATGACGATGGTGGTGCCGCGCCGTCCGTGGATGGAGCGGAGCAAGGCCAGGATCTCCTTGCCGCGGGCGCTGTCCAGGTTGCCGGTCGGCTCGTCGGCCAACAGCAGTGGCGCGTCGGTGACCAGGGCGCGGGCGATGGCGACGCGTTGGCGCTCCCCCCCGGAGAGCTCGTCGGGGAGGTGGTCGGCGCGGTTTTCCAGTCCCACCTCGGCCAGCACCCGCTCCACCCTGGCCTCCGCCTCCTTGGCGGCGACCCCGGCGAGTCTGAGGGGCAGGGCCACGTTCTGCCGGACCCGCAGGGTGGGCATCAGGTGGTAAGCCTGGAAGATGTAGGAAACATGGGCGCGCCGGAACAGGGAGCGCTCCTTCTCGCTCTGGCGGGCCAAGTCGGTACCCGCCACCAGCACGGAGCCGGAGCTCGGCACGTCGAGCCCTCCCATCAGGTTCAACAGCGTCGACTTGCCCGAGCCGGACGGACCCATGATAGCGACCATCTCGCCGGCGGCGATGGAAAGGGTGATGCCGGCCAGCGCCGTCACCGTCGATTTCAGTTCGTATGATTTCACCACGTCGCTAAGTTGCAGCACCTTTGGTTCCTCCTTGCAGGGCCGAAAGGTTTTCGCCCCTTTATGCATGTACTCCTCCCCCCGGAGGGGGGAGGTTGGGAGGGGGGAAGCATGAAGAAGCCGCTAGGTTCCCCCTCCCTAACCCTCCCCCTCCGGGGGAGGGGGCGCTTCATTTGGAGGTGGCAGCCCCGCTCATTCCGCATCCGTCTCTGCCGCTCTCCCGCCGATAGATCTCCTGGAAATCACAGCGTCCCTTCAGCCGGTACACGACGCCGCGTGCCCCCAGGATGAAGCGGTTAGTCCAGATGTGCACCGGCATACCGCGGGTGAACCCCTTGCGCATCACTTCGACCATGGCCTCCATACCGCGACGGAAGAAGTCCTCGTCGCCGAAGTCGAATATCCCTTCGCTGAGCCACGGCTCCAGTTGCCAGCGGATCACCCTTCCGATCAGCTCCAGCCGTTCTTGCCCCATCTGCTCAGCCGAATCGTAGAGCGAGGCCTTGACGATGAGACGCTCCATCTCCGTCTCGTCCCTGCGCAGCAGCGCATCTTCCACCTCGACCTGCAACTGCCACTCCTCATCGCTCAGTTCACGGGTGCACCCGAAGTCCACCAACCCGAGACGCCCGTCCGGCATGAAGATGTAATTGCCCGGGTTGGGGTCGGCGAGGAGCCAGTGGGTGCGGTACAGCATGCGCGTGGTGGCGACGGTCATCAGGTGGGTGTAGCGGTCGCGCAGTTCCTGGGATGGGGCGGAGTCGAGCAACTCCTCCAGGTGCACTCCCTCCAGGTGTTCCGTGGTCAGCACCCGGCGCGTCGAGTATTCCGGGTAAACGCGCGGGATGACGATCCCCTCCTCCGGGGTGAAGGAGTCGCGCACGGTCTGGGCGAAGCTCGCCTCCGCCAGGTAGTCGGTCTCGGCAAGGAGCACCCGTTCCACCTCGGCCAGCTTGACCACGGTGTTGCCCCAGTCCTCGCCCAGTCGCATCGGCTGCATGAGCAGGCGCAGGTTCCTGAGGTCGGCCTCGATGGTGCGGGCGATGCCGGGATACTGGATCTTCACCGCCACCTGTTCGCCGGAAAGCAGCCGGGCACGGTGCACCTGCCCCAGGGACGCGGCAGCGAAGGCCTCCCTCTCAAAGCTCGCAAACAGCTCGTGGGGCTCCTTGCCAAACTCGTCCAGGAACACTTCGCGCACCATGGCGTAGTGCATGGCGGGAGCCTCGAAGTGGAGCGCCGGGAGGAGGCGGGCGAACTCGTCGGGGAGGGCGTCCGGGAAGGTCGCCAGCATCTGCCCGAGTTTCATGACAGCCCCCCGCAGGTAGCCCATGGTGCCAAGAAGCTGGAGCGCCGCCTTCAGGTGGGTCTCGCTTTTGAGCCGCTCCCGTTCGTCCGCGTCGGCCCAGCGGCTGCGCAGCCAGTAGGCGAGGTAGGCACAGGTGACCTTGGCCTGCAGCGACCCGAGGATCCAGAGCCGCGAAAACGAGGTGGTGGGGGGACGTTTGGCCGCGACGCTTTCGACCAGCTCGGCCAAGCGCCGTCGTGCCGCCTCTTCCTGGCGCGGCATCAGGTTGAGCAGCGCCGCCCGGTCCTCGATCCCTGTTTTGCGTCGGGCTTCAGTGGCCATGGTCGCCTCCCTGCGCGGTGCCGGAGATCATCTGCACGAAGGTGCGGATGGCGTAATCGATGAGGCCCCGGGAGGCTTCCTGGTTTTCGGATTGGTCGCCGGTCCAGGAGGCGAGGATGCCGAGGTAGAGCGACCAGTAGATGGTGCCGGCGACGTCTTCGGGGGTGGCGCTGAAACCGTGGCGGCGCATGACCTGCCGCACGCACTCCATGTGCTCCTGGCGCGCCGTTTCCCCCTCAGGGCAGACGCTCTTGCGCGGGAAGGTGCTCAGGGAGCGCTCCAGCACCGGACCCAGGAAGGGACGCAGCGGGCGCAGGCGGCGCAGTTCCGTGCCGATCAGCAGGAACAGCTCCTCCTCCAGCGCTTCGCTGCCGTCGAGCCGGGTCTGAAATTCCTCCCGTCCCCGCGCCAGCGCCTCGTTCACCATGGTCATCGCCATGGTTTCCTTGCTGGGGAAGTAGTTGAACATGGTGCCGGCGGCGACGCCGGCCGCGAGCGCGATGTCACGGGTGGTAGTCTGGTCGAAGCCGCGCGCGGCAAAGAGCTCGGCAGCCTTTTCCAGGATCCGGGCCCGGCACAACTGTTTTGCCTGCTCGCTGATGCGCATCGACTCTCCCAAGTAAAATGAACGCGCTCACTATAACAGAAGCGTCGTGGCCGTCAACATATAAAGTGAGCATGCTCATAAATAATGCGCCGTGCCCCGTCGCCAATGAGGCCAATATAATCGCACTTTCGTTGTCTGCGTTGGACCCTGTGCTATGATTGCCGATGTGCCAAAAGTGGTAGATAAATCATTGGATGTCTAAAGAAGTTCAATGGCGGTCTAAACACATAGGTGCCTTATGCTTAGTTCAGGGAAGGTGCATTTAAGGCTGAAAGCGATGATAGCTGTTGCCTTGGGTGGCATGTTCTTTTTCAAGGTGGGAGACGCCAACCTCGACCATTTGACCGGCGCCAACCACATCCTTACCATGGCAGAGTGCCTGGCATGTCATTCGGCAGGCTCGAAACGGCCGGTTTCCGTTTGTCTCCACGATCACTGTCTATACACGAACGAGCATCCCGTCATGCGCAGCTATCCTCCCCCTAAGACGGTGGAAGATTTTGCACCTGTGGCGGACATTCTCGCTGCCGGGTGCGTACTGGAGGGCGGTAAGCTCACCTGTCTTTCCTGCCATGACCTTACGAAGCCGCCGCCTCACTTGGTCAGAGACGGCGACGAGCTGTGCTACATCTGCCACAGGTACCTGAAGTCCGATTCTTGAGGGGCAAACGAGTTTGACTTTAAATGACGGAGATGATAACAAGGCACCTAGCTTAATTTCTTGCCCACCTTTCGCTATTCCAGCATACCTGTGGGATTTTTGCTGATGCTCCGTCGCCTCCTCTCTTACATCAGTACCCTTCGCGTCAGACGCGTCATCTTCGTCGGCTGCACCCTGACGTTCTCCGCCCTGCTCCTGCTGGTGTTGCTGGTGGTGTCGCTACCGGCCATCCTTTCTACCGACCCCGCACAGTCCCTGCTGCGGTTGGGGATCTCCAAGGCACTGAAAAAGCCGGTTTCCTGGTCCGACCTTAAGGTCTCCTGGACCGATGGCATCGCCCTTACCGGGCTGGTGCTGGGGGACGGACCGCCGCCCCTGGTGCACGCTTCCCTGCAACACATGAAACTCGAGCCGGACGTTTCCCGTGACAAGGCGACCGGGCGCTGGTGCGTGAGCCTCGACCTCAAGGTAAAGAAGCTGGAGGCCGAACTGGCTCCGGGGCCCCCGAAGCCCCCGGAGGCGAAGCCGGTCAAGGATCCGCTCACCCGCATCGCCGAAGGGGTGCAGAAGTTCCAGTCCCTGGAGTGGCCGCTGCCGCTCGACCTGCGCCTGTCGGTCCAGGCTTCCCCCATGAAGATCTATTACGCCGATCCCGTTTCCAAGCGCGAAGCGCTCTTGAGTGACTTTTCCTTCGGTCTCACCGCACCTTCCCTGAGCAAGCTCCCCATCCGCACGTCCCTTTCCGGGCAAGTCGCGGTGGACGCCGGCAAGGCGCAGCCGATCAGACTGAGCGTGGAGGTCGCCGACCTCGTCACCGCAGCCTACCGCATCAAGCCCGCGGCGGCTTCCCTGACGGCACGGGTGGATCTTCCCGGCGTCGCGCTCAGCGCAGCTGGCGGGGTGACCCGGCCGGAGGGGCTCAAGGCAAACCTGGCACTCTCCCTGCCGGAGCTGGTTCGACTGGCGGCGCCCTTCGTCAAGAAGCCCCTTCCGGACGTGGGCGGCAAGCTGGCGCTGGACCTCAAGGCCCAGACCGATCGGGCGGGAGACCTGCGCATGGCGCTCGCGCTGGACGGCGACCGGCTGGCGGTGAGCCGGCTCCCGGGTAGGAAGGGGAGCCTCGCGCCGCTTGACCTGCATCTGCGCCAGAAACTGGTCAGTAACCACCAGCGCCAGCAGGTCGCTTTCGACGAAGGGAGTCTGAGCAGCCCGGGACTCATCACTGCCTCCTGGCACGCGCTGGTCGACCGCCCCACCGAAAAGTCGCGCAGCGTAGCGGCGGAGCTGGGGCCGTTGCGCCTGGACCTGGGGCGGGCCCGGCAGGTGGCGGCGCCTTTCCTGCCGAAAACCCTGCCGGTGCGGGATCTCCAAGGTACGGCCTCCCTCACCCGGCTGAGCGCGCGGCTGCAGGGCCCGGGCAACGACGGCACGGTGCAGATCGAGAAGCTGGGGCTGGACCTGCCGCGGCTGCAACTGGCGCTCGCCGGCGGCCCGCTGCAAGGGGAGGGGATAACTCTCTCCATAGACAAGGGCATCATCCCCCTGAAAAAGATGAAGCCCATGCGCGTCGCGGCGGATCTCTCCTGGTCCGGGCGCCGCCTCGACCTGGCGGGGAAGAAGCCGGTACGGATCGACGGCATGAAGGGGGGCGTGAGCCTCGTCCTGACCGAGATCGACCTGAAGGGGAAACGCGCCCTGGTCGACGCCCGGCAGAAGCTGGAACTGGAACGGGTCGGCGTGGGTAACGAACTGGCGCTGGAGCAGTTGCGGGAGGAGCTGGAGCTCAAGGCCCGCGCCTTTTCCGGCGGCGCCCTCGATCTGGCGCTCCCGGCGCTGCAGGTTTCCGCAAAGAGCGTGCAGGCGCACCAACAGGGCAAAGAGGTGACGCTGCGGCCGTTCAACGCCCGCCTTGCCGTCGAGGGGGTACATCTGCCGCCCAAGGGGCAAGGGAGCCCGACCGTGCAGCGCGCCACCTGCTCGCTCTCCGCATCCGACGCCCTGGTGCTGGATGCCGAAGCGGCGCTGACCGGGCAAGGGCGGCAGCTCGCCGCCAGCAAAGGAAATCTGCGTCTCGATCTGCGCCGCCTGATGCCGGTCGCGCGCCCGTTCCTCCCCGCCGGCTTCGACGCCACCGGCCTTGCCGCCGCCACCTGGGATGTCGCTGCGCCCCTGCCAGTAGCCCAACTCCCCAAAGAAGAGAACCCGCTGCGCAAGGCGAAGGGAAGTCTCGCCTTGCTGGATCGCGCCGACTTGGCGCTCACCTTGAACGACCTGGATCTGCGTCTCCCCAATGCCAAAGGTACCTACCGGGTACAGGGGCTCACCACCGCACCGCAACTGCGCCTTGCCCTGCCGCGCCCCGGCGAGCCGCTCACGGTCGATGGCGCGTTCCGCTTCGCCTCGCTCAGTGGCCTCTCCGGCACGGCCGGCACGCTGCCGCTGCAGGCGGGGACCTTGACCCTGCAAGGCGAGCTGGCGGGGTGGAAGGAGTTGCGGCTCACCGAGGAGTTGAAGGTCGCCTCGTTGGGGCTCTCGCAGATCGCCGACCTCACCGTCGGGCGCATCGACGCGCTCCTGGAGGACCAGGGGGGCAAGTTCGACGCCGCGACGCTTCTGCGACGCCTGGACGCCACCATGTTCGCCCACATGGACGGGAACTTCCCGGCCGAGGCCAAGAAGGTGCTGGCGGGGTGGCAACTGGCGGGCAATGTCTCAGCCGGCGCGCGCATAGACCTCACCGCGGCGCGCGAGTTGAGGGTGCGCGGCTACGGCAAGTGCCGCGACTTCGGCGTGGCGGACGGTAAGGGGGTGGCGGCCAGCGGCGTCCGGGCCGACCTGGTGCTGGACCGCAGTTACGCCCTGGCCCAGGCGCAGGGGAAGGGTGAGGAATGGGTGCCGCTTTCGACCGGCTTGGTGCGGCCGGCGCCGGTGGCTCCCTTGGGCGCTGTCGATTCGGATCTCGCCTCCCGCATCTACGAGGACCTGCGCGGGCTGATGGGCGCACCACGCAAGATCGGCATCCAGCGTGCATCCTTCAAGTCCGGCGCTGTGCCCATCGAGGCCAGCGCACTGGAGGCGGACCTCCTGCTCGAACCCGAGGCTTTAGGTTTGAGTTTCTTTCAGGCCGAAGTGGGGGGCGGGACCGTGCGGGCACGCGGCATGATCGATCTCTCCCGCGAGGTTCCGGTGCTCACCACCTATTTCAACTTCTCGAAGCTTGATCCGGTGCTCCTGTTCCCCGCGGCGGGGGGGCAGCGTCCGGGCGGCGAAGGGGAATTGACCGGCGAACTGAGTCTGTCGGCGCCGCTTGCCACCGAGCAGCGCGCGCTCCTGGAGGGGATGCGCCTCAACCTGAACCTGCGCCGGTTCAGTTCGCGCATCCTGGACCGCGCCCTGTTCGCGCTCGACCCGTACCAGCGCAACGAGAAGATCGTGGCGCAGCGAAAATCGTTGCAGACCGCAGATTTGAAGGGATTGCGGGTCAGCGCCGTCGACGGCGCCCTCGACTGCGAGGGAGAACTGGCCGTGAAGGGGCTCGACATTGCCATCCCGAGGATCGAGCGACTGCGTCTCTCCGAGCTTCCCATCCAAAACGAGTTGAAGCGGCTCCTCGTCTCCATCGCCTCGTCCCGGACCCTGTTGGACCTGGTCCGTTCCGACACCCTGGTGATCGACGAAAAAGGAAAGCCGTCCCTGAAAAGGAGGAGCAATGCGGGTATCTAAAACACGTTCAAC
Organism: Geomonas propionica; assembly: GCF_016458235.1. GTDB lineage: Bacteria > Desulfobacterota > Desulfuromonadia > Geobacterales > Geobacteraceae > Geomonas > Geomonas propionica. The sequence continues at coordinate 84,289 of NZ_JAEMHK010000016.1, read as the reverse complement.
GCGTGACGTTCAACGTTTGCAGCGCCGTTCGCTGTCCATTGTCCATTGTCCATTGTCCATACTGGCCCGGCTGTCCTTTGCCGTGCTCCTGCTCGCAACGACCGGCTGCACCCTGGCCAAGGTCGACGTCAACGTGGTGAGCGAGCGGACCTCGCTGGAAAACCAGGTACTGGGGACCTACAACGCACTCTCCGAGGACGTGCTCCTTGTGGCGTCGGTGCGCGGGGTATCGCCGACGGGCAAGGTGGAAACGCCTCCCAAGCATTCGCCGGAACAGCAGGAAGCGGCCCAGGCGCTGGAGAATATCGCGTTCCACGCCGACGATGTCGAGGCCCTGAAACGCCTGGGCTGGGTGGGGGAAAACCTGGAGGGGACACTGACCAGCTTTAGCCGCGAGGTTCCCGAAAAGGCACCGGCCGACTTGAAGGCTTTCGCCGGGCGCTTCGGCGAGGGCGAGTTCCGCCAGGTGGTCAATGAAGTGAACCGCTCCCGTGAAATCCTGATGCTGAGGGTAGTGCAGACCAACGAGAACTTCACCGCCAAGGACCTCCCCGCCATCCGCAAGGTCTTCGCGCGGGTGAACCGTCAGAACAGCGCCCCCGGCACCAAGGTGCAGGAGGACGACGGGAAATGGGTAACCCGATGAACGCCGCGACCAGGAAGATCACCCTGTTGCTGGCCCTCGCCGCGCTCCTGACCGGGACGGCTCAGGCGGTGCCGCTGGGGGAGGAACTGCTGGCCCCGGCCGCCCCGCGCCCGGCCCCGCGCTCGCGCCCGGAGGTGGCGCCGATGCCGGCGGTCTACACACCGCAGTCGGTGCTCTACGTTGCCCGCTCACGGGACGGCAGGTGGATCGCCACGGTGGAGAAGGGTGACGCAGGATACGAGCTCTGGCTGCACCCCGCCGGCAACGTTGCCGAACTGCCGCGCCTGCTGACCAAGGGGCCGGTGCGCATCTCCGCTCCCGCCTTCGACGCCACCGGGACCAGGCTCGCCTACGCCGACGAGCGCGACGACCTGAAGGGGGACATCTGGCTCGTCGACCTGGCCAAGCCGGGCGCCGAACCGCGCCGGCTGACGGGCAACGATGCCGGCGAGGACGCTCCGGGGTTCGCCCCCGACGGCAGTGCCATTTACTATCAGCGTCAGCTCCCCGGCGCCGAGCACCGCGACTTGGTGCGCCTGGAGCTTGCCACCGGCAAAGGGGAGACGCTTCCCATCGCCATCGCCGCCGCCTTTGCGGCAGTATCCCCTGACGGCAACCGGATCGCCTTCGTCTCCCGCGACAAGGATCCCGGCGGCGACCTCTGGCTTTGGGAGAAGGGAGGGCGCCTGACCCAGTTGACCGCCGGCGCCGAGCGCGATCTCTACCCGGTCTGGCAGGATGCCGACACCCTCCTCTTCACCCGGTTCGCGCCCCCGGCTGGGGATACGGCCAACGGGCCGGACGGGGGCGCCGTGTTCCGGCTGCAGCTCAAGCGCGACGGGAGCCACGGTTTCCCGGCCGCTTTCCCGCTTACTTCTGGACTTCTTTCCACCGCGGCCCCGATCCCGGCCGGAGAGCGTGTGCTCTTCGTGGCGGGTGCGGCGGCGGGGGGGCAGGTGCTGTCTCTGCCGGCTTCGGGCGAGATCCCGGAACAGGCGGACGCCGCCGCCCAGTGGCAGGTCGCCCGGGTGATCCTGGAGCGCCAGCCGGCGGACCCGGCCACCGCGCGGCTTGCTTGCCTGCGCGTGCTGGCGCGGGAAGACGCGCCGACCCGGGAAGGGGCGCTGGCGTCGCTGGCCCTGGCCAGGCTCATGGAGCAGGCCGGCGAGCGGAGCCAAGCCGAAGATCGCTACGCCGAGGCCGCCCTTCGCTATGCCGCCTTCCCGGAAGCGGCCCTGGCCGACATCGCCCAGCTACGCCTGGAAGCCGCCAGCCGCAGCGAAGAGGTGGTGGTCGCGGGACGACGCAAGAGTGTCATCGCCGATGCTCAGGAAAATATGTTGCGCGCGGCGAAGGGGAAGGGAGCGGACGCTACGGCGCGGGCCCTGGTGGACGGCGCTCGGCTCGAGGCCGAGTACGGCTCCGGCGCCGAGGACCAGTTGGCCGCCATCGCCCGCTTCGAAAAGGCGCTGGCCGAGGCTGCCGCCGCTCCTGACATCCTGGCCGAGGCTGCCTACCGCCGTGCGCGGCTGCTGGCCCGCATCGAGGGGGGAGAGGGGGCGGTTGCGGCCCTGGTCGAGGTGGCCAAGAAGTACGACCGGCAGGAACAGTGGGCCGAGGCGGCCATCGCCGAGATCCTGGACCAGCTGACGGCGAAAAACGCCGACGCGCGGGAGCGCCTGGCGGCCCTGGCCGAGCAGTACCGCACCACTCTGCCGCGCCTCGCCATGGGCGCCTGGAACCGGGTCGGCGACCTGGCCTACCGCGGCGGCGACTGGGTCCGCGCCAAGGACGCCTATCGCACCGTGCTGGAGCAGTTCCCCGCCATTGCCACACCGACCGCCGCGGCCCGCTTCGCGCTGGCCGAAATCCTCTACCGCGAGGAGCGCTACGGCGAGGCGACGGCGCTCTACGAGAAGGAAATGGGGGAGCATCCCGAAGATGCGCCGCTGTACCAGCTCGCCCGCGCCGCCTACCTGAGAAAGAGCCTCGCCGCGGGCGAGAGCCTGTACCGCCTGGGCGAGGTCTCCGCCGCCCGTGCCGCCTTCCTGGACCTGATCCGCTACGAGGGGAGGAGTCTCGAGGCCCATCGCGGCTACATCAAGTCCGTCGCCGCCCAAGGTCAGGCCCCGGAACTGTTGGCCTTGTACCAGAAGATGCTGCAGTCCTACCCGGACGACCCGGTGCTCCTGTACGGTGCCGGTCTCTGCTACACCTACCTCCCCGGAAAGGATGCCCTCAAGGAGGGGGATCGTTTGATCGCGCGGGCCGCCGAGCGGCTGCCGGGTTCAGAGTATCCCTTCCAGACCCGCGGCTACATCGCCGAGGTGCTGGAAACGGTGCACGGCGAACAGGGGGGGCTGGAGCGGGCACTCAACCTCTACCGCCGCGCCAAGCTCTTGAACCATCCCCAGGAAAACCCGGAAAACAGCGCCAACCTCTCGCTTAACATCGGCAACATCGCCTACCTGTTGGGGCGTAACGCCACCGCCTGGAGTTTTTACAGCCAGCGCCTGGCCGCCAAGGTTCCCTTTGACAACGTCGATACCGAACTCCTCTTCGAGCAGCGCTACGGCGCGGTCGCCTTCCAGGTAGGGGAGAAGCAGGCCGCCATCGACGGCTACGGGCGGGCGCTCAAGCTCGCCGAGTCGCGCCTCGAGCCGGCGCGCTCTCTGGAGCAGTTCGGTCGCCTGACCCGCCGCGTCAACGAGCGCATCTTCGCTGGACAGAAGCTATCGGCCCAGCAGGAGCAGCGGCTCTCGGAACAGCAAGCAATTAACGCGGATTTGGAACTGCTCGGGGCGGACCGGGTGGAGGCACCTCCCGCACCGGGGTGGCAGAAGTTCGACGCCGCCCTCAGGGCTCTCTTGGTGCGGCAGCGCAAGCTGGTTGCTGCGGCCTGTGCCGGGGTGGCGCAGGGGGACAAGTTCCTCCTGGAGCTGAACGGGATGGCGAGCGCAGTGGAGCGCGAGCAGGACAACGTGCCCCGCCTGGTGGAGACCACTGCGGAGCTGCACGATCGGCTCGGCCTCGCCAATTTCGATGCCGAGCGCTTCCAGCCGGCCCTGCCCCATTTCGACCAGGCCTACCGGCTGAACCGGGCGCTTGGGCGTCACGCCAACTTGGCCGCCAATCGCCGCTCTGCGAGCATCGCCGCCTATCGCCAGGCCGAGACCGCCTCAGGTGCGGAGAAGAAGAGGCTCCTGTTGCTGTCGCGGGACGGCTTCACCGATGTGCTGTCGCTTTTGGACCAGTACCCACCCGAGAAGAAGAGCGCCCCCAAGCGCGGCGGCGGGTTGATCAACGTGTCCGCCAACGTCGCCCTCAACAAGGGGGGCGCCACTGAGGCCGCGTACGGTTTCTCGGCTGAGCAGGAGCGGCGCCTGGCGCAGAGCTACCTGGCGCGCATCGCCACCGACCTGGGCGACAACGCGGCAGCCGAAAAGCTGTTCAAGGAGCTGCTCGGGCGCTACCCGGAACGGGTGGAGCAGGTGGCCGAGGGGGACCTCTTCGGGGTGGGGCTGTTGAGCCATCGGGCCGCGCAGCTCGCCTACGCGCGTGGCGACCGTGCCGCTGCGGCCGCCGGTTTCAGGAAGGCGACCGCCGTCGCGCTCAAGAACGGCAACGCCGTAGGTGCCATGTTGAACTTGGTCAACTGGGGCATGCTGTTGCCGGGGGATGCCGCGCCTGGCGAGGTGGCGGAGTTCCTGGAGTCGCAGGCGGCCTGCTCGGCGCTGGCCGACTCCTACCGCGACGCACTCCCCCCTGATGCCGTGGCCCGCTACGGCAACGACGCCGGCGCCATCCTGGCTCGCCTTGCCTCCGGGCGTGCCGACGATGTTACCAGGCAAGCCTTGCTGTACCGGGCGGTGGCCGTCTGGGACCGGGTGCTACCCTCGCCTCCCCCTCCCTTGACGGGAGGGGGCAGGGGGGTGGGTGACCTCGCCAAGGGCACGGACTTGCCTAGTGGCACCTTCCCCCACCCCCAACCCCCTCCCGCAAGGGGAGGGGGAGAGGTCAACCGTGAGGCCTCGCATGCGCGCCTAGCGGCGCGCCTGAACCGGGCGGCGACGCTTGCCGCACTAGGGCTGTCCGAGGCGGCCCAGGCCGGCTACACTGCGGCGCTCGCCGAGGCCCGCGCCGCCGGCAACGACGCCATGGTCTGGCGCGCGCAGGCGGCACTGGGCGACTACGACGCGGCACTCAAGGTGCTGGACCGGCTCCCCCCCACCGACTACGACCTGCGTCTCGGCGAGCTTACCGAGCGCTTCTCCCCGCGCATCGAGGCGGTGACCGCCAAGGACCCGGAGCAGGGCTTCGCGCTGGTGGAGCGCATCTCCGAGCTGGAGCGGGTGCAGATCCTGGGGCGAAGCCTCCTCGGGGTCGACGATGACGCGACGGTGGACCTGCTGCGCAAGGCCGCGCCGCACCTGGCCGAGCTGGACCGGGTGCGCGCCGCGCTCACCAAGGCTGCGCCGGAAGACGCCGCTTACCTGAAGCTGCGCGCGCAGCAGGAGGAGACAGTTCTGGACGCCCTCCTGGGCAAGAAACTGGAACTGCTTCCCCCGTACTATGCCGTCGCCGGCCCCGGCGCGCTTCGCCTGGCCGCCTCGTCGGCCGCGCTCTCGGCGGGCAACGCGAATGAGCGAGAGCGCTTCGCCGCGCTCCTCACCTCCTTCCGCAAGGAGTGCTCTTCCGGGAAGGGGGGCAAGCTGTGCCAGGCCCTGACGCCGCAGCCTGCCGAGGCGATCGACGTCATGGAACGTCTCCCGGGACGTCCCGTGCTGCGCCTGGTCGCGCTCCCCGGTGACCGCTTCCTCGTCTTCACCTTCGGCGCCAAGGACGGTGTCCGCGCCGAAACCCTGCTGCGCACGGCGGTTCCGTCCCGGCTGAACGACCCAGCCCAGGTCGCCATCTACGAGCGCCCCGAGCAGTTCGCCTCGGCGCAACCCCTCAGCTGGGGGGTGAGCGCGAGCCAGTTGCTGAAGAGCGTGGAGGGGCGCCGCCCGCTGCGGTCCCAGGTGCTGGATCCGGCAGGGCTGTGGCCGGCACAGTCGCCGTTCGCGAAGCTCCCGGCGGACTCACGGCTCGGCCGCCTCCCCGACGCCCACACCCTGGCGCTTCCGGCCGCCGTTGGGCTCCTCCCTGCGGCTCCCAACCGTCCCGGTGCCGGCGGCGCTTACAGCGCCGCCTGGGAGGACGCTGCCGGCGTGCGTCACGACCTGGTGCAGCTTGCCGACGGCGACTCGGTGTCGCTCCTGCTGGCCCCCAAGGGGGGGACGGGGCAGGCGTGGTACCTGGGGCAGTTGGCCTCCCTCATCGGGGTGCCCAGCGTCCTTCTCGCCGACCGCTTCGCCGACCTCACCCCCTTCGTCAAGAGCTACGCCGACCGTTCCCTCGCCCAGGCGCGGCGGGAGCTCCCAGGTGACTGGCTCTTGATCGGCGACTGGGGCGGCGACGCCGCCGAGAGCGCCAAGCTCGCCAAGAAGCTCTTCAACGATTACGTAAAGAAGGCCGTGCAGTCCCACAACGACGGGCGCTATGCCCAGGCCTTGGCCCTCTTCGACAACGCCCTGGTGGTCGCCGAGGCGACGCCGGAGCTGGCCAAGAACCGCGCCGCACTGCACCGCCACGCCCGGGAGAGCGCCTTCGGCGCCGGCTTCACCGAGCGCGCCGTGAGCCATGCCGACAGCTTGGTGCAGCGGCTGGCCAAGGAGAAACCGTACTCCGCCGAGCACGCCGACGCCCTGTTGCGGCTCGGGCTGCTGCAGGGACGCCTGGAGCACTTCAAGGAGGCGACCGCCGCGCTCAAGGAGGGGATCTCAATCTTCGCCGACCTGGGCCTCGCCAAGGACCAGGCCGCCGCCCTCTCCGATTTCGGGGTAGTCATGGAGAACGCGGTCGATTACCCCGCCGCACGCTCGCTCTTCGAGGAGGCGGCCGGGCTGCGCGCCCAGTTGAAGGACGAGCTGAACCTGGCCGACCAGTATAGAAATCTCGGCCGCATCTTCGACCTGCGCCTGAACCAGTTCGCAGTTGCCGAAAGCTACTACCGGAAAGCCCAGGACCTCTACGCGAAGAACGGCAACGCTGCCCTCGAGGCCGAGACCATCCTGGAGCGCGGCCGCTGCCAGCGCCTCTTGGGAAACTTCCCTGCCGCCGATACCCTCTACCGCGAGGCGCTCGCCAAGGTGGGGAACACGGAACTGAAGACCCGGATGAGAATCGTCCTGGAGCAGGGGAACAACGCCTGGTTCCAGGGGCGCTACCAGGAGGCCTTCGACCTGCGCGAGCAGGTGGAAAAGGCGGCGCTCAAGGAAAACTGGGCGCTGGAACAAGTGATGGCCAAGAACACCGGCGGCTTGATCTGGTGGACCCTGGGTGACAACAGGCGCGCCCTGGTGGAACTGAGGCAGGCCCTGGACCTGGCCGGCAAACTGGAGGTGCGCCGCGACGAAAGCGCCACCACGCTGAACAACATCGGTCTGGTGCGGCGCGAGTCGGGCGACTACCAGGGGGCGCTGGAGAGCCTCGGGCAGGCGCTCGCCATCGACCGCGCCCTCGGCTCGCGCTGGGCGATCGCCTACGACCTGAGAAACCTCGGCCAGACCCGGCTCAAGATGGGGGACCCGGCGGGAGCGCTGAAGCTTCTCACCGAGGCAGCGGGACTGGCCGACGCCATCGGCGATAAGGTGAACCAGGCGAAGATCCACCTGGCGCTGGGGGACGCACGGGCCCGCAGTAACCAGGGTGGACCGGCGGCGGAAAGTTACGGCAAGGCGCTGGAGCTCGCCGACGCCATGCTGCTCAGGGAAGTGCGCTGGCGCGCCCTGCTCGGTCTCGCTCGCCTGAAAGAGCAGGCCGGGGACCGCGACGGTGCCGTCGTTTCCTACGGGCAGGCGCTGGAGACCGTGGAGGGGCTGCGCGCCGAGATCAAGCTGGACCAGTTGAAAGACGGCTTCCTCGCCGACAAGATGGACGTTTACCAGGGGCTGGTGGGGCTCCTGGTAGAGCTTGGCCGTAATGACGAGGCCTTCGCCGTCGCCGAGCGCTCCCGCGCCAGGAACCTGATCGACATCCTGGGGCGGCAGCGCCTCTCGCTCGCCGGCGGCCCCGACCAGGACCTCTACGACCGCCAAGGGCGGCTCAGGGAGCAGATCCAGGAACAGGAACAGCTCGCGCTACAGGCGGCAAACCCCGCAGAGCGCGCCATGTACGCGGCCGCACTGGACAAGCTGCGCGGGGAGTACCAGGATCTCCTGCTTGACATCGAAAGGCGCCGCCCCGAGCTCCTCTCACTGGTCAAGGTGACCCCGGTCACCGTGGCCGAGGTGGAGAAGCTGCTGGAGCCGGGGGTGACCCTCTTGTCCTACTACCAGCTCCCGGACCGGCTCCTGTGCTGGCGCCTGGAGCGGCAGGGCTCGCGGCTCTTCGTCCTCAAGGCTCCCGCGCGCGAGGTCGCCGAAAAGATCGCCACCTACCGGCGCATGCTGCAGAACCTGGAGCCGCTGGAACAGAACTCACGCGAGCTGTACCGGCTGCTGCTGTCCGAGCCGCTCGCCGGCGTGCCCGAGGGGCAGACGGTCGGCATCGTGCCGCACGGCAGCCTGCACTACCTCTCCTTCGCCACCCTCTACGACGGCAGGGATTACCTGGTGGACCGGCATACCCTGTTCCACCTCCCCGCCGCCTCGGTGTACCGGCACACCCTGGCCCGGCGCCAGGCCGGCAAGAACCTGCGCATCCTGGCCATCGGCAACCCGGACCTCGGCAACGCCTCCCTCGATCTACCCTTCGCCGAGAAGGAGGCCGGGACGCTGCGCTGGAACTACAGCGACGTGACCACACTGACCCGGGAGCGGGCCACCGAGAGCTGGGTGCGTGATAACATCGCCAAGTTCGGTATCATTCATCTCGCCTCGCACGGCGAGTTCGACACCGTCAATCCTCTCTTTTCCTCTATCCGCCTCGCCAAGGACGGCAAAAACGACGGCCGACTGCAGGCCGAGGAGGTATTCGGGCTGGACATCAAGGCTGACCTGGTCGTTCTTTCCGCCTGCCAGACCGGACTGGGTGACGTGAAAAGCGGCGACGACGTGATCGGCATGAACCGTGCCTTCCTCTTCGCCGGGACTCATGCCCTGGTCTCCAGTCTCTGGCGCGTCTCCGACGTCTCGAGCGCCATACTGATGAAGCAGTTCTACCGGGACTACAGCCGCAGCGACAAGGCCCAGGCGCTGAGGCTCGCCATGCTGCACGTGAGAAAACGCTACCCGCACCCCGGCTACTGGGGGGCGTTCGTATTGACCGGTGACTACAAGTAAACTCGACAGCACGGCCGGAGCGATCCGGCCGACTTACGGAGGTGAAACCATGAACAAGAGAGCTTTGGGCGGCGCGCTGCTGCTTCTGGTCCTGTGCGCGGGCCAGGCGCTTGGCGCCGAGAAACGGTGGGTGGTGAGCGAGGGGACCACCCTCAAGAAGGAACAGTCGGTGAGTGCCGCAAACGTGGCCGACCTGCCGGTGGGCGCAGAGCTGACCCTCGTGGAAGGGGAGGGGCGCTGGCTCAAGGTACAGACCGCCGACGGCAAGGAGGGATGGGTCTACGCGGGGCGCGTTTCCGACACCCAGCCGGTCGCCGAGGTGGGCGGGGGTGACGGCCTTTTGGGAGACAGCATGCAGAAGAGCCAGATCAACACGGCCAAGGCGGACAGCGCCCGCAGCGTGCGCGGCCTCTCCCCGGAGACCGCCGCTTACGCCAAGCAGCACGGCACCCCGGAGGCCCTGAAGAAGGAGCTGGACAAGATCCTGGCGCGCAAGGTTTCCAACAACGAGGTCAAGGCCTTCCTCAAGGAAGGCAAAATCGGCGAGTACGCCCAATAAGGAGGGAGCCATGAACAAACTACGTCTTTTACCGCTGGTCGCGCTCTCCTGCCTGGTCGCCGCTCAGGCCCACGCCGGATGGCAGGATACCATCAACAACATGATGAAGCCTGATTCCAAGGAAGGGAAAATCTTCTCCGGCGCCACACAGGTGCTTTCTTCCTCGCAGGAGATGACCTACCAGACCGAGTGCACCGTGGGCGAGAGCCTCGCCCTCGACAGCATGCAGCGCTTCGGCAAGCCGGTCCAGAACGAGGCGCTGCAGAAGTACGTGAACCTGGTGGGCAACGCGGTGGCGAGGAACAGCCAGCGCTCCACCATTCCATATCGCTTCGTGGTGCTGGACAGCCCGGTGCAGAATGCCTTCGCCGCTCCCGGCGGCATCGTATTCATCAGCCGCGGCCTCCTCAACGTGCTGGACAACGAGGCCGAGCTCGCCGCGGTGCTGGCGCACGAGGTGGGGCACGTAGCCGGGAAACACGCGCTGAAAAGCATCCGGCGCGCCCAGTTCCTGCAGGGGGCCAGCGCCATCACCGCCGCCACCATGAAGGGGAGCAAGGGGCAGCAGTTCGAATCCATGGTCGGCGACCTGCAGAACACCCTGTTCGACAAGGGGCTCGACCAGGGGATGGAGTACGAGGCGGACCAGGCGGCACTGGAAACCACCTATCGCACCGGCTACGACCCCGGCGCCATGGTGAGCGTGCTGCAAAAGCTCAAGAAACAGGAGGCGACCGCGGCGAAGACCGGGTCCTGGTTCTCGACCCATCCGCCGTTAGACGAGCGCATCGCCAGGCTCTCAGCCCAGCTCGCCAAGTACCCGGCGGCAGGGTCGGCGAAGCTCCCCGCCCGTTTTGCCAAATACGTGAAGCCGGCGAAAAGCGGCAAAGCATCCAAGTGACGGTAAGGCAGTTATAGGCCCGGATGTTAGGGTGTCAACTGTCATCGGCATGGCAAGGGCAGGCTCAAAAAGCCTGCCCTTGCTTTTTGTGCACTTTCTTCTTTCTGATACATGGGTACAATTGCCTAGTCCATGGTAAAATTAATTGCACTTTGTTAGCTGCTTGTCATATATTTGCTTACTACTTTGCGCGACAAAGAGTGAAAGCCGCGTGGGCAATGACAGTTGCCAGGGTGCGGCCGGCGTCGATAGCCCCCACAGAAGCTGTGCCGAACCTAAAGGAGTGGATGCTGAGAGCAGCGCTGATACTGATACTGATGCTGTGCCTGGCCGGTTGCCAAAGCCCCGTTCAGCACCAGACGGGGCCCCCCCTGCCCCTGCGCCTGGCCTATTCCACCCAGCACGACTGCGCGCTGGTCCACATCGCCATCGTCCGCGGATTCCTGCGGGACGAGGGGCTGAACATCGAGGCGCACGCCGTCGGCTACGGCAAGGAGGCTCTGCAGGCGGTGCTGGAAGGGAAGGCGGACCTGGCCACCGTCGCCCAGGCCCCGGTCACCTTTGCTGCCCTGCAGGGGGAGCGGCTTTCCCTGTTGGCAAGCATCTTCACCTCGAACAACAATCACGCCATCGTCGCCGACCGTAACAGCGGCGTCCTCCGCCCCGGCGACTTGAAGGGGCGGCGCGTCGGGTTCACGCCGGGAACCACCACCCAAATGTTCCTTTCCTCCTTCCTTGTCGCCAACGGCATGAGCATCGAGGATGTCGTTCCGGTCCCCTTGACGCCGGAACTGATGCAGGGCTCCCTCCTCTCCGGCGGGGTCGACGCGGTCTCCACCTGGAGCCCTAACGAGAAGATCATCGCTAGGAGCCTTGCCGGTAGAGGTGTCATCTTCGAGGACCCGTACATCTATACCGAGACCTTCGTCATCGCCGGGAAGACCACGTACGTGGCAAGCAATCAGGAGGCGGCGCGGCGGCTTTTGCGCGCCCTGGTGCACGCCGAGGAATTCGCTTCCGCCCACCCCGAAGAGGCCCAGGCCATCGTGGCCTCCATCTCCAAACTTCCCCCGCCGGTGCTTGCGGAGTGCTGGGGCGAGAGCGCGCGCAAGGTGACCCTCGACCATGCGTTGTTGATAGCGTTGGAGGATGAGACGCGCTGGGCCGGCAGGCTGCGCCTGGTGCACGAGGCTGGCATGCCCAACTATTTGCACTACATCGACCCGCGTCCGCTCTTGTCGGTGAAGCCCGAAGCGGTCGAACAGCAGGTGCTGACAAGTGACCTTCGCCCGTAGACTCAGGATAATCTCGCTGCTCTCCTTCACTCTGCTGGTGATCGTGACGGCACTATTGGCCTGGTCCTTCAGGGAATTGTCCGTCGCCGAGCGCAACCACGTCATGGCGGACCAGATCCAGTCCACCGTGTTCCACCGGGTCACCATGCGCGACGAGTATTTTCTCTTCGGGCTGGAACGGGCCAGGGAACAGTGGTTCGCGCTCAACGATGCGGCCACGCATCTGCTGGCGCAGGGGCTGCCACAGGCCGATGACCATTCCGCCACGCAGATCCTGGAGCGGAGCCGGCTCTACCTGGCCGATTCGGTGCAAATATCGAAGCGCCTGGTGGAACAGATGCGGCGGGTCCCTGTCGCCGACCCGGCGGTTGCTCATCACGACGAGTTCGCCAGCCGGCTCTACAGTCAGATCATGCTCAGGGACTCGGCCCTGCAGCGGGAGGCGGTGCTCCTGCAGAAAGTAGCCCGGGACCGTTTCGAGCGCGCTGGCGAGCGGATGATCTATCTCACCCTGCTGCTCGTCATCCTGATGGCGCTGGGTACCATCATCAATGCCGCCTTCCTGACCGGGGTGTTGCGCCGGCGCATGGCCACCATCAAGCGGGACGCCGATGTCATCGCTGCCGGGGACCTGAGCCGCGGCATCGAGGTCGAGGGGAACGATGAACTGGCGGAACTGGCGCGGGTCTTCAACAGCGTGACCCACAAGATCCGCGACTACACCCAGGCCCTGCACGACAGTGAAAAGCGCTACCGCATGCAGTTGCAGGAGCTGGCCAACATCTACACCCACACTCCCGTGGGACTGTTCGTCGTGGACCGCGAGCTGCGCTACCTGCGTCTCAACGAGCACCTGGCGCAACTCAACGGCAAGAGCATCTGCGAGCACGTGGGGCGCCGCATTGACGAGGTGCTGCCGCCGGGGGTGGCTGCCCGCATCGAGGAGCTATGGCGCCCCGTCCTGGAGCGGGGAGAGTGCGTCCTCAATGTCGAAGTGCAGGGGGAGCTTGATCCGACCGACCCGGTGCTGCACCACTGGCTGGCAAGCTACCAGCCGCTCATCTCGGAGGCAGGGGAGGTGAGCGGGGTCATGGGGGTGGTGCTGGACATCACCGAGCGCAAGCGGACGGAGGAGATGCTGGCAGGCGTGCGCCAGCACCTCGAGGAGGAGGTGCAGCAGAGAACGGCCAAGCTGCAGCTCATCAACGAGCACCTGACCCAGGAGATCGAGATCCGCAAGAAGGTGGAGGTCGAGCTTTTGAGGCAGCAGCAGAAGCTGCAGGACATGGCACTCGATCTCGCCATGGCGGAGGAGCGGGAGCGGGACCGGATCGCCAGCGAGCTGCACGACCAGGTGGGTCAGCGGCTCATCCTGGCCAAGATCAAGCTGGATGCCCTGGCCAGCAGCGTCCCCGACGGCGAATGCGAATCCGAGGCCGAGGTGGTTGGGGGGCTGGTCCAGCAGACCATACAGGACATCAGGTCGCTCACCTTCCAGCTCCGCCCGCCACTGCTGGCCAGTGCGGGCCTGGAAGCGGCGCTGCGCTGGCTCGGGGAGGAGCTGAGCGCGGACTTCGGCCTACAAACTGAATTCCGCGACGACGGCAAGGACAAGACCCTGCCCTACGAGATCCGCTCCACCGTCTTCCAGGCGGTGCGCGAACTCATGCTGAACGTGGTCAAGCACGCCGGGACCCAGCGCTGCCGGGTAGCGCTGTCCCGGAGCGAGGACGATTTCCTGGTCATCGGGGTGGAAGATGACGGCGTCGGATTAGGTCGGGAACATGATGCGGCGGAGAGCCGAAGCGGCAGCGGTGGCTTCGGGCTCGCCAACGTCAGGCAGAAGATACAGCATCTGGGCGGGAGTTTTAGCGTCACCAACAAGGCAGCGGGCGGGACCGTGGCCACCATCAAGGTGCCGCTGCGGGCCTAGGGACATAAAGGGGGGGGAGATGAAGATGAAGATTTTGATCGCCGACGACCACGCCATCGTGCGCCAGGGGCTGCGCGCGTTGATCGACAAGGAAGACGACATGATGGTGAGCGCCGAGGCCGGGACCGGAGCGGAGGCTATCCGGTTGACCCGCGACGAGCGCCCCGACATCATCGTGATGGACATCTCCATGCCAGACACTAACGGCATTGACGCCACCCGCAGCATCACCGCCGCATTCCCCGAGGTGAAGGTGCTTGCCCTGTCCATGGAATCGGACCGCCGCTTCGTGGTCGAAGTGCTGAAGGCGGGGGCCAACGGTTACGTGCTGAAGGATGCGGCTTTTTCCGAACTCGCCACCGCCATCCGCGCCGTCGCCGCTGGAGAAACCTACCTCCCCTCGCGGGTCACCACCCTCCTGATCAAGGAATACCTGCAGCGCATCCCCGAGGACGTCCCCGCGACCTACGAGAACCTTTCCACGCGGGAAAGGGAGATCCTACAACTGATCGCCAACGGCTCCAACGCCAAGGAGATCGCTTTCGCCTTCGGCGTCAGCGTGAAAACCGTGGAAAATCAGCGCCACAGCATCATGAAAAAGCTTGACCTGTTCAGCATCGCGGAGTTGACCAAGTACGCGGTGCGCCAGGGGTTGACCTCTTTGAAGTGATCGTGCCCCGCTCCGACGGCGTGTGATATGCCGTAGCGGTGGTTGCCGATTCACCTATTTATTTGCATGGCGCTTCACCGCATACTGGCGTCGGTCTGAACACGTAGACCCGCCAGGAGTAGGAGATGCCCACGAAAACTCGACCGGAGGAGACCCTGGACTCCGCCCCGGCTGATGAACCTGCAAAGCTCCGCGAATTCGCTGATAATCAAGCGGAAGAGGCGGCTGGCGGCCCCGATGCCGCGGCCGGTGAGTCCGTCGACTGTTGCTGCCGCACCCACCCGCTGGTGCCGGCATTTTCCCTCTGCCTGCTGAGGAAACGTTCCTGCCCTTACGCCATGTCGTTCGGCCACCAGTACCTGTGCCGGCACCCCGAGCACGTCAAATTCCTGGTACCTCTCCCCAAGCACAAAAAGTAATTTCCTCTCCCCTGTATTAGCCCCGCGTTCCCCGTCACCATTCGCTTGACACAAAAGCGCCGCACTATAAACTTGTCGAGTTACAAATTAGTAAAATTTAATAATATCTATACATCCCCTGTCAGCCGTCGAGTCGATCGCCAGCAGAGCGACCGCAGCCACCATGCAGTCCGCACCCTCCCGCACAAAAGAACGCTCAGGAGGTACATCATGAAAGCGAGCACGAAAGACCAAGCTAAAGGGAAAATGCATGAGTTGAAAGGACAGGTCAAAGAATCGGCTGGAAAGACCACCCGTAACGTTTCCATGGAGCAGCAAGGCAGGGGGGAAAAAATTACCGGCAAAGTGGAGAAAAACGTCGGTAAGGCGGAGAAAAAACTGGAGAAATAGTGCCGCACCTGGCCTGCCACCGGGTGGAAACAACGCTGCGGAGGGTGCCTTCGCGGGACGTTTCCGGATGGTGGTGGCTGCGGTCGCTCTGCTGGTGATCGCGGCGCTAGTTTGAATTGCAGCGGACAGCGGGTCCAAGAGGAGGTGCTTCATGCCCCTGGTACATGTTTTACTGGTTCTCATCGTGGTCGGGGTTTTGCTGTGGTTGGTCAACACCTACATCCCCATGGCGGGATCGATCAAGTCGATACTCAACGCGGTCGTAGTCATCGTGGTGGTGCTCTGGCTTTTGAACGTCTTCGGACTCATGGACAACCTGACGAAGCTCAGAGTTGGGAAGTGAAACAGGCAACGGGGGAGAGCCGGCAGGTAATGGAAGGCTCCCAAAGGAGGCAGAGATGCTTTGGACCATCGTAGTGATTCTTCTGATACTGTGGCTGCTGGGACTGGTGACCAGCTACACCCTGGGCGGGTTTATCCACCTGCTGCTGGTCATTGCCATCATCATCGTTATACTGAACCTGATACAGGGACGCAGGCCTCTATAGCCAGGGGGCCGCGGGCAAAGAGAGTCGGGGCCGTTCGCCCCGGCTCGAATGAAACCAAGGGGGGGATACAAAGTGAAATCAGTTTTGACCGTGTTAGCAGTTCTTGTCGCTTTGCCGGCCTTTGCTGCCGGTCCGGCCCCGGACGGGACGCCCCAGGTGACGGATGCCGTCCCCGCTTCCCCGGGGTACGTCATGAAGAGGCCGATGGGGCGCCAGGCGATGCGCTCCCCCCAGCAGATGCTGATGATGGCCTACCACAGAAACATCGCCAACTTCGGTCATCTCCTTTACGCCGCGGCGCAGGACGGTGCCACGGTACCGACGCAACTGGCGCGGGTGGCGGTGGCCGAAATGAGGCGCAGCGTCGAGGAGATGGAGAAGTACCGGGCCTCCCTGATCGGCGAGGTGCCGCCCGAGCGGCAACACATGATGGACGAACACCTGGTGCAGGTGAAGACCCACCTGAGGGACCTGGAACAGTTGGTGCGGCAGGACCGCATCGACTCCGACCAGGTGAGGCGGCATGTCGAGCCGATGCTCGCCGGTTGCGGCGCCCCGGGTTGCAATCCCGGCAGGGGGGCACGGCGTGGTGGATACCGCGGCCCCGGCGGGCACGGCATGATGATGGAAAGCATGCTGCAGAAGGTGAAGGGGCAGGATGAGGAACTGGCGGTGCTGGTGCGCGATATGGAACAGGCGCCGAGGGATAAGAAGCTGGACTTGGTCTCCGAGATCGTGGCCAGGATGGTGCGCCAGCGGGCCGAGATGACCGACGAGATGGAGAGAAACCACCACGAGATGATGCACCGGTTCGGGCCGATGCAGCAGCAAGAGATGGACGAGGATGACTCCGACGACGATCGCGGCATGAACGACGACGATGACGACGATGATTGACCGGTGACGGCGCGGCGCGTGCCGTAGCTGGTGGCAACAGCAACAGGCCGGCGCTTCGGGATAATGATCTCCCGGGGCGCCGGCCTTTTTCGTCAAATTTGCCGGGCCTGCAGCCGGCCGCGCGGGTTGTGCAGGAAGTTCGCCTTTTCCCTGAGCAGCGCCGTCATCTTCTGCACCGGCACCGGTCGGCTGAAGTAGTACCCCTGCGCCTCCTCGCTTCCCTCGGCCTGCAGCCAGGCCAGTTGCGAAGCGTTTTCCACCCCCTCCGCGATCACCCTGAGCTGCATGCTGCGCCCGATGCTGATCACCGCCCGCACCACGGCGGCGTTGTCGTTGTCGCGGGCGATGTTGCGGATGAAGGACTGGTCGATCTTCAGCTTGTCTACCGGAAGCTTCTTGAGATAGCTCAGGCTGGAATAGCCGGTGCCGAAGTCGTCGATGGAAAGCTGCAGCCCGAGCGCCTTCATGGCCGCCATGCTCCCCAGCACCCGTTGCGGGTCGCTCATGATGGTCGCCTCGGTGAGCTCGAGTTCAAGGGATTCCGGCGGAATGCCCGTCTCCAGGAGGGAGGCCTCGATGGTCTCCTCGAAGTCGCGGTGCTGGAAGAAACTGGCCGAGAGGTTGATCGCGGCGGAGACCTGGCCTAGCCCCAGATGCTGCCACTGACGAATCTGGCGGCAGACCGTGGGGATGATCCACTTGCTGATCTGGTGTAAGATGCCGCTTTCCTCGGCGATCTGGATGAAATGTTCCGGCATGATCAGGCCGCGCTCGGGGTGCTGCCAGCGGATCAGCGCTTCCATACTGGTGAAGTGGCCGGTGGCGAGGTCCACCTTGGGCTGGTAGTGCAGCACGAACTCGTCGTGCTCCAGCGCGTGCCGCAGTTCCGCCTCCAGGGCGAAACGCTCATGCGCCATCTCGTTCAGCCGGTGGGTGAAGAACTCGAAGTTGTTACCGCCGCCTTTCTTGGCGTGGTACATGGCGATGTCGGCGTGCTTCAAGAGGTCGAGGTAGTCCTTGCCGTCCTCGGGGTAGATGCTGATGCCGATGCTCGGGGTTACGATGACGTTGGTCCCCGGCAGCGGGAACCCGGCGTTGATGATCTTCTCGGCCACCGCGGTCGTCTCGTTCACACCGCAGTCCCAGAGCACCACCACGAACTCGTCCCCCCCGAGCCGTGCCACCACATCGCAGGAGCGGGTGCAGTCGCCGAGCTTGCGCGCGACCGACTGCAACAGCCGGTCCCCCACATCGTGCCCCATGGAGTCATTGATCTGCTTAAAGCCGTCGATGTCGAGGAACAAAAGGGCGACGCTGGTGCGCGTTTTCTGGGCCACCCTGAGCACGTCCTCGATCCTCGCGTAAAGCGTGCTGCGGTTGGGGAGCTTGGTGAGCGGGTCGTGGTGGGCAAGGAAGAAGATGTTCTCCTCGGCGCGCTTGATGTCGGTGATGTCCAGGATGAAGCCGTCCAGCCGCGAGATGGTGGCCCGCCCCCCCTTGCGGATCCGCTGCACCGCGCAGTTGTTCAGGATCCAGCGGATCGAGCCATCCTTGTGCACGATCCGGTGCCGGATTGGGTCCTGGTCCTCACCGGCGAAGATGCTGTTCAGGAACTGCACCACGCGGTTGCGGTCCTCTTCGTGGATCATGGTGAACCACAGCAGCGGGTCCTGGTAGTACTCATCCGGACTGTACCCCGTGATATCGAGGCACTTGGGGCTGTGGTAGATGGACTTGATGTCGCCCTCCTCGAAACGGACGCTGTAGACGTACTCGTTGATGTTGCTGACGATGGTGCGGCACTGCTCTTCGCTTTTCAAAAGCGCCTCTTCGGCGTTCTTGCGGATCGTGATATCCCGGATGTTGAACTGCAGCACCTTGCTCCGGTCGATGCGGTAGCCGGTGAGCACCACCTCCACGGCCACGCTGCGGCAGTCGCGGGTCACCAGACGCAGATCGTCGTTGTGCAGGTAATCCCGGTGCTGGAGTACGGCGAACTCGATCTGGCTGGCGGCCAGCGGGGTCAGCGGCGCAACCTCCCAGAGCGGCCTCCCCACCAGTTCATCGCGCCGGTATCCCAGCAGCTCCATCAGGAAGGGGTTCACGTCGTTGATCTCGCCGGTGGCGGCATCGACGATCATGATGCCGTCCTTGGCGGCCTCGAACAGACCCCGGTAGCGCGCTTCGGAGATCTGCAGCGCCTTGGCAGCCTTTTCGCTTTCGGTGATGCCGATCAGGGCGAGCCGGATCTCGGAACCTTCCCGGCAGGGGATCGCTTCGATGCGCAGCTGCTGCAGGGCGTCGCCGGCGTCGGAGAGGAGCGCATTGCAAGAAGTGCTCTCGTTGGAGGCGAGCACCCGCTCGAAAAACTCGGCCAGGGGCGGGCGGGAGCTTTCGCTGAAGAGGTCGGCAAAGGAGCGCCCGAGCAGGGCCTCGCGGTCCACCCCGAGCATCCGTTCTCCGGTGAGGTTGACGGCGCGGATCACACCGGAGCCGTCCAGGGTGATGTGGGCAACGGGCGCGTGCTCGTAAAGGTCAGTGTACAGCTTCAACTCCGCGGCGAGTTCGTGGCGGGAAACGCGCGCGGCCTTGGTGGTTTTTTTCGAGCTGCTCATTTCGGAACGAATCCCGGTCCTGCTCCTCGTCCCAACTGCTCCGCTCATGGGCTCCTCCGTGTCGTCGGCCAAATGAGATCTATGGCTGTTGGCGGTACTGTGATTCCAGCTGGTTACCTGTCGGGACTCGGTGCTGCTCTTAATTGGCACGGCGCCCCTGTCGTTATTATGATAAAAATGATAAGGGAAAAGGAATAAAAGTGCACCGGGAATTATCGAAACGAAGGTTCATTGATCCCCTGCAACGGACGATATTTCAGCATCTTGCTGGATGCGGCAACTGAAGCGGGAACCACCATGATGGCCAACGACCTGGAACTGTTACCGGATACCGAGGCAAACCGACTGCTGGCGGCGAGCGTGCATCCCGACGGGTGGCACAACCCGCAACCTGCCGAGCGCTATAACCTCGTGGTGGTGGGCGCCGGCACTGCGGGACTGGTCTGCGCGGCGGGCGCGGCCGGGTTGGGAGCGCGGGTGGCCCTCGTCGAGCGCTCCTTCCTAGGGGGGGACTGCCTGAACGTCGGCTGTGTCCCTTCCAAGGCGCTTTTGCGGGCGGCCCGCGCCGTCTTCGATGCCCGCTCCGGCGGTGGCTTCGGAGTGGTGGGGGGCGAAGGGGTAGGCGCCGATTTCGGCGCGGCCATGGAGCGGATGCGGCGCCTGCGGGCGGGCATCGGCCGGCACGACGCGGCACTGCGCTTCCGGGACGAACTGGGCGTCGACGTCTTCTTCGGCGCGGCGCGCTTCACCGGCACGGACCGTATCGAGGTGGCGGGGGCGGAGCTCAAGTTCTCCCGTGCCGCCCTTTGCACCGGCGCCCGTGCCGCCGTCCCCCCCGTTCCTGGTTTGGCCGAGGCGGGGTATCTCACCAACGAGACCGTCTTCTCCCTCACGGAGCTCCCGGCGACGCTGGCTGTGATCGGCGGCGGCCCCATCGGCTGCGAGCTGGCCCAAGCCTTCGCTCGCTTTGGGGCGCAGGTGACCCTGGTCGAGCCCGGGGCGCAGCTTCTGGGCCGCGACGACCCAGACGCCGCCCTCCTGCTGCACGAGGCCTTCCGCCGCGAGGGGATCGCGGTGCAGCTGGGGACGGAGGTGGTCGCCGTCGAACGGCGCGGCGGCAGGAAGATTCTGCGGCTGCAGTGGCAAGGGAGGCCGTTCGAGGTGGAGGTCGAAACGATACTGGTCGGCGCCGGCCGCGCCCCCAACCTGGAGGGACTGGGTCTGGAGCAAGCCGGGATTGCCTACGACCGAAACGGCGTCACTGTGAGCGACACGCTGCAGACGGCCAACCCGCGCGTCTATGCCGCCGGAGATGTCTGCTCGCGCCTGCGCTTCACCCACACCGCCGACGCCCAGGCCCGCATTCTGATCGCCAACGCGCTCTTCAAGGGGAGACGCAAGAACTCCTCTTTCACCGTCCCTTGGTGCACCTACACCGATCCGGAGATCGCCCACGTCGGCATGTACCCGGCAGAGGCGGCGGCGCGCGGCATCGAGGTGGACACCCTCACCGTCCACTTCGCCGAGGTGGACCGCGCCGTCTTGGACGGCGAGGAAGAAGGGTTCGCCCGGGTGCACCTGAAGAAGGGGGGCGACACCATCCTGGGGGCAACCATCGTCGCGCGGCATGCGGGGGAGATGATCAGCGAGATCACCCTCGCCATCGGCTCGGGACTCGGGCTCACCGCCATCGGCAACACCATCCACCCTTATCCCACCCAGTCGGAGTCCTGGCGCAAGCTGGCCGACGCCTACCAGCGCCGCCGCCTGACCCCCCTGGTGCGCAGGCTCCTGCACGCCTGGCTGTCCTGGCAAAGAAAATGGTAACGCCCGGCGCGTGGCTATGTTAAAACCTGCATATCCCACAGATGCAGGAGCACCGCTTTAATGAACCTGAAGAAAATCCTGGTCCTTTTCGCTGTCGTCGGCGCGGTGGCGCTGTTCTTCCTTTTCGACCTGCAGCGCTTCCTCACCCTGGAGGCGCTCAAGGCGAACCGGCAAATGCTCGCCGGTTATTATGCAGCGCACCAGGGGGCAACGGTCGCCCTGTTCATGGCGATCTACATCCTGCAGACCGCACTTTCCCTTCCCGGCGCCGCCGTTCTCTCCCTCGCCGCGGGTGCGGTATTCGGGGCGTTGGCCGGCACCGTCTATGCCGTTTGCGCCGCCACCATCGGCGCCACCCTTGCCTTCCTGGTCACCCGCTACCTGCTGCGGGACCTAGTCGCGGGGCGCTTCGGAGCCCGCCTGGAGGGGCTCAACCGGGAGCTGGAGCAGCGCGGCTTCAATTACCTGCTGTTCTTGCGGCTGGTGCCGCTCTTTCCCTTCTTCCTGATCAACCTCGCCGCCGGTCTCACCCGCCTGCCGCTACGTGTCTTCGTCCTGGGGACGCTGGTCGGCATCATTCCGGGGGGCTTCGTCTTCGTCAACGCAGGGGCGAGCCTTGCCGCCATCAACTCCCTTGCCGACGTCGCCTCGGCGCGGGTCCTGGGTTCCTTCGCCCTGCTGGGGCTGTTCGCGCTGGTGCCGGTCCTTTACGGCAGGCTGAAAGGGCGATAGAAACGTTTTTTGACATCCTGCAAGTGTCCGTTTACACTCTCCTAATCGCCCAGCCCGCATTTTAATAAGTGAGTGTGCTATGCCGGAAGTGTTACTTGCCGAGTACCAGATCAAACGCCTGGAAGTCCTGAACGAGAAGGGGGAGGCGGACCCGGAGTTGTTACCAGATCTCTCCGAGGCCCAGATGTGGCGCCTGTACGAGCTGATGCTACTGGCGCGCATTTTCGACGAGCGCGCCGTGGCCCTGCAGCGCGAGGGGCGCATCGGTACCTATCCCCCAATCCGGGGGCAGGAGGCGGCCCAGGTCGGCAGCGCTTTCGCCCTGACGCAAAAGGACTGGCTCTTCCCTTCCTTCCGGGAGATGGGCGCCCACCTGACGCTGGGTTACCCGATCCCGCAACTTCTGCAGTACTGGGGAGGCGACGAGCGGGCCCAGAAGGTACCGCCGGAATTGAACATCTTCCCCTTCTGCGTCGCCGTGGGGAGCCAGATCCCGCACGCGGCGGGAGCGGCCCTCGCCGCGCGCTACCGGCGCGACCCGGTGGCGGTGGTCACCTACTTCGGCGACGGCGCCACCTCCAAGGGAGACTTCCACGAGGCCATGAACCTCGCCGGGGTCTTCAACCTTCCCCTGGTCTTCATCTGCCAGAACAACCAGTGGGCCATCTCCATCCCGCTCAAAGGGCAGACCGCTTCCGCAACCCTGGCACAGAAGGCCGTGGCCTACGGTTTCGAGGGGGTCCAGGTGGACGGCAACGACGTCTTCGCCGTGTACCGCGCCACCCGCCAGGCGGTTGAGAAAGCCAGAAACGGCGCCGGCCCCACCTTCATCGAATGTCTCACCTACCGCATGGCCGACCACACCACCGCCGACGATGCCGGGCGCTACCGCTCCTCTGAGGAGGTATCCTTCTGGGCGGCACGCGATCCCATCCTACGCCTGGAGCGCTTCCTGGAGGGGCGCGGGCTCTGGAGCCCGGAAAAGCGTGAGGAGGTGGCGGCGCAGGCCACCGCCATCGTCGATGCCGGGG
Source organism: Geomonas propionica (assembly GCF_016458235.1). Taxonomy (GTDB): domain Bacteria; phylum Desulfobacterota; class Desulfuromonadia; order Geobacterales; family Geobacteraceae; genus Geomonas; species Geomonas propionica. The sequence goes on along the minus strand of NZ_JAEMHK010000016.1, from coordinate 61,502 downwards.
TCGCGGCCATGGAGGCCTCGGCCCCGCCGGCAGCGGGGGAACTGTTTGACGAGGTCCTCGCCACGCTCAGCCCGCGCCAGGCCGGCCAAAGGAAGGTGCGCTGATGGCCCAACTCAACATGGTCCAGGCGATCAACCAGGCGCTGTCCCAGGAGATGGCACGAGACGACCGGGTGCTGCTGCTCGGAGAGGATGTCGGGCGCGACGGCGGGGTGTTCCGGGTCACCGAGGGGCTACTGGAGCGCTTCGGCAGGGAGCGCGTGCTCGACACCCCGCTGTGCGAATCCGGCATCATGGGAGCGGCCATCGGCATGGCGGCCTACGGGCTGCGTCCGGTGCTGGAGATCCAGTTCCTGGGCTTCACCTATTCGGCCTTCGAGCAGCTTTTCGCACACGCCGCGCGACTCCGCTCACGCTCCCGCGGTCGCTACAGTTGCCCGCTGGTGGTGCGCACCCCCTACGGCGGCGGCATCAAGGCGCCGGAGCTGCACGAGGAGAGCACCGAGGCACTCTTTTGCCAGATTCCGGGGCTGAAGGTGGTGGTGCCGTCCGGGCCCTACGTCGCCAAAGGGCTCTTGCTGGCGGCACTGCGCGACCCCGATCCCGTCCTCTTCCTGGAGCCGACCCGGCTGTACCGCCTACTGCGCGAAGAGGTTCCGGAAGAGGAGTACCTGGTGGAGCTGGGGCGGGCCCGGGTGGCGCGGCCGGGGAGTTCGGTGACCGTGGTGGCCTGGGGGAGCATGCTGGAGCGGGTCCTGAAGGCGGTCGAGGGGTACGATGCCGAGGTGTTGGATCTCCTCACTCTAAACCCCTTCGACAGCGAGGCGATTATCAAATCGGTGCAAAAGACCGGACGGCTGGTGATCGTGCACGAGGCTGCCAAGACCTGCGGCTTCGGCGCCGAAATCGCTGCTACCGTCGCCGAGGAGGCGATCCTGCACCTGCGCGCCCCCATCCTCCGGGTCACCGCACCGGACGTCCCGGTCCCCCTGGCCAAGCTGATCGACCACTACCTGCCTGATGGGCAACAGATCAGGTCCGCCCTGGACCAGGTGCTGCAGTACTAGAATCCCCTCCCCTGGAGGGGGAGGGCTAGGGAGGGGGAATGCAGTGGCGTATCGCACCCCTTCCCCCCTCCCAGCCTCCCCCCTCCGGGGGGAGGAGCTATGTCGGGCCTATCGAATTTCAAGGAGAAAAGCGCATGCCTTTCGACTTCAAGCTTCCGGATCTGGGCGAAGGGATCGCCGAGGTGGAGCTGCGCCGCTGGCTGGTCGCCGCTGGGGATGTGGTCCGCGAACACCAGCCGCTTTTGGAGGTGGAGACGGACAAGGCGGTGGTCGAGGTCCCCTCGCCGCGCGCCGGTGTCGTGTCGGGACTGCGCCATCAGGAAGGGGCCACGGTCAAGGTGGGCGATATCCTGCTGACCCTGGCCGAACGCGAGGACCAAGGGCTACAGTCGCCGGGTGCGTCCCCGCCGGCGCCGTCGTCATCGTCATCACAGGGGCAGGGGCAGGGGCAGCCACCCCGGCCAGCTTCGGTCGGCATCGTAGGATCGCTTCCCGAGGCGGAGGATGAACCGCGCCCGGCATCGGTCGGTATGGTCGGCTCGCTGCCGGAGGCGGCGGAGCCTCCAGCCTCGGCGACTTCCGGCGAGTTCGAGGGGCTGGCGACGCCGATGGTGCGCAAGCTGGCGCGCGAGCGCGGCATCGACCTTAAGAGCGTCAAGGGGAGCGGCCCGCGCGGCTGCATCAGGCCCGAAGACCTCGACCGCCAGCTTCCTCCCGCCGCCAGGGTCATGGGGGGCGCCGGGGTGGAAGAGCGGGTCCCTTTGCGCGGCCTGCGCCGCACCATCGCCCGCAACGTGGCCGCCTCACAGAGGACCACGGCCTTCGTGACCAGCATGGAAGAGGTGGACATCACCGACATCTTCGAGATGCGAATCCGGGAGCAGGGGGAGGTCGAATCGCGCGGTACCCATCTCACCTTCCTGCCCTTCTTCATGAAAGCCGTGCAGCACGCGCTGAAGGACCACCCGCTCCTGAACGCGTCCGTCGACGACGAAGCCCAGGAGTTGGTGTTGAAGCGGCACTACCATTTCGGCATTGCGGTGGACACGCCGGAAGGGCTCATGGTCCCGGTGATCCGGGATGTGGACCAGAAGAGCATCATCGAGCTGGCGCAGGCGATCCAGGAGCTGGGACGCAAGGCGCGCGAACGGAGCATCACCCTGGAGGAACTGCGCGGCAGCAGCTTCACCATCACCAATTACGGGCACTTCGGCGGCACCTTCGCCACCCCCATCATCAACTGGCCCGACGTCGCCATCATGGGATTCGGGCGCATCGTCGAGCGTCCCTGGGTGCACCGCGGCCAGATCGTCATCAGGAAGATCCTGCCCCTTTCCCTCACCTTCGACCACCGGGCCACCGACGGCGCCGACGCCGCCAGGTTCCTCGGGAGGGTGCTGCGTTACCTGGAAGACCCCGCCCTGTTGTTCCTCGACTGCGGCTAAAAGGCCGCGCCTGCAACCTCGTTGTTGTTTTCTGCAATGAAAATGGTAGAGTGGGGCGCGCAATCTTTCTCAGAGGTATCCCGAAATGGCTCACCCCTCCATCACCTGTCCCCAATGTGGACGCGCCACCGACGCCAGATATTCCTCCTGCCTTTGGTGCGGCGCCGCGCTGCCCCCTTCCGGCGGCAGGGTGATCGAGGTGGTGCATGGCGAACGGGGGGGCGACCTCATCATTAACGGCATTATCGTCGCCAACGTGCTCTACTACCTCCTTTCGCTGCTGATCTCCAGCAAGAGCACGCTCGGCGGGGGGATCTTCGGCTTCCTGTCCCCGGACGACAACAGCCTGGCGCTGCTGGGGGCCACCGGGACCTACCCCGTTTTCCGCTACGGCCTCTGGACGCTCGTCTCCGCCAACTACCTGCACGGCGGGGCGATGCACATCCTGTTCAACATGATGGCGCTGCGCCAGATCGGACCCTGGGTCTGCGCGGAGTTCGGCGCGAGCCGCATGTTCGTCATCTACACGGCAAGCGGTGTCGCGGGATACCTCCTCTCCGTGGCGGCCGGCGTCCCCTTCACCATCGGCGCTTCGGCGGCGGTCTGCGGCCTGATCGGCGCCCTGTTCTATTTTGGCAAGAGCCGCGGCGGCAATTACGGCCAAGCCGTCTCGCGCGAAGTGAGCGGGTGGTTGATCAGCCTGGTCGTCTTCGGCCTGATCATGCCCGGCATCAACAACTGGGGGCATGGCGGCGGCATCGTCGGCGGCATCATCGCCGCCAAGCTGCTGGGCTACCGGGAGCGGCGCCCCGAGACTTCGCTGCACCGCGTGGCGGCTCTCGCCTGTCTTCTGGTCACCCTGGCCGTTCTCGCCTTCGGCGTCTGGAACGGTCTGCGCGTCCTCTCCTACCGTCATATCTAGCCTCGCATCCCCTGAACTCCGGGACCACTGGCGGTTTTTTCGCCCCCGTTGGCTCTCGCCTCTGGCGGCGTACCCGTTCAGAGCAGCCCGCCCGAAAGTTGTCCGACCATATCAAACACCCCCTCCCGATTGGCTCCGTCTAATGCGTAACTGCTTGTTTGCAGACATAAAATCCGGTATGGTAAGGCCAAAATTTTAGATGGGAGAGGCAGATGAGCGTCCATGAAGTAAACCACCCCCTGGTGAAGCACAAGATCGGGCTGATGCGCGAGTCCGGCATCAGCACCAAGAAGTTCCGTGAACTCACCGCCGAGATCGCCTGCCTGCTCGCCTACGAGGCCACCCGCGACTTCCCGTTGGAAGCGCGCTCCATCACCGGCTGGGACGGCAGCAGCATCGACATCCAGCAGATCAAGGGGAAGAAGGTGACTGTGGTTCCCATCCTGCGCGCCGGCATCGGCATGCTGGAAGGGGTGCTGGACATGATCCCCAACGCGAAGGTGAGCGTGGTGGGACTGGCCAGAAACGAGGAGACCCTTGAGGCGCATACCTACTTCGAGCGCTTCGTAGGGAAGCTGGACGAGCGCCTCGCGCTGATCATCGATCCCATGCTCGCCACCGGCGGCTCCATGGCCGCCACCATCGAGATGCTCAAGAAGAGCGGCTGCCGCCTGATCCGCGTGCTCTGCCTGGTCGCGGCACCGGAGGGGCTCCAGAAGATCACTTCGGCCTATCCCGACATCGACATCTACGTGGCCGCCATCGACCAGCGGCTCAACGAGCACGGCTACATCCTCCCCGGGCTCGGCGACGCCGGAGACAAGATCTTCGGCACCAAGTAGCGCCCCTGCTGCACCTTAGCGGGGGGGCCCCCTCCGTATCATCTTCCAAGCGAGGTCAATTGCATGTCTGAAGTAAAAGAACCGGTCTGGCGCCAGGCGCTGTCCGGCGCGCAGATCCTTTTTGTCGCCTTCGGCGCGCTGGTGCTGGTACCGATCCTCACCGGTCTGAACCCGAGCATGGCCCTCCTGGGCGCGGGTATGGGCACCCTCATCTTTCAGCTCTGCACCAAGCGGCAGGTCCCCATCTTCCTGGGCTCCTCGTTCGCCTTCATCGCGCCCATCATCTATAGCGTGCAGACCTGGGGCCTCCCCTCCACCATGGGTGGGCTCTTCGCCGCCGGTTGGCTCTACCTCGCCTTCTCGCTCGCCATCTACCTGCGCGGCGCCGACTTCGTACACCGCATCATGCCGCCGGTCGTGGTAGGTCCCATCATCATGATCATCGGCCTGGGACTCGCCAACGTGGCGGTCAACATGGCCATGGGCAAGACCGGCGACGGCAAGGCGGTCCTGGTCGACTACAACACCGCGCTCCTCGTGGCCGGCATCTCGCTTGCCACTACCGCCACCGTGGCGGTGCGCGCCCGCGGCATCTTCCGGCTGTTGCCGGTACTCTCGGGTGTCGCCGTGGGCTACGTCGTCTCCATCTTCCTCGGCCTGGTCGACTTCTCCAAGATAGCCGCCGCTCCCTGGCTCGAGGTGCCCAAATTCACGACGCCGGAGTGGAACTGGTCCGCGGTCCTGTTCATGATCCCGGTTGCCCTGGCGCCCGCCATCGAGCACGTGGGTGACGTGGTCGCCATCGGCGCGGTGACCGGCAAGGACTACACCGTGAAGCCGGGCCTGCATCGCACCATGCTGGGGGACGGCCTGGCGGTCTGCGCCGCGGCCCTCGTGGGCGGCCCCCCGGTAACCACCTACGCCGAGGTCACCGGCGCCGTCATGATCACCCGCTGCTACAACCCGGTCATCATGACCTGGGCCGCCGGCTTCGCGATGGTGATGGCCTTCTTCGGCAAGTTCAACGCCATCCTGCAGTCCATCCCGGCGCCGGTCATGGGGGGGATCATGATGCTGCTGTTCGGCTCCATCGCCTCGGTCGGTCTGAACACCCTGATTCACGCCCAGGTCGACATGCACCGCCCGCGCAACCTGATCATCGTGTCGCTGGTGCTGGTCTTCGGTATCGGCGGGCTCAGCGTCAACGTGGCCGGCCAGCACCTGCACGGCGTGAGCCTGTGCGGCATCGCCGCCATCCTTTTGAATCTCCTGCTCCCGAAAGGGGAGGCCGCCCCGATGGGCGGCGACGCCGTCGAGGAAGAGCCCGAGGAGACCGTGGCGTAGTTTCCTTACCGACGCCTGCAGCAAAACCGTACGCCGCCCCGCGCCAGTGGGGCGGCGTTTTTGCGTCTTGCGCGCGCCCATCCCTTGAACTCGCCCCCCCCTGAACTGGCCACCTCGCGTCCTCCCCTTTGCGAAGGGGAGACAGAGGGGATTTGCCGTTGGGTAAACTACGCAGTCCCTTGTTTAAGGGAGGCATCCCCGGAGCTCATAGCTTCGGTTCAGGACGAGATGGTGCTGGTGTGTAGCTAAGAGCAAATCCCCCCTGTCCCCCCTTCGCAAAAGGGGGGGACTCCATGCCACGTGTATTCCTAGTGGTCGGCACTCGACTCCCTGCCAGAAATTCTCAGATAAGCCTTTGCAGAAATGGATTAATAAAGATCTTGATTGGGGGGGAGGCAGGAATTGCCAACCCAGCCGACATGGGTATAATCTATTCGTTCAAAATTAGAACAAATTAACCAATTTAGCCGGCGCACCCTTTCGGTTGCCGGAAGCGAAACGCGCTCCGCAGTGCTCGGGGTGCCCAAAAGGAGGTCGACCATGAAGGGAAACGAGAGGGTGATCGAGCAGTTGAACGTCCGGCTGGCGGAGGAGCTAACCGCCACCAATCAGTACATGGTGCACGCGGAGATGTGCGAGAACTGGGGCTACAAGAGGCTCTACGCGGCCATTCGGGAGCGGGCCATCTCCGAGATGAAGCACGCGGAGAAGCTGATCGAGCGGATACTGTTCCTGGAGGGGAGGCCCATCGTGAGCAGGCTGGACCCGATCCACATCGGCGGGGAGATTCCGAAGATGCATCAGTTCGACCATGCCCTGGAGGAGAGCGCCATCAAGGGGTACAACGAGAGCATCAAGCTGGCGATGGAGTTGGGGGACCACGGCACCAAGGAGTTGCTGGAATCGATCCTCAAGCAGGAGGAGGATCACATCGACGACATCGAGGCCCAGCTGGACCAGATCTCGCAGATGGGGGTGCAGAATTACCTGGTCGACCAGGTCGGCTGACGCGGGTACCGGGCAGCGGGATGAGAGAGAGGGCGCCGGAAAACTCCGACGCCCTCTTTTTTGTCAGCGGCTAGGCGTCCTGCGCCTTTTCCAGTTCCGCCAGGCGTGCCCGTAGCGCCTTTTCCTTCTGCCAGCGGGCCGACACGTCGCGCATCACCGCCACGGTGCCGGCGACCTTTCCCTCGGCGTCCCTGATGATGGTCATTGAGAACTCGGTAGAGATGCGCGTGCCGTCCTTTTTCAGGGCCGGGGCCGCCAGCAACTCCTTCGCGTAGCGCGTGCTGCCGGTTTCCATGACGCGGTAGTACCCTTCCCAGTGGCGCGCGCGCTGGTTTTCCGGGATGAAGATGTCCAGTGACTGCCCGAGCGCCTCCTTGGCGCTGAACCCCAGCATCTCTTCCGCTCCCTTGTTCCACAGTCTGATCAAACCCTCCCTGTCAGAGAAGATGATCGCGTCGTTGCAGTTCTGTACCAGTTGCCGGTGCAGCTCCTGCTCGTCTATCTCGTGCATGGTTGCCTCCCTTGCCGTTTCTTTCAATGATACCATCCCTTGCATAACCGGCTCTTGACCGAAATCAAAACCCTGCAGTGCGTACGGTGTGTGACATTGTTTAAATATTAAATTTATATAATTGTAAACGCTGTTTCTAAAGATGCAGTAGCAGTTGCCGATATTCCCACTAATGACAGAGGACTCTGGGGTCCATTGGGAGGCGTGATGTTCAAGAACAAGCTGATGCACAAGATCCTGGCGATCATCGGTGTGAACCTCCTGGTGGGGATCGCCATCGTGGGTTGCCTCGCCATCTGGCTCCAGTACAGCTCCACCATGAAGCTGCAGGAGCAGAGCAGTCGCACCATGTCCGCGGTCATCATCGACGAGATCAAGTCTTTCATGATGAAGGACGATTCCAAGTCGGTGCTGAACCTGGCCAAGACGGCCAAGGACCAGAACTTCGGCTTCGGCTTGCAGATCTTCGGCAAGGACGGCAAGGATCCGGTCACCGGGGCGGTCGACAAGGACGTCACGGAAAGCTTCGCCACCGGCAAACGGGTCGAGAGGCGCGAGACGGTCGGTGGGGTGCACACCCTGCGTGCCGCGGTCCCCATGAAGAACGAGCAGCGCTGTCAGCAGTGCCACGACGCCGGAGACAAGTACCTGGGAGCCGTTTTGCTCACCTCCTCCCTGGAGGACGGCTACCAGAGTGCGCTCCACATGATCGCCCTGCTGGTGGGGGCGGGGTGCGTCTTCTTCATCTGCATGATGGGGGGGATGTACTTCTTCTTCCGGAAGTCGGTGATGCGGGAGATCCTCTTTTTCTCCGAGAAGCTCAAGGACATCGCGGAAGGGGAGGGGGACCTCACCAAGGAAATCCCGGTGCGCTCGGACGACGAGGTCGGGGACCTGGCGCGCCACATCAACCACCTGGTCCACAAGCTGCGCGAGACCATCACGGTGCTCTACGACCTGGCCGAGAGCATCTCGATCTCGCTGTGCCATGTCTCCAGCCGCGCCACCAAGACGGTGAGTTCGGCGGCGGACCAGAAGCAGCGGTCCGAGGCGGTCGCGGTAGCCACGGAGGAGATGGCGGCGACCTTGAACGTCGTGGCCGGCAACACCCACCAGGCTGCCGGGTTCTCCTCCGAGGTGGATGAGGCGGCCAACCGCGGCATGAGCGTGGTGGACAGCGCCTGCAATTCCATCACCATGATCAGGGAGAATGTGGCGCAGACCCTGGGGACCGTGCAACGGTTGGAGACGTCGTCGGCGCAGATCGGAGACATCATCGTCCTCATCGAGGACATCGCCGACCAGACCAAGCTCCTGGCCCTCAATGCCGCCATAGAGGCGGCCCGCGCCGGGGAGCACGGGCGCGGTTTCGCCGTGGTAGCCGACGAGGTGAAGATGCTTTCGGAGAAAACGGCCACCTCGACCAAGGAAATCGCCAAGATCATCACCAACATCCAGATGGAGAGCCGCGAGGCGGCCCGTTCGATCACGGAGGAGCAGGGGCGCGTGGAAGACGGCGTCGAGAAGTCCGCGGCGGCCAAGGAGTGTTTGGAGCGGATTCTGGGGCTGGCAGGCGAGACGGCGCAGCTCATCAACCAGATCGCCTCAGCCACCGAGGAGCAAAGCGCCACCACCAACGAGATCGCAGAGAAGATCCACAACGTCTCCAGCTCCGCCTCCGGGGTGCACGAGGACATGCTGGAAAGCGACCGGGCCTTCACCGAGCTGACCCGGGTGGCGGAGCAGATCTTCTCCACGGTGGGGAAATTCAGCGTTGGTAACCGGCACGACGAGATGAAGGCTCTCGCCACGGAGTTGAGGGATAAGCTGACCGCGACCATAGAGCAGGGGGTGGCGTCGGGCAGGATCACCATGGCCGACCTCTTCGACCGCAACTACCGCCCGATCGCCGACACCTCTCCGCAGAAATACCACACCGCGTTCGACAGCTTCTTCGACCAGTACGTCTCTCCGGTGCAGGAGGAAGTCCTGGGACGCAAGGGGACCATTTTCTTCGCCATCTGCGTCGATGACCACGGCTATGTCCCCTGCCACAACCTGCGCTACTCCAAGCCGCTCACCGGCGACGCGGAGACGGACAAGGTGAACAACCGGACCAAGCGGATCTTCGACGACAAGACCGGGCTCAAGGCGGCCCAGAATATGGAGCCGTACCTGCTGCAAACCTACATGAGGGATACCGGTGAGATCATGAACGACATCTCCACCCCGATCATGCTGAACAACCGGCACTGGGGGGCGGTCCGACTCGGATACCTCGCCAAGTAACGCTTTGCCGGGTGCCAGACGGGCTGCCTCAGGGCGGACCTGCCTCGCACCCGGCGCCGCTAAGGCGGATCCGCCGGCCACCTCCGTTCTGTTTTATTTTGGTGTAAGACGCGCGGCCCACAGATGTCGCTGCGGCTGCGCCCCATTGGGCCGCGGCTCGCGGCGCAGCCTCTTCCCGCTGTTGCGCCCCCGCCCCGGCCGGCCGCGACGCCGTCCCATAGAGCGGCAGAATTGAAAAGAAAAATTCCATCTGCGCTCAAAGTCTCCCCTTCATGAAAATACCCAATTTAACAGAATAAACCCCGGCCGCCGTCCTCGGGTCAGCCCGCGCCGGAACACGAAACAACTTTTTATTCTTGACGTGAACGGCAAGTTCAGATTAGATTGCATACTGTATACATCGCCGCAGTCTCGGCTCAGCGCCCTCCAGGCGCAGTAGAATAGGGTCTGGAGCGGTGACGGGAGCCCGGTGCGGCCGATGCGGGTTTTTAGTTGACTCTGTGGTCTCCCTTAAGTAGAATCCGGTTCTAATTTTTCCCTGAAACACGATAAATCCCCGTCAGACAGCAGGTTTGTCCGGTGTGGAGTGGCAGTAAAAACCATGTGATTTGTCAGCTTTATGCTGATTAGGTTGTAAACATCAAAACAAAACAGGAGGCAGATATGTCCGAGTACGGCACACTTCAAGACCGGGTAAAATGCAAGCAACTTTTGAACAAGGTCATGGCTCCCGAGCAGACCATTGACTTCTTCAAGAACGGGATGAACCTTGGTTGGTCCGGTTTTACCCCGGCCGGTTATCCGAAAGTGGTGCCCATCGCCCTGGCTGACCACGTCGAGAAGAACAACCTGCAGGGCAAGCTGAAGTTCAACCTCTTCATCGGTGCCTCCGTCGGCGCCGAGACCGAAGACCGCTGGGCGACTCTGGACATGATCGACCGCCGCTGGCCGTACCAGACCGGCAAGAACATCGCAGCGGGCATCAACGCCGGCCGCATCCGTATGGGCGACAAGCACCTCTCCCTGTTCGCTCAGGACCTGGGCTACGGCTTCTACACCAAGGACTCCGAAAGCGGCAAGCTCGACCTCGCCATCATCGAAGTCTCGGCCATCAAGGAAGACGGCTCCATCGTGCCGACCTCTTCCTGCGGCGTCATCCCCGAGATCCTGATGATCTGCGACCGTATCATCCTCGAGGTGAACACCGGACAGCCCTCCTTCGAAGGGATCCATGACCTCCTGACCCCGCTCACCCCGCCGAACCGCCAGATCTTCGGCATCACCCATGCCGGCGAGAGGATCGGCTCCACCTCGATCCCCTGCGATCCGAGCAAGGTCATCGCTGTGGTCGAGTCCAAGCTGCGTGACCAGGGGCGTGCCTTCGCCGAGCAGGACGACACCTCCGAGGCGATCGCGAACCACATCATCGACTTCTTCACCGCCGAGGTGAAAGCCGGCCGTCTGCCGAAGAACCTGCTCCCGATCCAGTCGGGCGTCGGCTCCATCGCCAACGCCGTCATCGGCGGCCTGGCCAAGGGCCCCTTCAGCAACCTGACCGTCTACACCGAAGTGCTTCAGGACACCATGCTGGATCTGTTTGACTCCGGCAAGCTCGACGCGGCGTCCTCCTGCTCGCTGTCCCTCTCGGCAAGCCCCGGCTTCCCGCGCTTCTTCGAGAACATGGACAAGTACTTCGACAAGATCACCCTGCGTCCGCTCTCCATCTCCAACGCTCCCGAGCCGATCCGTCGTCTGGGTTGCATCGCCATGAACACCCCGGTCGAGATCGACATCTTCGCGCACGCCAACTCCACCCTGGTCGGCGGTACCCGCATGATCAACGGCCTGGGCGGCTCCGGCGACTTCCTGAGGAACGGCTTCCTCAAGATGATGCACACCCCGTCGTCCCGTCCGAGCAAGACCGACCCGACCGGTATCTCCTGCGTCGTGCCGCACTGCTCGCACATCGACCACACCGAGCACGACCTCGACTGCGTCATCACCGAGCAGGGTCTGGCCGACCTGCGCGGCCTGGCACCGAAGGAGCGCGCCCGTCGCATCATCGAGAAGTGCGCCCACCCGGATTACAAGGCGCAGCTCACCGAGTACCTCAACATCGCCGAGAAGGACTGCCTGGCGAGGAAGGTCGGCCACGAGCCGCAGTTGTGGGATCGCGCATTCAAGATGCACCTCAACCTTGAGAAGAACGGCACCATGAAGCTCAAGAACTGGGATGTGAAGATCGACCTCTGCGAAGACTAGTCTTGCAGCGCAAGCAGCAAAAAGGCCCCGCCGGCAACGGCGGGGCCTTTTTTTGTAATCAGCTCGGCTCAAACAGCGCAAACAATCGCATCTTCCCCCACCCCCTTACCCCCTCCCGCAAGGGGCGGGGGCAGCGGCAGCGTGTCTCTTGAATTGGGATGATGCCGCCGCGGGCTAGCCGCGCGCCTTGGGGTGGGCTTGGTCGTACACCTCCATCAGCTTGTCGATGCTGACGTGGGTGTACTTCTGGGTGGTGGAAAGCGAGGCGTGCCCTAAAAGCTCCTGGATGGCCCGGAGGTCGGCGCCCCCTTCCAGGAGGTGGGTGGCGAAGGTGTGGCGCAGGGTGTGCGGGGAAACCTTGCGCATGGCGGCGATGAGCATCATGTGGCTGTCCACGATGCGCGTCACGCTGCGCCGGTTGATCCTCTTGCCCCGGCTGTTCAGGATGAGCGGCTCCGACGGGGCGGGCTCGCCGCGCTCGGCGAGGTAGGCGGCGAGGGCGCCCCGGGCGAAGGATCCCACCGGCACGATGCGCTCCTTGCCCCCCTTGCCCATGACCCGCGCCACTGCGCCGGCAAGGTCGAGGTCCGCCACGTTCATCCCGGTCAACTCGCTCACCCTGATGCCGCAGGAGTAGAGGGTCTCCAGGACCGCGCGGTCCCTTAGCGGCAGTCTGCTGCCGGCCGGCGCCTCCACCAGCGCGCTCACCTGGTCGATGTTCAGATGGAAGGGGAGCCGTTTCTCCTTCTTGGGGGTGCTGACCAACTCGGCGGGACTCTTCTCCAGGCGCCCCTCACGGAGCAGGAAACGAAACAGCGCCCGGATCGCGGAGAGCTTGCGCCCGATGGAACTCTTGGCGTGCCCTTTGTGCAGTTGGGCTAGGTACTGCCTGATGGCGAGGTGGTCCACCTTTTCCGGGGTCGGCTCGCCGCGCCCCTCCAAAAAGGAGGCGAACTGCTCCAAGTCGCTCTTGTAGGCGGCCAGGGTGTGGGGCGAGACGTTGCGCTCGGTCTCCAGGTAGCCGCAGAATTGCTCGATGGCGCGTTTCATGGTATGTGAATCTACCTCAGGGCAAGGCAACATTACAACAGCTTTTGAAGGGGAGGGTGAGATGTACCAAGTGGTGCTGGAGCGGGTTTCGGAGTACGGCCGCGAGGAGATGCGGGAAGCGCTGGCCCGGCTCCTGGAACCGCTGGGGGGGATGGAGCGCTACGTGAAGCCGGGCGAGCGGGTGTTGATCAAACCAAATCTCCTCTCGGCGAAGCCGGTTGAGGCGGCGGTGACCACGCACCCGGAGCTGTTGCGCGCGGTGATCCTGGAGGTGCGCCGGGCCGGCGGGGTGCCGCTGGTGGGGGATTCCCCCGGCGTGGGGAGCGGCCGGCGCGTGGCCGAGCGCTGCGGCATCATGGCGGTCATCGAGGAGACCGGCGCGGAGTTCGTCCCCTTCAACGAGTCACTCCCCGTCGCCGGTGTCGGCACCTTCAAGGAGTTCCTGCTGGCGCGCCCCTACCTCGAGGCGGACCGCCTGATCAACCTCCCCAAGCTGAAGACCCACGAGATGATGACCATGACCTGCTGCGTGAAGAACCTGTTCGGGGCCGTGGTGGGGACCGCCAAGGCGGCCTGGCATCTCAAGGCGGGCGCGGACAAGGAGCTCTTCGCCAACATGCTCTTGGAGCTGTACCGGCTGCGCGAACCGGACCTGAATATCGTCGACGCCGTGGTGGCCATGGAGGGCAACGGCCCGGGGAGCGGCGACCCCTGCCCGGTGGGCGTTCTTTTGGCCGGGGACAACGCGGTAGCCGTGGACCAGGTCGCCGCCCGGGTGGCGGGTATTCCCCGGCAACTGCTTTACCTGGAAAGCGCGGCCCGGCGCATGGGACTTCCGGGGACCAATCCCGAGGAGGTCGCGGTGCTGGGGCCGGACCCGGATCAGGTGCTGGAGCGCCCGCTGCGGCTCCCCCATCTTTCCGACGTACAGTTCGGGCTCCCCGGCTTTTTGAAGAACCGGCTCAGAAACCAGTTCACCTCCCGTCCCGAGGCGGCCCCGGACAAATGCGAACTCTGCAGCGTCTGCGTCAAGGCGTGCCCCCCGGCGGCGATACGGGTCCAGGGGGGGAGGCTTCGTTTCGACTACCAGCGCTGCATCCGCTGCTTCTGCTGCCGCGAGCTTTGCCCCCACGCGGCGCTGACACTCAAGGACGGCTGGCTGCTTTGGCTGATGAAGAAAAGCGGCCGTTCCTTATAGCGCCGGGGGCGGTTGACAAGGGGAGGGGGGGCAATTATATTTTTCCCCATCCTCCGGGAACGACACAGCGAGGGATGCAAATCCAACCAGGGAAAAGGAGATCACGCCATGTGGACTAACTTCTTTATGATCCGTCCGGTGACCCACTGCAAGGAAGGTTGCCCTAGTCGGCCCGCCGCCTGACCGCGACGGGCTCCCCTCATGAAAAAAGCCCCCCGTACACCACGGGGGGCTTTTTCTTTTCGGTCGGCAAATCTTGGCAAGCTAAAGTCCTGGGCCGCATCACCCGATGCGGAAGTCAGGGGCGGGGACGACGCCGGCCGCTTCCTCCCCCGTGCGCCTGCATTTCTTCAAAACCCGTTTGAATTGACAACTGTGCCAAATTCCGCTATTCTGCGCACCTGTGCGTACGCGTGCCGCCACTCAAAAATAGGTATTGAATGCTTAAAGTTACCCTTGTCATACTTGCACTTCTGACCCCCTGTCTCGCCCTCGCGGCGCCCGCAAGCCTGCTCCAGGATTCCGGAGGCAAGGAGCATAGGACCCTGCAGCTCGCCTCGGCCGATCTCGCCCTTTCCAAGGGGCTCGGCCTTACCTCGGCCGACTTTCCCGGCAACGAAGACCTCGCCGCCGCCGACCCCGACGACTTCGAATTGAAGCTGCCGGAGACCGAACTGCCCGACTCCGACATTCCCCTTACCTTCAACTCCAAGGTCGAGTACTTCACCCGCTACTTCCAGGGTCCCGGCCGCGGCTTCTTCGCCAAGTGGCTCTCCAGGAGCGAGCGCTACATCCCCATGATGAAGACGGTGCTGAAGAAGGAAGGGCTCCCCGAGGACCTGGTCTACCTGGCCATGATCGAGAGCGGCTTCATCCCGCACGCCGTTTCGGTGGCCGCCGCCGTCGGCCCCTGGCAGTTCATGCCGGCTACCGGCAAGCGCTACGCGCTCAGGATCGACCCCTGGATCGACGAACGGCGCGACCCCCTGAAGGCCACCGTCGCCGCGGCGCTCTACCTGAAGGAGCTTTACGCGCTGTTCAACAACGACTGGTACCTGGCCGCCGCGGGATACAACGCCGGGGAGAACAAGATCCTGCGCGCCATCAGCATGTACAACACCCGCGATTTCTGGGAGATCTCCAAGGGGAGCTACCTGGCCCGCGAGACCAAGGACTACGTCCCCAAGCTTCTGGCTGCGGCCATCATCGCCAAGGAGCCGGCCAAATACGGCTTCGCCGACGTCGCCTACCTTCCCCCGATCGAGTTCGACCAGGTGTCGATCCCGTCCCGCACCGACCTGGACGTGATGGCCAAGGCCTGCGGCATTCCCCTGCAGAACATCAGGGAACTGAACCCTGAGCTGCGCCGCGCCACCACGCCGCCGGATTACCCGGGCTACCAGTTGAAGGTGCCCAAGGGGGTCGGCTCCACCTGTGCCGCCGAGTACGCCAAGATTCCCGAGTCGGAGCGCTACGTCGAGCGGATCAGGAACGTGCAGTACCGGGCCAAGAAGCGCGACACCCTCGCCTCCATCGCCAGGCGCTTCAACACCAGCCAGCAGAGCATCGCCGAACTGAACAGCCTGGGCAAAAAGAAGGTGAAGCTCGCCGGGCGCGTGCTGACCATCCCGGTCCAGGTGGCTTCGGCGCATGCCGAGGCGCATCCGGCCACGGCGGACGCGAAGCTGGAAGCGAAGGCCGAGGTGAAAGTCGAGACCAAGCCCGCCACCCAGGTCGCCAAGGCCGAGGCGGAGTTAAAGGAATTCCACAAGTACTACACGGTGAAAAAGGGTGATACCCTCACCTCGCTCGCCAAGAGGTTCAACGTAACGGCCAGGCTCCTCTCCGCCTGGAACAACCTGAAGACCCGGGTGGCCCTCAAGCCCGGCAAGCGCATCATCGTCGCCAAGTACCAGGAGAAGAAGGGCGCCCTGGTCAAGGACGAAGGGTAACCCCGTCGACCGCTTCGCAACTCACCTGACCCGCATCACGAAAGGATAAATCAACCGATGTACAACCTTCTCATTTCCGCAGGCGCAGCTATCGCAGTTTTCCTCGTCGTCATCCTCGCCGCCGGCACCTCCTACTGGTGGGCGGCGCTTGTGGGCGCCCTGATCGTCTTCATGGCGAGCTTTCTGATCATTTCCCGCATCATCACCAAAAAGCTCGAAGAGATCATGGAACCGGCCATGAAGGATATCCAGGCCCAGCGCTTCGAGAAGGGGATCCGCGACCTGAAGGCGGCGCTGCGCTACGGCAAGTGGCAGATCTACGTGGAGAGCCAGATCAATTCGGCCATCGGCATGGTCTACTTCGTCAGGCGCGAGTTCGCCACCGCCTTCCCCTACCTGGAGAAAGGCTTCTTCAAGAACTGGGTCACCATGGGGATGCTCGGCGTCACCTACATGAAGAAGAACAAGCACGACAAGATGAAGGAGACCTTCGACAAGGCGCTCATGGCGAGCCCGAAGGAGTCGCTTCTCTACGCCCTGTACGGTTACTGTCTGAACGAGATCGGTGACAACGTGAAGGCCTGCGAGGTGCTGGCCAAAGGGGTGGCGAAGCTTCCCGGCGACGAGAATCTGAAGCAGAACCTGGAGCTTTTGCGCGAAGGGAAGAAGATGAAGATGAAGGCCTACGGCGAGATGTGGCTGCAGTTCCACCTGGAAAGCATGGCGACCATCCAGAAGCAGCAGATGGCGGCCATGGGTGGAAAGCGCCGAATTATCAGAAAATAGCTTGTAAAGATATCATAAAAATGCCATATTGGGCTGTTTTTAAGACGGGCTTGCTGCTCGTCTTTTTATTTGTAGACGAGCCAAGCGCAAAGGAGCTGTAGAGCATGCAGGAGAAGATCAGAAACATCGCCATTATCGCCCACGTCGACCACGGTAAAACCACCCTCGTCGACGCCATGTTGAAGCAATCCGGAGTTTACCGGGAAAACGAAGCGATCACCGAGCGCGTGATGGATTCCAACGACCTGGAGAAGGAGCGCGGCATCACCATCCTCGCCAAGAACCTCTCCATCCACCACGGCGATTACAAGATCAACATCGTCGACACCCCGGGACACGCCGACTTCGGCGGCGAGGTGGAGCGCGTGCTCAAGATGGTTGACTCCGTGCTGCTGCTGGTCGACGCGCTCGACGGTCCGATGCCGCAGACCCGTTTCGTGCTGAAGAAGTCGCTCGACCTGGGGCTGCGTCCCATCGTGGTCATCAACAAGGTCGACCGCCCCGGCTCCCGCCCCGCCGAGGTCGTGGACATGGTGTTCGACCTGTTCTGCGAACTGCAGGCCTCCGACGCCCAGCTCGACTTCGCCATCTGCTACACCAGCGCCAAGATGGGCTACGCCATGCGCGAGATGGACCAGCCGTCCGACAACATGGAGCCCCTTTTCGAGCTCATCAAGGACAACGTCCATCCCCCCGAGGGGAACCCGGAAGCGCCCTTCCAGCTCCTGGTCACCAACATTGACTACAACGACTACATCGGGCGCATCGCCACGGGCAAGATCTTCAACGGCAAGGTGACCGCCGGCGAGACGGTCGCGCTCATCAAGCGCGACGGCGTCATCTCCAAGGCGCGCGTCTCCAAGCTTTTGGGCTATGAGGGGCTGAAGCAGGTCGAAATCGAGGAGGCCTACACCGGCGACATCGTCACCATCGCGGGCTTCACCGAGGTAGGTATCGGCGAGACCCTCGCCTCCGCCGACAACCCGATGCCGCTTCCCTACGTCGCCATCGACGAGCCGACCCTGTCGATGAACTTCATCGTCAACTCCTCCCCCTTCGCGGGGCGCGAGGGGAAACTGGTCACCTCGAGGAACATCCGGGAGCGCCTGGACCGCGAATTGAGAACCAACGTCTCGCTGCGCGTGTCGGACACCGCCAACGCCGACACCTTCCAGGTCTCCGGCCGCGGTGAACTCCACCTCTCCATCCTGATCGAGAACATGCGCCGCGAAGGCTTCGAAATGGCGGTCTCCAAGCCCGAGGTCATCATGCGCATGGTGGAAGGCGTCCGCCACGAGCCGATGGAGTACCTGGTCGTTGACGTCCCCGCCGAGTACCAGGGCGCCATCATCGAGAAGATGGGCCCGAGGAAAGGCGAGATGGTCTCCATGAACCCCATGGGCGAGACCGTGCGCCTTGAGTTTATCGTCCCGGCCCGCGGCCTGATCGGCATCAGGGGCGAGTTCCTGACCGAGACCCGCGGCACCGCCGTGATCACCCACACCTTCCACGACTACGCGCCCTTCAAGGGGGAGATCCCCGGCCGTAAAAACGGCGTGCTCATCGCCATGGAGCAGGGTGAGACCACCGCCTACTCGCTGGACGCGCTGCAGCCGCGCGGCACCCTCTTCCTCGGCGCCGGGGTGGAAGTGTACGGCGGCATGATCATCGGGCAGCACGCGAAGGACAACGACCTCGAGGTCAACCCCTGCAAGGGTAAGAAGCTCACCAACGTGCGCGCCTCGGGCAGCGACGACGCCATCAAGCTCACCCCGCCGCGCGTCCTGACCCTGGAGCAGGCGCTCGAGTTCATCGACGAGGACGAACTGGTCGAGGTGACCCCGGTTTCCATCCGGCTGCGCAAGAAGGAGCTCGACCCGAACAAGCGCAAGCGCGCCGGCCGGTCCTGATAAATCTGCCCCCGCGGCCGCGGCGTTTCGGCCTCGGGGGCTTTTTATGAACTGATCGCACCTCAAGGAGGCACACATGCACTCTCGATCCCTGCGTTTCCTGGGCCTTTGCTCCCTGGTGGCCCTCTTGGGCGCCTGCGCCACGGCCCCCGCCCCCGTGAAGAGTCCCGAGACCTACTTCAAGGAAGGTGAGGCCGCCTACGCCTCCCAGCATTTCGAGGACGCCATCGCCCAGTTCAAGAAGGTGAAGGAAAGCTACAGCAATCCCGAACTGACCGCGCAGGCCGAGCTGAAGATAGCGGACGCCCATTTCGAGAACGGCGCCTTCATCGAGGCGGCTGCCGCCTACGAGGATTTCCGCAAGCTCCACCCCAGTAACGAGAAGGCACCCTACGCGCTGTACCGCCTCGGGCTCTCCAATTACAGCCAGATCACCGGCATCGATACCGACCAGACCGCGGTCAAGAACGCGGTGCACTACCTGGAGATGTTCCTGGCCCAATACCCGAACTCGGAGTACGCGGCGGACGCCAAGGCGAAGCTGGCCGAGTGCCGCGGCAAGGAACTCGCCTACGAGAACTACGTCGGCAACTTCTACGTGAGGACCAAGAAGTACGCTGCCGCCGTCAAGCGCCTGAACGAGGCGCTGCAGCGCTTCCCGGGTGAACCGGGGCTTGCCGACACCCTGTTCTACCTGCAGCAGGCCTACCAGAAGTCCGGGGATACGGCGCGTGCGGAAGAGATACAGAAGAGGCTCGATGCGGAATATCCGGCCAAGGCGCGCGAGGTGAAGGGGGAGGAGGCGAAGCCGGTCCCGGGCAAGGACGAGCTTCCCATGATCATCTTCAAGGACTCCGGGAAATAAAAAAAGGCGCGCGCCCCGATGCCGGGACGCGCGCCTGACTGCTTTCCGCCGGCTCTAGGCCACCAACTGGTGCTGCCTGCTGCCGGCGTTGCTGTTTTTGCGCCCTTTCTTCTGCCGGTACATGCGCTGGTCCGCCAGGCGCCAGGACGCCATCAGTTCGTCGCCGTCGTGGGCGGTGGCGGCCCCGATGGAGAGGCTTAAGGTGAGCCCGGCATGCTCGTGGTTGCTCTGCGCCAGGTGGGCCTGGAGCCGCTCCATCGCCTCGCGCAGCGCCGACTCGTCGGTGTTGGGAAGCAGGGCGGCGAATTCGTCCCCGCCGACCCGCGCCACTACGTCCTCGCGCCGGAAGGCGTTTTTGAGCACCTCGGCCGCGTGCCTGAGCAGTTCGTCCCCGGCCGCGTGCCCCTGCTGGTCGTTGACGTCCTTCAATCGGTCCACGTCGACCATGACGATGCTGACCGGGAACTTGCGACCCTTGCTGAGCCGCTCGAGCTCCTCGTCGAAGTAGGCGCGGTTGTAGATGCCGGTCAGGATGTCGTGGCTGCTTAAGTAGCGCAGCTTCAGTTCGGCCTGCTTGCGCTCCGAGATGTCCAGGAGCGCCCCGACCACACCTCCGGTGCTGTTCCCGGAGTTCTTGAAAGTGGCGCTGTAGAAGATCATGTCCCGCCGCTCGCCGTCGGCGCAGGTGATGGTCCCCTCGAAGCTGCGCGGGCCGACCCCGTTTTCCGCGGTCTCCTCGCCCCGGGTGTAGAGTGCGGCCAGGTCGGGAGGGAGTATCTCATAGATGCTCTTGTTGGCGTGCTCGCCCGGCTTCATGCCGATCTGCTCCTCGAAGGCCTTGTTGCAGCCGAGGTACAGGCCGTTGGGGTCGTTGTAGAAGATCGGGGTGGGGAGGGTGTCGATCAGCACCTGGATGAATTCCAGCTTCTCCTTGAGCTCCTGCTCGTGGCGACGGCTTTGCTGGCGCAGGGTGGCCTCGGCGATGGAGCGCTGCACCGCCGGCACCAGCCGGGCTAGGTTCCCCTTGAGCACGAAATCGTCGGCCCCGGCGCGAATGGCGGCCGCTGCGGCTTCCTCGCCCACCTTCCCGGAGATCATCAGGAAGGGGATGTCGCAGCCGAGCTCCTTGAGTATCTGCAGCGCCTTCAGCCCGCTGAAGCCGGGCATGACGTAGTCGCAGATGATGACGTCCCACGGGGAGCTGAGCGCCTCGGTGAGGGCTTGCGCACTGTCGACCCGCTGGCAATGTACGTCGAATCCCCCCTGCTCGAGCTGGATCACGATCAGTTGGGCGTCGTCCGGGGCGTCCTCCACGATCAGGACTCTTAACAGTCTCTTCATGTGCTGATTTCTCCGATAAATCAGGGGATTGTGGCGCCTGACACTGCAAAGTGTAATCTATGCCGACGCAATGGCAAGCCGCGTGCCGGAGGGGGGCGTGACCCCCTCGACAGGCGGTGAGGCCGCGCAGCCAAGCCTGCATCGCGTTCATGAAAACACTTATCGGCATTCAACTCCGACAACTGAATAAATTAATTTTTTATCATTATTTTTTAATCAGCGCAATGCCCGATCAATATTAATTTGTGCTTTGACGTTGCGGCGCCAAAGCCGCTGCGTGTATAGTTCTCATGAAGGTGAGCGGCCACCGCGCGGCCAGGCCGTAGCTCAGGGACCGGCAGCTCTCATGACAGAGGGCACCGTCAGGTTTTTCCAAGGAGAGAGGATGAAGCAGTTTTTTTTCGCCACCACTGCCAAGGGAGTGGAAGAGGCGTTGGCGGCCGAGCTGGTGCGGTTGGGAGTCCCCGAAGTGACTGTGGAGAGCGGCGGCGTCCGTTTCGGGGGGGGGATGGAATCCGCCTACCGGGCCAACCTCTGGCTGCGCACCGCGAGCCGCGTGCTGATGACCCTCGCCGAGTTCCCCTGCGAGACCCCGGAAGAGTTGTACCGCGGCGTGCGCGCCATCTCCTGGGAGCGCTTTTTGAACCCCGAGCTCACCCTCGCCGTCGACTGTAACCTGAGGGACTCCGCGCTCACCCATTCCGGGTTCGTGGCGCTGAAGGCCAAGGACGCCATCGTGGATGCCCTGCGCGATCACTACGGCAGCCGGCCCAACGTCGACACCAAGGACCCCGATCTGCGCGTCAACGTGCGTCTTTTCAAGAACCGCTGCACCCTGAGCCTCGATCTCTCCGGTGAACCGCTGGACCGGCGCGGCTACCGTCTGGACCGGCACGAGGCCCCGCTGAAGGAGAACCTGGCGGCGGCGCTGGTGGAGCTTACCGGCTGGGACGGCAGTACCCCGCTGGTCGATCCCATGTGCGGCACCGGGACAATCGCCATCGAGGCCGCGCTCAAGGCGCTGCGCATCCCCCCCGGGCTGAACCGCCGCTTTGGCTTCCAACGCTGGCAGGGATTCGACCGCGGGCTGTGGGACCGCATCGTTGCCGAGGCCCGGGCCGGGATGCTGGATCGGCTCCCCGCGCCGGTGCAGGGGACCGACCTGTCCCACTCGGCCGTCGGGATGGCGGCGCAGAACGCGAAACGGGCCGGGGTGCTCGAGCACCTGGTGCTGGGGCGCCTCCCCATGGCCGAGCTCACCCCGCCTCCGGGGCCCGGGGTGCTGATCGTCAACCCTCCCTACGGCAAGAGGCTCGGGGAAGAGGAGGAACTGAGCCCGCTCTACAAGGAGATCGGCGACACCCTCAAGCAGCGCTGCAAGGGGTACACCGCCTACCTTTTCACCGGCAACCTGGAGCTCGCCAAGTCGGTGGGACTGAAGGCGACCCGCAGGATGGTGCTCTACAACGGCCCGATAGAGTGTCGCCTGCTCAAGTACGAGATGTATTAGCGAAGTCCGTTTCTGTCATTAAAATAGAAGCTTGACACGCTAATCCTTTTACTATATGTTTTAATTTCGCTTTTCGGGCCTATAGCTCAGTTGGTTAGAGCTACCGGCTCATAACCGGTCGGTCCCAGGTTCGAGTCCTGGTGGGCCCACCACCTTACAAATTAGGATGATGTGGGGATGCCCTTAAAGCACCTGTTCAGACGAAAAAATACACTTCTAGTGGGGAGAAAGAGTGCACACCAAGCGGTTGCACTCTTTTTCTTTTGAGCGTGATGATAACTCCAAGACTTTCCGATCTAGTTGGAATAACTGGTAAAATTGCCCCGATTCACTTCGCTGAATCCTGGGACAACGTGGGGCTGCAGCTTGGCGACCCCGTCGCGCCGGTTTCCCGGATCATGGTGGCGCTCGATCCCGGCCGTCCCGCCGTCGAGGCCGCCATCGAGGCCCGCTGCCAGTTGCTGGTCACCCATCACCCGTTCATCTTCTCCCCGCTCAAAAAGATCACCGCCGCCGACGAGACCGGCCGTCTTACCATCCTCGCCCTCAAGCACGACCTCGCTATCATCTCCCTGCACACCAACCTCGATATCGCCCACGGGGGCGTCAACGACCTTCTGGCCGGCCGCCTGGGGCTCCAGGGCGCGCAGCCTCTGAAGATCACCGGCTCCGAGGAGTACGTCAAGATGGTGCTGTTCGCGCCGCGCGGCTTCGAGGAGAAGCTATTGGCCGCGCTTGCCCCGTTCATGCCCCTGATCGGCAACTACCGCGACTGTTCCTATCAGGTCGATGGGACCGGCCGCTTCACGCCGCTGGCCGGCGCGAAGCCGTTCGTGGGCGAGGTGGGGGCGGGGCACGCCGAGCCGGAGAGCAGGCTCGAGTTCCTGGTCCTCAAGGAGCGCATCGGGGCCGCCGTGACCGCTCTCAAGGGGGCGCACCCCTACGAGGAGCCTGCCTACGACCTGTACCCGGTGCTGAACCAGGGGCCTCCGCGCGGGCTTGGGCGTATCGGGACGCTGGCCGCCCCGGTGTCGGCAGGAAGTTTCGCCAAGGAGGTCCGGGAGCGTTTGGGCGCCGCAGGAGTCAGGCTGGTGGGGGATCCGGAGCGCCAGGTGAAGAAGGTGGCCGTCTGTGGCGGTTCGGGCGTTTCCCTGCTGCATGACGCGGCGCGCAAGGGGGCCGACGTCTTTGTCACCGGCGACGTGAAATACCACGAGGCGCGCGAGGCCGAGGCTCTCGGGGTGGCGCTGCTCGACGCCGGGCATTTCGCCACCGAGCGGCTCATGGTGCAGGGGCTCGGGGCCCAGTTGAAGGAAACCCTCGCGGTGCGTCGCTTCGAGGCGGAAATAGTGGAATACCAAGGAGAGCAGGATCCTTTCAGCTTCTGGTGAGGCGTCTGTTCTTTAAGCACATAAAAAGGTAGTTGGGGAGGCGGAATTTGCGCAACAAACTGAAGGCGTTATACGAATTGCAGGAGATCGATCTGAGGATCGACGGACTTGACGGCGAGAAAGCGCAACTGGTGAACGAGTCCCAGGCGTTGGACGCGAAGCTTGCGGAAGCCCGGGAGAAGATCGCGGCGCGGCGTGAGGAAGTGAGTGCGCTCGAGGAAGAGAAGGGAACCTTCGAGGCGAACCTTGTCTCCGAGAACGACAACATCAACCGTTCCGAGTCGCACCTGAAGGAGATCAAGACCCAGAAGGAGTACCAGGCGGTCTCCAAGGAGATCTCCGGCGCCAAGAAGCTGATCGCTGAGCTGGAGGAGCAGATCCTGCAGAAGATCAACGCCATCGACGAGATCAATGGTGACATCGCCAAGCGCGAATCCGATCTCGTCGAGCTGGAAGCCAACGTGGCGACGCAGCAGGCCGAAGTGCAGCAGAAAGTTGATGCGCTCGAAGGGGGCATCGCCAAGGATGCCGCCTCCCGCGAAGAGACCATGAAGATCATCCCGGCCTCCGTGATGAAGCGCTACAGCAAGCTGCGCGACCAGCGCCGCGGCATCGCCGTGGTCGAGGCTCGTGAAGGGAACTGCATGGGGTGCAACATGCACCTGCCGCCGCAGCTCTACAACACCCTGTTCCGTGCCGACGACGTGCTGACCTGCCCGCACTGCCAGCGCATCCTGATCATGAAGCAGGAAGTGCAGGACTAAAGAGACCGTTCTACGTTCTATGTTTTAGGTTCTACGTTAAACCTCTTCTCTCGCAGCGTCAGCGCGTGGAGGCAGGGCCTGCAACGTAGAACATAGAACGTAGAACCTAGAACCTGATTTTTGTTTTTGGCCGAAGCAGACCAGATGGCCGCCGTCCCCGTAGCCTCGTGCGAAGGGGAGGGAGGAAAGTCCGGGCTCCACAGGGCATGGTGCTGGATAACGTCCAGCGGGGGCAACCCCAGGGATAGTGCCACAGAGAGAAGTCCGCCCACCAAGCGGGGCAATAGGGGGCTAGCCCCCCGAAGCCTTGGCGAAGGGGGGTAAGGGTGAAAGGGTGAGGTAAGAGCTCACCGGGTTCGGCGGCGACGCCGGATGCCAGGTAAACCCCACCAGGAGCAAGACCAAATAGGGAAGCGTTAAGGACGGCCCGTCCGTGCTTCCGGGTTGGTTGCTTGAGGGTGTCGGCAACGGCACTCCTAGATGAATGACCATCGCCCGCCGCCGGGTAACCGGCTGCGGGAACAGAACCCGGCTTACGGGCTGCTTCGGCCAAAAAACAAAAAAACTGAACCGCTTTTAAACGCAAAGCCGCGAAGTCGCAAAGAAAAGCAAAAATCTCAACGGCTACAAATCTTGCAGTCCCTTGTTTTGCGTTGTCTCTGCGTCTTTGCGCCTTTGCGTTACAAAAGGTTTTTAGACCCGCCTTCCGGTCGCCCTGGACGGCGTTTTTTTATTGCACGAGGTTAGTGTGACCGGTTGGAATAATGAATGGCAGGAGGCGGTGAGCAGGGTGACGGCGGCGTTCGAGCGGCTCTCCGTTCCCGTCCGGCGGAACCTGGAAACGCTGGCCACCCAAATGGCGGCGCACAAGGAAGGGATGCAGCAGCTGGTCTCCGGCGTTGACGCCGCCGCCCATTGCGCCGGCTGCGGCGGCGCGTGCTGCGTCAAGGGGAAGTACCACTTCAGCGCCGTGGACCTCTTGGTCTACCTGGCCACCGACAAGCCGCTCTTCGCACCGCGCTTCGACAACGGGCTCTGCCCGTTCCTCGGCGAGCCGGAGTGCCTGATCCCCGCAGGCTACCGTCCCTTCAACTGCATCACCTTCAACTGCGACCTCATCGAAGATCAGTTGGCGCGGGAGGACGT
Organism: Geomonas propionica; assembly: GCF_016458235.1. Taxonomy (GTDB): domain Bacteria; phylum Desulfobacterota; class Desulfuromonadia; order Geobacterales; family Geobacteraceae; genus Geomonas; species Geomonas propionica. The sequence goes on along the minus strand of NZ_JAEMHK010000016.1, from coordinate 35,900 downwards.
CTCCCGTTTCTACCGGATGGAGCAGGAGCTTGTCGCCCGCTACGCCGCAATCCGGGGCCTGTTCCCGGCGCGCAGCATGGACGGCCCCCTGCTTTGACCCCACAGGAGAAGTGACCATGACGACAACCATCAATGACATCGTGCTGGCGCACATAGACAACAAGCCCGCCTTCTACGCCCGGATCGAGGACATCACCCCGGACGCCAAGCCCGGCTGGTGGCAGGTGCAGCTCCTGGTGCTCACCGTGCCGCTCCAGGTGTACCACTGGATCCTGGACGAAAGCCAGGTGAACGGCGCCCCCTTCACCATGTCGGGCACCCCGGTCATGCTCGAGAAGGTCGTCTCCCCGGAGCCTCCCCAGACGCCGGTGGCGCCGGTGGACAACGGGGGGAGCCCGAAGAAGGGAAACGTGGTCTCGCTCTTCGACAGGAAAAAGAATTAATAATCTCGCACCGTTCCCGGGCGGGGTCTTCGTGACCCCGCCCGCCGCGTTTTCTCCTCCGCTGTCCGCTGCCCATTTTAATTTACCCCGGCTCACTCCCCCGCTTTTACCACTTCTTGCCACCGTTGCCGTCCGCCCGCTTAACCCACCGGAAAACCTCCCCAAAATTCCCTATTTGTCTCTAATTTTGCCTTGACAGCAAAGCGTGCCTCCCGTATAGTTCGTGCACGAAAGTGGTATGTAGTGGTATAAAGTGGCAATGAGTGCCGGGGAAACCATGTTCAGAGGGAAGTTCGACACGACCATCGACGCCAAGGGGCGCACCAGTATTCCCGCGAAATTCCGCGAGGTTCTGGTGGACAGCTTCGGCGACGAGCGCTTCTTCCTCACCAAGTCCATTCCGATGCGACTGGGGGGGGAGCAGATGAGCTACGGTCTCGTCATCTATCCCCACAGTGAGTTCCTGGCCCTCGAAGAGAGGCTCAAGGACGGAGGGGCTTTCGGTTTCTCCGTGGAACAGCTGGCCGCCCTGCGCCGCATCGTGCTGGTCCCCGCGGTCGAGTGCACCGCGGACAAGCTGGGGCGCATCCTGGTCCCACCCGACCTGAGAAAGGCCGCGCAGTTGGAGCGCGAGCTCCACTTCGTGGGCATGCAGAAAAAGATCGACATCTACAGCCAGCCTGTCTGGGCCAAGGTCTGCGCGCAGGACGAGCAGAACTTCCCGCTCGACGCGCCGGGCCTTACGGCGCTGGGGCTCTAGATGGCCGACTTTCATCACATATCGGTGCTCCCGGACGAGGTCCTCGACTTGCTCGCCCCCAAGTCTGGCGGCGTCTACGTGGACGGCACCCTGGGAGGCGCCGGCCACGCCGGCCTGGTGCTTACCGCGAGCGCACCGGAGGGCCAGTTGATCGGCTTCGACCGTGACGCGGAGGCGATCGCGGTGGCCCGCGAAAGGCTCGCACCCTTCGGCGACCGGGTCCGGATCTTCCAGAGGAACTTCGCCTCGATAGCGGCGACCCTGGCGGAGATCGGGGTGGATGCCATCGACGGTTTCGTTCTCGACCTCGGGGTCTCCAGCCACCAGCTGGACAAGGAGGAGCGGGGCTTCAGCTTCCAGGCCGACGCGCCCCTGGACATGCGCATGGACCGCAGCTCCGGCGCCAGCGCCGCCGACCTGGTAAACACCCTCTCCGAGGGGGAGCTCTGCCGCATCATCACCGAGTACGGCGAGGAGCGCTGGGCCAAGCGGGTCGCCTCCTTCATCGTCAAGGCAAGGGAAGAAGCCCCCATCGAGACCACCATGCAACTCGTGGACATCATCAAGGGGGCGATACCTAAGGCGAAGTGGGAGGAGCGGCTGCACCCGGCCACGCGGACCTTCCAGGGGTTGCGCATCGCGGTGAACGAGGAGCTGAAAAGCCTCGAGGACGGACTCGCCGACCTGTTGCGGCTCCTGAAACCGGGTGGGCGCGGCGCGGTGATCTCCTTTCATTCCCTGGAGGACCGCATCGTCAAAGAGGCCTTCCGCAACGCGGCCGCCGGCTGCACCTGTCCCAAGGAACTCCCGATCTGCGTCTGCAAACGGGTGCCGCAGTACAAGGTGCTGACCAAAAAGGCGGTCAAGGCTGGGGACGAGGAACTGAATGTGAACCCGCGCTCCAGGAGCGCACGTCTTAGAGGCATCGAGAAGCTTTAACAAGAGGTAGCACTATGGCACAGAGCAAAGTTGCCTACGGTAAGGTCGCCGCACCGGCACGCCCGGGCGCGGTAGTAAGAGAAAACTGGATCAGCTTCCGCTACCTGACGGGGGTCATGGTGCTCCTCACGCTGGTCTCCATCTTCCACGTCTGGTCAAGGGTCGAGGTGATCGACCTGAACCTGAGGATCGGCGAGTCCAACCGCCAGTTCAGGGACCAGCAGCAGGAAAACAAGCGCCTCAAGGTGGAGGTGGCGTCCCTGAAGGCGCCGGCCCGCATCGAGGCGCTGGCCAAGGGTGAGCTCGGCATGGCGCTCCCCACCGACCAGCAGGTGGTCCTGGTCAAGTGATAGATAAGTGGGAGAAATGGGCCAGGGTCCGCATGCGTTTCGTGGCTCTGCTCTTTGTAGGGTTCTTCATAGCGGCAACCGGGCGCGCCTTTTACCTGCAGGTCGTGGACAACGACAAGCTGGTGAAGATCGCCGAGAAGCAGCACCAGAAGAGCATCCCGCTGACGCCCAGCCGCGGCGGGATCTACGACCGCAACAACGCGCCCTTCGCCGTCTCCATCGAGATGGACTCCTGCTATGCAGAGACCAGGAACATGGAGAGCATCCCGGAGGCCGCGACGCAACTGGCGCCGGCCCTGGGGTTATCCCGGGATGAGCTCGAGGCGAAGCTGAAAGCGGCCAAGAACTTCGTCTGGCTGGCCCGCAGGATGCCCCCCGAGCAGGCCAAAAAAGTGAAGGCGCTGGATTTGGAGGGTGTCGGTTTCGTTAAGGAAAGCCGCCGCTTCTACCCGAACTCGCAGGTCGCAGCCCATGTGATAGGCTTCACCGGCTTGGACCCGAGCGGCCTGGAAGGGGTGGAAAAGAAGTACGACAACATCATCCTCGGCAACACCGGCTACCTGGTGACCGAGCGCGACGCCTTGGGCCGCGACATCGCCCTCAAGAAGGGGAGCGAGGGGAAGGCCGGTTCCAAGGGGAGTAACGTCGTTCTCACCCTGGACAAGAACATCCAGTACATAGCGGAGAAGGAACTCACCAAGACTATCGAGAAAAACGGCGCCAAGGCCGGCATCGCGATCGTCATGGAGCCCGATACCGGGCGGGTGCTGGCCATGGCCAACTACCCCTCCTTCAACCCGAACAACGTCAAGGAACTTACCCCCGGGGTGATCAGGAACCGCGCCATAGCGGACAGCTTCGAACCCGGCTCCACCTTCAAGATCTTCCTGGTGGCGGCAGCGCTGGAGGCGGGGGTGATCCGACCCGGGGATAGCTTCAACTGCGAGAACGGCTCCTGCAACATGTACGGCAGGACCATTCACGATACGCACAAGTACGGTGCCCTGACCGTACCGCAGATTCTCAAGTACTCGAGCAACATCGGCGCAGCCAAGATTGGCCAAAGGCTCGGCTCGCAGCGCCTCTTCACGGCGCTCACCGGGTTCGGGTTCGGGGAAAGGAGCAGCATCGACCTCCCCGGCGAAGTGGGCGGTATGCTCCGCCCGCAGGAGAAATGGTACGGCATCGACCTCGCTACCATCTCCTTCGGCCAGGGGGTGACCGCCACCGCCCTGCAGTTGACCGCCGCGGTCTCCGCAGTCGCCAACGGCGGCAACCTGATGAAGCCGTACCTGGTGGACCGGATCGTCGACGACGAAGGGGTCGTCCTGCAGCAGTTCGGGCCGCAGTTGAAAAGAAGGGTGATCTCGCCTGAAACCGCCAAAACCGTGGCCCGCATGCTGGAGGGGGTCGTGGTCGAGGGGGGAACCGGCACCGGCGCCGCGGTCGACGGCTACCGTGTGGCGGGCAAGACCGGCACAGCCCAGAAGGTCGAGGGACGCAGCTACTCGGCCAGCAAGCGCATCGGATCCTTCATCGGGTTCGTGCCGGTAGAGAAGCCGCGGCTGGCCATCATGGTGATGGTGGACGAGCCGACCGCCAACGTGTACGGCGGTGTCGTCGCAGCTCCGGCCTTCAGCGCCATAGCGCAGCAGAGCCTGTGCTACCTGAACGTCCCGCCGGACAAGAGCATCAAGAAGAAGCCGGCGCAGGCACCCGACAAGGTCACCCCGCAGGCGGAGCAGGCGGCGGTCGAGGGGGTGACGGTGGAAGGGGCTGACGCGGGCACCATGCCCAACTTCCGCGGCATGAGCATGAGGCAGGTACTGAGGGTCATGGAGCAGCGCAGCCTCAACGTCAAGTTGCAGGGCAGCGGTCGCGCGGTGGAGCAGAACCCGCCGCCGGGAGCCCGCATCACCACGCAGGATCAGGTCTGGGTACGCTTCGTGCCGTCGGCCTGACCATGGGGGAAGTATGAAACTGAGACAACTTCTGGCCTGTGTCCCGGGCGCCAGCGTCACCGGGGACGACGCCATCGAGATAGAGTCACTCTGTTACGACTCGCGACAGGTGACGCCCGGTGCGCTCTTCTTCGCCCTGCGCGGGGTAAAGAGCGACGGGACCGAATTCGTGGCATCCGCTGTAAAGGGGGGGGCGGTCGCAATTATTGCGGACCGCCCCTGCGCCGTTGCCGGGGTTACCTGCGTCGAGGTCCCCGATGCGCGCCGCGCCATGAGCCTCATGGCCGCCGTTTTCTACGGCACCCCAACCGGGGACATCCCGCTGGTCGGCATCACCGGCACCAACGGCAAGACCACCACCACCTACCTGGTGGAGGGGATCATGGAGCGGGCAGGCCTGCCGCCGGCGGTCATGGGCACCATCAGCTACCGCTTCGGCGAGACCAACATTCCGGCACCGAACACTACCCCGGAGTCCGTGGATCTGCAGCGCATCCTCAGGGAGCTAGTGGACCAGGGGGCGAAGGGCGCGGTGATGGAAGTCTCCTCGCACTCGCTGGAGCAGCGCCGGGCCGACGGCTGCGTCTTCGACGTGGCCATCTTCACCAACCTGACCCGCGACCACCTCGACTACCACCTCGACATGGAGTCCTACTACCAGAGTAAGCTCCGGCTCTTCACCGACCTGTTGACGCCCAACGTGCACAAGCCGCTCAGGCGCGCCGTGGTGAACCTGGACGACCCTTACGGCGCGCGCATCGCGGCCGATTCTGCCGCGCCGGTCTTGACCTACGCCGTGAACGGCCCGGCCGACCTGAGCGTCGCCGAGGTGAACTTCTCGGTGCACGGCATCCGCTGCCGCCTGAACTCGCCGGTGGGGGAGATCAACATCAACTCCGACCTGCTCGGGCGCTTCAACCTGTACAACATGATGGGCGCCGTCGGTGCGGGGCTTGCCCTCGGCATACCCAAGGAAACCATCCAGGCCGGGATCGAGGGGCACAAGAAAGTGCCGGGACGCCTGGAGCGGGTGCCCAACGACCAGGGGATCATCGTGCTGGTCGACTATGCCCACACCGGCGACGCGCTGGAGAACGTACTCTCCACCATCGCCGAGCTGAAGACGGACCGGATCATCACCCTCTTCGGATGCGGCGGCGACCGCGACAAGGGGAAGCGCCCGGTGATGGGGGAGATCGCGGCCCGCTACAGCGACCTCGCCATCGTCACCTCGGACAACCCGCGCACCGAGGATCCGCAGGCGATCCTGGCGGACGTCCGCGCCGGCATCCCGGCGGGGCTGAAAGAGTACAGCCTGGAGGAGTTGGAGGGGGGGCTGCGGGAAAAGGGCTTCGCCACCATCGAGTCCCGGCGCACCGCGGTACGCGCCGCGATCCTGGCCGCGCGGCCGGGCGACGTCGTGCTCCTGGCGGGGAAGGGGCACGAGGATTACCAGATCGTCGGCACCGAGAAATTCCATTTCGACGACCGGGAAGAGGCGGCCGCCGCCCTGAAGCTCAGGGCGTAAAAAAAGGTTCCCTTTTCCCTTATTTTGCGGCACATTAGTCAGTTTCGGCCAGGCCTGCTCCCCCCCCTCCCTTGACGGGAGGGGGCAGGGGGGGGGTGAAGCCGCAAGCAGAGCGACTCCGTGGCACCTTCCCCCACCCCCTATCCCCCTCCCGCGAGGGGAGGGGGGAGTGAAGACACCACCTAGCCTTGACAGGGATTAAGAATTAAGGACGCCTCTAGCGTTCGGTGGCATAAGGAAACAAGGATCAAGATGGCGATGTTCACGCTGAAAGAAATAGCCGAGGCAACCGGCGGCAGGATGATCGGGGAGGCGCAGACCGTCGTGTCGGGCGTATCCACCGACTCGCGCCAGGTCGCCCCGGGAGAGCTGTTCGTGCCGCTCGTGGGAGAGCGCTTCGACGGCCACAACTTCATCGAGGCCGCTGCAGGACGCGGGGTGGCCGCGTTCCTCATGACCGAGAACTGGCACGCCGGACATGGCGTCCCGGCAGGCGCCTGCGCCGTTCTTGTCAAAGACACCCTGCGCGCCCTGGGTGACCTGGCTGCCTGGCACCGCCGCCGCTTCGACCTCAAGGTGGTCGCGGTGACCGGCAGCAACGGCAAGACCACCACCAAGGAAATGCTGGCCCGCATCCTGGCCCAGACCGGCCCCGGCTTGAAGACCGAGGGCAACCTGAACAACCTGATCGGCCTGCCGCTTACCCTGTTCCGCTTGACCGGTCGCGAACGCTGGGCCGTTGTCGAGATCGGCATGAGCGAATTCGGCGAGATCGATCGCCTGGCCGAGATCGCCGAGCCGCAGGTGGGCATCATCACCAACGCCTTCCCGGCGCATCTGGAGACCCTGGGGAGCGTCGAGGGCGTGGCACGCGCCAAGGGCGAGCTCTTCCTGCGCCTGAAGGAGGGCGCGGTTGCTGTCTACAACGTGGACGATCCCCTCGTCTCCGCCTGCCCGACCCACTTGAACGTGACCCGGCTCACCTTCGGCCTGCGCGGCGCCGAGGTTTCCTCTGCCTCCATCAAGAGCCTGGGCAAAGAGGGGGAGAGCTTCACGCTGCGGCTCCCCGACGACGAGGAGCAGGTTGCCCTGAAGGCCTACGGCCGGCACAACATCTACAACGCCCTGGCCGCTGCCGCCGCGGCATACGCCCTGGGCGTGTCCGGCCCGGTGATCCGCCAGGGGCTCGAGGAATTCACCCCCTACGACAAGCGCTTCCAGCTTGAGGACGTGGCCGGCGTGACGCTCATCGACGACAGCTACAACGCCAACCCCGCCTCCATGGCGGCCGCCCTCACCACCTTGAAGGACGTGGCAGGTGGCGCGAGATGCGCGGCGGTCCTGGGCGACATGCTGGAATTAGGCCTGGGCACCGAGGAAGCGCACCGGGAGCTCGGCCGCAAGGCGGCGGCGACCGTCGAGCGGCTCTACCTCTTGGGAGAGCTCGCCGGGGAAATCGCCAAGGGCGCGCTCGAGGCGGGGCTCCCCGCCGAACGGATCCTCCACGCGGCGAGCCACGAGGAACTTGCCTCCGCGCTCACCGCCTGGCTCGAGCCCGGCGACTGCGTCCTCTTCAAGGGGTCGCGCGGCATGAAGATGGACAAGGTGGCAACGGCGTTAAAAGAGGCGCTGGCACCCACGAAACAAGGGGGGCATGACTGATGCTGTACCATCTGCTATATCCGCTCGCCTCGGATTACAAACTCTTCAACGTCTTCAAATACCTGACCTTCCGCACCATCTACGCCATGATCACGGCGCTGGTGCTCTCCTTTATCGTGGGGCCCTGGGTGGTCAGGAAGCTGGAAGGTCTGCAGGCACGCCAGGTAATCCGTACCGACGGTCCCGAATCACACTTGAAGAAGCAGGGGACCCCCACCATGGGCGGGGTGCTCATCCTGGTCTGCATCATCGTGCCGACGCTTCTGTGGGCCGACCTGAAGAACGTCTTCATCTGGCTCACCCTGCTCATCATCGTCGGTTACGGCGTGCTCGGCTTCGTGGACGACTACAAGAAGGTGGTCGAGAAGAACCCCAAGGGGCTCTCGCCGCGCCAGAAGATGTTCTGGCAGGTGATCCTCGCCGGCGGCGTCGGCATCTTCCTCTACAACCTCCCCGGCTTCTCCACCGAACTGTACTTCCCGTTCTTCAAGAGGCTGCACCCGGAACTGGGCATCCTCTTCATTCCGTTTGTGACCCTGGTCATCGTGGGCGCCTCCAACGCGGTCAACCTGACCGACGGACTGGACGGCCTGGCCATAGGCCCGGTGGCCATCAACGCCGCCACCTACATGCTGTTCTGCTACATCGCCGGTAACGCAAGGCTCTCTGGCTACCTGCAGATCCCCTACGTTCCGGGGGGCGGCGAGTTGGCGGTCCTGTGCGGGGCCATGGTCGGCGCGGGGCTTGGTTTTCTCTGGTACAACAGTTACCCCGCCGAGGTTTTCATGGGTGACGTCGGCTCCCTGTCGCTGGGGGGCGGGCTCGGCACCCTGGCTGTCCTCACCAAGCAGGAGATCCTGCTGGTCATCGTGGGCGGCGTGTTCGTAGTCGAGGCACTCTCGGTCATTTTCCAGGTGGGTTCCTACAAGTACCGCGGCAAGCGGATCTTCCGCATGGCGCCCATCCACCACCATTTTGAATTGAAGGGGGTGGCCGAGCCGAAGATCATTGTCCGGTTCTGGATCATCACCATCATCCTGGCGCTGGTCGCCATCTCGACCCTGAAGATGCGCTAGCTGCCATCTCCCTGAAAAAGCGCTAGCAGCCATCACCACCCCGGTTGCCATAGCGTCCCCCCCTTTACGAAAGGGGGGACAGGGGGGATTTAGGTTCTTGGAGAAGAAGGTCACATGGAATTAAAGGATAAAAAAATACTGGTGGTCGGCCTGGCGAAGACCGGCGTAGCCGTGACCCGCTTCCTGGCTGAGCGCGGTGCCCTGGTCACCGTGACCGACATGCGCGACGACGAGGCTCTGCAGGACGTCCTGGCGGAACTCTCCGACCTCGACCTCTGTCTGGAGCTCGGGCGCCACGTCCCCTACAGCTTCCTGATGGCCGACCTGATCGTGGTCTCCCCCGGCGTCCCGATGGACATAAAGCCGCTGGAGATGGCGCGCGCCCAGAAACGCCGCGTGGTAAGCGAGGTGGAACTCGCCTCCTGGTTCATCGAGGCCCCCATGGTCGCCATCACCGGCACCAATGGCAAGACCACCACGACCACCCTGACCGGCGAGATCTTCAAGGGGTGCGGCTTCGACACCTTCGTCGGCGGCAACATCGGCAATCCCCTCATCGAGCTTGCCATGAGCGGCGAGCGGGTCGAGCGCGTCGTGGTCGAGCTCTCCTCGTTCCAACTGGAGGGGATCGAGAGCTTCCGCCCGCACGTCGCGGTGCTCCTGAACCTGACCGAGGACCACCTGGACCGCTACCATAGCTTCCAGGAGTACATCGACGCCAAGCTGCGCATTCTCGAAAACCAGGGTCCCGACGACTTCGCTGTGCTGAACATCGACGACCCGCTGGTGGCCGCCTGCGCCTCCAAACTCAAGGCGCGCCTCTTCCCCATGAGCCGCTTCCACGAGCTCGAGGAGGGGATCAGCTACCGCGACGGCTTCATCACCTTCGCTCATGACGGCAAGGTACTTCGCTTCGGCACCGAGGGCTTCAGGCTCAAAGGGGTGCACAACTTGGACAACATCATGGCGAGCATGGCCTCCACGCTCCTCATGCGCTGCGACGGCGACTGCGCCTACGGCACCGTGAAGAATTTCAAGGGACTGCCGCATCGCATGGAGTTCGTCGAGGAAGTGAACGGCGTCGCCTACTACGAGGACAGCAAGGGAACCAACGTCGGCAGCGTGGTCAAGTCCCTGGAGAGCTTCGATTCCGGCATCACCCTGATCGCCGGTGGCAAGGACAAGGGGGGCTCCTATGAGCCGCTGGCCCAGCTGGTATCGCAGCGGGTGAGCCACCTGGTCCTTATCGGCGAGGCGCGCGAGCGCATGCACCAGGCGCTGGGCGATCTGACCGACACCCATTTCGCCGACACCCTCGAGCAGGCGGTTGAGACCGCCCGCAAGCTGACCCAGCCCGGCGGCGTGGTCCTCTTCTCGCCGGCCTGCTCCAGCTTCGACATGTTCAAGAACTATGAGGAGCGCGCGGAGCGCTTCAAGGCGGCGGTACGCGCGGCCAAGGAGGAAGCCAAGGCGTGAGGAAGCTGGAGGGGTACGACATGATCGTGCTGATGATGGCGGTGATCCTCACCTGTTTCGGTGTGGTCATGGTCTACTCCGCGTCCTCCGTAATGGCGGCCAAGAAGTTCCACGACGGTTTCTTCTTCCTGAAACGGCAGTCCCTGTACGCCCTGATCGGCTTCATCGGCATGGGGCTCGCCATGCACGTCGACTACCACGTCTGGAAGAAATGGGCGGTGCCGCTCTTTTTGGGCACCTTCTTCCTGCTCCTGTTGGTGTTCGTCCCGGGCATCGGCGGGACCGCCAAGGGCGCCTCGCGCTGGATCCGGCTCCCCGGCTTCAACTTCCAGCCCTCCGAGCTCGCCAAGGTGGCGCTGATCATGTACATGGCCTACTCGCTGGAGAAGCGCCAGGAAAAGCTGAAGCAGTTCATGTCCGGCTTCTTCCCGTACATGCTGATCTTGGGTGTCTTCATCGCCATCCTCCTGGCGCAGCACGACATGGGGGCGGCGCTCACCATGCTGGTGGTGGCCATCGTCATGCTCTTCGCGGCCGGCACCAAGGTGCAGTACATCCTGGGGATGGGGCTCGTGGCGCTGCCCGGCATCTGTTATCTGGTCTTCACCAAGGCCTACCGCATGAGGCGCATCACGGCTTTCCTCGATCCCTGGCAGGATCCCACCGACGCCGGATTCCAGATCATCCAGTCCTGGCTGGCCCTCGGGACCGGCGGCTTCTTCGGGCAGGGGCTCGGCGAAGGGAAGCAGAAACTGTTCTACCTTCCGGAAGCGCATACCGACTTCATTCTTTCCGTGCTCGGTGAGGAGATGGGGTTCATCGGGGTGGTGGTCATCGCCTCGATGTTCCTGTTGTTGGTGCAAAGAAGCATCCGGGTCGCCATATCCGCCGAGGACAGCTTCGGCCGTTTCTTGGCCTTCGGCATCGCCACGCTGCTTGGCCTGGAGGCTTTCATCAACATGTCGGTGGTCACCGGGCTCCTGCCCACCAAGGGGATCGCGCTGCCGTTTTTAAGCTACGGCGGCAGTTCCCTGATCATCTCGCTCTGCGCGGTGGGCATCCTGCTCAACGTCTCCACGCGGATGAGGGGGACACCATGAGGCTGATCATCGCGGGAGGCGGCACCGGGGGGCATCTCTTCCCGGGTATAGCGGTGGCCGAGGAGTTCCTGGCCCGCGGGGCGGAGAACGAGGTCCTGTTCGTGGGGACCGAACGCGGCATCGAGGCGCGCCTTTTGCCCAAGCTCGGTTACAAGCTGGAGCTGATCTCCGCCAGCGGCATGAAGGGGATGGGGACCGTCAAGAAGCTCCTGAGCGCGGGGCGCCTGCTGTACGGCTATTCCCAGTCGAGGAAGATCCTGAAGACCTTCAAGCCCGACCTGGTGCTCGGAGTCGGCGGCTACGCCTCGGCGCCGATGCTCCTTGCCGCGCGCGGCATGGGGATCCGGACCTTCATCCACGAGCAGAACGCCGCCCCCGGTCTCACCAACAAGGCGCTGAGCCGGGTGGTCGACGGGATCTTCATCTCCATGGAGGAAGCGGCCAGTTTCTTCCCGGGCAAGAACACCCAGATGACCGGTAACCCGATCCGCAAGGAGATCCTCTGGAGCTTCCAGGAGCAGCGCACGAAGACTACGGGCGACACCTTCGGCCTGCTGGTCTTCGGCGGCAGCGCCGGCGCCCAGCGCATCAACAGTGCCATGCTGGAGGCGATCCCCCACCTGGGAGAGGTGAAGTCTAAGCTGCGTATCACGCACCAGACCGGGGAGAAGGACGTGGCGCGGGTGCGCGAGGGATACCAGGCCCAGGGCGTCCAGGCGCAGGTGCTCTCCTTCATAGACAACATGTCCGCGGCCTACGGCGCCGCCGACTTGGTTCTCTGCCGGGCAGGGGCGACCACTATCGCCGAGGTGACCGCCTGCGGCAAGGGGTGCATCTTCATCCCGTATCCGTTTGCGGCCGACGACCACCAGAAGAAGAACGCCGAGTCGCTGGTGAAGCGTGACGCGGGGCGGATGATCCTGGAAGAGGACTTGACCGGCGAGCACCTGGCCGCCGAAATTCTGAACCTGATGAATCACCCGGAGCAGGTAGCCGAGTTGGAGAAGAACGCGAGGTCCCTGGCGCAGCTCGACGCCGCCCAGGCCATCGTCGCGGCCATGGTGGTGAAAAACTAAAGGCGAGTAAAGCGAGTTCTAGGTTCTACGTTCTATGTTCTACGTTGGAACCTGAACCACGGCCGCTTCGCCTGATCACAGTGCAGCCACCCGCAAGGTGCGAAAGAAGTTAACGCAGAACGTAGAACATAGAACGTAGAACGGCCTCTAAGGAGTTTTAAGTGTACGGAAAGATAGAGCGGATACATTTCGTCGGCATCGGCGGCATCGGCATGAGCGGGATCGCGGAAGTGCTGCTGAACTTGGGGTACAAGGTCTCGGGCTCCGACCTGAAAAGCTCGGACACCACCCAGCGCCTGGAAAGCCTCGGGGGCGAGATCTTCATCGGCCACGCCGCCGAGAACGTGGCCCAGGCGGACGTGGTGGTCATCTCGAGCGCAGTGCATGAAGACAACCCCGAGGTGATCGAGGCGCACCTGAAGCTGATCCCGGTGATCCCGCGCGCCGAGATGCTCGCCGAACTGATGCGCATGAAATACGGCGTGGCGGTCGCGGGCACCCACGGCAAGACCACCACCACCTCCATGGTGGCGACGCTTTTGGCCAAGGGGGGCATCGACCCGACCATGGTGATCGGCGGCAGGCTCAACTCGCTCGGGAGCAACGCGCGCCTTGGGCAGGGACAGTTCCTGGTGGCCGAGGCGGACGAGTCGGACGGCTCCTTCCTGCTCCTCTCCCCGACCATCGCCGTGGTGACCAACATCGATGCCGACCACCTCGACTTTTACAGCGGCATCGAGGAGATCAAGGATACCTTCGTCGAGTTCATCAACAAGGTGCCCTTCTACGGCCTGGCCGTGCTGTGCCTGGATAACGGCAACATCGCCGACATCCTGCCGCGCGTGAAGAAGCGCTTCACCAGCTACGGCCTGTCGGCACAGGCGGATTTCCGCGCCACCGACGTGCGCCTCTCCGGCTTCTCCACGAGCTTCGTGGCGCACCACAAGGGAGTCAGGCTGGGCGAGATCACCTTCTCCATGCCCGGCGCGCACAACGTGCTCAACGCGCTGGCCTCTATCGCGGTCGCCATGGAGCTGGACATCCCCTTCGAGACCATCCAGGAAGGGTTCAAAGCCTTCGGGGGCGTCGGACGCCGCTTCTCGCTGAAGGGCGAGGTGAACGGCATCATGGTGGTCGACGATTACGGCCACCACCCGACCGAGGTCAAGGCCACCCTGGCCGCCGCCAAGGCCGGCTTTGCCGAAAACCGCCTGGTGGTCGTGTTCCAGCCGCACCGCTACTCGCGCACCAAGGAGCTCTTCGAGGACTTCGTCAAGGCGTTCCACGACGCTGACGTGCTGATCCTCACCGACATCTACGCGGCGGGCGAGGCCCCCATCGAGGGGATCACGGCCGAGTCGCTGGCGGCGCGGGTCAGGAGGCACGGCCAGAAGGACGTCACCTGGATTCCGGAACGCGACAAACTCTGCGAGCACCTGGAGCGGGTACTGGCCCCCGGCGACATCCTGCTCACCCTCGGCGCCGGGAACGTCTGGCAGGTGGGTGAAAGCATGCTGGAGCGCCTGAAGGCGGTGGAGAGCAAATGACCTGGTCGCGCCCCGATCTGGAGCAGGTGGCGCAAGGGATGAAGGGAGTCGTCCTCTGGGACGAGCCCATGTCCCGGCACACCTCGCTCAGGGTGGGCGGACCGGCGGATCTCTACCTGGAACCGGCGGACCTCGATGAGCTGGAGCAGGCCCTGGCGCGGACCCGGTCGGCAGGCATCCCCTGCCTCGTTATCGGAGGGGGCTACAACCTCCTGGTCCGCGACGGCGGCATCCGGGGGTGCGTAATCTCCTTGAAAGGCTTCAACACCCTGGAGCCGCTGCCGGGCGCGCGGCTCGAGGTGGGTGCAGGGGTCACCAACCAGGTCCTCACCCGCTTCGCGGCGGAGCAGTGCCTGGGTGGGATCGAGTTTCTGAGCGCGATACCGGGAAGCTTCGGCGGCGCGCTCACCATGAACGCCGGTGCCCACGGGGGCGAGACCATGCAGCGGGTCGAGCTGCTGACCACGCTACGGCAGAGCGGCGCGCTGGTCAGGAAACGGGAAGAGTTGGAGTACGGTTACCGCTTTCTGAAGCTGGAGCCGGGCGAGATCGTGCTGGGGGCGCGGCTGAGACTGGAACCAGTCGAGCGGCGCCTGATCGAGGAGAACATCCAGGAGTACATAGCCAAGCGCGGCGGCCAGCGGGTCGGCTTCCCCAACGCGGGATCGTTCTTCAAGAACCCCGCCGGCGCGAGCGCCTGGCGCCTGATCGACGAAGCGGGGATGCGCGGCTGGATGATCGGAGGGGCCCAGGTTTCCGAGGTGCACACGAACTTCCTGGTGAACAAAGGTGGCGCCAATGCCGCCGACTTCCTGGCCCTGGCTGAGCTGATCAAGCTCCGGGTGAAGGAGAAAGCCGGGGTAGAACTGGAAGAAGAAGTAAGGATAGTAGGCGAGTGATAGCCGTAAAAAAGAAAGAGGATGTAACGCGATGACCGCAGCGGAACTGAAAACCAAGAAGATTGCCGTGCTGATGGGGGGACTTTCCGCCGAGCGCGAGGTGTCCCTGAACTCCGGCAAGGCCGTGCTCGCGTCGCTCACGCGCCAGGGCTTCAACGCGGTCGGCATCGACGTCGGGCGCGACCTGGCCCAGCGCCTGGCCGAGGAGAAGGTGGAACTCGCCTTCATCGCCCTGCACGGCCGCTTCGGCGAAGACGGTTCGGTCCAGGGGCTCCTGGAACTGATGGCGATTCCCTACACCGGTTCCGGCGTGCTCGCCTCCGCGCTCGCCATCGACAAGGTCGCCGCCAAGGTGATGTTCGCCGCCGCGGGACTGCAGCTCGCCCCCTACCAGGTGCTGCGTCGCGGCGAGGAGCTGAAACTCGCCAATCCGCTCCCGGTGGTGGTGAAGCCCTCCAAGGAAGGCTCCTCGGTCGGCGTCAGCATCGTGAAAGAGCCCGGCCAGATGGAAAAGGCTCTGGCGGAGGCGTTCCGCTACGATTCCGAGATCCTGGTAGAAGCCTTCATAAGCGGCAAGGAAGTCCAGGTCGGCATTCTGGACGGCCGCGCCATGGGCGCCATCGAGATCGTCCCGAAGAACGAGTTCTACGACTACGAGGCCAAGTACACCGACGGCGGCGCGGAGCACATCCTCCCGGCCCGCCTGCCCGAGAACGTGTACCAGGCGGTTTTGAAGGAAGGCGAGAAGGCCCACGCCGCCCTCGGGTGCGACTGCTACAGCCGCGTGGACTTCCTGGTCAACGAGGCCGGCGAGTGCTACCTCCTCGAGGTAAACACTCTGCCGGGCATGACCGACCTGAGCCTGCTGCCGGAGATCGCCCGCGGATCTGGCATCGATTTCGATCAACTGGTGGTGCGGATCATTTCCGCCGCGTCGCTGAAAATCTAAAAAACAGATAAAGATTAAGATAAAGATTAAGTTTCAGGTTTTCAGTCTTAGTCTCAGTCTCAGTCTTAATCTCAATCTTAGTCTTAGTCTTTGTTTTAGTTTGGTTCACCGCTGTTATGTGTTGCACTGAAATTCAATCTATACGGTAACTGCCATGCGCGATCTACACGCCAAAAAACAGAGGGTGCCCCACAACAGGGTCAAGAAGGCGCCCAAAGAGCGTAAGCCGGTCAACTGGGGCCCCATTCTCAAATGGCTCTCCCGGGGGATAGGCGCCTCTGCCATCTGCGCCGTCGCCGGTTTCGGCGGCTGGAAGGCGTACCACCTTGTCTCGCGCACCACGCTGCTCCGTCTGGAAACGATCGAGGTGTCGCCGCTCAAGAAGGTGTCTCGCGACGAGCTGATCACCCTGGCCGGGGTGAGGCCCGGCGACTCCATGATCGGGCTCGACCTGAAGACCGTCATGGCGCGGCTCGCCAAAAACCCCTGGCTGGAACAGGTCCAGGTGCGCCGCTACTTCCCGCACACCCTTGCCATCATCGCCTCGGAAAGGACCCCGCAGGCAGTGGCCAACGTCGGCTGCCTCTACTACCTGGATGAGAAAGGCGTGCTGTTCAAGTCCCTCTCCGAGGGGGACCGGCTCGATTTCCCGCTCATCACCGGCATCACCGAGGAGGATCTGTCCCAGGACCCGAAGGGGAGCCAGGAGGCCCTGAAGAGCGCGCTGCAACTGATCGGCACCCTGAGGTCGGGGAGCGTGTTCAGCCTGGCGGATATTTCCGAGATTCATTACAGCAAGGGGTACGGCTTCACCCTGTTCACCATGCAGGGGGGCGTTCCGGTCAAGCTGGGCAACGGCGACTTCAGCGAGAAGCTTGCAAGGCTGTCCAACATCTACCGCGACCTCAAACCGCAGATGCATGCATTGGATTACATAGACCTCGATTACATCGACAAAATCATAGTGAAAAAAGTGTAGGAAAAGGGGGGGAGCATGTCCGCAACCAGAAGGGATAACCTGATCGTCGGCCTGGATATAGGCACAACCAAGATCTGCGCCATCGTCGGCAACGTAACCGAAGACGGTATCGACATCGTCGGGATCGGCACCAGCCCGTCCAAGGGGCTCAGAAAAGGTGTCGTGATCAACATCGAGAGCACCGTCTCCGCGATCAAGAAAGCGATCGAGGAGGCCGAGCTGATGGCCGGCTGCGAGATCAAGTCGGTGTACGCAGGCATCGCCGGGGGGCACATCAAGGGCTTCAACTCCCAGGGCGTCATCGCCATCAAGAACCGCGAGGTGTCCCCCGAGGATGTGAAGCGCGTGATCGAGGCCGCCAAGGCCATCGCCATCCCGATGGACCGCGAAGTGATCCACATCCTCCCCCAGGAATTCATCATCGACGACCAGGACGGCATCCGCGAACCGCTGGGCATGAGCGGCGTCAGGCTGGAGGCGAAAGTCCACATTGTCACCGGCGCCGTGGCCAGCGCCCAGAACATCGTCAAGTCCTGCAACCGCGCCGGGCTGGAAGTCGCCGACATCGTCCTCGAGCAGCTCTCCTCCTCCGAAGCAGTGCTCTCCGCGGACGAGAAGGAACTGGGCGTCGCGCTGGTGGACATCGGCGGCGGCACCACCGACATCGCCATCTTCGTGGACGGCGCCATCAAGCACACATCCGTGCTCTCCCTGGGTGGCAACCACCTTACCAACGACATCGCCGTCGGCCTCAGGACCCCCATGGCCGAAGCCGAGCGCATCAAGCAGAAGTACGGCTGCTGCCTCTCCTCGCTGGTTGGCAAGGACGAGACCATCGAGGTCCCGAGCGTCGGCGGCCGCAAGCCGCGCATCCTCTCCCGCCAGCTCCTCTGCGAGATCCTCGAGCCGCGCGTCGAGGAGATCTTCACCCTGGTGAACCGCGAGATCGTGAAGAGCGGCCTCGAGGACATGATCGCCTCGGGCGTGGTGATCACCGGCGGCTCCACCATCCTGGAAGGGATGCCGGAACTGGCCGAGCAAATCTTCAACCTCCCGGTGCGCCGCGGCCTGCCGCAGCGTATCGGCGGCCTCACCGACGTAGTTAATTCGCCGGTTTACGCGACCGGCGTCGGCCTGGTGGTCTACGGCTCCAAGAACGTCGGCGTGCACGAGTTCCCGACCCAGCAAAGTGACGAAACGGTCTTCCGCAGGGTGAGCCGCAGGATGAAGGAGTGGTTCGGCGAGTTCTTCTAAAAAAACACAAGATATAGTGTATTAGGACTTCCATTATTGGGGTAAACGTAGTATAAAACCGGCTAATATTTTTAACGCCGCCGGGGGGCGCGATAATAAGGGGGGTAGTTCATGTTCCATTTCGATGAAAGCATCGACCAAACTGCGAAGATAAAGGTGATAGGCGTTGGTGGTTCCGGCGGGAACGCCGTCAACACCATGATGGCTGTGGGCATCGCCGGGGTCGATTTCATCGTTGCCAATACGGATGCACAGGCGCTCAGGATGTCCAAAGCGCCGGTTAAAATACAGATCGGAACCCAGCTCACCAAGGGTCTCGGCGCAGGCGCGAACCCCAACGTCGGCCGCGACGCTGCGCTTGAGGACAAGGACAAGGTCATCGAGTCGCTGAAGGGTGCCGACATGATCTTCGTCGCCGCCGGCATGGGCGGCGGCACCGGCACCGGCGCCGCCCCGATCATCGCCGAGATCGCCCGCGAGCAGGGCGCGCTCACCGTGGGCGTGGTAACCAAGCCGTTCACCCGCGAAGGGCGTCAGCGTCTCGCCAAGGGCGAGGACGGCATCAAGGAACTCAAGAAGCACGTCGACTCCCTGATCGTGATCCCCAACGACAGGCTCCTGGGCCTGGCCGGCAAGTCCATGTCCATCCTGGACGCCTTCAAGCCTTCCGACGACGTGCTGCGCCAGGCGGTGCAGGGCATCTCCGACCTGATCACCCAGTCCGGCCTGATCAACGTCGACTTCGCCGACGTGAAATCGATCATGAGCGAGCGCGGCATGGCCATGATGGGCATCGGTCTGGGCAACGGCGAGAATCGCGCCGTGGATGCGGCCCTGAAAGCCATCTCCAGCCCGCTGCTGGAAGACATCGACATCTCCGGCGCCAAGGGCGTTCTGGTCAACATCTCCGGCTCCTCCTCCATGACCATGGACGAGTTCGACGCCGCCAGCAAGGTGATCCACGAGAAGGTGCACGAGGACGCCAACATCATCGTCGGTCTCGTCATCGACGAGAACCTCGGTGAGACCATCAAGGTCACCGCCATCGCCACCGGCTTCGGCGACCGTTTCGACCTCGAGAAGGGGCGTCACGAGATCAAGAACGTGAGCACCCTGGTCAAGCCGCAGCCCGAGGTGAACCGCGAGATCCCGACTTACATCCGCGCCAAGCAGGAGCGTGAAGTCTCCAGGCAGCAGCGCAGCTTCCTGAGCGACGACGAGGACCAGTACGATATTCCGACCTTCCTCAGGAAGTCGGTCGACTAGCACCGGCTAAAGAGAAGAACGAAAGGCCCGGCCCCGCAAGGGAGCCGGGCCTTTTTTCTTTTAATGCGTCCCCCCCTTTCGCAAAGGGGGGGACGCATTAGCATCTACGGGTCCTTCGAGGCAACAGATTCTCGTTTCTGAGATTTATCTGGCTTGGTACCTTTCAATGCTGATCTGTCTGACTTCGCATCCTCCAACAGTTTCTGCAGACATTCTTGAGCACCAGCTATCTTTGTCCACGAAGCTCCGCACGCGCCCTCACGTTCCCCACTTTGCAAAAGGGGGGACAGGGGGGATTTGTCTTGCCTTACCCCCCCCCAACCCATCCGATCCCTAAAGCATCCGCAGATTTATCCGATACGTGCACAATGGCCTTTTAGTGTAGGCCGCCCCTTTGTCGCACGCAATTCGGAGCCACCCTTGTCGATCGACGATCAGCCACTCTACAACAGCAAGATCATCAGCATCTTCGTAAGCCTCCTGCAGAAGAAATATCCGCACGTCGACGTGCCGGAACTGCTGCGCTACGCCGAAATCAAGACCTACGAGGTGAACGACGAGGGGCACTGGCTCACCCAGCGCCAGGTGGACCGCTTCCACACCCGGATGACGCAGATGGTGGGGGCGGACATCTCCCGGGAAGGGGGACGCTACGCTGCGTCCGCAGCCGCTCACGGCATGATGATGAAGTACACGCTGGGGCTGATCGGCCCGGCCAACACGCTGCTGGCCATCGGCAAGTGTTCCCGGAACTTCAGCCGGTCCGGGACCTACACGGCGGCAAAGCTGGCCGACAACAGGGTGGAGATCACCTTCACGCCGCAGGAGGGGAGCGAGGAACAGCCCTACCAGTGCGAAAACCGCATGGGCATGTTCGAGGCGGTGGTGATGCTGTTCAACTACCATCCCCCCCAGATTGAGCACAGCGACTGCATCTTCCAGGGGGGCGAGAGCTGCCGCTACATCATCTCCTGGAAGAAGACCTGGTACGCCACGGTGCGCAGCCTCAGGAACCGGCTGGTCCCGATCGCCCTCATCGCCTACGCGTTGTGCTACCACTTTGGGCTGGTGGGCCACCCGGTACCGATTCTCACCGCCCTTGCCTTCTTCGCCCTGGGGAGTTCCTACCTGGCACAGCGGATGGAAACGCGGGAGATCGTTACCGCGCTGGCCCAGGTGGAGGAATCGACCCAGCAGATAGTCGCGCAGATGGGCGTCAACTACAACAACGCCCGCATGGTCAACGAGGTCGGGCAGGCGCTCAGCAAGCAGAGCGGGATCAACGAGGTGCTGAGAAACGTCACCAAGGTGATCGAGAAGCGGCTCGGTTACGACCGCTGCGTCATCATGCTCGCCGATGCCAGGAAGTCACGCCTGACATTCAGCACCGGCTACGGTTATACCGTGGCGCAACGGGACGCGCTGCTCAACGCCTCCTTCGACCTCACCGCCCCTGACACCCAGGGCGTCTTCGTTACCTGCTTTCGCGATAATCAGAGCAGGTTCGTGAGCGACTTCGCCGAGGTGGCGCACCTGCACACGCCGCAGAGCATCGACTTCTCCCGGGAACTGGAGGCGCGCTCCTTCATCTGTTGCCCCATCGCCTGCGACGGCGAGGTACTGGGGGTTCTGGCGGTGGACAACAAGAAATCGCAGCGCCCGCTGATGCAGAGCGACCTGAGCCTGCTGGCCGGCATCGCCCCCGTCATCGGCATGAGCCTGCGCAACGCCATCCACCTGGAGCGCGAGCGGCGCATGTCCGAGCAGATCCGGCAATCCCAGAAGATGGAATCGGTCGGCGTCCTGGCCGGGGGCATCGCCCATGACTTCAATAACCTGCTCACCGGCATGATGGGATTCGTGGCGCTGGCCCAGATGAAGCTGAAAAGGGACGACCCGGCCCAGGAGTACCTGGAACAGGTGCTGAGCGCGGCCGAGCGGGCCGCGTCGCTGACCCAGGGGCTGCTCGCCTTCAGCAGGAAGCAGGTCAACCATCCCGAGCCGATCAACCTGAACCAGATAGTGGACAACCTGCGTAAACTCCTGAGCCGGTTGGTCCCCTCGAAGATCCAGCTGCAGTTCGAGATCTGCAGCGAAAAACTCCCCGTGGTGGCCGACTCGACCCAGATCGACCAAGTCCTCGCCAACCTGGTCAACAACGCCCGCGACGCCATGCCCGACGGCGGCGAGATCACCATCAGTACCGGCTCCATCGAGATTAACGACGAGTGGATTGACGCGCGCGGCTACGGCAGGCTGGGGTCTTTCGCCGTGGTCTCGGTGACCGACACCGGCACCGGCATCGACGAGGCGACCAAGGCCCACGTGCTGGAACCGTTCTTCACCACCAAGGAAGTCGGCAAGGGAAGCGGCCTGGGGCTCGCGATAGTCTACGGCATCGTCAAGCAGCATGACGGCTACGTCGAGATCGACAGCACCCCGGGCGTCGGCACCACCCTGAATGTCTACCTCCCGCTCCGCACCGGCCCCGCTGCGGCAGGGGGTGCCGAGTTGAGCCCCGCCGACCCGCAGGCGCAGGGAGGCGGCACTTTCAGCCGTCCAGAAAACCGACCCATTTCACCCTGAGCGTCGCCACGCCGAACTCCTCCTCGACCATCCCCTTGAGCAGATAGGGGCGGCGCTGCGAGAGTTTGCGGCAAAAGCGCGCATAGACGTCCGGGAAAAAGGTGGCGTCGAAGATCGCCGTCACATCCTCGAAAGAAACGAATTCCATCGGTCGGCCGCGCTTGTCCTCCACCATCTTGGTGGTGATCCACCATCCCACCATGGTCACCCACTGACCCGAATGCTTGATCAGCTCCGACGCCCTGATGGGCCGGTGCCTTTGCCACTGGGCCTTGTACAGGGCGAGCGGGTGCCGCGAAGCGAGGAAGCCGAGCGCCTCCGCCTCCTGCCTCAACACCGTGCCCGCATCGTAGGGGGGCGGTGTCGGGAGCTCGGTCTTCTGCTCGAAGAGAAGCGCCGTCGACTGCTGCTGAAAATGGAGCAGCTCCCACAAGAGCGCCGGTCGCCTCTGCTCCCCCTCCAGGACGTCGAAACATCCCGCCTTCACCAGCCGCTCCGCGTCCGCCCGCTGCACGTCAGCCCGGCGCAGGAAGTCCCGAAACGAGGTGAATTTTCCCCGCTCGCGGCGCTCCTTGAGGAGGCGCTGCGTCCCCTCCCGGGTGAGCCCGTCGATCTGCATCAGCCCGATGCGCAGCGATTTGTCGAAGCCGGTGTAGTGGTGGTCGCTCTCGTTCACGTCCGGCGGCAGGATGGTGAGCCCGAGCCGTCGCCCCTCAGAGATGTAGGCGAAGGGGGAGTAGTACCCTCCCTGGTTGGAGATCACTGCCGCGATGAACTGGGCGGGGTGGTTTGCCTTCATGTAGGCTGCCTTGGCGCTCAAAAGGGCGTAGCTCGCCGAGTGCGGCTTGCAGAAGGAGTAACCGGCGAAGGAGAGGATCTGGTCCCAGATCGCGTCCAGCACTGCCCCGGTGACGCCGCGCTCCTGCCCCCCCGCCATGAACTTGGCGCGGAAGTCCTCCAGACGCTTGCCTCGGTGCTTCTTGGTGATCACCTTCCTGAGCTGGTCCCCTTCGCTCGCCGAGAAGCCGGGCAGTTCCATGGCGATCTGGGTGATCTGCTCCTGGTAGATGGCGATCCCCAGCGTCTCCCCCAGGACCGGCTCCAGGAGCGGGTGCAGGTGCGCCCATTTTTTCCCCTGCATACGGGCGATGTATTCCTGGATGAAGCTGTTCGCCGCCGGGCGGATGATCGAGGAGGCCTGCACCAGCACCTCGAAGAGGTCGATGGCGAAGGTCTCCGGGGGCGCAGTGGGGCTCCAGATCTTTCTCAAGAGCAGGCGCACCGACGGGGATTCGAGGTAAAAGCAGCCCATGGTGAGACCGCGGCGCATCAGGCTCTGCGTCCTTTCGTCCTCCAGCGGGCGCCAGCTCGCGTAGTCGATCTCTATCCCCTTTTGCTCCTTCACCGCCGCCATCGCGTCGCGGATCACGGCCAGCGATCGATTGCCCAGGATGTCGATCTTCACCAGCCCCGCGTCCTCGGCCTGGTCCTTTTCCCACTGGATCAGCGGTAGCCCCTTGTGCGAAATCTCCACCGGGACGTACCTGCGGATCTCGTCCGGGACGATGACCAAGCCGCCGCAATGCAGCGAGAGGTGGCGCAACTGGCCGTTTAGGTGGCGCGCCGTGGCGACAATCTCCTGCCAGTCCGGCGAGAGCGTCTCCCCTTGGAACAGCGGGTGCCCCGCCATCGCCGCTGCACTTTGTTCCGCGCGCCAGAACCCCGAGATGCGCTCCGTCATCTCCTTGATTTCGAAGTCGGGCAGGCCGTACACCTTGGCCACCTCGCGCAGGGCCGATCTCCCCTTGAAGCCCACCTGGTTCGCCACCATCGCCGCGCGGCTCGCGCCATAGCGGGCGAAGGCGAAGTCGAGGATCGCGTCGCGCTCGTCCCAGGGGAAGTCGACGTCGATGTCGGGCGGGTCGCTGCGCCCCTCGTTCAGGAAGCGTTCGAAGAAGAGGTTGTGGCGGATGGGATCGACGTGGGTGATGCCGAGGCAGTAGGCGACCAGGGACGCCGCGGCGCTCCCCCGGCCGCAGGTGCGCTGGGACTGCTTGGTGATTTCCTCCACCACCAGGAAGTAGTGGGCGAACCCCTTGTCGCGGATGATGGCGAGTTCCTTTTGCAGGCGCGCCTCCACGTTGGGACCGATGGAGCCGTAGCGCCAGAGGGCCCCCTCGCGAGCGCGGCGGTTCAGCGTGGTGAAGGCGTCGTCGTTGCCCAGTCCGCGGAAGGCGGGAAAGATGGTGCGGGAGAAGTCCCACTCCCTGCGGCACATTTCAGCTATGCGCCGCGAGTTCTCCAGCGCCTCCGGGCAGTGCGGGAAGAACTTCGCCATCTTGGCCGCCCCGTAGAGCGCATCCGACTCCGAAGCCGTCTGCTCCGGCGTCAGCCGGGACAATTTCGTGTTGAGGTCGATCGCACGCAGCACCCGGTGCAAATGGAAGTCGCTTATATCCCCCCCTAAAGGGGACTGTTTGGGAGGGGACTGGCTCCGCCAGGTGCCAGTCCCCTTTGTCGTGATGTCGGCAGTATTGGAGTGAGGGGCGCAGGAACGAGGGGGACAGGCACCTGCGGAGCCAGTCCCCAGGCGCAGGAGTGCTCGCGACGTCGCCACCGCTGGCAGCTTCAGTTCCCGCGACGTCGCCAGCGCCCGGTGCATGTCGTGTCCCGGCGACAGCTCCACGAAAAGCCCGTCCGCCGAGACCCGCTTCAATGCGGAGAGCAGGCGCCGGTCGTCGCTCAAGACGATGATGCCGTGCCGGTAGCGGGTGAGCGCGTGGCAGAGGTCGAACGACTTGTCGCAGTGCAGGTCCGAGAGGAGCCGCGAGATGTTGGCGTACCCTTCCTGGTCGGCCGCCAGGAGCACCGCGCGGTTTTGCTGCGTCACCGCCTCTGTGCCGATGATAGGTGAGATCCCCGCCTCGCGCGCCGCATCGAGGAAGCGCGGCACCGCGTAGAGCCCGTTGCGGTCGGTGAGGGCAAGGGTATCGAACCCCAGCCGCACCGCCTCCGCGCAAAGCGCCTCCGGCGACAGCACCCCCCAGTTGGGGGAGAGAGAAGAATGTACATGGAGATGGACGAACATCAGGAAACCCAATTAACAGGGATAAAAGGGATGCAACGGATGAATGCATGTTCCCGCCCCCGGAGGGGGAGGGCCAGGGAGGGGGAAGATTGGAGCCGGCCGTTAGCTGCTAACCAGAAGCCTGGTTTATGCCGTTATCCCTTTTATCCCCTTTATCCCTGTTAAATGCCTTAGTTTTTAGTCACCGTCATATACTTATTCTGCTCCGGATCCCACTCCGGCGGCGTTTCGCTGGCGAGGGTGACTTCCCGGCGCGCCGCCAGCCCCTTGCCCCAGCGCACCGCGTTCCGCCCATGCTTCTCCCTGAGCAGATCCAGCGTTTCCTGCAAGTCGGTCTCCTTCCGTGACACCTGCGCCGGCGTGACCGCGAAGAGATCCATCTGCCCCGCATCCTCCGCCACCTGATCGCAACTGAGCCTCAAGCCCTTGACCCGCTGACGCCGCTTGCAGGTGGTGAAAAACAGCTCCTCCACGGCCGCCAGCAGCGGCAGGTCCAGTGAGGTCGGCACCGGCAACACCTTCTTCCCCTGCTGCGCGACCCCGTCCGCGTACATAACCGAGAGCGTGATCTTGCGCGCCCCCTTGCGCAGCCGCCGTAACCTCAGCCCGCACCCCTCCACGAGCCGCAGCAGCTCCGAAAGCAAGATGGCGTCGTCGTTCTCCTCCTGCTCCAAGAGTCCTTCCTCGACGATCTCCGTCGACATGCGCAGCGGCTGTACCGGAGAACGGTCGATGCCGCAGGCCCGGTCATGCAACAACGGCGCGAAGGGACCCACGGCCAGCCGCAGTTGCGGCACCGAGAGCGCAGCGATCTCCTGCACCAGTTTCAGGTTGAGATCGCGGAAGAGGAGCGTCTGCCGCGACTCGCCCACGCCAGGCAGCACCGACACCGGGAAGGGAGCCAGGAAAGGACGTTCGGCGCCATGGAAGACGTCGTACACACCCGGCTCCCGCATGGTGTCCGCCGCGACCCGCGACACCAGCTTGTTGCCGCCCGCGCCGGCCATCGCCTCCAGCCCCAACTCCACCGCTATCGATTTCTCCAGGCGCGCCGCCACGTCCCGCGCCGGCCCGAAGAGCCTTCGCGACGCGGTGACGTCCAGGAAAACCCGTCCGGCTCCCGGCTCGACCACGGGCGTGAATTCCGCCGAGAGCTCCATGAGCGCTTGGTTGCCCTTGGCCGCCAGGTGCAGGTCAGGTGCGATGACGATGAGCGACGGACAGGACCTGCGCGCGTGGTAGATGGGCGTCCCGACGTGGACCCCCTCCGCCGCGGCCTCCGGGGAGATGCACTGCAGCAGCGCGCGCTCAGAGTTGAGCGGCGCCACCGCCACCGGGCGTCCGCGCAGGTGCGCGTGCACCACCCGCGCCAGCGCGATGGGGAAGGCCGGCACCGTTATGTGGAGGATTTCCCGGTCCACTTGCGATAAAACCTCATGGAGCCCACCAGCACTCCCCTGATATGAAACTCGTCTTTTTCTGTAACCGTGATGGGGCTCATCGCCGAGTTGGCCGGCAGCAGTTGGATCGTGTTCCCCTTGCGCAGGTACTTCTTGATGGTGATCGAGCCGTTCACCTCCGCGATCACCGTCTGGCCGTTCTCCGCGACCGACTGCGGGTGTACCGCCACGTAGTCGCCGTTCATGATTCCCATCTCCACCATCGAATCGCCGCGCACCTCGTAGACCACGTTCCCCGGACCCGCCATGGCGGAAGGGACCTCGATGGCGTCCGCCAGTTCGTAAGCGTGCACCGGTTTCCCCGCCGCCACGATCCCCACCAGCGGCAGTTCCAGGAAGCTTATGCTTCCCCCCTGCGGAAAAGTCCCCGCTGCGAGCCCGACTGCCGCAAGCGTCCCCCCCTCAGCCAAGGTGGGTGTCGTAAGCATCGCTCCCTCAGCAAAGTTGGGAGAGGTAACCGTGTCTCCTTTAGCAAGTGAATGTGCCGCAACCGTCCCCCCCTTTGCAAAGGGGGGACAGGGGGGATTTGCCGTCAGTTGCAACCCCCTCTTCGCATTCGCCTGCCGCGCCAAGTACCCATGCCGTTCCAGCACCCGCAAGTAATGCTGCACCGTCCCGAGCGACTCAAACCCGCACCCCTGTGCGATCTCCGACTGCGAAGGCTGGTACCCGTGCTCATCCACGAACCCCAGGATGAAATCAAGAACCCTCTTCTGTTTAGGCGTCATCCCCACCTCCATCCCATCGTTCCTTACCCGCACCGGTAGCATCGCTTCTGCTGATGGTGCCGAATCAGGAAAGCGAGAATACTCGTAAGTTTCTCGTAAGTCAAGGGCGGGCGAAAGTGAAGCACAACATTGATGGGTAAAATCTCCAAGTAGATCCCACGGGATACAAGTGGATCAGAATGGGGACCGGCAGATGTCGGAAGTTCACATTAGGTGAGGATGAGAGTGGGATGTTCCTGGAGAGAATCCTCTGGTTAGTGATTTGGCGTCTTTTGCAGGTTTTTTGGCGTTATGTGCATATTATCGCCAGAGGCAAGTTGCTATACTGGTTTTACCTCGGGGTAAGCATTTTAGGTTTCCACTAAGCGACAAAGGAGTACGTTATGACAAATTCAGTTGCTCTCATTACCGGTGGTGCTACTGGCATCGGCAAAGCCACCGCCAAAAAACTCGCCAGCAAAGGTGTATCAGTTGTGATCAGCGGCCGTCGCCAGGAGTTGGGGAGGGACGCCGTCAAGGAAATCGAGGCGGTCGCCACAAACGGAGCTCAAGTGCGCTTCATCCAGAATGACATCACCGATGAAGGAGCCGTAAAGGAGCTAATTGCCCAGATCGTCGCTGAGTTCGGTCGTCTCGATATGGCAGTGAACAATGCGGGCCTGTACAACGAAGCGGCTACTATTGACAAGTCAAACACAAAGAACTTCCAGGACATGCTTGAAGTGAATGTCCTTGGGGTTTACTACAGTATGAAGTACGAAATCGAGCAGATGAGGAAGCAAGGCTCGGGCGCCATCGTAAATCTGGCTTCAATCGCTGGCTTAAACGGCATCCCACAAACGGGAACCTACGTGAGCACGAAGCACGCTGTGGTAGGCCTGACCAAAGCCTCGGCCATTGATCATGCCGCTGAGGGGATCCGCATCAATGCAGTGGCGCCTGGCGCCATCAGGACCGACATAATAGCGGCGCAAATCGACGCGGATGAGCAAGGGCTTGCAATGATGCACCCAATCAAGCGCATCGGCAAGCCGGAAGAAATCGCCAATGGTATCGCGTGGCTGCTGTCGGATGAGGCAAGTTTTGTGATTGGCCACATCCTGAATATCGATGGCGGGTATCAGGCGCAATGATGCCCGCTAACCGCTCCCTGGACAAAATAAAGATTCCTACAGCATTCTGGGAAGGATTGCGACGTGTGGGAATTGCGCCTGCGAACCTGATAGGCTCTGCACAGATTCCTGTGAGTGCCATTCAAGACGGTGCATCTGTCTCGACAGCGCAGTTCTTTGCCATGTGGCGAACTCTGGTGGACATCAGCAACGACCCCGCAATCGGTCTTCGCTTAGCAATCGGGTTGGAATGTGCCGTTATGCCCCCATCCTTCCTCGCGGCTTATTACGCGCGGAACTTCCGTGACGCCTTGCAGCGCGTGGCACGATTCAAACGCCTATGTGCCCCGGAAGAGATAGTCATCAATGAGCGCGAGGAGCGCTGTGATATAGCGGTGAAATGGGCGCACGCCGAGGGCTTGGCCGCACCTCCTGCACTGATAGACGCGACCTTCGCCTCCATACTTGAGCTGGGGCGAAAGGGAACGGCTGCGCCGCTCGTCCCCTTTTCGGTGGAGTTGGCACGTCCCGAAAGCGCAAGAGACTTCTACGAACAATATTACGGCTGTCGCGTCCGTTTCGGTGCGGAGGCCAACCTTCTGAGCTTCCACCCCGCCGACCTCGAAAAACCCTTTGCGAGCTACAACGCTGAACTACTCGACATCCTGATCCCCGAATTGGATCGAAGGCTAGAGCAGCAGTCGCACCGGGCCACGCTAGCCGAGCAGATCAAATGGGTTCTGCGTCGGAGACTGACCGCGGGCCGTCCCGATATCCGCTCTGTTGCGACCGAACTGGCCATGAGCGAGCGTTCATTACAGCGCAAGCTGACCGAGGAGGGGTTGACCTTTCAAGGGCTCCTCGGCGAAACCCGCCATCAGCTTGCTCTTGAATATCTGGCAGACGAAACGCTCACCAGCATAGAAGTGGCTTACATGCTGGGCTACGACGATCAGAACTCCTTTTTTCGCTCATTCCGCCTCTGGGAAAACCAGACTCCTTCGGCCTGGCGTGCCCAACAACGCCACCAGGCCCGGCTTCAGCCTGACACACCGAGTTGACGCTGATTTCTGTCCTTGACGCCAACTGCCTTTGCAGGTGGCCACCACCCTTTACCTATTTAAAGGAGCATCAAATGGCAAAAGTTTGGTTCGTTACCGGTAGTTCCCGCGGCCTCGGCCGCAAGATCGCTGAAACCGCTTTAGACGCAGGAGACTCGGTAGTTGCCACCGCACGCAAGGTGGAAGACCTTTCCGCATTGGTCGACAAGCATGCAGATCGAGTGCTGCCGCTCGCTCTTGACGTCACCGACATCGACGCGGTACACCGTGCCGTAAAGATCGGACACGAGCGCTTCGGTCAGTATGATGTCGTCGTAAATAACGCGGGCTACGGGAACACTGCTGCCGTTGAAGACATGACTATCGAAGATTTTCGTGCCCAGGTGGATACCAACTTTTTCGGTGTCGTCTATGTAACGAAGGCGATGATACCGATCCTGCGCGAACAGGGCAGCGGCCATATTTTCCAGGTCTCCTCCATTGGTGGGCGTATCGGTTCGGTCGGGTTAAGTGCTTACCAAAGCGCCAAGTGGGCCGTTGGTGGTTTTTCGACCAGCGTTGCGCAGGAGGTCGCGCCCTTTGGTGTAAAAGTCACCATTCTTGAGCCGGGGGGCATGCGGACGGATTGGGCCGGAGCTTCGATGTCCATCCCTCCCATCAGCGCACCGTACCAGCAGACCGTTGGCCTCTTTGCCCAAATGCTGCGGGATTTGACCGGGAACGAAGTCTCTGATCCGGTCAAAGTCGCCCAGGTCATCCTGGACATTGCTAACCGTCCGGATGCACCTCTTCATCTGTTGCTAGGAACAGATGCGGTGCAATACGCAGGGGCTGCGGCTAAAGCGCTGGCCGAGTCGGATGCCCTGTGGCGTGACCTCAGCGTTTCGGTGGCTGTTGACTAACAGGGCTGAGGAGTAGGGATAGGTTTACCCGTGAATGATGGCTCGCGAAATCACAGGCCATCATTCATGGGTGGAGAGGAGAGGCCATGAGGGTACTGGTATTCGGTGCGACAGGAATGGTTGGACAAGGGGTGCTTCGGGAGTGCCTTGCTGCTCCGGATGTCAGCCAGGTCATGGTGGTCGGGCGCACGTCCGTGGAGCAGGTGCATCCCAAGCTGCAGGAGTTACTGCTGGCCGATTTGATGACCTTACACCAGCACGAAAAAGAACTCCAGGGATTCGACGCGTGCTTCTTCTGCTTAGGGGGCAGCTCCTCCGGGATGAGCGAAGAGGCATACCGACGCCTGACCTACGATCTTACTTTGGACGTGGCTTCCCTGCTGGCGCGCCTTACCCCCTCGATGACCTTTGTCTATGTCTCAGGTGCAGGCGCTGACCGTTCCGAACGCGGCCCTAGCATGTGGGCGAGAGTTCGCGGACAAACGGAGAATGCCCTTTTTCGTCTTCCCTTCGCTCAGGTTTACTCAATTCGCCCTGCCATAATTCAGCCGCTTCACGGCATCCGCTCGAAGACGTTGTCATACCGAATGCTGTATCAGGTGCTTAGTCCATTGTTTCCATTGGTGCGCTGGCTCGCTCCGAGGATGGTACTAAGCACCGAACTAATGGGGCAAGCTATGCTTGAGTTGGCGCGCAAGGGAGCCGACATTCACGTGCTGGAAGCGCGGGACATTCATAGGATGGGAAAGCGTCAAGGCTGATGCAGGCAGCAAGTTTACACAGGTCGACACTACGCCTCAGTGTTCATTAGGTTGAGGTACTGCTATTTCCTCTTTCACTAACAATCCACCTGTGAGAGTACCTTCTGGTAATCTCATCTTCTCGTTTAAAGTTTCGGCTCCTCTTGTTGTCTATTCCAATTTTTTAGCGTCTTCTATGTCGTCAGGCAGAGGGGAGCATACGATGCTAACGAGCTGTTTTCTCTAAATGTGCTCTTGTATCCTGTTATGGCATTTACCATTGAACAACAGGTAAAGGGTGGTATAAATCCGTGGTTGATTAAAATAACCCAATGTTTTGGAGGTCGGTATGGACGGGAACACACTCATCATTATCGGATTAGGCGTTGTCGTAATTGTGCTGGCCATAGCTGTCTTCGCCCTGTTTCAAAAGCGGCAGACTGCGGGCCTGCGCGGGCGGTTCGGCTCTGAGTACGATCGTACCCTCAGGGAAACCGGGAGCCGCGCCCGAGCGGAGGCTGATCTGAGGCAGCGCGAAAAGCGCGTGGAGCGGCTGAACATCCGGCAGTTGAGCTCCGAGGATGCCACGCGTTTCAAGGAGTCCTGGGCGAGGGTTCAGACCCGATTCGTCGACGACCCTAAGGGGGCGGTCACCGAGGCGGATCAACTGCTCGGGGAGGTCATGGTGAAGCGTGGCTATCCAGTTGGGGATTTCGAACAGCGCGCGGCGGATATTTCGGTCGAACATCCGCGGGTGGTTGAGCATTACCGGGCCGGTCACGAGATCGCCCTGCGGCACGCGAAGGGGCAGGCCACGACGGAAGATTTACGGCAGGCGATGATCCATTACCGCACCCTGTTCACCGAGCTGGTCGGTGAACAAGAGACCCCGAGTGTGGTGTTGCGCAAAGAGGTATAGACAACGGAGGATAAAAATGGACGACAAGCTTATCAAAAAGGACGAAAGAGCGCGTGAGGGGCTTACTACCGCGGATTTGGCCGGGCGCACGGACGCAGGCGGCCCGGGCAACGTTCAGGTGACAGGGGGGCAGGACGTCTCCGGCGAAGAACAGCTGCAACTGCTGTCCGTCAACGAAGCCAACAATCTGCGCCGTCGCTGGGACGAGATTCAGGTGGGATTTGTGGACGAGCCCCGTCGTTGCGTGGAGCAGGCGGACAACCTGGTAGCGGATACGATGAAGCGGCTGGCTGAGACCTTCGCCGATGAGCGGGCGAAACTCGAGGCCCAGTGGGATCGTGGCGGCGACGTTTCCACCGAGGACCTCAGGCTGGCTCTGCGCCGCTACCGTTCCTTTTTCAACCGACTCCTCTCCATTTGATGGCGGCACGGTCTGTCATCAATGTCCGCGTTCCGTTGCGTCTCTTGATCCTCACTAAAATGGCTGCCGGTACGCTCTCCGGCAGCCCTCTTCCCAAGCGGTTTACGTGATATGGTGATCGTCCTGGGATAAAACCAGCACGGTCGTCGTAAAGTCGGAAAGTATAAGCAAAATCGCAAACCCTTCCTGAAAAATCCCGAAACGCTCCTGCAAAATCCTAAAACACTCCTGCAAAATCCGGAAACGCACTCGTAAAGTACGAAAACGAATTCGCAAAACATGAAAACGCACTCGTAACATACGAAATCACGATGACGAAGTGCGAAAACACGATGACGAAATGCGAAAACGGGATGCCAAAATACGAAAACGTAACCACAAAATAACAAAATGTGATCGCCGATCACAAATGGGGGGCGAACCTCGATCCGATTGATCACTTCGCCTTTGACTTGTATGCGGGATCTCTATATATTGCGATCGATTTGTGGTGGCAAATGAAAGGCTTTATAGGTGGTGCATCTTCTACGTAAAGGGAAGGGAAAAGAGGATGGCCAGTTTTCTGGCCATCCACCCAAATGGCACAAATTCCAAGCAGCACAGTATGTGATATCAGTGTCTTACGCCAGTAAGCTTGTTGGCATAATCAATATATATGCGGTGATGTGGGAGGATGGTGGCAATTTCCCACTAATAAGTTGTTGGCTCAGAGCAAGGAATGTAATGAGAATGATTAACGCCATCATAATTGGTGCAGTTGTGATGTTTAACTTAGGGGTTGGGTTTAAACTCGCTGAAATTGTAAACATCATTAGACTACATGGTTACTCTTATAACGAGCTTTTTCCCTTGTGTTTTACGATAATCCTGCTTCTTGTTCTGTGTTACAAAACAACATATAAAGGTGGTGATTATCAGCTACTATCAGCGAAATTTTGGCTTGTTGTGCTAGCTACTTATATGGTCCCTCTTTTGCTCGGAGTTCTGTTTTGGATTCTCTAAAAGATATGCCAATTAGATGTACACAGCAGGGTCTCGCGGAGTGGCTGAACGAACGATGCCACGCTCTGAAGTTGGCGTAAGGTCCCCCTGCTAAAAAGAAAAACGGTAGGGCTAGGCATTGATAAACTGACATCTTAGAACGGACGTGTCCCAACCAAGCGGGTGGACCAGGTCTCCGCGGCTCATGATTGCTGGTGAAAGCTGGTAGGAGCCAGGCGCTCCGCCGGTCACCTCGCGCCGTTGGACCAGGTAAAAATATGGAAAGAGGATGGAAGAAGACTCTTTTGTGGGTTGGCGCCGTAGTCGTGGTTGCTCTCGTGGTGGTCAAAATAATCGATGTCCAGAGACGACCCAAGCAGGTGGCCTCTATCTTAAATATTCCCTCGCTCCCAACTTCAGTACGAGTGGTTGACTGCAAAGATGAACCTATTCCGACTGATGTAGTGGTTGGGTGCTCAATTGAAATGGATCCCAGAGATCTCCCAAACCTGCTCAGGGGATACAAGTTCACAGAAACAGCGGTAAATGAAACAAGTCATACTGCAATTCTCACCAAAGTAGGTCCGGAATTTCCTGTTACCTCTGAATTCGTTGTGGAACCCAAGGAATTTAAGAACGGTGGACACGTAAAGGTATGCACCGACCGAGAGCGAAAACGGGCTGTAATTGATTTATACATCGAATAGGCATCCAACCAGAGCGGGTGGAGACGGACTTCGCGGGTTTGGAATGCAGGTGTCTGCTTGAGAAAGCCAAGCCGCTCCGCCGCTCACCCTTAGGTGTTGTACAAAGGAAGAATGATGTTCCAAATCAAATCAACAGAGACTGATGGTTTGCCGGAGTTCTTTGACTTTGAGGGGGACTCTTTCAAAGTTTCTGTTCGTTCGAAATCGCACTCAGCACTTCGAGAAGTATACGGATACCCAGACGCCGAAGGAATTGCCCAAATCTTCCGAGAAGCCGCGAACCAATGGCGCGGCTGGAGTGGTACGAAGATGTGGGAGTCTCTCGAGGGAGAATTTAAAATCGAATTAAAGGCAGACAAGACGGGCCATGTAACTATCTACATAAATATCAATCATGATGGCGGAAACACGGAACCGTGGAGATTGAAAAGCTGCCTCCTGATTGAGGCTGGTCAGCTCGAAGCGATTGCCAAAAGAGCAACAGAGTTCTTCAAAGCTTGACCCGAACTGTACAACCACATCCTTAGACGCGGACGGCTAACGCCGCCGGGCAAGGACATCCCCGTTGGTGGATAAAATGAAATGTAAATGCAAAGAACTCCCTGATGTCTTTTATCTCGAAGAAGGTCCGAAAGGTTTTGAGCAGCATCTCCATCAGGAAGAAATGGCGAACTGGAAAAGGCTCTACTCCTGTCATTCTTGCGGGACGCTTTGGGCAATTGATGAATGGGACAAGTATACGTGGCAAGTTGTCAGCCGCGTGAAGGAACGAGCGAAATGGACCGGGGAAGAGCTAATTCAAGAAAGAAAACAACTTCTTCTGAGTAGCAGAGGCGGTGAGACGGAAGAGGAGTGCATGTGGATGGGGTGTAAAGGAAAGGCAGTGAAGGGAGTTGCCTACTGCATCAATCACCTCTGGAATACTGGCGCACGAAAATAGGCAGCACCAGTTAGTTGAGGGGACGTAGGTAACTTATGTAACTTAAATGTTGATGCGACTTCCGCCGTTGGGAAGGTGAAAAATGATTCCAAAAAATGAACAAGTCTGTGCGATTTTGAATGCAAGAGAGTGGGAGTTAGCACGAAAATACTTCGACGGAAACCTATCTGCGCTCGAAGCGGCATTAACAGTAACATGCCAGGACCTGAAGGATTACATAGAGGAGCATGGGTTTCCAACAGGTTGGTGGCACTTCGCTGAGGGAACTCAAGATGGTCTTTACCTTGTCGAAAAAAATGGAATGTGGATAGTGTATATCCAGGAACGCGGGAGGATTGACTACGAGTACCCCGAAAAATTCAATACTAAGGAAGAAGGTATTGACTACGTACTCGACAATATTTACTTGAAGCGGAGATAAATTCTGAATCCGTGAATCAGTAGAAGCGGGAACAACTCTTGAAAGCGGACTTCTCCTAAGTATGGGATTCCTAACCACAAAATACGACCGGTCAAGCCGGTCAATTCCGGAACCGTTGTGTGACAAAAGAGAGAAAAAAGTGAGATTACCCTTCGCTTTTGCTTTCCTCGCCTTGACCTTCGTCGCCTCCGTCGCTTCTGGAACAGAGTGGAGGACCGTGGAAAAGGTAAGTTACGACTGGCGTGGCGACAAAATCCAATACAATTTCGTGCTTAGGGCACCTGCTGATTATGATGCCGGTGGTGACTACACACAGTTACAGATAATGCGGGAAGGGAAACTCGTTCTTGAAGTCAATGATAACGACGGACTAGCAAAGCTTGCTGATGCCTTAACCGCTGAAAACAAGAAGCTTAAGAAAAAGAATATTCTGAAGTCAAAACATCTCCTGATGATTTCTTCCCTAAAAGGAAAATCTAAGCACCCCCTCCTTTGACCTGTCTTCGCAATAGAGGACACGTTAAAAACCCTTATGCTGCCATCTTAAACTCCTGCTGTTCGAACTCTTC
>NZ_JAEMHK010000015.1 GCF_016458235.1 Geomonas propionica | reverse complement strand
CGAAGAGTTCGAACAGCAGGAGTTTAAGATGGCAGCATAAGGGTTTTTAACGTGTCCTCTATTGCGAAGACAGGTCACGTGCCAAGCCTAGGACAATATCAAGCACACTGTTTTTGTGGGTTTCCGATCGGATTTTTCTAAAAGCAGCAAGTACCTGTTTTTCTATATCGTTGAGTTGAAAGGCTGTGTGAGACCCATCCTGAAAAAAGGCGGATATGGGGATTTTTAATGTCTCTGCCAACTGTTGCAGTTTGACCAGATTTACCTTCGTAACACCCCGCTCATACTTCTGGATTTGCTGAAAAGTGATCCCGAGCTCCTCCGCAAGTTTTTCCTGCGTAACCCCCGCCTGGAGTCGAAACTCCCTAATTTTTTGACCAATTTGAATGTCAGTAAGAACTTTGCTCATAGCCCATATCCTTTTCGCAGAGAATACAGACTCAAGATTCAGCCAGCCACGAACAAACAGGATTAATTGTTATTGACAATACAGCCTATTGGCTGCATAAGTGGTTACATTTGTGCTCATTAACTACGGTACCATGATCAGGAGTGCGGCATGAGTGAGAAGCTAAATGATCTGGCTGGGAAGGTCAAAGATGCGGTTTCTGCAACGGTTGTCCTCGTTGGTGATTTGAATGGGGATGGGAAAGTTGATCATGAAGATGCGAAAATTGCTGCGGAATGGGCTAAGACGCGTGCGGGTGTAGCGGTTGATGAAGCGGGGAAAATAGGCAAGGAAGCTATGCGCTCAGACATGGTAAAGGATGCAGCGGCTGGTGCAGCAGTCGGTGCAGTAGTTGCTATCCCTTTGCCGGTTATTGGTCCACTGGCAGGTGCAGCAATAGGTGCGGGTCTTGGCGTGTACAAAAATATCACCAAGAAAGAGTCAGGTGCATCCCAAGCAAAGAGTGCAAATAACGAATCTGATGATGTACACGCGAAATTATTAAAATTTCATGATTTAAAAGAAAAAGGTATTATAACCGAAGCAGAGTTCGAGAATCAGAAGTCTAAGTTGCTGAAATTATGATTACTGGAGGGTTTATGAATAAAGCCAAATATGTACTGATGTTGATGCTAGTGATCGGGTTGTATGGCGCTGTTAGTAAATATAACAGTAGTCAGTATCTGGATAATTCAAAACAAGCATATAAGCACATATCACAAAATTTGGTAATTTGCGGCAAGATGCTTTCTGAATATTCTATATTGTTAGAGGCATCAGGGTATATGTCTCCTCAGACCTTGGACTCAATGTTTCTTTCTGTATATGAAAAATCATATGGCAACCACTCAGAAAAAATTAAGCTGCTAAACTCAAAAAAACTACAAGATACAATGGGGAAATTGAAAAATCCTCCTGAGAAATACAAAATGTTTTATAGCAAACTAATTGCGTATTACGGTGAATATTCTAAGTTGGAAAAACTCGTTGCCACAGCTCAAGGCTCAGAAATTAGATCGAGTATTAGAGACATCAATCAATCAATAGTAGAAGTCGAGACACTAGAAAGGCAATTGGACGTGATGTTGAAATAATATATTAAGCTGCACGCTGTGAGGTGTATTTTTAGTTAGTTAATATTATATCGGAAAAGGCAATAAAAAGCCCCTTTGACCATCTCGGTCACTGGGGCTTTTGTTGTTCTTGCTAACAAAAGGAGTCAGTATGCAACAAAAAAAGATATTCACGCACCTATCCACGATTGTTGACCCCTCTGAAACAGTATTCTCAATAACCATGGAGACTATCCTGTTAGCCATAACACAACGGTTAGGAGAAAAAGCCTTGGCCTTGAATGCAGACGAACTACTCCTTGCTCGGGAGGAGGTCAGAATCGCCATCGACCACCACCTTGACGAACAGGAATATATCAACATAGGGCTCGATACCTGGGAAATCACCCGGACTCTCTAACTGTGCCTAATCCCAAGAAATATCCAATCCACATAACACACAACTGAATAGGAGGAACTATATGATCTGGGCATCATTGTGCGCCATTTTTCTCGCCATGCTCCTTATGCGGCTAGGAGCTCTCACGGTCATGGTCATGCTTCTTGCCGCGACCCTGAAGGTACTAGCGTTGCTGGCCCTGATAGTTACGGGACTTTTCTGCTGGAAACGCATGACGAGACGGTAACGGTAATTTGAGCATCTTATATGAAAGCACCCGCACCAAACATAGGAGGAATACGTGAACAAAGAAATCAAAATCGAGAGAGTCGGTACTTGTCAGTCCCTGTCGGGTCGGTCAACCTTGACCTACAACATAGGGTGCAACGAAGAGAAAAGACTGATGATTAGCCTGGTCGGAAACTCCGGGAAAGGACTATTCAACAAGGACTGGATTTTCCTTGGGGAGGTTGAAACAGTGCTGGCGGAGTATCGAGAGCCGGTTTCGTCTAAAGCCCTGTATCCGTTGTACAAGGGGAAATCGGCGAACAGTTCAGGGTTCCTCATGGCCGCTCTCCTGAAGGAAGGTCTGGTCGTCGAGGCTACCGGGGCAGAGAACCGATTCGCCTTTGGGAAATCCGTGACAAGCAAGGTGGATGGCACGGAGGCGGCGGCGACGACCCCCTGCAGCGTGCCGCCCGATCCGGGGCAGGTGGGTGAGGAATGAAAAACGTCGTCACCCCGATAGTCATAACCTGGATACTGACGAAGATTACCGCAATTGATAAGGGCTGGTTGTGGTTCTGCTGTGCATGCGGTGTATCAGGGGGGTGCGGATATGATGTTGGGATGG
The DNA here is from genome assembly GCF_016458235.1 of Geomonas propionica. Taxonomy (GTDB): domain Bacteria; phylum Desulfobacterota; class Desulfuromonadia; order Geobacterales; family Geobacteraceae; genus Geomonas; species Geomonas propionica. The sequence continues at coordinate 134,083 of NZ_JAEMHK010000015.1, read as the reverse complement.
TTGGTTTCCTCGTGGCGGCAGGGGTATTCAAGGTGCTGAAAGATATCTTTGGCAAAGGACGGAAATAAACATATAACTGCCGCCGCTGTCACCAGTAGTCGAAATCACCAACTGCATCGTGGGAGGTAAATTTAGGAAACCGAGGAATCAATCAATATCGGTAGCCTCAGAATAAAGTGTAAAATTATATATTAAAAAATAGTATAAAACTTGCCATATCGACCAAGTTTCCTGCTTTTTTTTGTATAATGATGTCGGCTAGTTACAACCCGTTGGACTAACCCTTACGTAATGTCCTCTAGGGGAACAAGAAAACCGCATGGAAAGGACAGCAAAATGAAAAGAAAGAGCTAATTAAACCCTGAAACAGACTGCCAAAGTTTTGAATTAACCTTCAGTTCATCTACCGGAGTTGAACAGCCAAAGAAGGATTTCCTTGCGCCAAGTGGCATTGGGTCCGGACATTCTACCGGACAAAAATCAGCCGTTTGCGTAGGGGATACTGTTTTAATGGCATATCCCCTTGCGATTGAATTCACGTAGTTCCACCTCCAAGGAGAATATATGTCAGATAACATTGCATCCCCATCCCCTGTAGCACCTTCCCCACTTGTACCCCAAGCAAGACCCTTAGTCGGATCAGCTGATTGGTTTGAAAATGTAGCAGATTACCGAAGAGCAGCGATGTATTGGTGCGGGTACGGATTCGACGTCATACCTGTCCTTCCAGGCAACAAGCTGCCCGCCGTAAAATGGGACCCGTGGCTTAGCGATCTTGGGCCAAACCAAGTAAACGACTACTGGACCAAAAATCCATCTCACGAAATAGGATTTATTGTAAATGCAGAGATTATTGTATTTGACGCCGACGGCCCGGAGTCAGTAGCGGCCATTAAAGAGATTGAGTCCCGCTTTTGTTTGACCCCGAAATTGGTAGTGAAGACGAAAAAGGGTGAGCATCACTACTTCCGCCGCAGTACGGATACTGTAGCTAAGACTGATTCGCACAGTTCCGAGAAGCATCCTGCTCGCTTGGATGTCAAAACCGGCCGCACTATGGTGGTTTTGCCGCCGAGCACAGGAAAATATATCATCGAAAATCGCACGGAGAGTAAGAATGATTTAACAACAGCATCGCAAGAGTTCATTGATGCTGTTTATATTCACAATGGAAGGCCTGCACCGTCAGAAGTTAAAGTGGCTCCATCACCAATAGCAAGAAGTGTCCCTGTGGAATCAGATGATGTTTTGTTAATTCAAATTGAATCTTTGCTGCAAAAGATTGATCCTGACAGCGGGTATGATGACTGGCGAAGTGTGCTCATGGCCGTATATCACGAGACAAGAGGAAGTGATGAAGGTCTAGCACTTGTTGATCTGTGGAGTAGCAAGGGGAGTAAATATAGCGGCACCAAAGACATTGAGACCAAGTGGCGTTCATTCCGTCTGGATGTACCCAATCCCTTGACAATTGGCACTTTAATAAAGATGGCACGTGACACCGGTGCTAATGTGGCGGACATCTTAGGTGCTGCATTTGAACCCTGTCAGTATGAGGTCGTAAGCCGTGTCACTCATGCCGTCTCCGCCCACCTCAAGACAGATAATCCCCTTGCCAAATTTTTCATTCAAGATGTTGGGGAACTTGAAAGAAACGCAGTAGATGAAGTCTCCGTATTGGGGAACCTGGCGCTTATGGGACAGGCTACCGTTATTTATGCAAAGCAGAATACTGGAAAGACATTAGTTACTTTGCATCTCATAGTTGAAGGAATTAAATCGCGTAAGTTTGACCCATCTAAGCTCATATACCTCAATATGGACGATGACAGTAGGGGGCTAGTGGTGAAGGCAAGAATAGCACAGGAATACGGCTTCCAAATGGTGGCGGATGGCTACAACGACTTCAAAGCTAGAGAATTTAGAACAGCGATGGAAGCTATGATAACAACCGATGCTGCAAAGGGAGTGATACTTATATTAGACACGCTTAAAAAGTTTGTTGACACAATGCATAAAGCTAAAAGTACCGAATTCACCAAGGCCGTAAGACGGTTCATACTCAAAGGCGGCACAGTGATAGCGTTGTCACATACTAATAAGAATCCAGGCAAAGATGGTAAAATTCAATATTCAGGTACTACGGACATAATTGACGATTTCGACTGTGGATACATATTAACTACAATAGTCAATGACACTAACAGGAAAGAAAAGGTAGTTGAATTTGAACGGATTAAAGGACGTGGCACGGTTGCTCTCGCTGCTGCATACAGCTATTCAATAGAAGACAGTGTTAGCTATGATGATTTATTATTATCTGTTCAGGAGGTTGACCACGAACGTCTTACGCCACTAAAGCAAGCTGCCATGGAGTTGACTGATGCTGAGATCATAACTGTCCTGGAAGGGTGTATCAAGGAAGGCATCAATTTAAAGATGAAGTTAGTATCTGCTGCTTCTGAGCGTGCTGCCGTCAGCCAGAGAGCCGCACTTAAGGTCCTTGAGAAGTACACTGGGAACGATCCCATTATACATCGATGGGGCTTCGCAGTGCGGGAACGAGGAGCCAAAGTTTACGAGCTTCTAAAACACCCCATAGCTCACCCCCCGGCCCTACCCATGGCCACCCCCTAGGGATGCAGCAGTCTGGGGGCCAGATTCGCAGTTTTGCAGATTCCCGGCCCTGTCAGGCTCGCACCTGCCCCGCCCACCCGCGCCACTAACCTGCCCCAACCAGCCTGTCTCTCTGAGAACCTGAAAATCTGAAATCCTGGGAAACCTTCGGGACTGCGTAGAAAACTGCGTTTGGGGAGAGGCTTGTTCGCAATTGGATGAACAACCAGCTTGAGTTTACCCTACGTCAATCGAAGAATCACTAGTTCCTACCGGATCGGAGGAGGACCAGAACCCTTGGAAACCTTAACGCTGATCGACGCTATGAATAGGAGAGATCGCCTAGCGCATCTGCTAGCGTAGGGGACGCGCCTAAAACCTAACACAGAGAGGAGATAAACATGCAGGAATACAGAGCTAACACCAGTAGAAAATTTCCGTTCACCAAAAAGGCCATAGAGGCCTTACCAGCACACGACCCTTCCAGCGCATCAAGGGAAATGGAGTATGCAGACATAGAGTGCATTGGCCTTCACCTCAGGGTATCCAAGAACGGTCGCCGGTTCTTTCAGCACCGGTATCGCTTCCTGGGGAGGAAGATGTGCCTGTCCCTTGGAGAGTTCCCTGCGGTATCCGTCCAGGATGCAAGGCTCAGGGTGATGGAGCACAAAGGCCTGCTGGCGAGAGACAAGGACCCGGCAGCCGAGAGGGGAAAGGTTCGGGCGGATCTGACCTTTGAAGAGTTTGCGAAGCAGCATTACCTTCCCCATGCTAAGGCTCATAAAAAGACTTGGGATGATGATCAAAGGCAGATAGAACGCATCTTGAATCCAATCATAGGCAAATTTCGGTTGAAGCAGATCACCCCAAAAGACGTCGCCTCTGTACATGCCAAGGAGAAAGAGCGTACCACAGCATGCACAGCTAACCATCTTCTCACTACGCTGAAACGAATGTTCAACCTCGCCGTCAAGTGGGAGATGCTTGAAAAGAATCCAGCTAAGGACCAGGAAAAATTCCACGAAGGCCCCTTGAGGGAACGGTATTTAAGCAAAGAAGAAATCCCGCGATTCCTTGCCGCATTGGAGGAGCAAAATGATCGACTTTCGGTGTCGGCGATCAGGCTGCTGATGTACACCGGGTGCAGACGGGAGGAAGTCATGTCCTTGGAGTGGGCCAATGTCAGACTTGAAGAGGCACGCCTTTATCTCCCGAAGACCAAAAATGACAAGAGCAGAACCGTCTTCTTGAATACAAGAGCCAAGGAGGTCCTGACCGATCTTCAAAGTAGGAAAGATCAGGAGGAGCGGACCCGAGATAGCAATTATGTATTCCCATCCAGAAAGGGAGCAAAGAAGCCCTATGTCTACGATCTGCGTAACCCTTTTGATAAGGCCTGTACCGTCGCAGGAATCAAAAACTTCCGCATCCACGACCTGAGGCATACATTCGCGAGTGTTGCCGTCTCATCTGGTGCCGATCTCTATGCAGTGCAAAGGCTGCTTGGACACCAAGACATAGCCATGACCCAACGCTATGCCCATCATGCTTCCGATGACTTAAAGCAAGCAACGGAAGGTGTGTCGGAAATGTTCAACCGAGTAGCGAACCAGTAGTAATGCCACGGAGAAGACGCTGACCTACAGGCACAGATGGAGGATGATTTAAACATAACCTTAGGCGGGAACTGGTATGTTGTCGAAGATGGAGACGACCTGCGGAGCATCCCCATCAGCGAGGGGAACACCATCGACCTGTTGAGCGAAGAGTGGAGATGGTGCGATGTCGTCACTAAGGAGAAAGGTTACTTTATGGTATTTTGGGCAACCAATAACGCTGGTGGGCCGTGCCTCTTCATTGAGGATGCGCCGTGGGTACCGCAAGAAATAATTGAATGGTTAGAGGAGCTAGGTTCAAATTGCAGGGATTGAAGGAGAAAAGACCGACTACGAAGCTGATTTCCCTATGATTCTGGGGCGGTCTGGACTTCCGCCAGATGCAAGAAATTTGCGTACACAGTTTTTGCAAGGTAGTGGTTGAACCTCGTAACCCTGGTGAAAAAAGCTAGACAGGCGATTGCTGATACCACAGTTACACCAGCAATAGTCATTCTTGGCCTCCAAGTAAACGCAGCGGCGTAAATGATGGCAGTCGCTCCGAATGCAGCTGTGGTTCCGCGATAAAATCCGGTTAGGCTTAAAAAGTTGTCTAGCTCGTCTACTTGCTTGGCCATAACGTACTGAAAACACGCCCAATAGGATGCTCTGATAACTGTATTGTCCCCAGAGTATTCCGACGAGGCTCCCCGGAACACCTTGCCAATACAAGCTTGCAAAGCCTGTCTCTGCTCCACCGAGAAGTCAGAATTAAAAGCTTCATCAAAGTAGAATTTGGGCGGATACAGAGACCATTGCATTTTGTCAATGGTTGCATTCGCCAAAGTATGGAGGGCATGTCCTGTCACATAGGATAGCGATACCGCAGCGACGGCCATGAACGACGATGGAAGCTTCTGAAGGGAGGCGTCCAGCATGTACCCGCATTGCGAAATCAGCTCCACGATACCCCAGAGAAAGAGCGCGCCTGGGATGAAATAGCCTTTTATGTCATAAAGCGTTGCCTTTAGCTCTTTCATGACTCAGAAGCTCCATTTCAGGGACCCATCAGTGTCCGTTCTGTACACGATCTTTGAAGTATTGTTGCGATATCGCTGTAAGGCCGTAGAACTGGGAACGTTGTCGTGTACACCGGATTTTGTAGATATCACAGTGTACTCTGCACAACATTTTTTTATAAACTCAAGGTCTGCCCCGTTGATACTGCCATGGTGACTCGCATGAAGAATGTCATCACATATATTGTTAGTATTGTCAGAGATATACTTCAAGCTAGTGTCAGAGGCATCTCCTGTGAACAGGCATTTCCTTGCTTTAAGTCTGGCGCAGATGACCAAACATGCGTCGTGAAGCTCGCGGGTTTCAGCTTTTGCTATATGTGTTGCCGGCCCTAGGATGAAAAACTTTAGCCCGTCAATTTCCCACCAAGGATTCTCAAACTGCTTCTGGCGATAAGGAGCGTGAACCGTTGTGCCTTTATCCGTAAAATGTTTAACGTAACCCTGGAAGCTTTGCCATTCCTCATGTCGGACGCTTGCGTCATTGTATCGCCTCTCATAAGGCGCATGTATTATCGAACCAATGCTGTAACCATTCTTCTTGAGGTAGTCCAGACCATCAAAGTGGTCATAGTGCTGATGCGTGATGAAAACAGCCTTGATATATTTGCTTGCAGGCAACAGATGCGAGTGGTTCTCTATCCCATGACAATCTATGAGAAACGTATGGTTGTCTGACTTGATGACAGCACAATCAGCACAGCCTACGCTCAAATGATGCATCTCGCCCATAACAACCTCCATCGTCAGCTAGTAGTAAGGGCGCCTAGATCAAGAGGATGCCCGCCAAGAAATTAATTAGAGGCAATAAAAGCAAAATTTTAAGTGATTTGCAAGACCAAACCTTGGACTCTGACATAGGTAGGGCCGAAAGGTCCCCGTGATATGGGAGCACAGCTCATTGACGACTAATTTGCTGCGAAAGCGGACAAGGGATCACTCCTTTGGGAAGTAACGGGGAATGCTCGTTAACAGAATCAGCAAGGAGCGGCACCGGCGGGGAAGAAAAGTTCTTTTGCGCAAGATGCCGTCTCCTTCACCAGCCCAAAAGAATCAAGAAGTTACTGGAGGGCAATGGATCGATTGTATCGGAGACGTACCGGAAGAACCGGAGAAATACCGTCTGCACTAGCCAAGACCGACAAGGCTTTGGGGAGAAGAAAGCTTCTATGGGTGATGCTGCAGGAGGTCGGCAGGCAAGTCCGGTACCGGAGAAGGACAGGATGGACCGGAAAAGGTAACAAAAAAGGCCTTTAGCGTGGGCTAAAGACCTTGTTTTGTAATGGTCGGAATGAGAGGATTCGAACCTCCGACCCCCTGCTCCCGAAGCAGGTGCGCTACCAGGCTGCGCTACATTCCGGCGTGAAAATCTCTGACGGGTCAATCAGGAGGAGAGATATATCAGTATCGGTTGCAGCTTGTCAAGCATTAAGAGCAGTGATGATGCAAAAAGTACCTTGCCGCTTTTCCTAATCAAGCCAATCCGGAATGTTACGCCGTCGGGGCCACGTGTCAGGGGGCGGAGTTACCCCGGTCGGCGAGGGGGCGATAGGGGAAGAAAAACATTGTCATCCCCGGGTGGAAGTGTTAAAAACTTTCTCTTCAGGTTTTTTGCGGAGTGTGCATGGCCATCAGGGACTTACGAGACTTTCTCGCCGTGCTGGACGCCGCAGGTGAGCTACATCGGGTGGATGCTGAGGTGGATTCCGATCTGGAAATTGCCTGCATCACCGACCGGCAGAGCAAGCTCCCCGGTGGCGGCAAGGCCCTTCTCTTCCAAAACGTCAAGGGAAGTTCCTACCCTGTGGCAACCAACCTCTTCGGCTCCCCTTCACGCATGGCGCTTGCGCTCCAGGTCGAACACCTTTCCCTGTTGACGGGCAAGATGGAACAGCTGCTCGCTGTACCCGAGAGTGCGCCGGCGCCGACTTTAGTGCGCCAGGCACCCTGCCAGGAGGTGGTCGAACGGCTTCCTGACCTGGGAGGATATCCCTTCCTGAAGAGCTGGCCGCATGACGGCGGGCGCTTCATCACGCTCCCCCTGGTGTTTACCCGGGACCCTGACACCGGCGCCGGCAACTGCGGCATGTACCGGGTCCGGATCTTCGATGACGGCTGTGTGGGTATCCGCTGGAAGCCCGGCAGCGGCGGCTTCGAACATCACGAGAAATACCGGGCGGCAGGACTGCCGATGCCGGTGGCCATTGCCGTCGGTGCCGCCCCGGCGCTCACGCTGGCGGCGATGCTCCCCTTGCCGGAGCCTTTGGACGAGGTCTCCTTCGCGGGTTACCTACACGGGGCGCCCATCGGCATGGCGCCATCCCTCGAGTCGGAGCTCCTGGTTCCGGCCGACGCGGAGCTCGTCATCGAGGGGGTGATCGACCCCGGCGCCACCCGCCGCGAGGGTGCTTTCGGCAACTACACCGGGAGTTACGATCCCGGCGAAGAAGTGCCGCTTTTACGTGTCAGTTGCATCACCCGCAGAAATAATCCGATCTGCCAGGCGACGGTGGTCGGTCCCCCGCCGATGGAAGACTGCTTCCTGGCCAAGGCTGCGGAGCGGCTGCTGCTCCCCCTGCTGCGCCGGCAATGCCCGGAGATCGTCGACCTGGTCATGCCGGTGGAGGGGATCTTCCACGGCTGTGCCATCATCTCGATCGAGAAGAAGGAGCCGGGGCAGGGACGGCAGGTGCTGGCGCGGCTACGCAGCGAGGGATGGCTGAAACGCGGCAAGCTCCTGGTGGTCGTGGATAGCACCGGGGAAGAGCTAACCCTGGCGCACGGGTTTTGGCAGGCGCTGAACGAGGTCCGTTTTCCCGCCGACCTGGTGGTGACGCCGGACGGCTGCCTCGGGGTCGATGCCACCGATAAGCTCCCGGAAGAAGGTGGGGGGCGGAAGCAATTGTTGCAACCGGATGCATCGGTTAGCGCCCAGGTAGAGCGGAGATGGCGGGAATACGGCTTTCTCTGAGCACAGGGCGGGAAAGGAACTCATGAGCACTCAGGCAGGAGTCGAGATGACCAGTTACGCCAGGATCAGGGTATTCCTGGAGATGATAAAGTTCAGCCACACCATTTTCGCACTTCCCTTCGCCTTCACCGGCGCGCTGTTGGCGGCCAAGGGACTCCCTACGCTGGCTCAGGCCGCGTGGATCGTGCTGGCCATGGTGGGGGCGCGCACGGCGGCCATGGGGCTTAACCGTGTTATCGACGCCGACATCGATGGCCGCAACCCGCGCACCGCGGGGCGTGCCATTCCAGCCGGCCTTTTGGGCCGCGGCTCCGTGATCTTCTTTATCGCGCTGTCCGTGCTGCTCATGCTCTTCGCCGCCAAGATGCTGAACCCGCTCTGCCTCTATCTGTCCCCGGTGGCGCTCGGTTTTATCCTCCTCTACTCCTACTGCAAGCGTTTCACCGCCCTGGCCCACGTGGTGCTGGGGATTTGCCTGGCCGGGGCTCCGCTGGGCGCCTGGATCGCCATCCGCGGCAGCGCCGATCTGCCTGCCTTCCTCCTGGCCCTGGCCGTGCTCTTCTGGGTGGCCGGCTTCGATATCCTCTACGCCCTGCAGGACATGGAGTTCGACCGGCAAAGCGGGCTGCACTCCATTCCCGCCAAGCTCGGCTTGAACGGTTCGCTCTGGACCTCGCGCATCTTTCACCTTGCTTCCTGCCTGTTCCTGCTGGCCCTCTATCTTTACCTGGGGCTGGGAACCTTCTTCCTGGCCGGCCTGGTCGCCACTTGCGCCATGCTGCTTTACGAGCACCACTTGCTGCGCGGCGGCAATCTCGACGCCCTTGACGCCGCCTTCTTCAATATGAACGGTTACATCAGCGTTACCCTCTTCTTCGCCACGCTGCTGGATACCCTGACAGCGGGGGCGCTGTGAAGCCGCGCCATTTCGTCGTTGCCATAACCGGGGCCTCCGGCAGCATCTACGGTCTCAGGGTGATCGAGGAACTGCTACGCTCGGGGGCGCGGGTCAGCGTGATGATAAGCGATGCCGGCTTCGCGGTGCTGCGCGAGGAGTGCGGCCTGGAGTGGGGGGGCGCGGCGCAGGTGGTGCAGGAGCAACTGCGCCAGAAGGTCGGTAGCGGTGACCTTCGTTATTACGCCTGCGATGATCTTTTTGCTCCCATTGCCAGTGGGTCGTCGGCGCCCGACGCCATGCTGGTGGTGCCCTGTTCCATGGGGACCCTGTCCCGCATCAGTTGCGGCAACGCCGGAAACCTCCTGGAGCGGGCCGCGGACGTGATGCTCAAGGAGGCGCGCCCCCTGGTGCTGGTGCCGCGCGAGACTCCGCTGAACGCCATCCACCTGGAGCACATGCTGAAGTTGTCCCGACTGGGGGTGAGGATGGTGCCCGCCATGCCCGGTTTTTACCACCAGCCGCAGAGCATGGAGGACCTGGTCGATTTCGTGGTCGGCAAGGTGCTGGACAGCGTGCAGGTCGAGCACGCCCTGTTCCGACGCTGGGGCGGCGAGTAACCGCCGCATCCGAACCCGCCTCCCCCGGTTCGACTCACTCCGGCCGGTCCGACAAGAAAGGAAAAAGCAGCAATGACTTTTGCAACCATAGCTGAGAAAGTACACCGTGGTGCCCGCATCGATGAGGCCGAGGCACTCGTGCTGTTCCGGCACCCGAACCTCTTGGAGCTGGGCGAGCTGGCCCAGACGGTGAACGAGCGGCGCAACGGCCGCAAGGTCTTCTTCAACGTTAATCGCCACATCAACCACACCAATATCTGCGTCAACCGCTGCCGCTTCTGCGCCTTTTTCCGGAGGGCCGGCGAGGAAGGCGCCTACCTGATGTCGCTGGACGAGGTGCGCGCCCGCGCCGAAGAGGCGCTGCAGCAGGGGGCCACAGAGATCCACGTGGTGGGCGGGCTGCACCCCGACCTCCCCTTCGAGTTCTACCTGGAACTGCTGGCGACCATCAAATCAGTTTCGCCGGATCTGCACGTGAAGGCCTTCACGGCGGTCGAGATCGCTTACCTGGCCGAGCTCGCCAAGCTTTCCATCCCGCAGACCCTGGAGAAGCTGAAGGAGGCCGGGCTGGGCTCGCTCCCCGGCGGGGGCGCCGAGATCTTCGCCCCCGAGATCCGCAACCAGCTCTGCCCGGAGAAGATCAGCGGCGCCGAGTGGCTCGCCATCATGGAGCAGGTGCACGCGGCTGGGCTTAAATCCAACGCCACCATGCTCTACGGTCACCTGGAAAGCATCGAGGACCGGGTCGATCACATGCGCCAGTTGCGCGAACTGCAGGATAGGACCGGCGGCTTCCAGGTATTCATTCCGCTCGCCTTCCAGCCCGAGCATTCCCAGTTAAAGATCGGCGGCAGCGGCACCAGCGGCGTCGACGACCTGCGCACCCTGGCCGTCGGCCGCATCTACCTGGACAACTTCGCCAACGTCAAGGCCTACTGGGTCATGCTGGGCGAGAAGATCGCCCAGGTCTCGCTCTGCTTCGGCGTCAACGACCTGGACGGCACCGTGGTAGAGGAGCGCATCGGTCACGAGGCGGGCGCCGACACCCCGCAGGCCATGAGCCGCGACGGCATCGTCGCCATGATCCGCAAAGCAGGTCGCATCCCGGTGGAACGCGACACCCTGTACCGCGAGCTCCACGCTTATTAAATTCTGCCCGTCCACCGGGTCCACAAGGTTCAGCGGGTCCACCGGGACAACCACCCGTCGCCCTTTAGCCAAGAAAGCCGCAGGTCCACACCATGCTTACAACCATCACTGAAAAAGTTGCCGCCGACGCTGACATAACCTTCGAGGAGGCGCTCTGGTGCCTGACCGAGGGGGATCTTCTTGCCGTCGGCCGCATCGCCGATTCCATCCGCCGTAGCATGCACCCTGACGGCTGCGTCAGCTTCGTTGTGGATCGCAATGTCAACTACACCAACGTCTGCGAGTCCCAGTGCAAGTTCTGCGCGTTCTACCGGAACCCCGACGCCGAGGACGCCTACCTGCTGGAAAACGAAGCCATCATGGCCAAGATCCAGGAACTGGTGGACCAGGGTGGGACGCAGCTGCTGATGCAGGGCGGGCTGCACCCGTCGCTCGACATTACTTACTTCGAAACCCTGTTCCGCGAGATCAAGCGCCGCTTCCCCGGTGTCCAGAACCACTCACTGTCGCCGGCCGAGATCACCCACACCGCCAAGCTCTCCGGCCTCTCCATCCCCGAAACGCTGCGGCGCCTGAAGGAGGCGGGGCTCGATTCGGTCCCGGGTGGCGGTGCGGAGATCCTGGTGGACAGCGTGCGCGCCGAGATTTCTCCCAAGAAAATCGGCTGGCAGGGGTGGGCCGAGGTCATGCGCGAGGCGGCCAAACTCGGCATGCCCACCACCGCGACCATGATGTTCGGCAGCAAGGAGCGCATCGAGGACGTGGTCGAGCACCTGTTCCGGGTGCGCGAGCTGCAGGCGCAGGGAGGGAGCTTCACCGCCTTCATCCCCTGGACCTATCAGCCCGGCAACACGGAGCTCGGCGGCGAGACCGCAAGCGGCGTCGAGTACCTCAAGGTGCTGGCCCTGTCCCGCATCGTGCTCAGGAACATCCCGAATATCCAGGCCAGCTGGGTGACGCAAGGGGCGAAGATGGCCCAGGTGGCGCTCTTTTTCGGCGCCAACGACGTGGGGGGCACCATGCTTGAGGAAAACGTGGTGGCCGCGGCGGGTTGCCGGTTCCGGATGTCGCAGCAGCAGATGATCGATCTCATTAAGGTCGCAGGCTTTACGCCGGTCCGGCGCACCACGCTCTACCGGGAATTGGAGCGGTATTAGAGCCTGGGGCTTTGACTTTCTCATTGAATTGCGGTTATAGTCACAGTTCCAATCCGCCAGCAAAGGAGTTGCCATGATTGCCCTGCGGCAAAACATCGCACAGATGGCAGGCTATGTCCCGGGCTTCCAGCCCGATGACGTCGCTTCCTACATCAAGCTGAACACCAACGAGAACCCGTACCCGCCTTCCCCGCAGGTGATCCAGGCCATCGCCACCGAGGTCGGCGAGGGGCTGCGCCGCTATCCGGACGCCGCCAGCCGCCTGGCGCGCGAGGAGGCTGGCCGGTTATACGGCTTCGACCCCTCCTGGATCATCATGGCCAACGGGTCGGACGAGGTGCTCAACAACCTGATCCGCGCCTTCGCTGGCGAGGGTGAGGAGATCGCCTACATCCATCCCTCGTACTCCTACTACGGAACGTTGGCCGAAGTGCAGGGGGCCAAGGTGCGCACCTTCGGTCTCACCGAATCCTTCGAGCCGGAGGGGATCCCGGAGCATTACGACGGCAAGCTCCTCTTCCTCACCAACCCGAATGCGCCGCTGGGGTTTACCTTCAGCCAGAACTACATCGGGGACCTGGCCGGGCGGCTTTCCGGGATGCTGGTGGTGGACGAGGCCTACGTCGACTTCGCGGAGGAAACTTCGCTGGAACTGGTACGCGCCCTCGATAACGTCGTGGTCACCCGCACCTTCTCCAAGAGCTACTCCCTGGCCGGCATGAGGCTTGGCCTTGCCATCGCGCGTCCGGAGGTGATCGCGGCTTTGAACAAGATCCGCGACCACTACAACCTGGACCGGCTGGCGCAGGCTGCCGCCACCGCGGCGCTCCACGACCAGGCCTATTTCCTCGACTGCGTCGCCAAGATCAAGGAAACCCGCGCCTGGTTCACCGCGGAACTGAAGAGGATCGGCTACCGGGTCATTCCATCCAGCGGCAACTACGTTTTTGCCAGCCCGCCCGACCGTGACGGCACCCGGGTCTACCAGGGGCTTTACGACCGTAAGATCCTGGTGCGCCACTTCACCGACCCGAAGCTGAGCCACGGCCTGCGCATCACCATCGGCACCAAAGAGGAAATGGAACGGACCATCCAGGCCCTGATCGAAATCGGGCCGGGGCAGTAATCCCGGCAGCCGCAATTTTTTCGGAAACAGCGGATCTGGACTTGTACTGAAGGTGAAAAGGTTGTAATCTTCCCGGCTGGCGTAGTCGCCACGACCGGAGCAGGTCGTCAACGCCAAATATCTCGCAAGCATATATAGATGCAGAAACGGACGGAACCATTTGCAGAACAAGAATAAAGCAACAAATCCCGCAGCGGCACATCTCGTCACCGACCAACAGACCCTGGATGAACTCGTAGAGCGGCTCTCGAAGGAGTCGGTGCTCGCCTTCGACCTGGAGGCCGACTCGCTGCACCACTATACCGAGAAGGTCTGCCTGATCCAGGTTTCCTCCCCGTCGGAGGACCGCCTGATCGATCCGTTGGCTCCGATCGACGTGCGGGCACTGGCGCCGATCTTCGCCAATCCGGCCATCAAGAAGATCTTCCACGGCGCGGACTACGACATGCGCTCGCTGTACCGCGACTTCGGCATCGAAGTGGTCAACCTTTTCGACACCATGATCGCCAGCCAGTTCCTGGGCGAGAGCGAGTTCGGCCTGGCCGCGCTCTTGAAGAAGCGTTTCAGCGTCGAGCTGGACAAACGCTACCAGAAGGCGGACTGGAGCAAGCGTCCCTTCTCCCAGGAGATGCTGGAATATGCCATGAAGGACACCTCACTCCTGATCGAGCTGTACCGTCAGCTCGAGGCGGAACTGGTGGCCAAGGGGCGTCTGGCCTGGGTGGAGGAGGAGTCCGAGTTGGTGGCGGGGGTGAGATCGCCGTCGCGCGAGGGCGAACTGATGTGCCTGCGCTTCAAGGGGGCCAACAAGATGAAGCCGCGCGAGCTGGCCGTCCTCGAGGAACTCCTGAAGTTCCGTGACGAGAAGGCCCGCATCGCCGACGTCCCCCCCTTCCGGATCCTCAGTAACGACCTGTTGCGCGAGCTCGCCGAGAAACAGCCCAGGAGCAACTTCGAACTGGTCGGTATCCATACCATGTCCTCCAAGCTGATCGAGCGGCTCGGGCGCGGGTTGCTGCAGGCGATCGCCAACGGCCTGGCCCTGCCGCAGGATAAGCTGCCCCAGGTGCAGCAGAGCCGTCGTCCGGTGCTGGACCGGCTCCAGGACGAAAAGGTGAAACGGCTCAAGATCTGGCGTGAGGCGAAGTCGGCCCAGCTCGGCTTGGGCGTGGGGCTGGTAGCCAACAATACGCTCCTGGAGGCTCTGGCCGAGCCGGGTTCCTCGCAGGACGCCCTCTTGAAGCGCTGGCAGCGCGAGGCGTTCGGCGACGAGTTGGCATCGCTGATCTCCTGAGCAACAGACATAGCGGCACGACGGGCGGGTTCCAAATGAGGGACCCGCCTTTTTTCGTCAGATGAGGGAGCTGCCGGGGGGATTTACATTAGTTTGCCTTGTGCCGGCGCACCTCTGTTGTATAACATGTTGCTGTGACTGAAGCGAACCAGGGTCGGAGGTGCGCCGTGCTCCTGTACATAGGCACCAGCGGTTATTCCTACACCGAGTGGAAAGGGAGCTTCTACCCCGCCGACCTCCCCTCCCGCGCAATGCTGCAGTACTACGGCGGGCAGTTCAACAGCGTGGAAATCAACAACACCTTCCACCGCATGCCCAAAGACACCATGCTGGCGGGGTGGTGCGACCAGGTCCCGGAGACCTTCAGGTTCGTGCTCAAGGCGCCGCAGCGCATCACCCACGTGAACCGGTTGCGCGACGTCGCCGACCAGGTCTCCTATCTCTTCGACGTCGCCGGCGTCCTGGGAAGGCGGCTGGGCGCGGTGCTGTTCCAGCTTCCCCCCAGCCTCAAGAAGGACCTGCCTCTGCTGCACGATTTGCTGGCGCTGATCCCGCCGGGGCGCCGGGTGGCCCTGCAGTTTCGCCACCGCTCCTGGCTTGACGACGAGGTCTTCGCGCTTTTGCATAGAAACGACGCCGCGCTCTGCATCGCCGACATCGAGGGCGAGCTGGAGATTCCGGCGGTAGCGACGGCGACCTGGGGGTATTTGCGGCTGAGACGCCCGGATTACCAGGTGGATGAGTTGAGAAAGTGGGCGGAGCTGGTGCGCGGCAGGGGATGGAGTGAAGCCTTCGTCTTCTTCAAGCACGAGGATGAGGCGAAGGGACCGCTCTTCGCGCGCCGCTTCGTCGAGATGGTTTCAAATTAATTCGAGGTCTTGGCCTGAGGCTCCCCCTTTGCAAATGGGGGGACGGGGGGGATTTGATTTAGGTTATTCAGCTGGGGAATAGATAAAGGAGGGCATCATGAGCATCTGGAGCATAGCCAAGATTGCGGCGACGAGGATTCCGTGGGGGCGGGTGATGGAGAATCTCCCCATGGTGGCGGACATGGCCAGCCGGGCCAAAGGGCGCTTTATGGGACCTGGCTCCCCGGGAGGCATGGAGGCGAGGCTGCATCAGTTGGAAGAGGAGAACCGAAAACTGGAGCGGGCGCTCCTGGAGACCTCGGGGCATCTGCAGCTCGCCATCAAGACGCTCAAGGTGGTGCTGGCCCGCGAGAAGGTGCTCATGGGGGTGGCGGGAGTGTCCCTGCTGGTCTCGATTGTGGCGCTCGTGATCGCGCTCAAGTAGGGTACTGCTCCGTTAGGGGACTGGCTCCGCCAGGTGCCTGTCCCCCTGTGTGTCCCCTCAAGGACAGAGGAGGTGCGGCTTCCGCTGTCACCCCAAGTCTCCCCAATGAAATTGCAGTATGGAAACCAGCGCCAGTCCGGCGGTCTCCGTGCGCAGTATCCGCTTCCCCAGCGTCACCGGGGTGAAGCCGCAGGCAAGGGCGGTGGCCACTTCTTCCGTGGTCAGCCCACCCTCCGGCCCGACCACCACGGCCACGCTCTCCGGCGCCTGGTAACGTTCCAGGCACTCCCGCAAGGTCGTCTTCTCTTCCCCTTCCCACAAAAGCAGCTTCACCGTCTGCGGCGCATCGCGCAGCACCTCTTTTAGGCTCCCGCCGATGGCGACCCGGGGGGCGGAGCTGCGCCCGCACTGGCGCGCAGCTTCCTGCACGATCTTCTCGAAACGGGCCTGCTTGCCCGCCGTCTTCTCCCCGCGCAGCTTGACCACCGAGCGGGCGGCATCGAAGGTGACCACTTCGGCAATGCCGAGCTCGGTGCACTTTTGCAGGATCAGGTCGAGCTTGTCCCCCTTGGGGAGCCCCTGGTACAGGGTAATGCGCAGACCCGGCTCCGGCTCGGGTGCCGCGGTGGTAGCGTCGATGCGGACGGTGAGGCTCTTGGCACCCACCTCGGCGATCACGCCGCTGTGGCGCCTGCCGTCGCCGTCCACCAACTCGACCTCGACCCCCTCTTTGAGCCGCAGCACGCGCGCCATGTGCCGGTACAGCTCGCCGGTGACGGTGGCTTCACCGTCGCCGACTGCGTTGTCTCCCAGGAAGAAGCTGCGCATCCGTTAGAGCGGCTTTCTCAGGGTGAGGCAGGACCACTCCAGCTCCCGCGGGTTTTCCACGAGCTCAAGGCCGGGGAAGCCGGCGCGGACAAACTCCTCCTTCTCGGTGAGGATGCCGGAGAGGATCAGCCAGCCGCCAGGTGCCACGCGGGAGGTGAGCTGGTCGGAGAGGCGCACCAGTTCCTCGGCGAGGATGTTGGCGACCACGACGGCATAGCCGCTGGGAAGCTGGGACAGGTCGGTGGTGGAGGCTTTGACCACGCCGTCGACGCCGTTCAACTCAAGGTTTTCCTGGGTCACCCGGACCGCCTCCGGGTCGATATCGACCGCGGTGATTTCGGTGGCGCCCAGAAGCGCGGCGGCGATGCTGAGCACGCCGGAACCGGTACCGACGTCAAGGACGGGGTTGGGGAGTTTCGCCTCCGGGCAGGCAAAGGCGATCCGCTCCAGGGCTTCCAGGCACATCTTGGTGGTGGGGTGGGCGCCGGTGCCGAAGGCCATGCCGGGGTCGATCTGGATCACCAGGTCACCCTCGACCTGCTGGTACTCCTCCCAGGTCGGCTTGATCACCAGCCGCTTGCCGATGCGCACCGGCTTGAAGTGCACCTTCCAGTTGTTGGCCCAGTCCTCGTTCTTGATGATGGTGACTACCGGCGGGGCGTAGACGAAACCGGGAAAGTCCGGCCCATGCTGGGCCAGGAACTGCTCCACCTTGATGCGCATGTCCTCCAGGGAGTCGTCCAGGGGGAGGTACCCCTTGACAGTCTTGATGCTGCTGTCTTCCAGGGTATCCAGGGAAAAGGTATCCAGGTGCAGGTTGTCCACGCCGACGCCGTTGCCGGTCAGTTCCACTAAGAAGTCCGCTAATGTGTCGACCATCTCGGCCGGGACGTCACAGGCGATTTCCGCCCAATCTGTAATCATAATGAGTTTGCTTCTCCTTTTGGGTTCCGTCTTGCCGGATTAAACTACCAGAGAAATAAAGGAAATGGCAATGAAAACCTTGACATCCAAAAAAACTAGGGCGTAATTATAATTAAAATTTTTCGGAGATGTGCCGATAAGTTTTTACAGAAGCGTTTCCCATTAAATTTTAGTTTTGCCTAAAATGAAAAAACATGGTATATATCTAATGAGTTTGGCGATTTGGCTGGTAAAGCCTTGGTAGAACGGCACTTTTCGGGTGACTACGGATGTACCACGTTTATTTACTTTCGGATGCGACGGGTGAGACCGTCGAGCGGGTGGCGCGGGCCGCGCTGACCCAGTTCAAGGACGTGGATGTCCGCCTGCGCCGGGTCGGGCAGATCAGGAACCGCGACGACATTATCAAGGCCCTGGACGAGGTGGACCGGCAACCCGGCATTATCTTTTATACGCTGGTGAACACGGAACTGGCCCAGTTCGTCAGGAACGAGTGCGAGGCGAGACAGCTGGATGCGGTGGACCTGATCACCCCGCTTCTCTTCAAGCTGGCCGAGTTCCTGGAGATGAGGCCGCAGAAGCTTCCCGGCCTGCAGTATGAGATGAACTCCGAGTATTACCGCCGCATGGAGGCGGTTGATTTTACCGTGAAGCAGGACGACGGCCAGGAGCCGCGCAACCTGCACAAGGCGGACATCGTCCTGATCGGCGTGTCCCGCTCGTCGAAGACTCCGCTCTCCATGTACCTGGCCCACAAGGGGTACAAGGTGGCGAACGTGCCCATCATCCAGGGAATCGACCCTCCCCCGGAGCTGGAGGAGGTGGAGCCGGAACGGGTGGTAGGTCTCATTATCGACACGCAGCGGCTGGTCGATATACGTTGCGCGCGGCTCAGGAACCTGAGGCAGAGCCCGCGCGGCAGTTACGCCGACTACAGGCAGGTCGAGGAAGAACTGGCCTACTGTCGGCGCTTTTACCGGGCCCACCCCGCCTGGCTGGTGATCGACGTAACCAACAAATCGGTTGAGGAGTCTGCCGCCGAGATTTTAAGCAGGCTTCATGGTGATATCAGGCACGATTAGAGGTCGACATAATTTCAAAGAGAGGAAATCAACATGAGAATCTTGGTGGTAGAAGACGAAAAAAAGGTTGCCAGCTTCATTAAGCGCGGACTCGAGGAGGAGCAGTACGAAGTCCACACGGCCGCCGACGGTGAAGAGGGACTGAAGCTTGCGCTGGAGAAGCCGTTCGATCTCATCGTACTTGACTGGATGCTTCCGAAAAAAGACGGCCTTTCCGTGCTGAAGGAACTCAGGGAGCGTAAGAACGTCACCCCGATTCTGATGCTCACCGCGAAGGACTCCGTAGAAGATATCGTGGCTGGTCTGGACTCCGGTTCCGACGATTACCTGACCAAGCCGTTCGCCTTCGCCGAGCTGTTGGCCCGCGTCCGTGCGCTGATGAGAAGGAGCGAGCTCGACCGCGGCGCCGAGATCCGCTTCGCCGACCTCCGTCTCGACCCGGTTACCCACAAGGTATGGCGCAAGGACAAGGAAATCGATCTTACCGCCAAAGAATACGGCCTGCTCGAGTACTTCATGCGCAACCCGCACCAGGTGCTTACCAGGACCATGATCGCCGAGCACGTCTGGGATTACACCTTCGACAGCTTCACCAACATCATCGACGTCTACGTGAACTATCTGCGTAAGAAGATCGACCGTGAAGCTGACAAGAAGCTGATCCACACCGTCAGGGGCGTGGGCTACATCCTCAAAGAAGAAGAGTAGCCGCCAACCGGTGTCACCCTTCTAGTCCGAGCAACGGACCTCTCCTGGCCATAGCGGCCTGGGGGAGGTCCGTTTTTTTTCGTTAAAGCCGCTCCCCGGTGGGAAGGCTTGACAAAGTACCGGTGCAGTATTAGCTTTACCGTACTCAAATCCCAGGAGGTAGCCATGCAGGCAGCAATCGTCGCAAGATTTCTGGTGTTTAGCTTATTTCTCTCCTCCGTTTTCTCCACCGTCGCGGGCGCCACGACGCTCACCCCCGACTTCGCCAAGCTTGCCAAGAGACTGAAGCCAGCGGTAGTCAACATCAGCACTTCCAAGACCATCGCCATGAAGAAGCGGCAGCATCCGGGCGGCGATCCCTTCCAAGAGTATTTCGACAAGTTCTTCGAGGCCCCGCGCCAGCAACCCCATAAGCAGCAAAGCATGGGCTCGGGCTTCATCATCAGCGATGACGGCTACATCATCACCAACAACCACGTGGTGAAGGATGCCGACGACATCAAGGTCAAGCTCTCTGACGGTCGCGAGTTCAAGGGCGAGGTGAAGGGGCGCGACGACAAGCTCGACCTGGCCCTGGTCAAGATCGACGCCAAGGCGCACCTGCCGGTAGCGCCCCTGGGCGACAGCGACAAGATGGAGGTCGGCGACTGGGTCATGGCCATCGGTAACCCCTTCGGCCTGAGCCAGACCGTCACCGCCGGCATCATCAGCGCCCAAGGCAGGGTGATCGGCAGCGGCCCGTACGACGACTTCATCCAGACCGATGCCTCCATCAACCCGGGCAACTCCGGTGGCCCGCTCTTCAACACCGACGGCGAGGTGATCGGCATCAACACAGCCATCGTAGCCGGCGGACAGGGGATCGGTTTCGCGATTCCGGTGAACATGGCCAAGGAGATCCTGCCGCAACTCAAGGAAAGCGGTAAGGTGACCCGCGGCTGGCTGGGCGTTTCCGTACAGATGGTGACCCAGGACTTGGCCAAGTCCTTCGGTATGGAGAGCGAGCAGGGCGCCCTGGTGGCCGAGGTCATGAAGGATAGCCCCGCCGAAAAGGCCGGCGTCAAGGGTGGCGATATCATCCTCGAGTACGACGGTCATGTCATCAAGGACATGGCGGAACTGCCGCGCCGCGTGGCGGCGACCCCGGTGGGCAAGCATGTGAAGCTCGTGGTACTGCGCGACGGCAAGCAGGTGCCGCTCCAGGTCGCCATTGAGAAGCTGAAAGACGGCGGAGAGGACGAGGACGGCACGGTCACCGGCGACCGCCTCGGGCTGAAGGTCACCGACCTGACCCCGGAACGCGCCCAGCAAATGAGGCTGCAGGGAGAGAAAGGTGTCCTGGTAACTGACGTGCAGGCCGACAGTGTCGCGGAGAAGGCCGGCATCGTCGAGGGGGACCTGATCCGGGAGATCAACGGGGTGCGCATCTCCAGCGCCAAGGACTACAGCAAGGTGGTCGGGGCCGTCAAGAAGGGCGGGTACCTGAAGATGCTGCTCAGAAGGGGGGATACCTCCCTGTTCGTGGCGCTCAGGCTCGACTAGAAGCGGATACATGATGTGAATGAGAAAAGGGGGACCCGGTAACCGGGTCCCCCTTTTTTTGCGTCCCATACCCTCTCCCTCCGGGAGAGGGTGCCCGAAGGGCGGGTGAGGGAGGTGGCATCGCGCACTGTTTCTGCCATGAGCAGCGCCCTCACCCCCGCCCCTCTCCCGGGGGGCGAGGGGATACTTATCTACCTGCGAAAGCCTCCTCAACCTCTCGGCGCAGTTCCTCCTCGGCGCCCAGGTGCCTCGGGGAAAAGTGGAACGGGATCACCCGCGCGGCACCGGCCTCACGCGCCAATTGGCCCGCCTGGCGAGCGGTCAGGTGGGCGCGCTCCCGGGCGCGCTCGGCATCCACGTCCAGGAACACGGCCTCGATGAAGAAGTAGTCGGCGCCGCGGGCTAATGCCACGATGCGGCGGCGGTTGTCGGGGGTGAAGGCGGTGTCGGTGACGTAGGCGATCTTCTCGCCGGGCACTACCTGCAGCACCTTCTCCTTGAGTTGGCCGATGGTAAGGCGGCGCCCTTCCGACTGGCCTGGCAGCGAGGCCACAATCACGGTATCGTCTGGCTCACCGCGCAGCACGGCACGCTTCACCTCCGACAGCCAGGGGCCAACCGGTAGTCCCAACTCCGCAAGGTGGTTCTTCATGAAGTTCACGTGCAGCTTTTCCTCGAAAGCGTAGGCGAGGCAGGGGATACTGTGCTCCAGGAAGGTCGCCCGCAGCCGCAAGTTCTCCTCCTCCAGGATCACGCCGTCCGTGAAGGTGAGCCGCTCCTCGTCCTCTCGGGCGAAAACCCGGCGCGAGCTGAAGCGGGCACGCACCCCGCTGCCATCCGGGTGTAGTTCGGTGACGGTGATGACGAACTCGGTGGGGTAGCTCTGGATCAGGTTCCAGCTGTAGGAGGCGAGGCGATGCTCGACCTGTTGCAGGATGCCGGGAGGGCCAAAGAGACGCAGCGCCATGTCGCGCCCGAGCATGATGCGCAGCATCAGGTCGAAGCCGATGAAGTGGTCGATGTGGGTGTGGGAGATGCAGACGTCGCTCAAACGCAGGATCTTGCGGGGACCGAGGCGGTGGATCTCCCCCAGGTCGAAGAGGATGGCGCGCCGGGCGAACTGAAAATCGACGTACACGCCGGGGTCTCCGAAGGGAGGGTTGACCAGGGTGGGGAGGAAGTGGGGAGTCATGCATGCCTCCGAAACCGTGGAGCAGGGAGTGGCGAGCCATCCATTGCTATATATCCATAGCCACCGGAGCGCAAGACGAAAAAAAGGGGACCGTCGCCGGATCCCCTAATTTCTATTGCAGCTCTCTCCGCCTTGTCGTTCGGTTGGGGGGCCTCACAGCGAGTTCCCATTCAGGTGGGCTCCTGTAGACCGCTTCAGGCAATTCCCGCGTAATGGGGCAGCACACCACGGTCGAAACAGGCTCCCGTTCAAAAAATTATTCCGCAGGGGCTTTAATAACCTCACGGGCACGGCAGAGAGAGCGTGTAGTGGCTGTATTGTAGGTCTGAGCTTATGAGAAATCAACCTTGTTTTCTTTAATGACAATGCCGCTCATGCGGTCCCCAAAACTGTTGCAATTTTGCCCTGTTGACGTACAATGCGCCCAACCGAAACCCTTAATAAATGGGAGGCAAGATGCGTCTTAAGGAAGAACAGATCGCGCGCCTGGCGGAAAAGGTGCTGGGAGACCTGGAGTGCGCGCAACTGGTGCAGCAAAAACAGGGGCGGGGCGCGGTGCTGGCGGGAATCAAGGCCGCCATCGCCCAGGACATCAAAAAGGAGGAAGACCTGGAGCGCGACGCCGAGGCGCTCTTGGAGCAGACCCTCAAGGCAGTGGGAGGCCAGGGCATCGACCGGCACAAGATGCTCAAGATGGTCAAGGACAAACTGGCCAAGGAGAGGAAGATCGTTCTGTGATTGCCCGGCCCGCCGGCAAGCCATGCAAGGAGACACCATGCACATCTCGGAAGACCGCATTTCCCATATAGCTCACAAGATCTACGACAAACTCTACAACGACGACCTCGCCGACTTCCCGGACGAGCGACGCGCCCTCGACTCCATCAAGGACTCCATCGAGGGATTCTTCTCCATCATGGAACAGGTGGACCAGGCGGTGCGCACGAAGCTCGCCTCCTACAGCCAGGCCAAGGTCCCCGGCAGCCGCGAATGGGAAATCCTGTACCAAAAGTTTTACGCCGAGGAACTGGCAAAAAGGAAGTGGTAGCAAGGGGATAGCTGCGGGAAAATTATTTTGCAGACCGCCCTTGATTTTTAGGGTCATGCTGTTTATATTTAGCAGGCATTTAGCACTCAGCAGTTTTGAGTGCTAATATTTTTTTCAATAATCAAGAGATCGATGCATCTCAAGGAAAGGAGAGGAAAGCATGAATCTTAGACCGCTGCAGGACCGTATCATCGTGAAGAGGGTTGAGGAAGCTACCATGACCGCCGGTGGGCTGTACATCCCGGAAACCGCCAAGGAAAAGCCGCAGCAGGGCGAAGTCGTGGCAGTGGGCAACGGGAAGAGGGGCGAGGACGGCAAGGTGTACCCGATCGATCTGAAGGTGGGCGACAAGGTGCTGTTCGGCAAATATGCAGGTAGCGAAGTGAAGCTCGAGGGTGAGGACTACCTGATCATGCGCGAGGACGACATCCTCGGCGTCGTCGTAAAGTAATCCCGGCAGCTAACCCTTCACGACTACAATCATTTAAGGAGGAGATTAGATATGGCAGCAAAGATCATCAAATTCGACCAGGAAGCACGCAACTGCATCCTCAAAGGTGTGAACACCCTGGCAGACGCAGTGAAAGTGACCCTGGGCCCCAAAGGGCGCAACGTCGTCATCGAGAAATCCTACGGCGCACCGCTCATCACCAAGGACGGCGTCACCGTCGCCAAGGAAATCGAGCTGGACGACAAGTTCGAGAACATGGGCGCACAGCTGGTGAAGGAAGTCGCTTCCAAGACCTCCGACGTCGCCGGTGACGGCACCACCACCGCTACCGTTCTCGCGCAGGCCATCTACCGTCAGGGCGCGAAGCTGGTCGCTGCCGGCCACAACCCGATGGAAATCAAGCGCGGGCTGGATCAGGCTGTCGAGGCGCTGGTGGGCGAGCTGAAGAACATCTCCAAGCCGATCAAGGACCACAAGGAAATCGCGCAGGTCGGCACCATCTCCGCCAACAACGACAAGACCATCGGCGACATCATCGCCCAGGCCATGGAGAAAGTCGGCAAGGAAGGGGTCATCACCGTCGAGGAAGCCAAGGCGATGGAAACCACCCTTGAGACCGTCGAGGGCATGCAGTTCGACCGCGGCTACCTCTCCCCGTACTTCGTGACCGATCCGGAGCGCATGGAAGCGGCCATGGACAACGTCGCCATCCTGATCCACGACAAGAAGATCTCCAACATGAAGGACCTCCTCCCGGTTCTCGAGCAGACCGCCAAGTCGGGCCGTCCGCTGCTGATCATCGCCGAGGACATCGAGGGCGAGGCCCTGGCCACCCTGGTGGTCAACAAACTGCGCGGCGTGCTGAACGTCTGCGCCGTCAAGGCCCCGGGCTTTGGCGATCGTCGCAAGGCGATGCTCGAAGACATCGCCATCCTGACCGGCGGCAAGGTGATCTCCGAGGAAGTCGGCTTCAAACTCGAGAACACCACCATTGACATGCTCGGCAACGCGAAGAAGATCACCGTCGACAAGGACAACACCACCATCATCGATGGCTACGGCGCTGAGGCCGACATCCAGGGCCGCGTCAAGATGATCCGTGCCCAGATCGACGAGACCTCCTCCGACTACGACCGCGAGAAGCTCCAGGAGCGTCTGGCGAAACTGGTTGGCGGCGTCGCCGTGATCAAGGTCGGTGCGGCCACCGAGATCGAGATGAAGGAGAAGAAGGCACGCGTCGAAGACGCGCTCCACGCAACCCGCGCGGCGGTCGACGAGGGCATCGTCCCCGGAGGCGGCGTGGCTTACCTGCGCGCCATGCAGGTGCTGGACAACCTGAAGCTCGCACCGGAGCAGCAGTTCGGCGTCAACGTGATCAAGCGCGCCCTCGAGGAGCCGATCCGTCAGATCGCACAGAACGCCGGCGTCGACGGCTCCATCGTGGTCGACAAGGTGAAGAACGGCAAGGAGGCCTTCGGCTACAACGCGGCCGACGACGTCTACGTCGACATGATCGAGGCCGGCATCATCGACCCGACCAAGGTCTCCAGGAGCGCACTGCAGAACGCAGCTTCCGTGGCAGGTCTCATGATGACCACCGAGGCGATGATTGCCGACAAGCCGAAGGAAGATGGCGGCATGCCGGCAATGCCGGGTGGCATGGGCGGCATGGGCGGTATGGGCGGTATGGGCGGCATGGGCGGCATGATGTAAGCCCTGCAGTCCAAAGCAGCAACAAAGGGAGTCGGCCTCGAGCCGGCTCCCTTTTTTTTGCCTTTATTTTTAATGGGGATTGGAGCTATCGCTTTCGGACTAAGGCCATCCCTTTACATAAAACAAGGGAAAGCGTATGCTTACGCGGGTGTGCCTGATGCTGAGGGCTCATGAGCCGAGAGTTTTGCAGGCGCAACGCGAGGCAAGGGCGGTCGGCGTGGACCTAACCACCACCGCAGGCGAGGGAGCATGATGGAACAGGCTGTTGAGCAGTCGGACGTCGGTAAGAAAGAGCTTGCCTCGGTGACCCAGATCGTCCTGGGCATGATCAAGACGTCGAAGGCGCTCAGGATCTACCTGCCCAACAACCCGGTACTGATCGGGTTCATTTCTGATTTGGGCACCAGGATGACTGTTCACCTGGCGCGTTACGGCGAGCTTACCCTGGACGTGGAGCAGTTCGTGCTGCGCTACCAGGGGGCGCAGGTGTACGAGAACAAGGACCCCAAGGAGAGCATGGCGAGCCGGCTTCACGCCGACGGGATCAGAACCGTGTTCTTCGACCAAGGAGTGGCGCCGGCAGAAATCGTGGCCTTTCTGGGGGTGGTCGGCTTCGAGCGTCCCAGCGGCGACGACGACGTGGTGACCCAGCTTTGGGAGCGAAACCTCCAGCACATCGGCTACCTCACCGAGGATGATTTCAGCGATCCCTACCTGTTGCGGGAGGCAGAGGATGCGAACCAGCAACGGGACGCCCTGGAGCGTATCCGGCAGGCTCTCACGGAGCAGCCGCCGCCCGCACCCCGGATGATCCCGAAGCACCTGCTCATGCTCACCGCCGACGAGGAGGAGTGGCTGCGCAAGGCGGTCGATCTCGAGGGGCGCTGCAACGGGCTTGATGACGTCATCAGGATTCTGGCCACGATCCTGGGCGAGGTTCAGGAGCCGGAGCTTTTCGCCGATTTCGCAGCAATCCTTGGCAACCTGGCCGTGAACCTCGTGCTGGCCGGCGACATAGCCCACGCCGTCAAACTGGCGCGCTTCCTGGACCGCCTGCAAAAGCTCCCCATCACGGCGCCGGAGCAGCGGCAGCAGTTGGCTGAGGTTCTGGCAGCGATACTCTCCACCTCCACCGTCGAGGTGCTCAAGGTAGCGCTGGACGGCAACGAGGCGGCGATAGAGTACGGCCAGTTGAAAGAGCTGTTGCTGATTTTGGGTATCCCCTCGCTGGGGTCGATCTGCGAGTTGTTGGGGCGCGTGGAGAAACTCAAGGTGCGCAAGCTGATCGTGGAGGTCCTGGTGGAACTGGGGCGCGGGGACCCGGCGGTGTTCCAGCCCTTTCTCAGCGACCCGCGCTGGTATCTGGTGCGCAACGTCGTGCTGATCCTCTCCCAGATCGGGACGCCGGCGGCCCTCAAGATGATCCTCGGGCTGATCACGCACCGGGAGCCGCGCATCCGGCGCGAGGTGCTGGGCTTTTTGGAGCGCACCAGCGACGCCAAGGCAAAAACGTACATCCTGAAGTTCCTGCGGGACGAGTCGAGCCCTCTGCGCATCAAGGCCCTGCAGGTCCTGACCCGGGAGAGGCTTCCCTTCGCGCTCAAGCCGATCGTGGCGCTCGCGGGCGCCGACGATTTCCAGGAGCGTCCCTTCGAAGAGAAGAGGGAGATTTTTCTGGCGCTGGGAGAGCTGGGGCAGGAGAGCGTGCTTCCCCTGTTGCGCGAGCAGCTGATGAAGCGCTACTGGTTTCAGAAGGGGAACGAGAAGGAGTCGGTGCAGCTTGCAGCCCTGGGGCTGGGCCGCATCCGCAGCAGGTCGGCGCTGCAGCTTCTGGAAGAGGCGCGCGGCCAGAAGAAGGGAAGCGAGATCCGGTCCATCTTGGACCAGGCCATCGCATCTTATGTGGCACGGCAAAGAAGCGCTGGGCGCGGTGAGGTTGGGGCATGATGCTTGATACGGTTCGGGAACCTGTGGCAGAAGATCTGGCGAGGCTGGGCAAGACCCTGGTGGCGCATTTCTTCGTCCTGCTCAAGAGCTCCGTTAATTACGGCGCCGGCCACGCCGCCGTCGTGCACCGGGTCGGCAACGTTCTCGAGGTACTGCGGGCCATTACCGGGCAGCATGAGGATGCTTCCCTGGTTCTCAAGGGTGGACATCTCTACCTGGGAGAGCTACGGCTCCGGCCTGACATCGCCAGTTTCGAGGGGCCGCGGTACATCATCGAGTTGATGCGGCGCCATCACCTGGGCAGTATCACCTTCGGGCCGGCCGTTACCAGCACCGACCTGCAGCGTTTCGTGTACCTGTTGCAGGAGCCGCAGGAGGACGAGGCGGATTGCTTCCAGAGGCTGGTGGATGCGGTGCAGCAACGGAGCATCGCCAACCTGGAGCTCGACCTGCTGCGTGATGACGAGGTGTTGACCATAACGCCGCAGCTTAAGCGGATGCGCTCGGCAGGGGACAAGGTGCGGCCGCTGTACCGCAAGCTCCTCTCAACCATGGACGAAGTGGCGGCCGAGGTGGCTTCGGGGCGGAGGCTGCGTCTGCGGGAGTCGAAGCGCGTGGTACAGCAGATCGTCGATCTCCTCTACACCCACGAGACTGACCTCTTGGGCCTCAGCACCATGCGTTCCCATGACAGTTCCTCGCAGCATCACGCCGCCAACGTCTGCATCCTCTCGCTTCTAGTGGGGAAAAGGCTGGGGATGAACAAGTTTCACCTCTGCGAGCTGGGGCTCGCCGCTCTCTTCCATGACATCGGTAACTGCGACATACCTGCGGAAATCCTGAACAAGGCGGGAGAACTCTCGGTAGAGGAGCGGGAGCTGATGGAAAAACACCCGCTGTTCGGGGTGAGGAAGGTGCTGAAGCTGAAGGGGCTCGACGATTTGACTGCCCGCATCATCACCGGCATCTTCGAGCACCACCTGATGGCGGATTTTTCAGGTTATCCGCGCCTGGGCTACAGGAAACTGGGGCTTTTGGGGAGGATCATCGGCATTGCCGACAGCTACGACGGCCTTACCTCCTCGCGCGTCAGCGGGCGCACAGCCTACCCCCCGCACAAGGCCCTCCGGGTCATGCTGTCGCAAAGCGGCAGGTCCTACGACCAGGCCCTGTTGAAGGTCTTCGTTGCGTGCGTCGGGATCCATCCGGTGGGGTCGTTGCTGCTTCTGGACGACAAGGACATCGCGGTAGTGGTGGGCAACAGCGAGGACCCGGCCCAGTGGGACAACCCCCTGGTGCGCGTCATCGCCGACCGGGAGGGGCGTGAAACGGAGGGGGGAGAGGTGATTGCGCTTGGCTCACCCGGCTCCCCCCAGATCATTACCGCTGTTTTGGATCCCTACCTTTACGACCTCGATGTGAGCCGGTACTTCTAGAAGTAGAGCACTCGGAGTTGCGGCGGAGTGGCGTTCGAATCGTCGATGGTGACGATGCCAAGCGGTGAGTTTACGAAGTCCTCCAGTAGTCTGATCTGGAAGTGGGAAAGCCTCTGGTTCTGTGCTTCGATGAGGAGGGCAGTTACATCAATGTCGACCCCGCCCGGGTCATTGACCTGCGCCGGGGTGATGGTGCGTACGGTTTGCGCCCTGGAGGGGATGGCCAGTATGGCCGAATCGAAGTCGCCAGCGATCAGGGGCGGGACGTAGGACACGAGTTCCACCAGTAACGGAAGGCTGGAGCCGGCAGGCGAGGTGCTCAGGTTTCTCACCACGACGTTGAGGGTGGCGGACTGGATCACACCGTTTCTCACCCCGCTGGTGAGTGGGAAATCCAGGAAGGCCCGGTACTCGTCGCCCGAAAGGTCAGGAGCTACCCCCGCCAGAAGTGTGGCTCCCGCACCGCCGCCCGGCATCGTTATCGTGAACGTGCTACCCTGCTTCAGGATGTCGCCGTCCGCAGTCTCATAGCTGTCGATGGTCGTGTCTATAAGGGGCCTGTCGTTCCCTCCGCCGCATCCCGCCATCGCCACAAGCATCGCCGCCAGTACCAGCCACAAAATTTTCCTCTTCATGTAGTCCTCCTTTTCGTCATCCCCATTAAAAACCTTCCCTGACCGGGACTAGCAAATGGTACCAGAGGATACCCGAATTTAAAGTATGGCGGCCGGGTCCTCCCGTAACCTCATTTCCTGGGGCGCCACCAGAATACCTCTTCCCTCGGTTGCAGAAATCAAAGCGGTGGGTACAATTCAATCTGCTAATTTTCTAATGTATTCGCCGCTGTTCACTGTTTAACGACCGGGCGACGCTCCCCGGACGAGTCACACGTCCCCAAGGGGCCTTTACAGTAAAGACTTTGCAAAAGTAAAGCGCCGGGGCGTATAATTTTTCTGGATATCAAAATCAATTAAAACGAAGACCGCAGCTTAATAACACGCGGAGGGAAACCATGACTGCCAAGAACGAAACGCTCCGTCAGCACCTGGCCGCCGTCAAGGCGGGAGAAAGGGTTTTTGAGAACGCCTTCCAGGGGATCATTCGGATGATCCTGGAGCCGGGTTTCGAGAAGGTCGTCGTCAATGGCAAAACGACCTATGACTTCAACATCTTCCGGACCGGTCGCAAACACACCATAGGCATGTACGACGAGATCAACAGCTTCGTCTCCTTCGTGAAGGACGCGGCCGAAGGTGGCTCCAGTAAGGAGATGGCGTTCGTGCTGGTGGGCGAGCCCGGCAACGGCAAGACCTTCTTCGTGGAGTTTCTCTGCGGCAAGTACCGGAATTTCCTGCAGGGGCGCAACCGCAAGTACAGCTTCCGCTTCCTGAACATGGAAGCGCTGGGCAACTACGGACGCATCCGCGAGATCGACTCGGAGACCTACGAGGACCCGATGATCCTGGCCATGAACCTCTTCGACGATCCCGAGGAGAGCCGCCACTTCATCGGTGAACAGGGGTTCTCCGACGCCGAAATAGAAACCCTGTACCGGAACTATCGCCCCCTGGGCGCGAGCACCGGCTACATCCTCAACGAAATCCGGCAGTACCACGACAACGACCTGGAGAAGGTCCTGGAGAGCATCGCCATCCTACCCGTACCCATGAGCGAGAGCCTCGGGACGCTCACCGGCAAGTATCCAGCCAAGGACAAGATCACCTCGTCCGCCGTGGACCTGCTGGGCGAGGAATCGATCCAGCGCCTGTTGCACCTGTCGGACACCAACAACCCGTACCGCTTCGACCTGCGCCGAGGCGCTCTGGCCCGCGTGGCGGGGGGTGGCATCCACTTCTCCGACGAGATCTTCAAGAACAAGAAGGACTTGGTGCAGGTGTACCTGGGCGTGATCCAGAACCGCGCCATCGAGATCGACGGCTACAAGTGGCCGATCGATTCCATGATCATCGCCACCAGCAACAACTCCGAGTTCAACCGTTTCCTGGCGGAGAAGGAGGAGGCGCCGATCGTCGACCGCTGCAGGATCTGCTATGTCTCGCACAACACCAACTACCGGATGCAGGAAGGGCTCACGGCCTACGCCATCGGCGGCGAATCGAAGACCACCCTGACCAAGGAAGTGCTGCACCAGGACCCGAATCTGAACTACGCCGCCTCCGTCGGCGTGGTACTCACCAGGCTGCCCAGATCGGAGAAGCTGACTCCGATCGAGACCATGAAGCTTGCCGCCGGCGAGGTGGCCGGTGAAAAGAGCATCAAGGCGCTGGCCGAGGTCATCGACACCCTCGGGCAGGAGCCGGATATCACCAAGCGCTTCGGGCAGCGCGGCCTGGGGCACAGGAGCCTCGGCCGCAGCATCCAGATCCTCAAGGAAAGCTCCGAGACCAACGAGGGGCGCTGCATGGTCGCCTACGATGTCTTCAGGAGCCTGGAACGGGTCGTGCTCGACTACGTGGTGGAACCCAACGAGCGCGCCAAATATCTGGAAGACCTGAAGACCGGCAAGAAGCTCTACCGCGAGCGGATCATGACCGAGATGTTCAATGCCTACATGGACGAGCCTTTCGCCATCAAGAAGGACGTGCAGAACTACGTCAACATGATCATCGGCATCGATGCCGAGAACCTCGGGCCGGATCGGATGTGGAAGTACAAAGATCCCCAGAGCGGCGAGCTGAAGGCGCTCAAGATCGACGAACGTTACGTGAAGAGCGTCGAGGAGCGCATCGGGCTTAAGACTGAGGAGCAGCGTGCCTCCTTCAGGACCTCGATCCGGAAGATCTACGGCCAGAAGATCTCGGTCGATCCGAGCTATGACTTCATGGACAACCTGGAGCTGGTCAAGGCGGTCACCGACGTGCGGCTGAAATCGGACATCGCCGGTGCCGGGAGCTTGATCGGAGCACTAGCCAACCGCACAAACGAGGAAAACCAGAAGCTCTACGACCGCATGATCGTGACCATGCTCGGGAAACTCGGCTACTGCCGCACCTGCGCCCAGAAGACCATCGAGTACTTCTGCACCCAGGAGGACGAGAGCTGATTGGAAGCGGGGCTAGGGGGTAGGGACTAGGGGCTGGCAGGGATAACTGGGCAACGTGGGTAGGTACCGATGGGAACCTGTCCACCGTAGCCTGATAAGGCGAAGGCGGATGAAAGATCCGGAAAAATACCTCGAACAGCTGAAGGCCAAGGGGCTCGAACCCGAGCGCGAGGCGCGTTTTCGGGAGGAACTCGCGGGTAGCCGCGAGATTTCCACTTCGAACCGCCGCGGCCCATTCCCGGACTTTTCCCGCAGCCTCTACGCCTGGCACGACCTGGCGGTGCTGCAGGCCCAGGAGCGTGTCCCCAACCCGTACCAACTCCACATGAAGGCTCTGGACGAGTTGTTGGAGCGGGACCGGCAGCGCGAGAAGGATGGCTTCCCCCGCAAGATCAGGGTGGGGAGACTGATCAAGCCGGGCAAGGGGGGCAAAGGGAAGATCGTGGTGGTTCCCTCCACTGAGGAGGAGAAGCTCATTCACGACCCGACCATCCGTCCTCCGGGTGAGGGAGGCTCCACCGGCGGCAGCGGCAAGGGCGAGGAAGGCGAGGTCATCGGCGAGCAGAAGGTGCGCGAGACCGGCGAGGAGCCGGGCCAGGGGCCGGGACAGGGCGACGGCGAAGCCCATGAGATGGGTGCTTCCGCCTATGAACTGGGACGCGTGCTGACCGAGCAGTTCCAGCTCCCCAACCTGAAGGAAAAAGGTAAAAAACGCTCCTTTACCCGCTACATTTACGACCTTACCGACCGTAACCGCGGCTCCGGCCAGGTGTTGGACAAGAAGGCGACGCTGCGGAAGATCGTGGAGACCAATATTTCCCTGGGGAACCTCCCCGATCCGGCGGACCTCGACCCGACCCGCTTCCTGATCTCGCCGCGGGACAAGGTGTACCGCATCTTCTCCCAGGAGAAGGATTACGAACCGCAGGCGATGGTCTTCTTCCTGCGCGACTATTCCGGCTCGATGGCGGGGAAGGTGACCGAACTGGTGGCGACCCAGCACGTCATGATCTACAGCTGGCTTTTGTACCAGTACGCGGGGCAGGTGGAATCCCGCTTCATCCTGCATGACACCGAGGCGAAGGAGGTGCCGGACTTCGACACCTACTACAACTCGCGGGTCGCGGGGGGAACCGAGGTGGCCAGCGCCTACAAGCTGGTGAACGAGATCGTCGAGAAGGAGAACCTCGCCGCCGACTACAACATATATGTATTCCACGGCACTGACGGCGACGACTGGGATACCGGTGGCGACAAGTCGATCCCCGAACTGGTCAGGATCCTCAGCTACGTGAGCCGCATGGGAGTCACCATCGCGGAACACGCGGGGACGCAGTGGACCGAGGTGGCGCGCTACCTGGAGAATTCCGGGCTCCTGCGCGACAAGCCCGACCTGTTGCGTATGGACATCATGCACGAGGACGCCGAGGAGGCCCGGGTCATCGAGGGGATCAAGAAGCTGATCTCGTAGTTCTTTATCTTAATCTGCTTTTTTGAGGCAGTTATGGAACTGATCAACCAACATACCAAGGCGATCATGGAAGGGTGCAAGGAGCGGGCGCGCGCCGCCGGGCTGACTTTCACCGACGAGAGCCTCGAATACATCGTCACCAACCGTGACCTGATCGAGCTCTCCCCGAAGGTCATGATCCCGACCCTTTACGATTACTGGGTCCACGACGTGGAGGTGCTGCGGGGCAAAGGGGAGTACGAACTCTACCCGCACAACCCCTACGAGACGGTCATCAACACCCGTCCCCCCATCTCGTTCTACAACGACAACAACCCCGACTGGCTCAACGTGATGATCTTCTACCACGTGCTGGGCCACATCGATTTCTTCCAGAACAACCTCTACTTCCGACACACCTGGGAATACGACTTCACCGGCCAGGCGCTCTCGGACAAGCGGGTGATCGCGAAGCTTCGGGCGGAGAAGGGGCGCTGGGTTGATTACATCCTTGAATTCGCCCGCTCCATCGACAACCTGGTCGGCTACCACGACGAACTCTCCCCCCTGTTCATGGCGCCGGAGGCTGCCACGTCCAGCCGGCTGGACTACTACTTCGACGTGTTCCTGCAGGTCGAGAAGAAGCTGCCGGTAGGGGAGTACCTGAAGGAGGTGGCGCGCTACAACGAAGCCATCGCCCAGAACAAGGAAGAGGGAGAGCGCATCTTCTTCGCCGAGGTGACCACCAAGTACCCGGAGATGGAGGCGCATTTCGGCAAGAGCCAGAACGTGAAGCGTGTGGAACGGCGCGACCTGATGAAGTTCCTCATCGAGAACTCGGAGTTCTTGGCGCGCGACGAAAACCAGTGGATGCGCTCGGTGCTCGAAGTGGTGCGCAAGACCTCCATCTTCTTCCAGCCCCAGATCCGCACCAAGATCATGAACGAAGGGTGGGCCAGCTACTGGCACGAGAAGCTCTTCCTGGTGGACGACCGCATCAAGGGGCACGAGGTCGACTTCGCCCGCGTCCATGCCGGCGTCACCTCCATGCCGCGGGTCGGCATGAACCCTTACGCGCTGGGCATGCGGCTCATGTACCAGTTGAAGGAGAACGGCGACAAGGGTAAGACCGGCTACGAGTTCAACCGGCTCTCGGACCGCGAGGAGAGGAAGCATTTCGACACCGCCGCCGGCAAGGGCGACGAGTACCTGTTCAAGATCAGGAGCAACTACTGCGACTACCTCTTCATCAAGGACTTCGTGGACCAGGAATTCACCGACCGCTACGACCTCTTCGTAACCGGCAAGCGGCTCGACCCGCAGCGCATGGTCTGGCAGTACTACGTCAAGAGCCGGGCCGCCAACGACTACCGGGACATGGTGCTCGCCTCACTGTACCATCCGCCGCACATCGAGATCGCACCCGAGCGCGGCGAGGAGGGGATGCTCTACCTGGTACACCATTTCGAGGGGAAACAGCTGGTGTCCGAATACATCGCCAACACCATGGTCGGCATCGAATACCTCTGGGGGGCGCCGGTGCAGCTGGAGACCAGCGAGGCGGTGATAGAACAGACCCGTGGCAGCTCCGGGCGTGAAGGGGTGGAAGAGCCGGAGATCACTTGGCAGCGGGTGGTCTACACCATGAAGGAAAAGGTTCTCAGCCGACAGATACTGTGACAGGCGGATAAGCTATGCCAGATCTAGAGACAGTCATAAAGCAGTTGAGCCGCACCATCGTGGACCACAAGAACGCCACCCACATGTCGTTCGAGGAGTTCATGCAGCTCGTCACCGAGCAGCCGGAACGGATGATGCGCAACATCTTCCAGCTCTTCCACGACATGGTGCGCAGTTATGTCACTGAGGGGAGCGACGAGTATGCCGAGGACCCGGAGTCGATCAACTTCGTCCCCTTCGATACCACCAAGCTCTTCGTGCAGAATTCCGACCGCCCCTTCTTCGCCGACCGCCTGTTCGCAAACCGTTTCATGAGCCACGTCGCGGACATGCAGAGCGGGGCGCGCCAGAACAAGATCTACATCTTCGAGGGCCCCCCCGGTTCGGGCAAGAGCACTTTCCTGAACAACGTGCTGATGAAGTTCGAGGAATACGCCGCCACCGACGAGGGGAGAACCTACGAGGTGGTCTGGCACTTGGACCGTCGCGTGCTCGGCAGCTTCAAGGAGCACCAGGTTGGCGCCTTCGTGGAAAAACTTTCCCACCTGCTCGACGAGTACGAGCTGGAGAGTCACGACCACATCGACACCAGGGCGTTGCTGCGCGGCGGCGACGTGGTCGAGGTGCCCTGCCCGTCACATGACAGCCCGCTCTTAATGATCGACAAGGCCCAGCGGCGCGCTTTCTTCGACGACGTGTTCCAGAACGATTCCTTCAAGTGGAAGCTCTTCACCGAGAAAGAGTACGATTGGGTCTTCCGCGACTCCCCCTGCACCATCTGCACCTCCATCTTCCAGGCGCTCTCGGCCCGGCTCGAGGACCCCACCGACATCTTCAAGATGATCAAGGTGCGTCCCTACCGTTTCAACCGCAGGCTCGGTGAAGGGATCACGGTGTTCAACCCGGGCGACAAGTCGATGAAGATGAACATCCTCACCAACGACATGCTGCAGCGGAAGATCGACCTGTTGCTGGGGGACAGCAACGAGGTGAAGTACCTCTTCTCCAACTTCGCCAAGACCAACAACGGCATCTATGCCCTCATGGACGTCAAGTCCCACAACGCCGAACGGCTCCTGGAGCTGCACAACATCATCAGCGAAGGGATCCACAAGGTCGAGGATATCGAGGAGAACGTTCGCAGCCTGTTCATCGCCCTCATGAACCCTGAGGACGAGCGGAGCATCGAAGGGGTGCAGTCCTTCTCGGACCGCATCGAGTTCATCAACATCCCCTACGTCATGGATCTCAACACCGAGGTGGAGATCTACCGCAACATCTTCGGCAAGCACATAGAATCGAGCTTCCTGCCGCGGGTGCTGCACAACTTCGCGCGGGTCATCATCTCCACCAGGATGAACGTGAAGTCGGATGCGCTCCTGGAGTGGATCGGGGATCCGGAGAAGTACCGGCTCTACTGCGACGAGAACCTGCAGATCCTGAAGATGGAGATCTACACCGGCCACATCCCGGATTGGCTCTCCGAAGAGGACCGAAAGCGGCTCAACGCCAAGCGGAGGAAAAAAATCATCGCCGAGAGCGAGCACGAAGGGGACCACGGCTTCTCGGGGCGCGAGTCCATCAAGATCTTCTCCGACTTCTACTCCGCCTACGTCAGGAAGGACAAGATGATCACCATGAACAACCTGTCCACCTTCTTTACTCGCTGGCACAAGGAGCTGAAGGAGTCGATCCCGGACGGATTCATGGAGTCCTTGGTGCACAACTACGACTACGTGGTGCTCCAGGAGGTGAAGGAGGCGCTCTACTACTACAATGAGGCCCAGATCGAGCGCGACATCCTGCACTACATGTTTGCCGTTAACTTCGAGCCGGGCGCGGTCGAGGTGTGCCGGTTCACGGGTGAGAAGCTGGAAATATCCGAGGAGTTTCTGGCGGGAATCGAGCGGCGCCTGCAGGGCGCCAAGGTGGAGGACGAGGCACGGTTGGCCTTCCGGCAGGAGACCCAGCGTGAGTACACCGGCAGGACCTTGACCCAGGAGATCATGGTAGAGGGGAAACGGGCGCAGGAAACCGCGCTGTTCCAGTCGCTGCATGACCGCTACGTGTTCAACCTCAAGGAGAAGGTGCTGGAGCCGTTCCTGGAAAACGCAAACTTCCGTCGCGCCATCAAGGATTTCGACACCGAAGCCTTCAAAACCTACGACAAGCGGATCAGGGACGACGTCACCTTCCTGATCAACAACCTGAGCTCAGAGAAGTTCAAGTACACCAAGCAGTGCGCCAAGGAAATCTGCGTTTACGTCATCGACAACGACCTCGCCCGCAAGTTCCACGTTTAAGGCAACGCGCCTTGTCCCAGATGGGCTCCTCCCCCCGGAGGGGGGAGGCTGGGAGGGGGGCTGCCATCATTTCCCCCCTCCCCCCCCCTCCCCCTCCGGGAGAGGGAGCTACAACACATCCGCTTCCTTACGCCGCCACCCTGAAACGACTCACCATGTCCTGCAGTGCCCGCGCTGAGTTGGCCAAGTCCTCGGCGGCGCGTGCGGATTCCTGAGCCCCCCCCGCGGTTTCCTGCACCACGCCGATGATCTGGCGCATACTTTCGGAAATGTTGGTCGTGGTTGCGGACTGCTGTTCCGCCGCAGTAGCGACCTGCGAGACGTACTCCAGAAGTGGAGTGATATGTTCCTTGATGGTTCCGATGGCACGGCTGGAATGCTGCACGTCGTCGGTGCCGCTCTTGACGCTGGTCGCGCTACGCTCCATCAGTGCCATCACGTTCTTCACATCCCCTTGCAACGATACGATGATCGACTGTACTTCGCGGGTGGACGAGGTGGTTCGCTCTGCGAGCCTTCTGACCTCGTCGGCGACCACCGCGAAGCCGCGCCCCTGTTCGCCGGCTCGCGCGGCCTCAATGGCGGCATTGAGCGCGAGGAGGTTGGTCTGGTCGGCGATGTCCTCGATGGCGACCACGATATTACCGATCTTGTCCGAGTTGGCACCGAGGGCCTTGACGGCGTCGACGGTCCCCGCCACCATCTGGTCGATCTCTCCCATGACCGAGGTCATGCGCGTGATGGTTTCTTCCCCCTTGCTGGTTGCGGTGTTGGTGCTTCCCGCGCGGTCCGCCATCTTTTGGCAGTTGAGCGCGATGTCGCTGCTGACGCCGGCCATCTCACCGACGGCGCTGGAGACGGAACTTGATTGCTGCGAGGCGTGTTCCGTCCCCTCCGCCATCCTGATTGAGGTGTTGCTCAGTTGACTGGAGGCGCTGGCCAGTTCGTCGGCGGTTTGCTGGATGCCTTGGATCATCCCGCGCATGGAAGCCTGTAGTTTCTGCAAGGCCTTGAGCATTTGGCTGATCTCGTTGCGGCGGTTGACCACGATCTCTTCGCTCAGGTCCCCCTGAGCCATGGTTTCCAGGTAGCACACAGTCCGCACCAGCGGCGTCCTGATGGACCAGATGTTGATTGCCCCGAAGATGCCGCCGAGGATTATGAAGAGGGTGAGTGAGCCGTACTTCACCAGTATGGAGTCGGCTTGGGCGGCAACAGCGGTGGCGATCAGGCATAAGCTGTAGCAAATGCACAGCAGGCTGAGCCTGAATTTAATGGTGAGGTTGAGGTAAACGTTCAAGATCTCCTTCATTTCCTTCTCCTTGCCGATGCTGCCGGGTCGTGCTGCCGCTGCCGAAAAGTGTCACTGGTGCAGGTCACTTATCGGGAGATGCTGTCTGTACTTGAGACGTGTTGTAAACAAAAGAAAGGTAGTTAGTGAAAAATAATGTAATCCCCGCTGCTGCCATGACGGCAACGGCCTTTATACTCCTTCCGTCAGGACAGGATAATAGGTGGCTGCCGTTGTAGATCGTGATAAGGTGTCTTGCCGTTTCTGTAACTCTCCAGGAGGTGCCAGGGATGAGAGAAACCCTTTGCCAGATGATTGAGCGGTTTGTGCGGGAGGAGCCCGGCAGCCATTTCCCGGAAGACGGTGGACCGTACTTTACAGAGCCGTTGATCGGCTTCGCGGCTGCCGACGATCCTTTGTTCACGCAGTACCAGACGGTAATCGGCCCCTTCCACCTCACACCGACCCAGTTCGCGCAGCGCGAAACCCCGCCCTGGCAGCCTGCCACCGTCATTTGCTGGGCTCTCCCCATCTCCGAACCGACCCGCCGCAGCAACCGCGCTGAGACGACCTATCCCTCCCGCGCCTGGGCGCAGACCAGGCAGCACGGGGAGGCGTTCAATGCCGCGCTGCGCCGCCAGGTGGTGCAGTTCCTGGTCGATGCCGGTTACCGCGCCCTGGCCCCGCAACTTCATCCAGCCTGGAGGGAATATCCGGAGAGCCCGGTCGGTATCGCATCTGCGTGGTCAGAGCGCCATGCGGCTTACGCCGCAGGTCTCGGCACCTTCAGCCTCAACGATGCCTTGATCACGCCGCGCGGCATTGCGCACCGGCTCGGCAGCGTCGTGACCGACCTCGCCATTGCGCCCACGGCGCGCCCGTGGAGCGATCACAGGTCCAACTGCCTGTGGTACCGGGAGGGGACCTGCGGGGCGTGCATCGGGCGCTGCCCGGTCGGCGCGCTGTCCAAGCAGGGCCATGACAAGGGTATCTGCCGCGGCTATGTTTATGGAGCGGTCCCCGAGGCTGTCGGAGAGCGGTATGCGGTCACTAGCACCGGTTGCGGCTTGTGCCAGACCAGGGTTCCCTGTGAAGACAGGATACCGGCGGGCAAGGTGGCATCGCCGGCTTAACAGCGGGATAGCCCTCACCCTGACCGTCTCCCGGCGGGAGAAGGGATTGGCGGCATGCGGCGATACGACAGGAAAAGGAAAGGGCACCTCCCGTTTGGGAGGTGCCCTTTTTTGCGCAGAACCAGCGCAGCAGCGGAAGATCGTGTTTAATCGCTCTTCTTTTTGCCGTTGTGCCTGGAGCCGATGGCGATCTGCATCGCCTCGCCCATCTTGGTCGGGCTGGAGGCGACGGTGACGCCGCACTCGGTCAGGGTGCGGATCTTGTCTTCGGCCTTCCCCTTGCCTCCGGTGATGATGGCGCCGGCATGCCCCATCCGCTTGCCGGGAGGGGCGGTGACCCCGGCGATAAATGCCGCCACCGGCTTTTTCATGTGCTCCTCGATCCAGTGGGCGGCGTCCTCCTCGGCGGATCCCCCGATCTCGCCGATCATGAACACCCCTTCCGTGCCGGGATCCTCGTTGAAGAGCTTAAGCACGTCAATGAAGTTCATGCCGATGATCGGGTCGCCCCCGATGCCGACGCAGGTGGACTGCCCGAGCCCCACATCGGTGAGCTGTTTGACCGCCTCGTAGGTGAGGGTGCCGGAGCGCGAGACCACGCCGATCTTGCCCGGCTTGTGGATGTGGCCGGGCATGATGCCGATCTTGCACTCGCCGGGCGTGATAACGCCCGGGCAGTTGGGGCCGACCAGCCGCATCTTGCTTTGTTTGAGCACCGCCTTCACCGGAACCATGTCGCGCACCGGAATACCCTCGGTGATGCAGACGGCGAGTTCGAGACCGGCGGCGGCCGATTCCAGGATGGCGTCGGCGGCTCCCGGCGGCGGCACGAAGATCATGGAGACGTTGGCGTTGGTGTACTTCACCGCCTCGGCCACCGTGTTGAAGACGGGTATCCCCTCGATGTGGATGCCCCCCTTGCCGGGCGTCACGCCGGCCACGATGTTGCTGCCGTACTCGCGGCACTGCTGGGTGTGAAACAGGCCGCTGCGGCCGGTGATCCCCTGGACCACTATCCTGGACGAATTGTTTATCAGTATGGACATATGACTGATCTCCTAGTGTGTGAATCTCCTCCCCTCGTGCGGGGAGGGGGGAGCTAGCCGAGCATCCCGACAATCTTAGAGGCCGCGTCTCCCAGGTTGTCGCTGCACTGGACGTTTAAGCCGCTCTCGGTGAGGAGCCGTTTTCCCTCCTCTACTTGGCTACCGTCCATGCGTACCACGATGGGGAGGGTGCAGTTCACCTCGCTGGCCGCCTCGATGATGCCGTGGGCGATCACGTCGCAGCGCATGATGCCGCCGAATATGTTGACGAAGATCCCCTTCACGTCCGCGTCCTGCAGGATGATCTTGAAGGCCTCGGCCACCTTCTCGCGGGTGGCTCCGCCACCGACATCCAGGAAGTTGGCTGGTTCGCCGCCGTACTCCTTGAGCACGTCGAGGGTGGCCATGGCGAGCCCGGCGCCGTTCACTAGGCAGCCGATGGAGCCGGAGAGCTTGATGTAGGCCAGG
Organism: Geomonas propionica; assembly: GCF_016458235.1. GTDB lineage: Bacteria > Desulfobacterota > Desulfuromonadia > Geobacterales > Geobacteraceae > Geomonas > Geomonas propionica. Next base: position 92,982 of record NZ_JAEMHK010000015.1, on the reverse strand, counting down.
TCGTACTTCCCGGCGTTGATCTCCAGCGGGTCGAGCTGGGAGTAGTCCATCATGTCCGGGTATTCGCGGTGCCGGAAGATGGCGTTGTCGTCGAAGGTGATTTTGGCGTCCATGGCCATGAGCCACCCCGCCCGGGTCACCACCAGTGGGTTGATCTCGACCAGTGCGCAGTCTTTTTCCAGGCATACCCGGTACAGATTCTGGATCAGGTTGACGCAGTCCTCGCAGACGCTCCCGGACAGGCCGAGCTGCAGGGCGATCTGTCGCGCCTGGTACGATCTGAGCCCGAGGAACGGGTCGATGGTCAGGGTGTGGATCTTTTCCGGGGTCTTGGAGGCAACCTCCTCAATCTCCATGCCACCTTCGGCGGAGGCGATCAGGACGTAGCGCGAGGCGCTCCGGTCCAGGGTGATGGAGAGGTAGAATTCACGGGCGATCTCGACCGCCTCCTCCACCAGGATGCGCCGGACCCGGAGCCCCTCCGGCCCGGTCTGCGGGGTCACCAGGGTCTTGCCGAACAGTTCCTTGGCGTACTCCTGGGCCTGTTCGGGGTGGTGCACGAGCTTAACGCCGCCCGCCTTGCCGCGTCCCCCGGCGTAGATCTGCGCCTTGACCACGCAGCGCCCTCCCATCTCCTTGGCTGCCCGCTCCACCTGGTCCGCGGTAAGCGCAACGCGACCACGGGGGATGGGGATGCCGAACGAATTCAGTATCTCCTTGGCCTGATACTCATGAATGTTCATCCTGTTCTCCTATGGTGCAGCTTTGGATTTAACCTGATGCAGTCTGCTCTGAGAAGGTAAGTTGCCTGAATCGCGGGGATCTGTCGGAGCGACGAAAGACGCGCCCCGTAATCTTATCGGCACATCTGCACTGGAAATTCAAATTAAAGGTAAATACTATCACAATAAAAAAAAAGAGAAGCCCGGGCGGCTTCTCTTCTCATGTTGATTGTACCGATGCTGACGCCGCTACCTGGTTGGCAGCCTGCGGCGTACCTCGATCTTTTCCGCACCTTTGACGCATTGCAGTTCAACATCGGAAGTCGAGGTGAAGTTGCCGCCGGGGTTCTTGCGGGCGGCGCGGGCCTGGCGCTCCAGCGCGATCTTCTTACATTTTTCCAGCACTGCCTGGACGTCGTCACCGGTCACGTCGGCTACCTCGAAGCGGTGCTTACGCGCCACGATCCCTTCCCCCTGGGTGCTGACGATGTTGCCTCGGCAGATGAGTTCTTCTGCGCCGGCGCTGCCGGCCCATATAAGTAAAAGAGTTGTCACTACGGCAACTTTCAAGACAGCCTCCGTTTTGGTAGGGTCACTCCTCGCCCGTGCTGTTGCTGCGCCAGGCCTTTGCCCTGAGCTCCTTGCGGGAAAGCCTGCCGGCGGGCCGCGTCGAATTCTGTGCCGCGCGCGCGGGCTCTACCACCGGAGCCGCCGCAGGGGGGGCTGCTGCCGCTGGCGCGGTCGCTGCTCGCGGTGCGGCAAGCTGCACCGGCGCCTGCTGTTCCGGGGCCGCAGCGGGCTGTACCGCTGGATCCTGCGAAACCAGCAGCGGCTGAGTCATCGGCGTGGGTGCCGGGGGGCGCGCCGCAGTTACCGGTGTTGCCGGCTGTGCCGTGGCCAGCCCACCCAGTTTGCCGGTTGCCACATCGAGCACCCGGGCCTTTTTCAGAAAGCGTGTGGGAATCTCGTTCAGGCTGTTGGTGTAGAACCTGGTCCCGGTGCTGTCTTTCCAGGTATAGATCTCGGCGCGAGCCGCTGTTGCACTCATAAAAACCATCAAGGCTACCAGAAGACCCTTCATTTCCCCTCCCAAGCAATGCAGGCGACGTCACCTATTATTCAGGATAACCCTTCCAGCTTCAAGCCAAAAGGTGAAGATACTTTTCGGCAGGTGCGCCGGTATCTTAAGCAAGGGGCTGTCATGCAATATTCTGCGGCCTATGCTATCCTAAGGGCTGTGCGACAGCGGAAGTTTCAATAACAAAGGGAGATAGCGCCATGAAGTACGGAACATTGATTCTGGGCTTTTTGTTCTTTCTCGCGACGGCAGTAGGTATCGAAGCTGACGCCGCTTCCCGTATCAAGGTCTATTCAGCGGAAAAGGGGAGCTACATCATGTCTGACGAGGTAGTGAAGACGAATGCGGAATGGAAGAAGATACTTACCTCCGAGCAGTATCATGTCCTTCGCGAAAAGGGGACCGAGCGCGCCTTTACCGGCAAATACGCCACCACCCATGACCACGGCATCTACCGTTGCGCGGGGTGCGGGCTGGATCTTTTCAAGTCCGAGGACAAGTTCGAGTCGGGGACCGGGTGGCCGAGCTTTACCCAGCCGATAGCCAAGGAGAATGTGAAGACCGAGACGGATCGCAGCTTCTTCAGCACGCGGACCGAGGTACTGTGCCGGCGTTGCGGTGGGCATCTTGGGCACGTCTTCAATGACGGGCCCAAGCCGACCGGCTTGCGCTACTGCATGAATTCGGCAGCACTGCAGTTCGTGGCGACCAAGTAGGGTAAAGGACAAAATCCTGTATTTAACGCAAAGCCGCAAAGGCGCAAAGAACGGCAAAACGTGGATGTCGAAAGTCTTTTCTTTGTTCTTGGTTGAGCTTCTTTTGTTCCTTTGCGACTCCGCGTCTTTGCGTTAAATATCGGGGGTGGGGGGAGGCCTTTCAATGAAAGCACTTACTGTAGTAGCACTCGCCTCTATATTCATCCTCGCGGCGGCGGGATCCCTGCCGGCTGCGCAACTGCAGAAGGCCACCTTTGCCGGGGGCTGCTTCTGGTGCATGGAACACCCCTTCGACGAGCTGCCGGGGGTGGTGTCGGTGACGTCGGGCTATACCGGCGGCCACACGAAAAACCCGACCTATGAGCAGGTCTCCGCTGGCGGTACTGGCCACGCGGAATCGGTGCAGGTGCTCTACGACCCGGCCAAGATCAGTTACGATAAGCTGCTCGCCCGTTACTGGCACAACATCGACCCGACCGTGAAGGATCGCCAGTTCTGCGACGTCGGCCACCAGTACCGGAGCGCGATTTTCTATCACAACGAGGAGCAGCACCGCTTGGCCCTGCAGTCCAAGCAGGCACTCGAGAAGAGCAGGCAGTTGAAGGCGCCTATCCAGACCGAAATCGTCGCGGCGACCGAATTTTATCCGGCGGAAGAATATCACCAGCATTACTACAAGAAGAACCCGCTGCGGTATTCTTACTACCGCCTGAGCTGCGGCCGTGACGGTAGGCTGAAGGAGCTCTGGGGCGACCAAGCCGGACATTGAAAGGAAGCCCGTCAACGTAGAACTTAGAACGTAGAACATAGAACCTGCTGTTGTGCCTCGGGGGAAGCCATGAAAAACCGGGAGATAGCCAGGATGTTCGATGAGATCGCCGACATCATGGAGATCCGGCAGGACAACGTCTTCAAGATCAGGGCTTATCACCGGGCGGCGCTCAACCTGGAAGGGCTGAACCGGGACCTGGCCCAGATGTCCCACAAGGAGCTCCTGGAGATCCCGGGGGTGGGTGCGGATCTGGCCGCGCGCATCGAGGAGTACCTGCAGACCGGCACCATGGCTTATTACGAGCAGCTGAAACAGGAGGTGCCTCCCGGCGTCTTCACCCTGCTGGCCGTGCCCGATCTCGGGCCGAAGACGGCGAAGGCAATCTACGAAGCGCTGCAGATCACGAGCCTCGAAGAGCTGGAAAAAGCCGCGCTGGAACACCGCCTGATCGGCATCAAGGGAATCAAAGAGAAGACCGAGGAAAACATCCTCAAGGGGATCCAGGCCGTGAAGCGGGGGCGCGAGCGGCAACCATTGGGGCGGATGCTGCCGGCCGCGGATGAATTGGTGGCGGCGCTCAAGCAGATGGCGCCCCTGGAGCGGATCGAGGTGGCGGGGAGCATCAGGCGCCGCCGCGACAGCATCAAGGACATCGACATCGTGGCCACCTCACCCGACCCGGCCAGCGTCATGCAGGCCTTCCTGAACCTGACCCAGGTGCACGACGTGATCATGCGCGGCCCGACCAGGGCCAGCGTGACCATCCGGGAAGGGGTGCAGGTGGACCTGCGCGTGGTCGAGCCCGCCTCCTACGGCGCCGCGCTCGCCTATCTGACCGGCAGCCAGGGGCACAATGTCCGGCTGCGGGAGATGGCACAGAAGCGGGGGCTGAAGATCAACGAGTACGGCATCTTCCGCGAGGAGGACAACGTGCGCCTTGGTGGCGAGAACGAGGAGGACGTCTACCGCCTGCTCGACCTTCCCTTCGTGCCGCCGGTCCTGCGCGAAGATCGTGGCGAGATCGAGGCGGCCCTGGCGGGGAGACTGCCGCAATTGGTGACCAGGGAGCAGATACTGGGCGACCTGCACGTGCATTCCCGCTGGAGCGACGGCGCCCACGGCATCGCTGAACTTGCGGAGGCGGCGCGTTTGCGGGGCCTTTCCTACATAGCGGTGACTGATCATTCGCAGGGGCTCGGGGTGGCGCGTGGCCTGAGCGTGGAGCGGCTCAGGGAGCAGCAGGCGGAGATCCGGGAGTTGAACCGTGACCTGAAGGGGTTCCGGGTGCTGCACGGCACTGAGATGGACATCCACGGCGACGGCACCCTCGATTTTCCCGACGAGGTGCTCAAGGACCTCGACCTGGTGGTGGCGTCGATCCATTCAGGCTTCAACAACTCCAAGGAAGTGATGACCGCGCGCATCGTAGCCGCCATGAGGAACCCGTACGTGCACATCATCGCCCATCCCACCGGGCGCATAATCGGCGAGCGGGAGGGATACCAACTGGACATGGAAGAGGTGCTCCAGGTTGCCAAGGAAACCGGTACGGCGCTGGAGATCAACGCCTACCCGCTGCGGCTCGACTTGGAGGACCGCTACGTGCGCCGCGCCAAGGAGTTGGGGGTGAAGATCGCCATCAACACCGATACCCATGTCAAGAGCCAGTTCGATACCCTTCCTTGGGGGATTTCCGTGGCCCAGCGCGGGTGGCTGGAGCGGGAGGACGTGCTGAACACGCTGACGGTCGATGAGCTGCTGAAGGTATTGAAAAGGAAGAAGCGGGTGAAGCACGGACAGTAGCTGAACCGTGTTCCTCCCCCAGGAGGGGGGAGGCTGGGAGGGGGGTGCCTCGCACTGCTGCCCCCTCCCCGACCCTCCCCCTCCGGGGGAGGGAGTAAGAAGACGCCCCCGGAGGGGGGGCGAACAAAAACCGAAAGGAAGCAACATGCCCAACTACTGGCTCTTCAAGAGCGAACCATCCAGCTTCTCCCTCGACGATCTCAAAAGCCGCCCCGACGCCACCGAGCATTGGGACGGCGTCCGCAACTTCCAGGCGCGGAACTTCCTACGCGACCAAGTGCAGGTGGGCGACCAAGTGCTCTTCTACCACAGCAACACCGCCGAGCCTGGTGTTGTCGGCATCGCCGAGGTGGTCAGGAGTGGTTACCCCGACTTCACCGCCTTTGATCCCAATAGCAAATACTTTGACCCGAAAAGCTCGCCGGAGCGGCCAACCTGGTACATGGTCGACGTGCGCTTCGTGCGCGAGCTGCCGCGCCCGGTGACTCTCGCCGAGCTGAGGACCATCCCCGAGCTGTCGGGCATGGCGCTGTTGAACCGCAGCCGTCTCTCGGTCCAGCCCGTGCGCGAGGAAGAGTGGGAGCGGATCATGAGGCTTGCCGGGTTATGACCTCGATAAAGAACCGCTCCAAAAAAGCCGGGCTGGCCCCGGGAACGCTGATCCACATGGGCCGCGCCAAAGAGGGCACCACCAAGGTCGACCTCGTGCACTATGATGAGACACACCTGGATAAGCACCCGGTGACTTCGGTGGACGAGTGCCTGATCAAGAAGGACATTCCCGGAGTGACCTGGATCAACGTGGAGGGGCTCGCGGACCTCGAGGTGTTGCGGCACTTCGGGAGCTGCTACGGCATCCACCCGCTGGTCCTGGAAGACATCCTCGCCACGGACCAGCGCCCGAAGGCCGCCGACTACGGCGAATACCTCTACGTGGTGCTGAAGATGATCGCCCTGGACGAGGGGGGCACAGAGATCAAGAGCGAGCAGGTGAGCCTGGTGCTGGGGCAAAACTACCTGATCTCTTTCCAGGAGGGGTTGGAGGGGGACGTCTTTGAACAGGTGCGCGCCCGGCTGGTGAACGAGAAGGCGAGGCTGCGCGCCCAGGGCGCGGACTTCCTGCTGCACGCCCTTTTGGACGTGATCGTGGACCACTACTTCCTGGTACTGGAGACGCTGGCGGACCGGATCGAGGACATCGAGGACGAGCTGATCGACAACCCGACCACCGCTACGGTGCAGGCGATCTACCGGCTCAAGCGCCAGTTGCTCTTCCTGCACAAGGTGTTCTGGCCGCTGCGCGAGGTGGTGAGCAGCCTGCAGCGCCGCGATTCACTGCTGATCCACGACACCACGGTGATCTACCTGCGCGACCTCTACGACCACACGGTGCAGGTGCTCGACACCCTGGAGACTCTGCGCGAGATGCTCTCCGGCATGCTGGATATCTACCTCTCCAGCGTCTCAAACCGCCTCAACGAGGTGATGAAGGTGCTGACCATCATCGCCACCATCTTCATGCCGCTGTCTTTCATAGCCGGGTGGTACGGCATGAACTTCAAGGGGATGCCCGAGCTGGACTCGCCCTACGGTTACCCAGCTGTCTTCGCTTTGTGCCTGACCATCGCGGGGGGGATGCTCGTTTACTTCAAGAAGAAGCGCTGGCTGTAAGGCCGCTCTACAAAGCAAATCCCCCCTGTCCCCTTCCTCGTGTTCATCGGGAAAAATCGGGATCGCCAATCTGCCATTAACGAAGCTCAGCAGGAGAACCCGCGTCCTCCCCTTTGCGAAGGGGAGACAGAGGGGATTTGCCTTTAGGGGTTAGCAGCAAAGATCAAATCCCCCCTGTCCCCCCTGTCCCCCCTGTCCCCCCTTCGCAAAAGGGGGGGACCCTACGCCACGTGTACCACTAGTGGCCAATATTCCGCACGTTCCCGAATGACTCCGTCGTCAATCCCTACAGACTCTTGGCCGCCAGCTCGTAGACGTCGCGAGCCAGGCCGGGCTCGGCCAGGATGCGTTCCAGCTCCTTCTTCATGAGCTCCTGGCGCTGCGCGTCGAAGCGGCGCCAGCGGCTGAAGGGGGTGAGCATGCGCGCCGCTATCTGCGGGTTGATCCCGTTCAGGCGCAGGATCTGGTCGCCGAGGAAGCGGTACCCCCTGCCGCTGGCATCGTGGAAGCGGAACTGGTTCCCCTGGCTGAAGGCGCCCACCAGCGAGCGGACCCGGTTCGGGTTGCGGATGTCGAAGTCGGGGTGCTCCAAAAGCGCCAGCACCCGGTCCAGGGTGTCGGGCAGGCGCGAGACGGCCTGGTGGGCGAACCACTTGTCGATGACGCCGCGGTCGCTACGCCAGCACTCGTAGAAGGAGGCGAAGGCCTCCTCGCGCTCGGGGCAGGCGCAGCTCCCCAGCGGGGAGAGCGCCCCCAGGCTGTCGGTCATGTTGTCGGCGCTTCTGAACTGCACCATGCAGGCGTCGATCGCTTCCTGCCTCCCCGCCGCCATCAGGTAGGAAAGGCAGAGGTTTTTCAGCCTGCGGCAGCCGGAGAGCCCGTCGTCCGGGCGGTAGGGGGCCTTGGGTGCGCAGGCTTTTCGCACCGAGGTGAGTTCCGCGCCGAGCAGCTCGCCTACCGTTCTCCGCACCAGCTCACGGGCCTGGTGAATGGCGTCGGGGTCGATCACCGCCATCTGCTCGGCGAGGTAGTTTTCGGTCGGCAGGGTCAGTGTCTCGGCCAGGAAGGCGCGGTCCTGGCGGTCATCGGAAAGGAGCCTTCTGAAGGATTCGATGAAGCTCTCCGGCACCCGCGCCTCGCGCCCCGCCTGGATGTCGGCGATCAGCGCCATGATCAGCTTCACCGCCTGGAGCTGCCCCGCCTCCCAGCGCACGAAGGGATCGCTGTCGCGGGTCATCAGGAGGTTCAGGTCCTCGTCGCTGTAGGGGTACTCGAGCTTTACCGGCGCGCAGAAGTTGCGCAGAAGCGACGGCACCGGGCGCTCCTTCAAGCCGACAAAGGTGAAGGTTTCCGTTTCCCGCCGAAGCTCCAGGACCCGGGAGGTTCCCAAAGCTTCCGTCTCCCCCGCAAGCTTCAACGGCAACTCGTTGCCTTCGCGGTCCAATAGCCCCATGGCGAGCGGGATATGGAACGGCTTTTTCTCCGGCTGGCCCGGCGTGGACGGACAGCTTTGGGTCACGGTCAGGGTGTAGCTCCCCTCGTCAGCCCGGTAAGCGTCGCTTACCGTCAGGACCGGGGTCCCGGCTTGGTCGTACCAGAGCATGAACTGGGACAGGTCGCGCTTCCCGGCGTCCGCCATCGCCTGCACGAACTCGTCGACCCGCACCGCCTGCCCGTCGTGGCGCTCGAAGTACAGATCCATCCCGGCCCGGAACGCGTCGTGTCCCAAGAGGGTCTGCAGCATCCGGATCACCTCGCCCCCCTTGTGGTACACGGTCATGCTGTAGAAGTTGTTGATCTCCACGTAGGACTCGGGACGCACCGGGTGGGCCAGGGGACTGGCGTCCTCGGGGAACTGCGCGCTGCGCAGGCTCTTCACGTCGGCGATCCTCTTCACCGGGCGCGACTGCATGTCCGCTGAGAATTCCTGGTCGCGGAAGATGGTGAGCCCTTCCTTCAAGGAGAGCTGGAACCAGTCGCGACAGGTGATCCTGTTGCCGGTCCAGTTGTGGAAGTACTCGTGGCCGATCACCTCCTCGATCGCCTCGTAGTCGTCATCGGTAGCGCTTTGCGGGCTCGCCAGCACGTAGCGCGAATTGAAGACGTTCAGCCCCTTGTTCTCCATGGCCCCCATGTTGAAGTCGTCCACGGCTACCACCATGTAGGTGTCGAGATCGTACTCCCGCCCGAACTGCTCCTCGTCCCACCGCATGGCGCGCATCAGGGACCTCAGGGCGTGCTCGCACTTGTCCTGGTTGCGCTCCTCCACGTAGATCTCCAGTTGCACCTCGCGGCCGCTCATGGTGGTGAAGCGGTCGGCGATGTGGACCAGGTCCCCGGCGACCACGGCGAAGAGGTAGCTCGGTTTCTTGAAGGGATCATGCCAGACGGCGAAATGGCGCCCGTCCGGGAGATCACCTTTCTCCACCAGGTTGCCGTTGGCCAAAAGCACCGGGCAGCTCGCCTTGTCGGCGCGCAGGGTGACGGTGTAGACCGCCATGACGTCGGGGCGGTCGGTGAAGTAGGTGATGCGCCGGAAGCCCTGGGCCTCGCACTGGGTGCAGAGCATGGGGCCGGAGGAGTACAGGCCGGAGAGGGCGGTGTTCTCCTTGGGGTTGATCCGGGTTTCCACCTCGAGCAGGAACCGCTCGGGAGGGGAGGGGAGCACCAAGCCCGCGTCCTCGATGCGGTAGGCCCCCTGTTCCAGCGCGACCCCGTCCAGTTTGAGCGACACGAGGGTCAGGTCCTCACCGTCCAGTACCAGCGGCTTGACGCCGTTACCCCGGTCGTGGTTACTGTGAATGGCGAGACGGGAAACGACGCGGGTGTCTTCGGGATCAAGATCGAAGGTCAGCTCGACCGTGTCTATAAGATAGTCGGGAATCGTGTAGTCCTTCTGGTGGATGGTCTGGTGCTGGCACTGTGACATGACGTTTCCTCTTATGCAGATGTAATGGCTGGACCAAGGGTGCTATTGTACCGGGATGCCGCTGCGTTTTCAACGCCCGGGTGGCGGGGCGCGTGAAATTAATTAATAATGCCGCATGCTTGGCGTCGCGGTCGACGGCCACGTCTGGCGAGGGGGTTTCGGGCTCAATTAAGAGACGCCCAATATGTTGACTTTATTGGAGAATAAGGCTATACAGTCCGCATGAAAGGTCTGCTCCTCTCATTACTTTTCCTGCTCTTCACCTCTCTTGCCGCTCCGGCACTCCCCGCCCGCGCCACTGAGATATACGCACAGCAGACCGGGAAGAGCTGCGACGCCTGCCATGTCGATCCGGCGGGCGGCGGCGAACTGACCGCTGCCGGGAAGGAATTCGCCGCCGCGCGCGCCGTGAAAGCCGAGGCGCCGCGCATCGGCACCGCCGGCAAGGTGGTGCGCTTCCTGACCGGCTACCTGCACATGCTGATCGCGATCTTGTGGTTCGGCACTATCCTCTACGTGCATCTGGTCCTTAAACCTGCCTATGCGGCGGGGGGACTGCCTCGCGGCGAGGTCAAGGTGGGCGTGCTCTCCATGGTCGTCATGGGGATCACCGGCGCCATTCTTACCCACTTCCGGGTTACTTCCCTGGACATGTTGCTGCACACCCGTTTCGGGGTGCTGCTGCTCGTCAAGATATCCCTCTACCTGGTAATGGTTTTCTCCGCCGCTTACGTGGTGTTGGTCATCGGGCCCAAGCTCCGGGGGAAACGCCGTGAACCGGTGGCGCTCCCGTCCGGAAAGGAACTCACCCTCGACGAGCTGGCCTCCTTCGACGGCAAGGAGGGGCGTCCCGCCTACTTTGCCTACCAAGGCCACCTCTACGACGCGAGCGCCAGCCGGCTCTGGAAAGAAGGGGTGCACATGGGGCGGCACCATTGCGGCGAGGACTTGACGGAGGCGCTTAAACTGGCGCCGCACGGGTCCGACAAGGTGCTGGGCATGCCCGAGGTCGGGAGCTTGGCTGATGTGACCCAGCGCAAAGCTCCCTTGCATGAGCGGGTCTTCTTCTTCATGGCCTACATGAACCTGACCATCGTATTTTTGATCGTGCTGATCCTGTCGCTCTGGCGCTGGGCGTGAAAGCACAACACCGGGGCACCCCGGACAAGGACTGACCGTGAAGTACTTCCGCGCCATATTTAGTGCCGATGCCAAGAAGGATCCGGATTCCCTGCTGCGCCTGTTCGTCACGGTCGCCCTGGTTTCCATCATCGTGATCACCTCACTGGCCGGCTACGCCTTCTACCAGGTGCTGCAAAAGAACCTGGTGGACAGCGCGGAAGAGGACGCCATCAAGGTCAGCACCGCCCTTTCCGAGAACGAGCGGGCGCGCTTCACCGTGGTCAGGAGCGACGGCAGCGTCGTCGTCGAGGTGGTGCCGGACAATTTCTTCATCCTGGACCGGGACCTCAGGAGGTTCCTGGCCCCCTTCGATATCGTCAAGATCAAGATCTACTCGTCCGATTACCGCATCGTGTATAGCACCGAGGCCAAGCTGATCGGTGAGGTGAACCGCGGCAACCGGCGGCTGGCCCGCGCGCTGGCCGGCGCCTTCGACTCCAAGCTCGAGCGCAAGGAAGAGGTGAAGGACCTCGCCGACGAACTCAAGTTCAACGTGGACGTGGTGGAGACTTACATCCCCATCCGCGCCCGCGGCAAGGTGATCGGGAGTTTCGAAGTCTACATGGACGTCACCAAGTACCGCCAGCAGACCATGAACGCGGCGCTTGTCTCGCTCGGGGCGTTGTGCGGCATCCTGATGGTGGTCTTCGGCATCTCTTTCGTGCTGATCCGGCGCGGCACCAACGAGTTGAAGGAGACCCAGGAGGTTCTCAGGAAGCAGACCCTGATCGACGGGCTCACCGGAACCTTCAACAAGATGCAGATCGAGCTGATCGGGCGCAGGGAGTTCGCGCGCGCCCAGCGCCGCAGGGAGAAGGGACTGGCCGACTCCGAGGTCGGTTTCATCATGATCGACATCGACCGGTTCAAACAGGTTAACGACCGGTACGGGCACCTGGCCGGCGACCACCTGTTGCAGCAGTTCGCCGAGAGGGTCACCGCCTCGTTGCGCAGCTACGACTCCGTGGGGCGCTTCGGAGGCGAGGAGTTCCTGGTGGTGCTGCCGGGCTCGGGCCGGGAACAGACGCTCAGCGTGGCGCACAAGATCTGGTCGCTGGTCCGTGAGGAACCCTTCCTGATTGACGGCGAAACCCTGCGGATCACCACCAGCGCCGGCGTCGCCAACGTCCAGCACAGCGACGACGACCTGCTGCAGGTGTTGAAGCGCGCCGATCTGAACCTTTACCAGGCCAAGAGCGGTGGGCGGGACCGGGTCATCTAGCCTCCGCCCCTGCCGGTTGCGCCGGCCGATGACCTCCTCATCCCCATCTCCCCGACCCCGTTGGCTCCCCCCAGCCTCTTCCATGACGTTCTTTTTCAAGTTTTTCCTCTCGGCTCCGAAACGGTAGATACCCGTTTCACTCTCCCCACGCCTAGAAGTTCCAAGGGAAAGTGCGGCAAGGAGGAATGATGAAGAACGCGGTCTCTCTCTTTGTTTTCGCCTTTTTTTTGCTGTTTGCGCCCTGGTACGCGTCCGCCCAGGGGGCATTCGTGATCGGAGTCGCTCCCCATACCAGCGCCCGGGTCATTCTTGAGATGTATCAGCCGCTGAGACTCTACCTGAGCAGGAGCCTGAACATGCCGGTAGAGGTGGTCACGGCGCCGGACTTCGACGAGTTCGCCAGGCGTGCCCTCGCACAGAAATACGACCTTGCCGTTACCACCGGCCACCAGGCCCGGCTGCTCCAGAACGACGCCAAGTACCTGCCGCAACTCACCTACCAGGCCGATTTCAAGGCGGTCGCCATAGTGCCTCAAAACAGTCGCGTCACCAAGGCGGCTGACTTGAAGGGGCAGAAGGTACTCGGTCTGAGCGCGGCCTCGCTGGTCACCCTGTGGGGGGAGCACTGGCTGGCCCAAAACCACCTCGACATACCCGTCAAGTACGTCAGCGCCTCGGACAGCGTGGCGCAGCTTCTTGTGGCAGGTGAGGCCGCCGCCGGATTCACCTCCCTGGCCAATTTCCAGAAACTGCGGCCGGAACTGCAAGGCCAGTTGCGCATCATCGCCGAAAGCGCCCCCCTTGCCGGAAGGGTGTACCTGCTGAACCAGCGCTGGGCGACCCGTGAAAAGGCCATCAATGCAGCGTTGTGGGGTTTCGCCGAAACGGCGGAGGGGAAACGCTATTTCGACAGCAACAAGCTCGGTGGATATCGAAGGCTCCACAGCGGGGAGCTGGAGGGTATGGACCGGTATGCGGCCGAGGTCAGAAGGCTGCTGAAGAAAGCGGAAAAATGAGGGCGCTCGCTCCCTGGTCCACGGTGCGGGGGCGCCTTTTGATGCTCGTGATCGGCATCGAGGCGCTGATGCTGTGCGTGATGGTGTTCAACAGCTTGCGGCTGCTGCACGGCGCCATGACCAGGCAGGCCGGGTGGCAGGCGGAGCAGATCGCGCCCGTTCTGATCGCCGCCCTCACCGCACCGCTCGCGCAGCAGGACTTCGCCACCGTCCAGGCCGTCATCGACGAGAGCCGGCGGGCAGGCGGGGTGAAATACATCGCGATCCAGGACAGCGCCGGGAGCAGGGTCGCCTCCAGCGGCTGGGGGAGCAACCAGGCACTCCCCCCTCCCAGCACGAGCTTCCAGCTGTTCCAGGGGGGCGGAGGGCCGCGTTACGACGTGCGCGTCCCCATCGTACAGACGGGACAGCCCCTGGGTACCCTCCAGTTCGGCCTGGATCTCTCGCAGATCGTCGCCGCGCGGCACCTGTTGCTGCTGCAGGGGGGGACCATCGCCGCCATGGAGGTGATTCTCTCCACGGTGATACTGACCTTGCTGGGGTACTGGCTTACCAGGCACCTGGCCTCGCTGACCAGGGCGAGCCTTGAGGTCGCCCAAGGGAACCTGACGCCGGCGCCGGTGTGGGAGGGGCATGATGACGTGGGGCGGCTGGGGGCCGCGTTCAACACCATGTCCCGGGCCATCTCGGAGCGGGTCCGAGAACTGACCGCGGCCAAGGAGGCGCTGCAGCAACGCGCAGGGGAGCTCGAGGACCTGAACCTGACCCTCGAGTCGCGGGTGCAGGAAGAGGTTGTCAAGAACCGGGAGAAGGACAATTACCTGACCCAGCAGGAGAAGATGGCCTCCATCGGGCAGCTCGCCGCCGGCGTCGCCCACGAGATCAACAACCCGATGGGGTTTATCACCAGCAATCTCTCCACCCTCGACAAGTACCTGGGGCGCCTCCAGGATTTCATTGCGGCCCAGGAAGAGGCGCTCCGCGGGGAAGGGGGGGAGGCGGCCTCGGAGTCCCTGGCCCAGGCGCGCAGGCAGCTGAAGATCGACCACATCTTCACCGACGGCAAGCAACTGATCGCCGAATCCCTGGAAGGCGGAGTGCGTGTCCAGCATATCGTTCAGAACCTGAAGAACTTTTCCCGTGTGGACCAGCTCCAATACTCACTGGTCGACCTGAACGAATGCCTGGAGACGACGATCAGCATCGCCTGGAACGAGATCAAGTACGTCGCCACCCTGACACGGGAGTTTGCGGCGCTCCCCCTGGTCAGCTGCTACCCGCAGCAGTTGAACCAGGTCTTTCTCAACCTGCTGGTCAACGCCTCCCAGGCCATCGAACATGCCGGGGAGATCGTGGTCCGCACCTGGAGCGAAGGCGGGAACGTCTTCGTCTCCGTGAGCGATACCGGAACTGGGATCGCACCGGACGTCATCAAGCGGATCTTCGAACCGTTCTTCACCACCAAGGAGGTAGGGAAGGGGACCGGGCTGGGGCTGTCGATCAGTTACGACATCATCCGGAAACACAACGGCGAGATCACCGTGGAAAGCACCCCCGGCCTGGGCACAACGTTCAAGATCACGCTCCCCGTGGGACATCCCTAAGGCGGAGAACAGCCGGGCGCGGGCGCGGCCGTGGTGTGACGTCGCGGAGTGACGGGTGACGGGTGACGGTGAGGGGGGGCGGAAGGGACGGAGCCGGCGGCGGGCGCCGGCCGGCTCCGCGAAGTCTAGCGCTACTGGTTACAGCGGGCGATGATGCCGTCGATCTCCTCCTGGGAGATCTCGTCGATCCTGATGGCGCCGTCGGCCTCCCTGCGCAGTTGCGAGATGCCGGGGTAGTTCTTCTCCAAGTACTTGAGCTCCCGCGACTGGTGTTTCACCGTCTTCAACAGGCGCCTGTTTTCCTCTTCCAGGTCGTATTTCTCCAGCGCGCTCTTCAGCGCTAACTTCAGTTCCGTGTCGTTCCAGGGCTTGGTGAAGAAACGGTAGATCTCGCCGCTGTTCACCGCCCGCATGGTGGCCTCGATGCTGGCATGGCCGGTCAGCATGATGCGCACTGTCTCCGGGTACAGCTCCTTCACGATCCCCAGGAACTCCGCCCCGTCCATCCCCGGCATCTTCTCGTCCGAGATCACCACCTTGAAATGGCGCCGCGTCATGAGATCGAGCGCCTCTTTCGCCCCCGGGGCCCCCTGGATCAGGTAGGGCTCCTCGTCCAGCCCCCGCATCAGGGCCGAGATCACGTGCGGCTCGTCATCTACGATCAATATGCTCTGTTCGCCTTCTCCCGGCGTGGACATGATTCACCTCGCAGCGGACCCGGCGTTGTCGCCGCGGCCCCGTATTTTATTCCCGCTTGCCGGGGGCGCCGGCCCTTCGCTGACCTGCTTCGGCACCATGCACCCCTTATGTTGTACTCGATTATTTGCGCCGCTCTTCGACCACCCATACCCCGCAGGAGGGAGGGTCGATCCGGTAGTAGCGCAGCACCGCGTCGAGAGTGCCGCTGTTCAGCACCGTCCCTTCGGTCAGGAGCAACAGCCCCGTGCCGCTGTAGAGGTTGCGGGTAAGCTTCATCCCCTCCGCGAGCCGGTCGGGCGCCACCTCCTGCTCGGCCACCGGGACGCTGGCCGTGAACCGGGCCGCGCTCCCCTCGCTCCCCCCGGAGGGGGCCCAGCTGACGAAGATCCCTCCCGCGGGTGGGTCGACCTGGTAGGCCCGCCCGACCGCCATTATCCGTCCGGCGTCGAGCACCGTGCCGCGCTCCAGGATCAGGGCTCCCGACCCGGTGCGCAGATCCCGGGTCACGGTCATCCCTTCCAGGAGCTGCTTGGGGCGCAGTTCCTTCTCGGCCACCTCGGCGCGGCGCGAGTAGGTGGGGAGGTACAGGGCCCGCACGTGCCGCTCAACGACCGGGAAGATCTCCGGGTCGAGCCCGCGCCCGCGCTCCTGCCCCATGCGTGCCAGGAGCGCGGCGACCGGGTCGTCCCCGCCCAGCTCGGTCAGCTCGCGGTCCACGAAGTCGGCCATGGTGATGATCCGGGCCCCCAGCGGGATCTCGCCCCCCGCCAGCGCGTCGGGGAAGCCGCTGCCGTCGTAGCGCTCGTGGTGGTGCCGGATCAGGATGCCGACTTCGCGCAGGTCCTCGACCGCATCCAGCGTGGCCTGGCCACGCACCGCGTGCTGCAGGAAAATGCCCAGCTCCTCCCGGTTCATGGCGGACATCTGCTTTTGGAGGATGTCCTGGCTGATGCCGATCACCCCGACGTCGTGCAGAAGCGCCGCCGTGCGCACGGTCTCGACCTCTTGGTCGGAGAGTTTCAGATCGCGGGCGATCCTGACGCTGAGCTCGGTGACGTTCCTGGTATGCTCCTGCAGCCGGCTCGAGTGGAGTTCGATGAGGCGCGAGAAGGCGAGGATGGTCTCGCGGAAGGAGTGGGTCACGCGCCGGTTGCGCTCCTTGAGTTCCTCGTTCTGGCGCCTGATGGTCGCCGTCTGCTCCAGGACCCGGCTCTTCAGGTTGTCGTTCCAGGCGGAGAGTTCCCTGTTCTGCTGCTCCACCAGCGCGGTGAGGCGCCTGTTCTCCTGGACCAGGTGGTACTGCTCGACCCCCTCCCGGATGGTGCGCACCAGGACTTCGTCGTCCCAGGGCTTCAAAAGGTAGCGCGACGCCCCCCCCTTGTTGATGGCGTCCATGGTGGCCGCCATGTCGGCGTAGCCGGTGAGCACCATGCGCACCGCATCGGGCGCCAGGGTCTTCGCCTGTTCCAGGAACTGGGCCCCGGTCATGCCGGGCATGCGCTGGTCCGAGAGGATGAGGGCCACGTCCGGGTGTGCGGTAAGCCGCTCCAGTCCTTCGGCTCCCGATACCGCACGCAGCACCTCCAGTTCCAGTTCCTGTTCCAGGAGGAGTCGCGCAATGGAGCGGGTGATGTTCTCCTCGTCGTCGACCAGGAGCACTTTATGGGGTTCGCTTTGCGACAGTTTGTCCATGTCCTTCGTCCTTTATGGCAATCTCGTGGTGTCGGTGGGCGCGGCGTCCTTCAGCCCCCCGGCGCAATGGTAATGAGGAGTTCTCCCTCTCCCTGGCTGAGCGGGAGCGCCTCCAGCTTGAGCTGCGCCCCCCCGGCCTGCAGGGTCCAGCCCCCGGGTGCCAGCCGGCCGACATCTGCGGCCAGTTGCGCCAACTGAGGCGGCAGGGCCTCGGCGAGCCGTTTCCCGACCAGCTCGTGGCACCCCACCTGGAGCAGGTGTGCCGCCTCCCGGTTCATCTGCAGCACGGTGCCGCCGCCGTCCAGGGTCAGCACTCCCAGGGGGAGGTAGTCCAGGGCGACCGCCGCATGCAAGAGCGACCCGTACTCCTGCATAAAGCCGCAGCTGCACGCCCTCGCCCGCAGCCGCAGGTCGGCGTTCAGCTCGCGCAGTTCCTCGTTCTTGCACCGCAACTCCTCGGCCAGCTGCTCGTTGCGGCGCTGGATCTCAAAGTGTTCCAGCGCCTTCGCCACCGTCATCCTCAGCTCGTCGTCGTTCCAGGGCTTGGGGATGAACTTGTAGATCTTTCCCTCGTTGATGGCCGCCACCACCGCGGCGGTATCGGCGTAGCCGGAGAGGACGATCCTGATGGTCTCCGGGTGCCGCGCGCACACCTCCTTGAGGAACTCCACGCCGTTCATCCCGGGCATTCGGAAGTCCGAGATCACGACCTGGACCTGGGGGGATTCCTCGAGTAGCAGCAGCCCCTCCTCGCCGGAGGCGGCGGTAAGGATCTCGTAATCCTCGTCCAGGAAGATCCGCTCCAGGGCGCGCAGCACGTTGCGTTCGTCGTCGACGCACAATATCCGAGTCTGGTCAGTCATCTGAGGTCACCCCTTCGATCGGGAGCCGGATGGTGAAGGTGGTGCCGATGCCGACGCTGCTCTCCACCTCGATGCTCCCGTTATGTTTCTTGATGATGTCGTAGCTGATGGAAAGCCCGAGTCCGGTTCCTTGGCCCACCTCCTTGGTGGTGAAGAAGGGCTCGAAGATGCGGCTCTTGATTTCGTCGGGGATGCCGCTGCCCGTGTCGGAGAAGGCGATCAGCACCTCATCCCCTGCCCGCCGGGTCCGGATGGTGATCTCCCCCTGCTTCTCGATCGCGTGGGCGGCGTTCACCAAGAGGTTCAGGAATACCTGGTTCAGCTGCTGCGGCAGGCACTTCACCTGAGGCAGTTCGCCGTAGTCGCGCACCAGGGTGGTCTTATACTTGAGCTCGTTCCAGGCGATGGTGACCGTGCTTTCCAGGCATTCGTTCAAGTCGACGCAGGTCGCCTGGGCGTCGTCGATGCGGGAGAAGCTCTTCAGGTTCTGAACGATGGTGCGCACCCGCTCCGCCCCGTCCTGGGATTCGGCCAGAAGACACTTGGCATCCCCGAGGATGTAGTCCACCTTGAACTTCTTCCGGGCCTGTTCGATCCCCTGGCGCACCGGTTCGGGCGCCACCCCGGCGATGCTGTTGGACTGGATCTCCAGGAAGCCTTCGAGCCGCTCCAGGTACTTCACCATGGTGCCCAGGTTACTGGATATGAACCCCATGGGGTTGTTGATCTCGTGGGCCACGCCGGCGGCAAGCTGGCCGATGGAGGCCATCTTCTCCTGCTGCAACAGTTGCGAGTGGGTTGCCTTCAGCTCCTGGTAGGCGGCGACCAGTTCCTCCGAGACCTGCTTGATCTCGGTCAGGTCGTGCAGCATGATCACCTGCCACCCCTGGTCGCCGTACGGGTAGGTCGTCAGGGTGAGCCAGCGCCCGCTCGCCTCGTGGTAGAGCTCGCTGTGGCCTGTCTCCAGCGGCTCCAGGTTCATGCCCGCCCCGCTCAAAAGCTCGCGCCAGTTGACCGATACCAGCCTGGAGTAGGAGCTGCCGGTCAAGAGCTTGAAGGCGCGGTTGCAGCGCCTGACCTTCCCCTGGTCATCAACCATGGCCACCAGGTCGTCCACGCAATCCATGGTCTGTTCCCACTCGCGTTTCCCTTTCTCGACCTGGCGGAACAGCTCGGAGAGCTGCTCGTGCTTGAGCACCAGCTCTGCCTGGTTCTTGAGCAACTGACGCTCGGCGTCTTTGCGGGCGGTGATCTCCTCCTTGACGCCCAGGTAGTGGGTCACCTTGCCGTACTGATCGCAGATGGGGGAGATGAGGGCGCTTTCCCAGTAGAAGGTGCCGTCCTTGCGCCTGTTGTAGAATTCGCCGTGCCACTCCCTGCCGGCGGTGATGGTCTCCCACAGTTCCCTATACTCCTGATCCGGCAGCCGGCCCGACTTCAGTATGCTCGGCTTCCTGCCCAGCGCCTCCTCCTTGCTGTAGCCGCTCACTTCGCAGAATTTCCGGTTCACGTACTGGATCACGCCATCGGCATCTGTGATGACGATGGTGCTGGCGCTTTGTTCGACCCCCTGCGAGAACAGGCGTAGCGACTCCTCGGCCCGCGCGCGCTCGGTGATGTCGTACAGCGTCTCGACCACCGCCACGACCTTGCCGTCCCTGGTTACCGGCGCGGCGTCGAAGCAGAGGTAGCGGTCTCGGCCGTTGAGGTTGCGGTACCACCCTTCCGCCCTGATGATGCCTTTCATGACCACGTCGCTGCTGTAGGTGGGGTAGAACTCCCCTATCCGTGAGACGTCGCCGGATAGGACTACGTCGCACAGGGTGGGGCGATTTTCCGGATAAAACGGCTGCCATTGGCGCTGGGTACCGAGCATCTCGTTGGCGGGCATGCCGGTCATCTCGGCAATGGCGCGGTTCCATACGATGATCCGGTGGTCCGCGTCGATGACGAACAGCGGCGTCGAGGTGTTCTCCAGTAGGTTTTCCGCGAAGCGGCGCTCCGTTTCCAGCATCCCTTCCAGCACCCGGTCCTGGGTGATGTCCCTGAAGCTGCCGCGCAACCCGAGGTACTCACCGTCAGCCCCGTTCACGGCCCGGCAGGTGTACTTGAACCAGCGCGCGTCACCCTGACGCGTGATGAGACGTAGCTCCACCGGGGCCGCCGGTTTCCCTTCCCTGGCGCAGAGGTTTCGTTGCTGCCACATGTCCCGGTCCTCGGGGGGGATGATGTTCGACAGGAGTTCCGGGGCATCGAGGAACTCCCTGTCGGCGTAGCCGGTGACCCCCTGGCAGTTGGAGGAGATGTAGCGCAACGACCCGTCCGGGTTGCAAACGATGGCGATTTCAGAGGTGAACTCGGCGATGATACGATACAGCTCCTGGTTCTCCTTCAGGGCTTCCTGCCGCTTGTCCATCTCCTCCACCATGCTGTTCACCGTCGAGGCCAGGTGCTCTAGTTCGTCCCCCGTGTCGAGAGTGAGCCAGCGCTCGGCGCCGTTTTTCTGCGGAAGGCTGCGGATGTGGTCCACCAGGAGGGACAAAGGCTGGGTGATGTGCCGGATCAGGCGCCGGAGGGCGATCTGGGTGAGCAGCAAGAGGGCAATAAGGGCGCCGAGGAAGAAGAGGCGAGCGTCGATGAGCGGCTGGTAGGACTCCGACTCCGGGTGCTGGATCGCCACGATCCAGTCGGCGTTGGTCAGGGGGGTGGCGGTGGTGACCCAGGTCTCCCCATTGGCATCGCGGACCTCTCCCTCGGACAGCCGGTTGCGCTGGAGGGCGTCATCGATGCCGGGGTCTTCGCCGGGGGCGAGGTGTGCCATGACGCGGGAGGGGGCGGGATGCCAGATGATGGTGCGGTTGCGCTCCAGGACGAGCAGGCGGCCGCGCTGCCCCACGGTGTGCAGCGCCCGGTCGGTCTCGTTGTCCCGGGTGAGATCGTGGTGCCCGGCCAAAAGGCCGGCAACGCTGCCGTCGGGGCGCAGGATGGGAATCCACAAGCTGATGATGGGACGATGCGGGGCGGTCTCGGCGAGGTAGGGAGGAGAGATCGAGGATTTGCCGGTTGCCAGCGCCAATGCCGCGTAGCCGTTGCCACGGCCGGTGGGGCTGCTCTGCGCGGCGAGGCTCGTAGCGACGCTGCGCCGATGGTCATCGAAGATCTCCAGCCCTCCGTTGAAGAAGGTGCGGGCGATCTGCATCTGCTGCAGCTCACGCTGCATCGCGTGACGGTCACGCATCCGGGCGGGGTCGATCCCCTTGACGAGCAACTCCAGCATCTGCCTGGAGTGCAGCAACTCGTCGTCGATGTACCTGCTGGCCATGCGGAGCATGGCAGCATGCTGCCGGGCCACACTCAGCTTCAGGGCATGGGCGAGGTACTGGTATCCCGCTAAGGCGAGCACCCCCATCAGGAGTGCCACCAGCAGGAATATCGGGCCGGATATCTTGGTCTTGATCCTCATGTCAATGCCGGTCTAAAAGTTGGGTGATCAACGCGGGTAGGAACCGTTGTTCCGCAGCGTGCCTGGCACCAGGCGTTGCTTCACCTATCGGAGAAAATGCCCCCCGCTTGAGCGAAATATGGTCTAAGTGGTCGAATTCTCAGGATTAATTTAAGTTAATCTGTTGGGGTGCCGGGGGGGGCGAAGGGAGTTCGACGCGGACGCAGGTTCCGGAGGCGTCGCTGGAAATGAGGATGCGGCCGCCGTGGCCGGCGATGAAGCGTTGGGCGATGGTGAGGCCAAGCCCGACGTGGCTGTCGGGGGACTTGGTGGTGAAGAAGGGATCGAAGAGCAAGGGGATCTGGTCCTGCGGTATGCCGGGACCGCTGTCGGAGATGGTGATCTCGGCCAGCTCCTGCTGGGAACTGATTGAGACGCTGATGCTACCCGGGGTGCTCCCAAGCGCCTCGCAGGCGTTTTTGAGGAGCGCGATCAATGCCGTGTTCAGCAGTGTCAGCGACCCTTCGACGCGAATGTCCTCCTTGGGCTGGGACCAGTGCACCTCGGTTCCCGGTGGCGCGAGGACCGTGATCATTTCGACCAGCGGCTTCATCACGCTGATCAGGTCCAATTTCTCCACCCCCTGGTTGGCCAGTCCCAGCTCGAGCTGTGCCATCTGCTGCACGATCAGGGCGATGCGCCCCCCCCCCTCCCGGGTCTCCTGCAGCAGCGCGGGGAGGTCCAGGTTGATCTGGCGCAAACGGTGCTTCTTCTCCAACTCGGCGATCTGTTCCTCGTTGCCGGGGGCTACGGTGTGCAGCAAGTCGGTGAGGGCTGCGGCGTGCTTTTGCAGGGCCACCGCATAGCGCTCCAGCGTCGACAGGTTGCTCATGACGAAGCCGAGGGGGTTGTTGATGTAATGGGCGGCGCCGGCGGCCAGACGCGCCACGGCCCCCACCTTTTCCTGTTCGACCAGTTTTCTCTGGGTCTTTTGCAGTTTGGCGAGGGTCTGCTCCATTTCCTGGCGGGCACGGGCCAAGGCGGATTTCTGGCGGGTGCTGCGCACCGCGGCGCGGATCCTGGCCAGGAGGTCGACCGCCTGAAAGGGTTTCACCACGTAGTCGTCCGCGCCGAGGTCGAGACCCCCCGCGATCTGATCCTGGGTGGATTGGGTGGTGAACAGGATGACGGAATAGATGCGGTCGTGCAGGGCCGGGGTGCGCAGGACATCCAGGCCGGACAGACCGGGCATTTCCACGTCGAGGAGCACCACGTCCGGCTGCGCCGTTTGCAGGGCGGCGAGGGCGCCGGCCCCGTCGACGGCCTCACGGACGCGGTACCCCGCCGTCGCGAGCAAGGAACCTACGTACTTGCGGACAGCGGCGCTGTCGTCGACGACGAGTATTTCGGGTTGGTCGGGAAATTCGTTCATGATGCGTTGGTCCGTGCGGCTTCGATATGGTGCCCGCACCGGCTCAGCCAACCTGGCCGGAGGCACCTCTACCTCATCGGCGCATCCGGGATGTCCCTGAAGGGTTTTTACGCGACCAGCTTTTCCAGATGACGGAGCCGGTCAAAAAAGGTAGTATCGTGTGCCGGCCGCAGCCGGCAGACGGAACCACCAGGAGACACAGACCATGACCGACAAGAACCTGCGCCTCGAGGGGATCTACCCCCAGCGTCAGAAGGAATTTTTCATGCAGCGCGTCAAGCTTCCCGCGGGCATCATCTCCGCCGACCAGGCCCTCAAGGTGGCGCAACTGGCCCGGCGTCATGCGCGCGGGTTGGTTCACCTCACCACCAGGGGGAGCATAGAGCTGCACTGGCTCACCGAGGCGGACCTCCCGGTGGTGGCGGCACAGCTGGCCCAGGTGGGACTCTACAACCGCGGTGCCTGCGGCGGCGCGGTGCGCGGCGTCATCTGCGGCAGCCTGTCGGCTGCGGGAGCCCCGGCGCTGGAGGCGCTGGTCAGGAGGATCCACCGGCATTTCACCGGCAATCCCCGCTTCGAGAAGCTCCCCAAGAAGTTCAAGATCGGCGTCGAAGCCGACACGACGAGCAAGAGGCACCTGATCCAGGACCTGGCCTTTATCCCCGCCGCTTCCGATGACGGCCGCTCCCGTTACGACGTTTATGCCGCCGGGGGGCTGGGGCGCGAGCCGGTACCGGGTTTTCTGCTGGCCCAGGGCGTTGCCGAGGATGCCCTGCTGCCGCTGATCGAGAGGGTGCTGGTGGAGTACGAGGCGAACACGCCGCCCCCCAAGCGTCTGAAGTACCTCGTGGGGCAGATAGGACAGGAGGAGTTCCGGCGCAGGGTGCTGGGGGATGCACTGGAGGAGTTGCCGCCACCGGCGCTGACCCTGACCGGGAGCCTGGTGCCGGTGCCGGCAGCCGATGAGGATCGTCTGGAGGCGCACGTCTTCGCGGGCGAACTCTCCGCGGACGGCCTGGCCGCGCTGGCGGACATCGCCGGCAGGTTCTGCGGCGGGATGCTCATGGTCACGGGGAACCAGACCGTGGTGATGCACCTGGCTCAGGGGGGCGACCGCAACGAGGCGCTCCTGGCGCTGGCGCAGGCGGGGTTCGCCAATGAAAGCGCTGCTGAGCGGGTCGTGTTCCGGGTCTGCCCGGGCAACCACGAGTGCATCATGGGGCTTGCCGCGACCCGGGAAGTGGCGGCGGCGGTGGTGGCGGAGCTAGGGGATGCGGCGCTCCAGCTTTCCTGGGCCATCTCCGGCTGCCCGAACTGCTGTGCCCAGCCCCAGTTGGCGCAGGCGGGGATCGTCGCCTCGCGGCTGGTGAGCGACCAGGCGGGGCGGACCCCGCGTTTCGACCTGTATCGTGCCGGTGCCGGCGCCTTTGCCGAGCCGGTGCAACAGGGGCTCAACCTGACCGAGCTGCTGGCGGAGGTCCGGAAGATCTAAAACACGTTCTAGGTTCTACGTTCTACGTTGGCGGCGGCTGCTTCTGCATGGTTCACCTTGCAGGAGAGCCGCCGCTTTTTTTGTGTCGTCTCCTCCCGCCTTTACAACTCCTCAACCTACTCCAAAGTTTCTCTAGCGAAAAATGTTGCCTACGAAGCGCCGCACCTGAAACAGAGTCCCCCCCTTTGCAAAAGGGGAGGACAGGGGGGATTTGCCTGTGGCTTTTGGGAACGTAGAACCTAGAACGTAGAACCTAGAACAGCCGTTAGTTCCTTTCGTCCAGTAATTCCCTTACCCGCGCCAGCAGTTCGTTGATCTTGATCGGCTTGGAAATGAAATGGCGCGGGTCCCCCATGGTCAGGGTATCGGTGATGATATCGGCGGTGTAGCCGCTCATGAAGATGACCTTGACGCCGGGGGATATCGCGGATATCGCCTGGTACGCGTCCCTGCCATTCATGCGGGGCATGATCACGTCCATGATGATCATCGCCACACTCCCCGCGGCAGCCTGGAACTTCTCCACGGCATCGGCCCCGTCCACCGCCGTGATCACCCGGTAACCGAAATCGCGCAAGAGCTCCCGCACCATCTCCCGGATCACCGCGTCGTCCTCGACCAGGAGCAGGGTCTCCTCCCCGCCATGCACCACATCATCGACAGCGATGCACTCGCTGGGGGTGGGCGGGTCGATCAGGGGGAGGTAGATCCTGAACACCGTGCCGTGTCCCAACTCGCTGTAGCAGTTGATGAACCCGGAATGCTGCTTCACGATGCCGTACACCATCGCCAGCCCCAGGCCGGTCCCTTTGCCCGGTTCCTTGGTAGTGAAGAAGGGCTCGAAGATCCTGTCCCTGGTTTTCTCGTCCATGCCGATGCCGGTGTCGGCTACCGTGATCAGGGCGTAGCTCCCGGGGAGGCCGTAGCCGTGGGCCGAAACGAACTCCTGGTCCAGGATGATCCGGTCCGTGGAGATGCTCAGGACCCCGCCGTTGGCCATGGCGTCCCGGGCGTTCACGGCGAGATTCATGACCACCTGTTCGATCTGCCCGGCATCCGCCAGTACCGAAAGCTCTGCGCTCGCCGGGTGCATCCTGAACTCGATGTTCTCCGGTATCAGGCGGCGCAGCATGACCTCCAGGTTCGTGAGGATCGCGTTCAGCCCGACCGCGGCCGGGTTGGTCACCTGCTTCCTGCTGTAGGCCAAGAGGCTGCGGGTCAGGTTCGCGGCGCGCTCGGAGGCGCGCAGGATCTCGCGCACCTTCGCCTGGAGAGGATGATCCTCCCCTAGCTGCACCTGCATCATGGTGCTGTAACCGATGATGGCGGTGAGGATGTTGTTGAAGTCGTGGGCGATGCCGCCGGTCAGGGTGCCGATCGCCTCCATCTTCTGGGACTGGGTCAGCTGGTGCTCCAATGCCCTTCTCTCATCCTCGGCCAGGAGCCGGTCGGTCACGTCGTAGCAGGTCCCTATGTACCCCGCAAACTTGCCGTCCAGGCCGTTGAAGGGTCTCCCCATATCGATGATCCAGTGGTGGCTGCCGTCCGCGTGGCGCAGCCGGTACTGCATCTGGAAAGGCATGCGCTGGGCGAAGGCGTCCCGGTAGGTCTTCAGGCAGTACTCCTGGTCCTCGGCGTGCACCCCGGTCGCCCACCCGTCACCCAGTTCCTCCGCCAACTCCCGCCCCGTGAAGTCGAGCCAGGTACGGTTGAGGTAGTTCACCTTGCTGTCGGTGCCGGCACGCCAGATCATGGCCGGGAAGTTCTCGAACAGCGTCAGGTAGAAGTCCCCCGAGCGCTCAAGTTCCAGGAGCATGGTGTTGAAGGTACGGGCCATTTGCCCGATTTCGTCGTCGGAGGTCACCGGCGCCAGCTTCTGGGCGAGGTCCCCCATGGCCGGCAGTTGCTCCAGGTGTCTGGTGAAGGAGACCAGCGGCTTGGTGAGGTACTGCATGAAGGGCCAAACCAGGCAGAGCGAGAGGAGGGCGGCAATGAGGGAGCCGGCGATGAAATAGTTCCGGGCCGCGTGCACCGGGGCGTAGGCCTCGTCAACGGGGTAGCTGACCGCCAGCACCCAGCCGGTGGAGCGCAGCCTCTTGACCGAGCGCAGCACCGGGATCCCGGTCCGCGTCATGGTCTCCGCGGTGCCCTCAAATCCCTTCAGGGCGCGCTCCAGCATCTCGTTGGTGCCGGGCAGGTCCTGGCGCAGCACCCTGCGCTTGTCAGGGTGCATGAGGACGTTGCGCCGGTTGTCGTAGAGTGACAAAAAGCCTCTTTTGCCCAACTTCAGGTCGGCCAATGAACGCAGAAAGTGTTGCTCGCGCAGGTCGATACTACCCCCCAGGATGCCGGCAAGCTCGCGGTTGCCATTGAAGATGGGGACGGTGAACATGATGATGGGGCGGCTTTGCTTCTGCAGTGAGGCGAAAGGGGGGGAAATGTAGGTGGCGCCGCGCTTGACGGTCTCCTTGTAATACTCGCGGAAGGAGAAATCCGTCCCGATGAAGTTCAGGTCGCGCGGAGTGGCCGCAACCAGTTTGCCGGAGGGGGAAAAGAGGAAGAGGGAGTTGTCGAAGAAGGCGCGTTGTCTCTGCTCGGTATCCAGCAGGCGTTGGGCCTGTTCGGGGTGAGCCACCGCATCGGAGGTGAGACGGCCGGAGAGGTTGTGCAGTTCCTGGGTGAAGTCGAAGATGCGGTCATCGATCTGGGTGGCCAGCGAGTCCAGCAGCACGGCTTGCTGTTGCGAAATACTTTCTTTAAAGGTCTTGTCAAAAAACAAAAAGGATCCCACGGCGGAGAGCGTCATAAGAACGGCGACCAGAAGAAACACGGCCAGGGTCATCTTTGTCTTCATGCTGGTGAAAAGCACAAGCGCTCCGGTGGCTGCTGGTTCCCGTGCCGGGCTGTTACGGTCTGCGGTCGGTACCGCTGCTAGAGCTGGCAGCCTGTGTCAGTCATGCCAAATCTTATAAACCTTCCTGCGCAAATAACAACTTAGCTGTGGCCTTTTTATTATTTGTACTTGCCAATGTTTTGATTGAATCTATCTGAAAGATAGGCTCTATATGATAGTGTATTTTAATTTTATGCGAGACCCATTTCATAAGTCACCGGGAGTAGGGTGATTTATGAAATAGGAGACGGGAGGTGAGACGCGTCGGGGATGTCGCGGGAGGTACAGTAGTGTCAATAAACTGTCGATTCGGGCGGGAACCGGGCTAAAGTGGACAACTGTCTAGGTTTTTGCGGCGTTTACGGTGTAGATTGCGGCTGGCAGTAGTTCTTCTATCCACCGCACCTGTGGAAAACCATGTGGACAAACCGGCCTTGGCGGCATGAAAATACCGTAATGGGTAGCGCTCCAGCAGATTGCACTAATTTTAAGCAGCTAAACCCGCTGTTATTACAGGGCACGCCAACGATTTGGCGGTTGCCTCAGGATGCAAAAAAAGGGGGGCCAAGGCCCCCCTTTTGACAGTAACAATGTTGCTTATGCCATTACGAAAAGGAGCTCCTCTTTTTCCACCTTGCCCCCTTCCTTGCACTTCACCTGGGCGACGACGCCGTCCTCCTTGGCCTTGATGTTGGTCTCCATCTTCATGGCCTCGGTGACCGCGAGGATGTCCCCCGCCTTGACGGCGTCCCCCTCTTTGATGTTCATCTTGATCACCTTGCCGGGCATGGGCGCGCCGACGTGTTTGGGGTTCCCCTTGTCGGCTTTCTCGTGGCCGCACTCGTCGCTTTGCACCGACTGGTCGCGCACGGTGACGCTCCTCGCGTTGCCGTTGAGCTCGAAGTAGATCTGCTTGGTGCCGTCGGGCTGGGTCTTGCCGATCGCGTTCAGCTTCACGATCAGCGTCTTGCCCGGCTGGAGCTCGATGGAGGTCTCCTGCCCCGGCTCCAGACCGTAGAAGAAGATCGGGGTCGGGATCACCGAGACGTCGGAGAACTCCTGGCGGTGTTTGGCGTACTCGGCGTAGACGTTCGGGTACATCATGTAGGACATGAGTTCCTCGTCGTTGACCGGGTGCCCCACCTTCGCCTCGGCGGTGGCACGCTCCTTCTCGAAATCGGCCGGCTCCAGAAGCTCGCCGGGGCGGCAGGTGATGGGCTCCTGCCCCTTGAGGATGATCTTCTGCAGTTCCTTGGGGAAGCCCTGGTAGGGCTGGCCGATCATTCCCTTGAAGAAGCCGACCACCGACTCGGGGAAGGCGAGGTCGGCGCCCGGGGCGAAGACGTCCTGGGGCTCCAGGTTGTTCTTCACGAGGAACATGGCCATGTCGCCCACCACCTTGGAGGAGGGGGTGACCTTGACCACGTCGCCGAAGAGCAGGTTCACCTTGTGGTACATCTCCTTGCACTCTTCCCAGCGCTCGATGAGGCCCAGACCCGCGACCTGCGGCTTGTAGTTGGAGTACTGCCCCCCCGGGATCTCGTGGTGGTACACCTCGGCGGTGCCGCTTTTCAGCCCCGACTCGAAGGGGGCGTAGTAGTCGCGCACCGTCTCCCAGTAGTTGGCGAGCTGCTGCAGGCCGCGCTCGTTCACCTGCGGGTCGAACTCGGTCCCCTTCAGGGTCGCCACCAGCGCGTTCAGGTTGGGCTGCGAGGTGAGGCCGGAGATGGAGGAGAGCGCGGCGTCGACGATGTCGACCCCGGCCTGCGCCGCCATGAGCAGCAGCGACCCGCCGTTGCCGGAGGTGTCGTGGGTGTGCAGGTGCACCGGGATGCCGATCTCGTCCTTGAGCGCCTTCACCAGCTGGTAGCCGGCGTACGGCTTCAACAGACCCGCCATGTCCTTGATGGCCAGGATGTGTGCGCCCATCTTCTCCAGTTCCTTCGCCATGGAGACGTAGTAGGAAAGCGGGTACTTGGTGCGGGCGGGGTCGGAGATGTCGCCGGTGTAGCAGATGGCGGCCTCGCAGATCTTGCCCGACTTCTGCACCGCCTCCATCGCCACCTGCATGCCGCGGGTCCAGTTGAGCGAATCGAAGACGCGGAAGACGTCCACGCCCGACTCGGCCGCCTGTGCCACGAAGCGCTGCACCACGTTGTCCGGGTAGTTGGTGTAGCCGACGGCGTTGGAGCCGCGCAAAAGCATCTGGAACAGGACGTTGGGGATGGTCTCGGTGAGCGCGTGCAGCCGCTGCCAGGGATCTTCCTTCAAAAAGCGCATGGAAACGTCGAAGGTCGCCCCGCCCCAGAGTTCCAGCGAGAAGAGGTCGCTGGCCAGGTGCGAGGTGGCGTCGGCCACCTTCAACAGGTCATAGGTCCTGACGCGGGTGGCCAGAAGCGACTGGTGCGCGTCGCGCATGGTGGTGTCGGTGAGGAGCAGCCGCTTTTGTTCCAGCACCCACTTGGCGAGCCCCTCGGCCCCCTTCTCGCGCAGGATGTCCTTGGTCCCCTTGGGCTTCTGGGCAAAGGAGTCGTATTCCGGGAGGGTCGCCTCGATCAGGTCCGCCGAGCGCAAAGGCTTCGCGACGCCGGCCGAGCCGTTCACGATGACGTCGCCTAAGAAGTTCAGCACCTTGTTGGCCCGGTCTTTCTTCTCGGGGATCACCAAAAGCTCCGGGTGCTGATCGATGAAGGAGGTGTTGCACTCGCCGGCCAGGAACACCGGGTGGGTGATCACGTTTTCCAGGAAGCCGATGTTGGTCTTCACGCCGCGCACGCGGAATTCCTGGAGGCAGCGGTCCATGATGTGGGCCGCCTCGGAGAAGGTGAGCCCCCAGGCGCTGACTTTCACCAGCAGCGAGTCGTAGTGCGGCGTGATCTGTGCCCCGGTGAAGGCGTTGCCCGCGTCGAGGCGCACGCCGCAGCCGGCGGAGCTGCGGTAGGTGGAGAGGGTGCCGAAGTCGGGCGCGAAGTTGTTGGTCGGGTCCTCGGTGGTGATGCGGCACTGGATGGCGAAGCCGCGCATCTCGATGGAACCCTGGTTGGGGATGTTGATCTCAGGGTCCGAGAGACGCTTGCCTTCCGCGATCAGTATCTGCGCCTGCACCAGGTTGCGGCCGGTGATCATCTCGGTGACGGTATGCTCGACCTGGATGCGCGGGTTCATCTCGATGAAGTAGTAGCGCCCTTCCTCGTCCAGGAGGAACTCGACGGTGCCGGCGTTACGGTACCCGACCTGCTTGGCGATCTTGAGGGCGTCGGTGCACAGGGCCAGCCGGGTGTCGCCGGGGAGCGCCAGCGAGGGGGCGAACTCGACCACCTTCTGGTGGCGGCGCTGGATCGAGCAGTCGCGCTCGTAGAAGTGCACCAGGCTGCCGTAGCCGTCGCCCAGCACCTGCACTTCGATGTGCTTGGGGTTCTTCAGGTAGCGCTCCAGGAACACGGAGGGATCGCCGAAGGAGGCCTTCGCCTCCGAGGAGGCGGACTGCAGACCCTCCAGAAGCTCCTTCTGGTTGGTGGCGACACGCATGCCGCGCCCGCCGCCGCCGGCCGCCGCCTTGATGATGATCGGGTAGCCGTGGTTCTTGGCGAAGATGAGGGCCTCTTCCTCGTGGACGATCGGTTCCTCGGTGCCGGGAACGGTGGCGACCCCGGCGGCCTTGGCCACCTTCCTCGCGGCCACCTTGTCCCCCAGGGCACGCTGCATTTCGGCGGTGGGTCCGATGAAGGCGATGCCGTTTTGCTCGCACTTCTCCGCGAACTCGGCATTCTCGGCCAGGAAGCCGTAACCGGGATGGATGGCGTCGACATCGCGCTTTTTGGCAAGGGCGATGATCTCGTCGATGCCGAGGTAGGCGTCGATGGGGGCTTTCCCCTTGCCGACCTGGTACGCTTCATCAGCCTTGTAGCGGTGCAGCGAGAGCTTGTCCTCTTCCGAATAAATGGCAACGGTGCTGATGCCGAGTTCGGTGCAGGCGCGGAAGATCCTGATCGCGATCTCTCCGCGGTTAGCTGCCATCACCTTCCTGAATTTCCGTGCTTCCATTTCCGCTCCTTTAGTGGGGGTATTTTTTTACCGAGACTAAAACAAATGATGGAAATTTTATTGCCGTTTTAAAACGACTCGAGCAGTATTGGTAAAACCAATTTTCCCTTATGTTTTGAGGGTTTAAAAGTGTATTCAAAGGGAGGCATATAAAAGCAGATTCCCTTCTGAATGTCAATCCTGGAATCATGTTATATTTTTGTATACTTTCCCCGAACACGGTACCCCAGATAAAGATTAAGGTTGAGATTAAGAAAAGCCTGTGGTCGAGGCGGCCCCGGACTGCGGCTGGGAGAGGGTTACTTTATCTCAATCTTCGTCTTAATCTAGTTTTTCCCCTTGCCTTAGCGCGGAGAAATTTCTATCTTTGCCCGATGATCATGCAAGGAACGGCGGTAAACGCAGCGGCAATCGTTATCGGCAGCGCTCTGGGCCTGAAAGCGGGGCACCTCATCTCCAGCAAGGTGCGGGGCACCGTCATGTCCGGGCTCGGGCTCGCCGTACTACTTATCGGCATCCAGCTCGCTTTCAAGAGCCAGCAACCGATGATTATCATAGGCTCGCTCATCGGCGGCGGGATCATCGGCGAGCTCCTCGGCATAGAGGCGCGCCTGGAGGCGCTCGGCAACTGGATCGGGGATCGCTTCAAGGGGAGCGGCAAGATTTCCGAGGGGTTCGTGACCGCGAGCCTGCTCTACTGCGTCGGGGCCATGGCCATCATGGGGGCACTCCAGGACGGGCTCGGCTCCCGCCCGGACATCCTTTACGCCAAGGCGGCGCTGGACGGCATCGCCTCGGTGGCGCTCGCCTCCACCCTCGGCGCCGGCGTGCTCTTCTCGGCGCTGCCTCTCTTCGCCTACCAGGGCGCCATCACCCTCTCCGCCACCCTCGCGCAGCAGATCCTGACCCCGGTGGTGGTGCAGGAAATGAACGCGGTGGGGGGGCTTTTGATCCTCGCCATCGGCCTGGACATGCTCGGGGTCAAGAGGGTCCCGGTGGGCAACCTGCTCCCCGCCGTTTTCCTGGCGCCTCCCCTGGTGATGCTCTTCGTGTCGTAAACCTTGACATTCTCTCTAACAATTTAATAACATGCAGTACTTCGCCCACCTTCGCGCTTTGCGCTTCGGTGGGCAGGACCGCTTTTAAATCAAAAGCTGTTGCGCAAAGGGCGCCAAGTATCCGCAGAGAACGCGAAGAAAGCTTTCAAGGGTGAAACCTGGAGAACCTCTTCGCGTCCTTCGCGCGTCTTTCCTTTAGGTGCTTCGCGTAACTGCTTTTGAATCTGACGGCGAAGAGTCGCATCAAACAGGTATTGGAGAAAAGATTTTGGCCTGGAAAGCAATCGGTATATTCGATTCCGGCGTGGGCGGGTTGACCGTCCTTAAAGAAGTGGTGCAGGCGCTCCCCCAGGAGGACACCATCTACCTCGGGGATACCGCCCGGGTCCCGTACGGCACCAAGTCGCCGGAGACCGTGGTCCGCTACTCGCGCCAGATCGCCCGCTATCTGCTGAACCGCGACATCAAGCTCCTCGTGGTCGCCTGCAACACGGCTTCCGCGGTGGCGCTCGCGGCGCTGCAACAGGAGTTCGACATTCCCATCGTCGGGGTGATCGAGCCGGGCGCCCGCGCCGCAGCCGCGGCGACCAGGACCGGCAAGGTCGGGGTGATCGGTACCGCCGCCACGGTGGCCTCCTCCGCCTACACCAAGGCGATCAAGAGGATCAACCCGGACATCGAGGTGGTGAACCGCGCCTGCCCGCTGTTCGTCCCGCTGGCCGAGGAAGGATGGGTGGACAACGAGGTCACCAGGATGACCGCGCGCATCTACCTCGAGGACCTCAAGGCCCAGGGCGTGGACACCCTGGTGCTTGGCTGCACCCATTACCCCATTCTGAAGGAAGTGATCGCGCAGGTGATGGGGCCGGAAGTCACCCTGGTCGACTCCGCTGCCGAAACTGCCCGCACCGTGGCGCAGATCCTCACCGAGCAGGGGCTCTTGCGCCCGGAGAACGAACGGGGCAACCACCATTACTACGTGACCGACATCCCGGCCGGCTTCATCAGGGTCGGCAACCGTTTCCTCGGCGGCGACCTGGGCGATGTCTACCAGGTGAGCCTGGAGCAGGAACAGGAAGGAGGGGAAGGTGAAGAGACGTACTAACAAAGCCAAAGGCGTCTTGTTGATCGCCTTCCTCGTCTTCGCGGTGGTGGTCGGCCTGCTGGTCTTCAGAAAGTACGAGACCGCAACCAAGGTGACGCCGCCGGCCGCGCCGGCCGAACACGTTGACACCCGGGTGGTGACCCTGTTTTTCGCCAGCCAGGACGGAGCGTCCCTGGCGCGGGAAGGGCGCGAGATCGCGGTGGAGGACACCACCGACGACATGATCGCCAGCGTGGTGGACGAGTTGGTCGTGGGGCCTTTGGGCGACCTGGCACCGACGCTGCCGCACAACGCGAAGGTGATCGGCGCGCACCTGAACGGCGACGTGGTGCAGGTGAACTTCTCCAAGGAGTTGGTGGAGAGCCTCCCCGAGGGGAGTTCCGCCGAGATGAGTGCCGTCTATTCCGTGGTCGACACGGTGGTCGCTAACTTCCCGCAGGTGAAGGCGGTGCAGTTCCTGGTCGACGGCGTGCCGGTCAAGGAGTTGAAGGGGCACCTCGACCTGGACGCCCCCATCCCGGCGGACTTCACGCTCGAGAAGAAGGAGGCGCCTGCGGCGCCGGAAAAACAGTAAACCAATTTATTTCCTTTAGGGGTGACCGATGAAGATGCCGTTTATGCAGGCGGTTAGAGAGCGGGTGCTGGTTCTGGACGGCGCCATGGGGACCATGCTGCAGGAGCGCGGGCTGAAGGCGGGACAGTCGCCCGAGGAAATGAACCTGACCGCACCCGAGGTGGTGGCGGGAGTGCACCGCGCCTACGTCGAGGCCGGCGCGGACATCATCGTCACCAACACCTTCGGCGGCACCAAGGCGAAGCTGGACCACTACGGCCTGGGTGACCAGGTGGAGCGGATCAACGCGGAGGCGGTGCGCATCGCCCGCGAGGTCGCCGGCGACAACGCCTACGTGGCGGGCTCCATCGGACCGACCGGCCGCTTCGTGGAACCGGTAGGCGACATGAGCTTCGATGAGGCGCACGCGCTCTTCACCGAGCAGGCCAAGGCCCTCATCGACGCCGGCTGCGACGCCATCTCCCTGGAAACCTTCCTGGACATCAAGGAGATCCGGGCCGCGCTGATTGCCATCCGCGACCTCTCCGCGGAGGTCCCGGTCATCGCCATGCTCACCTTCGAGGAGAAGGGAAGAAGCGTCCTCGGCTCGCCGCCGGAGGCCGCCGCCATCACCCTCGAGGCGGCGGGCGCCTCCATCATCGGCTCCAACTGCGGCCTGGGCGTGGACGGCATCTACGACATCCTCTGCGCCATGAGGAAGGTGACCGCACTGCCGCTCATCTCGCAGGCCAACGCCGGACTCCCCATCCTCAAAGACGGCGTCACCGTCTTCCCCGGCACCCCGGACGAGATGACCGCTTACCACGACCGC
Organism: Geomonas propionica; assembly: GCF_016458235.1. Classification (GTDB taxonomy): domain Bacteria; phylum Desulfobacterota; class Desulfuromonadia; order Geobacterales; family Geobacteraceae; genus Geomonas; species Geomonas propionica. The sequence goes on along the minus strand of NZ_JAEMHK010000015.1, from coordinate 58,162 downwards.
ATGATCGGCCTCGGCGTCCGCGTCATCGGCGGTTGCTGCGGCACCACCCCGGCCCATATCTCCGCCATCAAGGAAGCCCTCTCCGGCAGGCAGGCCCCCTTCGTCCCCAAAGAGGATGACGGCACCACCTGGATCTCCAGCCGCGGCTCCTTCGCCGCCATCGGCAAGAAGCACCCGGTGGCCCTGATCGGCGAGCGCATCAACCCGACCGGCAAGAAGCTCTACTCCCAGGAGCTGCGCGAAGGGAAGGTGACCTACATCCGTCGCGAGGCACTGGAGCAGACCGAGCTCGGCGCGACCCTGCTCGACGTCAACGTGGGCACCCCCGGCATCGACGAGACCGCCGCCATGGAGCGCGCCGTCTTCTGCATCACCGGCGCCGTACAGACCCCGCTGGTGCTCGATTCCTCCTCCGTCGAGGCGCTGGAGGCGGGGCTCAAATCCGCCGACGGCAAGGTGCTCATCAACTCGGTGAACGGGGAGGAGAAGAGCCTCGCCGCCGTGCTCCCGCTCGCCAAAAGATACGGCGCGGCCCTGGTCTGCCTCACCCTGGACGACGCCGGCATCCCGGCCGAGGCGGAGGGCAGGGTGGCCGTGGCGGAAAAGATCGCCGAGCGCGCCCAGGCAGCCGGCATGAAGCGCAGCGACCTGGTGGTCGACTGCCTCACCCTTACCGTGAGTGCCGAGCCCAAGGGGGCGCTGGTCGCTCTCGAGGCGGTGCGGCGCGTGAGCGAGCTCGGTCTCAACAGCACCCTCGGCGTCTCCAACATCTCCTTCGGGCTCCCCTGCCGCCCGCTTATCTCGTCCACCTTCTTCTCCATGGCCATCGCCGCGGGGCTCACCTCCGCCATCGTCAACGTGAAGGAGGCCCCGATGATGTCGGCCTGGAGAAGCGCCATGGTGCTCCTGGGCAAAGACGTCAACGCCGCCGGCTACATCGACGCCTACCGCGGCCAGGCCGTGGGCGCGACGGTGCAGCCTGCCGCTGCCGCAGGGACTGCGGCGCCCGTTGCGGAGGCTGCCGCGCCGGAAGGTATCCGCGGCCGGCTGGCCAAGGCGGTCATCAACGGGGAGCAGGAGTCCGTGGTCCCGCTGGTGGAGGAGGCCCTCGCCGAGGGGCTTACGCCGATGCAGATCAGCTCGGAAGCGCTCCTGGTCGGCCTGGACGAGGTCGGCCGGCGGTTCGGCAACGGCTCTTTCTTCCTGCCGCAGGTGATGGTCTCGGCCGACACCATGAAGGCGGCCTTCGCGCGCCTGAAGCAGGAACTCTCCGGCGGCGGGCTGGAGAGCGCGGGCAAGATCCTCATGGCGACAGTCGAGGGGGACATCCACGACATCGGCAAGAACATCCTGGTGACGCTCCTGGAGAACAACGGCTTCGAGGTGATCGACCTGGGCAAGAACGTGCCGGCGGCGAAGATCCTGGACGCGGCGCGCAGCCACCAGGTGGACGCGGTGGGGCTCTCGGCGCTCATGACCACCACCATGGCCCAGATGGACAAGGTGGTGACCCTCCTGAAGTCGGAAGGGGTGAAGAGCTTCACCATGGTCGGGGGCGCCGTGGTCACCCAGCAATATGCCGACGAGATCGGCGCCGACCTGTACGCCAAGGACGCCATGGAGGCGGTGGCCCGCATCAAGGAACTGCTGGCAAAATAAACGCTTTTTTGCGGTAAAGGGAGCCGGTTTGGCTCCGAATATCGCTTGCAACGCCGCTCCCGCTGTGCTAACTTGCCACGGGTCCGCCATTTGGCGTAGAGGGTAGCATGGTTCTAGGTTTCAACCACAATATCAGGTACCGGGGAGAGCTCTTCCACGTCCAGACCGAGGACAGCGGAGTCGCCAATCCCCATATCATCACCCTGCTTTACCGCGGGGGGACCATCCTGGCGTCCGCCAAGACCGGCTATGCCGACATCCTCACCACCCAGCAGTTGGAGCTGGTGGTCGAGTCGATCATGAAAGAGCAGCACAAGGAGATGATGCGTCGCCTGAAAAACGGCGAGTTCGACGCCCGCATCTTCCCTGAGGGTGTGCCCGGGGCCGCGGCCGAAGTGAACCGCCCCGCCGCCGCACCGCCCGCCGCATCCCCCGCGCCGCAGGAGGCCCCGGAGCAACCAGCCCCGGCGCGCCCCCCGCAGCAGGCCTCCCCGGCACCCCCGCCCCCTACCGTGCCCCCGGCATCTCCAGCTCATCGCAGCCTGGATGAGGTGATCCTCGATTACCTCATCACCGGCGAGGATAAATAAAGCCAGCCTGAAAGGAACCTTCGTGAAAGAAAAGATTGCAGATCTGGAAGAAAAGGCGAGGCGCCTGCGCGTCGCGATCGTGAAGACGCTGCACAAGTCGCAGTCGGGCCACACCGGCGGCTCGCTCTCCGCCATCGACATGGTGTGCGCACTGTACTTCCACAAGATGCGCCACAACCCGGCGGAGCCCGCCTGGGAAGGCAGAGACCGCTTCGTGCTCAGCAAGGGGCACGCGGCACCGGCGCTGTACGTGACCCTGGCCGAGTGCGGCTACTTCCCGGCCGAGGACCTGATGATGCTGCGCCGCCTGGGAAGCCATCTGCAGGGGCACCCGGACAGCAAGGGCACCCCGGGCGTTGACGTCTGCACCGGGAGCCTCGGACAGGGGCTCTCCATGGCCAACGGCATGGCGCTCGGCCTCAAGCTGGACGGCAAGGAGAACCGGGTCTACGCGGTGCTCGGCGACGGCGAGCTGCAGGAAGGGCAGATCTGGGAGGCCGCCATGGCCGCCGCCCACTACAAGAGCGACAACCTGTGCGCCATGATCGACTCCAACGGCCTGCAGATCGACGGCGACGTCGCCAAGGTCATGAACGTCTCCTCCATCGCCGACAAGTTCAAGGCCTTCGGCTGGAACGTGATCGAGATCGACGGGCACGACATGGGGCAGATCGTGACCGCCCTGGACCAGGCCGAGGCGCACAAGGGGGCTCCGACCGCCATCGTCGCCAAGACCGTCAAGGGCAAAGGGGTGCACCTGTTCGAGAACAAGGCCTCCTACCATGGCGTCACCCCCAACGACGACGAGCTTCCCGAGGCGCTCAGGTGCCTGGGTTGCTGCGACTAAACGAAAGGATATGACTATGATCGCAACGAGGGACGCTTACGGCGAGGCGCTGGCCGAGCTGGGGGGCGAGAACGATAAGATAGTGGCACTGGACGCGGACCTTTCCGGGTCCACCAAGACCGGCGTGTTCGGCAAGAAATTCCCGAACCGCTTCTTCAACATGGGCATCGCCGAGGCCAACATGGTGGGCACCGCCGCAGGGCTTGCCGCGGTGGGGAAGATTCCCTTCCTCTCCACCTTCGCCATCTTCGCCGCCGGCCGCGGCTGGGAACAGATCCGCCAGTCGGTCGCCTACCCGAAAGCCAACGTGAAGATCGTCGCCACCCACGGCGGGGTCACCGTCGGTGAGGACGGCGGGAGCCACCAGTCGGTCGAGGACGTCGCCATCATGCGCGCCATCCCCAACATGACCGTCATCGTACCCGCCGACGGCGAGGAGACCAAAGGGGCCATCCGCGCCGCTGCCGCCTACAAGGGGCCGGTCTACGTACGCCTTGGGCGCAACAAGGTCCCCAGCGTGTTCCCGGCCGGGCACAAGTTCGAGATCGGCAAAGGCGTGGTCGTGGTGCCTGGCACCGACCTTACCTTCATCACCACGGGGCTCATGACCGCCGCCGCGGTAACCGCCGCTGAAAAGCTCAACGCCGAGGGGATCTCCGCGCGCGTGCTGCATATCGGCACCATAAAGCCCCTGGACAAGGAGCTGGTACTCCAGGCAGCCGAGGAGACCGGCGCCATCGTCACCGCCGAGGAACATTCCGTGGTGGGCGGCCTGGGCGGCGCCGTCGCCGAGTTCCTGGCCGAGACCTGCCCGACCCTGATGAAAAGGGTGGGTATCTACGACCGCTTCGGCACCTCCGGCAAATCCGACGAACTGCTCAAGTATTTCGGGCTGAACGCCGAAACCCTCATCGAAGAGGCCAGGGAGATCGTTTCGAGGAAGAAATGATGCCAAGGGTGCTCCGGTCCAACAGGGGCTTCACCTACGTCGGCGCCCTGGTGATGACCGTGATCGTCGGGATCATGGCCAGCCGGGCCGCCGTGGTCTGGAGCACCGCCATGAAGCGCGAACGGGAGGTGGAGCTCATCTCCCGCGGCACCCAGATCCGGGACGCCCTGCGCAAGTGGTACCGGGTCAAGGTGGTGGACGGGAAGCTGGTGTCGAGCCAGACTCCCGCCAACGCCGGCAACGTCCTGGCCCCGCCGCCGGCGCTCACGGGCCCTCCGGAGCTCAAGTCGCTGCTTCAGGACCCGAGCACCCCGGGCAAGCTGCGCTACCTGAGGCCCTATTGCCTGGTCGACCCCATGACCGGCAAGGATTGGGATGAGATCAGGAAGGAAGGCAAGATCGTCGGGGTCAAGTCGAAGAGCGAGCAGGCTCCGGTCAAGCAGGGTAATTTCCCCTTCGATCTCCACCCCGCCGACTTCGAAAAAAAGCAGAAGTACAGCGAGTGGGAATTCGTCTACGACCATATCCCGCCGCCTACCGCGACCGGCGGAGCGATACAGGGGCTGAAGACCAGCAGTAGCCCGACCCCGACCGGCACGGATACCTCCGGCGGCTCGGATGAGCCGAGCTCGACCAGAAGGTCGCGGTTCACCAAAGGAAACACCACCCCCTAGGCTGTAGATGGCCCCCTCCCCGGAGGGGGAGCAGCGCCCGAAACCGGAGGCACCCTGATTTTCAAGAGTCTCACATCGCGGGTTATCGTGCTTTCCATCTGCCTGCTCGTGTTCGGCATCGGGACCTTCGCGTTCCTGACGCTGCGGCGCGAGCAGATGCAGCTCGTCAACTCCGCCCGTGAATCGAGCGAGCTTCTGCTCGACACCATCGAACGCTCCCTGTACAACTCCATGCGCCACGGCAACACCGAGGACGTGAAGGTGATCCTGGAGATGGTGGGGCAGAGCGAGAACCTGGTCGGCGTGCGCATCTTCCATCCGCACGGCGTCATCCTGAAGTCCTCCCAGTCCTCCGAAGTCGGGCGCGTGGTGGACCAGCACGACTTCAAGCTATTCCTGGACAACAAGCGCGAGGGGGTCTTCAACCTGGAAGGGCACGGCGAGGTGCTCGGCATGGTGAAGCCGATCTACAACAACCGCCAGTGCAACCTGTGCCACGGTGCCAAGAGCAGGATCATCGGTCTCTTGAACGTCAATTACTCGCTGGTGGAGACCAGGCGGCGCATCGTCGAGCTGACCAAGCTCTTCGTCATGTCCACCGTCGCCATCATCGGGTTCCTGTCGCTGGCCATCTCGCTGGTCATGCTGAAGTTCGTCAAGAAGCCGCTGCTCCAGCTGGCCAAGAACATGGCCCGCGTCGAGGCGGGGGACCTCTCGGTGCGCATGACCCCGGAAGGCAAGGATGAGATCGGGCGCCTGATCGTCTCCTTCGACTCGATGGTGAACCGGCTGGACCGCGCCAAGAAGGAGCTGGAGACCTACCACTACCAGCAGATGGAGCGCGCCGACCGTCTCGCCTCGGTGGGTGAGATGGCCGCCGGCATCGCCCACGAGATCAAGAACCCGCTCACCGGGATCGCCGCCGCCATCACCGTGCTCAAAGACGACTTCTCCCCCGACGACGGACGCGCCCTGATCATCGGCGAGGTGCTGGAGCAGATCTCCCGGCTGGACAAGACGGTCAACGACCTCCTCTTCTTCGGCAAACCGACCGTGGCGGAGCCCACCTGCACCGACATCAACAGCGCTCTCAAGAAGATCCTGATCTTCGCCTCGCAGCACCGCGGCGGCAAGAACATCGAGAAGAAGCTGGAGCTCGCCGAGGATCTCCCTCCCGTCTACGTCGATCCCAAGCAGATCCAGCAGGTGTTCCTGAACCTGTTCCTGAACGCGGTGCAGGCGATGCAATCGGGCGGCGTCCTCACCGTGACCAGTTCGCGTGCCCACGTGGACGGCATGGACATGGTGCGGGTGCAGGTCAACGACACCGGGCCGGGGATTCCGCCCCAGATTCTGGAAAAGATATTTACCCCGTTCTTCACCACCAAGGCCCAGGGGACCGGGCTTGGCTTGGCCATCAGCCATCGCCTCATCGAGCAGCACGGCGGACGTCTTTCCTGCGTCAGCCAAGATGGGGTGGGCACCACTTTCTCGGTGGAGCTGCCGGCTTACTGCCCGAGCCAGGATGAGCTGGAACAGGCCCACTTACGCACCGGCATAATCGGTTGAGCGATCGCAGCAACGAGCAGTACGGCAGACCCCGACCACCCCGGGCCAGCGAGCCCGGCACCACATCCTAAGGAGCCGCCATGCGCAGAGCAAAAATAATGGTCGTCGACGACGAGCACCTGATTCGCTGGTCCCTGGAGCAGAACCTCAAGAAGCAGGGTTATGAGGTTTGCACCGCAGGCACCGGCGAAGACGCGCTCAGAATCGCCAGGGAGGAACAGCCCGAGCTGGTGCTCTTGGACTACCACCTTCCCGGTATCAACGGCCTGGAGGTGCTGCAGCGGCTCAAGGAGATCGACGAAGAGATCCTGGTGATCATGGTCACCGCCCAGGGAGGGCTGGAGACCGCGGTCAACACCATGCGCCACGGGGCCTACGACTACATCAACAAGCCCTTCAATCTTGACGAGATGGCGCTGGTGGTGCGCAAGGCCCTGGAGACTTCGGAGCTGCGCCGGGAAGTGGTCCAGCTGCGCAGCGAGCACAAGAAGCAGGGGCCCCCGAAGATCCTGGGCAGTTCCAAGCACATGAAGAACGTGCTGGAGATGATGGCCAAGGTCGCCAAGAGCGACGCCTCCACCGTACTGGTGCAGGGGGAGTCTGGAACCGGCAAGGAACTGGTGGCGAAGTACATCCACTACGAGTCCGCCCGCGCCGACAAGCCTTTCGTCGCCATCAACTGCGCCGCCGTCCCCTCCACCTTGCTGGAGAGCGAGCTCTTCGGCCACGAGAAAGGGGCCTTCACCGACGCCAAGACCTCCAAGAAGGGTCTCTTCGAGCTGGCTGACGGCGGTACCGTGTTCCTGGATGAGATCGGGGACATGGAAATCGGCATGCAGGCGAAGCTGCTCCGCTTCCTCGAGGACCGCACCTTCCGGCGCATCGGCGGTGCCAAGGTGATTCCCGTCGACGTGAGGATCATCTCGGCGACCAACAAGGACCTGATGAAGGCGATCGAGGAGAAGGTCTTCAGGAACGACCTGTACTACCGGCTCCAGGTGATCCCGATCTTCCTTCCCGCCCTGCGCGAGCGCAAGGAGGACATCCTGGTGCTGGCCAACCACTTCATCGAGGTGTTCTCCAAGGAGTTCGGCAAGCCGACCAAGGGGATCTCCAGCATGGCGGAGAAGCTCCTGGTGGATTACAACTGGCCCGGCAACATTCGCGAACTGAAGAACGTCATCGAGCGCGCCATCATCCTGGGCAACGACGAGAACCTGCTCCTCGAGAACCTGCCGCTGGAGATAGTGGCCAAGGCGTCCCAGGTCACCGTGCCGCTCACCACCTTCAAGCTCCCCCCGGAAGGGATCGACATCGAGGAGGTGGAGCGCGAACTGATCAAGCAGTCCCTGGAGATCACGGACTGGAACCAGTCCAAGGCGGCAAAGAAGCTGAACCTCGGCATCGACGCCTTCCGCTACCGCATGAAGAAATTCGGCTTCCTGAAGTAGCAGCCGCAGGAATCGGATTCCGCAAACCAAAACGCCCCGGCAGATCATCTGCCGGGGCGTTTTTCGTGTTTCTAGATTTTCACTAGTTCGTAGGCCCGCGTGCCGACCCCGATCTTTTCGGCGTGCTCCAGCTGCACCTCCCAGTCGATCTGGGGGTGCACGCCGCGGAACTTGTCGCCGCCGGGCTCGTGACCGCTGGAGAGCGCGGTGTCCTGGTTGCCACGGGCGTTGTTGACCAGGTCCGCGCAGGCCTGGTCCAGCGCCACCGGGTCGGCCGAGGCGCAGATGCCGATGTCGTTCACGATGGGGGCGTCGGCGTGCCCGTAGCAGTCACAGGCGGGCGACACCTGGGTGATGAAGTTCAGGAACAGGGTCTTCCCTTCTTTGCCGTGCAGGGCACCCTTGGCGTATTCCGCCATCTTGCGCATCACCAGGCCGGCGCTCTCGTTCCACTGGATGTTGATCGCCTTCCTCTGGCACGCGGTGATGCAGCGGCTGCACCCGACGCAGGCGGCCGGGTCGATCTCGGCCTTCCCCTCGATGATGGCGATGGCGGCGTGAGCGCAGGACTTCAGGCAGGCGCCGCAGCCGTTGCAGAACCGCTCCGCCACCTTGGGTGCCACCGTCGAGTGCTGCTGCATTTTCCCGGTGCGGCTGGAGCACCCCATGCCGAGGTTCTTCAGCGTCCCGCCGAACCCGGTCAGTTCGTGGCACTTGAAGTGCGAGACCGCGATGAGCGCGTCAGCCTCCAGGATCTCCGCGCCGATGTTCACCGTCTTCAGGATCTCGCCGTCCACCTGCACGTCCTTGGCATTATGCCCCTTCAGGCCGTCGCACATGATGAGAGGCGCGTTGACCACCGCGTAGGCGAAGCCGTTCTCGACGGCGCAGGCCAGGGCGGAAACCGCTTCCTTGCGCTCGCCTGGATAGAGGGTTGAGGAGTCGGTCAAAAACGGCTTCCCCTCGAGCGCCTTGATTTCGTCCACCACGCGGCGCAGAAATATGGGCCTGATGAAGGTATGGTTGCCCCGCTCGCCAAAGTGGACCTTGATGGCGACCAGGTCGCCAGCGGCCACGCTCTGCGCTAAGCCGGCCTCCCGCATCAGGCGGCCGATCTTGCCGAACAGGTTCTCCTTGGCCCCCGCCCTCATGTCAGCGAAAAACACCGTGCTCTTCATAAGCTTCCCCTCCTCTGAACAATCCCTGTAATACGACCTGCGATTGGTATCACATATCACGGGCCAATTCAACAGCGCGTAACTTTTTCTTGCTCTGTCGGTAAAATATGTTATTTATTAAAAATTCTCAGGGTAGTGCACGCAGGATCAGCGGAAGCGACGCTGCAGGAGCGGCATCGCGGCTGGCGGCTGCCACCCGGTCCCGGGGCGGCGACGCCCGGCCAACCATTAAAATTCGGCACCCGTAGCCGCTGCGCCTGCCGCCTGACGACGCAGCGCGACGCCGGGAACGATAAAGGAGTACCGATGATCGAATGTGACGAGCGAGAACTCTGGATCATGGGACTGGGCGAGAGGGTGGAGCGCGGCGCCGTCGTCTGCAGCTACCTCGCCGAGGGAGGGCATCGCGCCAGGACTGCCAAGGTTTCCGAGCTGTCCGGTTGCACCCCGAGGGCGATTCTTCTGGACCTCTCCCCCTGGTCCGACGACGGCTGGGGCGTGCTGCTGGCCCTGAAGGAGAACCCGGAGACGCGGGAGATCCCGATCCTCCCGATGTACCTGAGCGAGATCGGCCAAGTGGGCGCCGTCTTCCCGGTGGCGGGCTTTTTCACCCTCCCGATAGACACCCCCTACATGACCAGGAAACTGAAGCAGCTGGGGCTCACCGACGAGTCGGACGACTACGACCTGCAGGTGATGCTGGTGACCCGTAAAGGGGAGGAGCAGGTGCAGCACGCCCTCACCAAGCTCGGCTTCGAGGTGGTCAACGCCTACACCGCTAAGGAGGCGGTGGCGCTGGGGACCATCATCCACCCGTACATGATGTTCTGCGCGCTGATGCTCCCGGACCAGGCCGCTTTCGAGCTTCTGGAGCGTTTCCGGCTCTACCCGCAGACGCGGAACATCCCGTTCTTCGTGTTGCTCAAGGGGGAGATGAAGGAGGGCGAGCGTCAGGCCATGAGCCGCAGCATCGAGCACCTGGTGCGCAAGACGTGGCTCACCCGGCAGGAGTTCCTGGCCTACTTCAAGAAGAACAAGGAGTAATAAAAGGCAGGACTGGACAAACAAGGGGGGACGGCAAAAGCCGTCCCCCTTTTCATTTTACTTTCCCCGTTTTTCCCCCTCGCCCATCAACCTCTCCGCCGGGCCCTGCTGAATGCCACCCCGGCCGCGAGGCCGCCTGCCACAAGCGCCCCCAGCGCCCATTTGTGCTCCGAGAGCCAGACCTGGGCGCTGAACCCCTTAGAGCGGGCGTCGAAGCGCCCGTGCGCCGTGTAGGGGCCGGGTACGGTTTGCCAGAGGTTGGCGGGGCGGTCGGGACGTTCAGGTTCATCGGTCTGCTGCGACTTGTAGCCGGTGAGGCCCAGGTAGAGGTCGAGCAGACCGCGGGCGACCTTGTTGCCCCACATCGCCTTGAGCGTCGGCAGCCCCACGTAGATCTCCCGACGACGGTGGTGCGACGCCCAGACGATGGTGTCGGCCGCCACCTCCGGCTGGTAGATGGGGGGGACCGGCTGCGGCCGGTTGGGGAGGCGCGACTCGACCCAGTCGAACTGCGGCGTGTTCATGGCCGGGAGCTGCACCATGGTGATATGCACCCGGCTTTTCTGGTGGATCAGCTCGCAGCGGATCGAGTCGGTGAAGCCCCTCATGCCGTGTTTGGCGCCGCAGTAGGCGGACTGCAGCGGGATGCTGCGGTCCGAGAGTGCCGAGCCCACCTGGATCACCATGCCCCGGTCGCGGGGCAGCATCCGCTTCAACGCCGCCATGGTGCCGTGCACCGCGCCGAGGTAGGTCACCTCGGTCACCCGCCGGAACTCCTCCGGGGTCATCTGGTTAAAGGGAGAGAAGACCGAGGTCATGGCGTTGTTGACCCAGACGTCGATGGGGCCGAATTCCCTTTCCACTTCCGCCGCAGCCTCCTCCACGCGCTGCGGGTCGGCCACGTCACCCACGAGGACCAGCCCTTTTCCCCCCAGCCGTTCCACTTCATCCCTGGCCGCCTCGAGTCTTTCGCTGTTTCTGGCGAACAGTCCTATGCTGGCCCCCTCGCACGCGAAAGCCTGTGCGATCGACCGTCCCAAGCCTGCTGACGCTCCGGTCACTACGACTACCCGCTTTTTGGCTGACGTCACTGTGGCCCCCTTTGCCTCGCCAACCTGCACGGTCGGACAAGACTTATATTGGTTGCGGCTAATGTAGCGCACCTAGAATACCAGATGTTCCATCTTAATCAGTACCGCTCTTCAAGTGGGATCAGGCGACAGTTGCAGCATTATGGCTTCCGGGGGGGGGATAACTGGAGGGAAAAGAGTGAGAGATGGGACCAAAAGGTGATGCCTGACATGCCCACTTATCCGGCACACGCGCATGATTTCCAGCTCAGGGTGCATGACTGCCAGGTACCAGCGGCTTATTTCCTTGCACGCACGCGTGCGAACTTTGCACCCACAGGTAACAACTTTGCACGCGCACGTTGAAACTTTGCACGCCCACGTTGCAAACTTGTACGCGCACGTTGAAAGTTTGCACGCGCACGTTGAAAGTTTGCACGCGCACGTGGCGAGTTTGCACGCGCACGTGGCAAGCTTGTACGCCCACGTTGCAAGCTTGTACGTCCACATTGCAAACTTGTACGCCCACGTTGCAAATTTGTACGCCCACGTTGCAAATTTGTATGCGCACGTTGGAACTTTGTACGCCCACGTTGCAAACTTGTACGCCCACGTTGCAAATTTGTACGCCCACGTTGCAAGTTTGTACGCCCACGTTGCAAACTTGTACGCGCACGTTGCAAGTTTGTACGCGCACATACGAAGTTTTTCCAATGGAGGGGCCGCATGCGGCCCCTCCGTTCAATTCTATCTACTTGTTGATGCTGAACTCGTCCCGCCTGTTCTTGGCCCAGGCGGCTTCGTCGTGGCCGGCGACGGCAGGCTTCTCTTCGCCGTAACCGATGGTGGAGAGGCGGCTGGCGGGAAGTCCCAGCGAGACCAGGTACTTCAGCGCGGCTTGGGCGCGGCGCTCGCTCAGGGCGAGGTTGTACTCGTCGGAACCACGCTCGTCGCAGCTCCCCTCGATGCGGATCTTCACGTTGGGCATCGCCTTCAGCTTGGCGTAGTTTTCCGTCAGGGTCTTCCTAGCCGCATCGCTCAGCGCATCGGAGTCGAAATCGAAATAAATCTTATCGAGCGCGCCGGCCAGGGCGACTTCCTTCTGGGTCAGCGGGGCGGGCTGCGACTGGATCGGCTCGGCCTTGATGGCCGACGACGGCAGCGCCGTGGTTGCCGGCGCGGCCTGCGGTGCGGGCGTAGGAGCCTGGACCCGGGCCGGCGCCGCCTGCTGGGTGACCGCCGAGGGGGCGATGGCCTCATCGCCCTTGACCGCTTGCTGCTTGGCGCAGCCGCTAAAGATTAATACACCGGTGCAAAGAACCGGCACGAGCCGCTTCAAAGTCTTCTTCATGGAGTTCTCCCTTTTTGATTGTGGACGCGACGGAGCGCATGCTGACGCCATGGTCAGCTGCTCATTCACTGTGATGACTGAATAGGATTGATGCGAGTCAGACAGCGGAGGGCGGGGGCCCCCGTGAAAGGTGGGAAAAAACTGGGGGGGCTGCCACGCCGCGGAAAAAGGGGAGGGCAACGGTATGAAAGAGGGTGCGGATAACCGGCTCGCACCCCCGCGGAACTTCGGCCGGGAACTGATCCAGGGCCTTTTTGACCGCGGCCTGCTGCGACTTCTTGAACTGCTCCTCGATGTAGGCCCGGGGCTTCGGTTTGGGGCAGTTCGGGCGCGACAGGTCCGGTCCACGCATCCCGAAGGTGAGAATGCAGATCGAGGTGATGCCGGTGACCAGTAGCAGCAGGCTTTTATGGATGAGGTTCTTGTAGATCATGTCTCTGTGACTGCGAAAAGATAGCAGCGAACGAGAGCGTTATATCGCATCCTCACCCGAAACACAACCTGCTACTTGAGGCATTTCAGGGTACGTGGTGGATATCAATGATGCCCTGCAGGTACCTGAGTACTCGTCCTGCTTCCGAGCACGTCGTGTCGCCGCGCTGCCCGGTTGGTGGTCAATTGACCATTGACAGCGATGGCCGCGGCCAGTAAGGTGCCGATATTGCAGCAGTGGATGGAGTTTTCCCATGTTTTCACAATCGACCAAAAAGCTGTTCCTCGCGTTGTACGTGGTGTCCTTTGTCATAGTGGCCGTCGCCGTCGTCGTGACGGTTAATTATCACCAGCGCAAGCAGGCGCTGGCCGAGGCCACGGAAAAGGCACGCCTCATCCTGGACCACAACCTGGCCATCCACAGTTATTTCTCAAACCAGCTGAAGCCGCACGTGTTCGACCTCAGCGAGCGCTACCGCACCCCGGGGCACTTCGACCCGGTCTGGATGTCCTCTACCTACGCCGTGCGGGAGATCTACGCCTACAACAAGGCGCTCTCCGGTAGTGATTACTACTACAAGGAGTGCGCAGTGAACGCCAGGAGCCCGAAGAACGAGGCCGATCCCTTCGAGCGCTCCTTCATCGGAGAACTCAAGCGGGACAGCAGCCTCAACGGCCGCTCCGAAATCAGGGAGATCGACGGCAAGCCTTACTTCGTGGTCATGCGTCGCGGAGAGAGCATGGAGAAGAGCTGTCTGCGCTGTCATACCAAGCCGGAGGCGGCTCCGGCTGAACTGGTCCGGCAGTATGGAGAAACCCGAAGTTTCAACAGGCAGGATCGCGAACTGGTCTCAGCCATCTCGATCCGGATTCCGTTGCAGCAGGCCTATGCCAGCGCCAACGAGCTATCGTTCAAGATCTCCGTGTTGCTGCTTTCCATCCTCGGGGCCTCTTACCTGTTGCAGTTCTTGTTCATGGACCGTTTGCTCCTGGGGCCGCTCGGTCGGCTGCGCGATCGGACCATGGCCATTATCGGCGACCAGAGCAAGCTGGGAGAGGATATCGAACTGCCTTCCCAGGGGAAGGAACTGCAACAGCTGACCGGCACATTCAACGACCTTGCCAGGCACCTGCGGGCGGAACGTGAAGGGCTGGTAGGGCAGGTGCGCCAGAGGACGGCCGAACTGCAGGAGCTGAACGGGACTCTGGAGCAGGACGTGGCACAGCGCAAGGCGATCCAGGCGGAACTGGCGGCCAAGGTGGCCCAACTGGAGGCGGTCCTGGCCAAGGTCCGCATACTGGAGGGAGTGATACCGATCTGTTCCTACTGCAAGAAGATTCGCAACGACCAGGAGAGCTGGCAGCAGATGGAGCAGTACATCTCGGAACATACTGACGCCATGTTCAGCCACGGCATCTGTCCCTCGTGTTTCGACCAGCACTGCAAGGGAAAGTGACCCGCGCCAGCTTGGCGAGGAGCGAGGAGCGCAAAAAAAGCCGGCCCGAGAGCCGGCTTTTTTTTAACGAGAGTGGCTGATGTCAGCCAGGTAAATGCCGTTCAAGTCGCTGAAGACCACGTAGTTGCCGTAGATGGCGGGCGTGTACCGGTCCTGGTTGCAGCCGGCGAACGGGGTTTCCTTGCCGGTGACCAGATCCAGCACATGGATGTTCTCCACCTCCCTCTTTGAGTTGTCGACGAAGGCCACCTTGGTGCCCCAAATGCGCGGGAAGCGCTGGTTGGCGTCGTTTGTGGTCAGCCGTCTCTCCTTGGCGCTGTTGACATCGTACAGGTAGATGTCGTAGTTGGGGAGCACGTCCTTGTTGCGGTTGTCCTCCCAGACCACCAGGCTGTCGTAGACGGAAGGCGACCACTGGGCCTCCGGGTTCGAGGTCACCCGCAGCTCTTTCGCCTTGGCCATGTCGAAGAGGTAGATATCACCTGAATCGTTGCGCTCGTCCTTCCAGACCAGGTAATCGGCCGTAAGTGCCGCAAACCCTTGGGCCGCCTGCCCCGTCTCCATCCGTTTTTCCTTTTGTGTGACCAGGTCGTAAAGACAGACCGTCGACTTGCCCTCGTTCATCTCGGTCCAGGCGAGGAAGCGGTCCGAAACGGCCAGGTCGACCTTGGGTACCGCGGAAACCACGACCGGCGTTTCCTTCCCCTCGACCACGTCGTACATGTAGATGTCCGAAGTCCCGTTGCGGTAATCCTGCCAATAAATCCTGTTGCCATAGATGCGCGGCTTCTTGTGGTGCACGGTCCCCTGGGTGATGCGCGTTTCCGTTCCCGTCTCAATGTCGTAAAGATAGATGTCAGCCTTGCCGTTGCGGGTGTCCTGCCAGACCACGCGGCTGCCGCAAATATCTGGATATTGCCTCGTTCCCACTCCAGAACTGATCTGCCGGACCGGTATCTCCTCGGCGCTGCACCAGGAGCCGATCAGCAGCAGGGATGCGATCAACAGGCAGATGGTCTTATTCATTGGTTCCTCCAACAGGGACATTCGGGATCCGGCCGGTTCAGCCGCCTGCCTTTGTATGAAATTTACCTTAATATGTCAACGTCTCAGTTCTGATGGGCATTTCACCCTAGCCTGTGGTGTAAAACACCCAAGAAGGTGAGGTGCCCCACTCACTCACTTCCGGGTTGACTCCATTCCTTTAATCTTTTATTAGCTGAATCGGGTACTTATAACCGCGACGCGGATTGGTATAAGGGTTGCTTATTGGGTGGGACTTGTCAAAACAGGGACCGTGGCCACGGCAGACTGTGATTCACCACTGCAGGGAAAAATTTCCAAGGAGGCAGACATGAAGAAAACAGTACTCGTAGGGGGCGTGCTGCTGGCATCGTTCTACGGCACAGCTTTCGCCGCGACGCTGTCAGTGCAGACGGCGACCAACAAGCTCAACTACGGTCAGAGCTCGGTCGTCACCGTGAAAGCCAACGCCGAAAACGGCACCAGCAGGATCACTACATCCAACATCCGCTATGCCAACGTCACCATCAAGAACCCAAGCGGCACCACGCTGGTTAACGCCCTTGCCATGAGCAAGGATCCGTACACCGGCTTCGCCTACTACAACTACACCCTTTCCAGCTCCGCCCCGAAGGGGACCTACACCGCCACCGTCAGCTTCACCGATACCAGCGGCAACACCGGCAGCGGCTCCGCCACCTTCAAGGTGCAGCTCCCGGTGCCAAGCCACGTAAGCTACGTGACCGCCTACAACGGCCCCGCCACCTGCATCACCAGCGCCTGCCACGCTACGCAGGCGAGCGCCATGTTCGGCTCCGTGCACTACCAGTGGACCGGGGACAACCAGAAGGCGATCGAGCTGGCCGCCTCCGGTTCCAAGGCTTCCAAGCTGGGAGGCATCAACAACTTCTGCATTCAGCCGGACATGAACTGGCTGACCATATTCCAGAAGACCGACGGCACCACCGGCCCCGGCGGCTGCGCGGTCTGTCACGCGGGCAACGGGCTGAAACCCTCGACGGTCTCCAGCCAGGCCCAGCTTGAGAACATCGACTGCCTCATGTGCCACGGCAACGGCTACTCCAGGAAGGTGGTCCAGAACCTCGACGGCACCTTCTCCATGGTTCCGGCCGACGGTTTGAACGTGCTCTCCATCGCGCAGAACGTGATCCGTCCCACCCGCACCGCCTGCATGCGCTGCCACGAGAAGTCCGGCGGCGGCGACAACTACAAGCGCGGCGACATCGAGTCCACCAACAAGACCTGCACCAAGGCCTACGATGTGCACATGGGGAGCGACGGGCAGAACTTCCCCTGCCAGGAGTGCCACCGGACCACCAACCACAAGATGGCCGGCCGCGGCTCCGACATGCGCGCCCTCGACACCACCACGCCGCTTACCTGCGAGAACTGCCACTCCCGCATCCCGCACCGCTCCACCAACGTGAGCTACAGCGACCTGAACCGTCACAGTGACAAGGTCAACTGCTCGGTCTGCCACGTGCCGACCTTCGCCAAAACCATCCCGACCGACATGAACCGCGATTGGTCCGTCATGGAGATCGACACTGTCAAGGCGCTTTGGGATCCGACCATGATCAAGGCTACCAACGTCATGCCGACCTACGCCTGGTTCAACGGCTTCAGCCACTTCTACAAGTTCAAGGATCCCGTCAGCCTGGACGCGCGCGGCGTGCAGGTGATCAGTAAGCCCGACGGTGCCTTTGTCGACGCGACCGGGAAGTTCTCCAAGCTGTTCCCCTTCAAGCTCCACCTCGGTTCGCAACCGATGGAAACCACCACCAAGCAGCTGCTGCCGGTGAAGAATAAATATGCCTTCGAGACCGGCGACATCACCACCGCCATCCAACTTGGTGCGGCCGCCCAAGGGATGACCTACAACGCCCACACCTTCATCCCGACCGAGCAGTACGAGGGGGTCTTCCATGGCGTTGGTCCCAAGACCACCGCGGTTTCCTGCGCCAACGGCGGCTGCCATCCGCAGATCACCACCGGTGCCAACAGGGTTCCGTTCTCGACCCTGGGCTACACCCGTCGCGGCACCACCGCGCAGTTGTGCGACGTCTGCCACGGCGCAAAGACCTACACCAGCTTCACCAGCCTGCACAGCAACCACCGCGACCGCAAGAACTGCGCGGCCTGCCACGGCACCGGCTATCCGCTCAAGGAGGCGACCAACACCCTGTGCGACAACTGCCACAGCCTTAAGTCCTTCACCAACGCCAACGACATCCACAGCAGGCATGTCCAGGGCAAAGGGTATGACTGCAGCAACTGCCACACCTTCAGTGCCGGCATGACCGGCGGGCATAGCGAAGAACACTAACAGCCCGCGGTAACAGAAGCAGTACCGAGAAGCCACCCCGAAGGGGGTGGCTTCTCCTTTTGAGGGATGTGGTCTTGGCCAGGCCGCCGTAGGGGCGAATAAATATTCGCCCAGCCACCCGCGCCCTGGCAATGCCTCAGGCAAGAGCACCGGTGTGGCAAAAAGGGCGAATGATTATTCGCTTCTACAGTAAGAGGACGAAGGCGCGCTCGCAAAGGGACGGTTCCCTGTTGGGGAATCACGCACTGCTATTTTGGCTGCATCAGGCACTTTGTGGTATGCTGTTATGCGGCGCAGCACACAAAGACGCGCCCTTTGAGCTAACTACAACACCTACTGAGAGATGGAGGACGACATGCGAAAATTGCGTTACGGCTTCATAGTACTGGGGTTGTTGTTCTGTCTGTCGACGACGGCGACAGCCGCGGTCAGCGTTGGCATAGGCATCGGTCTTCCCAACGTGAGCATAGGGATAAACCTTCCCGCCTATCCGGATCTGAGACCGATCCCCGGATATCCTGTCTATTACGCCCCCAATGTCTACGGCAACTATTTCTTCTACGACGGCATGTACTGGGCCTTCTGGAACGATGCATGGTACGCGAGCTCCTGGTACAACGGCCCGTGGTCGCTGGTGGACCCGTTCGTGGTGCCGCTCTACATCCTGCGCGTTCCGGTGCGCTACTACCGCGAGCCGCCCCCCTACTTCCGTGGCTGGGGTCCGGACCGTCCGCCGCGCTGGGGCCAGCACTGGGGACGCGGTTGGGAAGAGCGCCGACATGGTTGGGACCGCTGGGACCGAGGCCGTGCCCCGAGGCGGGCGCCTCTGCCGACCTACCAGCGCAGCTACTCGCGTGACAGCTACCCGAGTTTCGAACAGCAACGCCGGTTGCACCGGGAAAGCTACCGCTATGAACCAAGAAACACCGTGGTGCGCAAGCACCTGAGAGAGGTGGAACAACGCCCGCCGGCAGCGATGCAGCGCCAGGAACGTCCCGAAATGAGGGGGCCGGCAACTGCGCCTCCGGCACAGATGCACCGTGGGCCGGAGCACGAGCGCCAGGCACCGATGCGAATGGAACAGCGTCCGCCGCAGGGCGCCGAACCAAGGCATGAGCAGCGCATGGAGCGCCAGGAGCGTATGCCTGAGCGGATGCCGGAAAGAATGGACCGGATGGAAAGAGGCGGTGGTGGTGAGCGGGGTGGCGGTCCGGGACGCGGACCCGATAGAGATGAAGGTCGGGGCCGCTGACGCCACGTTGACGCGTGAATGAAAAAAGTGAGCCCCTCCCGTGATTACGGGAGGGGCTCTTTATTTTTGCTGGTTCGGTGTCTATCCCCCCTCCCCTTGCGGGAGGGGGTTAGGGTTAGGGGGAGGGTGCCACTACAGGGAGAGCCCTTTTGAAAGGAGCGAGCACTACGCCTGGTTCCCTGCTTGAGCGTAGTTACGTCCCCAGTCGCACATGAGTTCCAAGATCGGGAAGATGGTTCTCCCCTGGTCAGTGAGGGAGTACTCGACCTTGGGGGGGACCTGCGGGTAGACCTTTCGGTGCACCAGACCGTCCGTTTCCAGCTCACGCAGCTGCTGGGTCAGCATCTTTCTCGTGGTGTCGGAGAACTGCCGCTGCAGGTCGGAGAAGCGCATGGTCTCCTGGGCCAGGTGCCAGAGGATGGACGCCTTCCACTTGCCGCCCACCAGCGCCAGCGTAACGTCGATGCCGCACTTATACTCCCTGTCCCTTAGTGTCATAAGCTCCGCTGTCGCTTGATTCTGCTGCATACTCATCCCGCCTTTGTAATGGTTACCAAAAAGGTACTGTGTTTCGTTATAGGTACTACGTTTCGAAAAAGTTCGTTATTGACGATTGGGAACTAATGGTCCTATATAGCCCATCCGGCAAAAAAAGAAAAGAGTCCGGTTTATCTATACCGGCTAAACGGGAGGAGCAGTTATGAAAGTCGTCGCATTCAATGGCAGCCCCAACAAGGAAGGGAACACCTACCACGCCATCAAAGTGGCGGCCGCCGAGCTCGAGAAAGAGGGTGTAGAGGTCGAGATCGTCCACGTGGGCAACAAGGCCATTCGCGGCTGTGTCGCCTGTTATCAGTGTGTGAAGAACCAGAACGAGCAGTGCGCAGTCAAGGACGACGAAGTGAACGAGTGGGTCCAGAAGATGAAAGGGGCGGACGGAATCATCCTCGGCTCCCCGGTGCACTACTCCGGCGTGGGCGGCACCATGAAGTCCTTCTTGGACCGCGCGTTCTTCGTCTCCGGCGTGAACGGCGGCTTGTTGCGCCACAAGGTCGGTGCGGCTGTGGTGGCAGTGCGCCGCTCGGGCGGGGTGACCACCTTCGACGAGTTGAACCACTTCCTGAACTACTCGGAGATGCTGGTCCCCACCTCCAACTACTGGAACGTCATTCACGGCCGGGTGCCGGGCGAGGCGCTGCAGGACGAGGAAGGGGTGCAGATCATGCGCGTTCTGGGCAAGAAGATCGTCTGGCTGATGAGGCTTTTGGAAAACGGCAAGGGCGTCGTGCCGGAGCCGGAACAGGAAGCCAAGGTCATGACCAATTTCATAAGGTAAACCGGAAAACAAGAACCTGGAAGCTGTTACGCAAAGAACGCCGGGTATCCGCGAAGGACGCGAAGAAAGACGTTTTTGGGGGAAAACAAAAAGCCCCAGAAGTTTACTTTCCGTTCTTTGCGCATTCTTCACGTGCTTTGCGTAACAGCTTTTGACTTAGTGGTCTTAGGTTCTGCAAGGAGAGGACATGCTGGATTTCAAAATTGCCAAGGACAAATGTACCCGGTGCGGGCTCTGCGTCGCCGACTGCCCCCCCCATGTCATCGATACGGCGGACGGGTTCCCTTTGATCACAGCGGAGAAGGAAGCCGGCTGCTACCGTTGCCAGCACTGTTTCACGGTTTGCCCGACCGGCGCCGTTTCCATCCTCGGTCTCGACCCGGCCGAGAGTACGCCGCTGACCGGCGACTGGCGCCCCGACCCGGCGCGACTGGAGACCCTGATCAAGGGGCGGCGCTCGGTGCGGCGTTACAAGCCGGAGAACCTGGAGCCGGAACTGATGCAGCGGCTCCTCGAGGTGGCGTGGCACGCGCCGACCGGCGTCAACACCCGGCAGGTCCGTTTCACCGTCGTCGACGATCGCGACAAGCTGGCGGCCTTTCGGGACGAACTGCTGGCCGGCATCAAGCGCCTGGTGCGGGATAACGCGCTCCCCGAGCAGCTCGCCTTTTTTGCGGACTTCGTGAAGCTGTGGGAGGAGCAGGGAGTGGATGTGCTTTTCCGTGGTGCGCCGCACCTGCTGGTGGCTTCGGTGTCCAGCAAGTCCGTCTGTCCTATGCAGGACTGCGTCATCGCACTCAGCTACTTCGAGCTCTTTGCCCAGGCCAATGGCGTCGGGACCGTGTGGGATGGGTTGGCCAGGATCGCCCTTGCCGATCTGGTGCCGGAAGCGCAGGCAACGCTGGGGATCCCGGAGGATCACACCTTGGGATACTGCATGGCCTTCGGCAAGCCCGCCGTCCAGTACGCCCGAACCGTTCAGCACCGGGGCGCGCTGATCCACCGGGTTTAGTAAGGCAAATCCCCTCTGTCCCCCTTCGCAAAGGGGGGGACGCGGGGGCACGCGCAGCAAAAAGGGGACTGGCTCCGCAGGTGCCAGTCCCCTTTTCGCCCTGAAGCGGTTACGCAAAGAACTCCAAGCACGCGCGAAGGACGCGAAGAAAATCGAATAAGGGGACGGCTTTTCGTCTTTCCTCTCAAAGATTTCTTCGTGTGCTTTGCGGATACTCTGTGTTTTTTGCGTAACCGCTTTTTTTACTGAACAGCAGCCCTGTTGCCGCCAACCACCCCCATCAACTTCGCCATCGTATCCAGCTGGTTCCCGCTAACCCGGCTCCCCTCGTGATAGAAGGTCACCAGTTGCAGCGATCCCCCCTTGACCGCCTTGATGGCGACGTCGTCAGGCGTGAAGGTGGTGCGCCCCAGCGACTTCTTGGTCGGCCAATCGACCCCGCTGTAGCTCAGGTAAACCAGCTTGGAGCAGTAGACCCGCCCCTTCGACTCCACGTCGAAGTTGAAGTCGTACGGCTTGCCCACCTGCCGCAGCGCCTGGATCACCATGTTGGCGCGTTCCGAGCGGGTGGCGGCGCTCTTGCGCAGGATGCCGATGCTGTCGATGTTGAGGAAGTGCTGCACGGTGTTCATCTCGACGCCGGAGCGCAACGCCTCGACCACCTGGTGGCCACTTCTGATCTGTTCCTGGTAGGGGCGCACCACGGGGTGATCCCAGATGCCGAGTTCCTTCAGCTCGGCCTCGCTACCGGCCCACACCGCCGCATGCCCCCAATAGCCGGGGATGAGCTTGTCGGTGAGGCGGAACGGCGTCTTTTCCAGCAGGATGTCGCCCGCCTGCAGTGTCTTCTGCACCTCCGCCCGCACCTCCTCGCTACCGTAGAGTTTCCCTTTGCGGGTCTCTACCAGCCCCACCGCGTTACCGAAGATCATGCTGAACAGGCTGGTCCCTTCCCGCTCCAGCCCGAGCACGGTGTCGGTGGTCACGGCGCCGAAGAAGCCGAGCTTGCGCCCTACCACGTAAAATGGCGACCACTTCTTCACCATATCGTAGGATGGGCTCTGCCTGATCAGCGTCGACACGTAGTCCATGGCGAGGGTGTCGGAAGAGAACGGAGCCTTCTTGATCCGCTTCTCGTAGAAGTTGATGGCCCGGCGTACCCTCTGGCGGTTGGAGATGGAGTCGTAGCTCATGGTGACCTTGGCGAGTTCGGCGCTCCTGACCGCGTAGCCGGGGTCGCGTTCGTTGAGGATGCGGCGCAGCTTGCTGTCACCCTCGAACAACGACACCGCGAGCAGGTAGTTGTCGTAGAGGACCAGGGCGGACGAGAGGGAGAGCATAATTCCTTTCAAACGGTTCTCTGGGGTGATGCCGAGTGTGGCGAGGTCTTTATCGTTGGCATCCAGCCAGCACTCGTGCGCCTGGGCCAGGGCCAGCAGTTTCTCGCGCAGCGCCATGTGCTGGATGATCCCCTGGTTGATGAGGGCGAGATCGTCGCCGGTGAGCGGCTTGCCCTGATCCATCTCCTGCTTGATGCGCACGCCGGTCTTTATGGTTTCAGCCCGAAGCGAAAGCGCCTCTTCCGCCAGGGTGCGGAACTCTATCAGTTCTTTGGTCAGTCCCTGTTCGACCGACGCCTTGCCGCAGCCGTGCGCCGCCAGGAAGTGTCCGGTGCAAGGCTTATTGGACTCCCCTTCGCTGCAAAGCCCCTTTCGGGCCAGGTCCTTGAGCGAATCAGAGGCCTGGACGGGGATCGCGCAGGAAAGGGTGACGAGGAGCGAGAGCAGGATGTAGAGCCGCAGTTTCATTGAATCCTCCAGTAAACCTCCCTCTCCCTCCGGGAGAGGGGCGGGGTGAGGGCGTTGCAATAACTGAGTGCCTTCCCTCACCCGGCCTTCGGCCACCCTCTCCCGGAGGGAGAGGGGATGGGACGGGGACGCTTGGTCATTGCTTGTGGCAACGGGCCAAAAGATACCGGTACATGGCTGCCCTGACAACTAATTTGTTGCGGCGAGCGCCAGCTCCTTGAGCCCCTTCAGGTCCAGCTTGCCGGTGCCGAGGATGGGGAGGCTTTCCACCTCGATGTACCCGTCGCGCCCTGGCTTCCAGAGGTTGGGGAGTTCGCTTTCCGAGATGAGCCGGGCCAGGGTGGCCGCGTCCGTTGTGCCGCGGGTGTAGATGACCACCAGCCGCTCCCCCTTTTTTTCGTCCGGCACCGCAGTCACCGCCAGAACTCCGGTCTGCCCGAGCCGGCCATGCAGTTCGTCTTCCACCGCGCCGTGCGGCACCATCTCGCCGCCGATCTTGCTGAAGCGCGAGATGCGGTCGGTGATCCTGATGAATCCGTCGTCGTCCATAATGCCGAGGTCGCCGGTCGCGTACCATCCATCCCGCACCACCGCCGCGGTCTGCTCTTCGTTCCCCAGGTAACCCACCATCACGTTGGGCCCTTTCACCTCGATCATCCCGGTCTGCCCCGGTTTCAGGATGGCGCCGCTCTCCGTATCGACCACGCGGATGGCGACGCCGGGGATCGGATGCCCCACGCTCCCTTCCTTGGCGCCTTGCTGCCGCACGCCATCGATCTCCACATCCGGAAGGCTTAGGGAAATGACCGGCGACAGTTCGGTTGCGCCGTACCCCTCCATCGGCCGCACCCCGAACTTCTCCTCGAAGGAGTCAGCCACCTTGCTTTTCAGTTTCTCTGCACCGGTGATCACCAGGCGCAGCGAGGCGAAGTCGTCGCGCTTGGCGCGGCGCAGGTAGGAGAGGAGAAAGGTCGGCGTCGCCAGGAGCAGGGTGGACTTGTGCTCACGCACCACCTGGGCGATCTTCTCCCCCTCCAGCGGATTCGGGTGGTACGCGCTCGAGAAGCCGCTGGTGAGCGGGAACCAGAGCGTCGCGGTGAAGCCGAGCGAGTGGAAGAAGGGGAGGGCGGAGCAGATGTTGTCGTTCAGGTCGACCCGGAACACCATGCGCAGCGCCTCAATGTTGGACATGATGTTGTGGTGGCTCAGCATCACCCCCTTAGGCTCACCGGTGCTCCCTGAGGAGAAGATGACCGTGGCGCTCTTGTCGGCGTGGAAGCCGTTGCCGCGGAGCAGCAGCGATACCGGGTAGAGGCGTGCCTTGAACAGGGCGGCGAGCTTGTCCAAGCCGGAGATGGTCGGGGCGACGTCCTCGAGGCACACCATCCCTTCCAGGCGCGGCAGGGTAGGGACCTTTTCCAGGAAGGCGCGCGAGGTGATCACGGTGCGGATGCCGCATTGGTCGATCGCGGAACGGAGCGACGCCTCCGATGCGGTGAAGTTGAGGTTGACGGTGACCCGCCCCAGCATGGAGAGCGCCAGGTTGGCCAACACCCCGCCGGTGGAAGCGGGCAGCAGGAGCCCCACGTGCTCCTCCGTGCCGATCAGCCCCTCCAGTTTGTCCGCGAGCGCCACGGCCCCGATCAGGGTGCGGCCGTAGTTCAGGTTCTTGCCGGAGGTGTCGGCGACGGCGCGGCGTTTCCAGTGCTGGCGCGCGGTGCGGATGAAGTACTCCGGTAGCGGCCTGCGCTGTTCCTTGCGCGAGGCGAAGTAGTCGCAGGAAAGCTCGGCCACCTTCTGGCGCACCTCGGCGGCGGGGCTGGCGGCTAGCATCGGGGTGCCGAACAGGATGGTCACCGGGTACGGGGAGAAGGCCGGGAGCCGGGAGAGGAGCTTGCCGTGGGCGTAGGAGAGGATGCTCCCCCAGGCACCGCCGATGTAGACCGGGATGATCGGGTAGTCGGTACCCTTCACGATGCGCTCGAAGCCGCCGCGGAACTCGCCCATCATGCCGTTTCGGGTCAGGGCACCTTCGGCGAAGATGCAGACCATGTACCCCTCGTCGAGAGCGGCGCGGGCGCTTTTGATGAATTCCAGCATCTCGCGTTTGCCGTCTGCCGAGGAAACCGGGATCACCCCCATGAGCCGGAACAGGCTGCGCAGGACCGGGGTGTTGTAGATGCTGCGCTCCATGACGAAGCGGATGCGGCGCTGGCAGGTAGCGGTAAGGAGCAGCGCGTCGGCCCAGGTGACGTGGTTCGGGATCAAGAGCGCCGGTCCCTCGACGGGGAGGTTGTCACGGCCGATGATGCGCAGGCGGTAGAAGATGCGCATGGTGACCAGCGCGACGAAGCGGAGCAGGAAGTCCGGCAGGATCCGAAAGGAAAGGATGGTGAGGGCCAGGGTGAGCGCACCGATGATGCTGAAGCCTTGGGCGGCGGAGAGTCCCATCGGGCCGCTGAAGAGCCAGGTGAGGCCCGAGGCGAACAGGATGCCGATCCAGTTGATGAAGGTGGAGGCGGCCAACACCTCGCCGCGCATGGAGGCATCGGCGCGCAGTTGGATGAAGGTCTGCAGCGGCAGGCTGAAAACGCCGGCGGAGATACCGAAGCAGACGATTACGGCGAGGCTGACGGGGAGGCTTGCCGGCAGTACGTGCAGCAGCCAGGGCGAAAGGGTGAGACCGGCGGCGCCCAGCGGCACGATGCCGAATTCGACGTCGCGGCCGGAGAGTTTTGCGGCAAGGAGCGAGCCCAACCCAATGCCGAGTGCGGCGGCCAGGAAGAGGTAGCCGCTGTGGGTTTCGGAGAGCCCCAGCCGCTCCATGCCGTAACCGATGAGATTCAGCTGCGCGAAGGCGCCGATGAACATGAACCAGGCGAGCCCGATGATGGCCAGCATGAGGTGGCGGTCGCGGCTCACGCCCTTGATGGTACGCAGGATCTCGGTGGGGAGCAGCGCCACCGGGTGATTGGCGTCGCAGCACTCGCTCTTGCCGATAAGGCGCGCCGAGCAGAGGCCGGCCACGGCGATGGCGAGGCAGAAAAGCGCCGCCAGCCAGAAGCGTCCCTCGACCAGTTGAGCCAGTCCGGAAGCGAGGCCGGTGCCGACGATGATGGCCATGAAGGTGCAGGATTCCATCGCCCCGTTGACCCGGGACAGCTCTTCCTTGGCCACCAGTTCGGGGAGGATGCTGTACTTGGCGGGGGCGAAGAAGGCGCTATGGGCGGCCATCAGGAAGATGACCAGGTACAGGGCCTGCTCCAGGTGCAGGGCGAAGGCGACGACCGCCAGGAGCGTCACTACGACTTCGACCAGCTTCACATTCACGATCAGCTTGGCTTTGGGGAGACGGTCGGCCAAGCAACCGGCTGGCGCCGAGAAGAGCAGGAAGGGGAGCACGAAAGCGGCGCCAACCGTGGCGGTGACGGCTCCGGCGTGGACGCGCCCGTGGCTGCCGATCAGGAAGAAGATAATCACCAGCTTCAGGATGTTGTCGTTCAGCGCCCCGAGAAACTGAGTGGTGTTCAGCCAGGCGAATGATTTAGATGAAGTGGTGTCGGTGCTCATTGCGGTGCTCCTGACGGCCTAAAGCCTGATGATGGAATTGGCGTTGAAGAAGATCTGCTCCGGGACCCCGAGCGCCTCCTTGAGGGCGACGTCCTGGTCCCACGGGTTGGGGATGCTGGCGATTTGCAGCATGCGCCGCGGCGAGAGCCGGTTTGGGAATCCGAGGGGCGTGACTGCCGCCGTGTTGGGGATGGGCATGTCGGTACCGTACAGGAGCCGGCCGAACAGTTCCGGGTGCTTGAGCAGGCGCCTGAGGTGCGTCAGCCGGTTCAACTGGGTCAGCGCGGAGATGTCCGCGTAAAGGTTTTGGTATTCGCCGCAGAGCCTTAAAAAGCGGCGGTGGTTGCTCTCCCCCTGGTTGCGGCCGTTACTGGCCGCGTGCGCCGCGATCACGTTCACCCCGAGGCTGAGTGGCAGCCGCAGGCGCTCCGGGTCGGCCAACTCGTTGCGGGTCGCGGTGAAGGACTTTTCCGAGCCGGTGTGGGTCAGCAGAGGCAACCCCAGCTCCCGCAGTTTCTGGTAGAACGGTACCAGGCGCCGGTCGGCGGGGTCGAAGTGCTGGATCGAGGGGAGCCACTTCACCAGCACCGCGCCGTTCGCCGCCGCCCATTCCAGGCGGTCCAGCGCGTCGCGGCGCAGGGGATTGATGCTGGCGCCGAAGAGGAGGTTCGGGTACTTCGCCGTCTCCGCCGCCACGAACTCGTTGGGGATGAACATCTCGGTCTGCGAGCGGTCCAACTCCCCCTTTTCGTCCACCGCGCCGTCCATGGCCAGGATGACCGCCGCGGTCACACGCTCTGAAACGGCGAGGGTCTCGGCGGTGCGGCGCATCACCAGACCGTCCCCTTCACTGAGCAGTTCCTGTTCCGTCACCCCGAAGGCTTTCAGGAACACCCTGTATCTCCAGCTCCTGCGCATGGCGGGGGAAATGAAGCAGCCGCTGTTTCCCGCGCCGATGCCGGCGGTGTGACAGTGAATGTCGATGATGCTTTTTGCTTTGGTAGCGTCCATGTCGGTCTCCTCTGAGTCGGATGCCTTTGCTACTACAGATACTATGCCAATCCTGAATCAGCGGAGAGTGCAGGTGTAACATCACGTTTATGTGCAGGTTACAGTAGGGGGGTGGTGTTGACTTGAAACGTAGCTTGACATTTTATGTACATGCATAATACATCTTATGTATGACTTCAATTAAAATGACTGATCAAGAGTGGGCTTTCCTGGAGACAGTTGCACGCGCCGCCTTTGCCAATCCTTTCGGTGAGACCCGGGATGATCTGGACTTCGCCATCGGAGGCGCGCCGCGCGGCTCGTCGTCCGAAGAGATCCTCGACTCGGTGCTGAGCCGGGTCGCAACGCAGGTGGAGAGCCTGCGCCGCCGCGGGCTGGCGGACCTGCAGGGGCAAGGTGGCAATCGGCGCGAGGTGTTGCGCAGGTTCTGCTTGTTCCACGTATTCCATAGCTACGTCGGCCACTTCGACCGGCTCATCCAGGAGCAGTTGCAACAGGGAGACAAGCCCTGCCGCGTCAGCTTCGCCCGGCAGGCGCTGGAGGACCTCGCCGGTTTCGGCCTCACCGCGGAGGAGGCGGAGCGGACCTTCGCTGTTTTCTACCAGTTGCGCCGCGCCTTCTACTTCATCAGGAACGGGCTGGTGGGCAGTTCCCCCTCCATGAAGACGCTACGCCGGCACCTCTGGGACTGCGTCTTTACCCACGACGTCCGTTGGTTCGAGGCGGGGTTGTGGAACCGCATGGAGGAGTTTTCCATCCTCCTTCTCGGGGAGACCGGGACCGGCAAGGGGGCCGCGGCGGCCGCCATCGGGCGTTCCGGCTTCATCCCCTACGATCCTGCCAGAAACGGCTTTACTGAGAGCTTCACCCGCAACTTCGTGGCCATCAACCTGTCCCAATATTCCGAGGGGGTACTCGAATCCGAGCTGTTCGGGCACAAGAAGGGCTCCTTCACCGGCGCCGTGGAGAACCACGAGGGCCTTTTCAGCCGCTGTGCGCCGCACGGCGTCATATTCCTGGACGAGATCGGCGACGTGAGCATCCCGGTGCAGATCAAGCTCTTGCAGGTGCTGCAGGAACGGGTCTTCTTCCCGGTCGGGAGCCACGAACCAAAGCGCTTCAGCGGCCGCATCGTCGCCGCCACCAACCGGCCGCTGGACGAGATGCTCCTCAATGGCAAGTTCCGCGACGACCTCTACTACCGGCTCTGCTCCGACGTGGTCACCATCCCGCCGCTGCGCGAGCGCCTTAAGGAAGAGCCCGAAGAGTTGGAGCACCTCCTGGACGCCATCCTGCGCCGCATTGCGGGACAGCCGGTTTCCGCGCGCGAGCGGCAACTGGTGCAAAAGGTGTTGAAGCGTGACCTGGGGCGGGACTACGACTGGCCCGGCAACGTGAGGGAGTTGGAGCAGGCCGTTAAGAGGATCATCCTCACCGGTCGCTACCAGGGCGTGCAGCGGGAAAAGGGGAAGGTGGATGCGGATGCGGTCGGGCGGCTGGCGGCGAGCCTCAGGGACGGGGCACTTAACGCCGAGGAAGTGTTAACCGCCTACTGCGGCCTGCTCTACGACACCCACGGCACCTACGAAGAAGTTGCCCGCCGCACCCAACTCGACCGCCGGACGGTGAAGAAGTACGTGCAGATGGGGATGGTGAATAGTTAAAGCAGTGGATCTTCAGCTTCACGGGACTGAGACTGCTTTCCTGCGTTGCGGGCGAGGGAGTAGATCCCTAGAGAAGCGACCCTGCAATGGCAACTCCTGCATTTCCTTGAGCAGTTCGGGGTGCTTTTCGATCAGTTTCAGCAGTTTCACTACCGGAGCGGGGGGGCGGGTCTCGCCTCGTTCGTAACGGGAAAAGGCCACTTTGCCTATGCCGAACGCTTCAGCCAACTCGGATTGGGTCAACTTCAACTCCTTCCTAATGCGCCTGATATCTGAGCTGACGTCATCTTTGACCGTGCGCAGCAACGTGTCCTGTGCTTCGGTATAGCGCCGGTAGCTTTGGTCGTCCCAGATCCCCTCGCCGCAGGCGGTGCAGAACTGGCCCTGCATTCCGGTCAAGGTCATTAATTCTCCACCGTAGCTGAGGGTTTCTTCACGGACTTCCGTCACCATCTCGTTGCCACACGCTGGGCACTTCATATCGACCTCTCATTTCTTCTTGAACTGGATCACGGGCGGGTGTCCCTGATGCCAGGTCACCTTGATATATACGACAACACCTGAAGCGGTTACACCATGGTAAACATCCTGCCATTGCCTGGGGTCAGCAAGTGTTGTCATTGACTTGTAGAAATCGCGTCTTTTCAAAGTGCACACGACTTGCCGCATCTCATTTTCTGCAAGCCCGAGAGCCAAGCCCCCACGCAAGGCGGTTATCGTGAAAGGGCGGCTCTGCGGATCAGCCACCATGGCCTGAATGAGTGACAGCGGGTAATGTGGCGTGCGCTTCTCCATGCCAGATGTTATACAGCTTCCAAATATTAGTCAAATTGATAAAAACCGAACCGTAGCGCCTCCTTTGCCCAGTGCGCGACGCCGCACTGATCACTACTTGGCTGTGCCTCTCCCTCAGCCAAATCGAAAAAACATCTGCAAAAACTTGAATATATCACCCCCACGTGCTATGGTCGCTACCGTTAACATCTTGAGATCATTGCTATGCGTCTGCACAAGCCGGCGTGGCGGTGGCTTCGGGAACGTGAGATGGAAAATTTTGTTATGAGGAGGAAGCTGTGAAGAAGATTCTTTATGCAGGTCTGTTGGCTGGTTTTGGGATCATGTCCGGTTGTGCCTCGCCCTTTCCGATGGGCGCCCTCTACACCGAATTGAAGCTTCCGATCGCGGCTACCGCGAACGGCGGCGAGAGAAAGCACGGCGTGGCCGAGTGCCGGAGCGTGCTGGGGCTGGTTGCCACCGGCGACTGCAGCATCGAGACCGCCAAGAAAAACGGCGGCGTCAGCAAGGTCTCGGCTGTGGATTGGGAAGGCAAGAACATCCTGGGGCTCTTCGGCGAGTACAAGCTGCACGTCTACGGCGAATAAACAGGAAAAACATCAGAACAACGAAGCCGGGCTCCCCAAGGGGATGCCCGGCTTTTTTTGTTTCAGACCACCAGGTTGCGCGGGTGGCCGAGGACGAATCCTTCCACGTTCCCAATCACCTGCTCGGCCAGGGTGGCCAGCGACCGGTCGCTGATCCAGGCGACGTGCGGGGTGACGATCAGGTTGGGCTGTTTCAGATCCAGTAAGGGCGATCCGTCCCGCGGCGGTTCCTGGGTCAGGACGTCCAGCCCCGCTCCCGCGATGACACCATCTTTCAGGGCCTGCGCCAGTGCCGCCTCGTCGAGCAGGCCGCCACGGCCGCAATTGACCAGAATGGCGTGGTGCGGCATCAGCTTCAGTTCCGCGGCCCCGATCATGCCCTGGCTCTCCTCGGTGAGCGGGCACAAGAGCACCAGCACGTCGCTTTGCGCCAGGACCTCCTCGAACGCGGTCCGCTCGGGGCGTAACTCCGTCGCCTCCTTTCTCTCGGCGAGCAGCACTTCCATGCCGAAAGCCTTCCCCAAAGCTGCCACGGCACTCCCCAGTGCACCGGCGCCGATGATGCCAAGGGTTGCGCCGGCAAGAGAGCGCGGCATCGGCTCCACCTGCACCAGGTATCCTTCCGAACGCTGCCAGGCGCCCCCCTGGATCACCTCGTGATAGGCGATCAGGTTGCGACGTAGGGCCAGGATCAGCGAGAAAACGTGCTCCGGAACGCTCACCGACCAGTTGCGCGCGTTGGCCACCGTCACCCCCTGGTAACGGCAGGCGTCCAGGTCGATGTGGTTCACGCCGGTGGCTGCGACAGCGATAAAGCGCAGCTTGGGGAGTTGGGCCAGGTGTTCCGCCGTGATGGCAACTTGGTCCGTGATGGCGATGGTGGCATCAGCCAGACGCGCCACCACCTCGTCGGGGCGCGTGTCCGGGTACTCCTGCCATTCGTGCGTAAAAGACGGTGTGCGCAGCGGCACCGAGATGCCGCCGCGATCCAGAAATACGATCTTTTCCATCAGTGCGACATGAGGACCGGGATGGTCATGTGGCGCAGCACGTGTTTTGCCACATCGCCGAGCACGTAGTTGCCGAAGTGCAGGTCGGCGTAGGCACCCATCACCAGGAGATCGCTCCCCTCGTCGGATACGCGGTTCAACAGCACGTCACCAATGTGCAACTCCGTGATCAGGCTCGTCTCGACCTCGGCTTTGACGCCGTGCGCGTCAAGGTAGCGGCCCAGGCTCTTAAGGTCCGCCTCCTCGCCCTGGCTCGGGTTCACCTCGAAGATGTGGGTGGACGCGGCGGCCTTCAGGAAGGGAACGGCGTCGGTGAGCGCGCGGGAGGATTCTCTACCCGTCTTCCACGCGACCAGGACCTTGTCGCCGGCGCTGCTGTACTTGCCGGTGTAGGGGACGATCAGCACCGGTTTGCCGGAGCCGAAGACCACCTTTTCGGGAAGGAAATCAGTGGCGCGGCGCTCGGAGGAGCCGTGCTCGCTCTGGCCTACGACCACCAGGTCGGCGAAGGTTGCGTAATGGTTGATCGTCTCGACCACGCCCCCAAGCACCCTGGCATCGGCGTTGATCCATTCGCCCTTGATGTCAGCGGCAGCGGTTTTTTCGTTGAAAAGCCGCGCCAGCTCCTCGGTGGTGTCCTGGTCGAGACCCCGGCGCAGCGGGATCAGGTGGTGCGGTTGCACCTTGAGCCCGATCACCCCGGCGCGGTGCCGCTTGGCGAGGTTGAGGGCAAGGTCGAGCCGGTCGGCGGAATGGTTCGGGTCATCCATGAAGACAAGAATCTGTTTCAGCTCCATCAGGTTGCGCCTCCTTGATAAACGCGGGTGACTTGCTCGGTTGCTGGTAGTTGAGATGTCGTCGGTAAAGCCTTGTCCAAGGCGGCGAAATTGCGCAAGAGGTGTCCCTTGATCATCTCCTTGAAGTCCGCCTCCTGGTCGCCGCGGTAGACCAGCGACGAGGCAATCTCGGCGGCCAGTATCGCGTAGCGGCACTTGGCGGGCAGGCGGTCCAGCCGGGTCCGGTACTCGGGCTCGCGCAGCATGGCGGGGAGGTGCGCCAGGATCGCCTGCTGGAAGGTCTGCTCGTCGCACAGTTCCGGATTTCTCTGGAAGAAGGAGAAGAGCCGGGCGTAATGCCCGTTGATCTCGTGGCTGATCGCCTCGGAGATCTCGGTGTAGGTGAAGCTGCTCCCCGCCTCCCGGTGGCGCCGGAAGATGAGCTGCGCCTCGTCGCGGGCCCGCTGCTCCAGGATCTGCAGCACGTCGGCCACGTAGCGTTCCTTATGCTGCAGGAACTCTTCCTCGGAGAGCATCAGATTGGCGATGATCTCGTAGGACGAGGAGATCACGCCGCACTTGTTGGCGGAGGCGTCGCGCATGATGACGATGCCGCGGCGCTGCATCTGGGTCCTCGCTTCCGGCGTAATGAAGGAGTTGGCCCCCTCCACGATGGCGCGGGTGGTGGGTGTGCCGTCTTCGCGGAAGAAGCGGGCCCAGTTCTCGCCGTCGATGGTCTCCGGGCGCCCGCCGGCCGGGATGAAGAGATCGGTGGGGACGGAGAAGAGGAGGTTGCCGAATTCGCGGTGGAACTGGTCCGTGGTGACCCACTGCTCCTCGACGCCGAGGCCGGTGCTCACGGCGCGCTTGAAGAGTTCGCGCAGACCGTCGGTGCGGCGCTGGTTGCGGTACAGGATGAAGCCGCCCGGGTGCAGGCGCGCGGGGTTGAAGGCGTCCAGGTCCTCCTTCAGGACGATGCGGGCGAGCTCCTCGTGGTCCATCCCTTCCGGGTCGAAGATGGCGCCGCTGCCGTCCAGGATCAGCTTGATGCAGGCCTGCGGGGAGCGCTCCAGCATGATGCGCAGGGCGTTGCCGGCGACGTCGCCGCTCGGGCCGCCGGTCAGTTTCACGCTGAAGCGGTCGCGTCGGATGTCGACGCCGAGTTCGCGCATGGTGGTCTCGGCGAACTGCATCACGCCGGTGGAGGTGACGCCGTACTCCTTGTGGTTGATCCCCACCCGCTTGCTGGAGATGAGGCCGATGCCGAGCAGGTAGCCCCGTTTCAGCGACTGGCGCGCGATCATCTCGATCATCACGTCGTGCATGTTCTCGTCGGGACCGATCTCGATCGGTTCGTCCTCGCCATAGTAGTCCACCACGCGCGGGTCGCGGGCCCGGCCGCCGTCGGTGACGAAGATGTCGAGGAAGGCGTTGATGAAGCCGAACTGCAGCTTGTACAGGCGCTGCGTGGAGAGGTCGTGGGCCTCCAGGCGCGCGGCGTCGAGCACCACCACCATCTTGGAGCCGCCCTCGTAGATGTCCTTGTTCTTCAGGTGCTGGGTGTGGGCCAGCACGTAGACCTCGCGGAAGAGGGTGCTCGCCGAGGTGACGTAGTCATCGCGGTTTTTGGTGATGATGGTGCGCCAGCCGCCGCGGGCGATGTCGGAGAAGCCAATGTGGTAGCCGCAGCCGTAGCGTCCGAAGAAGAAGGTGATCCTGAAGGGAATCTCCGGCGGCAGGTCGGCCGTGAACTCGGGCGCGAGTTCGGCCAGGTAGGCCGGGTCGAGCCGGAAGGCGAGCGCGTGCTTCTCACGCACGTAGAAGTTGGTCTTCAGCGTGTTGCGGATGAAGGCGATGGCGCAGCGGAAGATGGAGCGGCGCAGGTCGTCGATGTAGCGGTGGCCCGTGTTGTAGGACTCGATGAAACGGACCGTCTCCTCCAGGGTCTTCTTGTAAAACTCCTCACGCAGGGAGATCCCCGGCTGGAACCGGGTCCGGAACAGCTTGGTGAGCTGCAGGGCGATGTCCGGGTGGGAGTGGAACGCGAGCCTAACCTCCTCGTGGCTGAAGGGGTCGGGGTGGTGATGGGCCAGGTTGGTGTGGCAGAAGGCGATGAAGGCGTTGACGAGGCTCGCCTCCTCGCCGGTCATCACCTGCGTGGTGACGAACCTGCGGTAGGCCATGGAGGCGGTGGAGAGGATCTGGGTATTGTAGAGTTCCATCTGCAGCCGGTCGAAGAGTTCGCTCCCCTTGGAGAGGAGTGCCGCGTCGCCGCGCTTCCTGACGTAGAAGGTTCCCAGGAAGTAAGGGTGCACGCCGTTGGAGATGGTCAGGCAGTAGGCGCGCTTCACACCGAAGTCGAGCCGGTTGAATACCTCCATGGTCTGCAGCAGGAAGTCGTTCTGGGGCGGGTTGCCCACGGCGAAGAGGACGCGTGTCTCCGCGTTAGGGCCCTGGTCCTCGGGCTGCTCCACGTCGAGGAAGATCCCCCCCTGGCGGTTTCCTTCCTGGAAGACCCAGAGGATCTGGGCCACCCGGTTCGGGGGGGAGATGCGCACGTACTGTTCGTTGTTGAGCCAGAGTAGCCGCAGCAGCGGATCGAGCTGGTTCATGTCGAACAGTGGATACCGGCTTTGCAGCGCCTGGGCGATCCCTTCCCTGATGGCGGGGGGGATCACGACGGCTGGCGCGTTGGCGATCTCACCGTGCTCCTTGCGGTCGAAGTCGAAACGCTGCACCTCGAGCCCCTGCTCAAGCCCAGGCACCTGGCCGCTGGAGTGGGTGAACTCGGCGTAGGAGATGTCGCGCTCCTGCAGGGTGCGCAGGGTGTCGTACAGCGACCCGGGCTGGTTCAGGCGGGCGAGGATCAGCGTCTTGGCCCGGTCCGCCACGGTGAGCTTCTGGTTGTGGGCCAGTGTCCTCAAGCCCACCGCCAGCGCGTGCACCGCCTCGGCTTCCTCCTGCATGGTGATGAAGAAGTAGGAGTCCATCTGGCCCTGGAGCCAGGCGAGGTTGTCCCTGGTGCACCCCTCGTTGGCCCCGATCAGGCGGTCAACTGCGGCGAGCACATTCGTCTCGGCGGCGCACATGTCACTCCCCCCGGACCGGCAGCAGTCCTTCCATTTCCGGCTTGAACACGCTCCAGACGCGCTGACGCAGCTCGCCCAGGAACTCGTTGGTGATGAACTTCGGCAGGGTTACCTCCGGGTTCGGGTCGTCCATGACCTGCGAGGGGAGGGTGTACTCCTTCTCCTCGTGGAACCCTTGGCGCAGCTCCAGCGCGAGGCCGCGCAGGTAGGCCCGGCGCACGGCGGCAAGGATATCCTCCGAGGCGATCTCGATGCCTGCGGCTTCCTTCAGGGCGCGCACGATGATGTCGTGCCCGATGCCGACGCCCACGAACTTGCACAGGCCGATCATGTCGTAGCCGACCTGCAGCAGCCCCCCGGTGGTGATGGCCTGGGTCCACTCATCGAGGGAGTGCTTACCTTCCTTGGCCAGCATCATGTGGGTGCCCATGGACATGTGGCCGCCGGCGATGGCGAACATGTAGCCGGGGTTGGTGTCCGGGAGGTAAGCCGGGAGCTCCAGACCCTTCACGTGCATGGCGTAGGCGGTCTCTCCGGTCTCCTCGGAGAGGCGCTTCACGCCGCGGGCGATGCCGGGGAGCTTGCCGCGGCCGGCGTCCTCGATCAGCTCGGTGATCTTGTCGTAGTCGCCGAAGGTCGCGCCGTTGAAGAGCGGCTTGTCCGGGTGGCGCTCGTTGTAGTCGAGCACGTAGGAAATGGTGGTCCCGAGGGAAATGGCGTCCATGCCGAGGAGGTCGCAGCGGTGGATCAGGTCGCAGACCTTGGCCGGCTCGTGCACGCCGAGGTTGGAGCCGAACAGGATCAGCGGCTCGAAGTCGAATTTCGCGGCCAGCTTGCCGCGGCTGCCGTCCTCGTTCTTGTAGAAGAGGTTGTTATGGCATCGGATACCGCAGCGGTGGCAGGCCTCGGTGGCGATGTCGAATTCCTTCTCCACCTCGTCGCGGAACAGCCGTTCCACGTCGGTGTTCCCCTTGGGGCGGAAGTTGTTGAGCGGGACCGCGTGGAAGACCTGGAGCACCTCGATGTTGGCCCAGGTGCCGCCGCCGCCACCCTGGCTCGCCGGCTGGAAGCGTGCGCTGCCGCCGCTTTTCAGGATGTCGCGGTTCACGTCGCGGATCTCGGGGGTGATCTTTTGCAGCTTGTCGGAGCTCAGCGCCACGACGGCCAGGAGGTTCTTGTACCCCATCAGGCTACCCATGCCGCCGCGGCCGGCGAAGCGGCTCTTGGGCTCGCCCGATTTGAGCTCATTGTCGGTGCTCATCACCACGGCGCCCATGTAGTTGTTTTCCCAGTTCTCGCCGGCGGGGCCGATGGCGGCGAAGTGGGCCTCCGGGTACTCCTGGTACAGCGCCATGATCTTGGCGTGGCCGGTGAGTCCGATCAGGTGGTCGGCGGGCTTCAGCTCGACCTCGGGGCCGTTGGCGCCTTCCTTCAACAGGGCGTAGACCGGCTTGTCGGAGCGGTTCTCGAAGATGACCTCGTCCAGGCCGGTCCACTTGAACTTGTTGCCGAAGTTGCCGCTGCCGGTGGACCACATGGCGCCGGGGCGTCCGGTGCCGGATTTCTTCAAGGGGCTGTAGCCGGAGAAGTAGCTGCGCATGCCGGTCATGATGCTGGTGCCGGTCAAGAGGCCGGTGTTCAGGATCACCGGGTTCTCCGGGCAGTAGGCCTCGACGATGTCGCGCTCGGCGAGGACCTGGAAGCTCCGGCCGAAGCCGCCCAGCACGTCCTCGAGGTTTTTGCAGGGGACCTGGGCGAAGGTGGTTGTGCCGCTGGCAAGGTCGACGGTGCAGCGCTTGTAGACAACGCTCGCCGGGTTGGTGCTGATGTTTTTTTCGCTCATATCGTTGCTCCGCAAAAGTTGATGGAATCGCGGGGACTGGCTCCGCTAGGTGCCGGTCCCCCTGCTCTTTAGGTGGCGATCGAAAGTCCCCCTTTAGCAAAGGGGGATTTAGGGGGATTTGCTTTTGGTTGGGGAGAGGCAAATCCCCCCCGTCCCCCCTTTTGCAAAGGGGGGAGCTTTTGGGGCATGTGCTGCATGCATGGGCGGCGATCTAAAAGCAAGGGGACAGGCACCTGCGGAGCCAGTCCCCCATGACGGGGCTAACCTCCGCCCATGCGCGGCAGCAGGGAAACGATGTCCCCTTCTGCTACGGTCTCGTCCCAGCCCGCGTGCAGGCCGTTGACGAGCACCGTGCCCACGTCCTGCCGGGCAAGCCCCAACTGCTCCACGATCGACGCGATCTTCTGGTCCGGGGTGATCTCCCAGTCCGCCTCGTCGAACTTCTGCCTGCGCAGCGACGCGTAGAGCTTTACCTTGATCTGCATGTGAAACCTCCCGTCATGACAACGGAAAAAGGGGCACAGGGGACAGGCACCAGCGGAGCCTGTCCCCTGCGCGGGTGAATGGGAAATCTGAATGGAACATCTATTACAAGGGATTACTTAGAAGCCGAGGTAGGCCTCGCGGATGGACTCGTCGGCTTCGAGGTCCTTGCCGGTACCCTGGCCTACGATGCGCCCGTTTTCCATTACGTAACAGTAGTCGGCGACCTTCAAGGTCTGGTGCACGTTCTGCTCGACGAGGAAGATGGTGAGCCCTTGATTGTGCAGCTCCTGGATCACCTTGAAGACCTCCTGCACCATGATCGGCGCGAGGCCGAGGCTCGGCTCGTCGAACATGATCACCTGGGGATCCTGCATCAGGGCGCGGCCGATGGCCACCATCTGCTGCTCGCCGCCGGAGAGGGTCTCGGCGGTCTGGGTGCGCCGCTCTTCGAGGCGGGGGAAGATCTCGTAGATCCGCTTCAGGGTCTGGGCCCTTTTCCCGTGCGCCCTTTTCAGGTAGGCACCGACCAGGAGGTTCTCCTCCACGGTCATCTTCGGGAAGAGCTGGCGCCCTTCCGGGACCAGGGTGATGCCGAGGTCGACCACCTTGTGCACCGGCATGCCGGTGACCAGCTTGCCGTCGTAGTGGATGGTGCCGCTCGCGGTCGGGATCAGGCCGCACAGCGACTTGAGGGTCGTGGTCTTGCCCGCGCCGTTAGCGCCGATGAGCGCCACCAGCTGCCCCTTGGCGACCGAGAAAGAGATGTTCCAGAGAGCCTGGATATCTCCGTAATTGACTGAGATGCCGTTGACGTCGAGTAGATTCATGCCGCTTCCTCTCCAAAGTACGCTTGCACGACATGCGGATCGCTGGATACCTCAGAAGGCGTCCCTTCGGCGATCTTCTTGCCGAAATTGAGCACCACCAGGCGGTCCGAGATGTTCATGATGACGCGCATGATGTGCTCGACGATGAGGATGGTGAGACCCTGCGCCTTGAGCTTCATGATCAGCTCGACGGTGCGGTCCGCCTCGGTCGGGTTGAGGCCGGCGACGACCTCGTCCAGAAGCAGGAACGACGGATCGAGGGCCAGCGCCTTGCTGATCTCAAGGCGCTTACGCCCCGCCAGGGTGAGTCCGGCGGCGGAGACGTTGGCGCGGTCGGCAAGGCCGGTGGTCTCCAGCACCTGCCAGGCGTGACGCTCGGCGTCCGCCTTTTTCGGGTGCTTCAGGAAGGAGGCGATGGTCACGTTTTCCAGCACGGTGAGCCCGGCGAAGGGCTTCACCACCTGGAAGGTGCGGCCGATGCCGACGCCCGCCAGGTGGTAGGGGGGCTTGCCGGAGATGTCGTTCCCCTGGAAGATCACGCTCCCCTTGGTGGGGGCGTAGTAGCCGGAAATGACGTTGAAAAGGGTGGTCTTGCCGGCGCCGTTGGGGCCGATCAGGCCGACGATCTCCCCTTTTTCGACGCTGAAGCTGACGTCGTCCACGGCGGTGAGGCCGCCGAAACATTTGGTTACCGAGTTTACCTTGAGGATAGGTTCAGCCATGATTAATTCCCCTCTTCCGGTGCTGCCACGGCGGAAAGAGCCGCGGGTTCCGATGCCGGTTCCGCCTTCTGCTCGGGCCTGGTGGCACCCGCCTTGCGCTTGACCATGGTGCCCCAGAGGCCGTTGGGTATGAAGATGACGCTGATGGCGATCAGCGCGCCCAGGATGATGAGGTAGAGGAGCTGGAAGTCGGACAGGTAGGCCCAGAAGAGCGTCTTGAAGGCGAAGATCAAGATGGCGCCCAGTGCCGGTCCGAACAGGGTCCCCATGCCGCCGAAGACCACCATGACCACCGCCTGGTCGCTGACCAGGTCCCCCAGGGTGGAGGAGGGGTCGATGAAGGTGATCCAGTAGGCGTAGATGCCGCCCAGGATGCCGGTGGGGAGCGCCGACAGGATGAAGGACTGCATCTTCAGCTTGGTCGGGTTGAGCCCCAAGGCCTTGGCCCCTTCCTCGTCCTCGCGGATCGCTTTAAGCTTCAGGCCAAACGGGGCGCGCTCCAGGAGATACCAGAGGGTGGCAAAGATGACGCCCACGGTGATCAGCATCAGGTAGTAGAAGAACTGCGGGTTC
This sequence comes from Geomonas propionica, assembly GCF_016458235.1. Taxonomy (GTDB): domain Bacteria; phylum Desulfobacterota; class Desulfuromonadia; order Geobacterales; family Geobacteraceae; genus Geomonas; species Geomonas propionica. The sequence goes on along the minus strand of NZ_JAEMHK010000015.1, from coordinate 18,160 downwards.
AGGAAGGCCTCGAGCCTCATGCCGTCCGGTCCGCCGGTGAACTCGACGTTAAGGGCTAGCTGCTGGATGGCGCGGGAGAGCGCCCAGGTGGCGATGGCGAAGTAGGCGCCTTTGAGCCGGAGCGTCGGGATACCCGCGATGAGCGCGGTGATGCCGGCGGCTACCCCGCCCAGCGGGAGCGCCGCCCAGAAGGGGAGGTTCGCCTGCATCATCAGGATGCCGATGGTGTAGGCGCCGATGCCGAAGAAGGCGCCGTGACCGAAGTTCAGGTAGCCGGTGTAGCCGGCGATGACGTCGAAGGCGATGGCGAGCCCGATCCACATGATCCCCTCGGTGAGGACACGCAGCACGAAGGTGTCGTGCATCACGAGAGGCAGGATCAAAAGGGCCGCGCCGATAATGGCCAGTATGGTTGCGCCACGGTTTTTCATGTCAGACCCCCTTGCCGAACAGCCCGCGCGGGGAAATCAGCAGGATGATGTAGAGGATGGCGAAGACGGCGAGCAGGGTGTGGCTCGGGTTGAAGTAGATCATGAAGATCGACTGCACCAGGCCCAGCAGGAGCGCCGCCCAGGGCACGCCGGCCAGGTAGCCCATGCCCGCGAGCACGACCACGAAGAAGGCGAAGATGGTGTACTCGTTGCCCATCTGGGCGCCGATGGAGAGGATGCAGCCCAAAAGCACGCCGGTCATGGCCGAGATGCCGACGTAGATGCCGTACACGTAGGAGCCGGTGCGTTTGCTGTTCACTCCCATGAGACCCGCGGCATCCTTGTGCTGTGCCAGCGCACGGACGCCGAGGCCGAAATTGGTCTTTTTCAAGAGGTAGTGCAGGATCAGGGTGATCGCCACCGCGTAGCCGAGTCCCACCAGGCGTACGGTCGGGATGGTGACGGTCAGTCCCAGCGGCTCCAGGTTGAACGATCCTTCCGAGAAGGCGGAGGGGATCGAGTTCGAGTAGAAGCCGAAGGCGGTAAGGGCGAGTCCGCGGAACATGATGGCCAGGCCGAAGGTGAAGACGAGGCCCATCAGGAAGGGGTTGCCCTTGGTCCCGGAAAGCACCCGGTGGATCACCGGCTGGATCACGTAGCCGACCCCGAAGTAGAGGACGAAAATGACCGGCAGGAAAAGGAAGGGGTCGAGGCCGGTCCATTTGTTCAGGTAGTAGCCGGTGAAGGCCCCGAACATGATCCATTCCCCGACGGCGAAGTCGATGACGTGCATGACCCCATAGGTGAGCGAGAATGCGATGGCGATGGTGATGTAGATCCCACCCAGCAGTATCCCGTCGGTCAAGGCTTGTGGCAGCAGTTCCATCATAAAACAAGTCCTCCAGCGTTGCGTTTCCAGCGAATATGGCAGCTACGTTTCTGTGGTCCGTCTGGACCGGCGGCGGTCGCCCACCCGGGCCGCTCTGGCCGTTGTGTTCCCCTTATGGAGATGTTCCCCCGCCGGCGTTGGCGGCCGGCAGGGGAACTTCAGGTGCTAGCGGGACTTCCACTCTTTCATCGGGTAGATGGCCGGGGCTTCGACGGAAGCCTTCGGGCCGACGGTCTTGACATGGCCGCCCTGGATCTGGACGGTGAGCGGATCAAGGCCGACGTTGGCGTGGTAGAACTCGCCGGAGGTGGCGAACTTCACGCGGCCGTAGAAGGTCTGCACGTCGATCTGCTCGAGAGCCTGGATCAGCTTGGTGCGCATTGCCTCGTCCATGCCCGGCTTGGCGCCGACCTTCTGCAGAGCAGTCTGGAAGGCGATGCCGGCGGCGGAGCAGCCGCCCTGGGTGTAGTCGCCCGGGTTGTTGTAGGCCTTCTGGGAAGCGGCGGCGTAGGCGGCAGCGTTCGGCCAGAGCACTTTGCTCTTGGTCTTGGCGGTGCCGGTCCAGCAGGTGGTGCCGAAGATCTGCTCGCCGTCTTTGCCGACCGCGTCAATGAACGCCTTGTCGGTGATGCCGCAATGCATGAGGAGGGCTTTCGGGGTGTAGCCGATCTGCTTGAGGGCTTTCACGAACTTCACGTGCTCTTCGTCGTGGCCGCCGAAGGCGATGACGTCCGGCTTCATGCTACGCACGGCGGAGAGGAGCGGGGTCATGTCCTGGCCGGAGGGGACGATGCTGAACTTCACGATCTTAAGCTTGGCCTTCTCGGCGGCAGTCTTGTAGGCCTCTGCGGTCGCCTTGGAGAAGGCGTCGTTGGAGCCGATGATGGCGATGGTCTTCGGAGCCGGCTTCATTTCGGTCAGGGTCTTGATGGAGGTAGCGCCGGTGAAGTTGATCGGCGGGATGGTGCCGAAGGTGTACTTGAACTTGTTTTTCCAGATGAGCGGGCTCTCGGCGGAACCGGTGATCATCGGGATCTTGTACTTGTCGACGACCGGGGCCACGGCGAGGGTTACGCCGGAGGAGTAGGGTCCGAGGATGAAGTCGACTTTCTCCTGGGTGATCAGCCTCTCGGCCGCTGCCGCGCCGGCAGCCGGGTTACTCTGGGCATCGGCGTACACCAGCTTGACCGGGTACTTCTTGCCCTGGACCTCGATGCCGCCCTTGGCGTTTACTTCCTGCGCCCAAAGGTCGTAGCCGCGCTTGGTGATGTTGCCGCCGGTGACGAGGTCCCCGGAGAGCTCGGTGATGACGCCGATCTTGAAGAAGTTCCTCTGCTCCGCGTAGGCCGGGATGGCCACGAAGAGGGCTGCGATGAGCAGCAGTACCCTGACGAATCCAAACTTCATTTGCTACCTCCTGTTGTTTGATGTGCCAAAAAAAGTTTTTGAAACAACCTGCATCGCATTCCATTCAGGGTTCGCGGCCGGTGCGGTGGACGACGTCGGCTACCGTCGACCGAGGGAACCCGGTGCCCGCACCTCGCGGCGCTAGCAGCCCGTATACAGCAGAAAGCATGCCAATGAGGCCTCTCCAGTGGCAAAGGAAGATTTTGCAGAACAGGGTTTGGTGAAACTCCGCGTGCTTACTGACGATGAACCGTGAACGAACCGATGCAGGGGGAGGAGGAGGGGGGTAGAGCCCCGCAGAGGAGCCCCTGACTAGCGGAAAAACTATTCAGATGTGAATAAGGCTTGTATACGAGTCGCCGCGATCAGCAGGCGAGCCCGTAGCGTTTTAGTTTCCGCGCTATGGTGGGTTGGCTCACGCCGAGCGCCTCGGCCAGGTCGGCCTGGCAGCCGTGTGATTTGATGGCGTGGGCCAGCAGGGCGCGCTCAGTACTTTCAATGACTTGCGGCAGGGACATGCTCTCCGGCCACTGGGCCGGTGCGGTCGCCTCGCTGCTGTCCCCCTTGGCCACGTCGGCGGGGAGATCCTGCAGGCTGATCACCTCGGTTTCGGTCATGACCACCAGGCGCTCGCACAGGTTCATCAGTTCGCGCACGTTGCCGGGGAAGGGATAGCCCAAAAGGGTGTCGCAGGCCGCGCGGGAGAGGCGTTTGCTGGTCTTGTGCTTCTTTGCGTACCACTCGATGTAGTGCAGGATGAGGGGGAGCAGGCACTCCTTGCGCTCTTTGAGGGAAGGGACGAGGATCGGGATCACCTTGAGGCGATAGTAGAGGTCGAGGCGGAACTTTCCTTCTTCGACCATTTGCTCGAGGTTTCGGTGGGTTGCGGCGAGGATGCGCACCTTCACCTCGCGGGGGCGGGTGCTTCCCAGGCGCATGATGGTGCCGTCCTCCATGAAGCGCAATAGCTTCACCTGGGAGGGGAGCGGCAGTTCGGCGATCTCGTCCAGGAAGAGGATGCCACCGTCGGCGAGCTCGAAGTAGCCCGGCTTGCCGCCGGACTGGGCGCCGGTGAAGGCACCCTTGTCGTAGCCGAAAAGCTCTGATTCTATGAGGGATTCGGGAATAGCGCCGCAGTTGATCTTGATGAGCGGCTTGTTGGCGCGCTCCGAGTTCTTGTGGATCAGGTCGGCGAAGAGCCCCTTGCCCACGCCGGAGGGGCCCAGGATCAGCACGGTGGACTCGACGTTGGCGACCTTGAGCGCCTGGCGCAGCGCCTTCAGCATGGCGGGGCTGCGGGCGATGATCTGCTGGTTCTCAAGTTGCTGTTCCTGCTGCATTTCCAGCATCTGGTTGCGGTACTGGTCCCGGATCGCCTCCTGATCCTCCAACTCGCGCTGCAAGTTGTCGATTTCAGTGATGTCGCGCTCGCTGACGACGACGCGGGTGATGCGGCCTGCCGAGTCGAAGACCGGGGCCGCGGTGGTGATCAGCTTGCGCCCCTCGCGCTGCTGCAGCAGGTTCACGCGGGCGCCGGTCCGGAGCACCTCGAGGGTGGCGGAACGGTCGAAGACGCGGGCGTTGATCAGGTCGCGCATGTTGCGCCCGACCACGTCCTGCGACTGGACGTTGTTGATACGCTCCGAAGCGGGGTTGATGCGCACGACGTTGGCCTCGGCGTCGCAGATCCAAAGGCCGTCCGACGAGGAGTCGATGATGGTGTCCAGTTCACGGGTAAGTCCCTGGTAGAACTCCATTTGCTTAGCCATCTCCTCGAGCTCCGTGCTCTCGACGAAGACGCAGACCGCGCCCACCTGCTCTTGGTCTAAAAGCATCGGGCTCACCCGCACCAGGAAGTTCGATTCGATGCCGCGCACCGAGATTTCAGTGTTGCGGGCGTGCCCCAAAAGCCTCTGCGCCACCTTGGGCCACAGGTCGGGGAGCACGTCGTTCAGGTGCACACCCTGGAAGGCGCCGAAGCTCTCCCGGACCGCCCGGTTGGCGAGGATCACCATCCCCGAGGTGTTGACCGCGAGGATACCGACGTCCACGGCGTTGACCATGGCCTGGTAGAAGGCGTCCGAGCGCAGCTCGCCTCCGCTGGAAAAACCGATGAGTTCCACTGGGTTGAGTGAGTTGTTCACGGCGGACGATCTCCTTCTGCGTATCCACGTGCACCGGGGCTGAAAGGCTGGACGGATGGGCAATGGCGGCGTATATCATAGCCCCGTTGAGGTGCATTATGCAGAAATGAATCAAATATTCAAGTGTAAATAATAGAACAACCCTGAAACAGTCATAGCTCTTCTTATCATCCTCAGTAGTGGAAGTCCTTTCTTTTCGCGTATGACATTTCTGGCCTTACTTATAGTGCGACAGCGGGTTCTCTGCCTGTATACGTATAACTCGTGATTGTGTGGGCATTTCGCACCTCTCTCCCGTTCCTGCTCCTGAGTCATTAACCTTTACGTCAGTTGTCGCAGAACCGGGCAATGCCTTCTTTCTGACTCCTTGGTACGGTCCTTGTAGTAGGGGAAGACCGGGCGGACTGAACCAGGTCCGGTCCCCTTGATCCGACACCTGTACCGGTATCCTTTACGGGACCCGGTAGTCACCAACTACTAGGCAAAGGAGCTTCACCCATGACCGCTGGTAACGAGCAACTGATGGAGTTACGCAACAAGCATGTCCCCGCAGGGGTCGCACTTTTGAGCCCCGCCTTCATCGCCAAGGCCCAGGGGGCCATCATGACCGACGTCGAGGGGCGTGAACTGATTGATTTCGCCGGCGGCATCGGCGTCAACAACGTCGGCCACAGCCACCCGAAGGTCGTCAAGGCCATCCAGGAGCAGGCCGAGAAGTTCATCCACACCTGCTTCCACGTCGCTCCCTACCAGGGGTACATCGAGCTGGCGCAGCGCCTGAACGAACTGGCTCCGGGCAATTCCCCGAAACAGACCATGCTGGCCAACTCCGGCGCCGAGGCGGTCGAGAACGCCATCAAGATCGCACGCTACGTCACCAAGCGCCCGGGCGTCATCTCGCTTGAGAACGGCTTCCACGGCCGCACCCTGCTGACCATGACCCTGACCTCCAAGGTGAAGCCCTACAAGTACGGCTTCGGTCCTTTCGCCCCGGAGAGCTACCGCATCCCGTCCGCCTACTGCTACCGCTGCCCCTACGGCGAGAGCTACCCGAGCTGCGGCTGTGCCTGCGCCCACAAGCTCGATGAGTTCTTCACCGGCTACGTGGCGGCCGAGCAGACCGCGGCCATCATCATCGAGCCGATCCAGGGTGAGGGCGGCTTCGTCACCCCGCCGAAGGAGTACTTCGAGATCGTGCAGGGGATCTGCAAGAAGCACGGCATCCTCCTGATCATCGACGAGATCCAGAGCGGCATGGGGCGCACCGGCAAGCTGTTCGCCATCGACCACTGGGGCATCGAGCCGGACCTGATCACCACCGCCAAGAGCCTGGCCGGCGGCATGCCGCTCTCCGCGATCACCGGCCGCGCCGAGATCATGAGCCAGCCGCACCCGGGCGGTCTGGGCGGCACCTACGGTGGCAACCCGCTTTCTTGCGCCGCTGCCCTCGCGGTTCTGGACATCTTCCTCAACGACGGTCTCCTGGACCAGTCCGTGAAGCTCGGCGAGAAGCTGCAGCAGCGTTTCGACGACATGCAGAAGAAGTACGAGATCATCGGCGAAGTTCGCGGCAAGGGCCCCATGCTCGCGCTGGAACTGGTCCGCGACCGCAATACCAAGGCGCCCGCCGGCGACCTCGCCAAGAAGCTGGTCAAGCTCTGCTACGACAAGGGTCTGGTCATCCTCTCCTGCGGCGCCCTCGGCAACGTGGTCCGTCTGCTGATGCCGCTGGTCATCACCGACGAGCAGCTCGACCGCGGCATGGCCATCCTCGAGGAGTCCCTCGCCGAGGTCAACGCCGAGATCTAAGGCTCAAGGCAAAGTAGCAAGAACAATACGGCAACGGCAGTGACTGGCATCTTCGGGGTTGGGGAAGAAGAGATGCACAGCACTGCCGTTGTCGTTTCCCCCTTCGCCAAGGCTACGGGGGACAGGTTTCCAGATTTCTCAGAAGGTCCAATAGTTCTCTGTGGCTAAAGTTTGGTTTTCTTGCCAACCGCCCGTCCCCGATGGCATAGTGGATAGCGTCTGCCGGGGATGATTTCGGCAAGGAGAACAGCGATGACCGAGAAGACCGATCCGCGCCATACCGTGGTGGTGGGGTGCCTGGTGCGCAACGCCGACAACGAGGTGCTGCTGATACGCCATCGGCAGCGGGGGTGGGAGATTCCGCAGGGGCGGGTCGAGGAGGGGGAGAATCTCGTCGACGCGGCACGCCGGGAGGTTGCCGAGGAGGCTGGCGTCGAGGTGGAGATCGGTCCGCTGGCCGCCGTCTGGTCCATGGTCGCTCCCACTTCCGCCCTCATCTTCGCCTTCCTGGGGCGCTACCTCGGCGGCGAGTTGAACCCCACCGACGACAGCGAGGCCGCGACCTGGGTCCCCGAGTCGGAGGCACTGGCGATGGTGACTAGCCCCGTGATGCGCGAGCGGCTCGCCGTACTGCTCAACCACGACGGAGGGGTAAGCTACCGCTCTTATTCGCTAAAGCCCTACCAACTGCACCTCGAACATGATCTTTTGTCCTGGCCACAGGGGTAAAAAGCAGGGGCTAGGGATGAGGGGCTAGGGGCTAGTAAAAACCTCTGGTTTTGCCAGCCCCCAGCCACTAGTCCCTAGCCCCTATGGGTAATCCGCCACCGTTTGGTGTACCTGCACCAGCTCTTCTCTACTTGAACGTCACCCCGTCGAGAGTAACCTTCCCCTTCTTCACCCGCATCGTGCCATGGATCGCCGTCTTCCCAACAACTTGCTGCAGCGGGTTGTCAAAACCACCGCTGATCCTGACCTGGACCTCCCGGTCCAGTACCGGGTTCTCAAACAGGTCCTCGGCCCGCACCTTTATGTCTCCTCCGTCGGCTGCAGTGTCATAGGCACGCTGTAACGAGAAGGGAGTGACGCTGATATAGCCCGCCTTGGTCATCGTACTGCTGCCGCCCCAGTTGGTGACGGTGAGGGAAACGGTATAACTGCCGCCGCTGTAGTAGGTGTGCTGAGGGTTCTGCAAGGTGCTGGTCGAGGCATCCCCGAAGTTCCACAACCAGGAGGTCGGTGCTCCGTTGGACAAGTCGGTGAAGCTGACACTGAGGGGAGCATCACCGGCGGTGACCGACGCGGGGAAGTCCGCAACCGGCGACGGGGGGGCCGTCAGCGTGTAGAACTGGGACTTGACGCTCTCGGCATTGCCGGCGCGGTCCCGGGCGAAGTACTTGAGGGTCGCGCTGCTGGTGATGGTAACCGGGGCGCTGTACACCGCCGATGCCGTAGTCGGCTCGGAGCCGTCCAGGGTGTAATAGATGGTGGCGGGCTCGTTCGCCGCCAGGGTTACCGTTTGCGGAGCGGTATAGTTTCCTCCTGCCGGTGCCGCTGTGGTGCTGGGAGCCTGGCGGTCGAACTGCACCAGTGCCGGCGTCTTGCGACTGACAGTGGTTCCATCGCCCAGCTGGCCAAAGGAATTCCACCCCCAGGCCCACAACGTGCCGTCGCTTTTTTGCGCTAGGACGTGGGAATTCCCGGTAGTTATCTTTGTAACTCCTGACAGCCCTGAAACCTTGGTGGGAACCCGTACCGCCGTACCGCGTCCGAGTTGGCCACCGTAGATGTCGCCCCAGAGGTACACGCTGCCGTCTGCGGTGAGGGCGACGCTGTGGTACATTCCCGCCGCAATGGCCACCACGCCGGCTAGGCCCTCCACCTTTACTGGGGTCGTCCGGTTGGTGCTGGTGCCATCTCCCAGTTCGCCGTCACTGTTGTACCCCCAGGCCCAGACCGTCCCGTCCGTCTTGAGCGCCAACGTGTGGTAGAAACCAGCGGCGACGGCGATGGCCCCGCTGATTCCGGAAAGGCGAACCGGCGCCATCTTGTCCGACAAAGTTCCGTCGCCCAACTGTCCGAACCAGTTGTATGCCCAGGTCCAGACGGCGCCCTGGGAGTCGACGGCGGCACCGTGAAACCCGCCGGAGGCGACGGCTACGGCTCCGGAAATTTTGGTGAGCTGCACCGGTGAGCTGCGGTTGAAGTTGGTGCCATCGCCGACGCTTGCTCCCCCCCAGCCCCACAGGGTGCCATCGTTCTTTATGGCATAGGAACGGGACCCTCCGGCGGCGATGACGGTGACGCCAGAAAGGAGCCGGGTCTGGACCGGCGTACTGCGATTGACGTAGGTGCCGTCACCCAACTGGCCATATTGGTTGTACCCCCACCCCCACACCGTGCCGTCGCTTTTAAGTGCGATGACGCTGTCGGACTCGATCCCGGCGGCTACGCTGGTGTATTCGGCGAGCGCGGGGCCGAGCACCGGTACGGACTGTGCTGCTGTTGCGCCGTCGCCCAACTGCCCGTAGGCGTCATCTCCCCACGCCAGGATCTTGCCCCCCAGTTGCGCCACGGAGAAGGACTTACCCCCGGCAAGGACGGTGGCCAGTTCGGTGAAGGAGGCTGTGAGGGCCTTGTCGCTGTCCACCGTGACGGTGCAGGTTCCCGTGCCGCTGCAAGCGCCTCCCCACCCGTCGAAGCGCGCAGTCAAGCCGGGGATCGCCCGGAGCACGACGGTAGTACCGGATTCGAAGTATTGGCCGCAACTCCCGGCGCAGGTTTCTCCCGGCTCCATGCTGACGTCCCCGGCACCGGTCCCGAGTTTGGTGTAGTTGATCGCCAGCGGTTTCCTGCTGAAATTCGCGGTAATCTGCACACCGTCGGACACAGGGACGGTGCAGCTTCCGGTGCCGGAGCACGCACCTCCCCAGCCGGTGAAATAAGAGCTGGAGTTGGCAAGCGCGGTGAGGGTGATCGTGCTTCCCGTCGTGAAATCCCCAGCACAGCCGGCATCGTCACAGCTCATACCGGCGGGCGCACTCTCGATGGTACCTTTGCCCGGACCGGCGAAGGCCACGGCGATGCGGGATTGCGGGGCGGTCGGTCCGCAGAGCCCGCCTTCGTCGTAATAGCCGTTGCCGTCGCGGTCGTTGCAAGACTGGATCACCTTGCCGAAAAAGTCGAGGCCGGTGCCGGTCAGGCTGCCGGTTATGGGATCGGCGTTGCGCTTGTCGTCCCAGGTGACCGCAACCCTGCCGCCGGCGAGGGGGACCAGGTAGGGATAGATCTGGTTGCCCTGCCAGCTTTGGACCCACACGCCCTGGCTGCTCCACTGCGGCGTTCCCGCCCGGTTCACATGCTGAGTATAGATGTCCCAATCCCCGGAACCGCCGTCCATCCAGGCGAAGAACGCACCACCGTCGCCGTCCGCCGCGACGGCTGGGGATATTTGGGAAAACCTTCCGGTGGAAACGGGGACGCCGTTGGCCTGCCAAGCGGCATTACCCTGGGCGTCGAGGCGCTGTGCGTAAATATCCCACCCGCCATAATAATCGGTGCTTCTGGCGTCGTGCCAGGTGAAGATCGCCCCACCCGCCTCGTCCGCAGCCATGGTGACCTGTGCTGGGTTCCATCCTGGCACGTAGCTGCTAGTCCCGGCAACCAGGCCGGTCACCACCGGAACGCCTGCCGGGTCCCAGAGATGCTGTCCCGCCGCATTGAGACGGACGGCGAAGATGTCGCTCAAGGTCATGTAGTTGATCCCGGGGTGATAAACGAAGTTCCGGAAGTCGCGCCAGGCGATGATCGCTCCTCCCGCACCGTCGGAGACCACGTTGGCTCCGAACCCGCCGGTCAGTGGCAAGGGGGTGTTGATCATCAGACCATCCGCAGTCCACTGCCTGTTGCCGTTGCCGTCTATGTGCTGGGCATAGATGTCCCAGAAGGGCCTGCGCCGGTCGGTCCAGGAAACGAACGCACCACCCTGTCCGTCGCCGGCCATCATCATCTCGAATTGCGCCGACGCCGCGACCGTCGCGGTTACCCCCCCGGCGGGCCACAGCGCCGCTCCCGTGGCATCGACCCTTTGCAGCTTCACCCGTCCGGCGGCGCTATCCAGCCAGGCGATGACCACCCCACCGGAGCCGTCCGCGGCAATCCTCGGTTCGGTCTGGCCGTTGCCTCCCTGGGTACCTGCGATCTGGGTGATCCCGATCCCTGCGTTCCCCCAGAGCAAGGTGCCGGCGCCGTCAACGTGCTGCAGCTTGATGTTGCGATTGGCATTTTCGCCTGCGTTTAGCCCGTCGGCGTAGGCCACGAAGAACCCGCCGTTGCCGTCGCTGGCCAAGGCAGGTCTGGTGGCCGCGCTCCCGACTGGGGTGATGGTGAGAGGGACGCCGCCGGCCCGCCAGAGAGGAACGCCGTGGCTGTCAATCCGCTGCATGGACAGGTTGGGGTTACTCACGACGTGCTCGAAGACATAGAACGCCCCCCCTTGCCCGTCGGGAATCCCGGGGGCGTTTACGTTCCATGGCGGTTGCCACCCCTGGTCGCCCATCGCCTCGGACAACACAACGTTGCAGTTGTCCATGCGTGCATCGGGAATCACGGTGGCAGCGACAGTGACGTCCTGCAGTTGGGAAAGATCTGAGGTCACCACTTTCACCACCCCCTGCCTGTTTTCGGCGCTGGTACAGGAAATGGAGGCCGTGGCAGGTGCGTTGGTGCTGGAAGAGGTGACGGTGAGCCAGGAGGGAGCTTCGGCGGACCAGTTGAGGTTGCCGCCGCCGATGTTGAATAGGTCGAATACCAGCGAGCGCTGCTCCCCACACTGCGAGTGAGGCAGCGAGAAGTCGAGGCTGGTGACCGGTACCTTCAGGATGGCCGGGTCGGCAGGAGGAGAAAAGGCCATCGAGAGCGCCCGTGCCGCATTGAGCCGCCCCCAAGCGTAGAAGGGATCGAAACCGGGTTTATCCGAAGCAGCCGGCCCCACCTGGTCGTCCGCGGAATGCCTCAGGATGGAGATCACCTGCTCGCGGGTCAGATCGGGATTGGCCGCCAGGATGAGCGCCGCCACGCCTGAGACGTGTGGGGCGGCCATCGAGGTGCCGGCCAGGCGGATGTAATCGGTTCCGACCAAGTATAGCGAGCCGGTCTCAGTGCCGGCAGCCCGCAGGGAGAGGATGTTGTAGGTATCCGAACCGTCGCTGGCGTCGCCGCCGGGAGCCACTAGGTCCATAATGTAGCCGGAATTGGAAAAGGAGGAGAGGACGTCCTGGACGCCGGTGGAGCCGACAGTTACCACGTCCTGGATGCTGCCGGGGGATCCGTAGTATGCGTCCGAACCACTGTTGCCGGCGGCGACCACCACGACGCTTCCCAGCGCGTGGGCGGTCCGGACCGCGTCTTCCACGACAGGGTCGACACCGCAGGGCCAGCACCCCCAGCTGTTGTTGATGACGTCGGCGCCGTTTTGGGCCGCATAGATGATAGCGTTGGCGAGCCGATCGTTGTACCCGCTTCCGTAGTCGTCGAGCCCTTTGACCGGCATGATGCGGGCATGATAGGCAATGCCGGGCACGCCGATGCCGTTGTCGCCGGTGGCGGCAATGGTTCCGGTGACATGGGTGCCGTGGCCGAAATGATCGATGGGATCGTTGGTGCCGTAGGCGAAATCCCACCCCTTGCTGTCATCGACGAAGCCGTTGCCGTCATCGTCGGCGCCGGGGGCGCCTGCCTCTTCGGCAAGGTTGGACCAGACGTTGGCGACGATATCGACGTGGTTGTAGTCAAGCCCTGTGTCGACCACGCCGACTATCACCCCGTCCCCCTTGGTGACGTCCCAGGCGGCCGCGACCTCGATCTTCTTGAGCCCCCACAGGTCATCGTAGTTGTACCCCCATGAACCCCAGGAAGAGAAGAAGGGATCGTTGGGGACGGACTCGGTTTGGTACTGGTAGGCAGGCACGGCATAGAGCACGTTGGGGTTGGCCGCGTACTCCCGGGCAACGGCCTCTACGTCCGCATCATCCGCCGTCTCGAATAGGTAGACGCTGGTGAGATCGGGAACCTTGCTCCCCTTGGAAGCACGCTGCGCTCGCCGTTGGTACTTCGCCTTGATCTGGGCGACCCGGTCGGCGAAGTTGCGCTTTCTCTTGGCCAGGAGCCCCTTCTTGGTGGAAGAAGCGCTGTCCTTGTCGAAGAACTGGTGAAACAGAGGCTTCACGCCCTTGATCTTGTGTTTTTTGTGCAGTTCGTCCAGCCCAGCGCCCTGCCCGGCGGTCTGCGACGCGAAGCTGAGCCCCAACCCATGGATGACGTCTGCCGGTTCCGTTAGGGTGTCGGCGAATTTGACGATGAAGCGGCCGCGGGCGTATTTCTTTTCTTGTGAGGGGGGTGAGGAGAGCGAATGGGGACCCGGGACGGAACGGGGGGCAAGAGCGGTATGGCTGTCGGCGCGCCCGGGGGGCGTAGGGAAGCGGCAGGTCACCTGGCTGGGATTCACGGTTTCAGCGGCCATGGCGGGGTGAGAGGTTACGATAAACGTGCAGGTGAGGATCGCTACAGCGAGGTGGAACTTAAGTGAAGGCCAAACCGTGGTGATGGGCACGAGAGGAATCCCCCATTTGAGTGTTCATAAAAAGGGAAGGCAGCGGTACCCGCTCAGTTGCAGCTGCAGCTCCACTAACCATCCGATATCACATATATGATTGCCGTGTGTCTATTGTCATGATTTGCGATTAACGTCATTACTTTTTCATTCCTCTGGTGCCGCCCCTGTGCTTCTTCCCCTTTTCTTTATGTTATGGACAGCCGGAATGTGCTGAGCCGAGCAGGGCGCCGATCTTCTCCACGCATTCCCTAAAGTCGATGGGCTTCGAGATGTAGTCGTCCATCCCGGCGGCGATGCAGCGCTCCTCGTCCTGCTTCATGGCGTGCGCGGTCATGGCGAGGATCGGCAGTCGTCCTCCCTGCTCGCGAATGGACCGGGTTGCCTCGAAGCCGTCCAGTTGCGGCATCTGGACATCCATGATGATCATGTCGAAGCACGATTGCCGCCACTTCTCTACAGCCTGGGCGCCGTCTGCCGCAAATTCGACCTGGTAGCCGACCCTCCCCAGCATGCTCCCCAATACCTGGCGGATGGTCGGGTCGTCCTCGGCGACCAGCAACCGGCTGCGAACTCCCTTGGTCGCTGCGGGGGGAGCTGGGGGGCGCGGAGCGGTGGAGACAAGTTCCGCTTCGCCCGGTACCAACTCCAGACGGACCGAGAAGGAGAAGCAGCTCCCGCCACCGGCTGCCCCTTCCACCACGATAGTTCCCCCCATCCGCTCCACGATCTCTTTACTGATCGCGAGACCGAGGCCGGTTCCGCCGTAGCTGCGGGTGTCGGAGTCATCGAGTTGACTGAAGGAAGTGAACAGCAGGTGCCTTTTCTCCTCCGGAATGCCGATGCCGGTGTCGCGCACGTCGAAGCGGAATTCCATGCTGCGGTCGGCGCCCTCTTTGCCAGCGCTCGCGGAGATGGCAACGCCGCCGCGCTCGGTGAACTTCACCGCGTTCCCTAACAGGTTGGTCAGGACCTGGCGCAGCCTCACCTGGTCGGCCTGCACGTGGTCCGGAAGACCATCCTCCACGTGCAGCGTGAGCTCCAGCCCCTTGCGCTTCACCTCGGGCATGACGATGTCCACGGCCTGACCCAGGCAGACACGCAGGGAGAAGGGACGGTTGTCCAGCGAGAACTTCCCTGCTTCGACCTTGGCCAAATCCAGGATGTCATTCAGGATGCGCAGCAGCGACCGGGCCGATCTCTGGGCCGTCTGGATGTAGTCGGTCCTTTCGGCCGTGTCCGCTGAGAGCAGGGCGAGGTCGAGCATGCCGAGGAATCCGGTCATCGGGGTGCGCAGTTCATGGCTCATGTTGGCCACGAACCTGCTCTTGGTGCTGCTCGCCACCTCGGCGGCGTGCTTGGCCTGGCGCAGCGACTCCTCCATCCGGTTGCGCTCCATGGCGATGGCAACCTGATCGGCTACCGCCTTCATCAGGGAGAGGTCGTCGTCGCTGAAGCTGGTCCTGCTTCGGGTGCCGAAGGAGAGGGTGCCCAGCACCCGTCCCTGGGACAGCAGCGGGTGGCAGGCGTAGGCCTGTATCCCCAGGGACCGCACCAGGTCGGCGCGAACATCCTGCGACATCGGGATGTTCTCGGCGACGATCCTGCAGGCGTCACGGGCCGCACAGCCGCAGATCGCCACCCCCATGTTCAGCCGCTCGATGGCTGCGGCCTGTTCCTCGGGGATCCCTGCGCACGCGTTTAGTATCAGCCCTCCCTCAGCTTCATCGACCAGGTAATTGAAGAAGACGTCGCAGTCGAGAAACTCCATCACCTGCCGGCACAGGGTGTCGGCGAGCTGCCGGGGCTCTTTGCTCTGCAGCAGCTGGCTCGCCGAATCGGCCAGCAAGTCGAGCCGCTCGTTGCTGCGCTTTAGCGCGGCTTCGCGCTCCACCTTCTCGACCAGTTCGCTGGTGCGCTCCTCCAGGGCGCGCTGTAGCCGGGCCTCGCTCTGCTTGAGCGCCTGTTCGCTCTGTTCCAAGCTGCGGAACAGCACCGCCGCAGGCTCCTTGAGTCCCAGGGAGACGATGGCCCGGTAGATGAGGAAGGAGGAGAGGAAGAGTAAGAAGTGGCCAACCTGGTTGGCCTGGCCGTACACGCTCAAGTACTGCGTGAACGCGACATCGGCGCCTGCGGCGCTGAACGTGGAGGCGAGGAGAATATCAAGTACGCGACGGTCGAAACGCTCCCGGTTAACCCACAGCAGCGCCGCCGAGGCGAGCAGGATGGCTATGATGATGTACTCGCTGTAGATCTTGAACGGGGTGAGCCCCTTCCCCTCGATGTAGCAGTCTGGGAATTGTCCGGCAAAGATGGCCAGGATGAGCAGGGTAGCCGTGCCGCCGAAAAAGGCCAGAGCTGCGGCGAGATTGAGCTTTCGTTTGATGAAAAATGGTGCCGCCAGGAAGGAGAGGCTGACCACGTAGCGGGATGAAATCCAGAGTTGGGTGGGGAGGTTGGCGTCGTATCCGACGAAGATGCCGATCCCCTTGTAGGCGAAGGTGTGAAGCAGTTCCAGGACGCCGGAGATGGCGAAAGACATCGCCAGGAACAGAAAATAATGGTTATCGAGAAACTTCCGCGAGTTCCAGGCTAATAAGAAGACGCCCAGCGTTACCAGGACACAGAAGACTTCGACCATGGTGTGGAACAGCAGGTAAGAGTAGCGGCTGCAGACGTAGAGGATCAGTATGGCGAGCGAGAACAGGACGAGGGAGAGGATCCTTGTCTCCGTCCGTTGCGCCTCGTTGTCGGCGGTGGCCTCGCTCACGGATCCTCCTTACGGGACGTTCACAATTTTGCGTTGGGAATTTATCATCTTGTTGGGTATACAGTCAAAGGGTTTCTGGGGGATTTCGTATTGCCTGGGTGGAATTCACCCGGTGAGGTTCGCGGCCACACCGCGTCCCAAGACTGATACACACGGCGACGTTCATTGACTCAGAGGTTAAGAAGTATTATATTTTATGCCTGCCATCCGACAAGGAAGATAGCACTCCTTGCCGGAACAGGCTAAATAAAGAAGAGGAGGGAATAATGTTTCGAAAAATTGCTGTTGCTGTTGTACTGACTCTGTCGGTTTCAGGTGTTTCCTATGCCGGGCTTGATGCTGTCAAAGGGCTTGGTAAAGACTTGGGCAAGGAAGCTGCGTCCACCGCCAAGCAGGGCGCTCTCAGTGCTGTGACCAAGAAACTGAAGAAGGTCCAGAACGAGAAAGGGCCCATCAAGTTCAAGACCGGCAAGGCCGAGGTCGATCCGGCTTGCGACAAGACCATGACCGCCATCGCCGCCATCATGACTGATTACCCCGGCTTCCATGTTCAGGTCGACGGCCACACCGACAACGTCGGCAAGCCCGAAGCCAATATGAAACTCTCCCAGGATCGCGCCGACGCCGTGGTTAAGTATCTGGTCGACAAGAAAGGCGTCGCGGCCGACCGCCTCTCCGCCAAAGGTTTCGGCGACACCCAGCCCATCGCCGACAACAAGAGCAAAGCCGGCCAAGCAAAGAACCGCCGCGTCGATTTCACCGTCACCAAGATGTAGCCGACAAAATGGGGGAGCCCTTCGCGCTCCCCCATTCCTCACTCACCCCTCCATCCGCTTTCTCCGTACCGCCCTGTCATCTTGCAGCAACTCGAAGATTTCCGTCTTTGCAAAAGCCATCGAAGAATCTGCTTGCGTCAGCGTTACGTTGCCTCGACGCACTGCACGTGAACCAGAGTCCCCCCCTTTTGCGAAGGTGGGACAGGGGGGATTTGCCTTTTGAGCCCTCCCCTCACACATAAGTTGATTCATGCCAACCGGAATGTTAAGCTGCAACACCCCAACTCCCGTACAGCTTCTTCCCCCGTGGCCTTTTTGGAGAGTGCTATGAAAAAGATCCTCGCCGTAGAAGACAGCAAGGTGGCGCAGGCCCAGTTGCTGGACATCCTCAGCGAAGAGTACGAAGTCACCCTGCAAGAAGATGGGGACTCCGCCAAGTCCGTGGCACTCGAAATCGGTCCGGATCTGATCCTGCTCGACGTCAACCTCCCCGGCATGAACGGTTATGACATCTGCCGCCAACTGAAGGCCGACGCGGCAACACGCGAGATCCCGGTGATTTTTCTCACCAGTTGCGACACCAGCGGTGAAAAGGTGAAGGGATTCGAGGCCGGGGCGGACGACTACATCGTGAAGCCCTTTTACCCGGAGGAGTTGGTGGCCCGCGTCTCGCTCCACCTGGCGTCACGCCGAGAGAAGCAGATGGCAGTCGAGTTCGAACGCTTGAAGTTGTTGCGGGAAATGGCCGTCGCCATCAGCCACGAGTTCAACAACCCCTTGACCGCGGTACTCTGGCATCTGCACTTGGCCAACAAAGAGCTCGGCGAGGGGAATGAGAAAGCCCGCGCCCATCTGTCCGACCTCAAAGCTGAACTCGATAGGGTCTGCCGCATCGTAGCCCGCCTCGCAGAAGCCTCCCGCGACGCCAAAACCGAGTACGTCATGGGCGAAGCCATGATCGACGTCAACAGCATCTGAACCACCTTCCGAAGAGCGCGTAAACAGGTCTCCCCTTTGTCAACGTCGGTCAGGCGCTGTCGGAAGCATCGAGCACGCGCCCTCGAAGCGCTGACAGACAACAAGCGTCCCCCCCCTTTACGAAGGGTCATCAGGGAAAACCGGGGAAATGATAGCACCTTACCCCACCCCCTAACCCCCTCCCGCAAGAGGAGGGGGGACAAAAACAGCTCCTCCCGCAATTGCCGGAAGAACTTTACGAAAGGGGGGACAGGGGGATTTGCCTTTAGTTGAGCTATCTTCACTTTTGAGGACACACCATATATCCTAACGGACCAGGAGGGTGTGTCATGAGATCGAATCGCAA
>NZ_JAEMHK010000014.1 GCF_016458235.1 Geomonas propionica | reverse complement strand
ACACGTTTGGTTCAACCCAAGATCTTTTGATTTAGGGTTTATCCCTTTTATCCCTTGTATCCCTGTTAAATGCTTTTTGTTTTTGGTTTTACTTACGCAAAGGCGCAAAGTCAGGCACAACTGACAACACGTTTGGTTCAACCCAAGATCTTTTGATTTAGGGTTTATCCCTTTTATCCCTTGTATCCCTGTTAAATGCTTTTGTTTTGGTTTTACTTTAGCGTGAGGCGATCCCGGCAGTTAATTATTGACGTAAACAGTGTGGTATGTTACGAAAAAAAGGCGAAGCATATGGTGCTTGTTTCGTTAACGTACTGAGAGCCAGGGAGGGTACCGATGTTTGCAAGACTGAAATCGGACATTAAGGCGGTGTTTGACAGGGATCCGGCGGCAAGAAGCGTGCTGGAGGTGATCTTCTGTTATCCCGGCCTGCATGCGCTCTGGTTCCACCGGGTCGCGCACTGGCTTTGGACGCACGAGCTCTATTTCCTGGGACGCTTCACCTCCCACATCGGCCGTTTCATGACCGGCATCGAGATCCACCCCGGCGCCACCATCGGCAAGGGGTTCTTCATCGACCACGGCATGGGGGTGGTCATCGGGGAGACCGCGGAGATCGGCGACAACGTCACCCTCTACCACGGGGTCACCCTGGGCGGGGTCAGCTGGGAGAAGACGAAGCGCCACCCGACCCTGATGGACAACGTGGTCATCGGTTCCGGGGCGAAGATCCTCGGCCCCTTCACCGTGGGCAAGGACAGCAAGGTCGGCTCCAACTCCGTCGTGGTCAAGGAAGTCCCGGCCAACTCCACCGTGGTCGGCATACCGGGACGCGTGGTAATGGCGACCGAGAAGCCGCAGGACCGACTCGACCTCGAGCACGGCAAGATGCCCGACCCGGAGGCGAAGGCAATCTCCTGCCTGTTCGATCAGATCAGGGAGTTGGAGAGGAAGTACGCCGTCCTCGCTGCGGAGCACGAGGCGCTCAAGAAGAAGATCGGGTAAAACCATTTAAACAGGGATAAAAGGGATACAAGGGATATAACCCGAACAAAAGATGCAGGGGTAACCCAAGTCTTGTGTCTCCAGATTTTCTTTGCGCCTCTGCGGCTTTGCGTTAAAAAAAGATCTTTTTCCTTTCATCCTTTTTATCCCTTTTATCCCTGTTAACCATGTTTTGAGGTTTGTTTTACGGTATGCAAAGAATCGCCATCACCACCCTCGGCTGCAAGATCAACCAGTTCGAATCCGCCGCCATGACCGAGGCATTGGAACAGGAAGGCTACAGTTTCGTCCCCTTCTCCGAAAGCGCCGACATCTACGTCATCAATAGCTGCACCGTCACCGCCAAGACCGACGCGGAATCGCGCCGCCTGATCAGGCGCGCCACGCGCATCAACCCGCAGGCACGCGTGGTGATCACCGGCTGCTACGCCCAAATGGCGGGCGACGACCTCTTGAAGCTCCCGGGGGTGAACCTCATCCTCGGCAACAGCGAGAAGAAGGACATCGTCGGCTTCATCAAGGGTCTCCGTGATGAGCCGCAGGCGGTGGTGAGCGACATTTTCCAGCAGCGCTCGGGAGAGAGAACGCAACTGGAAAGCTTCGCCGAACACACCCGCGCCTTCCTCCAGGTCCAAAACGGCTGCGACGCGCGTTGCGCCTACTGCATCGTCCCCTTCGCCCGCGGGGCCAGTCGGAGTGTTGCGCCCCAGGAGGCGCTGGACGGCATGGCAGCCTTCGCCGCCAAGGGGTTCCAGGAGATCGTACTGACCGGGATCCATCTGGGCGCCTACGGCCTCGACCTCGAACCGGCCACCGACCTGCTCGGGCTGATGCGTCTGGCGGAGCGTCAGAGAGTGGTAAGGCGGCTTCGGGTCGGCTCGGTGGAACCCACCGAGGTCCCCGCGGAAATGATCGACTTCATGGCGGAATCGAAGATGGTCTGCCCTCACCTGCACCTGCCGCTGCAAAGCGGCTCCGACGGGGTCTTGGCCCGCATGAACCGCGGCTACGACACGGCCTTGTTCCGCTCCGTGGTCGAGGCGCTGGTCGCGGCCATGCCCGACGTCAGCATCGGCTCCGACGTCATCGCGGGCTTCCCCGGCGAGACCGATCAGGAGTTCCAGGAGACGCTCTCCTTCATCGAGTCGCTCCCCTTGGCCTATTTGCACGTTTTCCCCTACTCGCAGCGTCCCGGGACACCGGCGGCCACCATGGCGGCCCAGGTCCAGCCGCGGGTGATCAAGGAACGGGCCGAGGCGCTTCGGATCCTGTCGGAAAAGAAAAAGGCTGAGTACGCAGCGCGCTTCGTAGGGCGGGAACTGCAGGTGCTGGTGCAAAAGGACGAGGGTGGGCGCAAAGGGTTATCCAGGAACTACCTTCCGGTGCTCATCGAGGAGTGTGAAGGTTTGGTGAACCAGGAGGTCGCCGTACTGATCACCGGGACCCGCGGCGGAGAATTGACAGGCAGACTGACCGCGCGCTAGACGGTGAAGGTCACCGTGGTGCCCTGCCCCACTTCAGCTTCTATCTTCACCTTGCCGCCGTGGCGGCTGACGATGCGCTTGACGATGGCCAGCCCGATGCCCCTCCCGGGGAATTCATCCTGGCTGTGCATGCGCTGGAACGGCGAGAACAGCTTGTCGGCGTAAGCCATGTCGAACCCAGTCCCGTTGTCCCGGACCGCGAAGGCGGAACGTCCTTCCCACTCGGTGGGGAAGATCTCCACCACGGCCTGCTCCTTGGGCTGGGTGAACTTCCAGGCATTTCCTACCAGGTGCTCCAGCACCACCTTCAAGAAGCGCGCATCCCCACGCGCCGTCATTCCCTCCGCCACCCGCACATCGACTTCCCGCTCCGGTTGCGAACGCGCCAGTTGCCCCGCGACCTCCCTGGCCAGCGCGCTCAGGTCGACGTCCTCCTTGGCGAGCTTTCCCCTGGCGCTGCGGGACAGTTCCAGGATCGCATCCAGCATGTCCGCCATGCGGCGGCTGGACCTCCTGATGCGGTCCAAGTAGTCGTTGCCTATGGTGTTCAGCTTGGCTGCGTACTCCTCGGTAAGCGCCTGGCTGAACCCCTCCAGGTGGCGCAAGGGCGCCCGCAGGTCATGGGAAACGGAGTAGCTGAACATCTCCAGGTCGCGGTTGGCCGATTCCAGTTGCGTGGTACGCTCCACCACCCTCCGTTCCAGTTCCCCGTTCAACCTGAGCAGGCTCTCGTTTTCCTCGGTCAGTTCCCGGACCTTCTCTTCCAGCCGGGTGGCGACCACCTGGCTGTAGTCCCTGAGGAACTCCTCCTCGTGCATCGGGCGCGGTTCCGTCTCGCGTTCGCTGGCCAGTTCCGCGGCCCAAAGCCGCCCCACCTCGTCCCACAACTCATCCGGCCGCATCGGCTTCTCCAGAAAGGCCGTTGCCCCCAGCGAGGCGGCGAGTTCAGCCTCCCGGCTGCCGGTATAGATTGCCGAATAGAATATGAAGGGGATCCTGCTGAGTTCCTGGAATTTCTTGAGTTCGTGGAGGAATCGGAAGCCGTCCATGGCCGGCATGAGACAGTCGGAGATGATGAGGTCGGGGAGTTCGGCCGCAGCGACTTCGAGCCCCTGTTTGCCATTGGCTGCCTCGACGACATGGCAGCCGTGCCACTCGAAGTTGTAGCGGATGATCTTGCGATCGTTTCTGGAATCGTCGACGACCAGGACCTTCATCCTACCCCCTTAGCGGCTGCGGCTGATGCGATCGACGTCTCATGCTGGGCAAAACAAATGCGTAAAATAATACCAATGAGGGGCAAGTTTGCAACGTACAAGGGTGAGGGAGATAAACGGGGGGGAAAGGCAAGAATTACAGGGATGAAAGGGATAAAGGGGATAGGAACCAAAGGCGCGGTGTAATCGCCTTTATCCCTTTTACCCCCTTTATCCCTGTTAAAAAAGGTCTGATTATCCCTGCAACTGCCCCAGCAGGTCGGCAACCCTCCGCACGTCCTCGAGGTCGCGGAACTCGCGGTAGCCGTCGACGCCGTCGGCATCGAGCCCGCGGTAGAAACGGGGGCGCTTCGACTTCAGACCCGCCAGGAGCTTACCGGTGGCATAGTCGACCGTCTCGGTGTCGCGTGCGACGAACTTCAGTTGCAGGACGATGCTGTACCCCAGTTGGAACAACCGTTTCAGCTCCTCCTCAACCAGAAGCTGGGCGGCCTTGCTGTCATCCCCCGGCGCGAGCGTCTCCAGCGCGATATTGAGGTAGCCGCACACCCGGTGCATCACCGCGAGCATGGACTCGGGCTCGTGAAAGGCCTGCCCTTCCGCGACGAGGGCGCTGTTGACCAAGTAATTCAGCTCCTGCGCTACGATTTCGGAAGCGGCCAGTGCCAGCGCACGGGACAGCAGGGTTTCCTCGTCGGCGAAGACGGGCATCAGATGTCCCCCCTCACCTGCCGAAGCGAGATCCTTCCCCCCCTGCAGCTCGAAACGGTCCGGATGGATGCGGGCGTAGATTGACAGCGCCTCGTCCAGCGGCGGGAAGCCCAAGTCCCCGAGCCTGCCGGTACGGAAACGCTGACATTCCTCCTCGAGTTCCAGGTCAATGTCCCCTTTCACCCCTTCCATGAGAGCGGTGTACAACGCGTTGTCCAGCTTGACCAGCATGGAGAGGAAAGTGCCGATCAACTGGCTGTGCGTGGGGTTCTTGAACTTGATCATGAAGACGTCGTCGAAGGTGTGGTCGTAGTCGCCCTGACGCTCGTCGTCGTTGCCCTGGTCGCCAATGCCGCCGCCGACTATGATCTCGCGGCTCAACAGCAGTTGCAGCAGCTCGAAGTCGAGATGTTTCAGCAGCTCATGAACGCGCGCCTCGCCCCCCTCGATGAAATAGGTGAGCCAATGGCAGGCCTGGTCCTCGGAGAAGGTCCAGCCGTCCCAAAGCTCAATATCCAAGATAAAGACGCACTGCTCCGGGGATGCCAGGCGCAGCAGATCAACGGAATCCGCCTCACCCACCTCTTTCATGAGCCAGAAGAATTCCTGCGGCTGCAGACCGGCGGCAAGCCTCCTGGCGTCGGAGTCGGCGACGATCAGGTCCATCTTTGCTTTGCCTGACACCGTGCCCAGGTATTCTTTTTTCTGTTGGAAGGAAAGCGCCTGGAAATCGCGCTCGGAAAGTTTTACCGCTGCTAGCTGCTTCTTATCTGACATTACACTCCCTTAAAACCGTTCTTAACAGGGATAAAAGGGATGAAAGGGATAAACCCATTATTGTCATCCGCTCCCCCCGCACCCGTATTTATGTTTTCTCCGCGCCTTTGCGTCTTTGCGTTACCAATTGATTCAGGTTTATGCAGTGTTCGCGTCATTGCGGTGGTTACGCTTGACGATTTATGCCTCTATCCCTTTTATCCCTTTTATCCCTGTTGAATGTAGTTAAAGGATGCCTTTGCGCATGGCCTTCTTGTAGCCGCAGCTTCGGTGCAGCCACTTCAGCTCCTTGACCAGCTCCGGGGTGAGCTGCACACACTCGGGGAAGATCTTGAAACGCTTCTTGTAAATCTTGCAGCGCCTGGTGGTGATGTCGAGGTAGCGGCAGGGGGTCGAGGTAAACATGATCCTGCCGTCTTCATCCTCCAGCTTCTCAAAACAGCAAAGGCCGCATTGCTCGCAAAGGGCCTCCCACTGCTGCTGGTCCATCTCGGGTCCTGATGACATCTGTGTTTACTCCTCGCCCGCCCCCAGCGGCACTACCAACGTGTTCCCCTTGCTGTTGGAAAACCGGACGCTGTCTTCGTAGATCTGCTCGATCTTGTAGCCATTCACCACATTGCCCTGGCGCATGGCACTCCCGTTTATCATCGCAAAGCTCGACTCGCTGCTGTTTTGCCAGGCGATGCCGGACACGCGGATTTCCGGTCGCGACTTCTGGGCCACCGGGGCTGCGGCTGGAGCGGATGCGGCAACGACCGGTACCGGTTGCACGGCTGCCGGGTGCACCGGAGCCGGCTGGGCAACGGCAGCAGCCTTGCCCGCGCCGGAGGGTTGGGCCAGCTGCTTCGCGGCGAGTTTGGCCGAAACCTGGGGTTGGGCAGCGGTCTTGGCCGCCGCCTGGGTGACCGGTTTCACCACCGGCTGAGCCACGTGTTTGGCCGCCGTTGCGCCAGGACCCGGAGCCGGTTTAGCAGCAACCTTGGCAGCCCCGGCGAGAGGCCGGACCGGTTTAACGGCCGCCGCGGGTACGGCTGCCGCAGCGGCAGAGCGCTGCTCCGTGACGACCTCTTTGGGCTCGAGACGAACAACCGGAGCCGCAGCCGTCGCCACCGCGCCGGGAGCCTGTGGCGTAACCTGTGCGGCTTGACGGGAGAAGCCGCCCATGATGGCGTAGGTCGCCAGGGTGGCGATGGCCGCTCCCCCGAGGGTCCAGACCGGAATCATCCATGCCGGGCGACGCCCCCTGGCCTTGGGAAGCCCTCCGGTGCCGGCGGGGCGACGAAAGCGTTGCGACTCGTCGACTTTCTCCAATGCCTTCAGTATCGAACTCATAAATCCCTCGAATAGTTAATAATCAGCTGCGTTAGCGCTGGAGGGCGCCGGTCAGGCGCCGCAGCACCTGCGCCACAAGCCCGTAGGGAGAACGGCCACCGACCTCGGTAACGGCCTGGGCCGCCATGCTTCCCGTGATGGTCCGGGCCTCCTCGGTGAAACCGATCAACAGGGCGCGATCGCAAACGACGTTGACCAACCGCGGCACCCCTCCCGAGAAGCGGTAGATGTGCTTCATGGCGGGCTTGGAGAACTCGGCGGCACGGTAGCAACCGGCAAGTTCCATGCGGTGGTCGATGTAGGACTGGGTGCTGTCGAAGTCCATGGGGAGCAGATGGTAACGCACCGTGATGCGCTGGTTAAGCTGGCGCAGTTCCTTGCGCCCGAGCACGGAAAGCAACTCCGGCTGCCCGGAAAGAACGATCTGGAGCAGCTTGTCGGTTTCCGTCTCCAGGTTGGAGATGAGTCGAATCTGTTCCAGCACCTCGATGGGGAGGTTCTGCGCCTCGTCCATCACCAGCACCACGCTGCGCCCGGCCTGCTTCTGCTCCAAAAGGAACGCGTTCAGCACCTGCAACAGTTCCACCCTGCTCTCCGACTCCCAGACAAGGCCGAACTCGCGGTTCACGCTCTTCAAAAGCTCCAGGTCCGAGAGGCACGGGTTGAAGATGAGGGCGGTGCGGTGCCCCTCCTGGTCCAGACGGTTCAGGAAGGTGCGCAAGAGCGTGGTCTTCCCTGTGCCGACCTCGCCGGTCAGTTCCACGAAGCCGGCGCGGTTGTCCACCGCGTAGATCAGGTGCGCGTAAGCCTCCCGGTGCTGCTCGCTCATGAACAGGAAGCGGGGATTGGGAGTGATGGTGAACGGGCTCTCCCTGAAGCCGTAAAACTCACAGTACATCGCAGGCATGTGGGTCCCTTATGACGGTTGCCGTAATCGAGGGAGAGAATATAGCGCGAATCTGGCGGAAAATAAAGGGGAAAGGGGTGAGATGTGGGTGTGAAGGTTTACGGCTTGGAGGCCACCATCGCTTCGCCAGCATGTCTTTGTGGATCGTACAAGTCCAAGCGCTGCTCCAGAGTAAGACCGTCATCCCTTCCATCCCTGTTGCACATTTTGCGATTCCAAGCACGGATCTCACTGCGAAGGCGTTCCTGCGCCCCTATCACAAGGTCCAGCTTCCTGTTTAACTCGGTCAACAGCACCTCAAGATTCTCTTTTTTCACGGCCGCCTCGCCGGTAGGACTGTCGGGGTACAAGTGGATGCCGGCGATTATCACACAGCCATGCGAGCAAGGCAAGGGCCACAGCCGCCGTCCAAGCGGCAGTTGCGACAAGGGGCGCGGCTTAAGTTTTTAGCGACTTGCATTTCGGAGTAATCGTGCGACACTTCCGGCATTATATTAGCAAAATCCAATACAAAAGGAGACGACACATGGGCAAAAAAGTGAAGGTCAAATGCAACTTCAGCCGCCTGGACGACCCCGGCCTGAGCTCGTTCGGGAAAGGAGTCGTAACCTCGCTAACCGGCAACCGTTTTATCACGGAACCGTACCCGGAGGGAGTCACCCAGTTGGGACAAGTAAAGGCGACACTGGAGGGATTCGACAACGCCTGCCTTGAAGCTCGCAGCCGTGCAAAGCAGAGTGTCGCCCTGCGGAAAGGTCTGCGCGTTCAGTTCCTCAAAGAGCTTCATGAACTGGCGGATTACGTTAACATTATCGCCAAGGGGAATATCGAGATTCTCGAATCCAGCGGCTTTGACTACACCAAGGAGACATCCTCCCAGGTGAAACATCAGGCGACCTATCCCGACGTGGCATTGTTCCAAGGGGTAAAACGGGGCGGGATCGTCGGCAAGGCCAGGAAGGATCCTCGCGCCCGAAGCTGCGAATTCCACTCCACCACAGGCGACCCCTCGGTGGAGGCAAACTGGAAGCATGAGGCCGTGTTCGGCCAGTTCAAAAACATGGAACTGGATGGATTGACCCCAGGGCAGCAGTACGCCTTCAGGATGAGGTGGATCATGCCTGAGGGGCCTGGTCCCTGGACCCCTCCCATCTTCTTCATGCCCACCTAACTAACTACCCGCCGAAACGCCCGCGTCAGCGGGCGTTTCCATTTTCCCACCAGCAGCATCCCCGCCGGCGTCATCTGCTTACCAGGTCCATCCTCTTTGTAAAAGCCGTGTGCGCGCTGACTTTGGCGCTTTGCGTGCTTACTTTCCACCTTTGCAAGCTGACTTTTTACCTCTGCAAGCACGCAAAGTACCTTTGCAAGCGTGCAGAGATACTTTGCGAGCTGACTTTGGCCGTATGCGCGGTTATAAATAGTAAAAACACGTATTTTCAGCGGAAATGAAGAACGGGAAGGGTCATTGCGGCACGCTTTTTGTCCAAACGGAGCGGATTTCTACCTTTGCAGCGCTACAAAGGTCCAAAAGCAGCTCGTTTTGCGGTAAAAGTAACACGCAAAGGTCCTTTGCAAGCTTGCAGAGCTAGAAAAGCAGTCTGCAACGCATCAGTACCGATAGGAAAGTTCAGCGCGCAGGAGCCGGTTCATCTGCGTATCGCCGGCGCGTAGCTCGAAGTTGTGGATCCACTCCTGCCCGTAGAGAAGCAGGGCACTCCAATCCTTGGCGAAGGGGAAGGTCCAGGAGGCGCGCAGGGCGTTCTTGCGCTCGATGGCCTGCATCACGCCCGCCGCATCAAAGCGGCCTTCTGCGTCGACCGTCATCCGGCCATAGTCGCCACGCCTGGTGTGGAAGGCCTCAAATGCGAGGTTGTTCCGAACCGAGAACCAGTGGCTGTAGCGCAGGAAGAAATCCTGGGTAGCGCCACCTTGTGAGTGTCCGATGGGCATGTTGTGGTAGAGGTAGCCTTCCTTGAACGTGCCGTTGGTGTAGAGGATGCGGTGTCCACGGAAGTACTCGAAGCGAAGATCGTCGTTGCCGCTTTCGCTCAGCCTGGGCATATAGAACCCGGCGACGTAACTCTCCACGATGGGCCAAAAGGCAGCGGAGTCCTCGCCGGAGAGTTCACCGTAGAGTTCGGTGTTGCGTAGCGAGGGGAACCGAAGGCGCATATCGAACCCTGCCAGGGTGTTGGAGTTGTCGTCACTGGTGCCGCCAACCATGCCGCGGACGGTGGTGCCAAAGCTGTTGTTGACGCCCGGGCCGCCCACCTGCCGCCCCAGGTTGATGCCGAATTCCAGGTGGTCGAGCGGCTTCATCAACAACTTCCCGGCGAAAAGGTAAGGCCGCCGCTCCTGTCCTTCGGTTACCGTCTTCTCGAAGCGGGAAAAGATGAGGGAGTATTTCAGATCCCACAGGTACTTGGACTGCACGGGCTCCGGGCTGGAAAGCTTGATGATGTCGAAGTTCCTGGCATTGTTGGTGAGGGTGATCGCCCCGCGGTAGCCGGGCCCAAGCCAGTTCTCGTCGCGGCCTACCTCCAACTCCAACCCCTTCCCGCCCAGCTTCGCATAGGCCCGGTTCAGTCTCAGGGTCGCCTCGTCACTCTGCTCGGACCACAGCAACATGGGTTCGACGGCTGCAGAAGCTACCGAGCCGAAGTACACCTCGCCGCTGCCGCGCAGGTCGAGGTTCGAGCCGGCCCGGTACACGACGCCGTCGTTGTTTTCGAAGAGAGGGGTCCCCTCACTGCCGCGCTGCTGCACGGGATTAGGGTAAGGTGTGGCGGGCCTGAGGCCGCTGCCGATACCGAAGACGCCGTCGTTACCGGGGTCGTGGACGGCGCGGAAGTAGCTTCTGGGGGTGCCTTCCAGGTAGACATAGCGCAGGCGTGCCGTCTTGAGCGGGTCGTAATCGAATGCCGGCGCGGCTTCGTCCCGGCCATAGTAGGCAAGTTCGCGCGGCAGCAACTCCCTCAGGCGGTCGAGCAGTTCCGTGGCCAGGGCGGAGGGGGTGGTAACGGCAGCCCGTGACTCGGCCTCCTTCACCAGGCGTGCAGCCTCGGCCCTGGAGAAGGGACGGATACCCTTCACGTCCGAGGTGATGAGCCCGAACCCGGAGAGCTTCTCAAGGTATGAATAGATGGGGCTGTCCAGCGGGATGTTGGGGGAAGAGAGCGCAAAGGCAAGACAGGGGTATAGGATGACTATGCATGCCGCGAACACGATAAACTTGGAGAATTTCATTTTATTCTCAATCATTTAACAGGGATAAAAGGGATAAAAGGGATAAGGCTAACTGCTTAATCTGTTGTCTAATCTTCTATAATCCAACTTTGAAGATCCAAAATTGACCAGCAACCCGACGCCGATGCCGGTCGCTTTCAGATAGTTCTGAATCTGAGCTTGATGCTCCGGAGCCAAAACCTTTACAGCCTTGAGCTCCAGCAAAACAGTTCCTTCGACTATAACGTCCGCGTAGAAATCACCAACGTTCTTGTTACGATAAAAGACTTTCAGTGGAACTTGCGCCTGTGCCTGAAGGCCGGCTTCTGCGAGAGCTATCAAAAGAGATTTTTCGTAAACAGACTCAAGAAACCCGCTGCCAAGTTCATTGCTCACGTCGAAGCACGCTGCCAGAATCTTCCGAGTCAAGTCCTCATAAATCACAGGCAGCCCCCTTAGATTCAGAAGTTCGTGTACGGCGATTCCATGAAGCTGCTTAATATAAGGAGTCTAGTGTTAGATTTATCCCTTTTATCCCTTTCATCCCTTTCATCCCTTTTATCCCTGTTC
Source organism: Geomonas propionica (assembly GCF_016458235.1). Classification (GTDB taxonomy): domain Bacteria; phylum Desulfobacterota; class Desulfuromonadia; order Geobacterales; family Geobacteraceae; genus Geomonas; species Geomonas propionica. The sequence continues at coordinate 158,435 of NZ_JAEMHK010000014.1, read as the reverse complement.
GAATAAGGTTTTACGCCGCGGTCCCCTCGCTGGCGCCGGCTACGCGGAGGTTCCTGATGAAGGTGAGCTTCTGGGGCGGGAACAGGTCGGGCCTGACCCGCTGGAATGCAAAGGGCGGCGCCACGTCGAACTGGTAGCGCGGCACGAACTCAGGCACGATGCTGCGCAGGGAGGCCAGCAGCGCCCCAAGGTCATGAGCCCGGGCATGGCTGAAAAGCTCGTCCAGGTCGGCCGTGATCTTCTTCAGATCGGTCTCAACCGGCGCCATGACCCTGATCTTCTTGTGACTGGTGGGCTTGATCCCCTCCCCGTCGATCAAAAGCTCCTCGAAAAGCTTCTCGCCGGGCTTCAACCCGGTGAACTGGATCTCGATCTCCTTGTGCGGAATGAAACCGGAGAGCCTGATCAGTTCCTCGGCGAGCGAAAGAATGCGGACCGGTTCCCCCATGTCCAAAACGAAGATCTCGCCGCCATGCCCGATGCAGCCTGCCTGCATCACGAGTTGCGACGCTTCCGGGATGGTCATGAAGTAGCGCACCACATCCTTGTCGGTAACCGTCACCGGCCCGCCCTTGCGGATCTGCTCCTTGAAGAGCGGGATGACGCTGCCGTTACTCCCCAAAACGTTGCCGAAACGCACCGTGGTGAACTTGGTCTGGCTCCGCGCCGCGAGCCCCTGCACGTAGACTTCGGCGCTCCGCTTGGTGGCCCCCATGACGTTGGTCGGGTTGACGGCCTTGTCGGTGGAGACCATGACGAAGTTGCGCACCTTGAACTTGTGCGCGGCATCCGCCACGATCTTGGAGCCCAGCACGTTGTTGAGCACCGCCTCGGCGGGGTTGTACTCCATCATGGCCACATGCTTGTACGCCGCGGCGTGAAAAACGACTTCCGGACCGAACTCATCGAAAACGGTCTCGACCCGCTCCTGGTTCTTCACGTCCCCCACCATCGGGATGATGCGCAGGTCCGGGAAGGCGGCCGCGAGTTCCTTCTCGATGTAGAAGAGCGGCGTCTCGGCGTGGTCGAACAGCACCAGCTTGGCCGGCTTGAAAAGCGCAACCTGACGACAGATTTCGCTGCCGATGCTCCCCGCGGCGCCGGTCACCAGTACCCTCTTATCGGTGAGATAGTTGCGGATCGCGGTCTGGTCCAGCACCACCGGGTCGCGCCCCAGCAGGTCCTCGATCTCCACGTCCTTGATCTGGCTCATGGAGAACTTGCCGTCGATGATGTCGGTGATCCCCGGCAGAGTCTTGAAACGCGCCTTGGCCCGCTCGCAGTTGGTGATCACGCGGCGCATCAACTCCGGCCCGCCGGAGGGGATGGCGAAGATGACCTCCTCAATACTGTACTTCCTGATCAGGGCACACAGTCTTGTTGTTTCCCCAAGGACACTGATCCCCGCAAGCCGAAGCCCGCGCTTTTCCGGGTCATCATCGACGAAACCTATCACGTTGTATGTGGAATCGCTTTGTTTACGGATCTCCCGAAGCAGCAGGTTGCCCGCTTCTCCCGCCCCGATGATGAGGGTCTTTTTCCCCTTGCGCAGGGATGGGATGAACTTGGTCTCGCGGTAGATGCGCCACACCAACCGGCTGGCAGCTACCAAAGAAAAGAGGAGAAACCAATCCAGGAAGTAAATGGAACGCGGCAGAACGAATGGACCGTGAAGGAAAATGATGAGGCAAGCGGAAACGACTGACGAAAAGGTAACAACCTTAAAGATTTCGTAAGCATCCTGAAGGGATGCGTAACGCCATATGCTGCGATACATGCCGGAGGCCACGAACATCACGGGCTTGGCAAGCATTACCACCGCCAGCCCGTGCAACAGGTGATGCCACTGTTCGGAAGGGATCTGGAAATCGAAACGGAGCAGAAAGGAGAGGGAGAGTGCGGCTGCGATCAAAACGAGATCGAGGAAGAAAACCAACATCCTTCTGGCACGGAACATGTTTCCCCCACAGCGGTACAACACATAATAAGGCTAACAGGCGTACATTAGCAGAAACAGAGGCTAACTATAACACTCGGCCCAAAAAAAGCAAACTCTAATCTGCATTACCTATAATACCCAAACGGACAGGTTAGAATCATGGTGCCTTTCATAGTGACACTATAATGTCCAAATTAGATAGCTATGCCCACGACAGCGCAATGCTGTTACTTCCATGGCAGACTGCAAGAAGAGGCGGTATTGTATCTACCTCCAATTGCTACGCCTCCCGGCACTAATTCCAGTTAGCCTTGACGATAGTTCTGGAGGTACCACTGGTAGGTGCGTGCTACCCCCTCCTTCAGCCCAACGGTGTGGCGCCAACCGAGTTGTTGCATGCGAGATACATCCTGCAGCTTGCGCGGCGTCCCATCAGGTTTGCTCGCGTCAAAGGCAAGGTTGCCACGGAATCCAACCACTTGTGCCACGGTCTCGGCGAGCTCACGGATGGTGACGTCCTCACCAGTGCCAAGGTTCACGAAGCATGGAGCAGGATAATTCAGCAGTTCCCGCGCTACGGTCTCGTCCGACAGCTCCATCAGGTGCAGGCACCCTGCAGCCATGTCCTCCACGTAAAGGAGTTCCCTTTTGGGTGTCCCGCTCCCCCAGACGACAACCTCGGGTGCTTCGGTGACTTTGGCTTCGTGAAAGCGCCTGATCAGGGCGGGGAGGACGTGGCTGTTCTCCGGGTGAAAGTTGTCGCCCGGGCCATAGAGGTTGGTGGGCATCACGGCGATGAACTTGGTGCCGTACTGGCGGTTGTAGGATTCGCACATCTTGATCCCGGCGATCTTGGCGATGGCGTAGGGTTCGTTGGTCGGCTCAAGCAGGCCGGTCAAGAGATGTTCCTCTTTCATCGGTTGCGGAGCCAGTTTCGGGTAGATGCAGGAGGACCCCAAGAACAGGAGCCGCTTAACCCCGTTTAGGTATGCGTTGTGGATCACATTGTTCTGGATGGCAAGGTTCAGGTAGATGAACTCGGCCGGATAGGTGTTGTTGGCATGGATACCTCCCACCTTGGCAGCGGCCAGCATGACGTATTCGGGCTTTTCCGCCCGGAAGAAATCTGCCACCGCTTGCTGGTTGGTGAGGTCCAGTTGGTCGATCTCCGGGGTGACGAGGTTGGTGTAGCCGGCAGCCTTCAGGCAGCGGTGCAGCGCGCTGCCGACCAACCCATTCGACCCCGCCAGAAATATCTTCGCATGCTTATCCATTGGCTCTCCTCTCGCGTTCGGCAAGTTTGAGATCGGCGTCTGTCATCATGTTGACCAGATCTTCGAAGGTGGTTTTCAACCGCCAGCCGAGTTGCTCCTTAGCCCTCGTCGCGTCCCCCAGAAGGAGGTCCACCTCCGCGGGCCGGAAATAGCGCGGATCGATCCGGATCACCGTCCGTCCCGTGGTCGTGTCGATGCCGACCTCGTCCACCCCCTCCCCTTTCCACTCAAGCGGCATGCCGAGACGAGAGAAGACCAGTTCGGCGAAGGTGCGCACCATGTAGGTCTCGCCAGTGGCGACGACGTAGTCGTTGGGCTGGTCCTGCTGCAGCATGAGCCACATCGCCTCGACGTAATCGCCGGCGAAGCCCCAGTCCCTTTTGGCATCGATGTTACCCAAGTAGAGGCAGTCCTGGAGCCCCAGCTTGATCCGCGCGGCGGCCCGGGTAATCTTTCTGGTCACGAAGGTTTCGCCACGGCGGGGGGACTCGTGGTTGAAGAGAATGCCATTGCAGGCGAACATGTTGTAGCTTTCCCGGTAGTTCATGGTGATGTAGAAAGCATAGGCTTTGGCGCAGGCATAGGGAGAGCGCGGGTAGAAGGGCGTCGTCTCCCTCTGCGGAGTTTCCACCACCTTCCCATAGAGCTCGGAGGACGAAGCTTGGTAGAAGCGCGTGCCCAGGCCGGCTTCCCTGATACCTTCAAGAATCCTCACCGCTCCGAGGGCGTCCACCTCCCCGGTGTATTCCGGGATATCGAACGAAACGCGGACATGGCTTTGGGCACCGAGGTTGTAGATCTCGTCCGGTCGAATGTCGCGCAACAATCGGTTCACCGAACTTGCATCGTTGAGGTCCCCGTAGTGGAGAAACAGCCGCGTCTCCGGGTCGTGCGGGTCGCGGTAGATGCCGTCGATGCGGCCGGTATTGAAAGAAGAAGAGCGGCGGATAACGCCATGAACCTCGTAACCTTTTCCCAACAGAAGTTCAGCCAGATAAGAACCGTCCTGACCAGTGATGCCGGTAATCAAAGCCTTTTTCATTCACCCTCCACTCAGTTGCTGATCTATAACTGCGGCTCAACGAATAACATGCACACATTAAAAAGAACGCGATTATAGCATCAGTAACTGCAAAAGCAACCGCCAAATCAGCCACACAGTAAAAGTGGACCGCAAAAGGATCCGTGCGCACCCCGCCCCGGCGGAAAGAGGCTGGGACAAATAATTAATCTTCAAAGTGACCTGAGGAAACGCGGTACCTGAGGAAATATCAATTGAATGTCCCTCAAAATTATGTTAGTCAACGCTAGCCTTCACTTTGATCGAACTGACATTGCTACCAGTGGCACTGTCAGGTAACCACGTAGTGCTGGTTTCAGAGCGATACTGGACCTACGGGAGCGCAAATCTAAAGCAGGACCTACCTTGACGGCATCAGAAACCGGTGCTAAATTTTCTCACTTTATCAACCCGCGATAAGAGCCCACTATGCCTACACCATCGATCAAATTCGCACTTCGTATCACAGTACTAACTATCGCGGTTTCTTTTGTTGCCGCGGGGCCTGTCCACGCCTATGTCGATCCCAATACGGGCGGATATGTGTTCCAGGTCCTCTTCCCGATCATCTCAGCGATCGCGGGGATCTTCCTCTTCTTCAAGAGGCAGGCCGGCTTGCTGATCCAAAAGTTCCTGAACCTTTTCAAAAGCAAATAGATCGAAAGCCGCAGGAGAAAAGCATGGACTACTATCAGGCGCTTGAATCGAAGAGCGTCTATGTCATCCGCGAGGCCTACCAGAAGTTCAACGGCCGCATCGCGATGCTGTGGTCGGTCGGAAAAGACTCCACCACGCTGCTGTGGCTGGTACGCAAGGCGTTCTTCGGGGAGATCCCCTTTCCGGTTATCCACATCGACACCAGCTACAAGTTCCCCGAGATGTACGAGTTCCGCGACCGCTTGGCCAAGGAATGGGGCTTCGAACTGATCGTCGCCAGCAACGACCACCAGTTGGCGCAGGGAATGGGACCCAGCACCGGTATGAAGCTCGACTGCTGCACCGAGTTGAAGACCAACGCGTTGAAGCAGGTGGTCGAGCGGCATGGCTTCCAGTCCATCCTGCTAGGCATCCGCCGGGACGAGCATGGCATCCGTGCCAAGGAGCGCTATTTCTCCCCACGCGACGCGGAGTTCCAGTGGGACTACGAAAACCAGCCAGCCGAGGTTTGGGACCAGTACAACTCGTTCCTGCGCGAGGACGAACACTACCGGATCCATCCCATCCTCCATTTCACCGAATTGGACATCTGGCGTTACGTGCAGCGGGAAAACATCCCCATCGTCGATCTCTACCGCAGCAACAACGGCGCGAGGTACCGCAGTATCGGCTGCGTCCCGTGCTGTTCGCCGGTGCCATCACAGGCATCGACAGTGGCGGAGATCATCGCGGAACTCGAAACGTCCACCCAATCGGAGCGGGCCGGCAGGGCCCAGGACAAGGAAAACCTTTATACCATGCAAAAACTTCGGTCGCTGGGGTACATGTGATGCAGCAAACGCCTATGGTTGAGGAACAGATTCAATCGGTCTTTCCCATCGTGATAACCGGTCATGTCGACCACGGCAAGAGCACCCTCGTCGGTAGACTCCTCTACGATACCGGGACCCTCCAAAGCGAGCGCTACCAGGAGATGGTGCAAAGTTCCTGCGAGACCAGCCGCGAAGACGAATTCGCGTTTGTTCTGGACGCCTTCGAGGAGGAGCGCCGGCGCGGCATCACCATCGACACCTCCCAGATCTTCTTCAGCTCAAAGCTTCGCCCCTACGTCATCATTGACACCCCGGGCCACCGGGAGTTTATCCGCAACATGGTCACCGGGGCCTGTTATGCCAAGGCGGCGGTGCTGCTTGTGGATGCCACCGAAGGGGTCCAGGAACAGACGTACCGCCACGCCTGGCTGCTCAGTATCGTCGGGATCAGGGATGTCTGTGTCGCGGTCAACAAGATGGATGCCGTGGGGTATCGCGAGGAGCGTTTCCAGGAACTACGCACCTCCGCGGAAGCGTTACTTGAAAAATTTGGGCTTTCGCCTAGCGCCGTGGTCCCCATATCTGCCCGCCACGGCGACAACATCGTCGGGCCCTCGGACAACATGCCCTGGTGCCGGATTGCGCCCCTCATGGATGTCCTGGACAACCTGCACTACACGCCCATCGAGGAAGGAGCGTTCCGGTTCCCGGTGCAGGACGTTTACCAGAAGTCGGGGGAGCGGATCTTGGTGGGTAGGGTCGAATCGGGCAGCGTGCGCCCCGGCGACAAGGTGCGCTTGCTGCCGCGGGGCGATCAGGCGACGGTCGAAAAAATCCTCAGCTTTCCAGAGGAATGCGCGCCTTGCGCCAGATACGGAGAAGCCGTCGGCTTGACCCTTTCAGGCGCCGACGCTGCGGTAACGGCAAGGGGGACGGTGCTCGCCCACGGCGAACTTCCACGGCACGGCTCCAGCTTCGCCGCAACCATCTTCTGGTTTTTCGGCGAGTACAGCGACGGCGATGCGGTCACCATCCGATGCGCCACTCAAGCCGTCGAGGGGACGATCGCGCTGAGGCAGGTTTTCGATCCGGCACAGCCCGAGGCGGAACTTCCTTGCGACTTGATCTGCGTCGGCGAGGCGGCGCATTGCACCATCGAGACCCGGGGCGACCTCGTTTGCGACGACCCGTCACTGCTTCCCGAGATGGGCCGCTTCGTGGTGGAGCACGACGGCATCCCCGCGGGCGCGGGGATTTTCCGTTGAGTGGTGCCATCCTCATCGGCATCGACGGGATGGACCCCGGCATAGCGGACGCCATGCTCGGGCGTGGTGAGCTGCCCAACTTCGAGCGACTGGCGGCCCGCGGGAGCTACAGCCGTCTCGCCACTCTCAACCCTCCGCAGTCACCGGTGGTGTGGTCCTCCATCGCCACGGGGCTGTCGCCGGGGCAGCACGGCATCCACGATTTCATTCATCGCGATCCGCAAACCTACCGCCCGTACCTGTCTCTGCACCGTATGGAGCAGGGACGCTACGTGAACCCCGTAAACGGGGAAACCTTCTGGGAAAAGGCTGCACGCCAGGGAAGGGATGCCACCCTGCTCAAGTGGCCGATGGGGTTTCCTCCCCGCCCCTTCGCGGGACGGATGCTCGCGGGACTGGGCGTACCCGACCTGCGGGGGATGCTGGGCAGCTACTCCCTGTACACCTCGGCCCCGGAGCACCTGCCGGCGGACGCCAAGGGCCGCGTGGTCCCTATCGCGAGCCGCAACTGTGTCATCCAGACCGATATTGCCGGTCCCTTCACCGTCGGCCTCACCGGCCGGAAAACCGCATCGGCCCCGCTGCGGATATCCATCGACGGCGACGCCATCGTCTGCCGCATCGGGCGCCAAAGCTTCACGGTCGCGACCGGACAGTGGAGCCCCTGGATCTCGATCCCCTTCGACACCGGGCTCTTCAGCAGTGTATCCGGCCTGTGCCGCTTCTTCCTGCGCAGCGTCCACCCCGAATTCGCGCTCTACATGACCCCGGTCAACGTCCCTTACCAGGCGGAACAGTTCCCCGTGTCCCACCCCCCGCAGTACGCTTCCGAGCTTGCCGGGGCGATCGGAGACTATGCCACCCTCGGCATGGCCGAAGACACCAACGCGGTCAACGACGGTGCCCTCGACGAGGATGCTTTCATCTCGCTGTGCGACGGCATCATGGCGGAGCGGGAGGCGATGTTCCTGCACGAGCTTGGGCGTTTCCGCGAGGGGCTCCTCGCCTGCGTTTTCGACACCACCGACCGTATCCAGCACATCTTCTGGCGCATGCACGACCAGGATCATCCCGCCTATGACGAAAAACTCGCCCAACGCTACCGGGACGTGATCCCCCGTTACTACCGGTGGATGGACCGCATACTCGGCGTGGTCATGGAACGGGCGCCGAAGGTCCCCGTGATGTGTTGTTCCGATCACGGCTTCGGAAGTTTCCGGCGGTCGGTGCACCTGAACAGCTGGCTTGCGCAGCGGGGCTACCTCGCCCTGCAGCCGGGCACGACGGAAGGTGGCGCGCTGCTTCAGGGGGTGGACTGGGCCAAAACGACAGCCTACGCCATCGGCTTTACCAGCATCTACCTCAACATCAAGGGACGCGAACAGAAGGGGTCGCTGGCGCCACAGGAGGCACCAGCCCTCAAGGAACGTCTGATAAAGGAACTGGAAGAGTTCAAGGACCGCGGACAAAAGGCCGTGCTGCAGGTTCATGATGTCTCCACCTCGCCTGGCGGCAACGCGGGGCCGGACCTCGTGCCGGGCTTCGCTGCGGGTTATCGCGCATCCTGGCAGACCGCGCTTGGCGGCGCACCCGCAGGGGACGTGGTCGAGGATAACCTGAAGAAGTGGAGCGGCGACCACTGCTGCGATGCGAGCCTGGTCCCCGGGGTAATTTTCTCGAATGCTCCACTTTCGTTGGCCTCCCCCTGTGTCACGGATGTTGCAGAATTGATCGCCACCCTCACACCGAGCTCCCGATGCCAGTAAGCTTTCCCGATCGCCTCCTTTACCTTTTCAGGCTCTGGTGCTGTTTTCTGCTGCTGGGCGTGGTCCCGCTCGACCTCGTCTACCGGCTCGACTCCCTCCTGCTGTCGCTCTCACCGCTGCAAGTCGCAGTAAACGGGGCGGCGCTGGGGCTCATCATGGTGCTGCTGGCCGCAGTGATAGCGCTCCCCGCCGCGGTTTGCTCGCTGGCATGTTCGCGCTTGGCGGCCGCATGTGGCCTGAGAACCGACGAGCAGGTGGGCCTGCTAACCGAGGTTACACTTTTTTTCCTCTTCGCTTGCAACTTCGCCCGCGTCGCCAAGGTGTTTTTCCTTAAGATCGGTTATCCGATCAACGTTTCCTATTTTCCACTTCTGGCGGGGAGCTTGCTCTGGGGCGCCGTGCTGTACCGGTCGAGGGGCAACTTCCACGCAGAGGCGCGCCGCCTGGTGGAAGTGGTGGCCGGCCGCCGCTTTATCGCTGCGTTTACGGCTGCCGCGCTGGTGGTCACCACTCTTTATGCCGGTGCTGAGGCCTTTCGCGAAGCCCCCCTCCCCTCTGCCCACCTGACGCCCGCTGCCAATGGGAAGCGTCCCAACATGATACTCATCACTTTCGATGCCCTCTCCGCCGAGGACATGTCGCTGTACGGCTATCACCTTCCTACCACCCCCAACATCGACGCTTTCGCCAAAGAGTGTTACATCTTCGACAATGCCGTCGCCGCCGCGAACTGGACCAAGCCGGGGGTCGCGTCCATTCTGACGGGCAAACTCCCTGTCACGCACCGCATGATCAACACGAGTCCCTGGGGCAACGCGCCGCCGCAGCCCGACTCGCTCCCCGCGGTACTGAAACGCGCCGGGTACACCACCTCCGCACTCTGCGTGAACTGGAACTATGCCCACCCCTACGTCAACGGGACCTACCGCTATTTCGACAACAAGGATTTCACCGGCTTCGACATGAGCCATGTCCCGCCGCACCAGCGCCCGGCACTGTACCTCACCCAGCTGTCGCTCCTCCTGCAGTCGCGGTTGCACCTGAGTGCCCCGTTCTGGTTCGTCGAGATCTACAACGGCTTCGCGTGGTATCTCGACCCGCGTTTCCCGGCAACGCGACCAACCATGCCCCCGCACCTGATTTTCGACCAAGCGCGGGATCTTGCTTCCCGGCGCGACGACAATCCGTTTTTTCTCTGGCTGCACACCGTCCCCCCGCACGGTCCGTACCTAGCCGGCCCCTTCAAAGGAACCTTCCTGCCGGGAGATCGGTTTACCGACAGCATGTCCCAAATACGGTACGGCTTCTTCTATGACAAGAAGGACCAGGGAGCGATGAACCAGATACGCCTGCGCTACGACGAAAACATCCGGTACGCAGACGACGAGTTTGGAAGATACCTGCGCTTTCTCAGGGAGTCGGGGAGACTCGACGACAGCATCGTCGTGATCTGCGCGGACCATGGCGAATCGTTCAGCCACGGTTTCTTTTCTCACGGGCTCATGCCGCTGTACCGACCGGTGCTGCACATCCCGCTGCTCATCCACCTGCCGGGACAAAAGGAAACCCGCCTGCTGCGTGAGGCGGTATCGCAGACAGATGTCGCCCCTTCCCTGCTCGATCTTGCGGGATGCCCCGTCCCCCCATCCATGGACGGACGGAGCCTGCGCCGGGAACTAGACGGAGCCCCCGCCGCGTCACGTCCGATCTTCAGCATGAACCTCGAGGGTAACCCCACCAAGGGGCATATTGTTAGGGGAAGTGTGGCGGTGCAGGAAGGGAGCTACAAGTACATCCGGTATCTCGGCGACGGGACCGAACTGCTGTTTGACGTGGAGAGAGACCCGAAAGAAAGCCGCAACCTCGCCGGGAGCGAGTCACAACGGAAGGAGCGGCTACGCCGGCTGGCAGCGGAGCTGCTGCGGCAGCCATAGCTATAATTCTCGATGTAGGGCGAATCAGCCATAGGCAACTGGTCGCCTTCAAGAGGGGAGATGGGCGTAACTGATGCGATTTGTGCGTCATAGCCCCAGACCAAGCCCTTCTTCAACCCATTTCGCATTGAAAACATTAAAACTTCATGATAAGTTGCCACCTATCGATCTGCCTGGTTGGGGGGGCGCCCCCACCACCATCGCTACGCCCTGCCAATTTTAAAGGAGAAGCCTCAATGCAGCCTGGCATACCAGAAAATGCAGCAACTATCACTTTTTCAGGTGCAACCGAACTCACGAACGAACACCTTGATGAGTGGGCAATAAGCATCCTAGCCGATCCGGTCAAAAAGACACCCTGCGCCGTTGACAATTTCAAGCTGGAAAACGGGGTCATCGATGCCCGTGTGTATCTGAAGAACACGTATGGTTACAGCGACTGGAAATGTGGACAGGATTTTTATGAAAGCTGGGAACGTAATGAAACTTTTTATCAAAGCCGACTTGAGGCATATAAGAAGGAAATAGAAAACGACATGCCTGTCTACGATCGTTTCAAAATGGCGGGCGACATACTTGATGTTGGCGGACTGACAGGAACCGTTCGAGAATTTCTCTCAAAAGATTGCAGATATGTTTCAATAGATCCTTTTATCGATGCCTTTTTAAAGACCGCCAAAACCAAGATCGAGGCATACCAGTGTTTAAAGCAAAGATGCAATTTCGTCGGCGCTGTAGCCGAGTTTATCCCCTTTCGAGCCGAGAGTTTCGACTGGGTCCACATGCGCTCGATGCTCGACCATGTTCAGGTCCCCGATTTAGCCTTGAGAGAAGCTTATCGTGTGTTAAAGCCTGACGGATCTTTGCTGATAGGCCTTTCTGTAGAGGGTGGAAAGTCTGGCAGGAAGGCCCCGATACGATTAGCGAAAGACATCGTCAAAGAAACATTGGGTTTTGTTGGCATGAAGAAATACAAAGACTCGCATACCTGGCATCCGACGTATGTAAATCTGCTGAAGCTTATAACAGACAATGGATTTGAAGTTAAGGATACGTACTGGCAACCGTACTGGAAGGATCAGGTCGTTTACGTGTTGGCGAGTAAAGGATGAGCAAAGTCCGCGGCTTCAACTTTGCCGGATGAGAGTCAACAGTGACGTCAAGTGTTTGGTAACTGAACCGCTGCGCTAGTCTTAACTAAAGTCACTATATTTTTTGAGCCAGGGGGAGGCGTCCTGTATGCCACTGAGGCGATTGGCGGAATGGGTCGTGTCGAGGGCATCCAGAGACACTACGTCGGGTCTGTTTCTTGCCGAAATTGACGGCCTGCGTTTCATCGCCATCATGTCCGTGGTCCTGTTCCACATCGCTGGATACCTGGAGCACATGACGGGGAAACACACCCCGCCGGAAGGAATGGTCAAACTCCTCTACCAAGGGGCCTTCGGAGTACAACTCTTCTTCGTGATCAGCGGAGCGGTGATCGCCCTTCCCTTTGCCAAGGCCCACCTGGACGGGAACAGGCCGCCGCGACTGCGCCAGTATTTTACCCGTCGGCTCACCAGGCTCGAACCACCGTACCTCATCAACATGGTGCTCGTCTATCTGCTGTTACGCCTGTTCGGCCACCATGCCACCAACCTGTCGCCCCACCTGCTCGCCAGTGCCGCCTACCTGCACAACGTCCTCTACGGCACCATGAGCACCATCAACAGCGTTGCCTGGTCTTTGGAGATAGAACTGCAGTTCTACCTGCTGGCCCCCCTTTTCTGCCGGGTGTTCACGCTCGGCTCAAAGGTATGGCGCCGGGCCCTGCTGGTAGCATTGATCGCGACATTCTCGGCCTTGAACCAGTTGATGACGAACTCCCCCAGGTACGAACTCGCCCTGCCCGGCCACATTCAGTTCTTTTTCACCGGCTTCCTGCTGATAGACGTCTACCTGTCGGACTGGAAGCAGCAACCGCGACCAACGGCGGCCTGGGACCTGGTGTCGCTTTTGTGCTGGCCCCTCATGCTTGCCTTGCTGGTTCAGGGGGGAGCAGCGCGGGCCTTTGCCGTCATCCCCCTTTTCCTCGCGTACTGCGCCGCTTTTAAGGGGACCTGGAGTAACCGTTTCTTCTGCACCCCTGCCATCTACACCATCGGCGGTATGTGTTACACCATCTATCTCTACCACTGCCAGATCATCACCGGCTTCGGCCGCGTCTTGCTGGATCATGACGCGGTGCGCAACGCTCCCTTCGGGGTGGTGATGCTGGCGGCAAGCGGGCTGCTCCTCCCGCTGGTTCTCTTTTTCAGCACGCTGCTGTTCATCTGGATCGAGAAGCCGTGCATGCGAAAAAACTGGCACAAGGACCTGCTGGAGCAAGTTCGGGTGGCGATACCCTACAAAGAAAGGGAGGCTGTGGCACAACAACCAGAAGATGCTGGCGGGAAATAGGTAGCGCGGTGGCGATACAGTCTCGATTTTTCTAGCTGAGCTAACCCATTTCGAGACACCTAAGGATGTTACGTCCCGGCGCTGCCGGAACTCATCGTGAACGAGCTCCTGGGGCAAACGAAGCGCCGGGTACGCCCTCTTCTCCCCCCCGCCCCGTTAACGGCGGGCGGCCACCGCGTAAAGGGTCGCGAGTATCAGCTTGAGATCGACCCACAGCGACCGCTCGCTGACGTAGCGCTCACAGTAGCGAAGTTTGGCCGGCATGACCTCCTCGATGTAGGCGCGCTCCGGGTCGGGGGAGCGGCCGAGGATGGCATTCTCGTCGCGGTATTCCAGCGAGGCGTAGTCGGTGATGCCGGGGGGGACGGACAATACCAACTCACGCACCCGCTCCGGATAAAGCTCCACGTAGCGCGGCACCTCCGGCCGCGGCCCCACAAGGCTCATATCCCCCAGCACCACGTTGATCAGTTGCGGCAGCTCGTCCAGCTTGTACTTCCTGAGAAAGGACCCCGAACGCGTGATGCGCGGGTCGGCTCCCACCGTGATCTGGCGTCCCTTAGCCTCGGCATCGCTGCACATGGTCCTGAACTTGTAGATGCTAAAGTGCCTCCCCCCCCTCCCCACCCTCACCTGCCTGAAAAAGACCGGACCACTGGAGTCGCGCTTGATCCAAAGGGCAAGGACCAGGAAAAGCGGGGAGAGGACGATAAGCCCCGGCACAGCCCAGAACAGGTCAAAGAGCCGCTTGGCTAGCATGCCAGGATGGACCTTGTCGCATCGATCACGCGCTGCTGATCGGCATCGGTCATCTTGGTGAACAGCGGCAGGCTGACCGCGCGCCGGTAACTGTCCAGCGCGATGGGGAACGAGTCGGGCTTCAGGGCGTAGCGGTCACTCCAGTACGGGTGCAGGTGCAGGGGGATGAAGTGAACGCTGCAGCCGATACCCTTGCCGGACATCAGCTCGATGAAACGGTCGCGGTCCACCGGAGCGGCATCGGCAAGCCTCAGGACGTAAAGGTGCCAGGCATGGATGTCTGCGCCATGGGGCTTGGGGGGGAGGGTCACCGGCAGGTCGGCGAAGGCCTCGTCATAGCGGGCTGCCATCTCGCAGCGGCGCTTCTGGAAACGCCAGGCCTTCTTGAGCTGGTGGATGCCGATGGAGGCTGCGATGTCGGTCATGTTGTACTTGCATCCAGGCGCGACCACCTCGTAGTGCCAGGCGGGCTTGGTCGAGGTGTAGCGGTCGAAGGCATCCCGGCTGATGCCGTGCAGGCGCATCACGCGGCAGCGTCGTGCCATCTCGGCATCCCTGGTCACGACCATCCCCCCCTCGCCGGTGGTAATGGTCTTGGTGGCGTAAAAGCTGTACACAGTGGCGTCGCTGCCGAGTGAGCCGACCAGTTGGCCGCCGCAGGTGGTGGGGAGCGCGTGCGCGGCGTCCTCGATCACCTTCAGGCCGTGCCGCTGGGCGATCTCCAGGATCCGCGCCATGTCACAGGCAAGCCCGGCAAAATGGACCGGCACGATGGCCTTGGTGCGGGGGGTGATGGCCGCCTCGATACGCTCCGGGTCGAGGTTGAAGGTGACCGGGTCGATATCGACGAAGACCGGGTCGGCGTTCAGGTAGCGCACCACCTCCGAGGTGGATGTGAAGGTATAGGGGGTGCTGATCACTTCGTCCCCCGGCCCGATGCCGGCGGCCTCCAACGCAAGATGCAGGCCTGCAGTGGCGGAATTCACGGCGATCGCTTCGACACCTGTGCCGATAAACTCCGCGAACTCCTCCTCGAAACGCTTCGCCTTGGGCCCGGTGGTAAGCCAGCCGGAACGCAGCGAGTGCAACACCTCGGCGATCTCCTCCTCGCCGAGGTCGGGAAGGGCAAAGGGTAGAAAATCTGTCACGTCTCTCCTCCAAGGGTGATCCAGTATTCGTTCATGCGACGCCCTTCCGGTGTCTCGAAATGACGCTCCACCTGGAACCCGAGCCCGGCGTAAAAGGCGTTCACGGGGTCGTTGCCGTCGCGGTCGGTGGTGAGAAAAACCCGACGGCAGCCTCTGCGCGCTGCCTCGTCGAGAAATGCCCCCACCAGCTTCTTCCCGGCACCGGTCCCTTGCAACTCGGGCAGCACCCCGATGGAATACAGCCCGGCCACGTGGTCTCCCACCGGGTTTCCCGAGGGGTGGACCAGCGCGCGTGCCACCCGTCCCGCAATCCTGGGGCGCTTGAGTACCGGCACGAGCGCGGCCAGGGCGAACTTGTGCCAGGACCTGCGCAGCAGACGGCGATAGAAGCCGCGCGGGTTGGCAGTCCCCGCGACGAAACCGGCCGGCTCACCGGCCTGGTTCAGGTAGACGTACGCGATCCCCTCCGGTGCCGCCAGAATGCCGCGGTAGTACTGAGATAGAAACGGTGCGCCCAGTGCGGAGAGGAAAAAGCCGGGGAAACTCTCCTGGTGCACCGCGACCATCCTTTTCACGTCGTCTTTCGTCGCCACTCTCACCATGTTCTCACCCCGCCGCGCAGACCTGGTGTACCACGTCCACCAGCTTGCCGTACTGGAGGTGCTGGTCGTAGCGCATCCCCACCTCGAATGACCTCGCCGCCATCTCCTGCCTCAGCGGGGCGTCTTCGGCCAGTGCCGTCAGCTTGCCCAGCAGGTCCTCCACGTCGCCGCCACGGTACTGCAGGCCGATGCCCATCTCTTTGATCACCTCGGCCACCTCGCCGCGCAGCGAGTTGACCACCGCGAGGCCCGCCGCGGTGTAGTCGTAGATCTTGTCCGGCATCTCCACGTTCGAGGCGGTCGAGTAGGCGCACAGGCCGATGTCGCAGACCCGGTACAGCGGCGCCAGCATTTCGGGGGAGAGCTTGCCGACGTAGCAAAGCCTCGTGTGGTTAGGGTCACGCACGTAGCGCTCCACCTCCTGGCGCAGGGGGCCATCGCCGGCGATGACGACGCGCAGTTTCGAGGTGCTTCCCTCGAGCCGCTCCGCCACCTTGATCAGGGCCAGGATATCGTAGGACGGTCCAAGCGAACCCGCGAACACCGCACGCACCTCGCCCGGTTCCTTCTCCGGCAGCATCCCGGCGGGGAGTTGCAGGGATCGCATCGACTCGCGGAACTTGGCAACGTCGATGCCGTTGTAGATGATCCCGTTGGGCCTGCCGCGCAGCACCGGGGCCTCGGTTAAGGGCACATCCAGGTAAGGCCTGGCCAACGCCAGCACCGCGTCCAGCTTGCCGTAGATGAGCTTGCGGTTCAGGTAAACGGGGGTGAACAAAAGCCTCATGAACGGCTGCATCCAGTTCGGGAAGGCCTTCTCGATCAGTTCCGGCCAGAGGTCCATCTGGTGGTAGATGACCGGGCAGTTGTGGTGGCGCGCAAGCATGTAACCGGCATAGCCGAAGGTGAGCGGCGACTCTGAAAAGATGATGCAGTCCGGCGCGGGAAGCTCCCGCCCGCGGCGATAGGCGCGCACCCCGAACACCAGGTCGCGCACGGCGCGCCCCAGGCCGATGTTTTTGCGGTAGGAGGTGGTCGGAACCAGCCGGAGCACGACGCCCGGGCGCACCTCCACGTCCTGCCACCCTTCACTGCGGAACTTCTTGAAGTGGTGCGAGAAGTTGGAGGTCCACCAAACCACCTCGTGCCCGGCCGCGGCCAGGGCATCGGCCATCATGGTGAAGCAGTAGTCGCGCCAGCTCTCGCTGGGAATCGGACCGTACGGGTTGATCAGCCAGATCTGCATCAGGTCACCCTTTCCGTCATTTCAGTAGCGAATAGTTGCATTTGCCGCGCGACAGCAGATCCTTGACCTGCCTGCGGCACCCGGCGGGAAGGCAGCGTAGCGCCCGGCTGCGCAAAAGCTGGGAGTTAAGCAGCAGCGTTTCCCTGAAGGTCATCACCTTGCGCCGCTCAAGATCCGGCTCGACGCCCAGCGACGCAAGGGTGCGCAGCGCGCTGCGCCGCCACTTCCCCTTGATCACACCGTTCACGAAGGGGAGCAACAGCCGGTGCGTGCTGTAGAAACCTCCCCAGCGGTCCGAGCGCACCGTTCCGTGCAGCTCGAACTCCCATGCGTTCTCACCCGGTTGCAGCAGGTCAAGCAGCACCTCCTTGCGCCAAAGGGCAAGCACGGTCCCGGTCCGGTACAGGGTCCCCGGGGACACCACGCCGACTTCCCCGGTGCAAGGTCGATCGGGAGGAGGCACCGGGTTCAGGCGCAGGTAGTTGGGGCGCTCGGTGGCCACCCAGTCGAGGACGCGCTCCAGTTCGTCGAGGCGCGGAGCCGAGGTGAGGAACAGATCGTCGATCATCATGAGGACGTACTCTTCCTCGACCTGCGCCAGTGCCTTGATGACGTTGTCGGACCAGGAGCTGTCCGCGCCGATGGCCAGGGGCACCCCCCCCTCTTCGCCCGGCTCTAAGTAATTGCTGACATGGTAGACCCGGTACGGGCAGCCCGGCCAGAAGCGCCGGAACAGCGTGTAAAAGGGGCGCCACAGGTCCGCGTAGTTGTCGCAGGAGATGACGAGGATTGCCAGTTGTGAAGGGTGCATCGCCATATGCTTACTCCGTCGCGCCCGGTGCGCCGAGGTCGTTCATGAGACGGCCCCATTTGGCGCCGCATGCGGAAAGGGAAAATTCCCGGTCGGCGAGTGCCCGCCCTTGCTCTCCCCTCTCGCGCCGCAGTTCCGGGTCCGAGACGTAGAGGCGGATCTGGGCCGCCATCTCCTCCGGCGACCGGACCACCGTGACGCAGCCCAGCGAACTGACGCAGCCCACGTCGGTCGAGATGCAGGGGGTGCCCGAGGCTAGGGCATCGAGCACCACCAGTGGCTGGCACTCTGTCCGGGAGCCAAAAAGGAACAGCGACGCCTCGCGGTACAGCCAGTCGATCTCGTGCTTGTCGAGGCCGGTGCAGAACTCGACCCGCAGCCCGTGCTCACGGGCCGTGTGCTCCAGGACGCGGCAGTAGGGGTTCCTCCGGTGCCCGACAAATATGAGCGGCAGGTGCTTCTTCCCGCTCAAGCGGTACGCCTCGAGGACGAAGGCCTCATTCTTCTCCTTGCTGTAGTTCCCGACACAGAGCATGAATCCGCCGGCAAGCTCGTCGGCGCCAAGTGCGAGCGCAGGGCGCCTTGCCGCCACAGCGTCGTAGCGCGCCACGTTGGGAACGACCGCAACCGGCACCCCCAACTCGCGCGCCATCAGGTGGTCGAGAAAACGATCCCGATCCTGGTGATCCCAGAGCAGGACCAGCCGGTCCAGTCGCCTCAGGTAACGGGGCACCCGGAAGCGACGGTAAGGCCACCAGATCAGCCGACGCACCAGGTTGAGCGGAAAAGGGCGGGAGTCGCTGTCGGTGGACAGGCCGTGGCTCACCAGCACGACCTTTTCAGCCCGGTCGGCGCCGCCGAAAAAGTCGAGCACCTCGTTGCTGTTCCAGGCCTGCCAGCAATGAGTGAATACCACGTCCCAGCTTCCCTGCGCCAGGAACGCCCTGAGATCGGAAACGGCCCCGCGGGAAGGAGACAGAAGATGCCCCTGTCCCCGCACCGGGAAGCGGACCACCTGGAGTCCGTTCTCTTCGCCTTGCGACAGGCGTTCCCCTGCGGTTACTACCTCCACGCGGCAGCCCAGTTGCCGCAGCATCCGCGCGTGGGTGAAGGCCGCATTGGCGACACCGTTGTTTTCCGGCGGGAAGGTGAAGGTGCAGATGAGGACACTCTTTTCCAGGTTTTATCTCCGTCTGTAAACATGTGCGCGCAAGCGCTACAGCAATTGCCACTCCGCCGGAACTAGGTCCGAGGTATCCCGACCGGTCCTGAACCAGCGGGCGGGGGCCACCACCACCTTCTCCGGGTTGGGGTTGAGCCAGGCGCCCCACCAACTGAACGAGCTGTTGGCGATGATGTTATGGGCACAGCCACTCATCAAACGCAGGTCCTCGTAAGCGGGCAGGGATTGCGGGCTTGAAACGCACACCGTGGGGAACCCGAGCTTCAGCTGATCCGCCACCCACTCCGGCGTGTCGGTGAAGACGAAGAAGACCGGATCCGGCACGCGCTCCGCCACGAAACGGGCTGCCTTCACGTAGTAATCGAGGTCGCAGGCGACGTACTGCGCGGCGTTGGCCGCGACGGCCACGTAGTCCCCACGCCGCACGTGCAGGCCCACCGAGTTCTGCCCGTGGATCATTTCGGCGAAAGGAAGTAGCGTCGGATGCGGCGGCGCCACAGGCTGCAGTTCCTCCCGCAGTTGGTCGGCCAAGGAGGCGAAGTAGCGTTCGCTCTGCCAGTATCCCTCCAGGATCACCGGCTCGCGCACCCGGTCCACGCCGGGATCAAAGTGAAAGTGCGGCTCGCGGTAGTAGCGGTGCTGCGCCCGCATGATCCCAAGGTCATAGAGGTAACGCCAGGGGCGCGCCACCCGCCTGGACAGCTGTTCTGCCTCGGCAGGAGTGATCCTGCGGGCGCGCACCGGGTAGGCGCCGAGGGCAAAGTCACGGTAGGTAATGGCGTCGTCGCATCGCTTGAGCAGGGTGTCGTCGAGGACGAGCTCGGCGCCGAGCCTGGCGCAGACGCTTCTTCCCGCGGCGTACTGGAACAGCTGGTTCCCCAGCCCCCCCATGAGCCTTGTAACCACCTGCATCGATTACCCCCTCTTCCGGGCCACCACATTGAGCGAAAAATATTCGCCGAAACGTTCCTTTCCGATGGAGTTATCGATCACTCCCGGGACAAAATGTGGCTCGTTGGGGTAGCGCTCGACGCTGCTGAATCCGGCCTGCTCGAGCAGGTATTTCAGCCAGCAGAAGTTGAAGCCGGTTTTGTGAAAGTCATACTCGTCTTTTTGCCCACCATAGATGAGGGCGATCCAGGGCTGATGCCCCGGAACGTTGAAGTGCTCGAGGTTAGCCTGATAGATTCTGGTGATCGCGTCCAGATCGGGGACCGAAAGCCGGATCTCCCCCCCCGACTTCAGCACCTCATGCCAACTCGCAAGGATTCCCGGAATCTCATCGTGGGAAAAATGCTCGAGCACATGACAGGAGTAGATCCGCTCGGCCCTGCCCCGCGGAAGCCCCGGCAGGGACCGGATGTCCAGCACCAAGTCCGTAGCACCGGTATTGATGACATCGACGTTGCACCAGCCAGGGAGGTGGATGTTGCCGCACCCCAGGTGCAGTTGTCCCAGGTCATGCCCCTGGGCCAGGTATGCATCGAGACCAAGGTGACGTCCCTTCCCGATGCCGTAACGGCTCATAAGCCGCTTCACTCTAGCCAGCTGATTTTTCATAAGCTCCATCCTATTCAAGCGCGAACGCCAGCGGTTTCTGCTCACCGGCCCCGGCCGGTGCCTCCAGACGCCCCTGTTCCACCAAAGTGGCGGCAGCAATGGCGAGACTCATTCCCGACCAGTACCACAGTGTTTCTATCATGATGTTGAACAACCCGTAGAGGGACCAGTTGGTAAGGATGCACAACAAGCACCACCCCACCCACTTGTCGGAGCCGTGACCTGTCACCGCCAGATAGCGGTACAGTCTCCGGCCGGTCCACCCCAAGATGAAGAGGTAGGCTGCCAGCCCCATCACCCCCTGCTCGGCAGCCATGTGGAAGTAGATGTTCTCGGCGCTGGCTAGCCCAGTGATGTAAAAGTTGTCGAGATAATACTTAAGGTTCCAGATACCGACCCCCAACGGATGCGTGACAGCTACCTCAGCGGCACGGATCAGCAGACGCGTACGCGCAAGATTCGAATTGCCGCCTCCCTCGGAAAGCGTGGAAATCGAGTCCGTCCGGGAGGAGAGAAGCTGCTGGTAGTCCTGCCCCACCGTCGAAGTGAACAGGTACAAAAGACCGGCAAGCAAAAGCGTGATGACCACCAGCTTGGTCTTCAGATAGCTTGACTGGGGCACGCCCAGCTCCTTGTTGAGCATGCGCTGGACCACTACCAAGGCGACGACGGTTAACACGCCCGAGATCCAGGCGCCGCGCGCCAGTGAGAGCACGAGCCCCATGCCAACCATCGCAGCCAAAACAGCGCAGAAAAGGCGCAGCCACCCGCTCACCCGATCGGCGTAAAGCGCGATGGCTACCAGGATCCAGAAGGTCGACTGCAGGTAAAGCATGTCCCCGTTTCTCGAGGAGGCCTCATAGGTGACACCGAAGTAGCCAAGGGTATGCTGCCAGAAGTCGCCCACGTTCCAAGTGACAAAGCCGTAAATGCCATAGCAGAAAACGCAGAAACCACTAATCGCGAAGAGCAACAGGGACTTCTTGAGTAGTTCGACCCGGTCGGCGATCAGCGCAATGCAGACCGGCATCAGAGGAAAGAAGAACCACTTGAAGAGCGCCTCCTTGTCGACCTCAACTGCAAAGCAGTTCGAGACGGCGACGGAGAAGTAGTAGACTACGAAACCGCACATTAACGCTGCAGGAAACCTGATGCGTCCGCGGTCGGCAACGACCTTGAGCAGCACGACAAAGATGATCAGGTAAAAAACCAGGATGCTGTACGGGGTTGAAAACCCCAGCATGGAGACACGCAACGCCGGGACGGCATGGGTGCCGGAGAGCAGAAAGAGCGCAAATATGAGCAGGTTTCTCAAGCTTATCATGCCGGTGCCGCGTCCCCCCCGGCGCGGTATGCGTCACCCGCCCCCCGGTAGCGGGTCTGAACCAGCCACTCCCACGTCCGCGCCATGCCTGCTTCGAATTCAACGAGGGGACTCCAACCGGTGGCGCGCTCCAGCTTGGCCGGGTCCAGGACGTTGACCGGGACGTCAAACTTGCGCGTAGGCTCTACCTTGATGCGCGGGGTGAGCCCCATGGCACGCGCCAGCGGTGCTATGGCATCCAGGATATCCCGGTTGCTTCTACCCACACCACTGGCAATGTTGTAACACTCGCCAACCTTACCCCGCTCCAGCGCCGCGACTATGCCGCTTGCCACGTCGCTTACGTGGATGTAGTCGCGCACCGTCCCCCTCTCCCCGAACAGCACCACCTCCCGATCCTCGAGTATCGAGGCCATGGCGGTGGCCACGAACCCCTGGCCGGAAAACGGAATCTGCCCTTCGCCGTAGGCGTTGGCGGGCCTGACGCAGAGAAAGGGGAGGCCCCTCAACTCATTGAACATCATGGCGTACTTCTCTATGGTGAGCTTGGTGATCCCATAGGGAGAGATCGGGTTCTGCAAGCTGCTCTCAGCGATGGGAACGGCGTCGTTCCTGCCGTAGATGGTCCCCCCGGAGGAGACGAAGACCAGCTTTTCGATGCCGCAGTCGGAGGCGATATCGAAGAGGTTAACCGCTGACGGCAGGTTAGTGAGAATGTCGTTGACCGGGTCATCGAAGCTGGTCTTCGGAACCGTCGAGTGGGCGAGCGCGACGACTTGCTGGGCCTCACGCAGCACGCCGCGCAGGAAGTATCGGTCCCCATAATCGCCGCTTCGGTACTCGATGCCAGCCGGCAGCTCCCGGGTGGGAACCGCGTTCCTGCCAATGACGGTGATCTCCCTCGCGGGGGATTGCAGCTGCTTTATCAGGTGGTGACCGATGAAGCCGGTGCCACCCAGGATGCATATCCTCGTCACTTGCCCCCCTCCTGGTGCACACCGGACGTACGCACAGCTTTGACCCGAAACGAAAGATAGAGGAAATAGCGGCCGTAAAGCTTTGCCAGGCTGCGCCCTCCCTCACGCCACAAAAGAGCGAGCGTCCGTGGTCCTCCGACCTTGACGAGCGCCCGCAGCAGTACGCCGCCAAGTGCTACGGGACGGACAGGCGGCTGCACCAGTTCGAAGGCGCCGTTATAGAGCGCGGCAAGGTTCCCGACGTTTTGCTGCGACACGGTGTCGCCCAGCGTGTGGCGCAGGTTCTCGGAACTGATCCGCACCACCTTCTCCAGGAAAGGGTTGATCCCGGTCCGAGACATGCTGCTGCCGGTTTCGCGATAGACGTGCAGAACCTCAGGCAGATTGCCCACCTTGAAGCGGCGCGTCACCCGCGACCAGAGCTCGTAATCCTCGGGAGGCTGCCTGCTTTTGTCGGTGCAGTAAGTGCCGATGGCGGCGAAAACCTCCATGCGGATCATCATCGAGCTGTGCACGAACGGGTTGTTGAACAGGAGCCTGAAGCGGAGCCCCTCGTTCTCGCACGGATGAAGGAACTCGATGGGGGAAGCCTCGCCTTCCACCCAGATGGCCGCTCTGGTCCCCACCATGCCGTATTCCGGATGCTGTTCCAGAAATCTTACCTGCCGCTCTAGACGGTCCGGCTTGGAAATGTCATCCTGGTCCTGCCGGGCCAGGTAGCGCCCCCTGGCAAGTCCGATGCCGCGGTTGAGCGTGGCGGCGAGGCCGATGTTGTCCTGGGTGTAGAAACGGATACGGGGATCATCGTACTGTTGCGCGATGACGCTGGAATCGTCGCGGGAGCCGTCGTTGATGACGATGAGTTCGAAATCGCAAAAGGTCTGCCCCAGGATGCTGTCGATGGCCTCGCGCAGGTAACGAGCGCCGTTGTAAACGGGAAGCACAATGGTCACCAGCGGGGCCGTGGCAAACGCGCTAGCTGGTGCGGATTTAGTGAGCAGCATTGCACACTCCTTTGATTGCTTGGGTGGCGAGAACCGTCACATACAGCCCACCAAGCACCTGCATTCCACATGACGGCAATTTAGCGCCAAACCTCAGTGGAAAATCAAATACATCGATGCAAGTGGATATGATGATGACTTAAGCAGCATCATTTCTTCTCGTCGCCAAGCGTCGGCTTTCGTCATAGCGTCCATTCAGTGACGGCTAGCCGCACATTCTGTGCCGATGCTATTATTATCTACAGATTCTGTAGAGCCTACCTTCCCTGGCTGCCCCACAAACAAACGTGGAACTGTGTTATTGCATAGAAGCATTTGCAACCTTTACATTGAGCTGTTTTGTCTTGTAACAGTAGCAGGCAACATCCGACGAAAAGCAGTCGCGATGAGAGCTCTTATTTCAGTGGCGAGGGCACACGAAGCCGCAAGTGCTGTAAAGCCGCTTACTGATAGGAAGAAAAACCACTGTAAACGTCCTTCGCTCTGGATAGGCTGGAAAAACTTTGCGATGGCCATTACAACTACCGAACCCGATATAGGAAGCAGCAGATCAGACCAGCACCAGTGCCAAAGCTCTGTGAGGAGAATGCGTCTGTGCATATAATAAATGACGAAAGGAATGGAAAGTGCGTTAAGAGCAACCCAGAGCCAGGCGGCTCCGACTCCACCGAACCTGGGAACCACCACGAAAAAAGCTGTAATAAAAATTGGCACAGCGATAATATTTACCTTTATTGCCAAGCTGGTCCAGCCATGAACTAGTTGGATTTGACAAGGCATATTCATAATTCCGTTTAAAAAAGTCCCTATCACCATTACCGAGAGGACAGGTGCAGACTGTTGAGCCAATTGAGGATTGCCCGACCACAAAAAGATAATTCCTGCGCCAAAGAAGGACAAAAGAAGAGTAGCAGGCGCTGTTAAAACCGTCACTATTTGCGCTCCGCGGTGATAGACAGAAACAACAGCGGCATCCTCTCCTCTGCTGTGTAATTCTACCAATCGCGGGTAGACAGCTTGCACAACCGGGTTTACGACTAAGAATAGTACACTGGTCAGAGTTGCTGCTATGGTGTAATACCCGTAAGACTGAAGCGACAACATCCTCGAAAGGATCACTTTATCAGCTTGTGAAACCAGCAACGAGAGGATCATCATCATCATACTGCCCGAGGCAAACCTCCATACCCCGAAAATAGCTTGCTTCGAGAATCTGGGTGATAAGGGCGGTTGCGGAAGGATGTTATACACGCGTCGAGACAGAACGGTGACAGTTACGACGGACATGATCAACTGCCATAAGAAAAACCCCCTGATCGTCTGCGAAAAAAAAGCTAGCACCACCACAGCACCTGTATGACGAACAGTAGCTAAAATGGCAGTAACAGAGTTGTAAAGTACCTGTTGCTGAAGCCCGAACAGTGAACTACGGTAAATCCCTTCAAAAAAGCGCAAAGCAACTACTACCATCATGATCGAAATAGCATTAGCAACACTATCAACTGAAAGTGTATCCAGCTTCAACCAGTCGGTAGCTAAATAACCCGATCCACCCAAACCTAAAATTGTAATGAGCAGCACTAGAATCAGAGCAACGATCTCAACGCTGCGCAAAAGATTTGAAATAGACTGGGATGAGTATGTCCCTGCTGAATATCGCGCCATTTCGCGGTTCAAAGTCGGCGTCATTCCCATATCCAGCAACATGAGCGAGGTCTGCATAACGCCAAAGAAACCGATTAAACCGTATGCCTCCATCCCTAAGTACTTGATATACAACGGCGTAAACAAAAGTCCCGCAGCAGCATTCCACCCCTGACCAAGGTAATTCGCTAAGATGTTCTTTTTAACTGACACTATCTAGGACCTTTCAAAGCGGGTGCGGACCTTATGATGATGGAAAAACTAACCTTTGAAAGGGGGCACCCGAATCATCGCAACCATTACGCCGCAAATACGACTTACCGACTTTAAATCAAGGCTTCGACGGAGGGGTCTTCGTGATTCGAGCGGCAAGAACATACCCGTGTAATACTGGGTCATTGTACCCACTGTGCAAGTGAGAGTGACTAACGCAGCGACAGCAGTTGTTCCCGTATCCTGCCCATCAACTTCTTATCATCCTCAGGTAACCGGTCGAGGAACTCCAACAGGAATACAAGGATGGTCGAGCCAAAGAGGCCCGCAAAGGTGACCATAATCACCAGTTGGGAGCGCAGCGGCTTACTCTTTCTCGTGGGCACCACGGCTTCATCAAGTACCTGTAGTGAGGATGAATCTTTTGATTCATTGAATTTTGCTATTTCATACTGTTTTGTAAGCTGCTCGTAGACAGCCTCCTGAATCTTAAGCTCTCGCAGCTTGCGCGCGTACTCCAGCCCCACGCTCGGCATACGTCCCACCGACGGAATGCTATCGCCTTCCCCCCCAGCGCCGGTCATCCTGGAAATCTCTGCTTTGAGCTGGCCTATCCCGGCCTCGGCGGCCTTCACCTCAGGGCTCTCCTCGGTGCGGGTGTTGCGCAGCACCGAAAGCTGGACCTGTTTTCCGGCAAGATCCGCTTTCAACCGTGCGATCCCGGTAATAGATGCCTGGGCCTGGGATTCAAGGTGCACCACCTTGTTCTGTGTCGCGAAGTTCTTTACCGCTTCCTCCGCAACGCTGAGGTCCTTTTTGACAACCTCGAGCCGCTTTTCCAGGAACATCCGTTCCGCCCCCGCCTTGGTGAGGTTTAGGCGCACGGTTGCCTTGCCCAATTCGTCGACCACAGTGTTGGCCAACTGCGCGGAACGGCGGGGGTTCTTGTCACTCGTTGAGATAGTGATGATCCCTTCCTTGCTGCTTTGCACCTTTACTGCATCGAAAAGAGCGTCACGTGTCCTCTCCATGTCGTCCTTCTCGTATACCTTGCGCAGATCAAGCCTGTTGATCACGGCATCTGAGACCGAACGGCTTTTCACTATAGCTACATATAAGTCCCCACCGCCGGACAGACCGCCGGTTGCGAGACTCGCTATGCCTCCGGCTTGGCCAATAAGGGCGGAGATTCCGCTACCCGCCTCTTTCTGTGGCACAAGCACCCGAGCCGTCGCTGTGTAAACGTTCGGGAGGAATAGGCTGTAGGCGATGGAGGCTATCGCTAACACTGTCGTGATTTTGATGATGATCATCTTGCGCCTGGCGAGGACGTTCGCAAGCTCAAGCAAGTTGATTTCCTGTTGGTTCTTTTCCGGTGATTGCATAGGTACCCAAACCTGCGTGAAGAAATATCCCGTTACAGCCCGGCCGCCACCAGTACCCCGGCCGTAACCGCGATATTGCCTATGACAGAAGCGATGTCCTTGGCACCCCTGAGCCAGGCAGTCTTCTCGTACTGCCTCGGCACGATGATGGTGTCGCCGGAGTCCAATTTTTTGCCCCAGAAGGAGTTGTAGAACATGAATTTCGAGGAGTTGGCCTGGCTGATGACAGAGCCGTCGACCTTGACCACATAGATACCGTCCATGTCTGCATCGCCGGTCGGTCCTCCGACCTGCTTCAAGTACCACTCAAGGTCATGGCCACGCTGGGTGACGACGGTGCTCTGGTTGTAGACGTCCCCGATCACGTTGATGCCACCGGGGTCGCTGGGGACATTGAGCTGGTCTCCCCCCTGCAGTTCCAAGTCGTACATGCTCCCCTTGAGGTCACGCATGGAAGTGATCTCCATCAGCACGCGCCCCTCCGCCTTCTTGGTTTTCAGGATGTCGATGCTACGCATCAGGTTGTCGAGGGTGGTCTTGGAGCTCGCGACCTCTTCGGCAGAGGCGGCGGTCTGGGAGACGTTACTTTGCAGCTTGATGATCTGGTCCTGCGCCCGGTCGAGAGCCTCGTCCATACGCTGCTGCTGCAGTTTGCGGACGTTCTCCCTGGTGAAGCGCACGCCCCTCAGATAGGCCAAGTCGGTAAAGCCCCCGGCGCGGGCGATGACGGAGCTCAACCGCTCCCCCTTGTAGATGGGATAGGTGCCCGGAAACATGACTTCGCCTTTGAGCGTGACGTAGCGGTCGGTCGCCTCGGCCCAGTTGGGAATGCGGCGCACGGTGAGCTCGTCGAAAGGCTCCAGCTTGATGTTGTCCTCGCCCCCCTTGAGCGCCTGCTCAAGGTTCACCGGGATGGAATAGGAAGTGACAGTGCCTCCGGTGCGCTTGACCCTGGTGATCTCCCCGTTGCCCAAGTATGCGGACAGCTTGACGTTCCCCGCCTGCATCAGCAGGTCGCGCACGGTCATGTTCTCCAGGTAACGGATCTGACCGGGCTTTTGAACCTCGCCGCTCACCTTGACGACAGGGGTCTCCTCCATCTGCTCCCGGGAGAAGATCTTAACCCGGTCGAATTCCTTGAGCTCGACGTCCTGCGCGCGATCCCCCTTCAGTGCCCCGGCGACGTCGAAATAGACGATCTCGGGATGCAGGTCCGGCGGGTAGAGGCGGATGATCTGGCCGGCACCGGCGTGGTACTGGGGCAGGAGGTTGTCACCCTGCAACAGCGAGCTCACCTTCATGCCCGGCTTCAGGGCGTAGTCGCCGGGGCGCAGAACGTGCCCCTCGAGCCTGACATAGCCGCGCAGCACGCTGTCAATGGGGAGGACGTTGACCAGGTCGAGGTCCTGCATCTTGACGGAGGCGCTCCGCTGCTCGGCGGCCGCGCCGCTCAGGTCGAGGTTGAAGTCGTCAACCACCTTCTTGTCATGCGCCTGCACGCGGTAGAGCTGCACCCGCTGCAGATATCCGGTCGGGTTGATGCCGCCCCCGAGAGCGAAGAGGTCCTGCAGCGAGGTCTCCCCCTTCAGCTCGTAGATGCCGGGGCGCTTCACGTTGCCGACGATACCGGCGACGCGGCCGATGACCGGGACCAGGATGGTGTCCCCAGGTTGCAGCCGGATGTCCTTTCCTTTGTCACCCTTGAGGAAGAAGTCGTAGAGATCGACGGTCTCCACCACCTTGCCGTCCCGATTGATCTGGATATTGCGCAGGCTGCCGCTTTTGGTCGGGCCTCCGGCGGCGGAAAGGGCGCTGATCACGGTAGAGAGCGAGGTCACGTTGTAATCGCCCGGCGAGGCCACCTCCCCCACCACGTACACCTTGATCAGCCTCAGCTTGTCCAGGTTCACGTTGATCTGGAAGTCCTTGTAGATGCGCGCCACGCTCGCCTTCAAGACCGCCGGGAGCTCGCCGTAAGTCACCCCGGCAACCTTGACGGCACCCACTTTGGGAAGCACGATCTCGCCGCTGCGGTTCACATCGAGCTTGTAGGTGCCGTTGATGCTCCCCCAGAGGGTGACCACCAGGCGGTCGCCCGGGCCGACCACGTAATTCGCCCCGACCGGGACGTCGGTCTGACTGGCGAAGCTGTCCTTACCGCGCTTGAAGAAGCTGTAGCCGAACTGGGTCAGCTGATCCCAACCATAAGGCTGCGGCCGGGTCCTGTCGATGATCAGGGGGTTCTCCCCCATGGCCTTCTCCAGCACCGAGGGCTCCACCACCGGCTTCACCGTCTTCTTGACCGGCGCTTTCGCGGTCGTCTTCTTGTCCTTCTTTGCTTTCCGCTCTTTCTTTTCTTTTTTGTCCTTGTCGTCGCGCCCCTGCTTGTCGTCCGTGGCGGCGACGGCGTCCTTGGGCTCCCGCTCCTCCTTGGCGCCGGCATCCCTCAACTCCTCGGGGCGCTCCTGGAGCGGCTTCTGGGTGCCCGCCTCGACAGTGTCATCACCTTCCTCTTGTTCCCGTACCGACGACGCGCCGCGTCGATACCCCTGACGTTGATCGTCGCCCTGGTCCTGGTTGAGGGAATCGTCCTCGGTATCTTTGGGGGTGCTGAAGTAGTCGGAAGAAACGGCGAAGGAGCTGTCTTCTTTAGCTGTGGCGGGAGTCGCGCTGGAGGAGGCATCCTCCGAGATGGAGGCGGAAAAGGCGGTTGCGATGGACAGAAGTGAAAGCGTTACCACGAGAAACAGAATTCTTTTCATGCTTAGTTGTACCTCTAACTGGAATCACGAGAGACGGCATATGAAAAGGCACAAAACTTAACAGTGACAGGGTGTATCGTATATCATGTACCCATTTAAATGTAAACGAAAACTACCGGAAAATAACAGATAATCAACATCTCACACCTGCACGGGTTTCTTCTCAGATGGGTGGTTTGCTAATTAAGGCGGGAACAGCAGTAGGAGATCAGACAGTAGCTCACAGCGAAAAGACGAAGGCCGTTCTTTGTGACATTACCGTTACTGCCCAGCGGGCAGAGCCGATCGCAACTGAACCCAGGAAAACAAAAGTCATTACTAATGATCAGGCTCTAGTCTATACCACTTACACAGAGTGTTGTAAATGCAAAAACTGCGGCATCAGAAGATCAGTAGTCTTGATTCGACAGACTCCGCACCGCGTTTTTGACAGTAGTGACGGGAGCAGGTTCCGTGCCGTATTTTTTCATGTAAACGACCTAAAGAACACGGCCACTGAGGGGTGAGCAGACTCCCTTGGCGAGCCGTCTTCTTTTTCTTCTCATCCTCGCAGACTTATGACGCGAGTGAGAGTGTATCAGAAAAGAATCGAATAGGAATAAACAGGAAAAAAAAATTTAAGAAGTGACCTAGCATGCAATGAAGGAAGGTAATGAGAGTAGCTGAGAGAGGGAACTTGACGATAAAAGGTGTCAAAGACAGCATCAGTGTCTGAATTTTGACTACGGCACCGAGGTTCAAAAAGAACACCGGTGCCGCCGTTAGCCGTCGCTTTCTACAATCTCCAGAGCCGGATGCCGTGTTCTGCCATCTGCTCGGGTTTGAAGATACCCTTCACGTCGATGACGAGCGGCGAGTCTTTCATCATCCCGGTGAGCTGCGCCGGGGTCAGGCAGCGATACTCCTTGTGCGCCACCGCGATGACGACCGCCTCGGCGACCTGCAGTTTGTCGGCCGGGGTCAGGGTGACGCCGTACTCGTGCAGGGCCTCGTCCGGGTCGGCCAGGGGGTCGCTGACCTGGACCTCGATGCCGTAGTCCTGGAGCTCGTGGATGATATCGATCACCTTGGAATTGCGCAGGTCGGGGCAATCCTCCTTGAAGGTGAGGCCGAGCACGGTAATGCGCACCCCGAGCACGTTGTGGCCGGCGCGGATCATCTCCTTAACGGCGCGCTGGGCGATGAACTTCCCCATGCCGTCGTTGATGCGCCGCCCGGCGAGGATGACCTGAGGGATGTAGCCGAGCTTCTCCGCCTTGTGGGTCAGGTAGTACGGATCGACCCCGATGCAGTGCCCGCCAACCAGTCCCGGCTGGAACTTGAGGAAGTTCCACTTGGTTCCGGCCGCCTCCAGGACGGCATTGGTGTCTATTCCCATGCGGTCGAAGATGAGGGCCAGTTCGTTCATCAGGGCGATGTTGAGGTCGCGCTGGGTGTTCTCGATGACCTTGGCGGCCTCAGCGACCATGATGGAGGGGGCACGGTGCACGCCGGCGGTCACCACGGATGCGTAGACGTCGCCGACGATGTCGAGTGTAGCGGCATCCTGTCCGGAGACCACCTTCTTGATCTTGGTGAAGGTGTGTTCCTTATCGCCGGGGTTGATGCGTTCCGGGCTGTACCCCACAAAGAAGTCGGTGCCGCAGACCAGACCGGAGACGCGCTCCAGAATGGGAACGCATTCGTCCTGCGTCACGCCGGGATAGACGGTGGACTCGTAGACCACGATATCCCCTGGCTTCAGGGCCTTCCCCACCGTCTCGGATGCGCGCAGCATCGGGGTCAGGTCCGGTTGGTTGGCGGGGTCGACCGGGGTGGGCACCGCGACGATATGGAAGTCCGCCTCCCTGAGCACATCGATACTGTCGGTGAAGACGATATCGGCCTCGCGCAGTTCCTGTGCGGTCACCTCTCCGGTGCGGTCGTGCCCTTTTTTGAGCTCTTCGATGCGGGTGGCGTTTATGTCAAAACCATAGCTTTTGCGTACTTTGCCAAAGGCCACCGCCACCGGAAGGCCGACATAGCCCAATCCTATAACTGAAACGATTCGGTTGTGCTTTGACATCAGGGGTGCTCTCCTCAGGGTCAAATTTAACTGTTAACAGCCAGATGCAGGAATATATCAGAAAACACGCGGGACGCGCCATAGTTAAAAGATATTTACAAACAAAAAAGGGATATCCCAATTGAGAGATATCCCCACGGTGCCCTATTATTAATGGCTGTATGAGCTGCGCCAGGTGCCTGGCCCCTTAGAGCTTTTGGGAAGCTGGCTGAGCTGAAAGAAGCGTTCCGCTAAAGGGACAGGCACCTGGCGGAGCCAGTCCCTTCTGCCGTGCGCCTTAGACGTAATACCTGGAGGTCACGCTCTCCCACGATCCCTGGGCCTTCAGGATCAGGTCGCACAGTTCGCGCACCGCGCCCCAGCCACCGCGGTTCCTGGCGACGAAGTGGGCAAAGGGGAGCACCTCCTGGACGGCGTCGGCGGGTGCGGCGGCAAAGCCCACCCGTTTCAGGAGGGGGATGTCGATGACATCGTCGCCCATGAAGGCGACCTGTTCGTCGCAAAGCCCGGTGGCCTCCAGCATCTGGCGGTATGGCACCAGCTTGTCGAGGGACTTCTGGTAGACCTGCCCGATGCCCAGTTCCACGGCGCGGTTATAGACCACCTGGGACTCGCGACCGGAGATGATGCCGACCTCGATGCCGGAGCGCTGCAGCATCTTGATACCGTGCCCGTCCTTGACGTTGAAGAACTTGCTCTCCACGCCGTTGGAGTCGAAGATGATGCGGCCGTCGGTAAGGACGCCGTCCACGTCGAGTATCAACAGCTTGATCTTTTTAAGTCTTTCTTCCATGGAAACCTCACTGACCACCCCTGCTCACGCTAAGACGCAAAGGCGCTATGAACTGCAAAACCGTTTAACAGGGATAACAACGGATAAAAGGGATGAACCAAAACCTATTGGTAACGCAATGACGCAAAGACGCTAAGAAAAACGGATCGGGAGTAACTGCCAAAACAAGAAAATACACCCTTGAGCTCTATGTATTTTCAGCCTCTTCTTTGCGGCTTGGCGGCTTTGCGTTTAAATATGGCCCCTGCCTTTATCCTTTATGTCTATCCCCTTTTGCTTGGTTACGCGATGCCGGCCTTCAAGAGGTCGTGCAGGTGCACGACGCCGACCGGGGCGGTGGCGTTGTCGTCGGAAAAGACGAAGAGCGAGGTGATGGAATACTGCTCCATCTGCTGCAGGGCGCGCGCCGCCAGTTCGTCGCGACGGATCCGCTTGGGCCCTTTCTTCATCAGCGCCGAGGCAGGCAGGTTGATGATATCGAGCCCCTGGCCCAGGGCCCGGCGCAGGTCGCCGTCGGTGATGACGCCGACCAGGGCGCCGTCTTCGGAGGTGACACCGGTGATGCCCAGCCCCTTGGAGGTGATGGTGAAGAGCGCTTCGCGCATAAGGGTCTCGGAGCCGACCAGCGGGAGCCCCTCGCCCGAGTGCATGATGTCCTCGACCTTCAGCAAGAGCCTCCGCCCCAGCGCACCGCCGGGATGGAACATGGCGAAGTCCTCAGCCTTGAAGCCGCGGCTCACCAGGAGCGCCACGGCGATGGCGTCGCCCATGGCGAGGGTCACCGTGGTGGATGCGGTCGGGGCGAGCCCCAGCGGGCAGGCCTCCTCCTTCACGGAGATGTCGAGGAAGATGTCGCCGCTTTTGGCCAGGGTGGAGTTGGGGTTGCCGGCCATGGCGATCAGGGTTGCCCCCAGTCGCTTGATGATCGGGAGGATGCGCACCACCTCGTCGGTCTCGCCGGAGTTGGAGATGGCGATGACGACATCCCCCTTCATGATCATGCCCAGGTCGCCGTGGATCCCTTCCGCGGGGTGAAGGAAAAAGGCGGGGGTTCCGGTCGAAGCCATGGTGGAGGCGATCTTCTGGCCGATGAGGCCCGATTTGCCCATGCCGGTTACGACGACGCGGCCGGTGGTGTTGAGGATCATCTCCACGGCCTTCTCAAAGGTCCGGTCGATGGACGCCTCCAGGTTCAAAAGCGCTTCAGCCTCGACTCTGATTACCCGCTTCGCTTCTTCTAAAATCAAGATCAACTCCTTGCAAAGACAAAACCCGTATTAACAGGGATAAAAGGGATAAAAGGGATAAAAACTTGAAGACAAAGGATTTGGGTTTAACCCGAAACGATCTTTGTTAGCGCCTTTGCGGCTTTGCGTTAAGATCGCTTTTCTGTAGTTATCCCTTTCATCCCCTTCATCCCTGTTTGAATGCTTTTCTTTACGCCTGTTTTGCGATGGCATCGATGGCTTTGAGCTTGTTCAAAAGTGCCGGCAGGTCGTCCAGGCGCACGGAGTTCGGTCCGTCGCACAGGGCGCGCTCCGGGTCCTCATGCACTTCCATGAAGATGCCGTCGATACCGGCTGCGACCGCCGCGCGGGAGAGAAATTCCACGTACTCACGCTGGCCGCCGGACGAGGTACCCTCACCACCCGGAAGCTGGACGCTGTGGGTGGCGTCGAAGATCACAGGGTAGCCGGTGGAGCGCATGATGGGGAAGCTGCGCATGTCGACCACGAGGTTGTTGTAGCCAAAGGAGGCGCCACGCTCGGTGAGGATGATGTTCTCGTTCTCGCAGGAGCGGATCTTGCCGACCACGTTCTTCATGTCCCACGGCGCCAGGAACTGCCCCTTCTTCACGTTGATGACCTTGCCGGTCTTGGCGGCGGCGACCAGGAGATCGGTCTGGCGGCAGAGAAAGGCCGGGATCTGCAGCACGTCGAGCACGTCGGCCGCCGGTTCCACCTGCTCGATGGAATGGATGTCGGAGAGGACCGGAACGCCCAGCGCTTCCTTCACCTTGGCCAGGATCCTCAGCCCCTCTTCCATGCCGGGACCGCGGAAGGCGGTGACCGAGGTGCGGTTGGCCTTGTCGTAGGAGGCTTTAAAGATCAGCGGGATGCCGACACCGTTGCAGATGCTCATCAGGCGCTCCGCGTGACGCAGCGTCGCCGATTCGTTCTCTATCACGCAGGGGCCTGCGACCAGCGCGAGCGGCCTGTTGCCGCCAATCTTGATGTTACCTACAGAGACCTCATGGACCATGATCTACTCCTTTAGTCGTCGAAACCAAAAACGTTTAACAGGGATAAAAGGGATAAAGGGGATAAAACCAAAGAAAGCTGGTTCAACCAAACCTTCTTTAGGCAGTTATCCCTTTCATCCCCTTTATCCCTGTTTTAATTGCCTTTCCTGGCCTTGGTCGCCCCGATGAACGCCTTGAACAGCGGGTGCGGGTTGAGCGGCTTGGACTTGAACTCGGGATGAAACTGGCACCCGAGGAACCAGGGGTGGTCGCCCAACTCGACGATCTCGACCAGGTTTCCTTCCTTGTAGATGCCGGAGATGATCAGCCCCTTCTCTTCCAACGCGGCGCGGAAGGCGTTGTTGAACTCGTAGCGGTGACGGTGACGCTCGGAGATCTCGGTCGCGCCGTACGCCTTCTGCGCGAAGGTCCCCTTGGTGAGCGAGCAGGGATACGCGCCCAGGCGCATGGTGCCCCCTTTCTTGTCGACCCCCTTCTGCCCCTCCATCAGGTGGATCACCGGGCTGGTGCAGGCGGGTTTGAACTCGCTGGAGAAGGCCTCCGGGAGCTTGCAGACGTTGCGGGCGAACTCGACGGCAGCCATCTGCATGCCGAGGCAGATGCCGAAGAAGGGTACCTTGTTGACGCGGGCATACTCGATGGCCTGGATCTTACCCTCGGTGCCGCGCTCACCGAAACCGCCGGGGACCAGGATGCCGTCCACGTCGGAGAGGTACTTCGCAGCGCCTTCCTCCTCGATCTTCTCGGAGTCGAGGTAGACCAGGGTCACGCGGCAGTCGTTGGCGATGCCGCCGTGGGTGAGCGCCTCGGCGAGCGACTTGTAGGATTCCTTGAGGTCGACGTACTTGCCGACCACGGCGATGCGGACCTCGCCGCAGCCCGGGTTGGTCAGTTTGGAGACCACCTGCTGCCAGTGGGAGAGGTCCGGGGCCTTGGTCCAGATGTTCAGCTTCTCGACCACCTGGTCGTCGAGCCCTTCCAGGTTCAGCGCCAGCGGCACCGCGTAGATGTGCTCGGCGTCGCGGGAGGTGATAACCGCCTTCTCCTCCACGTTGCAGAAGAGAGCGATCTTCGCCTTCATGTCCTGGGGGAGTTCCTGCTCGCAGCGGCACAAAAGGATGTCGGGCTGGATACCGATCTCGCGCAGCTCCTTCACCGAGTGCTGGGTCGGCTTGGTCTTCAGCTCGCCGGCGGTCCTGATGTAGGGGACCAGGGTGACGTGCAGGTAGAGCACGTTGCCCGGGCCGCGGTCGCTTTTCAGCTGGCGGATCGCCTCGAGAAACGGCAGCGACTCGATGTCGCCCACGGTGCCGCCGATCTCGACGATGGCGATGTCGTTCCCCTTGGCGTTCTCAAGAATGTTGGCCTTGATCTGGTCGGTGATGTGCGGGATGACCTGGACGGTGCCGCCGAGGTAATCGCCGCGGCGCTCCTTCTCGATGACCGAGAAGTAGACCTGACCGGTGGTGAAGTTGCTCTTCTTGGAGAGCTTGCCGGAGGTGTAGCGCTCGTAGTGGCCGAGGTCGAGGTCGGTCTCCGCGCCGTCGTCGGTGACGAAGACCTCACCGTGCTGGAACGGGGACATGGTGCCCGGATCGACGTTGATGTACGGATCCAGTTTCTGGATGGTGACCCGAAGCCCCCGTGCCTCCAGCAGAGCGCCCAAAGAAGCGGCGGCGAGTCCCTTACCTATGGAGGAGACAACGCCGCCGGTAACAAAGATGAATTTTGTCTTCACTGAAAAAACCTCCGAAATAGAAACAGTTCAACGTTCAAGGTTCAACGTTCGACGAGACCGCTGATAGCTTTCAGCCGCACCGTGACGTGACCCTTAAGCGAAGAACCTGATACAGAAAACAGCAGCAGCCAAAAACGTTGAACATTGAACGTTGAACGTGTTTAGCCTTTTAATTTGGCCAGCACCTTCTCTAGGTCGGCCGGGGTGTCCACCCCTATCGACTCGCACTCGGTCTCGACGATCCTGATGCGGTAGCCGTTCTCCAGAACCCGCAACTGCTCGAGCTTCTCCGCCATCTCCAGGTAGCTCGGCGGCAGCGCGGCGAAAACCGGCAGGAACTCCCTGCGGTACACGTAGAGCCCCACGTGCTTGTAGCACAAAAGCTTGCCGCAGCAGAAGGCGTCGTCCTTCAGGTCGTTCCACTTGTCGCGGAAAAACGGCAGCGGCGAACGGGAGAAGTAGAGCACGTTCCCCTTGGGGTCGGCTACCACCTTCACCACGTTGGGCGAAAGGAAATCGTGCAGCGTCCTGATGCGGCACTTGAGGGTCGCCATCGGGATGGACGGGTCTTCCAGCATCGGAGCGATGGCCTGGTCGATCATGGCGGGATCGATAAGCGGCTCGTCCCCCTGCACGTTGACGATGATGTCGGCATCGAGCCTTCCCGCCACTTCGGCCAGTCGGTCGGTCCCGGTCTCATGGTCCGCCGAGGTCATCTCCACGCGACCGCCAAAAGCGCGCACCGCCGCGGCGATCCGCTCGTCGTCGGTCGCCACGATCACCTCGGAAACGAGGTTGGCCTTCAAGGTACGCTCATACACATGCTGCACCATGGGTTTACCCATGATGTCCGCCAATGCCTTACCCTCAAAACGCGTAGAAGCATACCTGGCGGGAATTACCGCGGTTATTTTCATTTGGCGTCTCAGTACGACCCGCACCGGTCGAGGCCGGCATAGAGTCCTTGTTACGGTTGTGGTTTGGTGATTTTTGGTGGCTGGCTTTTGCTTCGATTTTAGCCGGTGGAGCGCAGCCTGAACCCTGGCTCCGTCCCTTGTCTGGCGGGACGAAACAAGTTACATCAAAAGAAAGGTTCGTGTCAAGGAGTGAAATTAGAGGGATGCGCTCAGCTTGTCGGCCCACGAGAAGGTCTCCAGCTGGGCGGAGAGAAGTTGGTCCAGTTCCAGTTCGCAGATATCCAACTGCTCGCTCACCGCGGCGAAATCGGCCTGCTCCAGAAACTCGGCCAGCACCAGGAGGGAACCCAGGTCCCCCTCGCGGTGCAAAAGCGCGCTCTTCACGTTCTCCACCAGGTTCAGCTTACCGACCAGTTCTTCCATGGGATCCTCGAAGAGCACGTCGATGAGCGAGAGGATGCCGACCATGAAGCCCTGGTCCGCGAGCTCCGCGGCACCCCGCCCCCGCGAGGCGATGAGGAGCAGTTCCATCAGTTTGCCGCGGGTGGCCGCCATCTCCAAAAGCGGGCTTTGCACGCCGTTTTGATCGTTGCTGGCGTACAGGGCGAGGGTGATCCAGCGCTTGAGCTGCTCCAGCCCGAGCACGGTCAGGGCATGGCGCAGGGTCTTGATGCGTACACGAAGCCCGATGGCGACCGAATTCACCAGGCGCAGCAGGTTGTAGGTGAGCCCTGGGTTCTGCTTGAAGGTCTCCTCGATCTCGCCCCACTCGGCATCAGCCATCACCTGCTTCATAAGCTGCATCATGGTGATCTTGCCGATGTCGATCTTGTTCTGTCTGAGCACCACCGGGCGGGCGAAATAGTAGCCCTGGAACAGGTCAAAGCCGAGCTGCGAGCAGAACTTGTAGTGCTCCGCGTTCTCGACTTTTTCGGCCAAAAGGGTGAGGCGCCACTTTCTGAGCTTTTCGACCATCTCCGGCAACGACTCTGCCGGCGTTTCCAGCACGTCGACCTTCACTATGTCGACCAGGGGATAGATGTCGTGGAATTCGGGAGAGTAGACGTGGTCGTCCAGGGCGAGGCTGAACCCCTGTCTTTTGAGGGAGCGGCAACGGTCGAAGACCTCGTCGTCGGCGACGATGCTTTCCAAGAGCTCGATCACCACGCGGTCCTTGGGCAGCAGTTCCACCGCGTCGCTCATCAGCACTTCGCGGGTAACGTTGAAGAAGCCCTTGTGGCGCCCGAGCACGTCCTGGATGCCGAACTGGGTCAGCGCGTTCACGATGACGCTGGCGCTGGCCGCCTGCACATCGAGGATGTTGGCCACGTTCAGGCTCTCCTGCGAGCGGAACAGGAGCTCGAACCCCATGATCTGCTGGGTCCGGTCCAGAATGGGCTGGCGCCCCAGAAAGAACTTTTCCTCAACCATGTCTACCCCTAACACCCGTTCAAGGTTCAACGTTCAACGTTTCGATATTACCCTCTCCCTGGCCCACCTGCACTGTGACTGCAACGATACCCGTAGCGAGGAAAAGTTCGGCCACCGCACAACAGCCCAACGTCGAACGTTGAACGTTGAACGGCCGTTTAGCCGTCTAGTTGCACAGCTTCAGCACTTCCCGGCTGATGGCGTCCAGGGGGCGGATGTAATCGACGCCTCCCAGCTTGATCGCTTCGTTGGGCATCCCGAAAACGATGCAGCTCGCCTCGTCCTGGGCGACGTTCAGGGCACCGGCCTGCTTCATCTCCAGCATGCCGTGGGCGCCGTCGTCCCCCATGCCGGTCATGATCACCCCCACCGCGTTCTTGCCCGCATAACGGGCGGCGGAGCGGAACAGGACGTCCACCGAGGGGCGGTGGCGCGACACCAGCGGCCCGTCCTTGATCTCCACGTAGTAACGCGCGCCGCTGCGCTTCAAGAGCAGGTGATGGTTGCCCGGGGCGATCAGGGCCCGGCCGCGCACCACGGTGTCGTTGTTCTCCGCCTCCTTGACGGTGATCCGGCACAGGCCGTCCAGCCTCTGCGAGAAGGCGCGGGTGAATCCCTCCGGCATGTGCTGCACGATGACGATCCCGGGGCAGTCCGCCGGCAGCGATTCGAGAAAGGTCCGCAACGCCTCGGTCCCCCCCGTCGAGGCGCCGACCACCACAACTTTCTCGGTGGTCTGCATCATCGCCTGGGTCTTGGGCTTTTCCATGATCACGTCGGCGGTGAGCTTGGGCGCCACCTGGTGGGGCACAGCGGAAACGCGCCGCAACCGGGCCTGGCTCGCCGCCTTCACCGCGTCGCAGATCCTCACCCGGGACTCTTCCAGAAAGGCCTTGGTCCCCAGCCGCGGCTTCTGGATGATCTCCACCGCGCCGTACTCCAGCGCCTTCAGGGCGGTCTCCGATCCCTTTTCGGTCAGGCTGGAACACATCACCACCGGGATGGGATGCTGGCTCATGATCTTGTGCAGGAAGGTGATCCCGTCCATCCTGGGCATCTCGACATCGAGGGTGATCACGTCCGGAACTTCCTGCCTGATCCGCTCCGCCGCGATGAAGGGGTCGCCTGCGGTAGACATCACCTCGATCTGCGGGTCGGAGGAGAGGATTTCCACCATGGTCTGACGCACCACGGCCGAGTCGTCCACGATCAGTACCTTTATCTTCTTGGGCATCTAACAACCCCCTGATTTTCTCATGCGCTTCAGAAGAACCTCTCCGGTGTGGGAGTGGAAGATGATCTTTCTGCCGCATTCCCCTCCCAGGTCCTGCTTGGCCACCCTGACCGCCTCATGCTCCAGCACCCTGAGCGCCATCTCCGAGTTCTGCCGCCCCACGGTGCGCAGCCTGCCGCGGGCATCGAACATGTCGGCGCCGCCGAAAACCTTGGCCTCTAGCTCCCCGCGCAACGCCCCCCGGTGCAGCAGCCGCTCCAGCATCTCCCTGATGGCGGTATCGACGTACTTGCCGCGATGGCCGTCCTGCGTGCCATCGAAGCGATCTCCGTTGCCCGGCAGTTGGGCGTGACAGATGGCTCCCAGCCGGAGCCGATAATTGAAAATGGTGACCGCGACGCAGGATCCAAGCAGGGTCGTCACCAGCACAGGCTCAGAGCTTACCATTATCTGGCCCGGTTTCAGGAAGGCGACCTTGCCCTGGGTCGGCGCGATCACTTGGGCCTTCGATAGACCGTGGGATAGACGCTCGCCAACGGGACGTCGAGGCCGCTCAGGGTCTCCGAGTGCCCCATGAAGATGAAGGCGCCCGGCTTCATCTGGCGGTGGAAGCGCTGCAGCAGCTTCTCCTGGGTGGGGCGATCAAAATAGATGATGACGTTGCGGCAGAAGATGATGTCCAACTGCTCGCGCATGCCGAAGTCGTCGTCCATGAAATTGAGGCGGCGAAAGCGCACCTTCTCGCGCAACTCCGGGACGATGCGCACGATGCCGCTGGAGCGGTCCTTGCTGCGCAACAGGTACTTTTTCTTGAGATCCATGGGGACCGGCTCCACCTGGCTCTCGGTGTAGATCGCCGTCTTGGCCTTTTCCAGCACGCGAGTGGAGATGTCGGTGGCGAGGATCCTGAAGTCGAACCCGGGGTTACGCAGGGCGAATTCGGAGAGCACCATGCACAGGGTGTAGGGTTCCTCCCCGGAGGAGCACCCGGCGCTCCAGATGGAAAGCGTGAGGCCCGGGTGCCGTTTCACCCATTCGGGAAGCACGGTCTGGGTCAGGTAATGGAAATGGTCCGGCTCCCGGAAGAAGTCGGTCTTGTTGGTGGTGACCATGTCCAGCATCTGCACCAGTTCCTTCTCCATCCCCTCGGGGGAAAAGAGAAAGTCGCAGTACTCGGTGAAGCTGTG
The DNA here is from genome assembly GCF_016458235.1 of Geomonas propionica. GTDB lineage: Bacteria > Desulfobacterota > Desulfuromonadia > Geobacterales > Geobacteraceae > Geomonas > Geomonas propionica. The sequence continues at coordinate 117,040 of NZ_JAEMHK010000014.1, read as the reverse complement.
GATACCCAGGGTCCTCAGCCTCTTCTGCAGACGCGCCTCCAGCATGGTTTTCTTCACGTCCGGCATCTTGATGCCGCAGGTATCGTAGATAAACCGGCTCAGCCTGCCGAAGTCGCGCGCCGACAGTGCTGCGCTGTGCTCGATGACGCCTGGTTCTACCATGTTAACGGCCCTCGCTGCTTGCATAGGCGCTACGCCCTCCCCTACTCGTCAATTCTGTTCCGTCTCGACCGCCTGCACCAGTTGCGGGATGTCGAGGATCAGCGCCACGGAGCCGTCCCCCAGGATGGTGGCGCCCGAGATTCCCTCGGTGTCCTTGTAGGCGCGCCCGAGAGACTTGATCACCGTCTGGTGTTCGCCGAGCACGTGGTCCACCACGAAGCCGACCCTGGTACCGTTGACCTGGGTGATCACGATCTGCTCGATCTCCGGCGGAGGGCCGGCGATGGCGAACCGCTCCCGCAAGGGTATGTACGGTACCAGGTGCCCGCGCACCCGGGCCAGGTTCCTGCCGTGGGAGCGCGCCACGTCCTCGCGGGTCAGCTCCACGCACTCGTCGACCATGGCCAGGGGCATCATGAAGGCATCCTTGCCGATCTTCACCAGCAGGCTCTCGATGATGGCCAGGGTGAGCGGGATCCTCACCATGATGCGGGTTCCCTGGCCGCGCACGCTGGTGATGTCGATGCTGCCGCGCAGGGCTTCGATGGCCCGCTTCACGACGTCCATGCCGACGCCGCGACCCGAGATCGACGAGACCGTCTTGGCCGTGGAGAAGCCGGGAGCGAAGATGAGCCCGAAGAGCTCCTTCTCGGAGAGTTCGGCGCTGTGCGAGATGATGCCCCGCTCGATCCCCTTGGTACGGATCGCCTCCTTGTCCAGCCCAGCGCCGTCGTCGGCTATGGTGATGAGGACGCTGTCGCCGGAGTGGACCGCCGAAAGGTGGACGGTGCCGCGCGCCGGTTTCCCGGCCGCCTCACGCACCTCGGGGAGCTCGATGCCGTGGTCGATGCTGTTCCTGATCAGGTGCACCAGCGGATCGTTCAACTTCTCGATCACGGTCTTGTCCAGTTCGGTCTCCTCCCCTTCCGTGGTCATCTCGATCTGCTTGCCCAGTTCCGCGGAGAGGTCGCGCACCAGGCGCTTGAACTTGTTGAAGGTGCTGCCGATGGGGAGCATGCGGATGTTGAGGGCACTGTCGCGCAATTCCGCGGTCAGGCGCTCCACCTCTTCGGCGATGGCGATGAGATCGGCGTCGTCGCGATGGGCGGCGGTCTGCGACAAGCGCGCCTGCACCGTCACCATCTCTCCCACCAGGTTCACCAGCAGGTCGAGCCGCTCCGCCGGGACCCGGATGCTGGAGGAGGCGTCCGCCACCTGTTTCTCCTGGCGCACCTCCTTGACGTGCTTTTGTTCCGCCAGGGCGGCCTGAACCTTCCCTTCGTCCAGGATCCCCTCGGAGACCGCGAGCTCGCCAAAGCGCCGCTGCCGGGAAAGGACGGCCGTCATCTCGTCGGTGGTGATGTCCCCCCGCTCCAGCAGGATCTCCCCGAGTTTTTTGTAGTCCTGCTGCTCGTCGTAGCGGTTGTGCTCTGCCACCACCTGGATCTTCAGGTCGCAATCATCCTCCACGAAGATAAAGATGTCGCGCACCGCGTTCTCCCCCTGGTCGGTGGTGAGGATCACGTCCCAGTAGACGTAGCACCCTTCCGGGTCTATCTCCTCCAGCGACGGCAGGCCGCCGGTCTGCGCCACCACGGTGCAGGTGCCAAGCTCCATCATCTCCGCCAGCAGGTTCAGGGGGTTGGTGCCGGTGACGAAGACGTCCCGGGGGGGCACGAAGCGGATCCGGTAGGTGACCGGGTCCTTTTGCGGTGGCGCCGCCTCCTCGTGCCGCTCGGGCGCTCCCGCCTCGCCGCCGCCGAAGCCCGCCAGTTCGCGCAGCCCCACGATGATGGCAGCACTCGCCTGCAGGTCGGTTGCCGCACCGCTGTCGGCGGCGTCCAGCATGGCCCGGATCTGGTCCCGGGCCGCCAGGGTCAGGTTCACCAAGCGGCTGGTGACGCTCAACTTGCCGTTGCGCACCATGTCGAAGACGGTTTCCACCTCGTGGGTGAAACTCGCGATGTCGTCGAAGCCGAACATGGAGCCGGACCCCTTGATGGTGTGCATGGCCCGGAACACCCGGCCGATCAGGTCCTGATCATCGGGCCGCTCCTCAAGCTCCAGCAGCGAAGACTCCAGTTCCGTCAGGAGTTCGTATGCCTCTTCCTTGAATGCCTGCCGATGAAGGTCGGTCATCCCAGCACCTTCTTTACAACCGCCATCAGTTGTTCGGGCTTGAACGGCTTCACGATCCAACCGGTGGCGCCGGCCGCCTTACCTTCCTGCTTCTTGGAGTCCTGGGACTCCGTGGTCAGCATGACGATCGGGATGAATTTGCAGCTGGCCAGCGCCCGCGCCCCCTTGATCAGCCCGATGCCGTCCAGGTTGGGCATGTTCAGGTCGGTGATCAGCATGTCCACCTTGGTGCTGGCGAGCTTTTGCAGCGCATCCTTGCCGTCCACGGCCTCCACCACGTCGTAGCCACCCTGCTTCAGGGTGAAGGTCACCATCTGCCTTACGCTGGCAGAATCATCCGCTGTCATTATCACTTTGGCCATTAGCTCTCTCCTCGTACCCAGATGCAACTGCAAGCTCGATCTTGCGGACACCCGGAGTGCCTTTGAAATCCGGCGCCCTTCGCCGCTTCACGGAAGGTGGCGTTGCCGCCGTCGTAGACACGCAGCTCCTTGCCGCGGCGCCGTGCACTCTGGTGCGCCGCGCACAACAGCTGCATTCCGGTCAGATCGATCCCGGTCAGCTCGGAGACGTCCAACCGCAGCTCCGGCGCCTCCTCAAGTGCCGCCAAGAGCGCCTCCCGGAAATCCCGGGCCTCGCAGATGGTGACCCCGCCGGAAACCTTGAGGGTTGTCCCTTGCGGGTCTGTTAGCCGTTCCAACTTCACCTCGTCCATATGGATCCTCTTGTTGTTTTAGAAAAGTTCCACGTTGTCGCCCAGTCCGTCCTCTTCGGCCGCCGGTGCGGCCGGCGCGGAGAGGGTGGGCATCCTGCCGCCGGTGGCGGGGCCGTTCAGAGATTCATGAATCCTGCGTTCGCTCTGCATGGTGTAGCGCTGCGCCAGTTGGTCCAGGTTTCCCGCCACGCCGGCCGGGGCCAGCCTGCGGGCCTCGGTCGCGACGCCGGTGATGGCGCGGATCGACTCTTCCAGCACCTGCGCCACCTTGCGGTGCACCGTGATCCCCGACACCACCTGCTCGATGTCGGTGGAGAGCCGGGTGACCGAGTCATCCATCTTGTGCAGCGAGCGCTGCAGACTGTCGTTCACCTGCCGCAGGGTCTGCACCAGGTCGGAAAGGTTCTGCACCATGCCGTGCACCTCGGACTCAAGCCCCGTGGTCTCGACGTTCACCCCTTGGTTCAGCCGGTCGGTGACGCCGATGATCCCCTGCAGCGTGCCGGACACCGCGCCGGTATGGTCGATGGCGTCGATGGAAAGGCGCTGGATGGCCTCGGCGAGGACCCCGAGCGCCGCCCCCTCGTCGCCGGTGTAAGCCGACTTGATCTGGGCGTTCAAGGCGATCAGCTTGATCTCCTCGCCGATCTTCTCGATGTCCCCGACGAAGGTGGCGATCTCCCCCACCGTCTCCGCCACGGTTCCCATGGCCACGCAGAGTGCCTGGTTCACCTTGGAGCTTTCCAGGAGCGCGTCGCTCACCACCGAGATGTCCCTTTCCATCCCCGTGAAGAAGCTTCCCCCCGCCTGGTCCGCGATGCCCGACATGCCGCTGGTCTGGGCGGAAAGGCCGGACTGCTTCCTGGCCACTTCCCTCAGGCTCTCCATGATGATGCGCACCGCGCCGTCGAGCTCGTCGGAGGCGTGCCTCAGCTGGGCGATCTGCAATTCGCAGATGGTGGCCGTCGCGTCCGCGCCGCAGCTTCCCGTGTCCAACCCGTCCTTGACCTCGTCAAGCGCCTCCTGAACATGTTCGATCTGCTGGCGCACGATGTCGTGGGCCTGCATGGACATGACCACGTCGCCGATGGAGCGGTACACCTCGTCGGAGACGGCGGAGACTAGGGCCACCGAACTGGAACAGCGCGTGTTGATCTCGGTGAGGGACTGCAGGCTGTTCCTGGTCCGTGCCAGCACCTGCATGACCTTGTCATGCTGCTGGGCGCCACTCTCAAGGACCCCGGTCAGGGTCTGCTCGATCTCCCGCGCCAGGTCGTCCTTTCTCTTCAGGATGAAGGCCGCCTTCTCGTTGACCTGCACCGAAAGATCGCCGACATCGCTGGCCAGGGTATCGAACCCGGCGGCGCTCTGCCCCAGCCGCGCGCTCTCGATCTTGGTGGAGATCCCAAGCATGCGCAGCACCTTGTTCACCTTCTTGAAGCCGGAGAGCGGGTCGCTGACCTTCTCCAGGAGCCCGAGGATCTCGCGCAAGGTCTGCGCGCTCCCCTCGATCTCGTTATGGGCGCGGTCCACATAGTGGCCCATGTGATCGAGCATCTCCCCCAGACGGTCCATGGCGCCGGTCACGTGGTCGCCGGCGACCTCCCCCACCATGTCCGAAGCGAGCCCGGAGATGCCGAGGCCGCGTTGGTAGAAGTCCTGCAGCCTGCCGCCGATCGCCAGGAACTCGTCTTCGGTGGTCCCGGAAATCACCGCCAGTTCCGCCGCAGCCCTGGCCAGGACGCCGGACCATCCCGGCGCGAGCACCCTGACTTCCGAATCCCGCGTGCCGCTATCGTTGCCGCCAGCCATCATAGCTTTCCTTTTTCTCGTGAGCGTTGATCCTGCGGGCCCCGCCGGCTTTTTTGCCGACCGGCCCGGTTGAGATATTTTATCGACACCGTCGGGCAGATCTTGAAGCCTTTTTCTCATGGAATCGAAAACTTCCGCAATTTAATGGGAAATCCGCGCCCACATTGGGGTTCTGCCACCACCCAGGAGGCCACCGCCCCCCCGAGCCAACGCCACTCACCAATAATCTCGGGACTTTTGACCACAAAAAAAGCTGTTACGCAAAGTACGCGAGGCAGGCGCAAAGATCGCCAAGAGAGGCTTTTGTTTGTTACCCCAAAGCCTCTCTTCTCGTCCTTAGCGGGTACTCGGCGTTCTTTGCGATACAGCTTTTAAAGGTTCAAAAAAAAAGGGCGCCCCCGGTGCAGGGGACGCCCTTGTTGCGGCATTGATTAGTATGGCTAGCGCCGGACGAAGATCTCGCGGGCCATGGCCGAGTCGATGGCGAATTCGGAGAATCCGACCCTGAAGATATAGGAGGGGAAGGCCTGCAAAAGGGAGATCCGGTTCCCCGGAAGCACCCCCATCGCCATCAGCTTCTGCATCTTCTTGCTGTCTTCGGTCTGGATGTAGGCGATGTCGCCGTCGTCGCCCGGCTTCAGCTCGGTGAGCGGCACCACGCCGAGGTCGCCGCTTTTGCGCGCCTCTTCGCAGCACTCCCCGGGGGGGATGGGTTTTCCGTGCGGGCAGGTCGCCGGGTGGTTCAGCATGGTGCAGACCTTGCTGTCGACCCCCTCGTTCAACAGGTGCTCGAACTGGCACGCCTTCACGTCACCGCTTTCGCCCCTGATGTTCAACACGTCCATCATCAGCCTCTCGGCCAGGCGGTGCCGCCTGATGGTCATGCGTCCTTCCTCGCGCCCCTCCGGGCGGAAGTAGATGCGCCCGTCCTTGATCTCCACCAGGGCCTGCGCGGAGAGCTCGTGGTAGGCAGGGTCGGAGGCATCGATCTCCATCCGGTCCAGTTCGGCGTAGCCGGTCCCCTTCTCCTCCGACTCGATCCAGAGCGCCTCCAGTATCTCTTCCGCTTTATCGCTAAGCTTCATGACTTCTCCTTTTGTCACCCTCACTCGGGGTCATCGTTGCGGCCCACGGGCGCGATTCATCTATCCTTCTTACCGAACATCTTCTTCAATCCCTTAACGAGAGCCGGTTCGGGCGGGTTCTCATAATTGCAGCGGGGACATTTTACCATCTTGCAGCCGGATGACATCGGGCAATTTTTGCACCCCACGTTTCCTTCGCTCTCGGCGAACTCATGTCCGCAAAATCCGCACCTCATGGCAACCTCTACTGACGCTCTACAAAACCTATTTAACAGGGATAAAAGGGATCAAAGGGATAACCCCTAAAGCCAAGCCGGTGTCACGCCAAGACGCAAAGTCGCGAAGAAAAGACACGTCTGGGGGTACCTCACAAATCTCTTTAAGTTGCTTTCCGTATTTATTTTTATGCCTTCATCCCTTTTATCCCTTTTATCCCTGTTCGAGTGTTTTTGGGTTGTCGCCCCTTTACAAAAGGTTGGTCAGGAGCAGGAAGCGGTTCAGTATCCAGCCTGTGCCGAAAGCGAAGGTGGAAACGAACAGGCCGATGCCGATGGCCACCTTCCAGCCGCGCTCCTTCTTCATGATCAGGAACTGCGCCACGCACGGTATGAACAGGGTCAGGGTGACGGCGGCGACGGTGAGCTGGCGCGCGTCCATCAGCCCCTTGGTTTGCAGGTCGTAGAGGCCGGCGGCGCCATAGTCGCGCCGGAAGAACCCGAAGATGAAGGCGACGGCACTTTCCTTGGGGAGCCCCAGGGAAGCCATCATCGGGGTCATCGCCTCGATCATCTTCTCGAAGAAGTGAGTCACCTTGCCCAGCCACAGGAGCACGGAAGCCAGGATGAACAGCGGCAGGATCTCCATGAAGTACCACTGCATGCGGGTGTAGGTCTTGGTGAGCACGTTGGAGAACTGCGGCAGCCGCATGGGCGGGATCTCCATGTAGAACATGGGAGTCTCACCGGGGAGCACCTTGGCGGCCAGCAGACCCACCAGCAGGAAGATGCCGAACAGGCACAGGCTCCAAACCAACAGCGCCTTGGGGGTCTTCGACAAGAGCGACATGATCACGCCCAACTGTGCCGAGCAGGGGATCGCCAGCGCCAGCAGCACCGTCGCGATGACGCGCTCGCGCACCGTCTCCAGGGTTCGGGTCACCATGGTGGCCATGGTGTCGCAGCCGAAACCGAGCACCATCGGGATCACGGCGCGGCCGGTAAGCCCCATGGTCTTGAAGACCCGGTCGACGAGGAGCGCCAGGCGCGGGAAGTAGCCGCTGTCCTCCAAAACGGAGAAGAAAAGGAAGAACGTCGCTACGATGGGGAGGATGATCCCCACGGCGTAGCGAAAGCCCAGGGTGATGACGCCGTACTCGCCGACGAAGAGTTCCTGGATGATGGGCCAGGGGATGCTCCCCTTGATCACCTCGGTGACCCAGGGGTTGAAGTGCTCCTCGAACACTTTCCCCTCCAGCAAATCGACCAGGGTCCCGGCGCCGAAGACGCCGACGAACTGGTACAGGCCGAAATAGAGCACGATCAGGAGCAGCGGGATGCCGGTGGTCGGGCGCACGGTGAGGCGCGAGATGCGCTCGGCCAGGGTGACCACCCGTTTCTTAGGCGTCCTGAAAGCGCCGTCGAGCACCTTCTTGACGATGGTCTTGCGTTCCATGGAGAGGTCGAGGTGGAAGGATTCCCTGCGCTCGAAGCGCTTTTCCCTGACCGCGGTCTCGACCTTTTCGAAATGCGCCCCTTCGGTCTCGCACACCAGCTGCGCCACCTCATCGTCCCCCTGCAGGAGAAGCAGCGCCAGTGACTTCTTGGAGAGGATGTACTCTCCCTTCAGACAACCGGAGATCTCGGCGATGTCTCCTTCCATGAGGCGTGAGAAGGCGAAGGGAGGGGTCGCGCCCGCGCTGGAGCCTGCGATGGCCGCCCTGATCTCCGGGAGGCCGACCTTTTTGGCTGTGGCCGCACCGATGACGGGAATGCCCAGGCGCTGGGACAGGAGGGGGATGTCGATCTCAAGCCCCATGCGCGCCGCCTCGTCCATGATGTTCACGACCAGAATGACCGGAAGCTCCGCCTCGATCAGCTGCAGCGTCATGGGGAGCATCCGCTCCAGATTGCGCGCGTCGAGCACGTGCAGCACCAGGTGCGGCCGCTCGGTGAGCAGGATCTCGCGGGCGACCCGCTCCTCCTCGGTGATGGGCAGGATGGAGTACATGCCGGGAGTGTCGATGATCTCGAACTCCTCGCCGTTGATCGCGGTATTGCCGCGGGAGACTTCCACCGACGTGCCGGGATAGTTAGAGACGGTAACGTAAGCACCGGTCAAGGCGTTGAAGAGCACGCTTTTCCCGACATTGGGATTCCCTACCAGGGCCACTTTCTTGGCGCCGGTACTGCTGACGGTTGGTGTTTCGTGACAGGAACCCTTCTTACCAAAAAATGACATGACTCTACCTACCCCTTTTTAACGTTCGTTTGCCAATGAAATGTCAATGAATGTCACTTTCATGATGGCGGGAAAAAATTTTCTTCGGTAAAGCAATTAACAGGGATAAAGAGGATGAAAGGGATTTTGACTGAAGCCTTTGCCTTGGACTTCATCCTGTTCATCCCTTGTATGCCTGTTAAACGTCTTTGTTACTTCCTGCAGTTGGCGCAGAGGCCGTAGATCTCGAGGCGGTGCCGCTCGATCAGGAAGCCCCGGCTGTTAGCCACCTCGTCCTGCAGTTTTTCAATGGTTTCGTTTTCGAATTCTTCGATGTGGCCGCACCGGGTACAGACCAAGTGGTCGTGGTGCTCCCCCTCGCTCACGTGCTCGTAGCGGGTCTGGCCGTCGCCGAACTGCATCTCGCGGGCGATGCCCGCCTCGGCGAACAGTTTCAGGGTGCGGTACACGGTGGCATAGCCGATGTTCGGGTGCTTGGACCTGAGCTTCAGGTACAGTTCCTCGATACTCAGATGCCTGTCGCTGGAAAGGAAACAGTCGAGGATGATGTCGCGCTGTTTGGTCGACTTCAAACCCTTCTGGGACATGAAGTCAGCGAAAACTTTTTTCTTGGCTCGTTTCATGAGAACCCCAATTGAAAGTGGATGTCATGATAGCGAGCGTGACAGTGACTGTCAACTTTTTTTTGGGTGACTGAAGGAAATGGGGAAGAGTCTGTGTCAGGCAGGGTGGAAATGGGTGGTGCAAAGCTCACGAAAGCGGCTGATCACTATGAGAGGCGCCAGTGAGACAGACCGTGGCAACTGCCGAGCAGTCCACTCATGTCAAGGTCGCGCGGACATCGCTGGCGCGCTATCACTTGGGCCGTGGCTTGTTGATGATCTCGGAGGGGATGTCTTCGGGGAGCGGCTGAACGGGCCTGCCGCATTTCTGGCAGCACGCCTCGCAACCGGTTTGCTTGCTGGTGTCTTCTTCCAACTGCGGCTTCGTTTCCTTCTTGGCCGCCTTGCACTTCTGGCAGCATTCACACGCGTCCTCCTGCGTCGGGCTTACCTCTACGTCCCGCTGGTCGGGAAGGAACTTGCCGTTACCGCGGTGCACCAGTTCATCACCTGCCCCCCACGACAACCAGGCCTGGGACAAAAGCAGCAACACGATGGCGATCGGCATCTTCTTCATAGCTGGCTCCTCCAGTACGGGGCGGGATGGCGAGAACGGTTAACATTAACATTCGCCCATCATCTGTCAAACACCGCTTGAAAAACTCCGGCATGAAAATCGACGCAATTCCGGTGCGAATGCTTTTCTTTGGTATACTCGCCGGATGAATAAACTCTAACAGGAGGTGTCACATGCACAGGCGTTTGGTGGTAACAATGGCAATCTTGGCTTTGATAACCGGAGGCGTCACAGGCTGCAAGAAGAAGAGTGAAGAGCAGGCGCAACCGCCACAGAGTGCGGTAACAACGGCTAAGTCAGCACCGGCGACCGCGCAGCCTGCACCATCGGCAACCGGCCTCACCGGGGAGCAGCTCTTCAAACAGCACTGCGCGGTCTGCCACCCCAACGGTGGCAACACCATCACCCCTGCCAAGACATTGAGCGCCAAGGCTATGGCCGACAGAAGCAAGATCACCAAGCCCGAGGATATCGTCAAGATCATGCGTAACCCCGGTCCGGGCATGAACAAGTTCGACGAGGGGATGATCTCCAACGACGACGCCCAGAAAATCGGCCAATACATCCTGGCCACCTTCCCGTAAGCCGCAGCTCCGGTGGGGGCGGTACCGCCCCCACCGACACTTCCCCACTTTGTGACCCAGTTCACCTCCCGAGGAACCCCGATGTAGTAAGGTGTCCATCATGACCTTTCTTCCGGCGCTCAAATCCCTCTACGCGATGAACGGCTTCGTCGCAGTTCTGCTGTACCTACCTCAAATAACGAGGGCATGGAGCGACCGCAACCATGCCCTTTCCCTTTCACCGATCACCTTCGGCGGCTGGTGCGTGGGCTCCGTCATCACCGCCCTCTACGCCTGCCTGCTGGTGCACGACCACATCTTCACCGCGGTGAGCCTTGGCAACACGCTCGGCTCCGGCGCCCTCTTCCTCATCATCCTTGCCAGCCGTTTCGCCTCGCGGCGGGACTCCTCCGCCTGCTGATCACCCACCTGCCCCCCTAGCGGCAGGGGACGAACCGGACCGACTCGGCCGTCTCGCGCAGCAATTTACCCAGGCACAAAAGCACGTAATCAATATCTTGCACAGTGTTGGAGCACCCCAGCGAGAAGCGCACCGAGCAGTGCGCCTGCTGCGGCGTGAGCCCCATGGCGAGGAGCGCGTGGGACGGGTCGGGGTTGCCCGACTTGCACGCCGACCCCGACGAAAGCGCTATCCCCTGCCGGTCCAGGTGCAGCACCAGTGATTCGCCGCGGACACCGGGGAGCTCCATGTTGAGCGTGTTGGGAAGGCGCATGAGCCGCGGCCCGTTGCGGCGCGCCCCCGGCAGCAGATCGAGGACGCCCTGTTCCAGGCGATCGCGCAGCTCTGAGAGCCGCGCCGCCTCACCGGCATGCAGCATCTGCTGGGCGAGTTCCACGGCCTTGGCGAAGCCGACGATGCCGGGAACGTTCTCGGTGCCGGCACGCAATCCCCGCTCCTGCCCTCCCCCCGTGATGATCGGTTCCAGCGCCACCTCCCGCCCGACGTAGAGCGCCCCTACTCCCTTAGGCCCGTGCATCTTGTGCGAGGAGAGCGTCAAGAGGTCCACCCCCAGTTGTTCGACGTCAAGCTCCAGTTTCCCCAGTGCCTGCACGGCGTCACAGTGAAAGAGCGCACCGTGGAGGTGGGCGATGCCTGCCAGTTCGGCCACTGGCTGCAGCGCACCGGTCTCGTTGTTGGCGAGCATCACGGAGACGAGCAGGGTGTCCGGGCGCAGGGCCCGCTCCAGCGTCTCCGGCCGCACTACGCCGTCGGCGTCCACCGGCAGCACCGTGAGCTCGCAACCGCTTCGCTCCAGGGCGCGGCAGGTATTGAGCACTGCGGGATGCTCGACACTGCTGGTGATCAGGTGCCGCTTGGCGCCGTCTCCTGCCAGGACCGCACCGCGAATGGCCAGGTTGTCCGCTTCGGAACCGCCCCCGGTGAAGACGATGCGGCGCGCCGTGCAGTTCAGGGCCTGGGCCAGGATGCGCCTGGCGGCGTCGAGGGCGCTTCGGGCGCGATTGCCCGCCCCGTGGATGCTGGAAGGATTGCCGAACTCGTCGGTGAGCAACGGGAGCATCGCCTCGCGCACCTCCGGGTGCACCGGCGTGGTGGCGTTGTGGTCCAGGTAGACCAGGCGCTGCGGCGCGACATCAACACGGGGACCCGGCTCGACGACACAGCCGCCGGCTACCGTCGCCTCAATCCAAGCCGGAGTCCCTACCTCCTCCCCGGCCTTGACCACCCGGCAGAGCAGGGTCTTGTAGACCGGAAACCCGGAGATGGGGTCGAAGCGGTTGGGGGCGGTGAGTTGGTTCACGTTGCATTGCTGCCAGGCCTTCGGCCCCAGCGGCCCTCCCCCGCCCATGGCGGCGTCGATGCAGCCGCGCGCGATGTCCGCCGTCACTTGGGCCCGGTACAGTGCCCTTCCCCGTGGCGTCTCCACCCAAACCCGCTCGCCGTCAGCTACATCCAATTGCGCGGCGTCCTCGGCATTCAGGGTCACCGGCGGCTCGGGAAGCGGATCGGAGAGAACGGCGACACCGTGGTGCTGACTGCGGAAGTCGTGCATGTTGCGCGCCCCGGAGTTGAACACCAGGGGGTAATCGCGAGCCAGGACAGGATCGGCCAGCGGCCCCTCGCCGGGCTCGCTATAGACCGGCAGCGACGGGTAGCCATGCTCGGCCAGGATGGAGGACGCGATCTCGAACTTGCCGCTGGGGGTATTGAAGCCGGGCCGGCCGTCGGGGCGCAAGAGTCCCTTTTCCCATTTCTTGTACTGCATCATCACGGTCGGCACCCGCGCCTCCCCTCCGGCGGCGCGGACCTCCTCCAGGGTGAACCCGGAGCCGGCGAGGGCGAAGCGGAGCAGTTCCTCCTCGCCTTGCGGGTAGAGCTCGCCGTAGCCCAGGCGCCGGGCCAGTTCGGCCTGGATAAAGAAGTCATTTCTCGCCTCCCCCTGCGGCGCGACTAGGCGTTCCCTCACCTTGAACAGGGGGCCGTAGCGCATGTAGGAGACGTTCTCGTAGTAGGTGGTGGCGGGGAGCACGATGTCGGCGTAGGCGGAATCGGCAGTATGGTAGCGGTTGATGGTGACCAGGAAGTCGAGCGCCCCCAGGGTCCGGCGCCACAGCTCCGGGTCGGGCCAGGCTGTAATCAGGGAGCCCCCCAGGACAATCAGGGCGCGGATCGGGTACGGCTTCCCCTCCAGCACGGCCTCCGGAAGCACCGAGGCGTGGGATTCGCCGCGATAGGAGCTGTAGACCGGGAAGCGGTCCCGCCCCAGCGCGCGCTTGATATCGGGGTTGCCGATCAGGCCGGAGCGGTTCTGCGGGAAGATGTTTTCCTTCATGCGGAACAGAAGCCCGCCGGGAACGTCCAGCTGCCCAGCCAGGGCAAAGAGGGTGAAGACGGCGCGGATGGCCTGGACGCCACTATCGGAGTACTCGAGCCCCGTGTACATGACCGGCACGGCGCCCCGGGCCGCCGCCAACTGCCGCGCCAGATCCCGGATGGTCGCGGCGGGAACCCCGGTGATCTCCTGCGCCGCCTCCGGGCGATAGTGCTGCACCAGGGCGCACAGCTCCTCAAACCCCACGGTCCAATCCCTGGCGAAGCGCTCGTCGTAGTGTTCCTCATCGACGAGGACCGCGATCATGGAGAGCGCCAAGGCGCCGTCGGTGCCGGGGCGGACCGGGATCCACTGCGCCTTGGCCTCGCGGGCAGTCTCGCCGCGGCGCGGGTCTATGGCGACAATCCTCGCGCCGCGCTCCCGCGCCTGGAGGATCTGGCGGTGCGCCAAGGGGGGAGAATCGGTGGCGGGGTTCGCCCCCCAAAGGACGATCAGTTCCGCCTGCTCCAGATCCGTCTCCATGGTGATCAGCATCTCCCCCATGGTGACGTGCGGGGCGATCATGGCGAAGGAGACATAGCAGAGGGCTCCCACGCCCAGGGTGTTCGGGGACCCGAAGGGGAAAAGAACGCTGGAGGCCGAGGAGACCGCGGCGTCGGCGGGCTGGAACAGGTCGCACAGGGCCATGTCGAAGCTGCCCCGGCCGGTGTAGATGGCCGCCGCTTCCGGCCCGCGCTGCAGCTTCAGTTCCTGGAGCCGGGCCACGATGGTGTCGAAGGCCTCGTCCCAGGTGATCCGCTCGAAGTCGTACCCCCCCTTGGGGCCACGGCGGCGCAGCGGGTAGAGCAGCCGGTCGGGATCGTGGACAATCTGCGGCGAGTGGCGTCCGATGCGGCACAACATGCCGAGCGCTGTCCCAGCCTGCGGTTCCACACCGACGAGCCGCCCCTCCTGCAGGGTCGCGGTGACAAAGCACCCGGCCGGGCAGATGCCGCAGAGCCCGTCTCGTTTTTCTACGCCGTCCCCGCTCATAAGGGCCGCCTCGCCTTGCGCGGCGAGTACAGCGGCCGCCGGCGCAGCAAGAGAAGCGCGAACCAGCCCCGCTCGTCGGTGAAGACCCGCTCGGCACTGAAGCCGCACCCCTCCAGTTCCGGCACCACCCGCTCCAGCCGGAACTTCCTGCTGATCTCGGTCCGGACCAGCTCCCCTTGCCCGATGGTGATCGTCTTGCCCGGCGGCGTCAGCCGGAAGGTCTGCTCCCGGGTGAAGCGCGCCGAAACCTCTACCAGTTCCTGGTCCGGCCGATACCAGGCGGCGTGCTCGATGGCGTCCAGGTCGATGGTGGCGCCGAGTTCCCGGTTCATCCTGGCGAAAAGGTTGCGGGTGAAGCGCGCGGTTACCCCGGCCTGGTCGTTGTAGGCGGCTTCCAGCAGCGCCCGCTCCTTGACCAGGTCCAGGCCCAGCAGGAAGAAGTCTCCCGGGCACAGCGCCGCCGCCAACGAGCGGACGAAGGCGCGCATTTCCTCCGGAGAGAAGTTGCCGATGCTGCTCCCCAAAAAGGCGACCAACACCGGGGAGAGCTGAGCCAGAAGAGGGAATACGTCCCGGTACTGGCACTGGACGCCGACCACCTTCACCGCAGGGAACCTTGACCTGATCCCGGCGCAGGCGGCGGAAAGGGCGGCGGCACTGACATCGACGGGGTAGTACCGGGTGGTTCCCCCCTGCTCCAGCCAAGCCTTTAACATATGGTCCGTCTTCAGCGCGCTTCCCGACCCCAGCTCCAGGATCCGGCTCGGCCCGGTCAGCTCACGGATCTCCTGGGAATGCGCGGCCAAGATCGAGGCTTCGGTGCCGGTGAGGTAATATTCGGGCTGCCGCGTGATCTCTTCGAAGAGGGCACTCCCTTCCGCATCGTAAAGGAACCGGCTTTCCAGGCTACGGGGATCGGAGTAGAAACCGCGCACGCAGGAGCGGGCGAAGTCGAGCAGAGGATCGCGCGCCTGCGCCGCCTGTACGATGCTCGGGGTGCGCCTTAGGCAGGCATCGCGCAGGTTGCGACAGAGGTGCGGTTCGGGTGAGGCAAAAAAAGCATCCATGAATTCCCTCCAGGCTCATTGCCACTTGCAAAAAGGTCAAAAGATTATAAATAACTAATCTTCTGCGTCAACGCACAGGTAGTCGTCGTGAACCTTTTGCAATCGGGGTCAGCGACAGTAGAGTTGGGGAGCATTTCAGAACCGGAGAGAGGAGGAGATGGTGATGGCAGCCGACGCCGCTATGAGAAAGGAACTGCTGGCGCTGCTCCAGGGGGGCAACGCGCACTTCGATTTCGAGGAGGTACTGACGGATCTGCCGCCAGAGTCCATCAACGCCAAAGCGCCCAACACGCACTACTCCCTCTGGCATTTCGTGGAACACCTGCGCATCGCCCAGTGGGACATCCTGGAATTCATCAGAAACCCCGCGCACCGCTCCCCGGAGTACCCCGCCGGCTATCGACCGCCTCCCGACCGGACCACGGACGAAACCGGCTGGCGCGAGAGCTGCGACCGCTTCCTGGCCGATCTGGAGGCCCTCAAGGACATGGTCCGGGACGAAAAAACCGACCTGCTGGCCCCGCTCCCGCACGCGCCGGGGTACAGCATCTTCAGGGAGGTGCTGCTCGCGGCCGACCACAACGCCTACCACATAGGGGAGATCGCCATCCTGCGCCAGGTCATGGGACTGTGGCCCGTCAACAACCGTTACCTGACCGGGAGCGCCGACTGAGCAAGGGAGCCGACATGAACAAAGAAGAAAGCGTCACTTTGGCCGAAGAGATCATGCTCGATTTCGCCGCCCAAACCGGGCTATCCCGGGAAGAGAAACCGCAGCGCCGCTATCTCTGGACCGACGCCTTCGCGGTCTGCAATTTCCTGGAACTCTACCACCGCAGTCGGGACGAGGAGTGGCTGGTGCTGGCACGGAGCCTGGTGGACCAGGTGCATCACACCCTGGGGCGGCACCGCCCGGACTCGGCGAAAAATGGGTGGCTGAGCGGTTTAAGCGACGAAGAAGGAGAACGACATCCAACCCGGGGCGGGTTGCGCATCGGCAAGAAGATGGACGAGCGCGCGCCGGACGAGCCGATGGACGAGCGCCTGGAGTGGGAGCGGGACGGCCAGTACTACCACTACCTGACCAAGTGGATGCGCGCCCTGACCCGTACCAGCCGGGTCACCGGAGAGCCCTTTTACCTGCGTTGGGGTATGGAACTGGCGCAGACGGCGCACCGGGCCTTCCGCTTCAGCGACGGCCCGGATGGGTCGTTGGGTCTTTACTGGAAGATGAGTACCGACCTTCGGCGCTCCCTGGTCCCCTCGGTCGGGCAGCACGACCCGCTGGACGGCCTGGTGACCTGCTGCGAGATGAGGTGCGCCGCGCGCCATTTCCCAGACGAGGAGTTGCCGGACCTGGAGCGGGAGATCCGGGAGTTGACGGAGATGTGCCGCGGCAGGGAATTCAGCACCGGCGACAGCCTCGGCATCGGCAGCATCCTGGCCGACGCCTGCCGGACCGGAGAACTGATCATCAATGAGGCGTTCCAGGACCTCGCCCTGTTCCAGCACGTGGTCAACGACGCGGTTGTCTCCCTTGAGGATTCGGGGGGCAGCTTTCTCGACCAGCCTGCCAAGTATCGGCTGGCGTTTCGTGAGCTCGGGCTCTCCATTGGATTGAAGGGGGCCGCGCGACTCGCCAGGCTGTTCGAGGAGTATCCGGACGTGCGGGGAGGCGAACTGGCTGAGTGGCTGCAGCCTCGCCTCGAAGCGATGCTGTGGTTTCACAAGCTTTCGGGGCGAATAGAAGGGTTCTGGATCGAGGAAAGGAGAAAGGGTACGGAACACTGGAGGTCGCACGGCGACATCAACATGGTCATGCTCGCCACCAGTCTGGCCCCGGAGCAGTTTCTCAGGAGCGACTGATGGAGCCGCGCGAATTCCAGCAAGGGAATGCATACGGCCGCGCCTTCGTCACGACGGGGCGCGGCCGGCGAGACTGAAGCAATCTACTTGCCCAGGGCGGCCAGTCGCTCCTGCGCCTGTTTTGCCACCGGGCTATCCGGGTACTTTGTCACCACTTCCTGGTAGAGCTGTTTCGCGTGTTCGCGGTTATTCTGCTTCTCCTCGAATTGCGCCGTATCGAAAAGTTCCTTACCCTTTTCTCCGGCGCAGCCACCAAGCGCCGCCAGCAGCAACGCCCCCAGTACCACCTTCCTCATACTTGCCTCCTTCAGTTCCGCCGCCGTAGCGGCCTATCCAAACAGCATGAACAGAACGCACCATTACCATTAAGACCTGACCATGTAAATATCTTTTCCTGCTCATGTCTCATCCGCTATTCCTTTGGGCGGCCGAACGAGATAACAACCACTTCTTACCGCGGGTGCTCTACGCGCCGGGCTCACTTCCCTCTGTCACCAGGCCGCCGTAACTGTGGTAGTGGTGACGTCCGTCACAATCACGCCAAAGATTAAAGATATATAATTCGTAAACTAAGAGACCACATCGTGACTAACCCGACAACTGTCTCCGCCGCCCGTGGCAGAGGCACAACCAGCTGTAAGTGGAGGTGGCTATGAACATGACAGAGCTGAAGAGGATGTCCAAGGCTTTATGGATCACGCTACTGTTGGCCCTGGTGCCTGCCTGTGGTGGCGGCGGAGGGGGGAGCGACCAGCCGGTTGACCACTCGAAGTACACCGGTCCGACCGCTCGGGCGAGCATCACCACCAGCAACGCGGTAGCCTTTACTACCGACGCCTACGCGGCCGGTAGCATCGGCTCGTCGGCAAACGTGATCGGCGTCATGGTGCAAAACGACGACACGCCCGGCGGTAAACTGACTACCCTCCCGCAGATTGCCGCCACGGTCCAGAGGAGCATCCCGCAGGCCTTAGCCCGGGTCAAGCAGGCATCCCCGCTCACCGGCGTTGCCGCCAACAGCACGGTGTACGGTGCGGTCGGGGGATCGGCCGCCGTCACCATGACGGTCAACGAGAGCACCGGCAACTTCACCGGGACCATGACCTACAGCAAGTACCAGAACGTCAGCGACGGTCCGACCATCTCGGGGACCGTCACCATGACCGGCATCTACAACCCGAGCACCGGCAGCTACGACTCGATCACCATGGAATGCACACCACTTTCCGCCACCACCCCCAAGGGGACCGCAACCATTTACGGCTCCTTCGCGTTCAGCGCCAACGCTACCAGCGAAACACTCAGGATGTCCTGCACGGTGAGCGTCAACTCGAGCCCCAACTACTGGGTTAAGGATTGGGTCTACACCTTCACCGGGAACACACTCACCATCACCGGCGTCTACTATCATCCGAACTACGGCTACGTAGAGGTGACCACACCGACACCATTGAACGTGAGTGACCTCTCCGGCGTGCCGACCTCGGGCGTGTTCCAGGCAGCCGGCGCCCATTGCACGAAAGCCAGACTCACCTTCAGTTCGACAGGGGCCACAGTCACCGCCCTTACCAATGAAAACGCTGAATGGCAACTCTGCACCGATTAGCCTGCACCCCTGCACGATAGTACCTCATAAAGCCCCCTTTCCCCCGCAGGAGGAAGGGGGCTTCGCTTTCAGCGCCTGGGGTTATATGTGCAGCAACGCCCCGCCTTGAAGAAACAGCCTTTGTAGCCTAAAGTCATAGCTATGCCACCATCCGTATTGAGACATTTCCACCCGCTGATCCAGCAGTGGTTTATCGAGAAAGTGGGCAATGCCACCGACGTCCAGTTGCGCGCCTGGGACGAAATTAGCCGGGAACGCCACGTACTGGTCACCGCACCGACCGGCAGCGGCAAGACGCTGGCCGCCTTCCTGTGGGCGATCAACCAGCTGGTCACCGGCGCCTGGTCCCGCGGCGAAACCAGGGTGCTCTACGTTTCGCCGCTGAAAGCCCTCAATAACGACGTGCGCCGCAACCTGCTCGCCCCGCTGGGCCAACTGCGCGAGTTTTTCGCCGTTCACGGCGAGGAATTCCCCGCCATCGCCGTCCAGACCAGGAGCGGCGACACCCCCGGCGACGAGCGGCGCAGGATGCTGCGTCATCCCCCCGAGATCCTGATCACCACCCCGGAAAGCCTCAACATCATGGTCACCTCTAAAGGGAGCAGGGCCACCCTCACCGGCGTGGCAACCGTCATCCTGGACGAGATCCACGCGGTCGCCGGCGACAAGCGCGGCACGCACCTGATTACGGCGGTGGAAAGGCTCACCCTGCTGAGCGGCGAGTTCCAGCGCATCGCCCTCTCGGCCACGGTGCGCCCCCTGGAAACGATCGCCGATTTCGTCGCTGGGCTGCGCCTGGTCGGCCAACGCCACCAGCCGCGCCCGATCTCGCTCGTCCGCAGCGAACAGGAGAAGCACTTTGAACTGGAGATCAGCGCGCCCGCTTCGGTGCTTTCCGGCGCAGAGGAAGAATTCTGGCCCGGGCTGGTGGACCGCTTCACCGACATCATCACCAAGCACCGTTCCACGCTCTTCTTCGCCAACAGTAGGAGGACCACGGAAAAGGTGACCCGGCTCATCAACGAGCTCTCCGGGGAGGAACTCGCCTACTCCCACCACGGCTCGCTGTCTCGGGAGATCCGCCTGGCGGTCGAGGAACGGCTGAAGCGAGGCGAACTGAAAGCCATCGTGGCTACCAACTCGCTGGAGCTCGGCATCGACATCGGCAAACTCGACAGCGTGGTCCTGATCCAGACGCCGCGCTCCATCTCCTCGGCGATCCAGCGCATCGGCCGTTCCGGGCACGGCGTGGGCGAAATAAGTAGCGGCAAGCTCTTCCCCACCTACGGCATGGACTTCGTCTGCGCCGCCGTCATCGCGCGCGCCATCGCCGAGGGTGAGATCGAGGAACTGCACCCGGTGGAGGCGCCCTTGGACCTGCTGGCCCAGATCGTCCTCGCCATGGCGCTCCCCGAACAGTGGCACCTGGACGAGCTCTACGATTTCCTGAAGTGCAGCTATCCGTACCGCAACCTGACCCGGCAGCAGTTCGATCTGGTGATCGGCATGCTGGAAGGGAAGTACGCGGATTCGCACGTGCCCGAGCTGCGCCCGCGCGTCACGGTGGACCGCCTGGAGGAAACGATCGTCACCCGTCCTGCCCTGTCGATGCTGGTTTACCTGGAGGGAGGGACCATACCGGAGCGGGGATACTACGAGCTTCGCCTCAAAGACACGGGCGCCAAGATCGGGGAACTGGACGAGGAGTTCGTTTGGGAAAGAAAACTGGGCGAAACCTTCGCGCTCGGGGCCCAAGTCTGGCAGATCACCGAGATCAGCCACAGCACGGTGCTGGTCGTGCCGTCGCGAAAGCCCCAGCAGATCATCCCCTTCTGGCGCGCCGAAGAACTGGACCGGGATTTCTTCTATTCCGAAAAAATCTCCTCGTTCCTGGAATGGTGCGAGTCGCGGCTGGGAGGGCAGGACCTGGTCGAGGAGCTAAAGCGGCGCCATTACATGGATGAGGATGCGGCCGGAGCGTTGGAAAGTTACCTGAAGCTGCAAAGGGAAGCGACCGGCGCGTCCCTTCCCCACCGCCACCACCTGCTGGTGGAGCACTTCCGCGACCCGGTTGGGGGTGCGGAGACCGAACAGATCATCCTGCACACCTTGTGGGGCAACGCCGTGAACCGCCCTCTCACCTTCGCGCTGGTGGCGGCGTGGGAGAGGCGCTACGGCTATCCGCTGCAGGCCTTCTACAACAACGACGGTATCGCGCTGCTATTGCCCCACGAAATGGAGCAGTTGAACGAAATACTTGAACTGGTCACCCCCGACAACATCGAGCCCCTGCTCAGGGAATCGCTGGAGGGAACCGGCTACTTCGGGGCTCGATTCCGTGAGAATGCCGGCCGGGCGCTGCTTCTCTCGCGAAGCAACTTCAAGAGACGGATGCCACTGTGGCTGAACCGCCTCCGCTCCAAGAAGCTCCTTGCCTCCGTGATGCGCTACCGCGACTTTCCCGTCCTCTTGGAAACCTGGCGCTCGGCGCTCAAGGACGACTTCGACCTCCCCAACCTGAAGCGGCTCTTGGAGGAAATCCAGGACGGCAGCATCGAGGTCACCGCCGTGCACACCAAGCAGGCCTCTCCATTCGCGAAGGGACTGATCTGGCAGCAGACCAACAAGTACGTCTACGAGGACGACACCCTGGGGGGCGGCCGAAAGTCCTCTCTCGGCAGCGACTTCCTTAAGGAGCTCGCACTCTCGCCGCACCTGCGCCCGCACCTTCCTGTCGAACTGGTGCGCCAGTTCCAGGAGAAACGCCAGCGGCTGGCGTCGGGATACGCCCCTGACTCCGCCCGCGAATTGATCGACTGGGTCAAGGAAAGGTTGCTGATTTCGCTCCAGGAATGGCCGGAGCTATTGCAAGCGGTCCATCGTGACGGCGGCCCGGATGCGGAGGAGCTGCTACCGCAGGTCGCTGAACGGCTGGTACTTTTGGAGTTCACCGGTGCGGAGGTCCCACTGGTCGCCGCACTGGAGATGATCCCGGAAATCGCGCGAGGGTTGGAGCGGAGCAGGGAAGAAATCAGTGTCACCCCGCACGTCGCGGACCCGCGCCTGCCCCAACTGCTGCGGGAATCGCTCGACCAGTTGTGGCGACGGGGGCAGGACAATGGCGGCGAGGAAGAGGAACCTGCCACCGCGAGAGTGCTGGGGAGGTGGCTTGCCTACTACGGCCCGGTGGAACTGGCCGTGTTGCAGCGTACCCTAGGGCTTGAGGAGGCCCTGCTGCGCGATGCTCTGCAGAGCCTGGAAGAAAGCGGTTCCGTGCTGGTGGACCAGTTCAGCGAAGGCTGCGCCGAACCGCAGGTCTGCGACGCCGTCAACCTGGAGGCGCTGCTACGGATGCTGCGCAGGTCGAGACGCCCCACCTTCGAGGCGTTGGAACTCGCCCAGCTCCCGTTGTTCCTGGCTCAATTCCAGGGGGTAGCGCAGCCCGGCAGCACAGCGGAAGATCTGCGGGACCGGCTCGAGCAACTGCTCGGCGCGCCGCTGCCAGTGGGTCTTTGGGAAGAAGATGTCCTACCCGCCCGCCTTGCCCCTTACCTCGGAGCTTGGCTGGACAGCCTGATGCAGAGTAGCGACCTGCTCTGGTTCGGCTGCGGCCCCAAGAGACTCTCCTTCGCTTTCCCCGAAGACCTCGACTTGTTCCTGGACCAGGATGAGGGGGAGACGGACTCAGCGTTGCCAGAACACCCTGCACTGATTCCCGATGACCGGGGGCACTACAACCTGAGCGCGATTTGTTCCACGACGGGAGTGACGGCGGCAGCGGCGACCACCGAACTTTGGCAGGAGGCTTGGCGGGGAGAGGTGAGCAACGACTCCTTCGCGGCGGTGCGCAAGGGAATCCTGAACCGCTTCGAGCTGCCGCAGGGAGATTCCGGGCACCGCCATCCGCTGCACGGTCGCAACCCGCGGCGCCTCCCCGGTAGCCGTTGGAACCGCGCCCAGGAAGGTATTGGCAACTGGTTCCTGCTTCCGGGACGCCAAGCGGAAAGTGACGCGCTGGAAAAGGAGGAAAGGAACAAGGATCGCGTCCGCGTGCTGCTGGAGCGCTACGGGATCCTGTTCAGGGAGCTTTTGACGCGGGAGCTTCCTTCCCTGCAGTGGAGCCGCTTGTTCAGAACATTGCGCATCATGGAGATGTCGGGCGAGCTCATTGCCGGCAACTTCTTCGCCGGCATCCAGGGACTGCAGTTCGTGTCGCGGGAGGCGTACCAGCTGCTGGAGGGGGGCCTCCCCCAGGATGCCGTCTTCTGGCTCAACGCCGCGGACCCGGCCTCACTGTGCGGCAGCGGTCTGGAGGGGCTGCGCGAAACGCTCCCTTCCCGCATCCCGTCCACCCATCTGGTCTACCACGGTCCGCGCCTGGCCCTGATCTCCAGGCGCTACGGCAAGGAGCTGGAATTCAGAACCGACGCGGATGACCCGGATCTCGAAAGCTACCTCGACCTTTTCAAAACCTTGGTCGGCCGCGACTTCAACCCGTTGAAGCGCATCACCGTGGAGCAGATCAACGGCGCGCCGGCGAAGGAATCGCCCTATGCCGCGCCACTGAGAAGCTTCGGCTTCCAGGAATCCTACACCGGGCTTGAGTACTGGCGGCAGTACCCGTAGCGCCTCTACTCCTGTTCCCTCGCCCTCTGGGAGAGGGTGCCCGCAGGGCGGGTGAGGGAGGCGCCACGAAGAGGAGATCTCGCTTGTGCCTGCGCCCTCACCCCTGCCCCTCTCCCGTAGGGCGAGGGGAACTTGGACCGCTCCAGTTACTGTCAGCTTACTTACGAGGTGATCACCGCGGTGAACCCGCCCTCCTCCGCCGGCACCAGTTCCATGCTGTTCTCGATGCACGGTATCCGGTCCTCGGCATGGTGGTTCACATAGAGGATCTGGGTGTTGCCGGTCCGCCCCAGGTGATCGACCATTTTCAGCACCATCTCCCGGTTCACATCGTCCAGCCCCTGGCACGGCTCGTCCAGGATCAGGAGGTCCGGCTGTTTCACCATGGCGCGGGCCAGCAGCACAAGCCTCTGCTCTCCGTAGGAAAGATCACGGAAAGCGTGTTCCTTCCTGTGGTCCATGTGCAGCAACTTGAGCCACTCCAGTGCGATCTCCTGCTGGTGCAAGGTGTACTGGGAGTACATGCCTATTGAGTCGTACATCCCCGAGATCACCACGACCTTGACCGTTCCGCCGACCCGGTACTCCTGCTGCAGGGAAGTGGAGATCAAGCCGATGCGCTTCTTGATGTCCCAGACGCTTTCCCCGCTCCCCTTCTTGCGGCCGAAGAGGCTGATGTCGTTGGCGTAGGCCTGCGGGTTGTCGCCGCTTACCAGGCTCAACAGCGTTGACTTCCCCGAACCGTTGGGGCCGCTGACCTTCCAGTGTTCCCCGGCTTTCACCGTCCAGTTGACACCGTTCAGCACGTACTTCTCGCCGTAGCGCACCGTTACGTCCTTCATCTCGATGAGCGGTTGCCCCGGGACCAGCGGCGGCGCGCTGCGCGCTGTGTCGATCTCGGGCAAAGTATCCGGCAGGGTGTAGTGGAAGGCATGGAAACGGCGCAGTGCCTCCGAGCCCAGCATTTCGTCCTTAGTGCCGGACCTGAGAATACGACACTCCTGGAGGTACGCAATGTGGGTCGTCTCCGGCATGATCTCGCTGAAGCGGTTCAAGAGTAGCACCACCTGGATGCCGCGTTCGATGCAGCGGCTGATCAATTGCCGCAGCACTTCCGACGATTCATGGTCCAGCCCGTCGAACGGCTCGTCCAGCACCAGCAGTTCCGGTTCCTGCAAGAGCGCCTTGCAGATGAGCGTCTTGCGCATCTCGCCCGTGGAGAGGAACTTGATGCCGCGTCCCAGGATCTTGGTGAAGCAAAGTTCCTGCGCCAGTTCCGCCAATCGCGCGGCATCCGCGTCGGTGCCGGAAAGGATGAACTTGTCGACGCGGGTCCCCTCGGTCACGTAGCCAAGGAAATCGGAGTCGTCGTTGTAGTGCTCCTGCTCCAGGATCTCATCGATCTTCTCGAAGGAGACGAAGCCGGACCGGGCCGGGAGGCGGCAGGTCCCAGAGAACACGGTGAGCCCGTTGCAAAGAAGTCTCCCCATCGCCGACTTCCCCGACCCATTCGCCCCGACCACGGCCCAGTGCTGCCCTTCCGTTATCTCAAGCGAGATATCCTCAAGGTGCTTTCCTTCCGTTATCTGTGCTTTTACCTTCTGTAAACTGATCTCTACCAATGATTTTCCCTTTCCCACGACGAAACAAGGGGTGAGCAGAACATGCTCACCCCTTTTCTTTTGCTCCCTCTGCCCCGTTACGACAGACGCTATTACTTGTTCAGGAACTCGCGCCCGAACGGCGACATCGAACGCAGACGGGAGATGATGGGCGGCAGTTCCGTGATCACGGCATCAATGTCGTCATCGGTGGTGAACCTGGACAGCGAGAAGCGGATGGACCCGTGAGCACAGGTAAAGGGAACGCCCATAGCGCGCAGCACGTGGGACGGCTCCAAGGAGCCGGAGGTGCAGGCGCTGCCGGAAGAGGCGCAGATACCCTTTTCGGAGAGCAGCAGCAGGATCCCCTCCCCTTCCACGAACTCCATGGCAATGGAGACGGTGTTGGGAAGACGGTCAGTGCCGCCGCCGTTGATCCTGGTGTTCGGAATCAGCGCGGTTAGCTCGCGCTCCAGGCGGTCGCGCATCTCGCGCACGCGCCCCGCCTCGTCCGCCATATACTGCTCGGCCAACTCGCAGGCCTTGCCCATGGCGATGATGGAAGCGGTGTTCTCGGTACCGGCCCTGCGGCCGCGCTCCTGGTGCCCGCCAACCAGCATCGGGCGGAAGGGCGTGCCACGGCGCACGTAAAGGACGCCGACGCCCTTGGGGGCGTGCAGCTTGTGCCCGGAGAGGGAGAGCATGTCGATGGCCGACTCCGCCATGTTCAGCGGGATCTTCCCTACCGCCTGCACGGCGTCGGTGTGGAACAGCGCACCCTTCTTCTTAACGATCTTGGCGGCTTCCTCGATCGGGAAGATGACGCCGGTCTCGTTGTTGGCGTACATGAGCGAGACGATCGCGGTATCTTCATCGACCAGCCTTTCCAGTTCGGCTAGATCAAGCTGGCCATTACCATCTACGTTCAGTTCCGTGACGCGGTAGCCGCGCTTGCTGAGGTTGCGGCACTGGGTCAGCACCGCCGGGTGCTCGACGCGGCTGGTGATGATGTGACGCTTCTCCGGGAAGACCTCCAGCGCCGAACGGATGGCGGCGTTGTCGCTCTCGGTGCCGCAGGCGGTGAAGACGATTTCGTCCGGCAGCGCGCCCAAAAGCGAGGCGACCCGGGAGCGGGCCTCGTCGACCTTCTTTTGCACCTGGCCGCCGAAGAAATGCATGGAACTCGGGTTGCCGTACAGCTCGCAGAAGTAGGGACGCATCTCCTCGAAAACCCGCTCGTCCACCTTGGTGGTGGCGTTGTTGTCAAGATAGATCTCTTTCATCCCTGAACCTCCTGTACCGTGATGTCGGGGGAAACCAGCTCGCGCAGCTTCTGCTCGACGAACTTGGCGGTGTAACCGGAGGAGGCGCAACCGGCGCAGGCCTTCCTGAAGGCGACCTGGACGTTGGAGCCGTCGATATCGATCAGTTCGAGGTCGCCGCCGTCAGCCCAAAGCTGCGGACGCACCTCGTTCTCCAAGGTCTCCTGGATCAGCTGCATCTTCCTGAGGTTGGTGAGTTTCGCCGGCCTCTCGGCCGCCGTCTTCTTCTCCTCACCCATCACCTCGGCGATCAGCTCCTTGATTTTGGGAATGCAGCCGCCGCAGGCGCCGCCGGCCTTGGTGAAGTGGGTGACCTGCTCCGCCGTGGTCAGCTTGTTGGAGGCGATCACTTTCTTGAGGAAGACGTCGGTCAGGCCGAAGCATTTGCAGACCAGCTCGCCCTCGGTTTCCACATGGTCGTGGCCGTGGTCGTGCGCCGGGGCGTCGACGCCGCGGTACTTGGCGATGGCCACTTCCAGCGCCTCCTGCCCCATGACCGAGCAGTGCATCTTCTCTTCCGGAAGCCCGCCCAGGAAATCGGCGATCTGCTGGTTGGTGATCTCGAGCGCCTCGTCCAGGGTCTTTCCCTTCACCATCTCGGTCAGGGCCGAAGACGAAGCGATGGCGCTGCCGCAGCCAAAGGTCTGGAATTTGGCGTCAACGATGCGTTCCTTGTTCTCGTCCAGCTTTATAAACAGCTTAAGGGCGTCGCCGCAAGCAAGGCTGCCAACCTCGCCGACCGCATCAGCATCCGTTATCTCGCCCACGTTTCTAGGGTTAAGGAAATGTTCTTTTACTTTATCGGTGTAGTCCCACATAGACCCTCCCTTCTAATTAGTCCGGTTATCATAGCGCAAAGCTAGCGCAAAGAACAACCCCAAAACGAGCACAATTCACAGCAATGCGGTAGGGTACCGGAATTTACCTAACGTTTCCGCCAGGAACTGCAATTCCCGCTCCGCAGTAAGCCCGTCCGGCACAGCAGCCAATCACGAAGTGATAACTGCGGGAATTAGCGGCGAAAGTTGTGACGCACGGATGAGCGACTATGGTCAGCGCCTCCCATCGGTGCCGGTGGCGTGACCACCGAGTGCCACACAAAAGAGCATCTGCAATAAAATGGGACGCAATTCCCACAAGACGAGTGGAAGCCTTTGGCAAACTGGGTCCCGGTGGAACAGGAGGTTCTTCAGGTAAATACGGGAACACCTATTCTGCTGTTCACGAAGCGCAGCAGGAGAACTCGCGTCCTCCCCTTTGCGAAGGGGAGACAGAGGGGATTTGCTGTTGGGGTAGACCACGCAGCGTCGGTTGAACGAGGCATTCCAGAAACAGCGCCACTAGCTGACAGATGTGGTAATGGCTTCGGTTTCAGGAAGAGATGTTGCTGGTGTGCAGCAAAGAGCAAATCCCCCCTGTCCCCCCTTCGCAAAAGGGGGGAACCTGTTAGCCTCGTCTCGTCATTGGATCGAGTACGCCCCTGTCGTTTTACCCCTTACCCAGGATGAACTCGCGTCCCGCATCCGTCAGCGCCTGCAGGCGCTCCTCGCTGGAAGCCTCGCAGTACAGGCGCACCACGGGCTCCGTACCGGATTTGCGGAACAGGAGCCAGCTGCCGTCCTGGAGAATGAACTTGTTGCCGTCGACAGTGATCTTCTCCTTGACCGGCTCGCCGGCAAAGCTCGCCGGGGTTGCCGCGATCCGCTCCGGGAACACCTCCTCCAGTTCAGGGGAAAGGGTGAGATTGACCCTCTTGGTGAGGTAGCGCCCGACCTTGCTGTACAGCCGCTCCAAAAGCGCCTTGACCGGCATCCCCTCGTGGGCCACCATCTCGGCCACCAGCAGGCAAGCGAGAATGCCATCCTTTTCGGGTACGTGCCCTTTGATGGTGAGCCCCGCACTCTCTTCGCCGCCAATGATGATCTTGTCCTGCGCGATCAGCTCGCCGATGAACTTGAAACCGACCGGCGTCTCGTAAACCTTGATGTCGTGCATCTTGGCGACTGCGTCCACCAGGTGCGAGGTGGCCACCGAGCGTCCCACGCCCCCCTTCATCCCCTTGACCCGAACCAGGTAGTCGAGCAGCAGCGCGATGATATAGTTGGGCTCGATGAAGGTGCCGTCGCCGTCCACGATGCCGAAGCGATCCGCATCGCCGTCGGTGGCGATGCCCAGGGCAATCTCAGGATCCTGCTGCACCAGCTTGATGAAATCCTGGATGTACTTCTCGCTGGGCTCCGGGGGGAAGCCGCCGAAATACGGGTCGCGGTTGGCGTTCATCTGCACCACCTTTACCCCGTGCGCCTTGAGCGGTTCGGCCAGATAACCGCGCGCCGTACCATAGAGCGGGTTGACGGCGATGGTGCCGAGTTTGGCGATGGCGGCGAAGTCAATCTTTTTGGCCAGGTCATCGATGTAATCCTGCATCGGGTCGATCTCGACCAGGAGCCCCTTCTTCACGGCCTCGTCGATAGAGCACTCGTTGTAGCAGATCTCCCCCAGCATCTCGTTGGCGCGGCGCTCGATATCGTTGGTGGTTTCCGGCAAGGCGGGTCCCCCCCAGGAGGGAGAGAACTTGATGCCGTTATATTCGGGAGGGTTGTGGCTCGCGGTGAAGTTGATGGCGCCGGCGGCCTTGCGGCGAAGGATCTCGAAGGAGATGACCGGGGTGGGGGTATCGCGGACACAGAGGAAGGTGGGGATGCCGGAACCGGTCAGGACCCGGGCCGCTTCGCGGGCGAACGCCTCACCCATGAACCGGGAGTCGTAGCCGACGATGATCCCCTTTCCCCCTTCGCCGTTACTCTTAACGTGATCGGCTATGGCTTGGGTAACGACCTTGACATTCTCAAAGATAAAATCTTCACACAAGATGCCGCGCCAGCCAGAAGTACCGAAAGTAATCCGCTGCATAATCCCTCCAGGGTAATCGATAGTAAGGTCACTTGATCTGGCACATCCCCCGCTGGTGATCGATAACCTAGCGAAAACAGGAGTACCAGGTGACCCGAATAAATAATTACTAGAGATTAATCCAGACATCGGGGAGAGTCAAGTTTTAGCGAAAAAAGTGGGTTGACATTTTTCTTTCGAAATTGGTAGAGTGTCTACTATCAACGATTACGAAGCAATTGAGGAGGCTTAAACATGCAATGTCAAACCGTACTTCCTGGTGCCGAGTGCACTTTCTGGGGTAAACAGGGTTGTGTATTCACCGAAGGCTCCTGCCAGCCGGTCGTAGAGAACTGCGAGGGTTGTGACAGGGTCGTAGAGGGCTCCATCGGGAAGGTTTGCAGCGCATACCCTGCCCCCGAGAAGAAGTGGGTCGGCGGTATCTGTAACTTCGCTTCCCACGTCAAGGTGGAGATCAAGACCGACGACGCCAAGGTCAACCCGCTTAAGGCTTCTAAGAAAGCTGCAGGCGCCAAGAAGAAAAAGTAGCACCCAAGTAATTTGCTGTACCTTAAAAAGGGAGGACTCAGGTCCTCCCTTTTTTTTGCCCATCACCCAGATTTGGAGGTGCGTTATGCCTTTTGACTTCCTGGCCTGCCCCGCCTGCGGGGCCAAGGTGAAAGACTACAAGAACCCTCTGCCCACCGTGGACGTGATCGCCGAGTTCCCGGAGGGGATCGTGCTCATCGAGCGCAAGAACGAGCCATTCGGCTGGGCCATCCCCGGCGGCTTCGTGGATTACGGGGAAACGCTGGAGCATGCGGCGGTGCGGGAGATACAGGAAGAGATTTCGGTCGAGTTGGCAGAGAAGGATTTGAGGTTGCTGGGATGCTACTCTGATCCCACCCGCGACAAGCGCAGCCACAACATCTCGACCGTGTACGTCGCCAAGGCTACCGGCACGCCGAAAGCCGGCGACGATGCAGCAGCGTTCGCCATCTTCCCCATCGACGCCCTACCCGAACCGCTCTGTTTCGATCATGCACGGATTCTGTCGGACTACCGCAGAAAAAAAGAAGCTGGAGAGATTTGAACTCGAACATGAATGCGACATCGTCAGGAACCTGACTTTGAAAGGCACAGAGTTGCGTTCAACACGCGGTGAGATTTTTTAAACGCATCTCAGGTGAATTTGTCGCACAGAAAGATTGCATATTCGCCACAGACTCCGTTTTGAAATGCACAGAGTTGCGTTCAACACGAGGTAAGATTTTTTTACACACATCTCAGGTGAATTTGTCGCATAGAAAAATTGCGTGATCGCCACAGACCCGGGTTTGAAACGCACTGAGTTGCGTTCTAGGCGCGGTGACTTTTTTTAAACGCAACTTACATGAAATTTCGGCACATAAAAATTCCGCAATCTCAACTGACCTGCATTTGAAACGCACTGAGTTGCGAACTACGCGCGGTAAGATTTCTTAAACTCAACTGACATGAAATTCCCGCACATAAAGAATGCGAAATCACAACTCACCTGCGGTTGAAACGCACTGAGTTGCGCTCAACGTGCGGTGAGATTTTTTAGACGCCACGTACGTGAGTTTGAACCCCAAAGAGTTGCCCCCTACCCCGCCAGATCCCTTTACTCGAAAAACCGCAACTCCGGAAGGCTCGGAATGAGCCCCATTTCGAAGGCGTGCCTGAAGAAGAGCCGCGCCCCTTCGAGGTGCGCATCGGTCAGCTCGTACGAGATGGTCTGCCAGTAATCAACCAGCGCCTCCTCGCTGAGCCAGGCGCGCTCCTCGCACTGCGCCGCGATCTCGGCGTAGCTTTCATAGGCGAGTTTCTTGGCCGCCACAAGGTCACGGGCCAGTTCCGCCAGTTCGGCGCGCTTCTCCTGCGCCGCCTCGCGCCGCACGATCCAGAGGGCGAAGACAAAGGGAAGCCCGGTAAACTCGTGCCACAACGCGCCAAGGTCGTAGCAGAAGAAGCCGGAACCGGATGCGGCACCTTTCAGGGCGGCGTCACCAATCAGCAGTAGGCCGGGATACTGCACCAGCGCCTGGTCAAGCGGCAGCGTGGTGCGCTCGAAGCTGTTGGCGAAGCCGAACTTCCGGGCCATTAGCACTTTCAGGAGGTTGACCGAGGTGTCGGACTCCGCGGTAAGGCCGATGGCGGCGCCGTCGAGTTCCTCCACCGGGACCCGGGAGAAGAGGAACACGCTCTTCACGGGACCGATGGCGCTGATAGAGAGTTCCGGGAGCAGGCAATACTGCTCATGCGCCGAGGCGTACTCGATCGAGGAGGAAGGGCTGAGATCGATCTCTCCGGCGCGCAGCATGGCGTTCAGGTGTGCCGGGACCCCGTCCACGAAGCGGTAGCCGCTGCAGTCGAAATGGGAAGCGAGAGCGGTGAAGATGGGGGTGCAGTTCGCGTATTTTATGTGTCCTATGTTGATGGTCACTGAAAACTCCAGATAAGGGTGCGGCAGAAGAAGCTGACTGACCTGACCTTGCGCCACAAGCTCAACATCCCCTCTCCCTCGGGGAGAGGGTCAGGGTGAGGGAGTTGCCGAAGGCAACATAACTGCAGCTGGCAAGGCCCTCACCCGCCCTTCGGGCACCCTCTCCCGAAGGGAGAGGGACGAGCGGAAAAGGAAAAGGCGAGAGGAACTCTCGCCTTTTCAGGTATATCTCGAACACGTAACAGTTAGTCTTCTGAAACGGAAACGGTGTCCTCGTACAGCTCGGCGGACATGAGGAGGTTCAGCTCCTCGGCGTCGGCCATCTCGATGACCACCAGCCAACCGGCGTCGTAGGGATCGTCGTTGACGAACTCTGGCGCGGTGCCAAGCTCCGAGTTTACCTCCAGCACGGTGCCGGACAGCGGCGCGTAGAGGTCGGCCACGGTTTTCCTCGCCTCGATGGAGCCGAAGGAATCGTCCTGCTCCAGTTCATCTCCCAGCTCCGGAAGCTCGACCGAGGTGACGTTGCCCAACTCGACCTGCGCGTAATCGGTGACGCCGATGACGGCACGGTCACCCTCGACGCGGACCCACAGGTGCTCTTTGCTGTACTTAAGCTCTTCGGGAAAGTCCATAGCTTACTCCAGTACCAGCCTTTCAATGAAGCTGGTGTCTATGTTCCCTTCTATGAAGTCCTTGTTGGCCATGATCCGCTTGTGGAACGGGATGGTGGTCTTGATGCCGTCGACGATGTACTCGTCAAGCGCGCGAGCCATGCGCTTGATGGCCTCGTCCCTGGTGTCGGCATGCACGATCAGCTTGGCGATCAGGGAGTCGTAATGCGGCACGACGCTGTAGTTGGTGTACACGAAGGAGTCGACGCGCACGCCAAGCCCGCCCGGGGTGTGGTGGTCGGTGATCTTGCCGGGGCACGGGGTGAACTTCACCGAGTCCTCCGCGTTGATGCGGCACTCGATGGCGTGGCCCTTGATCTTGATGTCGTCCTGGGTGTAACGGAGTTTCTCGCCGTAGGCGGAGCGGATCTGCTCCTTGACGATGTCCACGCCGGTGATCATCTCGGTGACCGGGTGTTCCACCTGCACGCGGGTGTTCATCTCCATGAAGAAGAAGTTGTTGTTCTTGTCGACCAGGAACTCCATGGTACCGACGCTGTTGTAGTTGACGGCCTTGGCAGCGGCAACCGCGGCATCGCCCATCGCCTTCCTGAGCTCGGGGGTGGTGACAGTGGAGGGGGCCTCCTCGATCACCTTCTGGTGACGGCGCTGGATCGAGCAGTCGCGCTCGCCCAGGTGGATCACGTTGCCGTGCTTGTCGGCCAGTACCTGGATCTCGACGTGGCGCGGGTTCTCGCAGTAACGCTCGATGTAGACCTCGGGGTTGCCAAAGCCGGTCTGCGCCTCGGTCCTCGCGGTCATGAACGCGTTCGGGAGGGCCGCCGGGGAGTGCACGATCTTCATGCCGCGCCCGCCGCCGCCTGCCGTCGCCTTGATGATGACCGGGAAGCCGATTTCTTTGGCGACCTTGATCGCCTCGGTGACGTCGTGGACCCCTTCCTTGGTGCCGGGGAGGATGGGCACGCCGACCTTGATGACCGCCTGGCGGGCGGAGATCTTATCACCCATAATGCGCATGCTCTCGGCGGTAGGGCCGATGAAGGTGATGCCGCACTTCTCGCAGATCTCCGCGAACCTCGGGTTTTCGGAAAGGAAGCCGTAGCCGGGATGGATCGCCTCCGCGTCGGTCAGTTCTGCCGCGGAGATGATGGCGTTGATGTTCAGGTAGCTGGAGAGGCTGGGGGCCGGACCGATGCAGACGCTCTCGTCAGCGAGCTTCACATGCAGCGACTCGGAGTCGGCCGAGGAGTAGACGGCGACCGTCTTGATCCCCATCTCCTTGCAAGTCCTGATGATCCGGAGGGCGATCTCCCCCCGGTTGGCGATAAGAATTTTATGAAACATGATGTCTCCGAAAAACAGGTTGAGGTTGAGGTTAAGGTTGAGACAGAAGCACTGTCTCTACTCCCTTAATCTTTGTCTTTATCTCAATCTGCCTTAAAGCTTCTCCACCACGAACAGGGTGTCGCCGTACTCGACCGGCTGCGCGTTCTCTTTGCTGATCTTGAGGATCTTGCACTTGAACTCTGCTTCGATTTCGTTCATGAGCTTCATCGCCTCGACGATGCAGAGCACCTGGCCCTTCTCGACGATCTGGCCGACTTCCACGAAGGCAGCAGCTTCCGGAGCCGGAGCGCGGTAGAAGGTGCCGACGATGGGGGAGGTAATCACATCACCCTGCTCCTTCTCGGCAGCGGGGGCTGCAGCGGGAGCGGCACCCTGAGCTGCGGGGGCGGCGACGGGAGCGGCGGGAGCGTACTGGTAGGCGACGGGCGCCTGCATCTGGTACTGGGGAGCAGCGCTGCAGCCCCTCTTGATGACTACCTTGTCATCAGCGTTCTCCAGCTCGAACTCGGTGATGTCGGTCTCCGTTACCATCTTGATCAGCATCTTCAGGTCTTTTATATCCACATCATTCTCCTTTTCTTCACTTTATTGCATGGTTGAAGGCCTTCCGATCAACGCCGGACAGGCCCGTCTAAAACTCTCAGAGGATCATCAACTCTTTGGGGACCCTGGTGATGGGACGGCAGCAGTTCTGCTCGACCACCACGGTGTCCTCGATCCGGACGCCGCCCCACCCGGGAATGTAGATGCCCGGCTCGATGGTGAAGACCATCCCTTCCTGGATCACGTGCTTGCTGCGCGGTGAGGCGGTGGGATGCTCGTGGATGTCGATGCCTACCCCGTGCCCCAGGCCGTGACCGAAATACTCGCCGAATCCTTTTGCCGCGATGTAATCGCGCGCCTTGGCGTCGACGTCCCGGAAACTGAGGCCGGGATGCACCGCATCCATCGCCGCCCGCTGGGCCGCCAGGACCGTCTCATAGACCTCGCGCTGTTTCGGGTCCGGTTGCCCCAGACAGACGGTCACCGTCTCGTCGGAGCAGTAGCCGCGGTAGATGGCACCGTAGTCGATGGTAACCAGCTCTCCCGCCACCAGCTTTTTCTCCGATGCGCGGCCGTGCGGCAGGGCGCCACGCTCGCCGGAGGCGACGATGAAGTCGAAGGACTTCCCTTCCGCCCCCCTCTCCCGCATGGCGACTTCCAGCATCCAGGCCACTTCGCTTTCACTCATCCCCGGCTTCAGGCGCGCCACGGTCTCCAGGAGCGCTTCCGAGGCGATCGCCGCCACCCGCTCGAGGATCTCCAGTTCGCCGGCGTCCTTCACCGTCCTCAGGCCGACCATCTCGCTGTCGGCGGGAAGGTACTCGATCTCCGGCGTCTTGCCGCAAAGCTCCTGGTGAAAAGCGACTGTGGTGGAACCGGCTTCGAAGGCGACCCGGGTCGCGCCGCTTTGCTGCAGCAGTTCGACCAGCGTATCCATCCGGTTCGAGAACTCGATAACCTTCGCGCCCGTGACCTCGGCGCCAGCCTGTGAGGTGTAACGGGAGTCGGTGAGAAACCACCCGTCATCTGGAGAGAGTAGCAGCAGCGCCTCGCTGCCGGTGAACCCGGTGAGGTACCGTATGTTGCTCAAATTGAGGACCAGCAACAGATCGACATTCAACCGTTTCAGGCATTCTCGGGCCGCGAGGATTCTGTTACCTATCATAATTCCGTCCGTAAGACAATCTTATTTTCCCAGCCGTTTGGCAAGGGCGCGCAGCCCCAAAAGGTAGCTGTCCGGGCCGAAACCGCAGATCTGACCGACAGCTACCGGGGCGATGAAACTGTGGCTTCGGAAGGGTTCACGGGCGTGCACGTTGGAGAGGTGGACCTCGACGGCGGGAAGCGCGGTCGCGGAGATCGCGTCGCGGATGGCGACGCTGGTGTGGGTATAAGCTGCGGGGTTGATCAGGATGCCTTGGCATGTGCCCAGCGCACCCTGGATGGCGTCGACCAGGGCGCCTTCGCTGTTACTCTGCACGATATCGAGTTCCAGCGACAGTTCCGCCGCCAGCTCCGTAAGCGCCTGGTTGATTCCGTCCAGGGTGGTGGTGCCGTAGACACCCGGCTCCCGGACCCCCAGCAGGTTCAGGTTCGGCCCGTGCAGGACCAGGATCTTGGCGACACTCATTGCAGCGACTCCCGAAAGCCGGGGGCGGCGCGCTTCAAGAGAAAACGGGCCTTGCCGAAGTTGCCGTCGGCGGGGAGCACCAGTGCGCCGAAAAAGTCTTCGCTGATGCCGCGCACGATGATGCAGCTTTTCTCGGTGATGATGGAAACCTCCTCCAGCTCACCGGTCTTGAGCACGCCCACGGTCCGCTTGATCTCCTTCAAGACGGAAGCGTACTCGATGGTCATAGTCTGCACGTCCAACCCGGCGGCCTCGCGCAGATACTCGTCGATGGCTATGCCGTCGTATCCCATGATGACGCCGCCTATGCCGCCGCTCTCCTCGACAATCTCCTTGAGAATCCCCTTAAACCCCATCTTTTCTTCTCCTTATGTTTTCCAGCCAGCGTTGCAGCGAGCTCTCCAGGTCAGCGTCGTCAGTCGGTTCCTCCGGCACGCGGGGCTGCTCCAACGGTGCCGCTTCTTGTTGCGCCGGCGATTCCATCCCGGCAAAAGCCGCGGGGACAGTGATCTCCTCGACACTGATGGGCACCTCCATGGCGGCAGGCGCTTCGTGCGCATCGAAAGCGGCAGGGGCGGATACGGGAGGAACAACAGGCGCTACGGGAGCAACAGGGGCGACTGGTGCTACGGCAACAGGTGCTGCGGCGACTTCGGCCGGCTTCGGCTGTTGTGACGCGGCCTGCTGCAACTGTTGTTGTTCCACGAGTTCCGCGCATCTCAGCCGGTATTGCTGGTTGTCAGGGTGCGCCGCGACCAGCTCGCGGTAGATCCCCATCGCCTTATCAAGGAACCCCTGGGACGCGTAGAGCTCCGCCAGTGTCGCCGTAGTCAGCAGGTCCGGAACGGCCCCGGCTTGCTGGGAAGCGGCGGAAGCGGG
This sequence comes from Geomonas propionica, assembly GCF_016458235.1. Lineage (GTDB taxonomy): Bacteria > Desulfobacterota > Desulfuromonadia > Geobacterales > Geobacteraceae > Geomonas > Geomonas propionica. Next base: position 80,602 of record NZ_JAEMHK010000014.1, on the reverse strand, counting down.
TATTTCCACGACCTCTTCCAGGTCCTCGATGGCCCACATGTCTTCGGATGCACCGACAGCAGTCGGGGCGACCGACGCGGACGCGGACGGCGCTGACGAAGGCTGCACGCTCACCTCCACCGCCGGCTCCTCGACGAGTTCTTCCAACTCCTCGATGATTTCCAGCTCTTCGAGCACTTCCTCTTCGGCCGCCGCCGCGGGGGGAGCGGCCGGGGACGCGCCAATGGAACTAAGAAGCATGCTGCTCTCCATGTCCTCAGGGTCTTCCGCCAGCACCTGCCCCAGCACTTGGCGGGCAAGCGACAGCTCCCCCACTTCAACGTAAAGTTGGCTCAGCAGTTTCATGGCCTGGATGTGATCGGGCTTGAGGGCAAGCGCCCGTTCCAAGGCCTGGCGCGCTTCCTGCGTCATACCTTTTGCGTAACAGGCGTTGCCGAGGGCAACGAAACCCAGCGCGTATTCAGGGTGCGCCGCACAACCTTTCTGGGCCACCAAGACGGCATCGTCCAAAAGCCCAAGCTTCCGATACAAGTCTGAGAGCGGTGCGAAGCAAATCGATTTCGCGTCCGCCACCAGCATGTCTTCGTAACGCTGAATCTCAGTCCAAAACGATAACGCGTCCTCTACCATGTCACGCTCCTATGCGCAGATGTCCAGAAGTGCTTTGAGGTCAGTAACCCTTTCCATCTTGTAGGCGCCGATGCCGCGGTTGCAGATGAAGAGCAACCCCTTGTCACGCACCTTCTTGTCATGGGAGAGAGCCTCCACGTATTTTTCCGACGGGAATGCGGGGAGCTCGGCGGGAAGCCCCAGCGCTGCGATAAGCGCTGCGATGCGGTCGCGGTCGGCCTGGTTGCAGTAGCCGAAATGTTTGGAAATCTTCGCTGCCTGAACCATCCCGATGGCTACGGCCTCGCCATGCAGGTAGGTTGTGTACTCAGTGAGGGTCTCGACGGCGTGCCCGAGGGTATGCCCGTAGTTCAGCACCGCGCGCACCCCCCCTTCCCTCTCGTCCACCGCCACCACTTTGGCCTTGATAGAACAACTGCGGGCGACGGCCTGGATCAGGGCCTCCTTGTCGCGGGCCAGGAGCGCGTCGACGTTCTCTTCGAGGAACCTGAAGAAATCGCCGTCCAGCACGGCACCGTACTTGACGATCTCGCCCAGACCGGCGCGGAACTCGCGCTCCGGCAGCGTGTCCAGCGTCATCACGTCGATCAGCACCGCTTTGGGCTGGTAGAACGCCCCGATCAGGTTTTTGCCGCGCGGGTGGTTGATACCGGTCTTGCCGCCTACGCTGGAATCGACCTGGGACAGGAGCGTGGTGGGGAGCTGGACGAACGGAATGCCGCGCAGGTAGCTCGCCGCGGCGAACCCGGCCATGTCACCGATCACCCCACCGCCCAAGGCAAGAATGAAGGAGCCGCGGTCGAGCGAGCCGTCCACCAGGGCGTCGTAAATCTGGTTCAGCGTGGCGCTGTTCTTGTACGCCTCACCATCGGGGAGCGAGACCAGGAGCACCTGGTATCCCGCCGCCTCCATGGCTGCACGCACGGTATCAAAATAAAGAGGTGCAACGGTGGTGTTGGAGACGACAGCAGCGGTGCCGGTGAGGCCGAGTTCGCGGCAGACAGTGCCGATGGTGCCCAGGATGCCGGCACCGAGCTGTATGTCGTAGCTCCGTTCACCAAGCGCCACTTTTATCGTTTGAACAATCACAAGGACCCCTTCGAGTAATCGAGTACTTCTTTGGCAACCGCAGCGACATCCTTGCCGGTAGTGTCGATCCGGATGTCGGCGTCGGCGTAGAACTGTTCGCGCACCTCAAGCATGGTGCGGATCTTCAACACCGAAGCATCGTCCGCCAGCAACGGCCGCTCGCTGTCGCCGCTCACCCGCTGCGCGATAGTTTCCACGCTGGCGGTGAGGTTCACGATGCAGCCGTTCCCGTGCATATTGGCCCGGTTGGCGGGCGCGATCACCACGCCTCCACCGGTGGAAACGACTTGGCCGGCGCGTGCGGCCACCTGCTCCAGCATCTTCGACTCCAACTCGCGGAAGTACGGTTCGCCCTGGTCTGCGAAGATTTCCTTGATGCTCCGTCCCGCCTCAGCCACGATGATCTGGTCGAGGTCGACGAAGGACCAGCCGAGTTGCTGCGCCAGCACCTGTCCCACGCTGGTCTTGCCGCATCCCATGAAGCCGGTGAGAAAGATGTTCTTGAAAGTCACAGGTAAAACCTCTAACGCAAAGACGCGGAGCCGCAAAGACGCCAAGAGGAATAACTAAACCTCAATCCTTTCTTAGCGCCTCCGCGCCTTGGCGCCTTTGCGTTAATGCCTTTGTCTTTAAAACTCACGCAGGTACTCGATGTAGGACGAGTAGTTCCTGGCGGTCTCGGCAACGGAATCGCCGCCGAACTTCTCCATGAAGGCGTTGACGATCTCGACGGCGACCACGGCCTCGGCAACAACGGAAGCCGCGGGGACGGCACAGCAGTCCGAGCGCTCCACGGTCGCCTCGAACGGCTCCTTGGTGAGGATATCGACCGACTTGAGCGGCGTGTACAGGGTCGGGATCGGCTTCATTGCGCCATACACCACGATCTCCTCGCCGTTGGTGATCCCTCCCTCCAGGCCGCCGGCCCGGTTGGTGTTGCGGTAAAAGCCGGTCTTCTCACCGCGGGACATGCGCTGCTCGTCGAAGTAGATCTCATCGTGAACCAGGGAACCGGGAAGCCGTGCTGTCTCGAATCCCGCGCCGATCTCCACCCCTTTAAAAGCCTGAATGCTCATCACCGCCGCTGCCAGACGCGCGTCCAGTCTGCGATCCCACTGCACGTGGCTCCCAAGCCCCACGGGAGCACCGGTTACCCGGACCTCGACCACACCGCCAAGGGTGTCGCCGGCTGCCTTGGCGCGGTCGATGGCATCGACCATCTCGAGCTCGGCCTTGGCGTCATAGGTGTAAACCGGCGAGGACGCGATGGCGTCCTGCAGCGCCTTTACCGAGAGTTCCGGACGCTCCGCCTTCACCCCGCCCAACTCGACCACACAACCGACCACGGCGATGCCGAAGCGGGCCAGATATGCCTTGGCCACTGCCCCGACCGCGACGCGCACCGCGGTCTCGCGGGCGCTGGAGCGTTCCAGAATGTTGCGCACGTCGTTGTGGGCGTACTTCATGGCGCCGGGGAGGTCGGCGTGTCCGGGACGGGCGCGGGTAACGCGGATGGAATCGTCGCGGTGCTCGGGGCTGACCGACATGCGCTGCTCCCAGTTGATCCAATCCGAGTTCTCCACCACCAGGGTGATCGGCGAGCCCAGGGTTTCGCCCCAGCGCACGCCGGAGCGGATGCTGGCGCGGTCGGTTTCTATCTTCATGCGGCCGCCACGGCCGTATCCACCCTGCCGGCGCAAAAGATCGGCGTTGATGTCGCTTTCGCTGAGCTTGAGCCCTGAGGGGATCCCCTCGATAATGGCGGTCAACTGCGGACCATGAGATTCGCCCGCGGTAAGGTATCTGAACATGCGTACTCCTGTGTGCCAAAACTAAAGAAATGCCAGGGGAGCACCCTGGCATTTTTGCTACATGCAAAGCTTGACGCCGTGCCGTTACATTAGGGGCCTACCACAACAGGCGCGCTTGCAGTCAGAGTCACCGTGGTAGACCCTGAAGCTGTCAGATCCGTGATGGGATCCTTTGCCGTCCAGTTGATGGTCACGATCTCGGTCCCGGCCGTTGCGGGTATAGTAATGGTTCCGGTTGCTCCGGGGAAAGGCGCAGTCCCGTCAGCCTGAACGGTGGTGGTTAGTGGAGCATTGAGAGTGACGGGGCTGCCTGTGCTGGACGAAACGGTGTAGGTGATATTCAGCACGTGGCCGACCAGAGTTTCATCAGCGAAAGGATCAGTGACTTTAACAAAGCCCGGGGTTCCGGCAATGGCAAAAGCCTGGGTTGCGGCAGACCCGGCAACCGCGGTCAGGGTGACAGCTGCAGGAGGGGTCAGAACAATGGTCCGCCCCGTCATGCTAATGGATTTGAAATCCTCAAGCTCTCCGGACTTGGCACTTATAATGATATCTTTGGTGCCATTGAAACCAGGCATAGGGAAACCGACTTTAACCGATCCTGAGGAGTTGGTATTTAGAGTCCCCAAGGTGTATTTAACACCATCAAACTGAACGTAGAAGGTAATCGGCGTTCCAATAAGGTTTTTGCTCCCGTCCGGGTTAGTGTAGGTAGCGGTCGCCGTTACAACGCTTCCCTCGATCCCTGTTTCCAGAGAAATCGAACCGTTCAATCCGGCCCCACCACTACCACCGCAACCAGCCAGTGGCAGCAAGGCAATCAGGGCGAAAAATACCAATAAAAACTGCTTCAATCTCATAGTTTCTCCAATGCAGACAACTGTCTGTTGATTAAAGTACGATCTTCGGGGTTATGAATATAAGCAATTCAGTTTTAGTTTTCTGCTTCGCGTTGGACTTGAACAGCCACCCGAGCAGCGGGATGTCGGCGAGGAACGGGATGCCGGTGTTGGTCTCGGTCTCGTTGTCGACGTAGATACCGCCGATGACGGTGGTGTCGCCATTGGAAACGACGAGCTCGGTGGTGGCTTCTTTCTTGTTGATCGGAGGCGGCGACCCGGCGCCCGGGGAGTTGTTGCTCGCCTTGATCTTCATACTGACGGAGCCGTCGGCAGTGATGTGGGGCGTCACTTCGAGAGTAAGGGCAGCTTCGACGAACTCAGTCTTGGTCCCCTCAGCGGAAGTAGTCTGATAAGGAATCGACTGTCCCTGGGAGATCTTGGCGGCCTTGTTGTTCAGCGTAACCACTTTGGGCGTGGAGATGATTTTGACTTGGCCAATGGTGGCAGCTGCTGCGAGCCTCATGTCGAGCTGCACGTTGCTGGTGAGTTTACCGAAGGAAACCCCCATCCCGATGCCGCCCGCACCGCTTGTACCAGGGCCCGCCGGGGATACCACGCCGCCGAACCTGGTTTCGAGAGAGTTGACGCCGGCGATCGAGGCTGAACCGTCCGCGTACTTGAGCCCCCACTGCACGCCGAGGTCGCGGGTGAAGGTCGAGGTGGCCTCGACGATGCGCGCCTCAATCTGAACCTGCTTCTCTGGCAGGTCAAGATTCTTCAGCAGCGCCCTCATGTCGTCCAACGCAGGCTGGATGTCCTTCACGATGACGCGGCTGGTGCGCTCGTCCTTGGTAATCACGCCGCGCTCGCTCTTCATGATGTTGAACTGCGTCGCGACATCGCCGATGGCAGCGTAGTTGACTTCAAACACCGCAGTTTTCAGCTCCAGCAACCGCTCAGCCGCCTTCTTGGCCGCGGTCTCCTCATCAGCTTGGCTCTGCATCTTGCTGCGCGGCTTGATCTGAACGATATTGCCTTGCTGCACCATGGCGAGTCCCTTGGCGTCCAGAATCACGTCCAGCGCCTGATCCCAAGGAACATTTACCAGTTTGATGCTGATGGTGCCGGTGACGTCGTCCCCGATGAGGAAGTTGAGGTTGCTCACCTCTGCTATCAACTGGAAAATCTTCCGGATGTCGGCGTCGGAGAATTCGAGGGTGACACGCCTCCCCTTATAAACCTTCTTGCCGAAGCGCTTATCCGCTCCACCGGAAATCTCAGTGACCGGTTCCTCGGTGCGGGTCGGAGCGCCCAGTTCGTCGGCGGCCTCGGGCGCCTTGGGCTTGGCGGCAGGTGCCGGCGGAAGCTTTGCAGCCACGGCCGGTCCCGGGTTCACGATGTCCCAAGTGAGGACGTCACCCTGCCGGCTGGTGGTGTACTCCGGATTGCCATGCAGCTTGACGGCGATTTTGGTGACATAGCCGCCTTTCACCTTAACCTGGTAGGGGGTCACGGAAAGCACGGGAGAGCCGAACTTGGAGGTATCCATGGCGCGCTGCAGCGACTTAGGCACTTGGCAGTTGTTGATGGTGAGCGTCAGCCCGCGTGGGCTGTGGATCGGTTCGCCCGGCTCGCAGGTACCGTGGAGCTTCATGGAGATGCGGGATACGCCCTCTACGACTTTGAAATCGACGGCCTCCAGCGCGCCCTTCACGTGGCGTCCCGGCGGCACTTCAGCCTTCATCTTGGCGACCGGCGCAGGTGCAGTGGCCGGCGCAGGTGCCGGGGCCGGTGCGAGTACCGCTGCTACAGCAGGGGCGGCAGCGGGCGCCGCGGTTGTCGCGGGACCTTTCCCTTTCAACTTGATCTTCACGCCGAGATCGCTCTTTTGAACCTCGAAAGCGGGCAGTCCCTCACCTGAAGCATCCAGCACTACGCGCACTTTATCGGGGGTGGAGCCTACCCGGGCGTTGGCAACGCCGAAGGCGCCGATGGGAACGACATTCTGGGCCAGGGCATTTTTGACCTTGAACAGATCGACCACGATGCGGTCGGGCTTGGCGAGTTTGAAGGAGTTGAAGGTCTCCACCCCACCTTGGACCGAAAGTTCCACGCCGTCGGCCGCGGTGATCACCCCGTTCAGCCTGGGGCCGCTACCGGTTTCCGTGTCTTTCTGAACCGCCTTGGCTACCGGCTTTTCGACAGGAAGTGCGGGCGGCGCGGGAACTACAGCCTTGGCCTCGCTCACCTGGGGAGCCTGGACCTTGGGGGCCGCGTCGGCTACCAGCGTTTTCTCCTCGATACGCGGCTCGGCGATGGGAGCTTCCTTGGTGACCGGCTCGTTCTTCGCCTCGGCCTCGCGCGGCAGGCTGATCAGGAGCTTGTTCTTGTTACCCGGATCAGTGGCGACCGAGAAATCGACGTCGCGGTTGAGCACCAGGGCCACCCGCGTCAGTACGCTCGCACCAACCGGCTGGCGCTCGATCTCGATCCGTTTCACGCTGCCGCGGTTGACCTCGATGGGCGACGCCACCACACCAGGTTCGGCCTGCGAGATGTCGACGATGATCTTGGCCGGCTCCCCTCCCTTGTAGGAAGTATAGGTGAGCGGCCTGTCGCTGGTCAGCTCGACGCTCGAGCCATCGTCCGACACGGTCACGGAGCGCAAGGTGGCAAAAGCCGCGGCTTCCGCCGAAGCGGGCTCGTTAACGGCGGTCATCCTCTTGACGCAGCCAGCAGAAACCGTCAACAAGACGATGAGTGCCATGGCGTGACAAAGAATTCTGCTCTGGTACATGGTCATCTGAAACGCTCCTTACCTTTTCTTGGCCAGCGTAAGCACGATGGTTTTACTCTTGCGACCGCTCTTCTCCACAATCTCCACCGACGAGGAGGTGATCCTGGAGATCCTGCCGTTGGCGTTGCCTATCTGCATGCCGGCCTGCACTACATACCCCTTGCCGTTGGGATCGATTACGAGGGCCTTGTTCTCTTTGAATCCGGCAATGATCCCGGCAACCTTGAACTTGCTCGCCTCGAAACTCTGGATCGGAAGCTGGTCGGCCAGGGGCACCCCGCTGGGCTTAGCGGCCTGACCAGCAGGCACAACCGGCGCCTGCGACGTCAGCAGCGGCTTGAACGGGTCCTTCTTGAAAACAACCGCGGAACCGACCTTGGCTGCGGAAGAGATCTGCTGCTGTACCGGCGGCACCGGCTTGGGTGCGGGTGCGGGTTTCGCGGCGGGAGGGGGAGGCGCGGGTGCCTCTTCCTTCTTACAGCCGTACGAAAACGCCAGCAACAGCATCAAAAGTAGCGTGCTATTTAGGTTTATTGGCATTCGCATTCTTGCTCTCTTTGGGATCGAGGAAACGGAAGGTGGTGGCCAGGCAGTTTACCTTCATGACCGTGCGCCCTCCTACTTCCTTGATGTCCGCGACGTTGACGTTGGTGATGTTCACGATGCGCGGCAGCTTTCCGACCGCGACGAAGAAGTCGGCCACGTTGTAAAAGGTCCCGGAAACGGAGATGTCAACCGGCACCTCCGCGTAGAAATCCTTGGGGACCTCCGGCTTGGGCCTGAACAGCAGGAAGTCGAGACCAGCCATCTTGCCGGAATTGGAGATGTTGGTCAAAAGCGACGGGATCTCCTTCTGGTTGGGAAGCTCGGTCAGCGCGTTGTCCAGGTCGCGCTTCAACTGCTCGTACTCCGCTTTGAAGCGCGGCAGGTTGTTGGCGATGCGACGATTGTCGTCGATCAGCTTTTGCAAATCCTGCTGCTTGGTCTTGAGCGTTTCCAGTTCTTCGAGCCGGGGACGGTGCAGCCCGTAGTACAGACCTGCTGCTTCGAGGAGCAGCAGCAGTACCAGGAGCGCGACCTTCTGCTTGGTCGGGAGCTTCAGCAACTTCTCTATTTGTGGATCCATGGCAATGCCTCTGATTCAGCTTCTTGGTTTGCGCGCCGCCTGCTCGCGCCGCATCCTGCCGGAAATCCCGGCGCTACGGCTTCTGATCCTTGATCTGGAATGACAGGTCGAAACGCTTGTACTTGGTTCCGGCCAACTCAGCCTGTTCGGAAACCACCAGTTCCACGTTGGTGAAAGAACCGGAGGCCTGCAGCGTCTTCATAAACACGGCGATCAGGTCCTCGCTCATGGCGCCGCCCGAAAGCGACACCGCCGAACCGTTTTCAGCGTACTTGGTGAGCCAGAGCTTGTCCGGGGTGGAGTCGGAGAGCGTGGCGAGCCGCGACGCCGGCCCGGTCTTGCCGCGGCGCAGGCGGTCCAGCACGTCGAGCTTCTTCTTCACATCAGCTTGCAGCTTCTTCAGATTGTCGATGACGCCGATCTTGGTCTTCAACTGGGCAAGTTCCGTCTCAGCCGTGGTGATCTCGGTCTTGACCGTGTTGATCTGGCTGCGCAGGTAAATCCACCACCCCAGCCCCACCACCAGGATGGTAACCAGGAGGACCACCAGTATGGTGACCTGCTGGCGCATCGTTTCCTTCTTCTTTGATGCCCGTATCGGGAGGAGGTTTATCTTGATCATTTGTCTCCAGCCCTCCTCGCAGCAAGCCCCACCGCAACCGACATGAGCGGGGCGATCTCCTCAAGGTACCTGGGATCGAACTCCTTCTCGTTGACGGCAACCCGGGCCAGCGGGTTCAGGATTTCCACCGGAAGCGCCAGCCTCTGCTGTACCGCTTCGATCAGGTGCAGCGTCTTGGCCGCGCCGCCGCTTAAAAACACCTTGGTGATGCGCTCCTCGCCGGCGGTGGAGTTGTAAAAGTCCAGGGAGCGCCGCATCTCCAGGGCGATGGTATCGTTCACCCGCTGCAGCACCTCACCCAGGCGGGAATCCGCGGAGTGCCCTGCACCAAGCTTCATTTCCTCGGCCTCGGCGCTGCTGATGCCGAACTGCTTCTGGATCTCCTCGGTGTAGAGGTTGCCACCCATCTGCACGTCGCGGGTGAACAGGGAGACGCCGTCCCTGACGATGTTGAGGTTGAAGATGCTGGCGCCTATGTTGACCAGAGCCACCACCTGGTCAGGGTCGACCGGGTAGTTCAGCTCGAAGGCATTCTGGACGGCGAAGGAGTCGACGTCGACCACCGCCAGCTTGAGCCCTGCCTCAGCGAACACCGAGATGTAATCGTTGATTATGTCTTTTTTGCTGGCCACCAGCAGGACGTTCATTTTGGAGGGGTCCTGCTCGTCGGGGAACAGGATCTGGAAGTCGACGTTGACATCGTTGATATCGAAGGGGATGTACTGCTCGGCCTCCCAGTGGATCTGGTCTTCCAGTTCCTCGACCGGCATCACCGGCAGGGAGATTTTTCTGATGATGACCGAGTTGCCCGAGATGGAGCAGACGGCCTCTTTCGCCTTCACCCCCAGAGTGTCCAACAGCTGCTTGACCGCCTCGACGATCGAAGAGCTGTCCATCAGGGTGTTGTCGACGATGGCCTCGGCCGGCAGCGGCAGGATCCCGATCTTCACGAGTTGGAAGCCGCCCTTGGCCGGGCGAAACTGCACGAGCTTCACGGCACTCGATCCTATATCGACCCCTACTATGTCCTTCTTCTTGGAGAAAAGCATCGCGTGGTCCTATCTTCCTAGTCCTGGAATACCTTGTTCTTGTCGGAGAGGGAGAAGCCAAGTGCAAGCAGGATCTTGCGCTTGGTCTCCATCCTGCAGTCCTCACCCCGTTCGATCCGGTCGATGGTGATGGGCGACACCCCAGCCAACCGTGCCAGCTCGGCTTTGCTCATCAGGCGTTCTTCCCGGAGTTTTTTGACGCTGTTCATGATCATAAGTGGCACCGCTTGAAGACAGACAATACGAATTTTTGCACACCTTGCCATCTATAAAAAGGAAAGTCAACCTTTTATTCAAAGTTATATGTAATTAAAGGTCAAAGAAAAACTTTCCCCTTCGGAAAGGCTACACCTCCTGTCTTCAGGCGTTTTTTAATGGGTGGAATGGGGAGATCATACCAATAAAAAAGCGAGTTGCAATTTCGGGCAACTCGCATAAATGAAAAAGCGGCTTATTTCGAAACGGTCTGTCAGTAGGCGTAAAGCACCGCGAGGCGCGCCTTTTCGCGAGTCCCCTGCTCTCCCCGCATCCCCTGTACCTGGATGTTATACATGACCGGGACGTGCTGCGGTCTGATCACGTCGTCCTGGGCTGCCACCGCCCCCCCCGCGTCAAGCAGGTAATAGCCGCTGCGGTCGGTATTCCCCGGGACGGTGTCGATGATCTTAGTGCTGACGTTGAAACCGGTCGCCGGCGGAACCCCCGCCAGCCGAAAAGTGGTGTCCGGTGCCTGAGAAGGTTCGGGGTTGGCCTGAGCGTCGCTGCAGGCGCTCCATTCGGCGCGCGCAAGAACGAGTTTTTGCTGCAGGCACGGGTCGAGCATAACCTTCAGATCGATCCCGGGAAAATCCCCTTGAAAATTGGAGGTCCCGTAGCCGGTTTGAAAAAGCCTCGGGAGTATCTCGCTGGTGAACAGGTCGAGTCCGCCGTGCGCTGCGGTGAGAGCGCTGCGGTAGCGCTTCTGGCTCGCCGCGACGTGGGTTCCGGCGATGATGGTGGACAACAGCGCCATCGCGATCACCAAAGCAAGCGTCGTCAGCATCAAAGCGGTAATCAGGGCTGCGCCGTTTTCGGAACGAAGAGCCGCCATTGCCCCTCCCCTGCTACAGGTTTTTGGGCTGCACCACGATCGTGTAAATTTTCCAGCGGTACGTGCGCCAGTCGGCACCAAAGGTAGCGCTCATCGCCTGCGCGCTCCAGATATGCCCCACATGATCGGGCAGGTCCGGGTCGCCGACCACAATAGCTTTGTCGGGATTGCTCACCGGGTAGCGGTAGCCCGGGTCCTGCTTCCCCTGCTGGGCCAGGATGTAGACCCGGACCTCCTTCAGCTCCTCGCGCAAGTACTTCGCGAGGTCCTTCAAGGAGAAAAGACCATCAGCCGGATCGGGATGGTAGTCGGTTGTGCCGTCGTGGTTGGTGTCCATGTAGAAAACGACCTGCATATCCGCCGCGCAGTCCAGGATGGGGTACTTGGTGGCGCCCCGGTCCTGGTTGTGGCTGAAGGCCGCCTTGTAGAGCGTGCCGGTGCCCCGGTTGCACAGGGGGGAAATATCGGATTTGCGGCTAATGTAATAGTCGGAACGGTTAAAGGGAAAGTTGAGATCGCCGTCATCCTTATCGTTGGCTACTGCGTAGACAATGTGGCTGTCGCTCCTTCGCAGTGGCGCGAAATTGATGTCGACGTTGTTGAGGAAGAAGGTGAAATCCCCGCTGGAGGTGACCAGTTCCCGCACCGGCTCGCCTGATGCGCTGGCCCCGGTGCGGAGCACGATGGCACGGGTCTTGGTGCCGATCTTGAGCTCGGGCTCGACCCGCGAGGGCCTGGTGACCGCACTGTAGTTCAAATAGCACCAACTGCGACAGACCGGGTTATCGCCCAGGGGGGTGCCTTTTACTACCAGGTAATCTGAACCGTTGAAGCCGGCATCACTAGCCACGCGAAAGGCGGGAGGCGCAGCGAGCCCGGGGCGATCGTTGAAGTTGCTGGCCTTGACGTCGGGAAAGCCCGGCACCAGCTGCGTGTCCTCGTCCGCTTCCACGTAGTTGAGACCTTCAGACAGTGAGTAAGGGAGGCCGAACCCCGCAAGCTCCAGGTCCCGGCGCATCAGCTCGAGCCCGATCAGCCCCCCGATCTCGGTTTCGGTCCTTTTGCCCAGTTGGCCCGTGCTGCGCACGATGGTGGCGAAGGAGCTGCTCATCAGCGTCATCACCACCGCAAAGATCAGCATGACCACGACCAGTTCGACCAGGGCATACCCTTGTCCCCTACCCCAGCGCCTCATTCGCCCTTTCTCCTTGACCGCAACGCATGGATCTCATGGCTTTTCTCGTCCCCTTTGACGGTCCATGTCACCGTGACATCCAGTTTTTTGGTGGCGCTCCCGACCAGTGCGGCTTTCCGGTTCACCGAAAAGTACCAGGGACTCCCCCCTACCTGTTTATGCGTATCCTCCTTTTTGGCTTCGCCGCAAGTAATGATGTCGAAGCGTAGCCTGCACCAGTCATGCATGCGCTCCTCCGCCACCTGGGTCGCTTCCTTACGCAGCTTGTCCCTGAGGTTTTGCTGGTAGGCCACGTTCACCGACTGAAGCAGACCCAAAAGGCCGACGGTCATGACCAGCATAGCCATGAGCATCTCTACCAGAGTGAAGCCGCGACTACTTGAGCGTGATGCTATCCGATTCACAGACATTACCTTTGTCCTTCTTGCCGATGCTCACCCTTGTCGCGGCAATGACGACGCTGTCAACCCCGCCGGCACCGGCGCTGTCCTCAAGGCAGACGGAACACCAGTCGTACGTGATCCCGGTCTCGTCGAAGTCAATGTCCTGCCCCACCGCAAGGTCGCTTTTGGAAGTCAGCCGATAGTTCAACGAATGGGTCTGAACCGGGGTTACCGTGCTGCTGTCCTGCAGGGAGGAGTAGACTGCGAAGCGGTCGGCATAAAGTTTGACCCGCGTCCGCCTGTGCTGGTAAATGGCCTGAGTCCGCGCTTTGAGCAGTTCCGTAAAGAGCAGGCGCGTCTGGGCCTCAGTGCGGTAACGCTGCAGGTATTCGCGGAATTGCAGGGTCCCGATGACGGCTAGAATGGCGACGATGGCGACGATGAACATCGTCTCTAGTAAGGAATAACCTTCAGATCGCATAGCTTCCCCCGCTGCTGCACTTGAGAGGTGCCTTGCGCGGTCGCCGATGGCAAAATTTGAACTTTCCAATACTAGCAAAGCGCACGGGAAAAGAAAGCTGGGGAAAGGATTTGGGGAGGGCCCGGGAGAGATAAACTGCTGCAGAAAACGACGCCCCTCTACCGGGTAGGCAGAAGGGCGTGTGGAGGCAATGAAGCCGCCGGGAACAGCTATAAAGTTTAGGCCCGCAACGGGGTATGGCTGCAATCAGTAACCGTACAGCACCGACATCTGTGCCTTTTCCTTCGGATTGACAGCCCGCTCGCTCTGCACTTCCAGACGGAAATAAGCAGGCTTGTGCTGCGGCGTCACCGAGCCGCTGCCGGCGGTCACCCCCCCCCCCACATCGAGATAGTCGATGCCGGAGGTGTCGGAATTGGTGCAAAGCTGACCGGCGGAGGTATCACCGCCGCACTTGGTGTCCACTATCTTGGTAAAGATTTTGAAGCCGGCACTGCCGTCGGCCGCCTTAAGCGTGAAGGTCAAATCGGGAGCTTCCTTGGGCAAAGGGGTGGTGGCCAGGGCAGAACAGTTAGACCAGTTGACCGAAGAGGTGGACGTGGTCATCTTCTGCGTCAGGCAAGGGTTACCCGACGACAGCGCCATCCCCACCTTATCCAGCATATTGTCCTGATACCTCTGGTCGAACGCGGAGCTCAGGATGGTGGGGAAGATGTCCTTGGTCACCAGATCGACCGCTCCGTATCCCGCTTCCGTGGCGTTTTTATAAGCCTTGTTGGCGGCGCTCACCTGGGTTCCCTGGATGACGATGGTCAGAAGCGCCATCATGATACCCAGAGATATGAGAGTGAACAGCAGTGCCGTCACCAAAGCTATACCATTTTCGTTCCTGACTGTTGACATGACTGTACCTGTTTATGGCGATCAATAATTGATGTTCTTCGGGTTGACGCTGATCTTGTACGTCTTCCAACGATAGTTTTTGTAGTCGGCACCGACCAGGGCCTGCAGGTCCAAGGTCCTGCCGTACCCTTCCCCGACGACCAGATCCTTCCCCTTATCGTAAGTATAGTTGGGATCTTTGCCCCCTTCGTGGGACACGACGTACACGTTCACGGTCTTCAACTGCTGCCTGATCTCGCTTGACGAGAGGCTGCTGAGGCCGGTGTGCGTCGCAAAGGAATCCGCGCCGCCGTCGCCGTTGGTATCGAGTTGGAAGACGACCTGCATGTCAGCCACGCACTCCATTAAGGGCAGCTCAGTCTGGTCACCCCCCGGGTGGTTCATCACCGCCTTGTAAAGGATCCCGGTTCCCGGGGCGCAGCGTGCCGGCATCTCCGCAGCGGAGCCGGGACGCCTGACGTAGTAATCGACCCTGTTGTAGGGAGCGCGCAGGCTGCTGGCGTTGGATACGCCGTAAACCAGGTAGACCGTCGACTCGGCCCCGGGCTGGAAACCAGCAGGGGGCGTCATCGTCGGAGAGGTGATCCCATAGGAGAAATCAGCAGGCGTCATCACCGCGGGAGCAACTACCGGCTTGGTGATCAACTGCTTGTTTTTGGAGTTCAGGGTCACGACCTGCTCGTCGTTGGCGAAATTGTTGTCGCCCCATGCCTTGAGCGTGCTGGTCCCACCGACACCTTGCACATAGGCCCACTTTTTACTGGTATCGCTGGTGTTTATCAGGGTGGACTTGAGCACGAGGTAGTCCCTACCGCTTGGGGAGGTGCCGGCCTGTACCGGGCGGGGCACCTTATGAGTATCCGTGCTTGCATTATCGTTGTCGTTGTAGTCTTTGGGATCGACTCCCGAACCCAGATCCCCCGACGTGACCTCCTCCAAGTCGTCCTCGAAGGTGAGTTCCCACGGCAGTCCGTACCCGGCGTGCTGAAGGTCGACCCGCAGCATCTCCAGACCGAGAATGCCTTGCGTGTCGCTCTCGGCGGACTTGGTCTGCTGGTTGGAAAGGGTCAGGAGCTTGTTGAAGGCCTCGCTGCTGATGATGATGATGAACATGAAGATGCCCATGACCACAACCAACTCCACCAGGGTGAACCCCTTCCTGGAACGGAGGACATGGCGCACGAGAAAATCTGGACGACGCAGGGCGCTCATTCGGTGCGACTCCTTGTAGAAACTATCGAGTAGGTCGTGGAGACGTTCTTGTACTTCCATCTGACGTCGACCTGGTAGCTGTCCGTGGTGCCGTTGATGTGAGATTTCGTCCTAGTGACCGCGTATTGCCTGTTGATGTTTCTCAGGTTGGTATTGACCTGAGTGGTGGCAACGGCGGTGACCGCGTCGAAGGCGAGCGCGCGCATGCCGTTCATCTGGTCTTGGGCCACGCGGGTCACCTCGTTACGCATCTGGTTTTTCAGGTTGTACTCGATGGCGATGTTGACCGTCTGTAAAAGACCCACCAGACCGACCAGCATGATCAGCATGGCCACCATCAGTTCTACCAGCGTAAAACCGGATTCATTGCGCGGTAATATGGTCACTATCACAACTCCCTTCATCTTTTTTGCCGATCAAAACTCTGGACGTGGAAATGACAACCGAATCGACAGTTGCATCGTTTGAAGACTCTACGCAGACGGTTTTTGCCGCGGCGGTGCTCCCCCCATGGCCGTCGAAGGTCACATTGTCAGTGTCGCTGCTGATCACGTTATGCTTCAGTTCAACTGACCGTACCGGCGACACCGCCACGTTGGCCGACGAGTAGATTCCATAGCCGGAGGCGGTGAACTTGAAAGTCCAGTTCCGCTTCTCGTGGAACGCCTTTATACGGTACTGCATCAATTCCCCGTAGAGCGTCCTCGTTTGGGAGGTGATCTGGGCTTTCTTCATGTAATTGTTGAACTGAACCGTCCCCAGCGCCGTAAGAAGCCCCATCACGGCGACCGCGACCAACAGTTCGATGACTGTAAATCCGCGTCGATCCATAATTATTTTTCCTGTATGTGCAGAATCCTCTTAAGCGGCTTGTTGCCGGAACTGGACACGATGGGCGGCGGGTCGGTCGGCGGTTTACCGACCATAGGCACTGCCATTCTCCTGTTCATGTTCGAGGTGAGAGCGGTGGAGAGATCGATTTCCTCGAAGCTGCCCGTGGACACCTGGACCAGGGCCTTTCCCTTCAACTGGCCTGGGGAAGCCGGCCCCGCGTTGTCGTAACGCATGCCCCACAGGTACGAGTTGCCGCCGTAGTTGCAGATGTCGGTGCTAGGCATGAACGAGGTAAAGAAGACCGCCCCATTGCCCATCGCCACCGGTTCGGTGATGATCCGTTCGGCACCGTACTTGTTGGTGGTGTCCTCCCCTCCCAGATTGATGTACCACCCCTTCTTGTCGATCATGGAGTTAATGTCGGTGGTCTGGTTGGCGAAATCAGAGCTCGAGAAGGCGATTTCGGTGGTGCATTTGGGAGACTGGCCATTGATGGTGTTCAGCTTGTAGATGTCATCGTTGACCGCATCGTAGCAGGGTTCCTTCACCGCGAAAATCTTGCCGGCGGTGGACGAATCGTCTCCCTTGAAGAAGTAGCGGCCGGACCCGGTGTACAGCCAGAGGTTGTGGTTTTTGCGGTCCTGGATCTTGCTGACCGCGGTCGTTACCGGACCGATACCGCTTACCAGGGTGCTCAGCGACCACGTGCTCAAGTCGGAGGTTTCGCCGGTCAGAAGCCTCATGATGCCGCCGTCCCAGGTCGGCGTGTCCGTGCCGCAGTTGGCTGAGCAGTTGGCATACCCGAAGTAGACGGCGTCGTCCGAGTAAAATCCGGGGTCGGTCCTCTTGCTGCGGTCGGTATCGAGCGGTCCCGGCGTGATGGCCCCGGCGAAGGCGTTGTTGATCGTGGTGTCGATCTGTTTCGCCAAGGCTCCGGTTTTCAGGTCCAGGATAAAGACGCGAAGCGGTCCGTTGGATTTGCCCTTGAACTGGTGATAGGTGGTGTCGATGGGACCGCTCGGCCCGTTGCCGATGACTGCGAACCAGCGGCCGTTGGTCGGGGTGCTTCCTTCCTTGCCGTAGACCCCGTCTGTTGCGGTAAAGGTGTGGCCGATACGTACCACGGCGGCGCCGCTGGTGGCAGCCCCCATGTCGGCGTTCGAGTATTCCCAGAGGAAGGTCGGGGTGCCGGGGTTGGTGATGTCGAGGGCGAAATAGGAGGAGTATCCAACGCCGTCGACTGGATTCTTTACGCAATCGGTACAGGCGGCTCCGAGGTTGGCGGACGCGCCCCCTACCCCCATGCTGCCGATCAGGATGGTACGCCAGCTCTTGTTGCCGGTGGTGGCCCCATCCCTCTTGCAGGACCAGTATTGCTTGGCGCTGCCGTTGCAACCGGCGGTAGCGTAGGGCTCGGTGGAGGTGGAATAATCATCGTTGCCGATGCTGGCATCTACCAGGCGCGTGGGGCCGTCAACCAAGTAGATATGACTATAGTCCGGGTCAGCAAGGTACTTCAGGTACGGAAGCACGTGCCTCGGCAAAAAGGCCCACTCCTCCTTGCCGAGAGGGTCGGCACCGCTGTTCAGCGTGGCCAGCCCCCCATTCGTTCCCGGAATGACAAGGTTACCCAGGTTAAACGCGTGCAGCATGCCGTCGTTGGCCCCGGCATAGGCCATCCCTCTCCCCTTGTAGGTGGTGGAGTTGGCGAAGCCGGTCTTGGTGGCATCGTTGGCATAGGTGGTGTCGGCATAGCCAGCCGGCACGTCCAGGTGGTAGTTGTTCAGCTTGTTGAAAGACTGGATGCGGGGGGTTGAGGCGATGATGTCACCGAGTTTCCAGACCTTATTGACACCGCCTCTCTGCACGGTGCGCTTCCTGGGTGTTTTGCTGCCGATGGTCCCGGGAATGCTATTGGTGGAGGAATCGTAGTCCTTGTAGTCGTATCCCTCGGCGAACTTGAGGATGTTCTTGGCCTCGTCGTCGCTGGTCGCCTGCAGGACGCTCTTCAGAATGCATTTGTCGTTGGCGCCGATGCTCGCCCAGTTTCTGGCGGCGGCGGCAAGGTCGTACAATCCGTCGACGGAGAAGGTGCCTGTGCAGCCGGGAGCACTGGTGCCGTGCAGGTAGGTGTAGAGTGTGCGGTGGCTGCTATCGAGGTTTCGATCCCACAGCGTCCTTCCGGCGCGCCACAGGCTGCTCACGTCGTCCGCGTTGACCACGCCTTGAAACACGCAGGTCTCCCCGGTGAGGCAGCCGGCATCCGCTGCGCATTTGCTGTAGGACGAGTTGGTGGGGGTGGTGGTGTTGGTGCAGAACCCTTGGGTTTTCACTCTGGAGTCCATCGCCGGGGTCACCACAGTATCACCCGCCCCGTCGCCGTTGGTGTCCTTTGTCAGCACCGCCAGCGTCTCGCCCCCCTTGAACTGGAAGTCGACCACGTAGTCGTTGACCAGGTCCAGCTCATCGTTGGGGGTGGGGGTGGGGCTGTCCTCGCGCACGGTGCTGTTGCCGATGAACGGGTCGACGTAGTACCAGAGGTTCTGCACCTCTCCGATCCATCTCGCGTAGGTGGGCGAGGTCCCGTCGGTCGGGGTCTCGAAATCCTTGGAGGGATAGAAGACCGCCTGCAGGATATTCGCCCCGCTCCCCTCGCTGTTACTGAGGATCGATGCCGCAGTACCCGATGCGGTGCCGCCGGCGACCGCTTCGAACGCCTTACGCAGGGTCTCCTTCATCTTATCCGGGAGCTCCGCGCTCATAAAATCGGTGCCGCCTTTTTGCGCCGTCTGGGTCAGCAGGGTGACGTTGTCGCACTCGCCGGATTCGCCGTTGTCGGCGCCGTTGAAGACCACGTAGGTGGAAACCATCTGGTTCTTCTTAGTCGGCACCTCGGTTGAGGCCGTGGTTCGGGAGAAGGTGTTGATGTTGCGGTGGCGCGCCAGCCAGGCCAAGTCGTCGAGATTCTTGCTGCCGGCGTATTTGGGGCAGGCCCCCGTGACATTGCCGGAGACTCCCTTGTAGGTAGTCACCACGTCGCCCACGTCGCCGTTTTGGTCCGCCGTGGAGGCACCATCGGTCACCAGCAGGACGTTGTTGGACTGGCAGACGTATTCCGAAGGGTTCATGTCGGAGAGGAAATCTGTGCTGTTCAGCCTGAGGTCGGTGCGGCTGGTCTTGCCCGTGGTATCGCCGGGTGAAACGGCGAAGTACCCTATGGCGTCGTAGAAGGCCTCGGCGAAGGGAGTCCAGGTGGATGCGCGCAGGGCGTCGATGCTGTGGACGAGCCCCGCTGAGGTGTGTGTCCCCACCCCGTCGCTTACACAGACTTCCCCGGTGGGGCAGTGGGCGCTCTTGGTGCACGTGGTGCCCGTGGTGACTTTGCAGTGCCCCCTACCAATGAGGTCAGTAGGTTGGATCACGGCTCCGTCGTGGTCCGCGAGGGCGTCGCAGGTGGCGTTGTCCGTGCAGTCAGCTGCGGTGACACAGGTCCTGTCGGGCGCGTTGGAGCAGACCTTGGTGGCCGGCAGCAACCCGCTGGTGACCTCAGCCTTGGAGCCGACCGAGTTGAAGGACATCATGCCGAGGCGGATCTTGCTTTCGAATTCCTGCACCAACCCGCTGGGGGCCGTGCTTGCGGCGATCCGGGCGCGCAGGGTGCCAAAGGGAGTCCCCATCTGCGCCTCGAGACCGATGCCGCTCAGGATGGCCGGGAGGTTCTCGGAAACGGAGGTATCGGACGGGGAGTCGGTGGGGTCGGTGACCGCGACCGGCGCGGAGTCCAAGGAATCGCAGAAAGCTTGATGGGTGGTTTTCAGGGCCGGGGTGCTCTTATCGAAGCCGTCCTTCAGCACCCAGGCGCCGGATATTTTCTCGAAGTACTGCCCTTCCCAGCTCTCCCCGCAGATCAAGGCCGGGCTGCCGGACCCGATGGCCAGCGGTCCGCTGACGCAGGTGCCGGCGCCACACGTGGTGGTATCACTGGTGCCGCCGCAGGAGAGCAGGGTGTTGTTGGAGCAGGTATAAAGGCTGCCGTAGACATCCGAGCACTGGTTGATGACGGTGTTGACATCATCGATGCCGATGTCCTGCGCCCCCGGCTTGCCCAATTTCCACTGCCGGTACTGCCAGCAGGCCTGCATCGATTGCTGAAAGGAGACGCTGGTTTTGGTCGACGGATCTGGGAGGTTGCAGGGACCGGTGTAGTTGGAAACGCACGTGCCGAAACTCTGTGCCGCGGTGGATTGGCAGGGGCCGTTGTTGGTCGAAGAAGCCGCTACATGACCGCTGCACGTACCGGTATAGGTGGTATTGCCATGACTGAAGGTGCAGTCCGAGTTGGCCCGGCAGCTTGTCGGGAACTGGTTGGACGCCCCCTGCGACAGAGTGGGAGAATAGCTGCCGCAAGTCCCGAGCACTTCCGCCACGTTGACCACGCAGTCGGTATCGGCGCTGCAGACCACGGAGGGTGTTTTCGTGCAGGTGGTGGTGGCGTCTATGGAGCAGTTCGCGTCACTGGTACAGGAAAGGTTGGTGGCCCCGCTGCACACCTTGCTGGTCGTGGAGTATGTGCTGTTCTTCACGCACTGGGAAGAAGTGGTGCATGTCTGGCTGGTTTGTTGCTGGCAGGTACCCTGTGTGGGCGCCGAGGAGGCAAGGCAGTCGGCCACGGTGGTCTTGATGGTCGCGTTCCCGCCCGTAGCGATGGCGTCGATAGCCGCCTGGCACTTGCCGAAGTCGTAGTCTTTGCCACCGAAGACCGTGATGAAGGTCTGCCCGCCGGGAGCAGGCGCGGTAGGGATGGGATTGGCCGGCCCCATGACGCTAAAGGCGACCTGCAGCGAGGTGTTGGTATTGTCCGTGTTGCTGGTGTAGTTGACGAAGTCGCTCGTCAACGCCTCTTTGACGAACGCGCGCCCGACGCAGCCGCGCGACTCGGGCAGCAGGAAGCTCGATGCATTGACGCAGGTGTCAGTGACGCTATTAACGGTGCAGTCGGGGTCGGTGAGGCACGCCTTATTGGTGTTACCCGAGCAGACCTTGGTAACGTATTTCCCTCCGGTCAACACCTGCTTTTCCACGTCGAATTTGGAGGCGGTGATCCAGTTCAGGTACTTTCCGGAAGCATAGAAAAAATGGGTTGCCTTGGCGTCGTCCCTACCCATGTTGACATGGAGGATGCCGGGCCTGATCTTGCAAATAATGGTGCCGGTTGAGACGCTCGATGCGGCGACGGCACAGGATGACGGGATGTCCGCCACCTCCACGAACTGATTGGCACCGAAATCGTACTGGTAATTCTTGGTTTCGTCGAAGTAGCCGACGTATTTCTTGGCGCTGGAGAAGGTCTGGTCGTAGCAGTAATATGGCTCCCTCAGGAAGGTAGTGCAGGTTCCCTTGCCGGCCGCGGCACAGGTCGCGTCCGCCTCGCAGGCATAAGTGTTGTCGCCCGAACAGACCTTTCTCCCCTTATCGACGTAAGCGAGGTCGTACATACTCGCCGAGTTGTCGATGATCATCAGCAGGTTGGGCTTGGCGATCTCCTGGATGAAGGGCGGGACCACGCAATAATCGTTCAAAGTAGCCGCCTGAGCTGCCAGCGGGGACAGCAGCAGCATCAAGAACAAACTCTGTGACAGGATCTTTGTTGCAAGTCTCATGGGCTCACCTCAGGGAAATTCTCTGGAATACGTCAATTCTTTTCTCCGGCCCTTCCTGCACTCGCGGAGAATGCTGCGCGGCGGCTTTCTACCGCAGCAGTTCCTGCATCGCCTTCGCGTCCCGGTATCCCACCAGGATGCGGCCGTCAGAAAGCACTAGGGTCGGCGTGGAATACATGCCGTTACTCTCCGCGAACTTGACGGTGTCATCCACAGGCTTTTTGGCGTCCTTTTCCGTCGCCGCCGGCAGCGCCTGCCCGGCGAACGACTTCTCCAGCAGTTCGACCGAACCCTTGGAAAGAATCACCCGCGACTTATCGTAAGACCTGGGATGTATTTTGAGCGGATAGAGCTTTATGTAGATGCAAAGATCCGGCTCCAGGGACACCAATTTTTTCAGCTCTACGTGGGCTTTGGCGCAAAAGGGGCATTCAGGGTCGGTAAATACGAAGAGCTTCTTTTTCCCCTTGGGGTTCCCAAGCACAAGCGCGTGATCGGTGCTGATCGTTGCCGGATCAAGCCGCTCCTTGGCTGCCTTCTGCTCCTGCTTCGCCTGGGTCGAAGTCGCCACCGGCTGCCGGGTCGCTATATCGAAGACCTGGCCGGCGATGAGGTATTTCTTGGCATAGTCGAGGTAGGCCACCCCGGTTTTGCCCCCCTGCTCGAAGGTAACCTCGTACAGCCCCCGAACCAGCGCCGGCTTGACGCCCGTCACGGGTCCGATTCCTTTGAGCAGGCCAGTGGCTTCCTGCAGCGTAATGGAGTGGCAGGAAGCGCAGTCCCCGCTGCATCCTTCCGACATGGCGAAGGCGGGTGCGGCGAAAGCGATGATGACCAGGGTGAAGCAGGCCGCGAAGAAGCGGGAGAGATTTTTTGCGAAAGACATTCAGCTACCTCGTGGGTGATTTCGATGCTCCGACAGGGCAGCAACAACCGTGCCCTGGCCCCGTTCGAGACGCCGAAGCCGCGGTTTCAGCGTCAATACGGTCAGTTGTGGCATACCATAGCATGGGCGCATCGCAAAAAACTACGCATTTTTTTCATAGCTGAGGCGCCTTCCCCGCAAAAAATTGGCACCTTGGCCGTGATCGGGCACCGCAGCAGCCCCGGACGCTAGCCCAAGTCATACTCTTTGAGCTTGTAGAGCAGGGCCCGGTGGCTGATCTCCAAAAGCCGCGCCGCGTGGGTCCGGTTCCCCGCCGTCTGTTCCAACGCGCGCATGATCAACTGCCGCTCCAGCGCTTCGGCACCCTTTTTTATCGAGAGGGAATCGGGCAGCCCCTCCCCTCTGCGCCCCCCCCCCGCCCCCCTGCGCACCACCTCCGGGAGGGAGGCAAGTCCCAGGGTGACGCCGTCGCAGAGGACCAGGCCGCGTTCGACGCAGTTTTCCAGCTCCCGCACATTCCCCGGCCAGCCGTAGCGGACCAGCGCCTGCAGCGCCTCGGGCGTGGGGCGCACCCCGGGCACACCCATGCGTTCGCCGTGCTTCTCCAGGAAGTGGTCCACCAACAGCGGCACATCTTCCACCCGCTCCCGCAAGGGAGGGAGGGAAAGGGCGAAGACGTTGATGCGGAAATAAAGGTCCTCGCGGAACCTTCCCGCCGCTACTTCCCGGGTCAGGTCCCTGCTGGTGGCGGAGACCACCCGGACGTCGACTTTTTGGGCGGCGGCCGCGCCGAGGGGGCGTATCTCCTCCTCCTGCAGCACCCGCAGCAGTTTGACCTGGAGCGACAGCGGCAGCTCCCCGATCTCATCCAGGAACAGGGTGCCGCCGTCGGCTTCCTCGAAGAGACCGATCTTGTCGTGGCTGGCATCGGTGAAGGCGCCCTTGACGTGCCCGAAGAGCTCGCTCTCCAGCAGCGAGGCGGGAATGGCGCCGCAGTTGACGGCGACGAAAGGGGCCTGGCGACGCACGCCGCAGTTGTGCAGCGCCCGCGCCACCAGTTCCTTGCCGGTGCCGGATTCGCCTTGGATCAGGACCGTGGTCTTGTGCCCGGAGAGCTTTTTGACCAGTTCCATGATCTGGGCCATGCGGTCGTTGTTGCTGATGATGTCCGGGAAAACCCGTCCCCGCACCGCCGCGCGCAGCCTGCGGTTCTCGTCCTTGAGCCGCTCCCGCTCCTCCGCCTTCTTCAGCACCAGGGAGATCTCGTCGCTGTTGAAGGGTTTGGAGATGTAGTCGTAGGCACCCAGTTTCATGCACTCGATGGCATCGTCGACGGTGCCGTAGGCGGACATCATGATGATGGTGGCGCCGACGCCGGATTCGGTGCAGGCGGCCAGGAACCTTTTGCCGTCCATGACCGGCATCCGGATGTCGCACAGGATGAAGGCGTACTCCCCCTCGCGCGCCTTCGCCAGGGCGTCGGCGCCGTCTGAGGACTGCTCAACCAGGTAGCCCTGCTTTTTCAGGAGGACCTGGAGCATGTGGCGCAGGTTCGCCTCATCGTCCACCACCAGGATTTTCTTCTTCTCGGCCACTGCGCACTCCCGCCTTCGCTAAACGCCTGCTAGCGCAGGCAGCTACGGTGGGTAAACCCCACCCTGCCACCCTGCCCCCTAGCCCCTAGTCCCTGCTTTTTCACTGGCAGGGAGGGACAGGGTGAAACGGCTACCCTTGCCGAGCTCGCTCTGCACGTCTAGGCGGCCTCCACAGGACTCGGCTATCCGCGCCGCTATCGCCAAACCAAGACCGGTCCCCTTACCCGGCTCCTTGGTGGTGAAAAACGGATCGAAAACCTTGCTGAGCAACTCAGGCGGCATCCCCTCGCCGCTGTCCACCACCTCGATGACTACTTCGGATCCAGCGCGACTTCCCTTTAACCACAGCTTCCCTCCCTGCGGCATCGCATCCCGGGCGTTCACTATGAGGTTGATCAACAGCTGCTCAACCTGGTGCGGATCGGCATGCACGGTGGCAAGCCCCTCCTCGACTTCGACGGATACATCGAGGTGCTTCAGCACGCCCTGGTCCGCCAGGAGCTCCACCACCTTGTCCAGTAACGGCCGGATGTCAACCTCCTCCCACTGCACACGCTTGGGACGGGCATAATCCAAAAGGCCACGCACGATGCGGTCAATACGCCGGGACTCCTCCTCGATGCGACGCAGGTAGTCGGACTTTTCCGGATCAGCGGCCAGGTCTTCAGCGAGCAGCGCGCTGTACCCCATGATCGCCGCCAAGGGCGTGCCGATTTCGTGCGCCATCCCGGCGGCCAGGAGCCCGACGGATGCCATCTTCTCGGAACGGACCGTCTCGTTTCTCGCCTCGACCAGCTCCTTGTTGGTCCACTTCAGCGACGCCACCTTCTCCTCGACTTCCACCCGCTTGCCCCTCAGGGCAATGGTCATGGTGTTGAAGGCATCGGAAAGCTCGGCAACCTCGGTGCTGCCTTGGATCTGCACGGTCACCCCCAGGTCGCCGGCGGTGATCCGGCGCGTGGCACCCAAAAGCTTCCTTATTGGTTGAACCACGGAGCGCGACAGCAGAAAGGAGCCTAAAATCAGCAGGAGCAGAAAGTCCAGGACGAAATAGGCGATAAAAAAATGACGGGAACTCTTCAGGCGCTCCTGCGCCGAGGCCAAAGAAACGGTGACCCGTACCCCACCCACCACCTTGCCCTGCTCTATGACCGGCTGATAACTGCGCCCGGTACTCCCGTCCGGTGAAACCAGGAACGTTCCGTGACCGCTGTGCATGACCTCCAGCAGGGTGGCGTCCGCCCCTCCTCGCACGGAGACCGTGTACAGCGGCTGCCCCACCCTGTCGACGACAAGCAGCCCTTCAAAACGCTGGTGCTTGCGCAGATTTTCGATGTACCTGAAGGTGGCACTCCCGGGCTCCGGGGGCACCACCGGTCGCGGTAGGAGCAGCATGATGCTTGAGGCAAGCACGCGCGCCTCGTCCGCGTTCTGGGCCAGCAGATCGTTTTCGGCGGTCTTGAAGGAGATGAGAGAGAGGAGGAGCCAGGTGAGCACGAGCAGCATGCTCAGGGCGGAGAGGATGTAGAAAGTGAGGCTGAAACGGGATGGTTTCATAAGGGGCCGTTTCAGCGTCCCATGTTCAGGTACCAGTGGATAATGCGCCCGCCGTAGAAGACGTAGAGCAGTGCGCCGCCGGCCAGAAACGGCCCGAACGGTATGGCGAGCGTGGAATCCTTTTTGCGGATCAGCATCAGGGTGACGCCGATGATCGATCCCAGCAGCGAAGAAACGAAGATGATGAAGAGGATCGACTGCCACCCCAGGAAGGCGCCCATCATGGCCAGCAGCTTTACGTCGCCCCCTCCCATGCCGTCTTTCTTGGCGACCACCTGGTAGAGCCAGGCGATGAGGAGCAGGCTCCCCCCTCCGGCCACGATGCCGATCAGGGAGTTGAACCAACCCAGTTGCGGGATGAAGAAGGAGATCACGAAGCCGAGGATGATGCCGGGCAGGGTGATGCGGTCAGGGATGATCTGGTGCTCCAGGTCGATGAAGGTGGTCACCACCAGGGCGCTGCAGAACACGAAGAGTACGCTGAAGTAGAACATCCCGGTGAACAGAAAGTGGATCGGCGCCCCGTCCTCGAACAGGCGCTGCGGAAAGAACTTGAAGAAAAGGGCCAGGGAGAGTACGCCGTTCAGGAGTTCGACCAGCGGATACTGGATGGAGATCGGCGTCCCGCAGGAGCGGCATTTGCCGCGCAGCAGCAGGTAGCTCAGGATGGGGATGTTGTCGTACCAGCGGATCTGGTAGTCGCACTTGGGGCAGTGCGACGGAGGCGACACCACCGACTCGTCGTTGGGCATCCGGCAGATGCAGACGTTCAGGAAAGAGCCGACCACGGCCCCGAAGACGAAAGCGAATACGGCGTAGGTGATGTAGGGCGACAAGGAAACCTCGTGAAACAGGGGCTAGGGGCTAGGGGCTGGGGGCTGGAGAAAATCTCTTGGATTTACTAGCCCCTAGTCCCTATCCCCTAGCCCCTGCAGTTTACTTCAGCCTCAGGATCTTCTCCAGGCTCTCCTGGAGGAGCTTTTTCTTGTTGCCAAACTCGGCGATCTTCTCGCGCTCTTTCTCGACCACGTCGGCGGGGGCGCGCTCGATGAAGCTCGGGTTCTCCAGCTTCTTGGACAGGAACTCGATGTCCTTCTCGATCTTCGCGATCTCCTTGCCAAGACGCTTCTCTTCTTCCTCGACGTTCACGAGGCCCTTGAGCGGCACGATGATCTCGACGTCACCGGCCACCTGCAGCGATGCCTCGGCGGGACGCTCGATCCCCTGGCCGATGGCGAGGTCGGAAAGACGCGCGAGGCTCATCACGTACACCTCGTTCTTCTTCAAAAGCGCCAGGCTCGCCGGGGACTTGCAGTCGAGGATGGCGGCGATCTGCTTGCTCGGCGCGACTTCCATCTCGCCCCTGATGTTCCTGATCCCCTTGATGACTTCCATGACCAGCTCCATCTCGGCGGCGGCGGAGGCGTAGCCAGCCCACTCCTCGCACGGGGTCGGGAAGTCGGCGATCATGATGGAATCGGCGGCGCCCTTCTTCTTGGGCAGGGCCTGCCAGATCTCCTCGGTGATGAAGGGCATGAAAGGATGCAAGAGGCGCAAGAGATTCTCCAGCACCAGCCAGAGCACGTACTTGGACGCAGCCTGGCGCTCGGCGTCGCCCTTGTAGAGGTCGTCTTTGGCCAGCTCGATATACCAGTCGCAGAACTCGCTCCAGGTGAAGCGGTACAGCTCGCTTGCCGCCTCGTTGAAGCGGAAGCCCGCAAGCGCCGAGTCCAACGAACCGGCGGCCTCGTTCAGA
Source organism: Geomonas propionica (assembly GCF_016458235.1). Taxonomy (GTDB): domain Bacteria; phylum Desulfobacterota; class Desulfuromonadia; order Geobacterales; family Geobacteraceae; genus Geomonas; species Geomonas propionica. The sequence goes on along the minus strand of NZ_JAEMHK010000014.1, from coordinate 53,084 downwards.
CGGTACAGGATCCAGCGGTCGGCGTTGGAGAGCTTGAGCGATGCGACATCGACCTGGTCCGGGTCAAACCCTTCCAGGTTCATCATGGCGAAGCGGGAAGCGTTCCAGATCTTGTTGGCGAAGTTGCGGTAGCCGGCGATCCGCTCCTCGGCGAGCTTGATGTCGCGCCCCTGCGCGGCAAAGGCGGCCAGAGTGAATCGGAAGGCGTCGGTGCCGTAGGCATCGATCACGGTGAGCGGATCGATCACGTTCCCCTTGGACTTGGACATCTTCTGCCCCTGGGCGTCGCGCACCAGGGCGTGGATGTAGACGTCGGTGAAAGGAACCTCGTCCATGAAATGCAGCCCCATCATCATCATGCGGGCCACCCAGAAGAAGAGTATGTCGAAGCCGGTGACCAGGCAGGAGGTCGGGTAGAAAGCCGACAGCTCCGGGGTCTTCTCCGGCCACCCCATGGTGGAGAAGGGCCAGAGAGCCGAGGAGAACCAGGTATCGAGCACGTCGGTTTCCTGGCGGATCTCGTCGGAGCCGCACTGGGCGCACGAAGTCGGATCTTCCTTGGCCACCGTGATGTGACCGCAGTGGTCGCAGTACCAGGCGGGAATCCGGTGTCCCCACCAGATCTGGCGCGAGATGCACCAGTCGCGGATGTTCTCCATCCAGTCGTAGTAGGTGTTTTCCCACTGCTGCGGCACGATCTTGGTGCGCCCGTCCTTGACGGCGCCCAGGGCGCGCTCGGCCAGCGGTCCCACCTTCACGTACCACTGCAGCGACATGTACGGTTCGACCACGGTCTTGCAGCGGTAGCAACCGCCGACGGAAAGGGCGTGGTCCTGGATCTTCTCCAGAAGCCCGGCCGCTTCGAGGTCAGCCACCACCTGTTTCCTGGCGGCGAAGCGTTCCATCCCCTCGTACTGCTTGCCGGCGGCGTTCACCACGCCGGACTCGTCGAAGACGTTGATGCGGTCGAGGTTGTGCCTGAGGCCCATTTCGAAGTCGTTGAAGTCGTGCGCCGGGGTAATCTTCACCACGCCGGTGCCGAACTCGCGGTCGACGTAGTCATCGGCGATGACCGGGATCTCGCGGTTCACCAGCGGCAGCATGATCTTCTTGCCGATCAGGTGGCTGTAGCGCTCGTCCTCGGGGTGCACGGCCACGGCGGTATCGCCCAGCATGGTCTCGGGACGGGTGGTGGCGACCACCAGGAACTCGTCGCTTCCCACTACCGGGTAGCGCAGGTGCCAGAGGTTGCCCGCCTTGTCCTCGTGCTCGACCTCGATGTCCGAGAGAGCGGTGTGGCAGCGCGGACACCAGTTGATCAGGCGGTTGTCGCGGTAGATGAGCTTCTCTTCGTACAGGCGCACGAACACCTCGCGCACCGCCTTGGAAAGACCGGCGTCCATGGTGAAGCGCTCGCGCTCCCAGTCACAGGAGGCGCCGAGCCTTTTAAGCTGGCCGATGATCTGCCCGCCGGACTCCCCCTTCCACTGCCAGACGCGCTCGATGAAGGCGTCGCGGCCCAGCTCGAAGCGGTCCTTGCCTTCGGCGGCCAGCTGGCGCTCGACCACGTTCTGGGTCGCGATGCCAGCGTGGTCGGTGCCCGGCATCCAGAGCACGTTGTAGCCGCTCATCCTCTTCCAGCGGCACAGGATGTCCTGCAGGGTATTGTTCAGGGCGTGGCCCATGTGCAGCACGCCGGTGATGTTCGGGGGGGGGATGACGATGGAGTATCCCGGCTTGTCGGAGGGGACGGTGGCATGGAAGTAGCCCTTCCCTTCCCACTCCTGGTACCACTTCTGCTCAACGCTTTTCGGCTCGTAAACCTTTTCCAGCTCTTTGTTTGCCATCTAATCTACCTCATGGGAAAAATGCTTTAGCAGGCGGAGCCTGCATAGCTTGTATCTATAGCCTCTTCCCTCATCCCCTCTCCCCCTGGGAGAGGGTGGCCGGAGGCCGGGCGAGGGAAACGTTCTCGGGAAAGGTATCGCCTATCGCAGCGCCCTCACCCCGGCCCTCTCCCGGTGGGAGAGGGAGGTCATGGGCAAAGAAGGGGGACGGGCGAATAATGAAAAAGGGGATCGTAAAATCCCCTGTTTCATAAGCGGATGCGCAAGAGACGTCCGCTTTAGCCGCGGACGCCGCTCTTCAGTTTCCGGATCTCTTCCTTGATGATCACCTCGGCCAGGTCAGGCACCACTTCCCACACGATCCGCTCGATCACCTCGCGGGACACCTTGGAAAGTGCGGCCACCAGTTGGTCCTCGGTCAGTTCGGCAACGGTAGCCGTCTGCGGCGCTGCTGCAGCCGGTGCTGCGGTCTGTGCGGGGGCAACGGGTGCTGCCGGTGCTGCGGGGGCAACGGGTGCCGCGGCCGGTGCTGCAGGCTCCTCCCCCTCGAACTCGAACGGCTCGTACACCGGCACGCCGAACGCCTCGGCCTCAGCCTCGGTCTCGGCCTGCGCCGGGACGGCAACTGCGGCCGGTTCCGACTCCTCGCTGAAGGCGAAGAACTCCTCCTCGCTGACGGTGAGCGAGGAGTCGACGACCGGCTCCTCCAGTTCGAGCGCAGGGCCGGTTTCTTCTATCTCTTCGGACTCGTCGAAGCTGAACACCTCTTCTGCCTCGAACTCGGATTCATACCCCTCCGGCTCCACCACGCCAAACAGCTCGGACGGCTCCTCGACGGCGGGAGTCTCTTCCTCCAGTTCAAAGGCGCCCCAGAGATCATCCTCTGTGCTCGCCTCGACCGGCTCCAGCTGCGCCTCGGGAGCGGCGGCCACCGGCTGCGCGGGGGCTGCCGGGGCTTCCCAGACGGGCTCTTGCGGCGCGGCGGAGGAGTCCCAGGCGGGTTCGGTCTCCATGCCGACGCTCTCCCAGATGTCTTCATCTGCGGGCGCCGGGGCTGCAGCGGCAGCGGCGGCGGGCGCGGCGGCTGCCGGGGCAGTCGGGGCTGCCGGGGCAGCGGGTGTAGCCGGGGCCATGGCATCGAGAGAAGAAAGGTCGCCCCAGAGTTCCTCGGCGGCATCGGAGGCTGCCGGTTGTGGCACGGGGGGAGCGGTCTTGCGGGTCTTGCCCAGTTCCAGCATTTCCTTGACCCGGTCGATCAACTGCTGCGATTCGAAGGGCTTTGAGATAGTGGCGTCGGCGCCGCATTCGCGCGCCTTCTCCTCGTCCAGCGGCTCGAACGCGCCTATCAGGAGGATGATGGGGACCGCGCCGAGCACGGGGTCGCGGCGAATCTCAGCGCAGACCTCGTAGCCGGTCTTGCCGGGCATCAGCGCGTCGACCAGCATCACGTCCGGCTTGGTCTCCCGCGCCTTCTCAAGGGCAGCAGTACCGTTGTCGACAACGGTCAGTTCAAACTCCTCATTGGCGAAGATGATCGCCACGACCTTCTGGATGGTGATGCTGTCATCGGCGAGGAGCAGTCTATTGCCCATCTATCCCCCCTCTACTTAGGAACCTTACTTCAGGAGTTGTGTTGCCACGACCAATTCCAGTAGTCCGACTGATACAGAGATGATCCGGGAAGAGGCTCTCAGGATTTCTCGCACACAGGACAGACATAATTGGCAGTTGGTAATAAGGCGCAAATATAACCAGTATGACACTAAAAATGGTAAAAAAAACTAGCATAAAGGGCGTAGAGTGTCAAGGTTTTTGCCCTTTCTTATTAATCACTCGTCATTGAAACGCGCCATGTCCCCGAACTCGACGGGAATGCCGAAGATCTGCGCGGCAAGCGTGGAGATATCACCGCGCAACTTGTTGAACTCGTGGGTCTTTCTGTATTCCAGGCGCGCCGTGAGCAGGATAACGAAGGTGTCGGTGGCCGGGTCGATCCAGATCGACGACCCGGAGTACCCGGTGTGGCCGAAGGAGACCCGGGAGAATCCCTGTCCCCGTGGTGCGGAGAAGGGAGAGGAGATGTCCCAACCCAGTCCCCGGACCACCGCCCCGCCGCGGGAGAAGTACGGCGCCGTCATCTGGTCCACGGTGCGCTTGGCGAGAACCCGTCTCCCGTCCAGGGTGCCGCCGGAGAGCATCATGCGGCAGAAGCGGGACAGGTCGCGTGCGGTGGCGAAGAGACCGGCGTGCCCGGCCACCCCTCCCAACTGGCGGCACAGGTAGTCCTGGGGCTCGCCGAACAGGACGCGGTCGTCGCTGATGGTCCCGGAGCAGCGCCCGGCCTCCCTGGGGTGAAAGGCGGTGTCGGTCATGCCCAGCGGACGGTAGAAAGAGACCTGCGTGTAGAGGTCGAGCGGAGCGCCGGTGGCGCGGCGCACCAGCTCCGCAAGCAGGATGAAGTTCAGGTCGGCGTAGTGAAAACGGCTCCCGACGTCGCCTTTCAGCTTTTGAGCGGCGACGCCGTCGATGGCGCTTTGCAAGGGGGCGGCGCTGGAGAGCGGGACGTCGTCCAGCCCCGAGGTGTGGGTGAGTAGGTTCATCACCAGGATGGCGTCCTTCCCCTTCCCTGCCAGTTCCGGGAACCACTTGACGACGGGATCGAGCAGGGAGATCCGTCCCTCTTCCGCAAGCTTCAGGATGGAGGGGGTGGTCGCAATCACCTTGGTCAGCGAGGCGACGTCGAAGATGGTGTCGGTGGCCATGGGGGGTGCGTCGGGAAACGGGGAGATGCGCCCGTAGGCCTTCTCGAAGAGGATCTTGTCGCGGTTGCCGATGAGGACGACGCCGCCGGCAATGAGGTTGCGGGCCATCGCCTCGTTCATCAGGGAGTCGATACGGGGCTGGTCGGCGGCGCGGCAGTTGGAGATGAAGAAGATGACCAACAGGCAACCGCAGATGCTGCTCAAAAGGGGGCGCAAGCGCACCCGAAGATACGTGTTAAATCTCAATGTGGTTCTCTTGGTCCTTGCTAGATACTGCCCTGGTTAATTCATCCGGAAACTGACCGACTTGAGGACCTTCCCCTCGGTGTCCACGGCGTCGCAGCGCCACTCGCCGGAGAGCCCCTTTTCCACCGCTTTGCGGCTGTAAGTGCGCCAGTGGGCCCCTTTGACCGGCAGCTCGTACTCCGCCACAGCCTCATCGTTCAGATACCAGATCTGCTTGATGGTGGTGTCGGTATCCTCGGGTGCGGAGAATCTGGTGAAACAGTAGAGCGCCTTGACCGAGGTGGACGAGATGCGGCGCACCGAGTCGATCGGGTTTCCTTTGACGATCTTGGTGGTGACCGCCATCTCCGTGATTTTCAAGTCGCCCGCCCACGACTGGCTCCAGCCGGCGAGGGTTGCCAACACTACAGCGGTTGCGATCGAAAGAATCGAGGTACGGCTCATTGTGCCTCCAGCAGCGCTTGCGGAGAGTGGGATACCGGCTGTGACGCCGGTGCCGCCCCGGGGGGAAGCGGCAGCGTTGGGTGCCTGATCAGGTCCTGTAGTCGGCGTTGATGCGGACGTAGTCGTAGGAGAGGTCGCTGGTGTAAACCACGGCCTCGCCGCCGCCGATGTTCAGGTTGATGGTGACCTTGAATTCCTTTTGCTGCAGCACGCGGGTGCCTGCCGCCTCGGCGTCGCCGCCGGCGAAGATACCTCCGGTCGCCATGATCACATCGTCGAACCGGATCTCTACCCGCTCCTGCTCCACCTGCGCGCCGGAGTACCCGATGGCGGCAATGATCCTGCCCCAGTTGGCATCCTGGCCGAAGAAGGCGGTCTTGACCAGCATGGAGTTGGCGACTGCGAGCGCTGCCTTCTTGGCGTCGGCCTGGGTCGCGCCACCTTTCACCCTGATCTCGACAAACTTGGTCGCCCCCTCACCGTCCTTGACGATGAGCTTGGCCAGGGAGAGGAGCAGGTCGTGCAAGAGCGCGGCGAAGGCGGCCCCTTCCGGGGTTCCCCCCTTGATGACGGAGTTCCCGGCTGCGCCGTTGGCGAAGATGAGGGCCGTATCGTTGGTGGAGGTGTCGTTGTCCACGGTGATGGCGTTGAACGAGCCATCGACAGCCTGGGTGAAGGCGCTCGTCAGGAAAGCGCCGTCCACGTTGGCGTCGGTGACCAGGAAGGAGAGCATGGTGGCCATGTTGGGATGGATCATCCCGGCTCCCTTGGCAATACCCCAGATGCTGTAGGGCTTGCCGCCGGCCTCGCCGCTGCGGCGCTCGATCTTCTCGAAGGTGTCGGTGGTCATGATGGCCTTGGCCACGTCGTCCAGCGTGCCGTGGTCGAGCCCATCGACCAGGGGCTGGATCCCCTTGCGGAAGCGTTCCATAGGGAGGGGCTGGCCGATGACGCCGGTCGAGGCGATCAGCAGTTCCTCGTCGGAGAGCCCGAGGGCCTCGGCGGTTTTCCTGCCGCACTCGAGTGCGTCAGTCATTCCCTGTTCACCGGTGCAGGCATTGGCGTTGCCGCTGTTGACCAAGAGCGCGCGGCACCTGCCGTTTTGCGAGCGCTGGCGCGAGATGATGACAGGGGCTGCCTGGACCTTGTTGGTGGTATAAACCGCCGCCACCTGGGCGGGAAGATCGGAAAATATCAGCGCCAGGTCGAGCCGCCCCGGCTTCTTGATGGCCGCCTCAACGGCGGCAAAGCGAAAACCTTTCATGGAACCTCCAAAAACGGTTCAACGTTCAACGTTCAATGTTCGAGGGAGCTACGTGCCTGCGGCCGCCACCCCGGTACGGGGGACGTAACAGTTACCGTTCACGTTCTATGTCCGACCACGCTGCAGCTGCGGCAACCGGACATGGCAAGTCACCACGCCCGTTAGATCGCAGATTGCGTTTTTTAACGTCGAACGTTGAACGTTGAACGGCCTCTCTACTTACCGCAGCACTTCTTGTACTTCTTGCCGCTGCCGCAGGGGCAGGGCTCGTTGCGGCCGGCATTCCTCGCGCTCTTGATGGGGCTCCCCTTGCCGGGCGCCTCCTCGTCCTCTTCCTCCACGAGGTTGAAGACCATCTTCTGCGGCTTGGGCTGCTCCAGCTCCAACTGCTCGATGTCCTCCTCGGTCCCGACCTGGACCCAGAAGATCTTCTCCACCACTTCCTGGCGAATCCTGTTCATCATGTCCATGAAGAGCTGGTATGCCTCGCGCTTGTACTCCTGTTTCGGGTCCTTCTGGCCGTAGCCGCGCAGGCCGATCCCTTCCTTCAGGTGGTCGATGGAAAGGAGGTGGTCCTTCCACTGGGTGTCGATGACCTGCAGCATGATCACCTTGATCAGGTGGTCCATGAGTTCGTCGCCGAATTCGGTGACCTTCGCGTTGAAGCGATCACGGGTGCCGCTTCTCAGGGTGTCCTCGAAGTTCACCGGGGTGATGCGGTCGAAGAGCTCCGGGGTGAGGTCCAGGTTGAAGCCGAACAGCTTGAATACCGTGTCGGTGATCCCCTGCCAGTCCCACTCGCGCGCCGGGGTGCGGTCGATGACGAAGGCCCCGACCACGTCGGTGACGGTGTCGTCCAGCATGCCGACGAAGCTCTTCCTGATCTCGTTGCCGGCCAGGATCTCTTTGCGCTGGGTGTAGATCACCTCGCGCTGCTTGTTCATGACGTCGTCGTACTCGATCAGGTGCTTCCTGATCTCGAAGTTGTGCGCCTCGACCTTCTTCTGGGCGTTCTCGATGGCCCTGGTGATCAGGCCGTGGGTGATCGCCTCCCCTTCCTCGATGCCAAGTTTGTCCATGATCATGGAGACGCGCTCGGACCCGAAGATGCGCAACAGGTCATCCTCGAGCGAGAGGTAGAAGCGCGAGGAGCCCGGGTCACCCTGACGGCCGGAACGGCCGCGCAGCTGGTTGTCGATGCGGCGCGATTCGTGGCGCTCGGTGCCCAGGATGTGCAGACCGCCGAGAGCCACCACCTCGTCGTGCTCGACGGCGCAGGTCGGCTTGTATTTTTCCACCAGCGCGTCGAACTGCTTCTTGAATACCGGGAGCACCAGCCCCTGCAGTTCCTCGAAATCGATCTCTTCGTGCGCGTCCAGGTAGCCGGCAACCGCAGCGGAGCAACCAGGGTAGTCCCGCTCCAGCGCCTGCAGCAGCTCTTTCTCAGCCAGGCCGTTCGCCTGCGCCTCGACGTAAGCCTGCACGAACGCCTCGGCCTTGGTCTCCTGGGTGCCGCCGAACTCCTGGCGAGCCAGGCCGTCGGGATTGCCGCCCAAGACGATGTCGGTACCGCGGCCGGCCATGTTGGTGGCGATGGTGACCATCCCCTTGCGCCCGGCCTGGGCCACGATCTCCGCTTCCTTCTCGTGCTGCTTCGCGTTCAAGACGAAGCGCGGGATCCCCTCACGCTTCAAAAGCTCGGCGAGTTGTTCGGACTTCTCGATGGAGATGGTGCCGACCAGAACCGGTTGCCCCTTCTCGTGCAGTTCCTTGATCTCGGCGATGACCGCGTTGAACTTCTCGCGCTCGGTCTTGTAGATCACATCCGGGAAGTCCGGGCGCAAGAGCGGACGGTTGGTCGGGATGACCACCACGTCCAGCTTGTAGATCTTGTGGAACTCCTCCGCCTCGGTGTCGGCGGTACCGGTCATGCCCGAGAGCTTGTCGTACATGCGGAAGTAGTTCTGGAAGGTGATGGTGGCGAGGGTCTGGTTTTCGTTCTCGATCTTCGCCCCTTCCTTAGCCTCGATAGCCTGGTGCAGGCCGTCGGACCAGCGGCGCCCCGGCATGAGCCGGCCGGTGAACTCGTCGACGATGAGGACCTCGTTGTCGCGCACCACGTAGTCCACGTCGCGCTTGAACAGGGCGTGCGCCCTGAGCGCCTGCTGGGTGTGGTGCAGCATCTCCATGTTGCGCGGATCGTAAAGGTTGTCGATCTTCAGAAGCTGCTCGACCTTCAGCACCCCTTCCTCGGTGAGGGAGGCGCTCTTCGCCTTTTCGTCGACGGTGAAATCGCCGGTATAGGTCTTTCTCTTGCCCGAGAGGGTGTTGGCCTCGACCTCGATCACCTCGCCCTTCTTGAGCATGGGGATGATGCGGTCGATGATGTAGTACTTGTCGGTGGAGTCCTCGGTGGGGCCGGAGATGATGAGCGGCGTCCTCGCCTCGTCGATGAGGATAGAGTCGACCTCGTCGACGACGGCGAAGTTGAAGGGACGCTGGACGTAGTCCGCCAGGTCGAACTTCATGTTGTCGCGCAGGTAGTCGAAGCCGAACTCGTTGTTGGTGCCGTAGGTGACGTCGGCGGCGTAGGCCTCGCGGCGCTCCCAGTCCTCCAGGCCGTGCACGATGACCCCTACCGACAGCCCCAGGAATTTATGGATGCGCCCCATCCAGTCGGCGTCGCGCTTGGCCAGGTAGTCGTTGACCGTGACCACGTGCACGCCTTTGCCGGAGATGCCGTTGAGATAGGAAGGAAGGGTAGCCACCAGGGTCTTGCCCTCGCCGGTCTTCATCTCGGCGATCTTGCCGGAGTGAAGCACCATGCCGCCGATCAGCTGCACATCGAAGTGGCGCATGCCCAGCACGCGCTTGCCGGCTTCGCGGCAGACGGCGAAGGCCTCGGGGAGCATGTTGTCCAGGCTCTCACCCTTGGCATAGCGCTCTTTGAACTGGGCGGTCTTGCCGCGCAGTTCGTCGTCGGAGAGTTTGACGATTTCGGCTTCCAATTGGTTGATACGCTCCACAATGGGCCAAAGACGCTTCAGTTCCCGCTCGTTCTTGCTGCCGACAAACTTCTTTATAAGCGCGCCAAACATCTATGAAATCTCCTTAGCAGTAAAAACAGGATAAAAAAAACAGTGTACGCTACCACAAAAGTGAGAAACCCTCAACTGAAAAGGCGCCTGCTATGAGCCATTTGCGCCCCCCTAGAAAAGAGTGTGAGTGAACCAGAAGCACCAGTAGAAGCCTGACCGTGACAACTGTTCCGCCCCCCTCCCCTCATACCTACCTCTCTGGAGAGGGCGGTGGTAGCAGAAGGGACTGGCTCCGTTAGGTGCCCGTCCCTCTAGCGGAACGCTACATTCCGCTGGCGCCACTTACCCAGGCAGTGGAGAAAACCCAAAGGGGACAGGCACCTGGCGGAGCCAGCCCCCTCCCTCGGTGGAATTATTCGCCCTGGTTGTTGCAATCACGGCGGCGCGTCTTTATAATGAGCCCGCCAAAAAGGAGCCCCTGTACGTGGAAACAACCCCATTCAACGAAGAACTTCTGGACAGCCACCTGCTGGTGGACGTCCGTTCCCCCCTGGAATACCTGGAAGACCATATTCCCGGTGCGATCAACGTTCCGCTGCTGGACAACGAGGAAAGGGTCGAGATCGGCATCCTGCACAAGGAGCAGGGCCCCTACGCTGCCCGCCGGCGCGGGCTGGAACTGACCGCGCACCGCTTCCCCGAGATGGTGCGGCAGATCGCCGACAGCGCTGCCGGCCGTCCCGTTCTGGTCTACTGTTGGCGCGGCGGGCTGCGCAGCAAGACGGTCACCTCGATCCTCGATCTCGCCGGGGTGAAAGCGACCCAGCTGATCGGCGGCTACAAGAGCTATCGCCACGTGGTCGGCGAGTACTTCACGCCCTACCTGCCCAAGACACCGCTCGTCGTGCTGCACGGCATGACCGGCATCGGCAAGACCACGCTGTTGCAGCGCCTCAAGGAGCGGGGCAACTCGGTGCTCGACCTGGAAGGGCTCGCCTGTCACCGCGGTTCCGCCTTCGGCCAACTCGGTCTGAACCAGGATCTCACCCAGAAGCGCTTCGAAACCCTCTTGTGGGACGCGATTCGCAAGGCGCCGGCGGGGCAACCGCTGATCCTGGAAGGGGAAAGCGAGCGCATCGGCCGCGTCTCTCTGCCCGGGGACTTCTACCAGAAGATGGCGCAGGGGGTCCGGGTGTGGTGCCACGCTAGCCTGGAGACCCGGGTGCGCAGGCTGATCGAGGAATATGGCCTCCCCGAATACAAGGAAGAGATGGGCGTCGCCCTGCAGCGCATCAGGAAGAAGCTGGGTGGAAAGCGGTGCGACGAACTGGCGGAAAACCTCGAGCGCTGGGAGATGAAGGAATTCATGACCGGGCTGGTCTGCGACTACTACGACAAGGTGTATTACAAGAACCGGACCTGGGAAGCGGACTTCAACCTCGACATGGAGGATTTCGACCGGGCGGCCGAAGAGTTGGAAAAGGTCCTGGCCGCGCGGCTGGCCCTACCCCCCAGCCCCTAGCCCCTGCCCTTCCTCACCCGATACTTCACCACCATCTCCACCGGATGGTAAGAAAGCTTCGCCTGTCGCAGCGACTCCTCACCGAGGTCCTGCTCCCGGTTCAGGTAGGTGCACTCGGTGAACAAAAGCCGGGAAAACTCCCGGTCCAGCAACTGGTACAGCCCCTCCATGAAGAGATCTCCCTTCTCGAAGTGACACACCGCCGTCTCCCGGTTCAGCCGCTCCCCGAGCGCGAAGCCCCGCACGGCGCCATCCACCAGGATCACCACCCCGGACAGCCCCAGCTCGCGGTGCAGCCTGAGCGCCTCCGCCGTCCCCTCGATCTCCCCCTGCACCGAGCCACCCTCTCCCAGCCCCCGCGGCACGATCTCCGTCCTGACCCGCCCCCACTCCTCCAGGAGCGCGAGCGCCCCGGGCAGGTGCCCGTCGTTCAGTATCTCCACCTGGTGCCGGTGCCGGTTGAGGAAGTAGTTCACCCGGTTTTTCTTCTTGTGGTACTGCTTGCCGTTTAACTGCGCCATCTCTTCTTTCAGGTGCAGGTAGTCGAAATTGTTGCGATCCGCGGTCGCCTCCACGCCCTCCCCCCCGTCCAGGTAACGGGTGAGGAAGCCGTCGTCGGCGCCGTACAGGGTAAGCCCCTGGTCCAGCAACTCCCGGGTCGCCGCGGCGATGTCGCCGCCAAAGGGAGTGAGAAAGTAGGCGGAGCCGTCGTAGCCGCGCCCGAGAGCCGCCACCGCGTCGCCCACAAGCGTCAGTCGGTACTCGTGCACCTTGCGGAACAGGTACAGGTTGGCGAAGGTCAGTTCCGAGACGCGGGGCTGCAACTCGGCGAAAAGCACGTCCAACAGTGGCTTGTCCTGCAAGTCGATGCCGCGGCTTTGTGGGTAACGTGGAATCTCCATCTGTCTCTCCCGGGAAAAATCTGTGTCAGTATACTCATTTTTTTGCAGAATTGCGAAAAAAGGACTGGCATTTCCCTCACCGTATACGGTAGTATCGCGGTTACTCTACCATCAGCATTTGCAAAAAGCTGTTTGGCAATCGCAAAGCCAGTAATCATAAAGCAGAATGCGGCACTGTCCAGTTAAAGAGAATTAGGAAATAGCGCAAAAAGAAAACGGATTTTTCCGGGGGAGCAGTGCAGAGATATCTCTTCAACTTCATAAAGAACCTGAAACTGCGCTGGAAAATGGTGGTACTGGTGCTCCCCCTGGTGATCATCCCCATCTTCCTGGTGGGGGGCATCATCGGTTACATCTCCACCAAGCAGGCCTATCTCGGCATCACCCAGACCAGCAAGGACGACCTGCAGCACATGGCTTCCTTCACGGTCGACCTTTTGAACTCCCACTATCAGCAGTTCCAGGTCTACAAGCAGGACAAGGAAAAGAGCTTCCACGAAGAGCTGAGCACGGTGAGCGAACTGGCCTACAACGTGGTCAAGAGCCAGCACAACCTGCAAAAGTCCGGACGCATGGACCTGGCCACCGCCATGCACGAGGCGAGAAGCGCGCTCCTCAAGGTGAACGTCGGCAAGACCGGCTACATCTACGCCATGAACAGCCGCGGCGAGCTGAAGGTTCACGTGGCCCAGGAGGGGACCAACGTCTCCGAGAGCCGGGACGAGACCGGCCGCTACTTCATCAAGGAGATGATCGAGAAGGCGCACCGCGCCAAGCCGGGCGAGGTGCTCTACATCGTCTACCCCTGGAAGAACGCGGCCTTGGGCGACAAGTCGCTCAGGAAGAAGGTGGTTGCCTACCGCTACTTCAAGGAATGGGACTGGATCATCGCCGCCGGCGGCTACCTCGAGGAGACCTACGAGGACCTCGCCTTCGAGCGGCGCTCCTTTGAGGCCCTCAAGGAAAAGATCAAGAGCAAGAAGGTGGGCAAGACCGGCTACATCTACGCCATGGACAGCTCCGGCAACTTCATGATCCACCCCACCGGCGAGGGGAGGAACTTCCTCAACGCCCAGGACTCCAACGGCCAGCACTTCATCAAGGAGATGTGCGAGCGCAAAAACGGCTGGATCCGCTACCCCTGGAAGAACAAGGGGGAGGAGGCGCCGCGCATGAAGATCGTGCGCTACGAGTACTTCGAGCCCTGGAACTGGATCGTGGCGGTCGGTTCCTACGAGGAGGAATTCTACCAGGAGGCCAACGCCATCAAGGGGCGCATCCTGGAGAGCATGGTGGTGCTCACCATCCTGATCTCGGTGCTGTCGGTGTTCATGGTGCTGCTCGCCTCGCGCGTGATGACCGAGCCGATCAGCCGGATGATCGAGGTGATCCGCAGGGTCAAACAGGGACGGCTGGACGAGACCATGCCGGTCGACTCCGAGGACGAACTGGGCGAACTGGCCCACGCCTTCAACCGGATGACCAGGATCATCAAGCACAACAAAGAGTTAGAGGCAAATCTCGCCCAGCAGGGGAAGATGGCTTCGCTCGGCGTCCTCTCCTCGGGGGTCGCCCACGAGATCAACAACCCGCTGGGGGTCATCCTGGGCTACGCGGCTTACATCGAGAACAAGCTCACGCCCGAGGATCCCAACTACAAGTTCATCCACGAGATCAAGCGCGAGAGCAAGCGCTGCAAGAAGATCGTCCAGGATCTCCTCTCCTACGCCCGGACGCCGCAGCCGGTGCTTGAGGAGACCGACATCAACGAGCTTTTGGAACAGATCGTCGACTTCGCCGCCAACCACACCGACATGCACCACGTCAGCGTGAAAAAGAGCTTCGACCACACCCTGCCGCCCATCATGGTGGACGGCGACCAACTGCGCCAGGTGGCCATCAACCTGATCCTCAATGCGGGGGCGGCCATGCAAAAAGGTGGCGAGCTGGTGGTCAGCACCGAGGCCGGCGGCGAGGAGTGGGTGAGCCTCAAGTTCCGCGACAACGGCGCAGGGATCTCGCCCGAGCACATGGAAAAGATCTTCGAGCCCTTCTTCACCACCAAGGTGAAGGGGACCGGGCTGGGGCTTGCCATCACCAGGCAGATCGTGGAGCAGCATCACGGCAAGATCGGCATAGAGAGCACGATCGGCGCGGGGACCACGGTCGAGGTGCGCCTTCCCTTGAAAAGGGATGAATACTATTGAATTACCGCCGCCCCCGCGCGGCTGACGGAGTAGGTCCATGACCAAAAAACGGGTGATGTTGGTGGATAACGAGGAGGGGCTGTGCCGGATGATGGAGGCGGTCCTTTCCGATAACGGTTATGCGGTCTCCGCGTTCACCAGGAGCTTCGAAGCCGCCGAGAGCTTCCAGGCCGGCCAGTGGGATCTCCTGGTCACCGACATCAAGATGCCGGGGATGGACGGGCTCGAGCTGCTGCAGAAGGTGAAGCAGAAGGACCCCGCCATACCGGTGATCATGGTGACCGCCTACGCCACCGTGGAGATGTCCATCCAGGCCCTGCGGAAGGGTGCCTATGACATGCTCACCAAGCCGTTCGAACCGGAGGAACTGCTGTACCGGGTCAAGAACGCGCTGCAGCACACCCGCCTCATGGAGGAGAACCGCGAGCTGCGCGAGGAGCTGGTCGGGCGCTTCAACTTCGGCAACATCATCGGCGCCTCCACCGCGCTCAAGGAGGTGCTGGAGCGGGTCGAGAAGCTGGCCGTGCGCGACACCTCCGTGCTCATCACCGGCGAGTCCGGAACCGGCAAGGAACTGATCGCGCAGGCGGTACACTACAACTCCCCCAGGAAGGAGAAGAAGTTCGTCGCCATCAACTGCGGCGCCCTCCCCGCCTCCCTTTTGGAAAGCGAACTCTTCGGCTACAAGAAGGGCGCCTTCACCGGCGCCACCGAGAACAGGCGCGGCCTCCTGGAGACCGCCGACGGGGGCACCCTCTTTCTGGACGAGGTGGGCAACCTCCCTATGACCGTGCAAAAGACCCTGCTGCGTTTTCTCCAGGAGCAGGAGTTCAACCGGCTGGGCGACCCCACCCCGACCAAGGTCGACGTCCGCATCCTCTCCGCGACCAACGCCGACATGAAGCAGGGGGTGAAGGCGGGAGAGTTCCGCGAGGACCTCTACTACCGCCTGAACGTGGTCAACATCCACCTCCCCCCGCTGCGCCAGCGCAGGGACGACATCGCCCTCCTGGCGGCACACTTCATCTCGCTGCAGAACACCAAGTTCGGCACCCACATCAAAGGGCTTACCCACGACGCCATGGAGGCCGCGGTGGAATTCCCGTGGCCGGGCAACATCCGCCAGCTCAAAAACGTGATCGAGGCCTGCATCGCCATGGAGAGCAGCGACTACATCACCCTGCCGGTGCTGTCCCAGTTCATCGAGGTGGTTCCCACGGAAACCGCCGGCGAGGCGCTCTCCGAGGAGGGGGAATACTCCAAGGCGCTGATGCGCTTTGAAACCGAGTACCTGAGGGGGCTTTTGCGCAAGAACCAGGGCAACGTGGAGGCGGCCGCCAAGGAGGCCGGTGCCAACATGGCCACCATCTACCGCAAGATCAAGAAATACGGCATCAGGAAGGACGAGTACAACAGCTAACGCCCTCACCAAAGTGACGCCCGCTTTTGCAGCAATGCAAAAAACGGGACTCCCCCCCTTGCAGGCTTGCAAATGCAGCCGCACTACACGCCCCTTGACACGTAACCACCCGTTTTACCACCATTTTAACGCTGCCAGCTCCGAGTCACCCCCAGCGGGAAAAGTTAACTCCTGCGTCGCCACCCTTTAATCTTTCTTCGCGATTCTGCAAAAGCGTCCCGCTCGCCGCCGCCCACCCCCGCTAAGTCACACCTCGCAACCCTCTGGTATTCCGTTGTTTTGCAACCCATTTGCCGGTAAACGCCAAATTGGTACGCCAGTTGCTAACACTGTTTACGTCACCCTTTCTTTACGTTGTAAAAAGGTATGAGGTCCTATGCAGCAAGCGACGGTCTGCCCCTTCTTCGGCAAAAATGATGATTACTGCGACGTGGGGTGCGGCTACATCTCGCCGCACGACGTCAAGCAGATCATCACCTTCTGCAGTTGCCGTCACAGGGAGTGCCTCAAATACCAGGAGCTGTCCGACCGGGTCCCGGCCGGGCAACTCGATTCCAACCTCTGCCTGGTGTAGCCGACGGGTGAAGCCGGGCGGGGACGAATCAAAGCAGCACTGCACTACTATGGAAAAGGAGAACGGCGATGAGTGAAAAAGAACTTGAACTGCTCTCGAGGCTTGAGGAGTTGGAGCGGCACACCTGGCGCAACTCTGCCATCCTGCGCGCCGTCGCCATGGTAGCCTTCACCGCCATGATCGGCATCGTCATCGCCTCCGGCGTGGTCGGTGGCGGTCGCGGCAGCCACTGGTCCGGGCCTGCCTGGAACACCATGTGGCTCTATGGCCTCTTCGCCGCCAACGCCGTCTCCATGTTCTGGACCACCCACAAGGAATAACAGCGCCTGGCGCCGATTAGGAGGAACATCACATGCCGATGAAACTGTCAAACGTGATACTTCTTTTACTGGTCGTCGTCCTCTGCGCGACCTTTTCCCTGCGCATCTTCCAGGGGCTCGACGAGATGATGGGGGACCAGTACTGGGTGGTGGACACCTCGCAGGGCGACCATGGCTGGTACGGCATGGGTCTTCTCCCCCACGTGAAGAAGGTGGCCAAGGAAGTGGTGCAGGCGGCCAACACCGACCCGGACAACGACGAAAAGTACATCATCTACGCGCAAAACGGCGACTTCGCCGGCAACTCGGTCTACGGCATCTGCCTGGGTATCCCCCTCATCATGTACCTGATCTGGTTCGCTTTCATCCTGGGATTCCCGGACCGAATCGACCCATACCTCCTGCCGCGGCGCATCTTCACCCTGACCGTAATCATCATGTGCTCGGTGATCGTGAACCTGTTTCTGATGCGGATCGCCGCCGACTTCGCCCGCGATCCCATGTCCCGCATCGCCAACGTGGCGGGCAACCACGCCTCGCTCTTGTTCCATAACGCGGGAATCTGGTTCGCCATTCTCTTCTCCGCGCTGGGGACACCGAACCACTCCATGCGCGAGACCGCCGCTCCTGACAGCCGCAACTGGCAGACCCAGGCCAATGAGAAGTTCAACTGGATGTTCGTGCTGCTCTTCGCGGTCACTATCCTCGAGGTGGCCCTGGTCAAGAACAAGCTCGCTCTTCCCGATGCAGCCGTGGACTACTCGGTCTGGATCATCCTGGTGGTGATATTCATGCGGATGTTCGGCTTCTCGCCCAAGTACTGGGTGAAACGGGGACGCGGCATCGCCATCATGTTCGCGGGGACCCTGATCACCCTCCCCGTCTTCTACCTGCTGGAGCGGGCCACCGGCACCCTTGGCGCCGGTTTCGCCTCCCCGATACTCACCAAGGCCCTTGGCCCGGAGAACGCCAATATCGGGCTCTCCCTGATGATTTCCATCTATCTCATCTTCTGGATGGAGTTCGCGGCCGCGATACGCATGAATGGACCCCGCAGACTGACAACGGAGAAACACGTGTAGATTCTTCTCCACATGCATCTGTATTAACAGGGGAAACCGGTCCAGGTTTCCCCTTTGTTTTTGCCATCTCCTTCCGCTAATATTATGATTATAAAACATCGTCATGCCTTTTCATGTAATTACAGTTACACCACCGCACTAGCATTCACAGTTCCTGCCTGATACGAACGCCTCAAAGCTATCCTGATACGAAATCCACTGTCTCTATTGTCTTTACTCTCCCCATGAAATCTTCACGAAGCACATTGATCGCCTGACAATCTGTGCTGAACCCGCCACTGCCTGGAAATAACAATGCATTGAGCACGGGATAGTGCGCTGGTACGCTTATGGCACAACCAGATTGAGAATCAAATTTGTTTGACACAATAATGCGACAGCGTTTGAGCAACTCCCAAAACGGCACCACGAAATTCAGCAAAAAGGCGAGCCCCGCGCGACCACCCAACAATAATAAAAAATAATTTACCGTCTGCTTTTCTTTTTTCGCCTGTCATTTAAAATATTTGCACGCGACCAGATCATAAAACAAGGCCTCTCAAGAGCATCAATTTATTTAGAACGCTGTTTATTTTTATTGTGCATTTGAAAATCCTGTGATACAACAATCTCACGTATACGGAAAAATGAGGCGAGGCCCGAAAGCAGGAGAAAGGGCTACCACAGACCGCCTGATGCGGCCATTCCATAAAAAACGGTAACTTGCAAACCGGCGCTCCAAACAGAACGCTTTAACCATTTCCAGCAAAACAGTACCGACATTTTTAGAAACAAAATTTACAGATCTTGGAAAGGGGGATTTATCGGGAACTGAAACCAGAGGGGCGGGACGCCGCCGCAACGCATCTTACTGAGAAAGGAGTGACAACCATGGCAGAAAGACAGTACGACTGGAAAGCAATCGCAAAAAATCCCAAATTCGTGGAACTGCATCACAAGAAGACGGCCTTCCTTTTCGGGTGGTGGATTTTCTCCTGTGTGTACTATTTCCTGCTCCCCATCGGGGCGGCCTACACACCGGGGATCTTCAAGGTCAAAATGATCGGCGTGATCAACTTCGGGTACGTATTCGCACTCTCCCAGTTCTTCGTCTCCTGGGGGATTGCACTCTACTACTCTCACGTCGCCAACAAGGACTTTGACCGGTTGACCAGGGAACTGATCGACGAATTACATCTCTAGGGAAGGAGGACAGGACATGACCATCAAGAAGATATTCATAGCAGCCAGCTTGGCCCTCTCGGTCGCCGCAGCAGCCTACGCTGAAGAGCAGAAGGCGCCGGCAGCCGGCGCAGCGCCGGCGATGAGTGCCCCGGCAGCCCAGGGAGCACCCGCCGCGACAGCTACCGCACCCGCGCCCAACGCAGCCGCTTCCGTGGCCACCCCTGCCCCTGCCGCACCGGCACCGGCCAAGAGGGAACTGAAAACCAACAAGACCATCACCATCGGCATGTTCATGATCATCATCGCCATCACCATGGGCGTCGTGGTCTGGGCCGCCAAGCAGACCAAGTCGGCTGCGGACTTCTACGCGGCGGGCGGCGGCATCACCGGCACCCAGAACGGCTGGGCCATCGCCGGCGACTACATGTCGGCAGCCTCCTTCCTGGGTATTTCCGGCCTGATCTCGCTCTACGGCTATGACGGGTTCATGTACTCGGTCGGCTGGCTGGTGGCGTACATCACAGTGCTTCTGATAGTGGCGGAACCCTGCCGCAACGCGGGCAAGTACACCCTGGGCGACATTCTCTCCTTCAGGACCTCGCCCAAGCCGGTACGCGCTTTCGCCGCCATCTCCACTGTCGCGGTTTCCACCTTCTACCTCACCGCCCAGATGGTCGGTGCGGGCAAACTGATGGCACTCTTGGTCGGTATCCCCTACAAGATGTCCATCATCGGCGTCGGCATCCTCATGGTCGGCTACGTTGTCTTCGGCGGCATGGTCGCCACCACCTGGGTACAGATCATCAAGGCGGGCCTCCTCATGTCGGGCGCCTTCCTGCTCTCCTTCCTGGTCATGGTCAAGGCCGGCTTCAACCCGATCGGCTTCTTCTCGACCATCGTCAGCAGCCCGGACATCCAGGACCACGTTTCCAAGCTGGTGCTGAAAGACGGCGTCATCCTCTCGGGCATGGACGCCGGGCAGCGCTTCCTCGAGCCCGGCCTGTACCTCAAGAACCCGCTGGACCAGATCTCGCTGGGCATGGCCCTGGTGCTCGGCACCGCCGGTATGCCGCACATCCTGATGCGCTTCTTCACCGTGCCGACCGCACAGGCCGCACGTAAGTCCGTCATCATCGCCATGTTCATCATCGGCGGCTTCTACATCCTGACCACCCTGCTCGGCTTCGGCGCCGCTATCCATCTGACCCCGCAGGGTATCACCTCCGTCGACCCGGGCGGCAACATGGCTACCCTGATGCTGGCACAGCAGATGGGCGCGGACATCGCCCCGGTCATCGGCGACCTCTTCCTCGCCTTCCTGTGCGCCGTCGCCTTCGCCACCATCCTCGCCGTGGTCTCCGGCCTGGTGCTCGCGGCTTCCGCGGCCATCGCCCACGACATCTACGTGAACGTGATCAAGGACGGCCACGCCGACCAGCACGAGCAGGTCTTCGCAGCCCGCGTCACCTCCTTCGTGGTAGGCGCCTGCGGCATCATGATCGGCCTCGCCGCCGAGAAACAAAACGTCGCCCACCTGGTAGCGCTGGCCTTCGCCGTCGCCGCCTCCGGCAACCTCCCGGTCGTCATCCTCTCGCTCTTCTGGAGGAAGTTCAACACCGGCGGCGTCATCTCCGGCCTCTTGGTCGGCACCATCGCCTCCATCGGCCTGGTGATGGTATCCCCCAACATGACCTACCCGAAAGTGGTCGCAGCCGGCGCCAAGAAAGTGGTAGCCGCCATGGAGAAGAAGCAGGCCGCACTGCCGGCCGGCCAGACCCTCGCCGAGAAGGACGCCAAGGCGCTCGCCAAGGCGAAGGTTGATGCTCAGCAGGACGGCACCTCCATCGTTGGCCTGGATAAGCCGCTCTTCACCCTGAAGAACCCGGGCATCATCTCCATCCCCCTGGGCTTCATGGCCGCCATCCTGGGCGCACTCGCCTTCCCGAACCGGCGCTCCGAGGAAATGTTCGACGAGGTCTACGTCCGCCAGAACACCGGTTTGGGTATGGCCAAGGCAGTCGAGCACTAGTCAGCAAGCAGCAAAGCAGCATGGAATTGGGGAAGGGAAACCTTCCCCAATTTTTTTGTCCCGCGCCCAATCCTTTCCTCCCCTTCCCCGCTCCATGCACAACGGAAAAAGTCAACGAATCGTTCCGGTTATGAGCAAAACAGTTTTACATCGCAGTTTTTTTCTGTAGAATCAACGCCAGCATATTTATTAAGAGGTGGCCCCGCATGCCCCATCAGATCTATCCAGCCGAGCCAGGCGACGGCGAACTCCTTTCGGAGTTGCTGGCGGAGGTGCACGCCTTTCTCCCGCTGCTGGACCGGAACGAGGGGAAAAAGCTGCTGGAAGGACTGGTGTGGCAAAGCTCCGAGGAACTGGGGAAGCTGCGCCGGTACTCAGGCAGGGAAGAAGCCATCATCGAGCAGGTGGGCACCGAGACCGACTACGCCCAACTCCTGAAACTCCACGAGGAGTTGAACCTCCTCGAGATGGAGCGCTTCCTCAACTTCTACTCGGTCACCGCGCTGCACGAGAACTGTACTTGGTACCGCGACGCGCTGGCCGGGCGGGCGCTGGAACTGGTCGAGGCCGAGATGCCCTCCCCCCCGCCGGTCCCCTTCGCCTTGGTGAGCATGGGGAGCGACGGACGCGAGGAACAGACCCTCATCACCGACCAGGACTACCTGATCGTCTACAGCGACGACGGCGGGGAGAAGGCCGACCGATACTTTCAGGAGTACAGCCGGATCCTGGTGGAGCGGTTGGCCGAGATCGGCTTCAAGAAGTGCAGCGGCGGGATCATGCCGGTCAACGACAACTGGCGCGGCTCGCTGTCGCAGTGGCAGCGCCGGCTGCACGCCATCGTGCGCTACGAGACCGAGGACTACGGCAAGAACATGATGGACCTGATCGTCCTCTCCGACGCGCGCTTCGTGGCCGGTGACGCCGAACTGGCCGGCAGGCTGGTCTCCCTGATCCGCTCCCTTTTGCAGGACTACTTCATGGCCCTTTGGGGCATGGCCAAGGCCGCCACCGAGATGAAGCTGGCGCTCGGGTTCTTAAAGCGGTTCTGGACCGAGGGGAGCGGCGAGCACAAGGGCTCTTTCAACCTGAAACTCCTGGCCTGGGCCCCCCTGGTGATGAACGTGCGCATACTGGCCATCAACCAGGGCATTCCCGCGACCTCGACGGTGAAGAGGATCGAGCTTCTGGAAAAGGAGCACAGCTTCTCGGCCAACATGGCGCGCGGGCTCGTGGCGGCCTACCGCATCCTCACTAAGCACCGTATCCTGCTCCAGATCAAGGTAATCAAGGGAATCCAGAACGACGCCTACTACCTGAACCCCTATTCGCTCCCCAACGACGAACGGGAACGGATGAGGCAGGCGCTGCTCCTCATCGAGGATCTGCAAAAGACCATTCACACCAACTTTTCCATAGTTTAGGAGCGCGATAGCCTTGCCGTGCCGGGGTTTTCCCCAAGCGGCTCCATCAGCGGAGGAGACATGAGCCGATCCGAGAAGTCCAAGGTCAACCTGCTCCGCCCCAAAGAGGGGCACATGCGGGACGAGGTGCGCATCATCCTTGCCATCCTCTTCGGCTGGGGAGTCTGCACCTTCGGCTTCCAGTTCCTGGTCTACGCCTGCCGGGGCACCGGCGCCGGCAGCATCCTGACCCGGCTCACCCTGTTCAACCTGCCGCTGCACTTCTGGTTCACCGGGCAGTTCCTCCCCTTGTGGTTCATCATCCTGTGCGTCATCTTCAACATCTACGTGGACCGGATCAGCGAGTACCACAGCCGCCGGAGAGACAAAAGTTATGAATGACTCGTCCTGGTCCATCTTCGTCGTTCTGGCTGTCTTGCTCTCGTTCATCCTGGTTGGGCTCAGGCAGAAGTCGCGCGAGAGCCAGGAGTACGGCTTCGGCGGGCGTTACACCGGCAGGATCGGCGGCGGCGCGGCCATCGCCAGCAACTGGATGAGCGCCGCGAGCCTCATGGGGCTGGCCGGCATCATCTACCTGCGGGGCTACCAGGGGCTCGCCTACGTAATCGGCTGGACCGGCGGCTACGTGCTCCTGCTGGTGCTCCTGGCCAGCCAGATCCGGCGCTTCGGCAAATTCACCACACCCGAATTCGTGGGCGAACGCTACGGATCCC
This sequence comes from Geomonas propionica, assembly GCF_016458235.1. GTDB lineage: Bacteria > Desulfobacterota > Desulfuromonadia > Geobacterales > Geobacteraceae > Geomonas > Geomonas propionica. The sequence goes on along the minus strand of NZ_JAEMHK010000014.1, from coordinate 30,126 downwards.
CCGCCGCAAGGCTCATGGCCGCCGTGATCGCCATCGCCATCTCCGTGATCTACTGCGTGGCCCAGTTCAAGGGGATCGGGCTCATCTTCGCGTTCATGTTCGACATAGGCTACGAGCAGGGGGTAACCTACGGCGCGCTCGCCGTGGTCTCCTACCTGGTGGTCTCCGGGGCGCTCGGGGTGCCGCGCAATCAGCAGCTGCAGTACCTGGTGATCTGCGTCGCCTTCATCGTTCCGCTCATGTGGCTGGCCCGCAAGCTCGGTTATTTCTGGCTGCTGCCCCAGTTCGGCTACGGCCGGGCCCTGACCGACCTCGCCCGGGAGTTCCGCATCGACTTCACCCTCCCCTTCGCCGGTGACTCCCTCTTCGAGTGGTGCGCGCTCTGCTTCACCCTGATGGTCGGGACCGGCGGGCTCCCCCACGTGCTGTCGCGCTTCTACACCGTCCCCAACGTGCGGGACGCGCGCTGGAGCGTGGTCTGGGGGCTCTTCTTCATCGCCCTCATCTACTGGTCCGCGCCCGCCTTCGCCGTCTTCGGCAGGCTGATCGAGGCACGTCAGGGTATCGCCTTCACCCCCGATACAGCACGTGCCGCCGCCGACGTGATCGCCCTGAAGACCGCCATGATGGCCGGGCTGCCGGGATGGCTGGTGGGGGTGCTGGCGGCAGGTGCGCTGTCGGCCGCCTTCTTCACCGTGGCCGGTCTCTTGATGACCGGCGCCGCCTCCATCTCCCACGACCTCTACTACAGCTTCATCAACCCGAAGGCCAGCGAGACCTCGCGCATGCAGGTGGCCAAGGGGGGGACCCTGGTGCTGGCCGCCCTGGTGCTCCTGGTGGCGCTCAACCCGCCCGGCCTCATCGCCGAGATCACCGCGGTCGCCTTCGCGCTGGCCGGCAACACCATCTTCCCACTGTTCCTTTTGGGGATCTGGTGGGATCGGGCCAACCGTTACGGCGCCATCGCCGGCATGGTGACCGGCGTACTCTGCACCGTCGCCACCCCGCTTCTGGGAGGGGTACTGCCGGGGGTGGCCTTCTATTTTCCGGTCACCGCCTCCGCCCTGTGCGGCGCGCCCTTGGTCATCTGCGTAATGATCGCCGTATCGCTCGCGACCCCCGCCCCACCCGAGGAGATGAGGCGCTTCCTGGAGCAGGAGGTGCATGGGCACCTGGATTAAAGGCAAAGGACGTTCTACGTTCTATGTTCTAGGTTTTAGGAGCAGGGTTACACAGTCTCAACTAGTTGAAGCGGCGGGGGTAGCAGCAGATTTCGGATCAGACTTAGAACAGGTTTGGTGGAAGTCGTAGGGGGTCAGCTAAGGTTTCAACGTAGAACGTAGAACATAGAACGTAGAACCGGTTCTGGAGTTTTTATGCCCATGCTTTTGGGAACCAAGGGTGACGAGATCCTCAAGTGGCGCGCCAGCACGGACCTGGTGGATAACCTCAAGAAGCGCCTGGAGCGCAAGTGGGGCAGCAGTTCGTCCCGGGAGGCTGAGGCCTTCCTCGGCACGCTGATCGACTCGTTCAAGGAGGAACTCGTCTACGAGGGGCAGCTGGATGAGGAACTGACGGCTCTGCATCAGGCGATCGCCGAGGCTTCCACCCCGGCGGCGCTGGTGCCGCTGCAGGCGCGCTACCGGGAACTGGTTGCCGCCCATTTCCGGCGCCGCAACTCCCCGCTGGCCCTGTGCAGCACCTGCAACGCCCTGCACGACCGAGTGCTACTGCGCGCGGCACAACTGGCCGAGGAACGGATGCGCGACCTGGGACAGGGGACGGCGCCGGTCTACGCCCTGCTCGTTTCCGGTGATCGTGGCCGCGGCGAACAGACCCTCTACGGTCGCAACCGCTACCTGCTCTTGCACCAGCTCGACTCCCAGCGTTTCTACCTGTTCAGCCACCAACTGACCCAGGCGCTCCACGAAGCCGGGCTGCTAGACGAGGGTGAAACACCCTGGCACGGCTCGCTGACCGAATGGCGCTCGCTGTTGAAAAACGGGGATCGGCACCAGGAGCAGCGCCCCCCCGAACTGGAGCCGATGGCTCCCTTTGCCGCCGCGCAGAAACAGGCGCCCCCCCCGCTCCCGGAATGGAGCTGGCGCCTGGAGTCGATGGCTGATCTCTGCCACGTGGCGGGGTTTGAGCCGTTGGCCGAACAGGCGCTCAGCGCAGCAGCGTCCGCCCTCAAGGAGCAGCGCGGCCGCGATCCATTTTTCCAACTGGCGCGCCGTGTCATCAACCTCCCCCTCGCCCTCGGGCACTTCGGACGCTGGCGCCTGGAGCGCGGCGGAGAACACCAGGGGGAGATCGACATCGAGACCCTGGGGCTCTCCCCCCTGGTGCAGCTGGTCCGCATCCTGGCGCTGCAGGCGGAGGTGCACGAAGGGGGGACGCTCGAGCGGATCCGGCAGCTCCTCTACCGGGGCGCTCTGGACGTGGAGCTGGCCGAGCGGCTCTTGAAGGCGCTGCAGTGCCTGATGCAGTTGAGGATCGAGGGTGAGATCCGCAGCGAAGGGGCGGCAGCCTTCGCCAACCCGGAGGATTTCGGCATGGCGGTCGACGCGCGGCTTCGGAGCGCGCTGGAGGCGGTGCTCAACCTGCAGAAGATCGCCTACCAGAGGCTGGTGGGACAGGTATAGGACCGGCCATGCGCATATCGATCTCCGCAGGAACGCTGTTCACCTTCCCCCTCCCCAAGGCCTTCGCCATGGCGCGGGAGGCCGGCTTTGACGGTATGGAACTGGTGATCAACCAGGAGTTCCAGAAGGTGAATGCGCGCAGGCTGGTCAAGGAGCTCGGCGAGACCATGCCGATCTTCTCGATCCATGCCCCTTTCCTGCAGTTGGACGGCTGGGGGAGTCCGGTCGATTCTTTGAAACGGTGCGTGGAGATCGCGGCGGAGTGCGGCATTGGGCTGGTGAACTTCCATCCCCCCTCATGGCTGGGACTGGAGTTCGCTTACTGGCGCTGGCTGTACCGAATGCAGGACTTCCAGAAGGAGATCGGCGGGGACCAGGTGGCGGTCACCCTGGAAAACATGCCCTGGACCGGCAAGTACCGGATCAACGGTTACATCCTCTCCGAGACCCAGAAGCTGATCGAGTTCCTCCACGAGAGGAACCTCTACCTCACTTTCGACTGCACCCACATGGGAAGCGGGCGGGCCAACTTCATCAACGACTTCTACCTCTGCTACAACAGCGGCCGGATCAGGAACATCCATTTTTCCGACTACGGGCATGGCCGTCAGCACCTGCTGCCGGGGCACGGCATCCTGCCGCTCACCCGCTTTTTGAACCACCTGCGCAACACCGCCTACAACGACATCCTGACCCTCGAGCTTTCCCCCCATGAATTCCCCAAGGGAGAAGGCATCATCACGCAAAGCCTCAAGGAGATCCTCGCCTACCTGAGGCAGGAAACCGCCAAGACTACCCCCTGACCACGTACACCGAGCATTTCGCGTCGCGCACCACCTTGTGCGACACGCTCCCCAGGAGCTTCCGTTTCAGGAACCCCTTGCCGGTGCTCCCGATCACGATCACGTCGATTTCCTCCTTCTGGGCGAAACGGATCAGTTCCTCGGCCGGGTCGCCGTAGACCACGGCCGTTTCCAGAGGCACCTCGAGTTCGCCGGCGAGTTTCTCCACCACGTAGAAGATACGTTCCTTGAGTTCGGTCCACTGGTCCTGTTCGGTGATGGGGCGGGCGGGGACGAAGTCGGTGAAGGTGTTGCGCGGCGCGTTGGGGAGCACCAGGAGCCCGTAGACCTTGCTCTTAAACTGGCTCGGGATGCCCGCCGCGAAACGGACCGCCTCCTCGGCGGCCTTGTCCGAAAGCGGTGAACCGTCGATGGCCACCAGGATCTTCTTGCGCAGGTTGAGCATCTTTCCTCCGGAGTGCGGCTGGGGGGGTGAAAGGCCGCTCAACTATATAACATCGCCGCGCTTTTTCCTACAGTATTTTAAGGCAAATCCCCCCTGTCCTCCCTTCGCAAAAGGGGGGAACCTGGTGCCTCATGCAAAGCTTCGTGGCAACCGTCTCCTGGTCCCGGCCCATTGAAAATCAAATCCGTCCTGGACGCCTGTCAACCACCGGCACGTGCCCACGAAGCGCTGCCCGCGAGCTAGGGCTCCCCCCTTTGCGAAGGGGGGGCGGGGGGGATTTGCCTTTACGGGATTTGCTTCAACATAATCCAACCAAAAAGGCGCCCGCAGGCGCCCCTTTTCCCACTATGATGTGCCGGTCACAGCACCGGCTGAGCCTTTTCCGCCCGCTCCAGGAGCGATTCTATCTCCTCGTGAATAAGCCCGTTGGTGGCCAGTATGCGGTGGTCATCGATCCGGTGCGGCTCTCCCTTGTGATTGGTCACCATCCCGCCGGCCTCCCTGACTAGTAGCGCCCCGGCAGCGACGTCCCAGGGCTTCAGTTTGCACTCCCAGTAGCCGTCCAGCCGGCCCGCCGCCACATAGGCCAAGTCGAGCGCGGCGGCCCCGGCCCGGCGCACCCCACGCGCCGCAAGCTGCAGTTCGAAGAAATTGCGGAAGTTGTTCTCGTTGCCGCGCGCGACGTCGTAGGGAAACCCGGTGGCGATCAGGGACTGCCTCAAGGGCTGCCGCGACGAGACATGGATGGGAGCGCCGTTCAAGAAGGCCCCTCCCCCCAGGGTCGTCGTGAAGAGCTCCTCCATCATGCAGTGGTAGATCACCCCGAGGGTGAGTTCCCCCTCTCGCTCCAGGGCGATGGAAACGCAGAACCAGGGGAAACCGTGGGCGTAATTGGTGGTGCCATCGAGGGGGTCGATGACCCAGCGCCAGGAGGGGTCGCCGTCGGCGTAGAGGTTCTCTTCGGCCAGGAAGCTGTGGCCGGGATAGGCGCTCCGGATTCGGCTGACGATCATCTCCTCGCAAGCCCGGTCCACCTCGGTTACGATATCTACTTCCCCCTTGAAGGAGTAGCTGAAATCGCTCCAGAGCTTCTGTTTCTGCAAAGCCCCGGCCTCGCGTGCGGCCGCCACGGCTACCTCGAGCATGTGACGCAGCTCGACCTCACTGGACATCTGTTTCCTCCAACAGTTCCTGCATCTCCTCGAGGAGCGTGAAGTGGATCTCGTCCTCGTCGGCCATGGTCTGCAACATCTCGCGCTCCCAGGGGTGCAGCGCCTCGCGGGCAAGCTCAGAACAGGCGCGGGCGGAAAGGGCCTCGAACTGCATGGCGTTCCGGTACAGTCCCAGATCGCCGCGATAACGAGACAGTTCCTCGACCGAGAGCCGGCGCAGGATGCGGCGGGCCCCCTCCAGCGTGGCCGATTGGCGCAGGTCCACCCTCCCTCCGTCCCGCAGCGCGCGCAGGGCACCCGCGTGACGCAGCTCGTCCTCGCTGAACATCCTGAAGATGGTGGAGAGCCCCGCTACCCCTGCCTCGGCGCCGCAGCGTTCGTAGTACCCGATGCCGTCCCCTTCCTTCCGGAGCACCATGTCCCTGGAATTCATAACGTTCCTCCCCTCACGGTCTATTTATGGCTGGAAAACAGTAACAGGAAATCTCGCAATTTCAAAAGGGTAGGCGATTTTTTCCGCAACGGGGGAGCAGGTATGCGAGTAAAGGCGCGCCAGTCGGGCGCAGAGGGGAACCAACGTGAAGAAACGCAGTTGTTGTCTCTGACCAAGTTGCCGCAGCGTCCCCGCCCCCGGAGGGGGAGGGACAGTGAGGGGGCTTTCGCTCTGCCAGCTTGTGCGGCCACCCAAATAAGAAAAGGGGGACCTTTCGGCCCCCCTTCTCGGTGCTAGCTGTCCAGTCCGTTCTAGTTGTAGGCGGTCTCGGAGTGCTGGGTCTGGTCGAGGCCCATGATCTCGTCTTCCTTCTCGACGCGCAGGCCGATGGTCTTGTGCAGGACGAAGGCGATCACGAGGGTCACCACCACCGCGTAGGCGCCTGCAGCACCGACGGCGACCAGCTGGGTGACGAACTGCTTCATGTTGCCGGAGGTGAGGCCGGTGGCGCCGACGGTGGCGAAGACGCCAGTCAGGATGGCACCGGTGGTGCCGCCCACGCCGTGTACGCCGAAGGCATCCAGGGAGTCGTCGTACTTAAGCTTCGCCTTGAGCAGCACGCCGCCGTAGCAGACCAGGCCGCCGGCGACGCCCATGAGCAGGGCGGCACCCGGCTGTACGAAACCGGCTGCGGGGGTGATCACAACCAGGCCCGCCACTACGCCGGAGCCAAAGCCCAGGGCGGAAGGTTTGCCGGCATGGATCCACTCGGCGATCATCCAGGTCAGGCCGGCAGCGGCCGGTGCGATGGTGGTGGTCATGAAGGCGAGGCCGGCCAAGCCGCCCGCAGCGTCGGAGCAGCCTGCGCCCACGATGGCGGAACCGGCATTGAAGCCGAACCAGCCGAACCAGAGCAGGCCGACGCCGAGCAGGGTGAAGGGCAGGTTATGCGGGGCCATGCGCTCGTTCGGGAAGCCGTGACGCTTGCCGAGGAAGTAGAGCACCACCAGGGACGAGATACCGGAGGAGAGGTGAACGACGGTGCCGCCTGCGAAGTCGAGCGCGCCCATCTTGAAGAGCCAGCCGTCGGACATCCAGACCCAGTGCGCCAGCGGATCGTAGACCAGGGTGGTCCAGAGCAGCACGAACAGGCAGTAGGCGGAGAACTTGATCCTCTCGGCCAGGGCACCCGAGATGAGCGCCACGGTGATGATGGCGAACATGGCCTGGTACATGGCGAAGACATACTCGGGGATGGCACCCGGTTCGGTCGGGACGTTCTGGAACAACGCGTAGATCGCGTTGCCGTCCTTGAAGGTGATCAGCCCGTTCAAAAGGGCCTTGCTGAAGTCACCCACCAGGCCGTGACCCATGTCGGGTCCGAAGGCGAGCGAGTAGCCGATGATGGCCCACTGCACGCCGACGATGCCCATGGCTACCAGGGAATGCATCATGGTGGAGAGGACGTTCTTCTGGCGAACCATGCCGCCGTAGAACAGGGCGAGGCCCGGGGTCATGAACAGGACCATGGCGGCGGAGACCAGCATCCAGGCGGTGTCGCCGGTGTTGAGGACCGGGGCGACGTTCTTGGCCGCCGGAGCGGCGGCGGGTGCTGCGGCTGCCGGTGCTGCGGCTGCCGGTGCGGCGGCGGGTGCTGCGACTGCAGGGGCCGCGGTGGCGGTGGCGGCAGCCGGGGCGGCGGCGGATTCGGCCGCCTTCTCCTCGGCTATGGCGAGCACCGGTACCAGCATCAGGCTGGCCAGGAGGGTCAGCTTCCCGAGTTTCATGGTGAGGCAGCTGGAAGCGGGCTTGGCTGCATCCTTTAGCTTATTAATGTCACGCATCATAACACTCTCCATTGATCGTATTTATGGGTTGGATTGAAAGAACCTGAAGTCCTAGATCGCCTCGTCGCCCTTCTCGCCGGTCCTGATGCGGACCGCTTCTTCCAGCTGAAGGATGAAGATCTTGCCGTCGCCGATCCTGCCGGTCTTGGCAGTATCCTCGATGGTGGCCACGGCCTTTGCCGCCAGCTCGTCAGCCACGACGATTTCCAATTTCACCTTGGGTATGAAGTCCACGACATACTCGGCGCCGCGGTACAGTTCGGTGTGGCCTTTCTGGCGCCCGTACCCCTTCACCTCGCTCACGGTGATCCCCTCTATCCCGATCTCGTTGAGGGCGTCTTTCACCTCATCCAGTTTGAACGGCTTGATGATTGCTTCTATCAGCTTCATCGCTTGCCTCCTTTGTTAGTAATGGCGGTGGATTTGTCGTTGCACACTGCGTGCATCACAGGTCTTGCAGAACATTCGGCAGGCCGATCAGCCGGCTTGCAGACATAGCATCCATCGGTTCCAGGTTTCCCTCTCTTTTCAGGCCCCTGAAGGCTTCGATGCCCTTGCCTTTTGTTCAACTCTGAATAAACAGCTCTTTCCAGCCTTGAAAACAGTTCCCCCTTTCCCGATATGATGCCCTCCACCACGACCTGCACCATTGCCTAAACGGGCGGGAAAGCCTTCTGCGGCACACCTTCGTGCCGTGTGATCATCTCTTAGCACAGGCTGTGCCAGCGCGCATTCACAGGTGCAACAGGTTGAAACCATAGGATTTTTCACCCTCGCACCGTAAACGCGGTGCCGAGGCGGTCTTTTATTGCGGCAGCCATGATGTTTTTTTAGGCAGGGGAATGGGGTGGGAAGACAGCTGGTGCGATGGGAGCTCAGGGCGCGGGGGATTCGGGAGAGACGTCATCCACCCCGCCATCCAAGACGTCGGCGGCGGCGATAGGGGAGCGGTCGGAAACAGCGGGATCAACATGGGCGGCAGCAAAGAGACGGGGATATTCCTCCGGCCGCATCGGTTTGCTGAACAGGTACCCCTGGAACATGTCGCAGCGGTTCTTGGTGAGGAACTCGAGCTGGGCCTGGGTCTCGACCCCTTCCGCGATCACCTGCAGTTTCAGGGTGTGCGCCATCTCGATGGTGGCAAGGGTGATGGCCGCGTCGTCGGGATCGTTGGTGATGTCGTTGATGAAGGTACGATCGATCTTCAGTACGTCGAGCGGGAACCGCTTCAAATAGGAAAGCGAGGAAAAGCCGGTGCCGAAGTCGTCTATGGCGAGTCGCACCCCCATCCCCTTGAGGGCCTGAAGGGTCTTCACGGTCCGTTCGGTGTGCGCCATGAGCACCCCTTCGGTGAGTTCCAGTTCCAAGAGGCCCGGGTCGAGGCCACTGCTCTCCAAGACGGCGGTGACTGTGTCCAAAAGTTCGTTCTTCAAAAACTGCTGGCCGGAGATGTTGACGGCGATAGTAACCGGCGGCAGTCCCTGGTCGATCCAGAGCTTGTGCTGGCGGCAGGCCTCCCGCATCACCCATTGGTCGATCTGGATCACCAGCCCGATCTCCTCGGCCAGCGGCAGGAACCGCCCCGGCTCGACCACGCCCAACTCCTTGCTGTTCCAGCGCACCAGCGCCTCGATCCCCACCACCTCGCCGGTGCGGCAGCTGACCTGGGGCTGGTAGTACACCTCGAATTCCTCATCCTTGAGTGCCTTGTGCAACTGGCTCTCCAGGATGATCCGCTCCAGCGCCTTGGCATTCATGGACTCGTCGTAGATCTGGTAGCCGTTTCTCCCCTGTTCCTTCGCCTGGTACATGGCGCCGTCCGCGTTCCTGATCAGGTCGCTGGCCGTGGTCGCGTCGAAGGGGTAGAGGCTGATGCCGATACTGGTCGAGACGAATACCTCCTGACCTTCCAGCGAGTACGGGACCGACACCGTGTCCAGGATGCGCCTTGCCACCTTGGCCACATCCTGGAAGTGCTCGATGTCCGAGAGCATGATGGTGAACTCGTCGCCACCCAGGCGGGAAACCAGCGAGGGGGGACAATCGTCCTCGGCGCGGGCCAGGCAGTCGCTGCGGCGCACGCAGCGCAGCAGGCGGTCGGCCACGTCCTGAAGGAGCCGGTCCCCCACCCCGTGCCCCAGGGTGTCGTTTACCAGCTTGAAACGGTCCAAGTCGAGGAACAGCACGGCCAGCATCCGGTCGTTTCTGTTGGCGAACACCAGCGCCTGCTCCAGTTGCTGCTGGAAGAAGCGGCGGTTGGGGAGCCCGGTCAGGGCGTCGTAGTAAGCCAAGAGGCGGATCTGCTCTTCGGCCCGCTTGCGCTCGGTAATATCCTGGATGGTCCCGGTCAGGCTGACGGCCTCCCCCTCCTCGTCCAGTACGGTTACCAATTCGGCGTGCAGGGTACGCTCCCCCCCTTCCAACAGGATGCGGTAATCGAAGCTGAGCGGGGCACGTTTGGCGATGGCGTCATCGATGGAGCCCTGCACGAAGGCACGGTCCTGGTGGTGCACCGGGTCGAGGATGGGATTGCCGTCGCGGTACTTGGGATCGACGCAGCAGATGCTGTAGACCTCTTCCGAGCAGCGGATTTCCCCCGTGGCGAGGTCCCATTCCCAGGAACCTATATGGGCGAGACTCTGGGCGTGGGCCAAGCCGGCGCGGCTCTCCCTGAGCTGTTCGAGGGCGCTGCTGGCCCGGAGCATGTAACTCACCCGGTAGCCCAGGATGTGCCAGTTGATCGGCTTGGTGATGAAGTCGGTGGCGCCGACCTCGTAAGCGCAGTCGATAGATTCCAGGTCGTTCAGGCCGGTCATCATGAGCACCGGGGTGTCGCGTCCCCCCTCGGTGCGACGGATGGAACTGCAGACGGAGAAGCCGTCCACCCCCGGGAGCATCACATCCAGGAGCACGAGGTCGGGGGCGTAGGCGACGAACTCCTCCAGCGCCTGCTCGCCGGTCTCGACGTCGCGCACCACGAAACCTGTATTTTCCAGGGTCTCCCGGGCCAGCAGCCGCACGGCCTGATCGTCATCCACCACCATGACCAGCGGGGTGACTCGCTTGGACTTTCTGGTCAGCATAGCGGTCCTCCCCTCAGCGCGTCCCGCACCAGCCGGTACTCTTCCTCGACCTGGTGTAATAGCGGCAGTGCCCCTTCCGTTGATCCGGCCCGGCCCAGGCTCTCCAGTTCCATGCAGACGCCGGCCAGGCGCAGGGCGCCGAGATTGGCGCTACTGGATTTGAAGCTGTGCGCCGCCGCCTTGAGCTTCTCCGCGTCACCGCCGGATTCGGCCTCGCGCATGGTCTGCAAAAGAGCGGGGGTGCTGGCCAGGTACAGGTCCACCACCTTGCGCAGGATCTCCATGCCGCGGTGGCCGGGGAGCGTGCGGATCATCTCCAGGGCGCCGCTCATCTTGTCGTGAGAGATCACCTGCAAGGGCTCCACGGGAGCACTCGCCCCGTCTCCATCCCTCTCGGCGGCCACCATGGTCGCGGCGCTGCCGTCCAACTGCCGATCCATCGCCTTGGCGATCTGGTCACAGGTGAAGGGCTTGGAAAGGTAGTCGTCCGCGCCGGCGTCCAGGCATGCCACCCGGTCTCCCGGCATGGCGTATGCGGTCAGGGCTATGATGGGGACCCGGTTGCCGCTCCCCTGCTCCCACGCCCTGATCCGCCTGGTCGCCTCCAGCCCGTCCAGTACAGGCATCTGACAGTCCATGAATACCACGTCGTAGCGGTTACGTTGCACCTCGCTCACGGCGGCGGCGCCGTCCTCCACCACCTTGACTCGGTACCCCAGGCTTTCCAGCATCCCCTTTCCCACCTCCTGGTTCACCACATTGTCCTCCACGAGGAGCACCTGGCGCTGGTGCGGAGCGGGGGCGCCGCAGCAGCCTACTGCCAGCCGCTCTTCCTCGTCCATCCCCAATGCTCCCATCAAGGCGCGGTAGAGCCCGTCCTGCCACAGCGGCCGCCTGGGGAACGAGCATGCCTCCAGTTCGGCCAGGCGAGGGTCGCCCGCCTGGTCATCCCGCTCGGTAAGGAGCAGGATCCTGACCGAGCGCCCTGCCGGGACGGTGCGCATGGTGGCGGCCAGTTCGATGCCGTCGGTTCCGGCCAGGCGATGGTCCACAACGGCAACGTCGAAGGGGGCGGTCACGATGCGGCAAAAGGCATCAGGGGCATCGCCTACGCATTCCAGGTCCACCCCCCAGGACGCGAGCTGCTCACCGATCCCCTCCCTGGTCTGTTCGTCGTCGGTGGCCAGGAGTACCCGTTTATCCCGCAGTGCGGTGCAGCAGCGTTCAGGGCGCGGCGCCTCCTCGTGAAGGTCGAGCCTGGCGGTGAAGCTGAAGCGGGAGCCGCGACCAGGTTCGCTCTCCAGTTCCAGGGCGCCCCCCATAAGTTCGGTCAGCTGCCGGGCAATGGCCAGCCCCAGCCCGGTGCCGCCGTACTTGCGGGTCATCGACTCGTCGCCTTGGGTGAACTGGTTGAAGATGCGCTGCTGCGCGTCGGGGGCGATGCCGATACCGGTGTCCTCGACACAGAAGCGCACCTGTGCGGGGTACTCGGCGACCGCCACGGACAGGCGTACCGATCCCTTAAGGGTGAACTTCACGGCGTTGCCCAAGAGGTTCACCATCACCTGGCGCAGTCGCCCCGGGTCCCCGACGAACATGCGCGGCAGCCCCTGCTCCAGTGCCAGGGTAAGCTCCAGACCCTTCCTGGCCGCGTCCTCGGCACAGACCGCGACCGCGTCGGACGCCAACTGGTGCAGGTCGAAGGGGATCTTTTCCAGCTCCATGCGCCCCGCCTCGATTTTGGAGAAATCGAGGATGTTGTTGATGATGGAGAGAAGCGCCTCCCCGGAGCGCCGCACCGTGTCCACGTAGCGGGCCTGCTCCTTGGTCAGGTCGGTCCCCAACAGGAGCTCGGTCATGCCGAGCACGCCGTACATCGGGGTCCTGATCTCGTGGCTCATCTGGGCCAGGAAGTCGGACTTGGCGCGGTTGGCCGACTGGGCGCTCTGCATCGCCTCACGCACGCTCACCAGGCTCGCCTCCAGCTGCCGGTTCACCTCCGACAGCTCCTGGGTCCTTTCCGCCACCTCCAGCTCCAGTTCCTCGGAGTGCAGCGCGAGGCGCTCGTCCCGGACCGATATCTCGGCGAGCATGTTGTTGAAGCAGGCGAACAGGACCGCCAGCTCGTCCTCGCCGGCGCGCTCCACCCGGACCCGGTAATCCTGGCTCCTGGAGACGATCTCCATCTTCCTGCTCAGGTCCCGGATCGGTTCAGAGATGGTCCAGTCGATGCGCTGGGAGAGCAGCGCGGCGAGCCCCAGCGAGCCGAGCAGGGCCAGGGTGAACTGGAGCGACGCGAAGAAGGCGGATTGTGAAGCGGCGGCGAGGGGTGAGGTGCAGAAGTGGTAGCAGATGAAACTGAGGGTGAGACAAAGAAGCAGCAGCGTGTTGCAGCCGAGGAGGAACGTGATCAGTCTGGACTTGAGGGAGCTTTTTCCCGGCCACGGAAGCTTCACGGCACCTCCTTTGTCGCTTCCGGAGGGGGAATTGACCGGCCGGCGCCCCGGTGGGGGCGCGGTCTCGTGATGCCCGGAAGGGAAACGTTAGAACTTTACAATATAAGGTTGGGATTTCAAGACAGGCGGGCGCCCGTAGCGAGGGAGATGAAGTTGGCCAGGATGGCCCGGGAGGCAGCGTTGAACTCGGTTTCGGCGGCGATGAAGCCGGAGAGGTAGTCGGCACGGGGTGAGAACAGGCCGTCCCAGGCGTCGACGATGGCGCGGTCCACCTCGGGGTGAAATTGCACGCCGTAGACGCAGCCGGGTAGCCGGAAGGCTTGGGCAGGGCAGGCGCCGGAGCTGGCCAGAAGCGTCCCGCCGGGGGGGACGGTGAAGCTGTCGCTGTGGAGCTGGAAGGTGACGAAAGGATTGGGGATACCGGCGAAGAGCGGGTCGGAGCTTCCCTCGGCGATCACATCGACCCGGCAGATCCCCATCTCGCGGTGGGGCGAGGGGGAGCTCACCACCCCGCCGGCGGCGTGGGAGAGGAGCTGGCCGCCGAGACAGATACCGAGAAGCGGCGTCCTCGTCGTGAGTGCCGCGCGGATGAAGTCGATCACCAGCGCAAGGTGCGGGTGGTCAGCCGTGTCGTGCACCCCCATCTCCCCGCCAAGCACCACGATGCCGGTGCAAGAGGCCGGGTCGGGCAGGGGCTCACCGGCGTAAGCGGCCAGGCAGCGGTAGGGGGACCCGGACTCCTTCAGCAGATGCAGCAGTCCGCCAGCCGGGCACAGCGGGTCGTTTTGCACGATCAGGAACATTGAACCTCCGAATTTAGATGTTGTTATCCTATTTCTTTACCGTGATCCGCCCCCCCTCCCCTAACACCAGCGGCGACTCAGGGAAGTCATCGGCCGAGAGCCTGCGTATCAGGCGCAGGGCGCGGCGCTTGGGGTCGGGTTGCGGGGCGGTGTAGCGGAACTGCCGGAAGGAGTCGATGCTCCCGCCCAAGAAGGACCCGTCCGCCGCCAGCTCCACGTTGAGAAGCGGCGCGTAGCCGCTCTCGCCGGCGACGCTCACCCCGCCGTAGGTGGCGAAGTTCCCGAGGCTGTAGGCGATGAGCCTGCCGCGGTACAGCTCCAGGGCGCGCGGCACGTGCGGCCCGTGGGCGAGCACCAAGTCGGCGCCGCGGTCAATGGCATCGTGGGCGAAGCGGACCAAGTCGCCGCGCGACTCGTCCAGAAAGCGCTCCTCCCCGGGAGCCACGTGCAGCGCCCCCCTCCCCTCGGCACCGGCGTGGATGGAGAGGATCACCACGTCGTAGTCGGCGGAGGCACGGGCGATCTCTTGCAGCGGCTGTGCCGGAAAAACGAGGGAGCGAGGCGGCGGGCCGAAGGAGAGCGCGATCACGGCGACGCGCACGCCGTGCAGGTCGAAGCGGGCGATCTCACCTTTCCTGCTGGAAAACTGTAGCCCCGCCTCGCTGAGCGCATTCCTGGTCGACTCGAGACCGGCACGGCCGAAGTCCAGGGCGTGATTGTTGGCCAGGGTGAGCACGGAAAAGCCGGCATCTTTGAGGTTTTGGGCGTAGGACGGCGGGGTGCGGAACAGGTAGCGGCGCCCGGCAAGGGGCTGTTTGGTAGGCGTTTCCTCGCTGCACAGCGGCCCCTCCAGGTTGCCCAGGGCGAGGTCGGCGCGGCGCAGGTAGGGAGCGACCGCGGCGAAGAGTTCCCGGCCGTCGCGGGGGGGCAGTTTCGAGGTCGGGAAGTCGCTCCCCATCATGATGTCGCCCACGGCGGCCACGGTGACGGTGGGCGCGCCGTAGGCGCTGAACGGCAGCAGGAGTAAAAAAAAGAGGACAGCGCCCCGGAAGGGGCGCAGCTTGGCGCTGATGCGGATGAAATGGGACAGGTGAAGTTCCTTTCCTTGCCTACTAACGGTGCATCGGTTCCCGCCCGCAGCCTCCTTTTTAGGCTTTCGTGGCGCTCATTGCCTTCTTCATCATTTCCGTCCAATCCCCCTCTCCCTCGGGAGAGGGCCGGGGTGAGGGGCAAAGGGCTGGTGAGGGCGAATATTATTCGCCCCTACAGGAACGGTGTGCGCTCCCCCTCTTACAGGTGGGAGGAGTAATCCACCCTTACGCGTTCTTCCTCAACAGCCCCTCGGCGAGCACCTCGACCACGTCCTTGACCCGGACCTGGCCCGCCCCCTTGTCCTTGAGGCCGTCCTCCACCATGGTCATGCAGTATGGGCAGGCGACGCAGATGGTGTCGGGCTTCTGGGCCAGGAGTTCGTCGACGCGGGCGTGGTTCACCCTCTCACCGGTGAACTCCTCCATCCACATGCGCCCGCCGCCGGCGCCGCAGCAGAACGAGTTCCTGCCGTGGCGCTCCGCCTCGACGGCGGCGGTGCCGGTCGCGGCCTCGACGAGGGTGCGCGGTGCGTCGAAGATGTCGTTGTGGCGCCCAAGATAGCAGGGGTCGTGGTAGGCGATCCGCCCCAGGCTGTCGTCCTTGCGGTCCAGCTTGATGCGGCCGCTCCGGATGAGTTCCGCGATCAGCTCGCTCTGGTGCACCACCTCGAGCTCCAGGCCGTACTGGCGGTAGTCGTTCTTCAAAGTGGTGAGGCAGTGCGGGCAGAGGGTGATCACCTTGGTGACGCCGCGCTCGCGGAAAATTTCCACGTTCTCCAGTGCCATCTTCTCGAACAGGTACTCGTTGCCGAGCCTTCTCAGCGAATCACCGCAGCACTTCTCGTCCTTGCCCAGGATGCCCCAGGAGATGCCGGCGGCGTTCAGCACGGTGGCGAGCGCCACGGTGACCTGCTTGGCGCGGGAATCGAAGGAGCCCGCGCACCCGACGTAGAGGAGGTACTCGGTCTCGCCGGCGACGAACGGCTGCACCGGCAGGGTGGAAACCCACTTGGCACGCTCGCCCGGGGCGATGCCCCACGGGTTGGAGCGCTGTTCCATGTTCTCGAACAGGTTCAAGAGTTCCTCGGGGAAGCGGGACTCGGTTTCCACCAGGTGGCGCCGCATCTTGACGATCTTGGGCATCTGCTCGATCAGCACCGGGCAGGCCTCGATGCAGGCGCCGCAGGTGGTGCAGGCCCAGATGGCCTCCTCGGTATTGGTCCCCTCACCCTCGTCTCCGATGAGCGGCAGGGTGCCGCTTCTCCCCTCCCGGAGCGCGTGACTGTTCTCCATGAGGTTGGTCTTGATGGCGTGCACGACCTGGCGCGGGTTCAGGGCCTTACCGGTGTTGGTGGCCGGGCAGGCGGCCTGGCAGCGGCCGCACTCGGTGCAGGAGAACGAGTCGAAAAGGTCCTTCCAGGTGAAGCGCTCCACGGCCCCTACCCCGTAGACCGCTCCCTTCTCGAACTTCTCCCGCGGCTGGGTGGCGGGCCAGGTGAGCGCCCCGAAGTAGCAGTTAGGGATCGCTGTCAGGATGTGCATGTGCTTTGAGTGCGGCAAAAAGCAGATGAAGGCGAAGAGCACGAAGGCGTGCACCCACCAGGAGACGAGATAGACGGTCGGAATCAGGGAGGGGTGCTGCCCAAGCCAGGCCCCTACCAGGCTCGACACCGGCATGGCGGAGGAATTGCCCTCGGTCTGGAGGGCGATCAGCGCGCCGTGCAGGCCGAAGTAAGCCAGCATCAAAAGCGCGATGAAGGATAGGATAGCGAAGGCCTCGGGGCTTCTCCCCTTCACGTACAGGCTATCCAGGTAGGGGGGCTTCACCACCAGCCGCCGGATGAAAGAGAAGGCGATGGCGAACAGGGTCAGCAGCGACACCACGTCGAAGGCGAACAGGAGCACCCGGTGCACCCCTTCCGGCAACAGGGCGAGGCTCACCGACGGGAAGACCCCGTTGACCAGGAACTCGCCGTTGGCAAGCGCCAGGATCACGAAGGACCAAAAGATCACGAAGTGGTTCAGGCCGAAAGGCTTTCTCAGCACGCGCAACTGGCCGAAGGCGTACAGGAACATCTCGGAAAGACGGCGCGCCGGTTGGTCCAGCCTGTCTTCCGGCTGGCCGAAGTAGACCAGCGAGAAGCGGCGGTACACGCTCCAGCAGAAAAAGAGGAGCGAGGCGACCAGGAGCGTCGTGAAAATAACGGTTTGCGGCATCATAGGGGTACCTCGTTATGGAATGCGGCGCTGCCGCGCAACTAGTCTTTCAGGTTGATCACGCCTTGGAGCGGGCTGCCTTGAGGGCCCTCAGCTTGTTGGTCAGCGCCGGGATGATCTTGAACAGGTCGCCGACGAGGCCGTAGCTCGCCACCTCGAAGATGGGGGCCTCGGCGTCGCGGTTGATGGCGATCACCACGTCGGAGTCCTGCATGCCGACCAGGTGCTGGATGGCGCCGGAGATGCCGCAGGCGATGTAGACCTTCGGGCGCACCGTCTTGCCGGTCTGCCCCACCTGGCGGTCCGGGGGCATCCAGCCGGCGTCGACCGCGCTCCTAGAGGCGCCCACCACCCCGCCCAATACTTGGGCCAGCTCCTCGAGCATGGAGAAGTTCTCCTTGGCCATCATGCCGCGCCCACCGGAGACGATGAACTCGGCCCCGGCGATGTCGACCTTGGAACCGCCGCCGTCCATCAGGATGTCGAGCACCTTGACCAGGACCTGCTCCTCGGCCACCGGCACCGGCTCCCGGACGATCTCCCCCTTGGCCTGCGGGTCGAAGTCGGGCATGGGCATCACGTGCGGGCGCACCGTGGACATCTGGGGGCGGAACTTATCGCAGACGATGGTGGCCATGATGTTGCCGCCAAAAGCCGGGCGGGTCTGCATCAGGTTCCCCTTGTCGTCGATGGAGAGTCCGGTGCAGTCCGCGGTGAGACCGGTGGCCATCACGGTGGCGACCACGCCAGCGAGATCGCGCCCGAGACCGGTGGCGCCCATCAGGATCACCTCCGGCTTGTACTTCTCGACCAGGGCGCACAGGCTCTTCTGGTAGGCCTCGGTGCGGTAGTGGCGCAGAACCGGCGCGTCCATGAGATAGACCTTCTCGGCGCCGTAGCCGAAGGCCTGGTCGCAGAGCTTCTCCACCCCGTCCCCCATCACCACGGCGCACAGCGGGCACTTGCGCGCCTGTGCCAGCTCTTTCCCTTTACCCAAAAGCTCCCAGGAGACCTTGGCGGCCTCCCCCTCGGTCTGTTCCACGAAGACCCAGACCCCGGAATAGGCGGCGAGCTTCTTCTTAAGTGCCGCTTCCTCGGCGTCCTCCTCAACCGGCTCGCCGCCGGACACCGCCGCCAGCTCCTGCAGGATGCGCAGCTCTTCAGGGGTGAAGGACATCTCCAGCGCCTGCACCGGGCACACCTTGACGCACTTGACGCAGCCGATACAGCGGGAGGCGTCGATGATCGGCTCCCCGGCGTCGTTCATCTGGATCGCGTCCACCGGGCAGGCGCTCTGGCAGCGGGCCCCGCAGGCGATGCACTTGTTCTCCAGCAGCCTTGCCTTGCCGCGCGGTTTCTTGGGTGGTTTCACAGCATCGGTCATTGCATTTCCCTTGGTAATGTAATTAGAGAGCCAGGAGGTCCTTCTCCAGCATCTTGTCGATCAGCAACTGCGCCGCCCCTTCCGGGTCGTGCACCCCGTCCCCCAGCATCTCCCCCTTGGCCCGTTCGGGCGAGAAGATGCGGCTCACCCAGGTGGGGGAGCCCTTCAGGCCGATGCCGTTCGCGTCGAGTTGCAGCACCTTGTTGTCCCAGACCTCGACCTGGGCGTCGGCGGACTCAAGGCGCATGGCGACGGTTGGGTAGCGCGGCCGGTTCAACTCGCGCACCACGGTCAAAAGCACCGGCAGCGGCGCCTCCACGTGCTCGTGGCGCCCCTCCAGCTTGCGGCTCACCCGGATCTTCTTGGCGGAGAGATCGAGCTCGTCGACCCGGTCCACCAGGGTGAGCTGCGAGAAGTGGAGCCGGGTGGCGATGCCGGGGCCGACCTGGGCGGTGTCGCCGTCGATGGTCTGCTTGCCGCAGATCACCACCCCGACCTCCTCTTCCTGGGCGAGCTTTTCGATGGCCGCGGCCAGCACCTTGCTGGTCGCCAGCGTGTCGGCGCCGCCGAAGGTCCGGTCGGAGAGGAGCACCGCACGGTCAACCCCCTGGGCCAGCGCCTTTCTCAGCGTCGCCTCGGCGTTGGGAGGCCCCATCGAGATGGCGGCCACGCGGCAGCCGAAGCGGTCCTTAAAGCGCAGCGCCTGCTCCACCGCGTGGGTATCGTAGGGGTTGACGATAAAGGGGACACCCTCGCGGATCAGGGTGTTGGTGACGGGATCGATCTGTACCTGCGTTGTGTCGGGAACCTGCTTAACGCATACCACTACGAGCATGGTGACCTCGGATATTTTGATGCCTTCACAGTACTAGAGAATTGGGAAAAAAAGTTGACCTAGGTCAAGGAGCGGATGTTTACGGAAGGGTTCAGCGGAGTTAGCAACGTCGTGGTGCCCGGGCGCCCCCCAAACCCCTTGCATTTTGCCGGATGATCTTCTACCATCACGCGGAGCGTACGGGCGGAACCCTTTGCGTGAAGACCATTCCACACCCGAAACGGCGGGTGGAGCTACATGTCCGACAGATATATCGAAAAAAACTTCCTCTACCTGCTGGCGCTGTCACTACTGGTCCATGTAGCGGTATATCTTGTTATCATGATAATCCCCCCAGGACAACCCAAAACGGCACCGGAACCGACCATGGTCGACCTCACCGAGCTGCCCGACCTGAAGCCGCAGCCCCAGCCCGTGGAAAAGCCCGAGCCCAAGCCCGAGATCAAGCGGCACGCGGAAAAACCGCAGCGTGTTGTCAAGGAGACGGCACCGAAGGGGCTGGACGAGGTGGACCGGATGCTGCCCCGGTCGAAACCGCTGCCGCAGGTGAGCCGCCCGGCGCCGAGACAGCCGGCCTCACCTCAGGCTGTGCAACCCTCCCAGGAGCCGGTCACTCCGGGCCAGGGGATCTTCAAGCCCAAGACCGGTCAGGTTCCCGACCGGGCCAAGCTCTTTCCCAGCGCCACGAAGATGGCGCGCCTGGAGGAGAGCTACCGGGAGAAGTACCGCAGCGAGGTCGAGGAGGGGGAAACCCGCTTCCTCAACACCGACGATATCCTTTTCGGCTCCTTCTTACGCCGCCTGGAAAACGCGATCTACGGCGTGTGGCACTATCCGCAGGCGGCCCTTCTGCGCGGCATCGAGGGGACCACGCCGGTCCGGATCACCTTCAACCGCAAGGGCGAGATCGTCCGGGTCGACATGCTGGAGAGTTCGGGGAGCAAGATCCTCGACGACGAGGTGCTGCGCACCCTGAACGCCCTGGGACCGGTCGGTTCCTTCCCCAAGGGGTACACCGGCGACACCTTCAAACTGATCGCCTTCTTCCACTACGGCAGCGGCAGCGGCCGGCTGCACTAGCAGCCCAGGCGCTGCCTCAAAAACGCCTCGAAATCCCCGTTGAACTCATCGCGCTTGAGCGCCATATCCACCGTTGCCTTCAAAAAGCCCAGCTTGTCGCCGCAGTCGTGGCGAATGCCGTCGAAGCGGCAGCCGTAGATCGGCTCCTGGCGCGAGAGCGTCTTGATGGCGTCGGTCAACTGGATCTCTCCCCCCTTGCCCGGCTCCTGGTTTTGCAGGATCGGGAAGATCCCCGGGGTCAGGATGTAGCGGCCGATGATGGCCAGGTCCGAGGGCGCCTCCGCGACCGGCGGTTTCTCCACCAGGTCCAGCACCTCGAAGGCGCGCTTGGCCAGGTGGTTCGCCTTGACACATCCGTACGAGGAGATGTTCTCGATCGGGACCTGCTCCAGGGCGAGTACCGGCGAGCGGTAGGTCTCGTAGGTCTCCAGGAGCTGCCCCAGACAGGGCTGCTGGGCATCGATGATGTCGTCGCCCAAAAGGACTGCGAAGGGCTCGTCGCCCACGAAATCCTTGGCGCAGAGGATGGCGTGGCCAAGGCCTAGCGCCTCCTTCTGCCTCACGAAGAAGATGTTGGCCATCTCCGCGATCTGGCGCACCTGCTGCAGTTCGTGGTCCTTCCCCTTGTCGTAGAGCAGCGACTCCAACTCGAAAGCGATATCGAAGTGGTCCTCGATCGCCCTCTTGCCGCGGCCGGTGACGAAGAGGATCTGTTCGATCCCCGAAGCTACCGCCTCCTCCACCACGTACTGCACCAGTGGCTTGTCGATGAGCGGCAGCATCTCCTTGGGTGTGGATTTGGTGGCCGGCAGGAACCTGGTTCCCAGGCCTGCGACCGGAAAGACCGCCTTTTTAACGCGCATAGCGAGACCTCACATTGAATAATATTGCAGAATGATGGCCACTAGCGGAACACGTCGCCTCACGTCCCCCCCTTGCGAAGGGGGGATAGGGGGGATTTGCTTCTAGCTGGCGCATCCAACCCAGCGCCCCCGTCAGCATTCCTACATGCCGCGCTTCGCCGACTCCAGCGTGTTCTGCAGCAGCATGGTGATGGTCATCGGCCCCACGCCCCCCGGCACCGGGGTAATGGCCGAGGCGCGCTCGCTGGCGGCCGCGTACTCCACGTCGCCGACCAGCTTTTTCTCGCCCACGCGGTTCACGCCCACGTCGATGACCACCGCCCCTTCCTTGATCCAGGAGCCCTTGATCATCTCCGGCACGCCCACCGCCGCGATCACTACGTCGGCCTGGGCCACCTTGCCGGCCAAGTCGCGCGTCTTCGAGTGGCACAGGGTCACCGTGGCGTTTTGCTGCAGGCACATGAAGGCGACCGGCTTGCCGACGATGTTGGAGCGCCCCACCACGACCACTTCCTTGCCGGAAAGCTCCACTCCCGCCTCCTTGAGCATCACCATGACGCCGTAGGGGGTGCAGGGCTGGAAGAGCGGCTTGCCGATCACCAGGCGCCCCACGTTGTAGGGGTGGAAACCGTCAGCGTCCTTGTCCGGCGAGATCGCCTCGAGGACGCGCTCGGTGTTGATCTGCTTGGGCAGCGGCAACTGCACCAGGATACCGTGGATCTTGGGGTCCGCATTCAGCTTCGCGATCAGGGCCAACAGCTCGTCTTCGCTGGTCTCCACCGGGAGCTTGTACTCGTCGGAAAAGATCCCCACATCAGCGCACGCCTTCTCCTTCATGGAGACGTAGACCTTGCTGGCCGGGTCCTCGCCCACCAGCACCACGGCCAAACCGGGGACGATCCCCTTCTCCTTCAGCTGAGCCGCCTCTGCGCTGATCTCTGCGCGGATTTTCGCCGCGATGGCCTTCCCGTCGATGATTTTCGCCATTAACGTGCACCCCTCTTTTCAATGAAATATGCAGGCGCGGTGCGGGCGCGCGGGCCCGACCGGCATCAGGTTTTAAGCTGTCGATAATAAGTAAAGTGAGGGTCTTTGTAAAGGACTTTGCCGGAAAACGGGACAAAAAAAGGCCCCCGCGAACGGGGGCCTGGTGGGTTTCGATCAGGAGGCAGAGGGGCAGCCGGCGCAGCTTCCGCCGGAGGGGCAGGCGGGTGCGGCAGTCTTGGTGGTGCCGTAACCGTCGCCGTACCACCCTCCCCCTTTCAGTGAAAAACCAGACTGGGAGATCAGCTTCTCGACCGGGCCGCCGCAGGCGGGGCATTCGGAAGCGGGCGCGTCGGAGAACTTCTGGCGCAACTCAAAGGTATTATTGCAGCTTTTGCATTGATACTCGTAAAGTGGCATTTCTTTGCTACCTCCTAATAAACTGTGACACCAGCCATAAGACGGCTAAGGGCAGGATTAATATAAAGACCCGCCCCCATCTTTGTCAAGGGGCAACCTGGAGACTATGGGAAATGGCGAAGAGCAGGCGCGAGCGGTAGATGAGGCCCACCACCTTTTTGCCGTCCACCACCGGCACCCTCTGGAAGCGGTGGGTGAGGAAGAGCCGCGCTATATCGCTGACGCTGGCGTCCTGGGTTACCGAGATCGGCTGGTGCTCCATGATGACGGAGATGGGAAGATCCTTGATGCGGTCGCACAGAGAGCCGAAGAAAGCGGGGTCGGATTTCCCTTCCGGCGCGCCGTCCATGATGGCCGTGATGATGCTGAGCGGCGTCAGGATGCCTGCCAGCCCTCCCCTTTCGTTGACCACGATCAGGCCCGGCGCCGCGTTCAGGAAACTCTCGTCGCCGAAGTTGCTCTTCATGATCCGGACCGCCTCTGCCACCGTGGTCTTGGTGGTGATGGACGGCACGTCCGTTACCATAATGTCTCTCGCCTTCATGGATGCTCCTTGTTTATTTTGAATAGCGGGTCGAGATCATCCTGCTCTACCCCCTCCACCCTCACTACCTTGTGCCGGGACTTGGACCCGGACTTGATGCTCACCTTGGACTTGGCGATGCCCAGGCTTTTCGCGATCAGTTCCACGCACTGCTTGTTGGCCGCGTCGTCAACCGGCGGCGACGTGAGCCGGACCCGGAGCTCGCCTTCCTTGGGGCCGCAGATCTCGCTGCGCGAGGCGCGCGGCTGCACGTGCACCGTAAAGATGAGCCCCTCCGGCGTCTGGGTAACCCTCACCGACTCCTGGCTCATTATTTATCCAGCGCGAGCAACTTGTAGTAGGTATCCAGGAGGTTCTTGAAGCCGCTCTCGAACTGGAGCTTGTCCCTTCTCAGGTCCTGTATCTGGTTGTTCAACTGCACCAGCTTGTTCTCGGCGTCCGCGATGATGCGCTCTCCCTTCAGCTCCGCCTCCGAGATCATGAGGTGCGCCTCCTTCTGGGCGTTCGCCTTCATCTCCTCGGTGATGCGCTGGGCCGCGAGCATGGTCTCTCGCAGTTGCGATTCGCGGGCCTCCATCTCGGCCATCGCGGTCGCGTTACGGTTTAAGCGCTCCTTCAGGTCGTTGTTCTCCCTGATCAGCTCCTCCATCTCGCCGGCAACCAGTTGCAGAAAGCTATCGACGTCCTCGGGGTCGAGGCCGCCCAGCATCTTTCCCTTGAACTGCTGCTGCTGGATGTCCATCGGAGATATTTTCACAGGGTTCCCCCTCCTTTGAGCTGGGTACTGAAGATCATCAGGTAGGTATAGGCGGTGTCGAAGACGATGATCTGCACCAGGTAGATGAGGGCGAACAGGACCAGCGGCGAGAGGTCGAGCATCCCGGTGTCCGGCATGTAGCGGCGGATGCGCCGCAGAGCCGGCTCCGTCACGCGGTAGATGAAGTTGACGATGGGGTTGTAAGGATCGGCGTTGACCCAGGAGATGATGACGCTCGCGAGCAGTATGTACTTATAGACGGTTAAAAGACCACTGGCCAACTCGACGATCTTCGCAAGGGCCAAGAGGATGTTGGCAAGCAGGATCATTTCTCCCCCTCAGAGATTGGGTGGTAAAGCATGCCAAGCTATACAGAAAACACGATGGTTTGTCAAGGGTGAGCGGGGTAGTGAGAGTGTGATAAGTATTAGCAATAACGAATACAATTTATACCGGGCACAAATATGAAAGATGTAGGTCAGCTCGATCAGACCGAGCCCAATGAATTACATTCGAATTTACATATTGACTAAAGGTTGGAGATGTTTTAAACAAGTACGACAGAAACGAATGAGGAAGCACCACCGTCGCTGGTGGGCGGCCTGGTCTTCAAAACCAGTGAGGGGGGTGAGAAACTTCCCTGGTGGGTTCGATTCCCATGTGCTTCCGCCATTACCTAAACGCATGACCTTGTAGGGGCGAATAATCATTCGCCCCTACTTTCGTTCATCCCATCCCGCATCTCCCAGTCAACTTCCTCGCACGGCTTCTGAGAAGCTTCCGTCCCAAATCGCGTCTGTAGCGCGTTCCTGAAAAACAACTGCGCCCTAATACCGCCCATTCGACCCGACCACGCTTACATGATACGGACTTGGGGTTTACCGTGCGAGAATCCTCGTTGTTCTTTTGGGTATTTATGGGTATATTTACGGGTGGAGAGGGATATGATCAGACTGGAAAGCATAACTATCGACGCAAGTGTGCTGAATCTGGTTGCGGAACTGGACGAGTTCAAGGGACGCTGGGAACTTCTGGGCAAACTTGCGCCGGACGTGCTGCAGTCGCTGCGCCGCGTCGCCACCATCGAATCGGTCGGTTCCTCGACCAGGATCGAAGGGGCGAAGCTCTCCGACCATCAGGTGGAGCTTCTTCTCGCCAACCTCGACGTGAACTCCTTCCGCTCCCGAGACGAGGAAGAGGTCGCAGGCTACGCCGAGGCCATGGGAGTGGTTTTCGATTCCTGGGAGCAGATCACGCTCACGGAGAACCACGTGAAGCAACTGCACGGTATTCTCCTCAAGTACAGCGGCAAGGACCTGACCCACCGCGGGGAATACAAGAAGTTTTCCAACAACGTCGAGGCCTTCGATCCTGACGGCAAAAGCCTGGGCGTCATCTTTGAGACAGCCTCTCCCTTCGACACCCCGAAGCTCATGGCGGAGTTCATCGAGGCGACTCGCCGTGCACTCTCGGAGCGGGAACTCCATCCGCTGTTGGTCGTCGCGGCCTTCACGGTGCACTTTCTCGCCATCCATCCCTTTCAAGACGGCAACGGTCGGCTCTCCCGGGTGCTCACCACCCTCCTCTTGACCCGGAGCGGCTACCGCTACGTCCCCTACAGCTCGCTTGAGCGGGTGATCGAGGAAAATAAGGATGCTTATTACCGCGCGCTTCGGCAGGCGCAGCGCGAGATCCGCAGCGAGAAAGAGAACCTCGACCCATGGGTGCGGTTCTTCCTGCAGAGCCTGAAGAGGCAGAAGGACGCCCTCCTCTACAAGGTGGAACGCGAGAATCTCCTGGAGCGGATGTCGCCGGTGGCGGAGCGACTGGTGGCAATTGCCAGGGAGCGTGGCAGGGTCACCATCTCCGATGCGGTCGAACTGCTCGGTCTGAACCGGAACACGGCCAAGCTTCACTTCCGCCAACTGGTGCAGCAAGGGCACCTCCTGCAGCACGGCAACGGCAGGGGGACCTGGTACACTGTGGGGCGCTGAGGCCAGTACGCATGACCCTGTAGGGGCGAATAATCATTCGCCCCTTCTTTCGTCCCCACGCGAGCAGTTCTCGCCCCCTGACCCCACTCTTACCACAAAGCCCCGCCCCCCTCCCCGCTCTGGGAGGTCGTCGGTGTTCCAAGCCTGCGTGTGACTGGATCAGTCGATCTTCCAGCATGGCAGTCATTCCCGTTTGACTTGCCTCAAAAGACATCTTATAGTGTGACCCGCTTAATAAGCAATTGCTGAAACATCGGACACTGCGGGCTGCTACTGAATAGCAAATTGGATTCACAATGAAATATTTAAAAGAGGGCTTAATAAAGGAGTGTATAGCTCTGTCACCACTGCTCTGTGGTGCGCTGGCGCTAATTCTATCTATCACCTTAGATCATGTATTACCAAAAAGAACGGTGACTTATGACGAAATCGTACCCCAATATGCATGGAAAGAAGTGGAACTTCCCGAAAACCACCTCGCCACTGATCCTCCCTCCAAGCTCAGGCGTCAAAATTTAAAAATGGCTGTCATGGATGGATCTGGGAGGCCGATATTAATACACAAAAAAATCACAAAAAAGGTACCGTATTCTTATGACATTGTCCTTTCTGATTGGAAGGAGGTGACAAGCGAGAAACTTGGAGTACCAAATTATAGTCAAAAAATTATTTACCCTCCCCGTAGTAGCCCAACGCAATCCATTATGCCACAGGATGTGCTAGGAGTAATGCAATACGAACTAAACATTATCGAAGAGGGCACTGGAGTGTTCTATCCCGTTCGGGAATTGAAGAAAATTCGGTTAACATACGAGTTCTCTACCGGAGTTGGGTCCATTCTTGGCGTGATGATGAGCACATGGTTATTGCTTCGCCAACTTAAAAAACAATCAACCACAATGGGGTAGCCCTTCGAGAAAGATGGAGAGGCAATTCTCCATTTTTTTTGAAGTAAGCAAATGTGTCCCAAGCAGTCGGTTTTCAGACCAATCGGAGAGAGGGAGAGAGGGAGAGAGGGAGAGAGGGAGAGAGGGAGAGAGGGAGAGAGGGAGAGAGGGAGAGAGGGGGACGCCCAGCAGGCTCAGAAACAGACAGATTCAGCCGGTTACGAACACTACACCGACAAGAACGGGAACGAGGTCGTTATCGTCCCGGCAAGATACCAAGCACCCCGTGCTGAACAGGCACCTATTCAGGCTGCATACCAGCAAGGTTTGCAGCAGGGTTCACCGTTGTCCCCTGAACAGGCATCTCCGGCACCGGTTGCACCACAACACGCCGCCCCACCGAAAAATGTCGCATTGATTGCTATGAATGCAGCAAATGGCAACACCCGGATGAACGTCTTTGAAGCGTGCAGGTGCAGTAACGGTATAGCGACGAAAGGCGACACAAGGGGAGAGGTCTTAGAAAAATGCGCACAGCCGGCAACTCGATCAGGTGGCGCCAGAGACTGCCGAGAGATTTGGTTGTACAACTTTGGTCCCAATGAGTTCATGCAAGGTGTTTGTTTTAAAGGCGGCCGCGTGAGCAAAGTTCTCAGTCTCGAATATGGATATTGATAGCCGAGATTGGTGGTCATGTGACGATGGGGCCATATGGCGAAGGTATGGCAGGCGGAAGTTGTTTGCTTTTACCCCGCCAAGTCAATCAACTCAACAACGTCCCCTTAGCACCCCTAACAAATTAGAATTTCAATATGAACGGAGGAGCAATGAAAGTTATACTAAAGGAGAACATTGAGGAACTTGGGAGAATTGGCGATATCGTTAAAGTAGCACCAGGCTATGCAAGAAATTATTTACTTCCTAAGGGATTTGCAGTTGAAGCAAATACAAAGAACGCAAAAGCTCTTGAACACGCTAAAAGACATTTAGAGTATAAAAAGAAACGAGTCCTCGATGCAGCAAAAGTACTCGCAGCTAAAATTGAAGCTATACAGATAACTGTGCAGCATAAAGCAGGAGAGCATGGCAAATTATTCGGTTCTATCACTAACCTAGAACTTGCCAATAATTTAAAAGAGTGCGGCGTAGAAATTGATAGAAAACGCATAATTTTGACAGAACCAATAAAAGCTATTGGTGAGCACAGGGCGCTGGTAAAGTTACACCCAGAAATTACCGCAGGTTTGGTAATAAAAGTCATAGGCGTTGAAAGCGCTGTTTGCTGCGTAAATCCTGGAGGTGAAGACGATGTCCCTCCGTCACCTCCTAAGAAATAACAACGAGGGCGTACATGAAATCATTTTTCAGTTTTGGCTTTCCTTTTTTATTGCGAATAATTATCCCGGGTTCATTCGCATCGCTGGCTATAGCTCCAGTGTACGAGTGTGTGTTTCCTTACAGACTAGGTAGTAACTTTGAATTTTATATCTTCTTTTCAATTGCTGTAGGTTTATTTTGTATCTTTATTGGAGAACATATTTTAAGATTCTACGAAGGGTACTGGTTTTGGCCGGAATTTCTGAGAAAATTTTGCATTTCACGATTACAAAAAAAAATCACACATCTTCAAACAGTCTATGATCAGACTAATGATCAGATAAAGCGACAAGTTATCAATGGCAAATTGCTCCGCTTTCCAATAAAAGAAATTCCAACTGAACGAGTGCCGCGTTACCAAGCGGAAATGCCAACTTTGCTCGGAAATATTCTTAGAGCTTATGAAGCATATCCCAATTCAAGATATGGAATTAAGTCAATTTTTTTCTGGCCAATGTTTTGGCTGCTTCTCGACAAAGATGCCAGAAAGGAGATTGAAGAACAGTGGGTATTTGCCGAATGCCTGACCTACATTTCCTTTTTGTCTCTAATTTTAGCTGTATTTTATTTTTTGCTGTATTGGTTTGATCAAATTGGACTGATATCAAAAGTTTTATTTATTATTGACCCTACTGCATTTAAAGTAATGAACTTGACAAGAATTAGTGCGAAAAAGTTTATATACGTTACTATGTTCGGTTCGCTAATTGCGAACGCAAGAATTACATACCTCATTTCGTTGCGGCATCACCTCAGAAATGGCGCCTATTTCCAAGCTGTATTTGCCTTAAAAAAGAACGAGGTGAAGGAAACACTGTTGATGAAAGAATCAGACAGTGAATACTGGAATGAAATGTGGTTGTATTTACGATACAAACTTATAAAGTGCCAAAAATGTAAGTCGTTCTTCCCTGCATCATATTTTAAAGATGATATTTGCAATGATTGTCACACAGACAATAACGATTTGAAAAAATCTTAAAAGAAGCCGCTGGCAAGCGCCATGGCACCGATACCGGGGATTGACGGCAAAAGATCACAAGCGCGACAGCGGTCACGACGCTGCGCTCTCGGCGTTAGTGTTGTAGAACAGATTTGACAGTAAGACTTACTTGAAATTTACTTAAAATCGCAAGGTAGAGAGGCACTAGGGCACTAGGGGACGTTGCTGAGATTCTGAGATTTGCAGACGCAAC
This sequence comes from Geomonas propionica, assembly GCF_016458235.1. Classification (GTDB taxonomy): domain Bacteria; phylum Desulfobacterota; class Desulfuromonadia; order Geobacterales; family Geobacteraceae; genus Geomonas; species Geomonas propionica. The sequence continues at coordinate 810 of NZ_JAEMHK010000014.1, read as the reverse complement.
AGAGAAAGAAGTTAAAATCTCAACACGTCCCTCTTGCTAATATTAGCCCACAATACATGGACGCCCCCCCTCTAGCCTTTATCAGCCCCAGTAAACTGCTATTCCCCATGAAGGAGACTGCTAAATGGATTCCATAGAGTTTGTGAGCAACAGCCTGAACAAGGGACACAGTCATGAAGAGGTACTCGCCAAGGCCGGAACTGACGCAGAATCTATCATCCTCTGTGCGGCTTACTGGAAACCCAATGGCATCAGGTTAATCAAATCGCAACTCATCTCTGCTTTAGAGCGTGGGGTCCCGGTGGAAATCTACGCCAGCCTGAACGAGTGGAACACCACGCCGGAGGCCCTCACTGAGTTGCTTGACTTAGTCTCGCAGCACAGGGGGGCTAAGCTCTACCTCTGTGAAAAGAAAGGCTCGATCTTTCACACCAAGGTCTATTATTTCAGAACCTCCAGCAAATTCACCGCAATTATTGGGTCGGCAAACCTCACGGAGGGAGGACTATCGAAAAACGACGAGGCGTCGGTAGTGGTTAAAGGAGGTTTCGACACCGCCTTCCATAACGAACTTCTCGTCTACCTGCTGGAGTTGAAGGGCCGAAAGGAAATGGTGCTTGAGGCAACCAAGGAAAGAATCGAAGAGTATCAAAAGGAGTTCAAAAAGCGAAACGACCGCCGCGTCAAGCGCGGCTTAAGACCTCCGACCTGAGAAACATCGGGAGCCTATGATTTTAGCCGATTAGCGCTAATCTTCAGCAAGACGTAACCAACGTTCTGTTCGTTTACCGGTCCTTACGCCTGCGAAAA
>NZ_JAEMHK010000013.1 GCF_016458235.1 Geomonas propionica | reverse complement strand
ACATTTTTTGAAACTCGCAATTGCTGTTTCGTCTACTATTTAGTTTTCAAAGACCAAGCCGCCGTTTGCGACAGACTCAGCACCCTACCTGAACCGGATCAGCCTGTCAAGATTTTCTTTCAAAAAACTTTCGAGGCATTTTGCAGTGGTTTGATCCGAGGATCGCACCCGAAAGACTGCCAGAACACCGCTAGGTGCTACTGTGGCCCTTCTTCCTGCCGGTTCATCTATTCGGTTGCAAAGAACGTCGTTACTGCGAAGCCAAACTTTATAGCAAAGACGAATTCGACTGTCAATGCTTTTTTGTTTGCCGCTGCCGAACTTTGTTGCCTCGTCGTCAGCGGATGGTGGTTATAACAAATGCCCTCCCCCGCGTCAACGGGTTTGTTGTTTGTTTTTGTTAACCAGAGCGAAGCGGCTGTAATGCCTTAAGGACCGCCATTCTGTGAACACTGGTGGACCCGGTGGACATCCGTGGACCGGGATCTTCTAAACAAAAAACAAAGGGGCGATGCTTTCGCATCGCCCCCTCTTTATCGGTGTCGGCCTTTGAAACTTTAGGCGTAAACTACTTTGGCAAAGCGACGCTTGCCTACCTGGATGATGTATTCACCACTGCAGGCAATCTCCAGGTTCTCATCGGAGATCTTCTCACCGTTGATTTTTACACCGCCCCCTTGGATGGACCGGCGACCTTCGCTGTTTGACTTGACCAGCTGCGCCTCTGCCAGGACCTTGCAGAGGAGGACCTTCTCCCCCTCCGCGTTGAGGGAGAATTCGGGCATCTCGTCCGGGGTCTCGTTGTTCTTGAAACGCTTGACGAAGTTTTCGTCCGCTTGAGTTGCAGCCTCAACACCGTGGTACCGGGTGACCATCTCGCGGGCCAACTGCTTCTTGGCTTCCATCGGATGTAACGCACCGCTCTTCAAGTCGGCCTTCAACTGCTCGAACTCGGCCATTGTGAGGTCGCTCAACAGCTCGTAGTAACGAACCATCAGTTCATCGGAGATGGACATCACCTTGCCATAGATTTGGTCGGCCGGTTCATTGATACCGATGTAGTTGCCAAGGGACTTGCTCATCTTGTTGACGCCGTCGAGACCTTCGAGAAGCGGCACGGTAATGACACACTGCGGCGCCTGCCCCCACTCCCTCTGGAGCTCACGCCCGACAAGGAGGTTGAATTTCTGGTCAGTGCCGCCCAACTCCACGTCGGCCTTAAGTGCCACAGAGTCATAGCCCTGCACCAGCGGATACATGAACTCGTGAATACTGATCGGCAATTGGTTCGAGAAGCGGTTGCTGAAATCTTCGCGCTCGAGCATACGAGCAACAGTGTACTTAGAGGCGAGACCGATCATGTCCGACGCGGTCATTTTGCCGAGCCACTCCGAGTTGAACACCACCTTGGTGAGCTTGGGATCGAGAACCTTGAAAACCTGTTCCTTGTAAGTTTCCGCATTCTTGAGGACATCTTCGCGGGTAAGAACCTTGCGGGTCTCGGACTTGCCGGTCGGGTCGCCGATCATGCCAGTGAAGTCGCCGATCAGGAAGTGCACCTCGTGGCCGAGCTTCTGGAATTGACGCATCTTGTGCAGCAGCACGGTGTGCCCCAGATGCAGGTCCGGCGCGGTCGGGTCGAAACCGGCCTTGATCTTGAGTGGCACGCCGGTCTTGACGGATTTCTCGAGCTTCTCAACCAGCTCTTTCTCCACCAGGATTTCTACGGCGCCCCTCTTGATAATCTCCATCTGCTCTGCAACGGTCATCACTTTCCCTCCAGATTTATTTCAGCCACCTCCGCACAAGGCTTCGGTGGCCAAGCTCCACGTTAGCACGAGGCTTCGGTGGGGCAGTCATCCCATAGAATCTTAAGCCTAGCCGCAGGCTATGTTGATGCGTTCGATGTTAAGTGCAAGGCCGGTCTTTTCATCGACTTCAATGGCAACGGCATTGATCCGAATGTCCTTCTTGGCCACCTCGAACTTCGAGGGACGCTGGGTGACGAACTTCTGGATCGCCTCCTCCTTCTTCACTCCGATGACAGAGTCGAAAGAGCCGGTCATGCCGGCATCGGTCATGTAGGCGGTGCCGCCGGTGAGGATACGCTCGTCGGCGGTCTGCACGTGGGTATGGGTGCCGATAACCGCGGCCACCCTTCCGTCCAGATACCACCCCAGCGAAACCTTCTCGCTGGTGGCCTCGGCATGGAAGTCAACGAAGACGATCGGCGTCTCTTCTTTCAGCTTTGCGATCTCGCGATCGGCGCAACGAAACGGGCAGTCAAGGTTGTTCATGAAAACCCGCCCTTCGAGATTGAGAATGCCGATCTTGATCCCACCCGGAGTCTTTACGATAGTGGTCCCTTTACCCGGCGTGCCCTCGGGGTAGTTGGCGGGGCGGACGATGCGGTCCTCGCGCTTTATGTATTCGAGGGCATCCTTCTTATCCCAGATGTGATTGCCGGAGGTGATCATCTGCACGCCGCACTTGAACAGGTCCAGCGCGGTCTCCTCGGTCAGCCCGAAGCCGCCGGCGGCGTTCTCGCCGTTGGCAATCACCAGGTCGACCATGTGCCGGTCCACGATGCGGTGCAGTTCGCGGGAGAGCGCCTCCCGTCCCGGCTTACCGATCACGTCCCCAATAAAGAGAAGCTTAACGGGCATATTCAGTGGCCCTGGTTTCCCTGATCACGTTGACCTTGATCTGGCCCGGGTAGGTCATCTCGGTCTCGATCTTCTTAGCGATATCCTTGGCCAGAACCAGTGCGCGGTCATCGGTTACCTGCTCGCTCGACACCATGACGCGGATCTCGCGACCAGCCTGGATGGCGAAAGAAGTGAGGACACCGTCGAAGGAGGTAGCGATTCTCTCCAGGTCATCCAGACGCTTCACGTAGGTTTCCATCATCTCGCGGCGGGCGCCCGGACGAGCGCCGGAGAGTGCGTCGGCAGCCTGCACCAGGACGGCAAGAACCGTTGCCGGCTTCTCGTCCTCGTGATGCGCCATGATGGCGTGCACGATCTTCGGGGATTCGCCGTACTTCTTGGCGATGTCGGCGCCGATGACGGCGTGGGATCCTTCGATCTCGTGGTCGACCGCCTTGCCGAGGTCGTGCAGAAGACCGGCCCTCTTGGCCTGCTTCACGTTGATACCGAGTTCCGCCGCCATGATGCCGCACAGGAAAGCGACTTCCAGCGAGTGCTGGTAGACGTTTTGGCTGTAGGAGGTGCGGTACTTCAACCGGCCGATGAGCTTCAGGATCTCCGGGTGGATGCCGTGCACGCCGAGGTCGAAGGCAGCCTGTTCGCCTGCTTCCTTCATGGCCTGTTCGATCTCTTCCTGGGACTTGGCGACCACTTCCTCGATACGGCCCGGGTGGATCCTGCCGTCGGCGATGAGTTTTTGCAGCGACAGCTTGGCGACTTCCCTTCTGACCGGATTGAAACCGGAAAGTATGACCGCCTCGGGGGTGTCGTCGATGATGAGGTCGATGCCGGTGGCAGCCTCGAGGGCCCTGATGTTACGCCCTTCGCGGCCGATGATGCGGCCCTTCATCTCGTCGGAGGGGAGGGTCACGACGGAAACGCTGCGCTCGGCAACGTACTCGCCGGCATAACGCTGCATGGCAAGAGCAAGGATTTCCTTGGCTTTCTTGTCTGCGGTCTCCCTGGCCTCTTCCTCCATCACCTTGATCAACTTGGCGACGTCGAGCTTCGCTTCGTCTTCCATGGAGTCCATCAGGAACTTCTTGGCCTCGGCGGCAGTCATACCGGCAATCTGCTCCAGCTTCGCCTTTTGCTCGCCCACCAGGGCGTCCAGCTTCTCTTCCTTCTGGGCCAGCGCCTGTTCCTTGTTGACCAGAGACTGTTCGCGCACGGCAAGCGCCTGCTCCCTTTTCAAGAAGTCAGAGTCGCGCTGGTCGAACAGGTTGGTCTTCTTGTCGAGGTTCTCTTCTTTTTGCTGCAGCCTCTTCTCCAGGGCCTGCAGGTCTCGACGCTTCTCGCGGCTCTCTTGTTCAAATTGCTTTTCCAGCTCTTCCTTTGCCTGGTACACCACGTCCTTTGCCTGGACGGTTGCCTCCATGGCGACGACCTCAGCCTGACGCTTCGCGTCCTCGATCATCTTGGCGGCCAAGGTCTCGGCATCGCCCACCAGCGAATCCGAGCGTTTCTTGCGCAGGACGTTGCCTATCACGTACCCGACAGCGGCCGCGATAAGTACCAGCAATATGGCAATTGTTATGTCGATTTTCACCGTTGCTCCCCCTCACATATATGTTTATTAACGCGAACCACCCGACTCTCGGTGACGATCAAATCCATCGTCACGTCGTGCGGCTCGCCGGCTATCTCCTGAAGCAGTTGGAAGTCGTAGCAAAATGCCACCAGCTTCCCGCTTCCTTCCAGACGGTGCAGCGACCTGTCATAATACCCTTTGCCGTAACCGATGCGGCGCCCGCATAGATCGAAGGCCACTCCCGGTACCACGATGAGGTCCGCCTGCGCCGGATTGCACCCCTCCCCTGCCGGCTCGGGAATGCCATACCTGCCCGGTGCCAGCTCCGTGAGAGCCGCCACCTGACAAAACTTCAAATCGTCCCCCACCACCGCCGGGTAGAGCAACTTCTTTCCGGATGCCAAGGCCGCAACAGCGATCGCCGCGGTGTCCACTTCGTGGTGGATCGGCGCATACAGCACCAGCGTCCTGGCGGCCTGATACTCGGGCAGGCTCAGGAAACGCTGCTGCAGTGCCAGGCTTAGCGACGCCACCTGCGGCTTGGACAGCTCGCGGCGTCGGGCAAGGGTCGCGGCTCTATGGGCACGCTTGGGCATAACGTTTTTATTCCATTGTTTTTTAGAAGATGGACGGCAGGCCGCCCGTTGAGACAGGTGCTCTGGTGGGGGAGTACTGATGGGTGTGACGGGTGTTGCGTTGACAGGTTTTGATAGAGTGGGCCGCGTTCAAATGAAGCGCCAAATTTGAACTTTATGTAAATGCAGCCATTAAACCCTGGACATGCTGCTTAACGTCTTAGGCTACTATCAGCAAACGGGGAGAAACAGCTTCTCCACGCTAGGTTCTGGCAAAGCTTTGCAACCGTACAACCAGTCAGCTATATGTTGAATCTCCCGCAAGAGACCTGAAACTCTAAAGCCGTTGCCGGTCCAGCCGTTCTATAAGCCCCGCGACCCGCTCGCTGCAGGTGCGCTGCTCTTCTTCCAATTGCTTCCGGGCGTCCAGGCAGGCTTCAGCCAAATTCATCAACGCCAGAATCACTACCAGTTGGGTATCTGCACCACTGACCTTGGCTTCCGCCTCCGCCAGCTTCTCGTTGACCAGAGCCTCTACTTGCGCCACGTGCTCCGGTGTCGCAACGCTCTTTACCTGGAGTTCTCGCCCCAGGACCCTGATGCTGTGCGTGGCGATCAAGCGGTCAGACCCCTTCCAACTTTTTCAATATTTCATCTATGCGGGCCTTGAAACCGACCCTTTCTTCATGAAGTCGGGAATTCTCTTTTTTCAGTTTGTCGTTCTCAAGCCTCAACTCTCCCACGACATTAATTAGAGAATTTATCCGCCCTTCAAGCTCATTAAACAGCTCAGCACTCATTATTTCACCTTTTGCGGCAAAATCATATGCGATAAGTACCCAAAAGTCAAGGCTATCATTGGAAAAGCGCGTCTACAAACTGGACCGGATCGAAGGCCCGAAGGTCTTCCACGGACTCCCCCACGCCAATGAATCTGACCGGGAGAGCGTATTCATGACTTACCGCAACAACGATCCCCCCTTTGGCGCTACCGTCGAGCTTAGTCAGCACCACCCCAGTGACGTCAGCCGCCTCCTTGAAGAGCTTCGCCTGGGAGAGCGCGTTCTGCCCGGTTGCGGCGTCAAGGACCAGCAGCGTTTCGTGCGGCCCGTCCGGGATCTCGCGGGTGAGGACCCGGCGGATCTTCTTCATCTCCTCCATCAGGTTGACCTTGGTGTGCATGCGGCCGGCGGTGTCGATGATCAGGACATCGGTGCCGCGCGCGATAGCCGCTTTACAGGCATCGAAAACCACTGCGGAGGGGTCGGCCCCTTCCTTGTGGCGCACGATGTCGGCCCCGACGCGCTTGGCCCAGGTCTCCAACTGCTCAGCGGCGGCAGCACGGAAGGTGTCGGCGGCGGCCAAGAGGACCTTCTGTCCTTCACCGGCGTAGCGTGCGGCCAACTTGCCGATGGTGGTGGTCTTGCCCACGCCGTTCACGCCGATAACCATGATGACGAAGGGCTTCTTGCCGGTCACCACGAGAGGCGCATGATGCTCCAGGAGGCGCAGCTGAATCTCTTCCTTCAACGCCCTCTTCAGCGCGGCACCGTCCTGCAGCTCGTCGCGCTTGAGGCGCTGCTCCAGGGTGCGGATCAGGTCGACAGTGGTCTTCACGCCGAGGTCAGCGGTGATCAGAATCTCTTCCAGTTCCTCGAGGGTATCGGTGTCGATCTCCTTCTTGCCGAGCAAAAGGGTGTCGACCCGACCGATGATGGTCTCGTGGGTCTTGCTGAGGCTGCGCTTGAGGCGGTCGAAGAAGCTGGGTTTCGCCTGTTCGGCAGGTTCGGAGACCGGGGCGGGCGCCGGGGCGGCGGGCTCGGTCCACAGTTGACGCGGGGCCGGAGCGGGAGGCTCGGGGACAGGCGTGAGGACAGGCTGAGCAGACTGCGCCGGTGCCGGAGGTTCGGCAACGGGAGGTTGTAGCGAGGTGGGAGCCTCTTGCTGCGGCTCCTGCTGCTCCACTCCTTGGGACGGTTGTTCCTCGGGAGTCTCGGCAGGCTCCTCAGCCGCACCGATCCCGAGCTTTTTAAAAAGACCTTTGAAAAAGCTCTTGTTTTCCTCGGCCATTAATAAATCTCCTTATGCAGAAGCTGCACGGTGTCCCGGAACCTCTTCAGGGCCAGCAGCGGCAGGGCTTGGCGGTCCATGGTCATCACCAGGGCATAGTCGTCGCCGACGGCCCCCACGACAACGTATTGCTCCTCGGTGCTGACGACGGCTTCCCGGACGCCTCCGGCTGAAAACTTCTCGTGCACCCCTTTGAGCAGGGTAAGGACGATGCCCCAATGGGCGGCGGTTACCTTCATTTCGAAGGGGTCGCCATGGGAAAATTGCTCGACGGCTTCCCCTTCCCAGTCAGCCAAGATGGCGCCACTGCCACCGGGCACGGATTCAACCAATGTAGTCAACAGTCTCTTGAAGGGCACGTCAAGCTCCTACGGCAAAAAATGCGTCCTTAGTCTTGGTAACGCCCCCCTCACTTCTCGCAGTGAAAAGAGGGGCATGTGCTGGGCGAATGATTATCCGCCCCTACAGCAGGCCGTCTTTCTTTTAGCGGTTCAGGCGCACGGACACCAGCTTGGAAACCCCGGGCTCTTCCATGGTGACGCCGTACAGGGTGTCCGCAACGGCCATAGTGGCACGGTTGTGGGTGATGATGATGAACTGCGAGTTGGCGCTCATCTCGCGCACCATGTCGTTGAACCGGCCGATGTTGGCGTCGTCGAGCGGCGCGTCGACCTCGTCCAGCAGACAAAACGGCGACGGTTTGATCAAAAAGATGGAGAAGATGAGCGCGACCGCGGTCAGCGCCTTCTCGCCACCCGACAAAAGCGACACGTTCTGCAGCTTCTTGCCCGGAGGCTGCACCACGATCTCCATACCGGTATTGAGCAGATCCTCCTCGTCGGTCAGGCGCAACTCGGCGTGCCCGCCGCAGAACAGACGCGGGAAGATCTGCTGGAATTTCTCGTTCACCAGTTGGAAGGTCTCCAGGAAACGCTTTCTCGTGGTGCGGTTGATGCGCTGGATCGCCTTCTGCAAGGCGTTCATCGACTCCTCGAGGTCATCCTTTTGGCTCGAGAGGAAAGAGAAGCGCTCCTCCATCTCCTTAAACTCCTCGATGGCCATGAGGTTCACTTCGCCCATCTCGTTGATGATCTTCTGCAGCTCCGCCTGGCGCTTGTTGCTTTCAAACTCGTCCCACTCCACCTTGGAGTAGTTGAGCAGCGCATCGGCGATCTCCATGCGGTGCTTCTCCTTGAGGGTCTCCTCCAAGTGGGAGAGCCGCATGCTCACCTCGGTGAGGCGCAGGCTTTTGGCGTTCAACTGCTCCCTCACGGCGACGGCATCGGCGCGCATCCCTTTCAGCAGCGCCTCTTCCTCTTGAACCTTGGCGGCTTCGGCCTCGTACCTGTCCTTCACCTGCAGAAGCGCCTGCTCGCTCGCCAGTTGCTGCTTGGCCACTGCGCGCAGCGCCTCCTCACCTTCAGCTATCGCGGCCAAGAGGCGGGTGCGCTCGTCGCCGGAACCTTCCAGTTCCGTGGTGCGGGACGTGATGCGGTTGGCGAGGTCGGTGCACAGCCCCTCAACGCGGCGCAACGCCCGCTCGGTAGACTCCCCCTTTTCACGGAGCGCTGCGACGCGCACCTTCATGGAGGTGACCATCTCGCGCGCCTCTTCCATCTCGAAACGGGATCCTTCAAGGCGCCCCTGCAAAGCTTCAACGGTCTTTTCCAGGGCAGCCTTGCGTTCCTCGGCCTGTGCCCTTTTCACATCGGCCTGGGCCAACTCGCCGGAGACAAGTGACTGCTCTTCGGCCAGCTGCTCTTCTTCAGCCTCGCGCACCGCCCCGTTTTCCTCGATGCGGCGGCACTCGGAGAGCGCGGTCTGCAGGTCCTTCTCCGCGTTCACGATCCGGATATCGAGGCGATGCAGGGTCTGGCGCAACTCAACGCGGTGCGCCTCGGCCTCGGCGATCTCCCCTTTCCTCTTGTCGCGCGCCGCGGCCAACTCCTGGACCTCGGCTTCGAGACGCTCAACATCGGCGCCCAGCGCCTTGATCTCCCTCTTTTTGTGGATGACCCCCTGCTGAGCCGGCTCCGGCGAACCGCCGTTCACGATACCACCGCCGTGGGCGAGGTCGCCCTCCAGCGTGACGAAGGTCGAGGCAGGGAACGAGGCGGCGAGCTCCAGGGCGTGGTTCAGGTCGCGGGCGAGATAGGCTCCGGTAAGAAGCGGCTCCACCAGGTGGGCATGCTGTGTGGGCACGGTGACCCGCTCCCAAAGCGGCGCCGCCCCCGCCGGGGTCTCCTTGGCCTGCTGGCGCCAGGGAGGCGCAGTAACGAAACTGCAGCGGCCACCGGCGCTTCCCTTGAGATGCGCCACTGCGTCCAGCGCGGTCGTGGAAGATTCACAGAGGAGATACTGCAACCGGTCACCGAGGACGGCCTCCAAGGCCACCTCGAATTCCTCTTCAACCTCGAGCGCGTCCGCGATCATGGTGAGGGAGGCGTTCTTGAAGGGCTCGGCGAGGAGCAGGTTGCGCACCCCCTGGCCGTACCCGGCGAACTGCGCCTCCAGCTCCTGGAGCGACTTCAGGCGGGATGCCGCGGCGGAGAGCTGGTCACGGCGCTGCTGCAACAACTTGTCCCCCGCTTCCTGCGCGTGCTTCAGCTCGGCTTCCCGGCTGCCAGCCATGGTCAGTTCTTCGTCAGTCAGCGCCTTGTCCCGGGCAAGCTGCTCGCGCTCCTGCTTCAGGGCATCGACCTTGGCGTTCGCCTCGAAGAGCCGCTCCCCCAAAAGGACGCGCTCTCTCTGGCTCGCCTGCAGCCGGTCCGCAAGGCCTGCCAGCCGCTTCTGCGCCCCGGCGTGCTGGTTGGCAGCCTGGGCTCCTTCGGAGAGGGCTGCGAACATGGCGCGCCTGGATTCGTCCAGCTCGCGGGTGACGCCGGCCTCGCCGGCGGCCATCTCCTCGAGGAGCGCCTCGCGGTGCTCGAGCGACTCGCTCTCGCGCGTGAGTTCTTCCTGCAGCGAGACTCGCTGCGCCTGCAACGCCACGATCTCTTTCTCTGAACTGGCGAGCTGGTCGCGCAGCCCCTGGAGTTCCTCCTGGAACCGGGCACCGTGGCGCTCCAGGTTGACCAGTTCCTTGCGCTGGAATTCCAGGCGGTTTTCGCCCCCCTGCAACTCACTCTTCCAGCGGAAGATCTCCTCCTGTGCGGCGGTCAGCTGGCGCTCGGTCTCCAACAGGGTGAGCCGCTTTTCCTCGACGGAGAGCTCGGCGTCGCTGAGTTTGGCTGTCACGTCCACGAGCTTCGACTCAAGCTCGGCTATCTCGCGCTCCAGGCCGTTTCGATCCTTCTCCACCCCCGCGTACCCCTTGGCGGCAAAGAGGAGTTCGATCTCCTTGAGTTCCTGCCTGACCTCGCGGAAGCGCTCCGCCTTCTTGGCCTGGCGCTGCAAACCGTTCATCTGGCGCTTGATCTCGGAGACGATATCGCCGATGCGCAGGAGATTCTGGCGGGTCGCCTCCATCTTCTTCATGGCGACGACCTTGCGCGCTTTGAACTTGGTGACCCCGGCGGCTTCCTCTATCAGGAAGCGGCGCTCCTCGGGCTTGGCGTGCAGGATCATGCCGATCTTGCCCTGCTCGATGATGGAGTAGGCCTTGGCTCCGATGCCGGTGTCCATGAACAGCTCGGCGATATCGAGCAGACGGCAGGGGGTCTTGTTCAGGAGATAGTCGCTCTCGCCGTCGCGGTAGAGTCGGCGGGTGACCTGGATCTCGGAGAAGTTCAGGTACTTGGCGGGGACGCGACCGTCCTCGGTGGAGAAGAAGAGGGAGACTTCGGCCATGCCGAGGGGCTTTCTGAACTCGGTGCCGTTGAAGATGATGTCTTCCATCGACTTGCCGCGCAGGTTCTTGGCGGACTGCTCCCCCATGACCCAGCGGATCGCGTCGACCACGTTGGACTTGCCGCAGCCGTTGGGACCGACCACGCCGGTGATGGGCTGGTTGAAGTCCAGAACAGCCTTATCTTGAAAGGATTTGAATCCGTGGATTTCGAGTCTTTTGATTTTCATGAGCAGCGCATCTTATCAGAGAGGGGGTTTTAATGTAAAGGGGAAAGGCGGGCGGGTCGGGAGGTTAGATGGGGGAAAGGCCCGCTCCCCCCTGCCCTGTTCTAGAACCAATGACCAAAGGATGTATCAGAGGCAAATCCCCCCTAACGTAGACCTCTTGCCTCACTCCGAGAGAACACAAATCTGGCTCCGAATTCACGGCTGAACAAAAAAAAGGGACACGGTTTCCCGTGTCCCTTCTTCACTCTTTGCAACCGTGGGCAATTACGCCTCGGTTTTTTCCTCGGTGGCCTCAGCTGCCGGCGCTTCTGCTACCGGTGCCTCTTCCACAACCGCGGCCTCTTCAGCAGCCGGAGCTGCCTCGACTGCCGGAGCAGCCTTGGGAGCCTTGGCCTTGGCAGCCTTAGCAGCCGGCTTGGCGGCTTTCTTCGGAGTCATCTCAGCTTCGACCAACTCGATCACGGACACCGGAGCGGTGTCGCCCGGGCGGATGCCGAGCTTGATGATCCTGGTGTAGCCGCCGGGACGCTCTGCGTAACGCGGTGCGATCTCGGTGAAAAGCTTGGTCACGACTTTTTTGTCGCGGATGTAGGCCGCTGCCTGCCTGGTGGCGTGAAGGTCGCCCTTCTTGCCCAGGGTGATCATCTTCTCGGCGATGGAGCGGAGCTCCTTCGCCTTGGCATCGGTCGTGGTGATCTTTTCGTGCTGGAGAAAGGAAGTCACCATGTTCCTGAACATAGCGATCCTATGGCTTGTGGTCCTACCTAATCTTCTTCCCGCGCTGTTGTGACGCATATCTTTTCACTTCCTTTCGATCTATAAATGAAGTCGTATGGACTATTCTTCTTTCTGCTCGCCGCGCAGGCGCCTCATGATCTCGGGATCCGGGAAGTTTTCCAGTTTCATGCCGAGGGTGAGGCCCATGTCGACCAGGATGTCCTTGATTTCGTTCAGCGATTTCCTGCCGAAGTTCTGGGTCTTCAGCATCTCTGCCTCGGTCCTGGAGACCAGTTCGCCGATCAGCTTGATGCCGGCGTTCTTCAGGCAGTTGGCGGAGCGAACCGAGAGCTCCAGCTCGTCGACCGAGCGGTAGAGGTTCTCGTTGAAGCGCTCGCGCTCTTCTTCCGGCTCCGCCTCCTCCTGGGGCTCCACATCTTCGTCGAAGTTGATGAAGATGGAGAGCTGGTCCTTGAGGATCTTGGAAGCGTATGCCACCGCGTCCTGCGGTTTCACGCTGCCGTCGGTCCAGACTTCGATAGTAAGCTTGTCGTAGTCGGTGATCTGACCTACACGAGCATTGGTGACGGTGAAGTTCACCTTGTGAACCGGGGAGAAGATCGCGTCGATCGGGATGGTCCCGACCGGTGCCTTCTCGTCACGGTTGCGGTCAGCCGGGACGTAACCCTTGCCGACTTTCACCATGAGGTCCATCTCCAGATTGGCGTCCTTGGAGCAGGTTGCGATGTGATGTTCCGGGTTCAGGATCTCGACGTTGTTGTCGGTGATGATATCCTTCGCCTTGACCACCCCTTCACCCTTCTGCACGATCCGAATCATCCGGGACTCGTTGCCGTGCACCTTGAGGCGCACCCCTTTCAGGTTAAGGATGATATCCGTCATGTCCTCGGTAACACCCGGGACAGCGGAGAATTCGTGCAGCACGCCCTTGGCCTTGACGGAGACGATGGCCGCCCCCTGCAGGCTGGAGATGAGGACCCTACGCAGCCCCGTTCCGAGGGTGGTACCGAACCCCCTTTCGAAAGGCTCGGCGTAGAACTTGCCGTATGTATTAGTCAGCGATTCTGTCTCAACCTGGAGCTTCTTCGGCCTGATCAGATCGCGCCAATTTCTATACATTTAGATCCCCCTGTATCGGTTGTTGGTCAGCCTTTACTTGGAGTAGAGCTCGACGATCAACTGCTCCTGAATCGGCATGGTGATGTCTTCGCGCACCGGGCTGGTCTTCACGGTGCCCTTGAAGGCATCCTTGTCCAGTTCGAGCCACTGCGGGATACCGCGGCGTACCACGGCTTCGAGGGATTCCCCGATCACAGTGATCTTGCGGCTCTTCTCGCGCAGCTGAATCACATCGCCCGCCTTCACCTGCATGGAGGGGATGTTGGCCTTACGCCCGTTGAGGGTGAAGTGGCTGTGACGCACCAGCTGACGTGCCTCGTCGCGCGAAGCGGCGAAACCGAGACGGTAGACGACGTTGTCGAGCCTTCTCTCCAGGAGGAAGAGGAGGTTTTCGCCGGTCACACCCTTCATCCGGTCTGCGGACTCGAAGTAGCCGCGGAACTGGTTCTCGAGGATGCCGTAGATACGACGTACCTTCTGTTTTTCGCGCAGCTGAACACCGTAATCAGAAACTTTTATGCGACCCTGCCCGTGCTGTCCCGGCGGATAGCTCCTTCTCTTGATGGCGCACTTGTCGGTGTAGCAACGCTCGCCTTTAAGAAAAAGTTCCGATCCTTCGCGCCTGCACAGCCTGCATGAGGGCCCTGTATACCTAGCCAATGAAGACCTCCTATGATCCTAACTGATAGTTCCGTAACGCCAGGTCCGTCGATACGGTCCTAGACTCTTCTTCTCTTCGGGGGACGGCAGCCGTTGTGCGGAATCGGCGTTACGTCGCGGATGAAGCTGACGGCGAAGCCGGCAGCCTGCAGCGCGCGCAGCGCGGACTCGCGGCCGGAGCCGGGACCCTTCACGTACACTTCGATGGTGCGCATGCCATGCTCCTGGGCCTTCTTGGCGGCATCCTCAGCAGCCATCTGGGCTGCGAACGGGGTGCTCTTCCTGGAGCCTTTGAAGCCCTTGGCACCGGAGGTGCACCAGGCAACCACGTTACCGACCGGGTCGGTGATGGTGATCATGGTATTGTTGAACGTAGCCTGAATGTGCGCCACGCCAGTGGGAATATTCTTTCTCTCTTTTTTCTTCTTAACGACCTTCTTAGCCGGGCTCGCCATTATCCCTCCAGAATCTTATTTCTTCTTGCCAGCGACCGTACGAGCCGGCCCTTTCCTGGTGCGTGCATTGGTCTTGGTACGCTGCCCGCGGCAGGGAAGACCTTTTCTGTGACGAAGACCGCGGTAGCAGCCGAGATCCATGAGGCGTTTGATGCTCATGGAAATGTCGCGGCGCAGGTCACCTTCGACCTTCACGTTCTTATCGATAAACTCCCTGATCTTGGAGACTTCCGCCTCGGTCAGGTTGTCGCAACGCGTGTTCATGTCCACACCGGTCCCGGTCAGGATCTCCTGGGACAGGGATCTGCCGATGCCGTAGATGTAGGTGAGTGCGATCTCTATTCTCTTATTCCTGGGTAAATCTACCCCTGCGATACGTGCCAATGCCCGCTCCTCCTATTAGCCCTGTCTCTGTGAATGCTTGGGGGTCTCGCAGATGACGCGGACTATGCCCTTGCGCTTGACAATTTTGCACTTTACACAGATCTTCTTAACCGATGCCCGAACCTTCATAGTTCACTTCCTTTTGAAGACGTTTTGCCAATCTAAATTTTCGTAAGTATCAGCGGACCGTTGTCCGTTATTGCTACCGTGTGCTCGAAGTGCGCCGAGAGTCCTCCGTCGACCGTCACCGCGGTCCAACCGTCCTCCAGCACCTTCACGTCGTAACCCTTCTCGTTGATCATCGGCTCGATGGCGAGCACCATGCCGCTCTTCAGCTTGGGCCCCTTGCCGGGAGCGCCGAAGTTGGGGATCTGTGGTCCCTCGTGCAGCTCCTTGCCGATGCCGTGCCCCACGAAGTCGCGCACCACGGAGAAGCCGCGTGCCTCTACGTGGGACTGGACCGCGTGGGCGATGTCGGACAAGCGGTGTGCTGTGTCGGCGACCTCGATGGCGCGGTAGAGCGATTCCTCGGTGGCCTTGATCAGCTTGGCGGCGGTTTCGGAGACTTGACCTACCGGGACCGTGATGGCCGAGTCGCCGTAGAAGCCGTTATGCAGGACACCAAAGTCGAGGCTGACGATGTCGCCTGCGGCCAGGGCGCGCTGCGTGGCGAAGCCGTGTACCACCTGCTCGTTCACCGAGCAACAAAGCGAAAAGGGGAAGCCGCTGTAACCCTTGAAGGCTGGCTTCGCCTTCCTCTTCAGCGTTTCCCTCTCCGCGTATGCGTCCAGCTGTGCCAGGGTTACCCCCGGTGCCACCATCTCTCTCAGGCCGGCGAGTATCTCGGCGACCATCCTGCCGGCGGCCGCCATCTTCTCGATCTCGGCCCGGGATTTGAGTACTATCACCGTGCGCCCTGCAGTACGGCCACGATCTCGGCCTGGATCCCTTCCACGCTTCCCAGACCGTTGACCGAGCGAAGCAGCCCCGCGGTCTGGTAGTAGGAAATCAGGGGCGAGGTCTGCGCCTCGTACACCGCGAGCCGGTTCAGGATCGTTTCTTCCTTGTCGTCCTCGCGCTGGAACAAGTCACCGCCGCAAGCATCGCAGATTCCTGCGGTCTTGGGTGCCGCGAAGTCGACATGGTAGCCGGCGCCACATTTGGAGCAGGCGCGCCTGCCGGTGAGACGCTTCAGGAGCTCGGCCTTGTCGACGGAAAGGGAGACCACGTGGTCAATCTTCTTGCCGATGCCGGTGAGTACCTGGGAAAGCGCGTCAGCCTGGGGCACCGTGCGCGGGAAGCCGTCCAGGATGAAACCCTTCTGGCAGTCGGGCTGCGCCAGACGCTCCTCGACGATCCCTATAACGACCTCGTCGGGAACCAGCGCGCCGGCGTCCATGAAGCCCTTGGCCTTGATCCCCATCGGGGTGAGCTCTTTAACGGCAGCCCGCAGTATATCGCCTGTCGATATCTGCGGGATACCAAACCTGTCTATGAGGAGTTTCGCCTGGGTCCCCTTGCCTACGCCCGGGGGTCCAAGGAGGATGAGGTTCATCGGAGGCTCCTATTTTCTACCCTGGATGCGAACGCCTTTCATGAACCCTTCATAGCTGCGCGTAATCAGGTGCGCCTCGATCTGGGCCAGGGTGTCCATACCGACACCGACCGCGATCAGCAGCGAGGTGCCACCGAAATAGAAGGGAAGGTTGAATTTCCCGATCAGGATCGAAGGGAGCACACAGACCGCGGAGATGTAAATGGCACCCGCGAAGGTCAGCTTGGTGAGCACCGCGTCCAGGAAGTCGGAGGTCTCTTTGCCGGGACGGATCCCGGGCACGTAACCGCCCTGCTTCTTGACGTTGTCGGCGACATCAACCGGGTTGAAAGTCACAGCCGTGTAGAAATAGCAAAAAAAGACGATAAAGGCAACAAATAAAATCTCGTAGAGCAACTTTCCAGGGGCCAGCTGCTTGGAGGCGGCCTGCACCCAGGGGACGTCGATGAAGTTACCGACCGTGGCCGGGAACATGATGATCGACGAGGCGAAGATCGGCGGAATGACGCCGGCCATGTTCACCTTGAGCGGCAGGTGCGAGCTCTGCGCTCCCACCGTCTGCAGCCCCACCACCCTCTTGGCGTAGTGGATCGGGATCCTGCGCTGCCCGCGCTCCATAAAGACCACGGCAGCGATGACCAGGAACATGACGGCCAGCACGAAGAGAAGCAAGAACAAGGAGAGCTCACCGGTCTTGATCAGACGGAAGCTGTTGCCCAGCGCGTTCGGGATGCGGGCCACGATCCCCGCGAAGATGATCAGGGAGATGCCGTTGCCGATCCCCTTCTCGGACATCTGCTCGCCGAGCCACATGATGAAGGCGGTACCCGCGGTCAGGGTGATCACGGTCATCAGGCGGAAGCTCCAGCCCGGGTTCGGCACGACCAGCTCGCCGGCCGGTCCGCGCATCGCCTCGAGGCCGATGGAGATGCCGAAGGCCTGCACCACCGACAGCACCACGGTGCCGTAGCGGGTGTACTGGATGATCTTCTTCCTGCCGGCGTCACCCTCTTTGGAGAGCTTCTCGATGGCAGGGACCACCACGGTCAGGAGCTGGAAGATGATGGAGGAGGAGATGTACGGCATGATGCCGAGGGCGAAGACGGTGAGCTTCTCGAGAGCCCCGCCAGAGAACATGTCGAACATACCGAGCAGCGTGCCCTGGGCAGCCTTGAAGAACTGCGCGAGGGCCTGGGCGTCAATGCCCGGAGTAGGGATGTGACACCCTACCCGGTAGACGGCCAGCATGGCCAGCGAAAAGAGAACCTTCTTTTTAAGCTCGGGGATCTTGAAAATGTTCTGGAAGGCTTCTATCAAGACTAGATCTCCTCGATGGTTCCACCTACCGCAGTGACCTTTTCGCGAGCGGAGGCGCTGAATTTGTGGGCCTTGATGGTCAGGGCGCGGGTCAGGTCGCCGGTGCCGAGCACCTTGATGCCGTCGCGGACACCGGAGATCAGGCCGCTCTTCAGGAGCGCCTCTGCGTCCACTACGCTGCCGGCTTCGAAGATCTCGAGCTGGCACAGGTTCACCAGTGCATACTCCTTCTTGGAGAGCGGGGTGAAGCCGCGCTTGGGAAGCCTTCTGTGCATCGGCATCTGGCCGCCCTCGAAGCCGGGCTTCACGGAGCCGCCGGAGCGTGCCTTCTGGCCCTTGTGACCCTTGGTCGCGGTCTTGCCGTGGCCGGAGCCGACGCCCCTACCGATGCGCTTTCTATTCTTGGTCGACCCAATGGCCGGTTTGATGGTATTCAATTGCATGATTGTCACCTTTAGGGGGAATTACTCTTCGACGCGTACCAGGTGGGCGACCTTGTTGATCATCCCACGGATCTCCGGGGTATCCTTCAGGACCACGGTCTTCTCACGCTTGGTGAGCCCCATGCCGAGCAGGCATCCCTTCATTTTTTCGGATTGACCGATGGAGCTCTTGACGAGCGTAACCTTCAGTTCAGACATGATTCAGCTCCTTAGTACTATTCGGTGATGCCGCGGCGGGCCATCAGCTCTTCCGCAGTCTTCAACATGCCCAGGCCGGCGAAAGCCGCCTTGACGACGTTGTGCGGGTTGTTGGAGCCGAGGCACTTGGCGAGGATGTTGTGCAGACCCGCGGACTCGAACACCGCGCGAGCGGCACCGCCGGCGATGACACCGGTACCCGGGGAAGCGGGCATCATGAGAACCCTACCTGCGCCGAAGTGACCGAGCACCTCGAACGGGATGGTCTGGCCGGCAACGATGGGAACCTTGATCAGGTTCTTCTTGGCCTGCTCGACCCCCTTGCGGATGGCCTCCGGGACCTCGTTGGCCTTGCCCAGGCCGTAGCCTACCACGCCGTTACCGTCGCCTACCACCACGAGTGCGGAGAAGGAGAACCTGCGGCCACCCTTGACAACCTTGGCTACACGGCTGATATGGACAACCCTATCGGTAAGATTCATTTCACTGGCATTGATCTTAAGCAAACTAATTCCTCCTTACCTGCCCTAGAAGGACAGACCGTTTTCGCGTGCGGCTTCAGCCAGAGCTTTGATCCTACCGTGGTAGAGGAAACCGTTACGGTCGAAGACGACCGCTTTGATGTCCTTTTCGAGGGCCCTCTTGGCGATGGCGGCGCCAACCTTGGCGGCTGCCTCGATGTTGCCGGTGTACGAAAGCCCTTCGGCTACCTCGCCCACCAGGGTGGAGGCGGATGCGAGGGTCGCACCCGTGGTATCGTCGATCAGCTGAGCGTATATGTGACGAGCACTCTTGAAGACGTTCAGTCTCGGGCGAGCCGGCGCACCGGTAATTTTCTTCCTGACCCTGGTCTGTCTCTTAAGACGAGCTACCTGTTTTTGGGCTAAAGAACTCAAGGCACTTCTCCTTAGCAATTGCTATTTTTTGCCGGTTTTGCCGGCTTTTCTCAGAATGGTTTCGTCAGCGTACTTGATACCTTTGCCCTTGTAGGGCTCCGGACCACGGAAATCGCGGATCTTGGCGGCAGTCTGCCCCACCAGCTCCTTGTCGATCCCCAGCACCTTCACCTTGGTCATCTTGTCGACCTCGACGGTGATGCCCGCCGGGAGTTCGAAGTTGATCGGGTGCGAGTAGCCAAGGGCCAGGTTGAGCACGTTGCCCTTGACCTCGGCGCGGTAACCGACGCCGTTGATCTCGAGCAGGGTCTCGAAGCCCTTGGAGACACCGGTGACCATGTTGTTGATCAGGGTCCTGGTCAGGCCGTGGGCCGAACGCGACTTGATGGTGTCGTCGTTGCGGTTCACGGTGATGGCCTCACCGGTCACGTCGATGGTGACGCCGCCGCCGAGGACGCGGGCGAGTTTCCCTTTCGGGCCCTCTACCTTGATCTCCGGCGCGTTGTATATGACTTTCACCCCCGCGGGGATCGCGATGGGAAGTTTTCCTATTCTAGACATGCAAAGCTCCTTAAAGCGAAATGACTACCAGACCGTGCAAAGGATCTCGCCGCCGATGTTAAGCTCGCGAGCGGTCTTGTCGGTTACCAGCCCCTTGGAAGTCGAGAGGATGGCGACGCCCAGTCCGTTCTTCACCTGCTTGATCTTGTCGGAGTGGACATAGACCCGGCCGCCCGGCTTGCTGATCCTCTTGATCTCATTGATGACCGGTTCCTTCTCATCGATGAACTTGAGGTATACCCGCAGAATCCCCTGCTTGCTGTCGGCGATGACCTTGAAGTTCTTGATGAAGCCCTCGGCGCGCAGCACCGTAGCAAGGCTCACTTTGAGGTTCGACGAAGGGATGTCAACTTTCTGGTGTTTTGCCATACCAGCGTTCCTGATTCTGGTCAGCATGTCGGCAACTGGATCTGTCATGCACATATGAAACTACTCCTCTTTCCTAAATCGGAATCTTTTTACCAACTGG
This sequence comes from Geomonas propionica, assembly GCF_016458235.1. Classification (GTDB taxonomy): domain Bacteria; phylum Desulfobacterota; class Desulfuromonadia; order Geobacterales; family Geobacteraceae; genus Geomonas; species Geomonas propionica. The sequence goes on along the minus strand of NZ_JAEMHK010000013.1, from coordinate 150,338 downwards.
ACTTTATCACACCGGGGATCTGGCCGGAGTTAGCGTACTTCCTCAGGCAGATCCTGCACATATCGAATTTCCGGTAGTATGCCCTCGGACGACCGCAAACGGCGCAGCGGCTACGCTCGCGCACCTTGAATTTGCTGCCCCTCTGGGACTTAATGATCATAGATGTCTTAGCCACGGAATTCCTCCAAAACCTGTATTAGTTCCTGAACGGCAGGCCCATAAGCTTGAGAAGCGCCTTGCCCTCAGCGTCGGTCTTTGCCGTGGTCACGATCGTGATGTTGAGACCCTTGATCTTGTCTACCTTATCGTAGTCGATCTCGGGGAAGATCAGCTGCTCCTTGATGCCCAGGGAGTAGTTACCCTTGCCGTCGAAGCCCTTGCCGTTGATCCCCTTGAAGTCACGCACGCGCGGCAGCGAGACGCTGATCAGGCGGTCGAGGAACTCGTACATCTTCTCGCGGCGCAGCGTCACCGAGCAGCCGATCGGCATGCCCTGGCGCAGCTTGAAGCCCGCGATGGACTTCTTCGCCTTCGTGATCACGGGCTTCTGGCCCGCGATGGCGCCCAGTTCCTCGGCGGCCGAATCCAGGATCTTGACGTTCTGGATTGCTTCGCCCAGGCCCATGTTCAGCACGATTTTCACGAGCTTGGGGACTTCCATGATGTTTCCGTAGTTATGGTCCTTCATCAGTTGCGGGACCATCTCTTTATTGTAAAGCTCAGCCAGCCGTGCCATTGAATCCTCCAAAACTATTTGTCAAAGGACTCGCCGCATTTGACACAGCAGCGCGCCTTTTTTCCGTCTTCCAGAACGGTGGTCCTGGTCCTTACAGGCTTGTTGCACTTCCCGCACAGCAGCATCACGTTGGAAATGTGCACCGGTGCTTCCTTCTCCAGGATACCCCCCTGCTCGGAACCGCGGGGCTTCACGTGGCGCTTCACCACGTTGATCCCCTCGACGATCACGCCGTCCTTCTTCGGATGGATGGAGAGCACCTTGCCGCTCTTGGAACGATCCTTACCCGCGGTAACAACGACGGTATCGTTTTTCTTTACATGTAATTTTTTGCCCAGCATCTCTATTCTCCAGGATCTAGTCTTAAAGTACCTCAGGGGCGAGGGATATAATCTTCATGAACTTCTTGGCGCGAAGCTCCCTGGCGACCGGTCCGAAGATACGAGTGCCGACCGGCTCCTTGGCGTTGTTGATGACCACGCCGGAGTTGGTGTCGAAACGGATGTAGGAGCCGTCGGGACGCCCCACAGCCTTTGCGGTACGCACCACAACAGCCTTCACCACGTCACCCTTTTTCACCTTCGAATTGGGGAGAGCTTCCTTGACGGAAGCGACGATGATGTCGCCAATCCCGGCGTAACGGCGCTTGGAACCGCCGAGCACTTTAATACAAAAGAGCTTCTTCGCGCCGGAGTTGTCCGCCACGTCCAATATGGTCTGCATCTGAATCATTGTTTAACTCCCGGCGAGCCCTTAAGCCTTGGACTCGATAATCTGTCTGATCTTCCAGCGCTTGTCCTTGGAAAGCGGACGGGTTTCCACGATGACAACACGATCGCCGATCTTGGCGGCGTTGTCGATATCGTGCGCCTTGTACTTGGCGGAGCGCTTGATGTATTTGTTGTAGACGGGGTGCTTCACCAGACGGTCGACCTTTACCACTGCGGTCTTGTCCATCTTGTCAGAGACGACCACGCCGATCTGAGTTTTCCTGTTGCCTCTTTCGCTCATATCTATCTCTTAGCCTCTCTTTTCGCGGAGTATGGTCTTCACGCGGGCGATGTCCTTCCTGAGGTTGGACACTTTGGCACTGTTTTCCAGACGCCCGGTGTGAAGCTGAAACTTCACGTTGAAGAGTTCCTTGGTAAGCTCGGCGCTCTTGGTCTCAAGCTCTGCTGCCGTCGCGTTTTTAAGTTCGTTAGCCTTCATTTATTTCCGCCCTCGTGATGAACTTGGTTGGTACGGGAAGCTTGTGTGCCGCAAGCCGGAATGCCTCGCGCGCCACTTCCTCGCTGACCCCTTCCATTTCGTACAGGACGCGGCCAGGCTTGATGACGCAGACCCAGGAATCCGGGGAGCCTTTCCCCTTACCCATACGGGTCTCGGCAGGTTTCGACGTGAGCGGCTTGTCCGGGAAGATACGGATCCAGATCTTGCCGCCCCTCTTGATGTAACGGGTCATGGCGATACGGGCAGCCTCGATCTGGCGAGAATCCAGCCAGCCGCACTCCGTAGCCTGCAGACCGAACTCACCGAACGCGAGCGATACGCCACGCGTCGGGGTGCCGGTCATGCGACCTTTCATTTGCTTTCTATGCTTAACTTTCTTGGGCATTAACATCGCAAAAAACTCCTGTTCCTATTTTTTAGCGGAGAGCACTTCACCCTTGAAGAGGAGCACTTTTACGCCGATGATACCGTAGGTGGTCTTCGCCTCGGCGAAGCCGTAGTCGATGTCCGCACGCAGCGTGTGCAGCGGCACCCTTCCTTCGCGGTACCATTCAGTCCTGGACATCTCTGCCCCGCCCAGGCGACCCGAGCAGGTGATCCTGATCCCTTTAGCGCCGAACTTGAGCGTCGAGGTGACGCTCTTTTTCATGGCACGGCGGAAAGCGATACGACGCTCCAGCTGCATGGCCACGTTCTCGGCGACGAGCTGTGCATCGAGCTCGGGCTTCCTGACTTCCTGTATGTTAAGGTAGACCTCTTTGTCGGTGAGCTTGGCCAGCTCCTTCTTCAAGGTCTCGACCTCGGAGCCCTTCTTACCGATGATGAGGCCCGGACGAGCGGTGAAGATGTTGATCTTCGCCTTGCCCGCAGCGCGCTCTATCTCGATCTTGGAGACGCCGGAATGATACAGCCTTTTCTTAAGGAAATTGCGCAGCTTCAGGTCTTCGTGAAGAAGCTTGGCATAATCTTTCTCTGCGTACCATTTCGAATCCCAGGTTTTAATAACCCCGAGCCTGAAACCTATAGGATTTACTTTCTGACCCAAAACATCACCTCCGACCCGTTCTTATTTCTTTTCCGCAAGGACCACGGTAATGTGGCTCGTCGGTTTTCTGATCTTGCTAGCCCGGCCCATGGCGCGGGGGGTGAAGCGCTTAAGTACCGCGCCGCCGTCGACGAAAATCGTCTTGACGAAGAGCTTATCCACATCGGAGCAACCCTTCTGCTCGGCGTTGGCAACAGCCGAGGAAAGGAGCTTCGAGATAAGCTTCGCCGACGGTTGCGGCGAGAAACGCAGGGTGTTCAGCGCAGTCTGAATGCCCTTGCCCCTGACGAGATCCACGACCAGGCGTGTTTTCCTCGGGGAGAGGCGGACAGAGGATAATTTAGCGGATGATTCCATTACAAAACTCCTTTAGGACCTTACTTCTTCTTGAGCTTGCTCTTCTTGTCAGCAGCGTGGCCGTAGAAGGTTCTGGTAGGTGAGAACTCGCCCATCTTGTGGCCGACCATGTTCTCAGTGACGAACACAGGGATGAACTTCTTGCCGTTGTGCACCGCGAAGGTGAGCCCGATGAAGTCCGGGGTGATGGTCGAACGACGCGACCAGGTCTTGATCACCTTCTTGCTGCCGGCCTGTTCTGCCTGGGCTTTCGCTTCCAGATGTGCGTCAACGAAAGGCCCCTTCTTTATAGATCTAGCCATCTTTTAAAATCCTCTATCCAGATGAGTTATTTGCTGCGCTTCTTCACGATGAAGGCCGTGGACCGCTTGTTGGTGCGCGTCTTGTAGCCCTTGGTGGGGATACCCCACGGGGTTACCGGATGACGACCACCGGAGGTCCTGCCCTCGCCACCGCCGTGCGGATGGTCGACCGGGTTCATCGCGACGCCCCTGACGTGCGGGCGGATGCCGAGCCAGCGGGAGCGGCCAGCCTTGCCGATGGAAACGTTCTCGTGATCCACGTTGCCCACCTGGCCGATAGTGGCCTTGCAGTCCATGAGGATCATGCGCACTTCCGAAGAGGGGAGCTTAACCTGGGCGTACTTCCCTTCCTTGGACATGAGCTGTGCGAAGGTGCCGGCGGAGCGGGCCAGCTGTGCGCCCTTGCCGATCTTCAGCTCGATGTTGTGGATGATGGTACCCAGCGGGATGCACCTGATGGGGAGCGCGTTGCCCGGCTTAATGTCAGCCTGCTCGCTGGAGATAACGCTATCACCAACTTTCAGGGAGAGCGGAGCCAGGATGTAGCGCTTCTCGCCGTCGGCGTAGTTAAGGAGCGCGATGCGCGCGCTGCGGCACGGATCATACTCGATCGACGCGACCTTGGCCGGGATGTCGGTCTTGTCGCGACGGAAGTCGATGATCCTGTATTTCTGCTTGTGACCGCCCCCGACGTTCCTGGAGGTGATGCGGCCGTTCGAGTTCCTGCCGCCGCTCTTCTTGAGGTTCTCGACGAGAGATTTCTCAGGTTTGCAGGCGGTGATCTCCTCGAAGGTCGAGCAGGTCTGCGCCCTTCTACCCGGAGAAGTAGGTTTGTAAGTTTTTATAGCCATTATCTAAATCCCCACACAGATTTTTTATGCTTCGAAGAAATCGACGTTGGAACCCTCGGTGAGGGTCACGTACGCTTTCTTCCAGTTGGAGCGCTTGCCGATGCCCTTCGCGGTGCGCTTGGTCTTGCCGGCCACGTTGACGGTGTTCACGGCGTCGACCTTGGCGTTGAAGAGCTTCTCGACGGCAGCCTTGATCTCGATCTTGTTGGCGGCACCGTTCACCACGAAAGCGATGACGTTCTTGTCGTCCTTCTCTACCGTGGTCTTCTCAGTGATGAGCGGTTTCTTTATGACGTCATAAATGTTCATGACTGTAATGCTCCTTCAACACGACGAACGGCGGCCTCGGTAAAGACGACGCTCTGGTATTTCAATATGTCGAAAATATTGAGGCCATCAGGACCCAGCACTTTGACGTTTTTCACATTGCGGGCGGAGAGCTCCAAAGGAAGATTCGCAGTATCTGTGATAACGAGCGTCTTGTCAAGGTTAAAAGCATTTAGTACCTCGACAAATGCCTTTGTCTTGATCGAAGGAAGCTCAAAGTTATTCAGAACAGTGATCGCGTCTTTCTTATAGAGCATGGAGAGTGCGCTTCTCAGAGCAGCTTTCCTCGCCTTCTTGTTCATAGAGAGGTTGTAGATCTTGGGCTGCGGACCGAAAGCCACGCCGCCGCCGGGATACTGGGGCGCCCTGGCGCAACCCTGACGGGCCTGGCCGGTACCCTTCTGCTTGAAGGGCTTCTTGCCGGAGCCGGAAACCGCGGAGCGGTTCTTGACGGCCACGGTGCCCTGCCTGCGGTTAGCGAGCTGGATCTTGACGGCCTCGTGGATCAGGTACTCGCGTACGTCGTCGTTGAAGACGGCGTCGGAGACTTCGATCTCACCGACCTTTGCTTTTTTGATGTCAAATACGTCTAACTTTGCCATGTCTATCTCCAGCCCCCGTTATCTCGTCGCCTTGACGGAGTCCTTGATCAGGACCACGCCGTTGGCGGAACCGGGGATCGCTCCACCGAGCAGAATCAGATTGTCAGCAGCGTCCACGCGCACAACTTTCAGGCGCTGCACGGTCACCTTCTCGTTACCGAGCTGGCCCGGCATCTTCTTGTTCTTGAAAACCCTGGAGGGGGTCGCGGAACAGCCGATGGAGCCCGGGGCGCGGTGGAAACGGGAGCCGTGGCTCGACCGGCCGCCTTTGAAGCCCCAGCGCTTGATGACGCCGGCGAAGCCCTTACCGATGGAGGTGCCGGTCACGTCGACCAGGTCGCCCTCTGCGAAGACGCCGGCTTCGATCACGTCGCCCACATTGTAGGCGCTGGTGTCGTCCATGCGCAGTTCGCGGTAAGTGGTGAACACGCCTGCACCGGCGCTCTTGCAGTGACCTACCTGGGCCGCGTTGGCCCTGGAGGCGTCCTTCGCACCATAACCGACCTGGATGGCGCTGTAGCCGTCCTTCTCAACGGTCTTCTTCTGGAGAACGACGCACGGCCCAGCCTCGACGACGGTCACGGCGATGCGCCTGCCGTCCTCGGCAAATATCTGGGTCATGCCCAGTTTTTTCCCAATTAATCCCTTATTCATGGTCGACTTCCTATCCTTGTATTAAAGCTTGATCTCGACGTCCACACCGGCGGAGAGGTCGAGTTTCATCAGAGCGTCGACAGTCTGCTGAGTCGGCTCGAGGATGTCGATCAGGCGCTTGTGGGTCCTGATTTCGAACTGCTCGCGCGACTTCTTGTCGACGTGCGGTCCACGCAGCACGCAGTACTTGTTGATGACGGTCGGCAGCGGAATCGGGCCGGCAACGCGTGCGCCGGTCCTCTTAGCGGTGTCAACGATCTCGCCAACGGAAGTATCAAGGAGCTTGTGGTCGTATGCTTTCAAGCGGATTCTAATTTTCTGACTAGGCATCTCTTCCTCGTGATGAAACAAGTTTTCAGTTTACAGCCGAAGTTTCCGGCAGGCGCGCACAGGCGCCCACCGGAAACCAGGATGAAAACCGTATGGTTTTTCTATTCTTATTCGATGATGGAAGCAACCACGCCAGCGCCGACGGTACGGCCGCCTTCGCGGATTGCGAAGCGCAGACCTTCGTCCATGGCGATCGGGGTGATCAGGTTGACGGTCACGGAGACGTTGTCGCCCGGCATAACCATTTCAACGCCGGCTTCGAGGTCAACAATGCCGGTAACGTCGGTGGTCCTGAAGTAGAACTGCGGACGGTAGCCGTTGAAGAACGGGGTATGACGGCCGCCCTCTTCTTTGGAGAGGATGTAGGCTTCTGCCTTGAACTTGGTGTGCGGGGTGATGGAGCCCGGCTTGGCCAGAACTTGGCCGCGCTCGATCTCTTCACGCTTCACGCCGCGCAGCAGCGCGCCGATGTTGTCGCCAGCGCGACCTTCGTCGAGGAGCTTACGGAACATCTCGACGCCGGTGACGGTGGTCTTGGCGGTGGCTTTGATGCCGACGATCTCGATCTCCTCGCCGACCTTCACGATGCCGCGCTCGACACGACCGGTTGCGACGGTGCCGCGACCGGAGATGGAGAACACGTCCTCGACCGGCATCAGGAACGGCTTGTCGATAGCGCGAACCGGCTCCGGGATGTACGCGTCAACTGCGTCCATGAGCTTGATGATGGCTTCTTCGCCCAGCTCGCCCTTGTCGCCTTCCAGACCTTTCAGAGCGGAGCCCTTGATGATCGGGATATCGTCGCCCGGGAAGTCGTAGGAGGAGAGCAGTTCGCGAACTTCCAGCTCGACCAGCTCGAGGAGCTCCTCGTCGTCCACCATGTCGGCCTTGTTCAGGAACACGACGATGTAGGGGACGCCGACCTGACGTGCGAGCAGGATGTGCTCACGGGTCTGCGGCATCGGGCCGTCTGCTGCGGAAACAACCAGGATCGCGCCGTCCATCTGCGCTGCACCGGTGATCATGTTCTTGACGTAGTCGGCGTGGCCCGGGCAGTCGACGTGCGCGTAGTGGCGCTTGTCGGTCTCGTACTCGACGTGGGCGGTAGCGATGGTGATACCACGCTCGCGCTCTTCCGGTGCGTTGTCGATCTGGTCGAACGCCTTGAACTCGGCCTGGCCCTTGCCTGCGAGCACCTTGGTGATAGCTGCGGTCAGGGTGGTCTTGCCGTGGTCGACGTGGCCGATGGTGCCGATGTTTACATGCGGCTTAGTTCTTTCAAATTTAGCTTTTGCCATTTCGGAATCCTCCTAGTAGGGAAATTGAATTAATTTAGCCTTTGGCCTTCGCAACTATCTCCTCGGCAACCGACTTCGGTACCGGCTCGTAATGATCGAAGGTCATGGAGTAGGTCGCACGACCCTGGGTTGCGGAACGCAGGTCGGTGGAGTAGCCGAACATCTGGGCCAGCGGCACCATCGAGTTGACTACCTGTGCGCCTGCGCGCCCTTCCATGCCCATGATGCGGCCACGGCGGGAGTTCAGGTCGCCGATGACGTCGCCCATGTACTCTTCCGGAACCACGACCTCGACGGACATGATCGGCTCCAGGATGATCGGGGACGCCTTCTGGCAGCCTTCCTTGAAGCCCATGGAACCAGCGATCTTGAACGCCATCTCCGAGGAGTCGACCTCGTGGTAGGAACCGTCGACCAGGGTGACCTTGACGTCGACCACCGGGAAGCCGGCCATGACGCCGTTGTCCAGGGACTCCTTGATGCCCTTGTCGACCGCCGGGATGTACTCGCGGGGTACGACGCCGCCCTTGATGGCGTCGACGAACTCGTAACCCTTGCCGGCCTCCTGCGGCTCGACCTCGAGCCAGACGTGGCCGAACTGACCGCGACCGCCGGACTGGCGCACGAACTTGCCTTCCGCCTTGACCTTCTTGGTGATGGTCTCGCGGTAAGCAACCTGCGGCTTGCCGACGTTCGCCTCGACCTTGAATTCACGGAAGAGACGGTCCACGATGATCTCGAGGTGCAGCTCGCCCATACCGGAGATGATGGTCTGGCCGGTCTCCTCGTCGGTCTTGACGCGGAAGGACGGGTCCTCGGAAGCGAGCTTGCCAAGCGACAGGCCCAGCTTCTCCTGGTCGGCCTTGGTTTTCGGCTCGATGGCGATGGAGATAACCGGCTCCGGGAACTCGATGGACTCGAGGATGACGGCGTGGTTCTCGTCGCACAGGGTGTCGCCGGTGGTGGTGTATTTGAGGCCTACCGCGGCGGCGATGTCGCCGGCGTAGACTTCCTTGATCTCTTCACGCTTGTTCGCGTGCATCTTGAGAATACGGCCGATCCTCTCGCGCTTGCCCTTGGTGGCGTTGTACACGTAGGAGCCGGACTGGATCACGCCCGAGTAGACGCGGAAGAAGCAGAGCTGACCCACGAACGGGTCGGTCATGATCTTGAAGCCCAGGGCCGCGAACGGCTCGGTGTCGGAAGCATGACGCTCGATGGGTGCCTCGGTGTTGGCGTCGACGCCCTGGATAGCCGGGATGTCGGTCGGGGCCGGCATGTAGTCGAGTACCGCGTCGAGCAGGTGCTGCACGCCCTTGTTCTTGAAGGCGGAACCGCAGATGACCGGGCAGATCTTGATGTCGAGGGTAGCCTGGCGGATGGCCGCTTTCAGCTCGGCGTTGGAGATCTCCTCGCCGCCCAGGTATTTCTCCATCAGCACGTCGTCGTGGGAGGAGACTTCCTCGATCAGGAGTTCACGGTACTCGTTGGCCTGGTCGACCAGGTCGGCCGGGATGTCGACGATGTCGTAGGTCGCGCCCATGGACTCGTCGTTGAAGACGATACCCTTCATCTCGATAAGGTCGACGAGGCCCTTGTAGTTCTCCTCGCTGCCGATCGGGATCTGCAGGGCGACCGGGTTCGCCTTGAGGCGATCCTTGATCATGGCGATGCCGCGGAAGAAGTCGGCCCCGACACGGTCCATCTTGTTGATGAACGCGATACGCGGAACGCGGTACTTGTCAGCCTGGCGCCATACGGTCTCGGACTGCGGCTCGACGCCGCCCACCGAACAGAACACGGCGACTGCGCCGTCGAGAACGCGCAAGGAACGCTCGACCTCGATGGTGAAGTCGACGTGACCCGGGGTGTCGATGATGTTGATACGGTGATCTTTCCAGTGACAGGTGGTAGCAGCGGAGGTGATGGTGATACCACGCTCCTGCTCCTGCTCCATCCAGTCCATGGTAGCGGCGCCGTCATGGACCTCGCCGATCTTGTGGGAAACACCGGTGTAATAGAGAATACGCTCCGTGGTGGTGGTTTTCCCTGCATCTATGTGAGCCATGATCCCGATATTACGGGTCATTTCCAACGAAACCTGACGTGCCACTTACAGTTCCTCCGAGTTGCTTGCTAAGCCTTAATGGGTGCCGCCGTGAACTACCAGCGGTAATGGGCGAAGGCGCGGTTCGCTTCGGCCATCTTGTGGGTGTCCTCACGCTTCTTCACCGCGGAACCGCGGTTGTTGTAAGCGTCCAGGATCTCACCGGCAAGTTTGTCGGTGACGGTCTTCTCGCTGCGGGCGTTGGAGTACTTCACCAGCCAGCGCATAGCCAGAGAAATGCGACGCTCGGGACGCACCTCGACCGGAACCTGGTAGGTGGAGCCGCCGACCCTGCGGGATTTTACTTCCAGCATCGGCTTGATGTTGTCCAGGCACTTCTTGAGGACCTTGACCGGCTCGTCGCCAGCCTTGCCAGCAGCGATCTCGAGGGCACCGTAGAGAGCTTTCTCGGCGGTGGACTTCTTGCCGTCCAGCATGATTATATTGATCAGCTTGGCAACCACCCTGTCACCGTATTTCGGATCCGGGAGGATCACCCGCTTTGCTACTTCTCTTCTTCTTGGCATGTCTTAACCTCTCACTTAAAATCGGTTACTTGGGTCTTTTTGCACCGTACGGTTACTTGGGCCTCTTCGCACCGTACTTGGAACGGCTCTTCATGCGACCCTTGACGCCGACGGAGTCGAGCGTGCCGCGGACGATGTGGTAACGAACACCCGGAAGGTCCTTTACCCTGCCGCCCCTGATGAGGACGACGGAGTGTTCCTGGAGGTTGTGACCAACACCCGGAATGTAGGAGGTAACCTCGACGCCGTTGGTAAGCCTGACCCTCGCGACTTTACGAAGCGCGGAGTTCGGTTTCTTCGGGGTTGTGGTGTAAACCCTGGTGCAAACGCCCCTCTTCTGCGGGCAGCTCCTGAGTGCCGGAGCAGTGGATTTTTCACCCTTTGACTCCCGACCGTGACGAATAAGCTGATTAATAGTTGGCATACATTCCTCTCACGCGATTCTTCCCACACGCAGACGTACCCCGCGCGCGGAAGCGACGAAAATAGCAACAACGTACGTGCTTGTCAAGTTTTATTTGATAGAAGTGAGACTTCGGCCAGTGAAAGCGGGGAACCCGCTCTCACTGGCCGTACTGGACTAGGCTTCGTCTTCGTAGATCTCTTCATCTTCCGGTTCAACTGGCTCCGGAATGATTACTGGCTCCTCAGCAACCATGCGTAGGTTGCGGTAAAGAGCCAATCCCGTACCCGCCGGGATCAGGCGGCCCATGATCACGTTTTCTTTCAGACCACGCAGACTGTCGACCTTACCTTCAATTGATGCCTGTGTCAACACTTTTGTTGTTTCCTGGAAGGAAGCAGCAGAAATAAATGACTCAGTCGAGAGCGACGCCTTGGTTATGCCAAGGAGCAGGGACTCTGCCGTGGCAGGACGCCCGCCTTTATCCATCGCCTTCTCGTTCTCTTCCTCAAAGACCCAGCGCTCGATCTGATCGTCGATCAAGAGGTTGGTGTCGCCCACGTCCTTGACCCTGACACGGCGCAGCATCTGACGTACGATGGTCTCGATGTGCTTGTCGTTGATCTTGACGCCCTGGAGACGGTAGACCTCCTGGACCTCGTCGACCAGGTACTTGGCCAGTTCCTTCTGACCCAGTACGCGCAGGATGTCGTGCGGGTTGGAGGAGCCGTCCATGAGCGCCTCGCCGGCGCGGACATGGTCCCCTTCGTGGACGCTGATGTGCTTCCCTTTGGGGATGAGGTATTCCTTGGGCTCGCCCACCTCGGGGGTGACGATGACTTTGCGCTTGCCCTTGGCGTCCTTGCCGAAGGCGACCACGCCGTCGATCTCGGTGATGACCGCGAAGTCCTTCGGTTTCCTCGCCTCGAAGAGCTCGGCGACGCGCGGCAGACCACCGGTGATGTCCTTGGTCTTGGTCGTTTCACGCGGGATCTTGGCGATCACGTCACCCGCGCTGACCACGGTGTCTTCCATCGCGTTGATGTTGGAGCCGACCGGCAGGTAGTAGCGGGCCATGCTCTCGCCGATCTTGGCGGTCTTGCCCGACTCGTCCTTGATGGTGATGCGCGGGCGCTTGTCGGCGTCGCGGGTCTCGATGATGACCTTCCTGGAGAGACCGGTGACTTCGTCGACCTGCTCCTCCATGGTGACCCCTTCGATGACGTCCCCGAACTTGATGCGTCCGGAGATCTCGGTGAGGATCGGCATGGTGTACGGGTCCCACTCGGCCAGCGACTGTCCCTGGGCGACCTTCTGTTCCGGGCTCACCTTGATCTTGGCACCGTAGACGATGCCGTACTTCTCGCGCTCGCGCCCGGTCTCGTCCACGATGGCCAGCTCACCGTTACGGTTCATAACGATGTGGTGCCCTTCAGAGTTGGTTACGTAGTGCAGGTTGATGAACTTGGCGTAGCCCTCGTTCCTCGCATCCATAGAGGTCTGCTCGGCGCGACGGGACGCGGTACCACCGATGTGGAAGGTACGCATGGTGAGCTGGGTGCCCGGCTCGCCGATGGACTGGGCGGCGATGACGCCGACCGCCTCGCCGCGGTTCACCAGGTGGCCGCGTGCCAGGTCACGGCCGTAGCACTTGGCGCAGATACCGCGACGGCTCTCGCAGGTGAGCACCGAGCGGATCTTGACCTTCTCGAGACCGGCAGCCTCGATCCTGGATACCAGGGTCTCGTCGATCTCCTGGTTGGCCGGTACCAGCACGTCGCCGGTGACCGGGTCGAGGATGTCGTCCAGTGCCACGCGGCCGAGGATACGGTCGCCGATGTGCTCGATGACCTCGCCCCCTTCGGTGAGGGAGGAGACGGTCAGGCCGTCGATGGTGCCGCAATCCTCCTCGGTGATGATTGCGTCCTGGGCGACGTCGACCAGGCGGCGGGTGAGGTAACCGGAGTTCGCCGTCTTGAGCGCGGTATCGGCCAGACCTTTACGTGCGCCGTGCGTGGAGATGAAGTACTGGAGCACGGTGAGGCCTTCGCGGAAGTTCGCGGTGATCGGGGTCTCGATGATCTCGCCGGACGGCTTGGCCATGAGTCCCCTCATCCCGGCCAGCTGGCGGATCTGCTGTGCGCTACCCCTCGCGCCGGAGTCGGCCATCATGTGGATCGCGTTGAAGGAGGGTACCTTCACTTCGTTCCCCTGGGGATCGGTGATGGTATCGCGGGAGAGGTTGTCCAGCATCTCTTTCGCGATGTCCTCGGTCGATTTCGCCCAGATGTCGATGACCTTGTTGTAGCGCTCGCCGTCGGTTATGAGACCCTCGGTGTACTGGTTCTGGATCTCCTGCACCTCTTCGGTGGCACGATTGATGATGGCCGGCTTCCCTTCCGGGATGACCATGTCGTTGATGGAGATGGAGATACCCGCCTTGGCCGCGTAGCGGAAACCGATCGATTTCAGCTTGTCGGCCAGGATGACGGTCTCCTTGTTGCCGGCCAGACGGTAGCAGGTGTCGACCAGGTTGGAGAGCTCCTTCTTGGTCATGACCTTGTTGATGGCCGAGAAGGGCACCGCGTCCGGCAGGATCTCGCGCAGCAGCACGCGGCCGACGGTGGTCTCGATCAGGGTCGGTTTCTCGTCGGTCACGAGGTTTTTCATCCTGACCTTGATGCGGGACTGGAGGTGCACCTCGGTCGCGTCCCAGGCGATGGACACCTCGTCCGGGGAAGCGAATATCTTCCCTTCGCCCTGGGCGAAATGCTTCTCGCGGGTCATGTAGTAGATACCGAGGACCATGTCCTGCGACGGCACGATGATAGGCTTGCCGTGCGCCGGCGACAGGATGTTGTTGGTCGACATCATGAGCACGCGCGCCTCCACCTGGCTCTCAACCGAGAGGGGAAGGTGGACCGCCATCTGGTCGCCGTCGAAGTCCGCGTTGAAGGCGGTGCAGACCAGCGGGTGGAGCTGGATCGCCTTGCCTTCGATGAGGACCGGCTCGAAAGCCTGGATACCCAAGCGGTGCAGGGTCGGGGCGCGGTTCAGCAGGACCGGGTGTTCCTTGATGACCTCCTCGAGCACGTCCCAGACTTCCGGCTTCTCTTTCTCCACCATCTTCTTGGCGCTCTTGATGGTGGTGACGAAACCGCGCTCCTCGAGCTTGTTGTAGATGAACGGCTTGAAGAGCTCGAGTGCCATTTTCTTCGGCAGACCGCACTGGTGCAGCCTCAGTTCCGGACCGACGACGATAACGGAACGGCCGGAGTAGTCGACACGCTTACCCAGGAGGTTCTGGCGGAAGCGGCCCGACTTGCCCTTGAGCATGTCGGAGAGCGACTTGAGCGGACGCTTGTTGGGGCCGGCGATGGCGCGGCCGCGGCGGCCGTTGTCGAACAGTGCGTCGACCGCCTCCTGCAGCATGCGCTTCTCGTTCCGGATGATGACCTCGGGGGCCTGCAGTTCCATCAGACGCTTCAAGCGGTTGTTGCGGTTGATGACGCGGCGGTACAGGTCGTTCAGGTCGCTCGTCGCGAAGCGGCCGCCGTCGAGCGGAACCAGCGGGCGCAGTTCCGGCGGCAGCACCGGGATGCACTCGAGGATCATCCACTCCGGCTTGTTGCCCGAGTTCTTGAAGGCCTCGATGACCTTGAGGCGCTTGGCGGTCTTCTTGCGTTTCGCCTCGGAGGTCGCCTCCTGCATCTCGATACGGAGCTGCTCGGAGAGCTGGTCCAGGTCCATCGAGGTGAGGCAGGTGCGGATGGCCGCGGCGCCCATGCCGGCCTCGAAGCCGTAGCTGTATTCCTCAAGAGCCTTCTGGTACTGGTCCTCGGAGAACACGGTGCCAAACGGCAGGCCGGTTTCCTTCGGGTCCGTGACCACGTAGGCCTCGAAGTAGAGCACCTTCTCGAGGTCCTTCAGGGTGATGTCCATCAGGTTGCCGATACGGGACGGCAGGGACTTCAGGAACCAGATGTGCGCCACCGGGGTGGCCAGGTCGATGTGGCCCAGGCGCTCGCGGCGCACCTTGGACGGGATGACCTCGACGCCGCACTTCTCGCAGACGATACCGCGGTGCTTCATGCGCTTGTACTTGCCGCAGTTGCACTCGTAGTCCTTGGTCGGTCCGAAGATCTTGGCGCAGAAAAGACCGTCGCGCTCCGGCTTAAAGGTGCGGTAGTTGATGGTTTCCGGCTTCTTCACTTCCCCGAAGGAACGCTCGCGGATTTTGTCCGGCGAGGAGATCGAGATCTTGATGGACGAGAAGTGGAGCGGATCTTTCGGCTTATCGAAAAAATTGAAAATATCTTCCAAAGTATTTTCCTCCTTGGCGGTAGGAGTTACGTTATCTATTTCAAGCAGCTCGTCGGACTGACGGACGTCCGACCGGTCACCCTGTCAGGCGGACCGGTCGGACCAACAATGTCTAGTCCTCGTCGCTTTCCAAGAGCTCCACGTCGAGACCAAGGGACTGCAGCTCCTTGATGAGGACGTTGAACGACTCGGGCAGGCCCGGCTCCAGGGTGTGCTTCCCTTTGACGATGGCCTCGTACATCCTGGTGCGGCCGGCCACGTCGTCGGACTTGACGGTAAGGAACTCCTGCAGCGCGTAAGCGGCGCCGTAGGCCTCCATGGCCCAGACCTCCATCTCCCCGAGCCTCTGACCACCGAACTGCGCCTTGCCCCCCAGCGGCTGCTGGGTGACCAGGGAGTAGGGCCCGATGCTCCTGGCGTGGATCTTGTCGTCGACCAGGTGGTGCAGCTTCAGGAAGTACATGATCCCGACGGTGACCTGGTGCATGAACTTGTCGCCGCTCTTGCCGTCGTAGAGGGTGACCTGACCGGTGGTGCTGAAGGCGGCGTGGGTCAGCATCGACTGTATCGACTCCTCGCTCGCCCCCTCGAAGACCGGCGACGACATCGGGATGCCGCGCTTCAGACGCCTCGCCACGTTGAGGAGTTCCTCCCCCTCCAACGTTTCGAGGAAGCGGTCCATTTCGGGGTTGTCGTACACCCCCTTCAGGAACCTCTTGATCTCATCGTGCGGTGCGTTCTTCTCGAGGAACTCCTCGATCTTCCATCCGAGGCCTTTGGCGCCCCACCCGAGGTGCATCTCGAGGATCTGCCCCACGTTCATACGGGACGGAACGCCCAGCGGGTTCAGCACGATCTCGACCGGACGACCGTCTTCCATGTACGGCATATCCTCCTCGGGGAGGATCCTGGAAACGACACCCTTGTTACCGTGACGGCCTGCCATCTTGTCACCGACCTGGAGCTTACGCTTGATGGCGATGTAGACCTTGACCATCTTGATGACGCCCGGCGGCAGGTCGTCGCCGCGACGCAGTTTCTGCACCTTGTCGTCGAAGACGTACTTGATGATGTCGATCTGCTGGTTCAGCGTGGACAGGGTCTGGGCCACTTTCTCGTCGATGGTATCGTCATCGGCGATGGAGATCTCGTCCCAGCGGTCCATGGAGAACGACTTCAGCATCTCCTCGGTGATGGCGGCCCCTTTCGGGATCAGCACCTTGCCGTCGGTACCCTCTATCTTCACGGCGGCGGTCTTGCCCACCAGGAGTTTCTTCAGCTTGCCGATGGCCGAGTCGCGGATGATGCGGATCTCGTCCTGTTCGTCCTTACGCAGACGCTGCTCTTCGGCCTTCTCGATGATCTCGGTACGGGCGTCCTTGTCGGCACCCTTTCTCGAGAAGATCTTGGCGCCGATGACGGTGCCCTCGACCCCCGGCGGAACCCTGAGCGAGGTATCGCGCACGTCGCCCGCCTTCTCGCCGAAGATGGCCCTGAGGAGCTTCTCTTCCGGGGAGAGCTGGGTCTCGCCTTTCGGGGTGATCTTGCCGACCAGGATGTCGCCCGGACGAACCTCGGCGCCGATCCTGATGATGCCGGACTCGTCCAGGTCCTTCAGGGTCTCTTCGCCCAGGTTCGGGATGTCGGAGGTGATCTCCTCCTTGCCGAGCTTGGTGTCGCGGGCCACGGCCTCGAACTCCTCGATGTGGATCGAGGTGTAGCGGTCGTCTTTTACCAGGCGCTCCGAGATGAGGATGGAGTCCTCGTAGTTGTAGCCGCCCCACGGCATGAACGCGATCAGCACGTTCTGTCCCAGAGCCAGCTCGCCCATGTCGGTCGAGGGGCCGTCGGCGATGATGTCGCCGGCCTTCACGTGGTCGCCCACCTTCACCACCGGCCTCTGGTTGATGCAGGTGTTCTGGTTGGAACGGGCGAACTTGATCAGGTTGTAGATATCGACACCGGTGCCGGTCGCGTCGTACTGATCCTCATCGATCTTGACGACGATCCTGGAGGCATCGACGCTCTCGACCACGCCGTTGTGGCGGGCGACCGAGGAAACCCCGGAGTCCCTTGCCACGACGCGCTCCATGCCGGTACCGACCAGCGGGGAGTCGGCGCGCAAGAGCGGTACCGCCTGCCGCTGCATGTTGGAACCCATGAGTGCGCGGTTCGCGTCGTCGTTCTCGAGGAACGGGATCAGCGATGCCGCGACCGACACGAGCTGCATCGGCGCCACGTCCATGAGTTCCAGCTCGTCGCGACCGACCAGCACGAACTCGCCGGACTTCCTGGCGGAGATGTAGTCGGCCATGAAGCGGCCGGTCTCGTCCATCTCGGCGTTGGCCTGGGCGATGGCGTGTCCTTCCTCCTCCAGCGCGGAGAAGAAGCGGACCTCGTCGGTCACCTTGCCTTCCTTGACCACGCGGTACGGCGTCTCGACGAAGCCGTGCTCGTTGATGCGGGCGTAGGTGGACAAGGACGCGATCAGACCGATGTTCGGACCCTCAGGGGTCTCAATCGGGCAGACGCGGCCGTAGTGAGTCGGGTGTACGTCGCGGACCTCGAAGCCCGCGCGCTCGCGGGTCAAGCCCCCCGGTCCAAGAGCCGAGAGACGACGCTTGTGCGTGACCTCGGAGAGCGGGTTGGTCTGGTCCATGAACTGCGACAGCTGCGAGGAACCGAAGAACTCCTTGACGACGGCCGAAACCGGCTTGGAGTTGATCAGGTCGTGCGGCATCAGGTTCTCGACTTCCTGCAGGCTCATGCGCTCCTTGATGGCGCGCTCCATCCTGACCAGACCGATACGGTACTGGTTCTCCAGGAGTTCACCTACGGCGCGCACGCGGCGGTTGCCCAGGTGGTCGATGTCGTCGATGTTGCCCTTGCCGTTTTTCAGCTCGATCAGGTAACGCACCACCTCGAGGATGTCCTCGCGGGTGAGCGTCATGCAGTCAAGCGGCACGTCCACGCCCAGCTTGTAGTTGAGCTTCAGGCGGCCCACGGCGGAGAGGTCGTAGCGCTCCGCGTTGAAGAACAGGTTCTCGAAGAGAACCAGCGCGCTCTTCAGGGTCGGCGGATCGCCCGGACGCAGACGGCGGTAGATCTCGATCAGCGCCTCGTCGGTGGTGCCGATCTTGTCGATCAGGATGGTGTCGCGGAAGCTGGAGGTGACGTGCAGGTTGTCGATGAAGAGCACCTGGAACGAGGTGATCCCCTTCTGTACCATCTCCTCGAGCTTCGCCGGGGTGATCTCTTCGTTGCACTCGACCAGGATCTCGCCGGTAGCGGGATCGTAGATGTCGTGGGAAGCGACCTTGCCGACGACTTCCTCCTCGGCGATCGGGATCTCCTTGATACCGTGCTCGGCCATCTTACGGAGGGCAGCCTTGGTGAACTTGCGGTTCGCCTTGAGGATGACCTCGGCGGTGCCCGGGTCCACGATGTCCGCGGTCGCCTTCTGGTTGGAGAGGAGCTCGGCGTCCACCAGCTTGGTCATGGCGCCGTTCTCGCCGACCTTCACTTCTTCGGACTTGTAGAAGTAATTGATCAGCGCGTCGTTGGAGTAGCCAAGGGCCTTCAGCAGGACGGTGGCCGGCATCTTGCGACGCCTGTCTATGCGAACATAAAGGATGTCTTTATGGTCAAATTCAAAGTCAAGCCACGAGCCGCGGTACGGAATCACGCGTGCGGAGTAGAGCACTTTGCCACTGGAGTGGGTCTTGCCCTTGTCGTGGTCGTAGAAAACGCCCGGCGAGCGGTGCAACTGGCTCACGATAACGCGCTCGGTGCCGTTTATGATAAAGGTCCCGTTGTCGGTCATCAGCGGGATTTCGCCGAAATAAACCTCCTGCTCCTTGATGTCGCGGATCGATCTGGTACCGGGGTCCTTCGCCACATCCCACACTACCAGCCTTACCTTCACCTTCATCGGCGCGGCAAAGGTCATCCCCCTCTGGTGGCACTCCTCCACGTCGTACTTCGGCGCGCCCAGCGAATACGAAACGTACTCAAGCGAGGCGGTGTCGCTGAAGTCCCTGATCGGGAACACGCTACGGAACACGGCTTCCAGGCCGGAGTTCTTACGTGCGTCTACGGGAGTGTCGAGCTGGAGGAATCTCTTGTAGGAATTTTTCTGGATGTCGATGAGGTTCGGTATGTCGATGATCTTATGGATCTTGGCGAAGTTCTTGCGCAACAGGGGGTTATTCGCGATTGAATAAGCCATATCTTCTCCTTGTGGTGAACGCCTTGGAAGACCTCCACCCCCTTGAATTTCCTGCTGTTCTGGTCGGACTGGGCTGCGGGGTGAAGCGGCCTCAAACTAAAATAGAACAGCCAAGGCCGCAAAAAGCGACCTTGGCTTTGGTAAAGATCAGTGCAGGGCTAATTACTTAACTTCCACTTCTGCGCCAGCCTCGACCAGCTGCTTCTGTGCGTCAGCAGCTTCTTCTTTGGAAACGCCAGTCTTGACCGGCTGCGGAGCGCCGTCGACCAGGTCCTTGGCTTCTTTCAGGCCGAGGGAGGTCAGGCCGCGAACGACCTTGATGACGCCGATCTTGTTGGCGCCAGCGGCCTTCAGGATGACGTCGAATTCGGTCTTCTCTTCAGCAGCTTCAGCCGGGCCAGCAGCCGGGCCTGCAGCAGCGACAGCAACCGGAGCGGCTGCGGAAACGCCGAACTTCTCCTCGAGCTCTTTCACGAGGCCAGCAAGTTCCAGGACGGACATGTTCTCAATGAAGCTGATTACTTCTTCTTTGGTGATAGCCATTTCTTTCTCCTCCAGAGAATATTGTTAGATGTTTAAAGCGAAAATTGTCGGTGACTGCGACTAGGCAGCCTTCTGGACCCTGATCTGCTCCAGCGCGCGTACGAACCCGCCCGGAACAGCTGCCAGAACGCGTACGAAGTTGCTTGCCGGTGCCTGCATGCTGCCCAGCATCTTGGCGAGAAGCACTTCGCGGCTCGGCAGGTCTGCCAGTGCCTGAATGTCAGCCACGTTGATGGTCTTGCCGGTGAGCACGCCAGCTTTCAAGGTAAACGGGTTAGTGTTTTCCTTGTTGAAGCGGGACAGTACCTTGGCCGCTGCGACGGGATCGTCATAGCAAAGGGCGATAGCGGTGGGGCCTGCGTAGTACTGCGACAGACCTTCCTTGTCGGTCCCCTTGGAAGCGATCTCGAGCAGGGTGTTCTTGACGACCTTGTACTCCGCGTTGGCTTTCCTGAGCTCGTTTCTGAGCTCGGTGGCCTGGCCGACGTTCATCCCGCGGAAATCCGCGAGGAATACCGCCTGCGCCCTCTGGAGCTTGTCGTGCATCTCGGCAACAAGTTCTTGCTTGTTTTCCTTATTCAAGCGCCTTCCTCCTTTCTTTTGGTATACGGGTACGAAACCCCGCCAAAGTCAGGAAGTTGCGGAACATGCTTTTTCGCGCAACATCTGCAAGTCTCGGTTGGCCGCCCGGAAGCGTTTAAGCGCCGACGATGCTACTGGCACACCCACTGTCTTTGACTTTGGCTTTACAGCGATACTGCTCTTTATTTCAAGACCGCGCTGATGTCAGCGAGATCGATGGTGACGCCCGGGCCCATGGTGGAGGACACGGAGACCTTCTTCATGTAGGTGCCCTTTGCGGCAGCCGGCTTCGCCTTCTGGAGGGCTTCCACCAGGGCGACCACGTTCTGCTTCAGGGTCTCTGCGCTGAAGGAGACCTTGCCTACCGGGGCGTGCACGATACCGGCCTTCTCGACGCGGAACTCGACCTTACCGGACTTGGACTCCTTGATGGCGCGGGCCAGGTCGAAGGTTACGGTACCAACCTTCGGGTTCGGCATCAGGCCGCGGGGTCCGAGGAGCTTACCGATCTTACCGACCACACCCATCATGTCCGGGGTAGCGATGGCGGTGTCGAACTCGAACCACCCTTCCTGGATCTTGGCGACCAGGTCGTCGGCGCCGACGAAATCAGCACCGGCCTCGCGGGCCTCCTTCTCCTTCTCGCCTTTGGCGAAGACCAGGACGCGCACGTCCTTGCCGAGACCGTTCGGGAGCACCACGGCGCCGCGGACCATCTGATCGGCGTGACGCGGGTCAACACCCAGCTTCACCACCAGGTCGACGGTCTCGTCGAACTTCGCATAAGCCGCGCCCTTCACGAGCTCAAGGCCGTCGGTCAGGGGATAGGTTTTGGTCCTGTCGACCTTGGCGCGAGCCTCTTTAAGCTTTTTTGTCATAGACATTTCTGATAACCCTCTCTTTAACTTAAGCTATTTCAACGCCCATGCTGCGCGCGGTACCTTCAATGGTCTTCATGGCAGCCTCAAGGCTCGCGGCATTGAGGTCGGGCATCTTCTTGGTTGCGATCTCGCGCACCTGGTCCTTGGTCAGCTTGCCGACCTTGGTCTTGTTGGGGACCGCGGAACCGGAAGCGATGCCGAGAGCTTTCTTGATGAGAACCGGAGCCGGCGGAGTCTTGGTGATGAAGGTGAAGGACCTGTCGGCGTAGACAGTGATGACGACCGGGGTGATGGTCCCTTCGTCTGCCTGGGTCTTCGCATTGAAGGCCTTGCAGAACTCCATGATGTTGACGCCGTGCTGACCGAGTGCGGGACCGATCGGAGGAGACGGGTTTGCCTTCCCTGCGGGTACCTGCAGCTTTATGTAACCGGTGATCTTTTTCGCCATTTTCCTACTCCTTTTTCATTCCTTCGAACTGCCTGAAGCTTTTATCGGTAACAGAGGGTGGACCCTACTGCTTTTCTACCTGCATGAATTCGAGCTCGACCGGGGTCGCGCGCCCGAAGATGCTTACCATGACCTTGAGTTTTCCCTTGTCCGGTTTGACGTCCTCGACCACACCCGAGAAGTTGAGGAAGGGACCGTCGATGACCCTGACCGTCTCGCCCACTTCGAAGAGGACCTTGGGACGGGGCTTCTCGGCCCCCTCTTCCATCCTCTTGGTGATCTTGTTGACTTCGTCGTCCGGGATCGGGAAAGGATTATTGCCGCCGACGAACCCGGTAACCTTGGCGGTCTCTTTGACCACGTGCCAGGTGTCGTCGTTAAGTTCCATGTTCACCAGGATATATCCGGGGAAGAACTTCCTGGAAGAAGTCTTCTTCTCCCCCTTCTTAAGCTCTACGACGGTTTCGCACGGGATCAGGATCTCGCCGAAGAACTCCTCCATCTCGAGGTTCTTGATGCGCTCAGCGAGCGATAGCCGCACCTTGTTCTCGAAGCCGGAGTAGGTGTGTACGCCGTACCATTTATGTGCCATTTAATCAGTCCTCTAGCGGAGTATCGACTTGATGAGCTTAGTAAGGACCGCGTCGCAGACGCCAAGGTAAAGTGAGATGAGCACGATGATGACGACAACTACCTGAGCAGTAGAGAATGTCTCTTTACGGGTCGGCCAAGTTACCTTGGCGAGCTCCGCCTGAACATCCTCAAAAAAAGTCTTGGCTTTCGCGAGCACTTGTCACTCCTCACTTCGTGAAGATAAAAAAAAATGGCAGGCCAGGAGGGATTCGAACCCCCAACACCCGGTTTTGGAGACCGGTGCTCTAGCCGTTAGAGCTACTGGCCTGCGGCGGGGGTTCCCGGACAGTTCCGGGAACCCCAAATCAAACTATTTGGTTTCCTTGTGCGGCGTGTGCTTCTGGCAGAAGCGGCAGTACTTGTTGAACTCCAGCTTCTGAGGCGTATTCTTCTTGTTTTTCGTGGTGGTATAGTTACGCTGTTTGCACTCGGTGCACCCAAGGGTGATGATGTCTCTAGCCATTTTCTTTCTTCCTTTTCAAACTATTTTCGCGTCCCGATCCTTCCGGAACTCAAACAACCCGTCAAATCCTACTCGATGATGGAGGCAACCACGCCCGCGCCGACGGTACGGCCGCCTTCGCGGATTGCGAAGCGCAGACCTTCGTCCATCGCGATCGGGGTGATCAGGTTGACGGTCACGGAGACGTTGTCGCCCGGCATAACCATTTCGACGCCGGCTTCGAGGTCAACCACGCCGGTAACGTCGGTGGTCCTGAAGTAGAACTGCGGACGGTAGCCGTTGAAGAACGGGGTGTGGCGGCCGCCCTCTTCCTTGGAAAGGATGTAGGCTTCGGCCTTGAACTTGGTGTGCGGGGTGATGGAGCCCGGCTTGGCCAGAACCTGGCCGCGCTCGATCTCTTCACGCTTCACGCCACGCAGCAGCGCGCCGATGTTGTCGCCAGCGCGACCTTCGTCGAGGAGCTTACGGAACATCTCAACGCCGGTGACGGTGGTCTTGGCGGTGGCCTTGATGCCGACGATCTCGATCTCCTCGCCGACCTTCACGATGCCGCGCTCGACACGACCGGTTGCGACGGTGCCGCGACCGGAGATGGAGAACACGTCCTCGACCGGCATCAGGAACGGCTTGTCGATAGCGCGAACCGGCTCCGGGATGTACGCGTCAACCGCGTCCATGAGCTTGATGATGGCTTCTTCGCCCAGCTCGCCCTTGTCGCCTTCAAGACCTTTCAGAGCGGAGCCCTTGATGATCGGGATATCGTCGCCCGGGAAGTCGTAGGAGGAGAGCAGTTCGCGAACTTCCAGCTCGACCAGCTCGAGGAGCTCCTCGTCGTCCACCATGTCGGCCTTGTTCAGGAACACGACGATGTAGGGGACGCCGACCTGACGTGCGAGCAGGATGTGCTCACGGGTCTGCGGCATCGGGCCGTCTGCTGCGGAAACAACCAGGATCGCGCCGTCCATCTGCGCTGCACCGGTGATCATGTTCTTAACGTAGTCGGCGTGGCCCGGGCAGTCGACGTGCGCGTAGTGACGCTTGTCGGTCTCGTACTCGACGTGGGCGGTAGCGATGGTGATACCACGCTCACGCTCTTCCGGAGCGTTGTCGATCTGGTCGAACGCCTTGAACTCGGCCTGGCCCTTGCCGGCGAGCACCTTGGTGATAGCTGCGGTCAGGGTGGTCTTGCCGTGGTCGACGTGACCGATGGTCCCTATGTTCACATGCGGTTTAGTTCTTTCGAATTTAGCTTTAGCCATGAGGAATCCTCCCTGATGTATCTACTACAGCTGTTATGTGAAGTTTTTTTCTAGAAGGGGATGGAGCCCACAACCGGATTCGAACCGGTGACCTCTTCCTTACCAAGGAAGTGCTCTACCTACTGAGCTATGTGGGCATATTCAATTATTGGAGCGGGAAACGGGACTCGAACCCGCGACCCTCAGCTTGGAAGGCTGACGCTCTAGCCAACTGAGCTATTCCCGCCGGTTCCCTGCTCGAAGATTTTTGACTCGACTTGCGCTCCACTCAACCAGTACTAACGACCGTTAAGTCTCCTGATTTGAGCAGATGCTCATCTCATCTGAAGTTTATATGGTGGAGGGAGGAGGATTCGAACCTCCGAAGTCGATGACGACAGATTTACAGTCTGTTCCCTTTGGCCGCTCGGGAATCCCTCCAGACAGAAGTGGTGCTTATTAACTTTTCAATCTGGAGCTGACGATGGGACTCGAACCCGCAACCTGCTGATTACAAGTCAGCTGCTCTACCAATTGAGCTACGCCAGCTGATTCGATACCATCCGCTACCATCTCGCTGCGCGCCTTGTGTTGCGAAGCGAATCCCTGTTCTAAAGCAAAAGGATCTTGCTGTCAACATCTTTTTTCCAGGGTGTGAATTTATTTTTCCATCACCCTTGATTCAACCAAAGGCCTTAGCCCCTGGCTGCCCCCGTGCGGCAAGAAACCGAGACTATAGCAAGACATCATGGGGAATGCAACCACATTCTTTCCTTTCCATGGAGCAACAGGTACAGTTGCCCCCGTTTGCAGCAGCGACAGTGGCAGTTTCCCGCAATTGTCATGGCTGCAAATCACATTTCCTGTGTCTGTACTCATAGATGGAGCACGGCTATAGTGGACTCACCTACAACAAAGGGAGGACGTTATGGAATGCTCGCTTGAAAAAGGGGAACTGTTGAGCCTGACCGGTGGCCCGTTCGGTCTCACGTTACGCTGTCTCACCGGGACCGTCTGGCTCACCAAAGGGGACGGCATGGATTACCTTGTGCGCCGGGGGAGCGGGTTCGAGCTCGCCAAAGGGGAATCCGCCCTGGCGGAGGCTCTCGAAGCCGCCGAACTGCAGATGAGATCGGCGGGCGTCACCGAGAAGAGTAACGCCGCGCTTGCCGCACACCCAGCCGGACCTTTCCTGCCGCGACTTCTCTAACGAAAGAGCTACGGATGGACCGGTGCGTGCGCCAAGTCGCCGACCACGGTATGCCAGCCGCGCACCGTCCACTTCGCCACCAGCCCGTTCAGGACATACGGATCGGCCTCGGCGAAGGCTTTCGGCACTTCCGGCGAATCCGCCTTAAAGGGGAGAACGGCGCCATCGGCGGGATCCGTGAGTGCGCCACCGAGAATCAACTCGCTGCGCGCCGCCGACTCCCAGGCCAAGGCAAGATGCTCGGCGCGGAACTCGCCCCTGCGCTCCAGGTAATCCGGAGCGACTTCATACAGCAACAGATAATGCATGGCTACCTCCTGTTGTTCTGCCCGAACAATTCAGCCGCGGCATCCTCTCGGCCGCATTCCTTGAGCGCGGCCAGGCAATTCTTTCTTTCCTCCGGCACGTGATACAGAAGCAGCGACTTCTGCAGCCCCTTTTCCTTATCCGTCCGCGCCACGTAGACCTTCTCCCCGGTAAAGGGATCGACACCCGTGTGATAGATGCAGGTGGACAGCGTCCCCGGCGTGGGCGTGAAATCCTGCACCTGCTCGACCCGCATGCCCCACCGCTTCAGCATCAGCGCGAGATCCACCATGTCCGACAGCGTGCAGCCGGGGTGCCCGGAGATGAAATACGGCACGATGTACTGCTTCTTGCCCGCCTTGGCGCTCTCCTTTTGGAAGGAATCCCTGAAACGGTCGAAACAGTCGTGGCCGGGCTTGCGCATCACCGATGTGACCCGATCGGTGAGGTGCTCCGGGGCCACTTTCAAAAGGCCGCTCACGTGGTGCGAGACCAACTCGCGCAGGTAGCGGGGTTGGCGCTCCATCAGGTCATAGCGCACCCCCGAGGAAACCGCGACGTGCTTCACCCCCGAGACGCGGCGCGCCTTGGCCAAGAGCCGGGAACTGTCGGCATCGTCGGTGACCAGGTTCTTGCAGATCTTGGGAAAGAGACAACTGTCCCGGCGGCACTTCGCACCTGCCTCAGCATTGCCGCAGGAAAGGCCGAACATGTTAGCGGTCGGGCCGCCCAGGTCGCTCACGCTGCCGCGGAACCAGGGGAGCTCCGCCAGCCGCTCCAGTTCCTTAAGCACGCTCCCTTCGCTGCGCGACTGGATGGTCTTGCCCTGGTGATGGGTGATGGCGCAGAAGGCGCAGCCGCCGAAGCAACCGCGGTGCGTGGTAATCGAGTTGCGGATCTGCTCGTAGGCCGGGATGGCTTCCTTGTAGCTCGGGTGCGGCGCCTTCACGAAGGGGAGCGCGTAAATGGCGTCCAGCGCCTGCCGGTCAAGCGGCCACGCCGGAGGGTTGCAGACCAGGTAGCGCTGGGCGTGGCGCTGGATGACGGTTTTGGCGCAGCCGGGATTCTGCTCCCCCGACAGCAGCCGAAACGACTGGGCATAGGCGGCCTTGTCGGCGGCGACCTCCTCGTAACTCGGCAGTTCCACGACGTCGTCGGCCGGCTCCGGCGCGGTGGACGTGGGATAAACCGTGCCTCGGATATCGCGGATGGAAGCGAAAGCCTCGCCTTTTTGCAGCCGCTGCACCAGCTCCAGGAGCGGATTCTCCCCCATGCCGTAGATGAGCAGGTCGGCCTTGGCATCGAAGAGCGCGGAGCGGCGCACCTTGTCTTCCCAGAAATCATAATGGGCGAAGCGGCGGAGGCTCGCCTCGATGCCGCCGATCACCACCGGCACGTCGCGATAGGCCTCCTTGAGGCGCGAGGTGTAGATGATAGTGGCGCGATTGGGGCGTGCTCCGTGGTGGTTACCGGGAGTGTAGGCATCGTCGCGGCGCAGCTTCCGGGCCGGTGTGTAGTGCGCGACCATCGAATCCATAGCCCCAGCGGCGACGGCAAAGAACAGGCGCGGACGCCCGAGCGCCATGAAAGGCTCCTTGCTGCGCCAGTCCGGCTGCGGGATGATGCCGACCCGGAGCCCCTTCGCTTCCAGGAGTCGAGCCAGGAGCGGCACACCGAAAGAGGGGTGATCCACGTAGGCGTCGCCGGAGACGAAGATGACGTCGAGCTCATTCCAGCCGCGTGCCTTTACTTCGGAGAGGGAGATGGGGAGAAAACGTGCGGAGGACTGCTTGGGTCGTGCGTGTTTCATAAAAACCTTAAAACCGTTAGCCACGGAGAACTTCAGAGAAAATCTGAGAGAACCAAACCTTTTTGGGTTTTAGGCTTCCTCAGATGTCCTCAGATTTTCTCCGTGGCCAATGGTTTTGACTTTACGGGAAGATTCCCAGGAAATCGAGCCCCAGGGTTTCGGGCAGGCCGCACATGAGGTTCATGTTCTGCACCGCCTGACCGGACGCGCCTTTGACGAGGTTGTCGATGGCTGAAACCACGATGACCCTGCCGGTCCTTTCGTCCACCACCACGCCGATGTCACAGAAGTTGGAACCCCTGACGTGCGCCGTGGACGGAAGCACCCCTTCGGGAAGCACCCTGACAAAAGGCTCGCCCTCGTAGAAGGTCTCGTACAGCGTAATCAGCTCCGCCGCCCTCACCTTCCCGGTCGGCACACTATAAATGGTGGAAAGGATGCCGCGGTCCATGGGGACCAGGTGCGGGGTGAAGGAGATAGTAAGCGGATCACCCGCCAGCAGCGAGAGTTCCTGCTCGATCTCCGGGATGTGGCGATGCACGCCACCCACGCCGTAAGCCTTGAAGCCTTCATTGACCTCGCAGAAGAGGTTGTCCACCTTGGCGCTGCGCCCGGCGCCGGAGGTGCCCGACTTCGCGTCGACGATGATGCTCTTAGGGTCGATGACCTTCCCCTTCAGAAGCGGAGCCAGACCGAGGATGACGCTGGTCGGGTAACAGCCGGGGTTGGCGATCAGGCTCGCTTCCCGGATCTTGTCGCGACGCAGCTCGGGCAGACCGTAGACCGCCTGGGAGAGGAGCTCAGGGGTCAGGTGCTTCTCGTACCACTGGCCGTAGACGTCAGCGTCGTGCAGCCGGTAGTCCGCGGAGAGGTCGACCACGTCCTTGCCCATCTTCAGGAAGGTCGGCACCACCGCCATGGCGGCCTTGTGCGGCAGCGCGGTGAAGACCACGTCCACCTGCTCGGCGACCCGGACCGGCTCCAGGGGTTCCAGGATGAGGTCGCAGCGCCCGCGCAGGGAGGGGAACACATCGCTCACCGGGCGGCCGGCGCTTTGCTCGGAGGTGACGCAGGTGACGGCGACCTCGGGGTGGGCATGCAGGATACGGATAAGTTCGACGCCGGTATAGCCGCTGGCACCGACGATGGCAACCTTGATCATGAAGGGTCCTCCTCTACTTACATCTGAAAGAAATAGGAGTTTGATGTTAGCACAGCTCCTACGGTCTTGACACCCTAAACCTTAAAACCGTTAGCCACGGAGAAAATCTGAGAAGATCTGAGAGAACCAAACCTTTTTGGGTTTTAGTTTCCTCAGATGTCCTCAGATTTTCTCCGTGGCCAATGGTTTTCGGTTTAAAGGTTTTTGAAACAGCAAAAGGAGGAACCCTGACGGGCTCCTCCTTTGCAATACTGAGACAGCAATTGTTCCCAGCAGCGGATTAACGCTTGGAGAACTGGAAGCTGGCGCGTGCCGCCTTCTTGCCGTACTTCTTTCTTTCCTTGATGCGCGAGTCGCGGGTGATGAACCCGGCCTTCTTCAGCGTGCCGCGCAGATCGGCATCGGCCTCGATGAGGGCCTTGGTGATGCCGTGCTTGATGGCGCCGGCCTGGCCGGAGTCGCCACCGCCCTTAACGGTGCAGAAGATGTCGAACTTGCCGACATTCTCGGTCAGCTCGAGGGGCTGCATGACCACCATCTTGGAGGTCTCGCGGCCGAAGTAGCTGTCAAGAGTCTTGGTATTTACAACGATCTCGCCGTTGCCCGGCTTGATCCAAACCCTGGCGATGGACGACTTCCTTTTCCCAGTTGCGTAAAAGCTGACTGCCATTTTCTATCTCCTGATGAACGAATTAAATGTTCAGACTCTTCGGATTCTGAGCCGCGTGGGGATGCGCACCGCCGCTGTAGATCTTCAGCTTCTTAAGCATGTGGCGTGCAAGCTTGTTTTTCGGCAACATGCCTTTGACAGCTTTCTTGAGCAGCTCTTCCGGCTTCTTGTCGATGAGCTTGGCTGCAGAAATCTCTTTCAGCCCGCCCGGGAACGAAGAATGGCTGTAGTAGGTCTTGGCAGCAAACTTATTGCCGGTCAGGGCAATCTTCTCCGCGTTCACGACAATGACGAAGTCGCCAGTATCAACGCTCGGGGTGAAGGTCGGCTTGTTCTTGCCGCGCAGCACGTTGGCGATTTCAGTCGCGACACGGCCGAGCACCTTGCTATCCACATCAACCAGGTACCAATCCCTGGTAACTTCTTCTTTTTTGGCAACTTGCGTCTTCATTGAAACCTCACAGCTATCTGGAATTAGCACATTAACTTACAGAAGATTGAGAATTTAATCGATTCGTCCGCTCATGTCAAGACAAAAAACCGGGGACTGAATTAAAGCATTATTAAAGCGGCATCATTCTCCGCTCTGTGCCGGGTAGAAAACCTGCATGAGACAGAGTCCCTGGGGGGGCACAGTCATTCCTGCGTGCTGCCGGTCGCCCCCCTTGAGTAGGCGCGCCACGTCGGCCGCGCTCATCTTGCCGTGCCCCACTTCGATGAGCGTTCCCGTGATGATGCGCACCATGTTCTTCAGGAAGCCGCTGCCGTTGATGTCGAGGTGCAGCAGGCGCCCCTCCTGCACCAGTTCCATGCTGAAGATACGGCGCACGGTGGTCTTGGCGGCGCAGTTGGTGGCACGGAAGGCGGCGAAGTCGTGCTCCCCTACGAAGAGCCGGCAGGCAGCGCGCATCGCCTCGATATCGAGCTTTCCCCTGACGCGCCAGGCAGTGTGGCGCACCAGCGGCGAGCGGAGGTCGTCAAGCAGCATGGTGTAGCGGTAGTGCTTCGCCTGCGCGTCAAAGCGCGGGTGGAAGTCGAGCGGCACCTCGTGAGCTTCGCGTACCGCGATGTCTCCCGGGAGCAGGCAGTTCAGCCCCTCGCGGAAGGCGCGTAGCGGCATGGTCCGCGCGGTCTTGAAGCAGGCGACCATACCGCGGGCGTGCACGCCCGCGTCGGTGCGGCCGGAGCCATGCAGGGGGGTGCGCTCCCCGAGCATCTTGGCCAGCGCCTGTTCAATGACCTCCTGGATAGTCAGCCCGTTGGGCTGCACCTGCCACCCGGAGTAGGCGGTGCCGTCGTATTCTATGATCAGTTTGATGTTGCGCATAGTTTGATTAGGTACTGCCGTCCACAGGCTCCCCTCGCCCACAGGGAGAGGGGCTGGGGGTGAGGGCGTCGCCACGAAGGGAGTAAACGCCTATTGCAGCGCCCTCACCCCGGCCCTCTCCCGGAGGGCGAGGGAGTGTGAACCCTACTTCAGATATTTCTCCACCAGGATCTCGGCGATCTGCACGGCGTTGGTGGCGGCGCCCTTTCTGAGGTTGTCGGCGACGATCCAGAGGTTCAGGCCGTTTTTGATGCTCGCGTCCTCGCGGATGCGACCAACCAGGGTCAGGTCCTCACCGGCCACGTCCATGGCCATCGGATACTCGCCGTTGGCCGGGTTATCCACCAGTTCCACGCCCGGTGCATCCTCCAGGAGTTCGCGCGCCTGAGCGACCGTGATCTTCTTCTCGGTCTCGATGTTCACCGACTCAGAGTGGCCGTAAAAGACCGGAACACGGACGCAGGTCGCGGTGGTGGCGATGTCCGCCTCCATGATCTTCCTGGTCTCGTTCACCATCTTCATCTCTTCCTTGGTGTAGCCGTTATCGCAGAAAGAATCGATCTGCGGCAGGCAGTTGAAAGAGATGCGGTGCGGGTAGATCTCGTTTTTGGGGGGACGGCCGTTCAGGAGATCGACGGTCTGAGCGCGTAGCTCTTCGATCGCCTTGTTGCCGGTGCCGGATACTGCCTGATAGGTGGAGACCACGATCCTCTTGATGGTGCCGAAGTCATGCAACGGCTTCAGCGCCACCACCATCTGAATGGTGGAGCAATTCGGGTTCGCGATGATCCCCTTTTTCTTGTAGCCAGCGATGGCATGCGGATTCACCTCGGGAACCACCAGCGGCACATCCTTGTCCATGCGCCAGGCGCTGGAATTGTCGATGCAGACGGCTCCCGCCTTGGCCGCGGAAGGACAGAACTCATCGGAGCGCGCCCCGCCCGCGGAGAAGAGGGCGATATCGACGCCTTCGAAGGAGTCGTGCGTCAACTCCTCCACCGGCACCGGCTTGCCGTTGAACTCCAGTACCTGTCCCGCGCTTCTCGCGCTGGCGAGGAACTTGATCTGGCCCACCGGGAAGCTGCGCTCCTCTAGGCACTCGATCATCTGGGTTCCCACCGCGCCGGTCGCGCCCACCACTGCTACATTCCACGTTTTCTTCATACTCGTTACATCTCCTCAAGACAAAAACGGGAGCGCGTCACCCGGTAAGAAAGCCGGGCAACGCGCTCCGTTTGCACTGCGCGGGGGACTGGCTCCGAAGGTGCCTGTCCCCTTGGATGCGTTGAAAGAGGGACTGGCACCTGCGGAGCCAGTCCCCTTGTGAATCTAGCGTTCCTTCAAAATTTGCAGCATGCGGCGCAGCGGCTCGGCGGCGCCCCAGAGAAGCTGATCGCCGCAGGTGAAGGCGGAGAGGTACTGCGGCCCCATCTTCATCTTGCGCACGCGGCCGACCGGGACGGTGAGCGAACCGGAAACGGCTGCCGGGGTGAGCCCCGCCAGGGAGTCGGCCTTGTTGTTGGGCACGAACTTGACCCACTGGTTGTCGTTCTTGATCATCTCCTCGATCTCGCCGATCGGGATGTCCTTGGTGAGTTTCATGGTGATCGCCTGGCTGTGGCAGCGCATGGCGCCCACGCGCACGCAGAGACCGTCAACCGGGATCGGGTTCGCGGCGCCGAGGATCTTGTTGGTCTCGGCGTACCCCTTCCACTCCTCGCGGCTCTGGCCGTCTTCGACTTCACGATCGATCCACGGGAGCACGTTGCCCGCCAGCGGGAAGCCGAACTCTTTGGTCGGCATCTCGGCGCTTCTCAGGGTGGCGGTGACCTTCTTGTCGATCTCGAGGATCGCGGAACCGGGTGTGGCCAACTGCTCGGCCACGGAGCCGTGCAGCACGCCCATCTGGGAGAGGAGCTCGCGCATGTTGGGGGCGCCGGCGCCGGAGGCCGCCTGGTAGGTCATCGAGGAGAGCCACTCGACCACGCCCGCCTTGAACAACCCGCCCAGCCCCATGAGCATCAGACTCACGGTGCAGTTGCCGCCGACGTAGTCCTTGATCCCCTTGGAGAGGGCCGCGTCGATGACGTTGCGGTTGATCGGGTCGAGGATGATGACCGCATCGTCTTCCATGCGCAGGGTGCTCGCCGCGTCGATCCAGTAGCCGTTCCAGCCGGCCTTCTTGAGCTCCGGGCGAATGGCCTTGGTGTAATCGCCCCCCTGGCAGGTGATGATCACGTCCAGCTTCTTAAGCTCGTTGATGTCCGAGGCGTCCTTCAGCGTACCCGCGTTCAGCGGAGCGGGCTGCCCCACCTGGGAAGTGGTGAAGAATACCGGCTCAACACCTGCGAAATCGTTCTCTTCCTGCATGCGCTGCATGAGAACCGAGCCAACCATGCCACGCCAACCGACCATTCCGACTTTCATAGGCGACCTTCCTCTCTATATATATGTGGTGGATGTGCGGGCGGGGTCGCCCCCGCCTCTATCGTGTCGTAACTTACAGGCCGGCGATGATGGCGTCGCCGATCTCCTTGGTGTTGACCAGCTTCTCGCCGGCCTTCTCCTGGTAGATGTCGCGGGTGCGGTAGCCCTGGTCCAGCACGCGGGCGACGGCGTTGTCGATGGCGTCAGCCGCCTCGATCATGCCGAAGGAGTAGCGCAGCATCATGCCCGCGGAGAGGATCTGGGCGATCGGGTTGGCGATCCCCTGTCCCGCGATGTCCGGGGCGCTGCCGCCGGAGGGCTCGTACATACCGAAGGTCCCCTCGGCCAGCGAGGCCGAAGGCAGCATCCCCAGTGAGCCGGTCAGCATGGCCGCCTCGTCGGAAAGGATGTCACCGAACATGTTCTCGCACAGGATGACGTCGAACTGCTTGGGCCACTTTACCAACTGCATCGCCGCGTTGTCCACATACATGTGGGACAGCTCGACGTCCGGGTACTCCTTGGCGATGTTGATCACGATCTCGCGCCAGAGCACCGAGGTGGAGAGCACGTTGGCCTTGTCGATGGAGCAGACCTTCTTGCCGCGCTTTCTGGCCGCCTGGAAGGCGACATGCGTGATGCGCTCGATCTCGGGGACGCTGTAGCGCATGGTGTCCACGCCGACGCGGTCGCGGCCGGCCCCTTCGATCCCCTTGGGCTGGGAGAAGTAGATGCCGCCGGTCAACTCACGGATCACCAGGATGTCGAAGCCGCCCGCGATCACCTCTTCCTTCAGCGATGAGGCGCTGGTCAGGGACGGGAAGATGATGGCGGGACGGAGGTTGGCGTAGAGGCCGAAGATCTTCCTAAGCGGCAACAGGGCGCCGCGCTCGGGCTGCTCGTCCGGGGGGAGGGTTTCCCACTTGGGGCCGCCCACCGAACCGAACAGGATGGCGTCGGCAGCCTTGCATATATTAACCGTGGTTTCGGGAAGGGCGCGCCCCTCCAGATCGATACCCGCGCCGCCTACGTTGGCGTGGGTGCGTTCGAATTTGACGTCATACTTTTTCTCGACCGCATCCAGAACTTTCAGTGCTTCCGCCATAACTTCCGGGCCGATGCCGTCACCCGGCAGCACCGCCACTTTAAAAAGCTGTCCCATTGCACAACCTCCGATATGTATTAAATTAGCGATTCTATTTGCGAGACAGTGATATTGTCAACATAAAAAAGGCCGTCAAACATACGTTTAGCGCCCCAAACCATGACTATGAGCTAATGCGTTGTCGGCTGGTTCAGTAAGGTCACGAAACCCCCCCTCGACTAACGCTTTTATTAGAGAATAATAAAACTTTCAGTTTATCTTCATGAGGTGTTGTGATACATTCCCACCAAATTGATCAAGCTGATTCAGCCCTGGAAGCCCCACTGCGGCCACCTTGGCGCAAAGCGGCGCTAACGAGAAGCGGCGACTGGACAAATTCATTAGAGTAGGTATCATTCCTTGGCCGTTGCCAGAGAGTCTCCCCTCTCGATGGAGCCGTGCACCCATGACCATATCCCCAGAGGGAACATCATATAATCAGGAGAGGAAATGCTATCCATCGCTCGTCTCGCGCAGTATGCCACTGTGCTGTCCCTGCTCACCATGACCGCCTGTTCGACGCCCGGAGCCGGCAGACGCGCGCTCGGCAACCCGGAAAACCCCTATCCCCTACAGAAGAACGCGGAGATCGGCGACATCATCCACCTTCCCACCGGGACCCTGGTGACGCCGCAGCAGATGTTCGACGCGGTGACCGACGCGCGCGTGGTCTACGTCGGCGAAACTCATGACAACCCGGCGGCGCACCGGCTGGAACTGGACACTCTGAAGGCGCTGGAGCAGCGTCATCCCGGCAAGGTGGCGCTGGGGATGGAGATGTTCGTCAAGTCGCAGCAGCCGGTCCTGGACCGCTGGGTGGCGGGGGAACTGGACGAGAAGGCCTTCTTGAAGGCCTCGCGCTGGTACGATAGCTGGAAGATGGATTTCGCCTACTACCGCGACCTGCTCCTCTACGCGAAGGAGAAGCACATCCCGGTGGTCGCGCTCAACGCGGAGAAGGCGCTGGTGCAGGCGGTGCGCATGAAGCCGCTCGAGGAGCTGACGCCCGAGCAAAAGGCGCAACTGCCGGAGATGGATTTCTCCGACCCGTACCAGCGTGCCCAGACCGAGAGCATGTTCAGCGGACATGACAGCCACGGCAAGATGGCGATCGAGGGCTTCACCCGCGCCCAGACGCTCTGGGACGAAACCATGGCCGACTCCGCCGTGCGCTACCTCACCGGCGCAGACGGAAAGGAGCGCCACCTGCTGGTGGTAGCGGGCGGCAACCACGTCAGCTACGGTTTCGGCATCCCGCGCCGGGTATTCCGCCGTCTCCCCAGTTCCTACGTCACCATCGGTGGCCGGGAGCTGTCTGTGCAGCGCGCGGAAAAACCGGTGATGATGGAAGTGGAGGTCCCGAACTTCCCGAGCGTCCCTTTCGACTTCCTGGTGAACTACGCCTACGAGGGGCTCCCCAAGCAAGGGGTGCTCTTGGGGGTGATGTTCGAACCTGATCCCAAGGGGCGGGGCCTGGTGGTCAACACGGTGGTCCCGGACTCCAACGCCGCCCGGGCCGGGGTGCAGAAGGGGGACCTGCTGCTGGCCCTGGACAACGAGCCGTTAAAGGACAGCCTCGACCTCGTTTACGGGGTAAAACAGAAGCACGTAGGGGACAAGTCCACGCTCAAGCTGGAGCGCAAGGGCGAGGTAATGGATCTCGCAGTGGAGTTCAAAATAGGAGAGGCGCCTAAACACGGCAAGCCCTGACACCGGACGGGCAGCGATCCCGACCGTGACACCGGAGGACAAGGACTGTATGTACGCCATGAGTAATGCAGGCAACACCATCGCGATGGTGCTCGCCGGCGGCAAAGGGGAGCGCCTGAGCCCCCTCACCATCAGAAGGGCCAAGCCGAGCGTCATGTTCGGCGGCAAATACAAGATCATCGATTTCGTGCTGAGCAACCTGTTCAACTCCGGGATCAAGAAGGTCTACATCCTGACCCAGTACCGCGCCTACTCCCTCAACAAGCACATCAGGGAATCCTGGGGCAAGTGGACCGGGCTGGGGGAGTTCTTCGTGGCCATCTCGCCCGAAACCAGTTCGGAGAACGAGGACTGGTTCAAGGGCACGGCGGACGCCATCCTGCAGTACCTGCGTTTCGTCGAGTCCTCGGACGCGGACTACGTGGCCATCTTCGGCGGCGACCACATCTACAAGATGGACGTGAGCCAGATGATCGACTACCACCGTAGAAACCGCGCCGACCTGACCGTCGCGGCGCTGGAGGTGCCGGTGCAGGAGGCGAGCCGCTTCGGGGTCTTCTCCGTGGACGACGACTACAAGATCACCGCCTTCGCCGAAAAACCGAAGCACCCGGAAAGCATCCCCGGGCGGGACACCTGTTTCGCCTCCATGGGGAACTACATCTTCTCCACCAAGAAACTGATCGAGGTGCTGCAGGAAGGGAAGAAGATGTACGAGGACCTCGACTTCGGCAAGCACGTCATCCCGATGATGCTGGAAAACAGGGACAAGGTCTTCGCCTACAACTTCAACGACAACATCATCCCGGGCATGAAGGCGGAGGAGAAAGGCTACTGGAAGGACGTGGGGACCATCGAGAGCTACTACGAGGCCAACATGGACCTGATCCACGTCTCGCCGCAGTTGAACCTGTACAACTACAAGTGGCCCATCCTCACCAACCAGGGGAACCTGCCGCCGGCCAAGACCGTGTTCGACGAGGAAGGGCGCCGCGGCATGAACATCGACTCCTACGTCTGCGCCGGGTGCATCACCAGCGGGGCCACCGTGCGACGCACCATCCTGGGGCCGCGCTGCAAGGTGAACAGCTACAGCGAGATTGACGATTCCATCCTCTTCGAAAACGTCACGGTCGGGCGCCACGTGAAGATCAAGCGCACCATCATCGACAAGAATGTCGTCATCCCGGACGGCACCGAGATCGGCTACGACCACGAACTGGACCGGGCCAAAGGGTACCGGGTCACCGAATCGGGAATCGTCGTGGTATCGATGGCGGACACAAAGTGATACCGGCGGCTCGCGCCGCCAATGAAACGTAACTGCAGCAGACACCTCGGCCACCGCAGCCTACGCCCTTTAAGGGCGGGAGCACGCATGCGGGCAGCATCGAAAAAGCGCCAAAGACGCGAGATCAACAAGATAGTCGGGGTCTATGCCCTGTTCGGCAGCGCCTGGATTTACCTCTCCGGCTACGCCCTGATCTGGCTCGTTTCCGACCGAGAAGTCGCGGAGCAGATCGAGGTCTACAAGGGGCTCATGTTCATCATGGTCACCTCGGCGCTGCTCTACCAGCTGATCTCGCGCTTCGCCGGGCGACTGGCGGAGTCGGTGGACAGGCTCGAGGAGAGCGAAGCCCGCTTCCAGGCCATCTACCACAACGTCAACGACGCCCTTTTCATCCACGATGCGGCCACGGGGCAGTTGGTGGACGTGAACCGCACCATGTGCGAGATGTTCGGCTATACGCCGGAGGAGGTCCGGGGCCTCTCGGTGGGGGAGTTGAGCCTGGGGGAGCCTCCCTACGCCGAGGCCGACGCCCGTCTTCTTTTGCAGCAGGCGGCGGGTCCCCCGAGAACGGTGCGTTGGCGCAGCAGGAAAAAGGACGGCTCGCTTTTTTGGTCCGAGGTCAGCCTGCGCCGCGCCGACATCGGCGGCAGCGACCGGGTCATCGTCCTGGTGCGCGACATCACGGCGCGCCACGAGATGGAGGAGGCGCTGCAGCAAAACGAGGAAATCCTCAAGGTCCTGATGGAGGAGATGCCGGCCGGGGTGGGATGGGCTGACGAGAGCGGCAGGGTCCAGTACATCAACAGCTACGTCAGCGACTGGCTGGGCTACGTTTCCGAGGACCACCCGACGCTGGAAGAGCTGATGGAGCGCGCCCTCCCCGACCGCGCCTATCGCGAGCAAGTCCTGGGATGCTGGCGCGAGGAGATCGCGAACACGCTGCGAAGCGGCGTCCCGGTTACCCCGCAGGAGGCGAAAATCTCCTGCGCCGACGGCTCCTCGAAACACATCATCCTGAACACCCGCCTGGTGCAC
Source organism: Geomonas propionica (assembly GCF_016458235.1). Lineage (GTDB taxonomy): Bacteria > Desulfobacterota > Desulfuromonadia > Geobacterales > Geobacteraceae > Geomonas > Geomonas propionica. The sequence goes on along the minus strand of NZ_JAEMHK010000013.1, from coordinate 112,138 downwards.
CACCGCATCCTGTTCACCCTGACCGACATCACCAAGTGGGAGGCGATGCAGCGAGAGCTGCTGAAGGCCCAGAAGCTGGAATCGCTGGGGGTCCTCGCCGGCGGCATCGCCCACGACTTCAACAACATCCTCACCGGCATCCTGGGCAACCTCTCCTTCGCCGAACTGCTGCTCGATCCCGACCATCCGGCACGGGGGGCGGTGCAAAACGCCGAAAAGGCGTCGCAACGCGCCGCCGAGCTGGCCCACCAACTGCTCACCTTCTCCAAGGGGGGACAACCGATCAAGAAGGTGGTCCCGCTGGAGAGGCTCCTGCAGGAATCCCTCAACCTTGCCCTGCACGGCACCAAGGTGCAGACCCGGCTGAATCTCCAGGCCGGGCTGCACGCCATCGAGGCGGACGAGGGGCAGATGAACCAGGCCTTCAACAACGTCATCATCAACGCGTGCCAAGCGATGCCGGGGGGCGGGGTGCTGACGGTGGCAGCGGAGAACGCGCCCTTGCAGGCCGGAAACGACCTGGGCCTTCCTCCCGGCGACTATGTGAAGGTATCCTTCATCGACCAGGGGTGCGGCATCCCGTACGACGACCAGAAGCTCGTCTTTGATCCCTACTACAGCACCAAGCCCGGGGGGAGCGGATTGGGGCTCGCCTCGGTCCATTCCATCGTCATCAAGCATGGCGGCAGGGTCGAGGTATCTTCCCCCCCCGGCACGGGGACCACCCTCACCTTCTACCTTCCCTCGGCGGGGCAGGCCGTGCCGGAAGAGGCGCCGCCGCAACCGGAAGTCCCCGGCAAGCCAGGGGAAGGATCGGTACTGGTCATGGACGATGAAGAGGCGATCAGGACGCTGACCAGGGACATGCTGCAGTACCTGGGTTACCAGGTGGTGACCTGTGTCAACGGTGAGGAGGCGGTGCGACTGTACCGGGAGGCGGTTCAGGCGGGGAAACCTTTCGCGGTCGCCATCATGGACCTGACCATTCCGGCCGGCATGGGTGGCAAGGAGGCGGCGCAACAGATCCTGGCGCTGGACCCGACCGCCAGGCTCATCGTCTCCAGCGGCTATTCCAACGACCCGGTCATGGCGCAACATAACGACTACGGCTTCTGCGCCGCCGTGGTCAAGCCGTACCGCTGCGACGAGTTGCAACAGGCCTTGGAGCGGGTGCTGTCCCGACCCTGACCGGAGGGACGCCGCTTCCGGCTACTCCGTTTCCCGCCCCCACAGTTCCTTCAGTCTCCAGTTGCGTCCGCATCCCTCGTGGTAACGCTGGTAATGGTAAGGCTCCTTCTTGTAGTACTGACGGTGGTATTCCTCGGCCGGGTAGAACTCCGACGCCGGCAGGATCTCGGTGACCACGGCGGCGCCGACCCGGTTGCCCCGCTCCGCTTCCGCCCGGGTTTCCTCGGCTTCCCTTCTCTGCTCCTCATCCAGATAGAAGATGGCGGTCTGGTACTGGCTGCCGTAATCACAAAACTGCCGGTTTTTCGTGGTGGGGTCGATGTTGCGCCAGAACACCCGCAACAGTTCGCGGTAGCTCACCTGCGCCGGGTCGAAGACGATGCGCACCGCCTCCACGTGCCCGGTCTCCCCTTCGCAGACCTCACGGTAGCTCGGGTTGGGGGTGGTGCCGCCGGTGTACCCGGGCAGCACCGAGAGCACCCCGGGCATCTTGTCGAAGACCGGCTCCATGCACCAGAAGCAGCCCCCGGCAAAGATGGCGGTTTGGGTGCGGGACTCGGCGGCACTTTTTTCCATGGTTCCTCCTTAGGCGCGGCGGCTGCCCGACTGGTCCGACGTCCGCCCCCATCACCCGGTGACCGCGACGACTTCCTCGTAGGTCGTTATCCCTTCCAGCATCTTGCGCACCGCCTGTTCGCGCAGGGTGACCAGGCCGTCCTTGCGGGCCGCGCTCTGCAACTCCAAGAGGTCGACCCGCTCGCCGATCACGGGCTTGATGGCCTCGTTCAGGTCCAGCACCTCGAAGATCCCGGTCCTCCCCTTGTAACCGGTGCCGCGACATTCGGAACACCCTTCCCCGGACCAGACCCGGGCCGGCCGCTTCAAACCCAGGTACTCCAGTTCCTCGGCACTCAACTGGCTCTCCCGCTTGCAGCTGGGACAGATCCTGCGCAACAGCCTCTGGGCGATGATGCCGATCACCGTGGAGGAAATGAGAAAGGAAGGAATGCCGAGGTCGATCAGCCTGGTCACCGACGAGGGGGCGTCATTGGTGTGCAGCGTGGAAAGCACCAGGTGACCGGTGAGGGCTGCCTGCACCGCGTTTTCGGCGGTCTCCTTGTCCCGGATCTCGCCCACCATGATGATGTCGGGATCCTGCCGAAGCACGTTCCTGAGCACCTTGTCGAAGGTGACCCCGATGCCGGACTGCACCCCGACTTGGTTGAATTCCTCCATGACCATCTCGATGGGGTCCTCGACGGTGACGATGTTCACCTCCGGCGAGGAAAGGGTCCTAAGCGACGAGTAGAGCGTGGTGGTCTTGCCGCTGCCGGTGGGGCCGGTGACCAGGATGATGCCGTTGGGGCGGCGCAGAAAGGAACTGTAGAGCTGGTACTCGCGCGGGTAGAAGCCGATGCTGTCCAGCTCCTGCATCAGGACGTCGGGGTCGAAGATCCTGATCACCACCTTCTCCCCGAAGGCGACCGGCAAGGTGGAGACGCGCAGCTCGACCTCGCGCCCTCCATGGCTGGTCTTGATCCTGCCGTCCTGGGGGCGCCGCTTCTCGGCGAGGTCCATACGGGAGAGCATCTTGATGCGCGACACGATGGGGGGATGCAGCTGTTTGGGGACCACATGCACGTTGTGCAGCACCCCGTCCACGCGCAGCCGCACCAGCGACTTCTCCCGCTTGGGCTCGATGTGGATGTCGCTGGCGCGCTGGTCGAAGGCGTACTGCAGCAGGAAGTCCACGGCGGAGATGATGTTGCGGTCGGTCCCCTCGATCTCGTGCCCGCTTTTCAGCCGCACGAACTGCTCCAGGTTGCCGAGGTCCACCGCATTGGCCACCTCGCCCTCGGCGGCCTGCACCGAGGCCCGGAAGCCGAAGAACTCCCTCAGGATCTTGAGGATGTCGTTGCGCGAGGCGAGCACCCGGCGAAACTCCATCCTTTTCACCGCCCTCAGTTCCTCGATCACCTCGTCATTGAAGGGGTCGGCGACGGCCAGGGTGACCACCCCGTCTGCGAACTCCACCGGGACGATCAGGTGCCTCAAGGCGAAGGGACGGGAGATGTGGGTGGTGACCAGCTCGAGGTCGAGCTTCATCGGGTCGATCTTCAGGTAGGGAAGCCCCACCGCGGCGGCGAGCACCTCGGTGATGGCGTCTTCGGTGAGGAGTTTGCCGCCCGAGCCGGCGATTTCCAGGTTCAGCGAGGCGATGATCTCGGCGGGAGAGGGCTTTTCCGGGGTCTGCTGCAGCCGCCGCGAATACCCCGCCTGCTGCGCCCCCGCCAACCGGTGGGCCTGCGCCTCCCCCTTGGCCAGGAGCTCCTCGAACTGCCTCTCGTCGATCAGTCCCCGGTGCTGGAGGATCTGGGCCACGTTCTTGATGGTAAGCATCTTCTTTTTCTGCATGGCGTCATCCTCTAATGGGAACAAGTATGCGATTATCAGCGAGAAACATAGTGATGTCAAGGAGGTGCGAGTTTGACAACGGGCGGCTCGCCAGTATCATTAAATAGCGCCTATAAATAAGAGGCGTGCCACTACCTATGGAGAAGGAGGGATACCATGTTCGAACTGTTCGAGAAGGCGGTGCTCACGGCACTCGGCGCGGCGGCGCTCACCCAGAAAAAAGGGGAGGAGCTGATCCAGGAGATGAAGTCCCGCTACAAGATCAGCGAGGAGGAAGGGCGGGCGTTCCTGGACCGGATCCAGGAGATGGCGCGCACCGGGCAGCAAAAGACCGCCGAAGTGGCCGAGACCGAGGTGAAAAAGGCGCTGGACCGGATGGGAATGGTGTCGCGCGAGGATTTCGACCGACTGGAGCGCCGCGTCAGGGCGCTGGAGGCTATCGCGGCCGAGACCACGGTCTCGCAGCCGGAGGATGAGTGCTTAGGATAGTCAACATAAACCGCAACGTCAGGAGCATCCGGCGCTACCGCCAGATCATCACGGTGCTCGGCGGGTACGGCCTCGGCCACCTGCTGGAGTACCTGAACCTCGGGCAGGTGGTCGATTTCTCGCGCCGGGTCTTCAGGCCCAGAAGCTCCAAGGCGGAGCACCTGACGCCGCCGGAGCGGCTGCGCCTTGCACTGGAGGAACTCGGCACCACCTTCATCAAGCTGGGGCAGCTCCTATCCACGCGCGCCGACATCATCCCGGCCTCCTTCGTCCAGGAACTGGCCCACCTGCAGGACAATATCCCCTGCATGCCCTTCGAGGATATCAGGGTGCAGATCGAGCAGGAGCTCGGGGTCCCCCTGGAGCACCGCTTTTTGAGCGTGGACCCGGAGGCGATCGCCGGCGCCTCCATCGCCCAGGTGCACCGCGCCCGCCTGATCACCGGCGAGGACGTGGTGGTCAAGGTGCGCCGCCCCGGCGTGGTGGAGGCGGTGGAGACCGACATCGACATCCTGATGGGAGTGGCGCTCCTTTTGGAGCGCCACATGGCCCGAAGCGACATCTACGACCCGGTCGGGGTGGTGCGCGAGTTCTCCTACACCATCCGCCGCGAGATGGACCTGACCCGCGAGGGTCATGCCATCGAAAGGATCCGGGACAATTTCAAGGGGGATGCCAACCTCTACTTCCCGAGGGTCTACTGGGAGGCGACCGCCAAGGGGGTGCTTACCACCGAGTACGTGGACGGCATCAAGGTGAGCGACACCTGCGCCATCGAGGCGGCGGGGCTGGACCGGCGCGAGATTGCCAAACGCGGCGCCCGGGTCTTTCTCAAGATGGTGCTGGAGCACGGTTTCTTCCACGGCGACCCCCATCCCGGCAACGTGCTGATCCTGCAGGACAACGTGATCTGCCTGCTCGACTTCGGCATGGTGGGAAGGCTCGACCCGGCGGTGAAGCGCTACCTGACCGACGTCCTGGTGGCGGTCATCAACCGCGACATCGAGGGGCTCGCCTACGTCATCGTCGAGGCGGGGGACGCCGCCGAAACGGTCAACATGCAGGCCCTGAAGAAGTCCCTGGCCGAGTTCATGGACAGCTACTTCGAGATCCCGCTCAAGGAGATCGAGGTGGGGCGCATGCTGCTGGAGTTCATCGACCTGATCTCCACCCACCGCATCAAGGTGCACCCGGACCTGACCATGCTGGTGAAGGTGCTGGTGGTGGTAGAGGGGATGGGGAGAAGGCTCGATCCCGACTTCGACATGGTCGGCCACCTGCGCCCCTTCCTGGAGCGCGAGTTCCGCCAGCAGCGCTCCCCCGGCCGGCTCTTCCACGAGGTCGAGCAGGGGCTCGAGGGGTACCTCACCCTGGCGCGCAACCTGCCGCGCGACATCAGGGAGATCCTGAACAAGGTCAACCGCAACAAGTTCCGCATCGACCTGGAGCACCGCGGCCTGGACCGCTTCTCCAAGGAACTGGACCGCTCCGCCAACCGGCTCTGCCTCTCCCTGATCATCGCCGCCCTCTTGATCGGCTCCTCCATCGCCATGCAGGGGAACCGCGGCCCCATGCTCTGGGGCCTCCCCGCCTTCGCTTTTTTCGGTTACAGCTGCGCCGGCCTGGTCGGCATCTGGTGGATGGTCGCCATCCTGCGCTCCGGACGACTGTAGCAAAAAAGCCACACCCACCGTTGCACTGGCACCACAGCGGCAAAAATACCACACCCCCGCCCCGGCCGTCTCTTGGGACCAATACCGTCTACACACGCGTAGCAGCGCGCTTTTTTCCAACAAGAAGCACACAGCTCCATTTGGCGCATTACTTGCTTGATAGTAAGCATACTGACTATCAGGAGCAAGCAGATGATATTCCAGCAGACTTTGGGCAACAAGGTAACCTTCAGCGGCATCGGCCTGCACACCGGCAAGACGATCACCATCACGCTGCGTCCGGCTGAGCCCGGCACCGGCATCGTCTTCCACAGGGTTGACCTCACCCCGGCGGTCTCCATCGAGGCGCACGCACAGAACGTGGTCAACACCAGGCTCTCCACCACCATCGGCCGCGGCGAGGCAAGCGTTTCCACCATAGAGCACCTCATGGCGGCCCTGTACGGCTGCGGCATCGATAACGCGCACGTGGACATCAACGGCCCGGAAGTCCCCATCATGGACGGCAGCGCCGCCCCCTTCGTGTCCGCCATCGTCAAGGCGGGCACCAAGGAGTCCAAGAAGCCCCGCAAGTACCTGGTAATCAAGAAGCCGGTGAGCGTCACCGAGGGGGACAAGAAAGCGTCCATCATCCCGTCGCGCCACTACAAGATCTCCTTCGATATGCAGTTCGCCCACCCGGCGGTGATGAAGCAGCAGCGTTCGCTGGAATTCAGCCAGTCGAGCTTCACCGACGAGTTCGCCGCCGCCCGGACCTTCTGCTTCCTGGCTGAAGTCGAGATGATGAAGGCACACGGCCTGGCCCTGGGGGGGTCCCTGGACAACGCGGTGGTCATCGGGGACAACGGGGTCATGAACCCGGAAGGGCTCCGCTTCCAGGACGAGTTCGTACGCCACAAGATCCTCGACTCCGTGGGTGACCTCTCCCTCACCGGTCACCGCCTGATCGGGCACGTCAAGGCCACCAAGTCCGGCCACGACCTGAACCACAAGCTGGTCATGGAGCTCTTGAAGCGCCCCGACTGCTACACCCTGATCGAGTTCACCCCGCAGGCGTTCAACGCCCCCTTCAACCTGTCCCTGCCGGAACTGGCCTGGCTGGAGGCTTAACAGCAGGTTGAGGTTAAGGTTAAGGTTCAGAAAAATCCAAAGCAGCCCCTCCGTGGGCTGCTTTTTTTCGTTCCCGGGCAGCATGGAAGTGCTTGAAACTGTTCACCCGTTCGTATAGAGTGGCCTGATGCCGATGTCCGACCCAAAAGAGGGGCTCCCCACGCACACGCAGGGGACCGAACTCCCCGCAGGAGAGATCAGAAAGCGCAAACGCGAGGCGATCATCGTCTGCGTCTCGCTGTTCATGATCGTGCTCCTCACCTACTTCGAGATCCACCTGTCGCGCCTCTCCTCCGAGGTGCCGATGGGGAGCAACATCGTCATCTTCGGCATCATCAACATCATCATCCTGCTCATCATCCTCCTGGTCTACCTGGTGTTCAGGAACATCACCAAGCTCTTCCTGGAGCGGCGCAAGAACGTCCCGGGCGCCAAGCTGCGCACCAAGCTGGTGCTCGCCTTCGTCACCCTGTCCCTGGTGCCGACCATGCTCCTGTTCTTCGTCTCCGCCGGCTTCATCACCAACAGCATCCAGAACTGGTTCAATAAGCAGGTGGAAACCTCCCTGAACGAGTCGATGGAGGTGGCGCAGGTCTACTACAAGACCTCGGCCACCAACGCACTCTACTACGGCGAGCAGATCAGCGACGCCATCAAGGAGAGAAAGCTCCTCAACGAGGAGAACCTGCCCCAGCTGAAGGCACTGGTGCGCCAGAAGCAGAAGGAGTACAACCTCGGCGTGGTCGAGGTCTTCTCCGCGCAGCGCGAGGAGCTGTTCCGCGCCGGCAACCCGAAGCTCCCCCTGGGCGAGTTCACCAACCCCTCCTCCGAGGACATCAACGTGGGGCTCGCCGGCCAGAAGCTGACCCGGGTCAACGCCATCGGCAAGGCGGACCTGATCCGCGGCATCGTTCCGATCCGGAGCAACTTCAACGGCAACGACGTGGTCGGGGTCATCGTGGTCAACTACTACGTCCCCTACTCCCTGGTCTCCAAGATGCGCGAGATCTCGGCATCGTACCACGAGTTCCGCCAGCTGAAGATCCTGAAGCACCCCATCGCCACCGGCTACATCCTGACCCTGTTCCTGATCACCATGGTAATCGCCTTCCTCGCGGTCTGGTTCGGCGTCTACCTGGCCCGCAGCCTGACCATCCCGATCCAGGAACTAGCCGAGGCGACCCGCCAGGTGGCCGAGGGGAACCTGGACGTGCACCTGGGCGAGGGGGGGGGCGACGAGATCGGTATGCTGATCGCATCCTTCAACCGGATGACCGAGGACCTGCGCGAGAACCAGCTCGCCCTGCAGCATACCAACGAGGAACTGCAGAAGAGCAACATGGAGTTGGATCAGCGGCGCCGCTACATGGAGGCGGTGCTCGCCAACGTCACCGCCGGCATCATCTCGGTGGACAAGGGGGGGCTACTCACCACGGTCAACAAGTCGGCCGAGAAGCTCCTGCTCATCAACAGCGACAAGGTCACCGGAAAAAATTTCCGCGAAGTGCTGCAGTCCGAGCACCTGGACATCGTCAAGGGACTCCTGCGCGACATGGTGCTCGACAAGCACAACGCCATCGTGCGCCAGGTGACCATCCCGATGCGCGACGGCGAACTGACCCTGCTCACCAACCTGACCGTCCTGAAGGACGAGAACGACGCCTTCATGGGTATGGTGGTGGTGCTGGACGACCTGACCTCGCTGATCAAGGCGCAGCGGATGGCGGCCTGGCGCGAGGTGGCGCGAAGGATCGCCCACGAGATCAAGAACCCGCTCACGCCGATCCAGCTCTCGGCGCAGCGACTGCGGAAGCGCTACCTGTCCCGCTTCGAGGGGGAGGAAGAGGTCTTCGACCAGTGCACCGCCATGATCATCAAGTCGGTGGACGAGCTGAAGGGGCTGGTGAACGAGTTCTCCAACTTCGCCCGCATGCCGGCCTCGGTCCCCAAGCCCAACGACCTGAACGAGATACTCAAGGAGGCGCTCACCCTCTACGTGGAGGCGCACCGCCACATCCGCTTCACGCTGAACGAGGACGAGCAGATGCCCGCCATCATGCTGGACCGCGACCAGATCAAGCGGGTGGTGATCAACCTCTTGGACAACGCGGTGGCCGCCATCGAGGGAGAGGGGGAGATCGAGCTCACCACCCGCTACGACAGCACCCTGAAGATGGCCACCTTCACCGTCTCCGATACCGGTCACGGCATCGCCGCCGAGGATCGCCCCCGGCTCTTCGAGCCGTACTTCTCCCGGAAGAAGAGCGGCACCGGCCTTGGCCTCGCCATCGTCAACACCATCATCTCCGACCACCACGGCTTCATACGTGCCAAGGAAAATTACCCTAAAGGGAGCCGCTTCATCATCGAACTCCCGGCCGACGCCTAGAGCCGGGTTGAGACGACTGACCCGGAAGCCCCAGAGAACATTGATATGCAGCTGAAGAAAATACGGGCCTGGCTTTTGCCGCTGGTGGCCACCATAGTGACTGTTGTCGTCCTCGGGGCGGCCCTCCTCCCCCGACTGCTCGACCTCGACACCTACAAGGCCGACATACTGGCGCAGGTAAAAGCCTCGCTGAAACGGGACCTGCAGTACCAGACCGGCGCCTTCACCATGCGGCTCACCCCCGCCTTCACCTTCACCGGCGTCACCATCAAGGAGAAGGACGGCGTGACCGAATTCGCCACCGCCGAACGGCTCACGGTGAAGATCGCCATCCTCCCACTGTTACGCCGCGAGGTGGTGCTCTCCCGGATCGAACTGGAGCGCCCGACGCTGAGGTTCTGGCGCGACCGCCAGGGGGTGTTCAACATCGCCGACCTCCTTACCCCCAGCGGGGGCGAGGCACCCGGGATCCACGGCGTCGAGCTCAAGAAGGCCCGGATCCACTTCACCGATTACGCCTTCTCGGAGCAACCGGTGGTCACCGAACTCTCGGACACGGACCTCTTCCTGAGCCGGATCACCCGCGGCAGGGACTGCGACTTCAAGCTGAACGGCCAGATCGCCTCGGGACGGAGCAAGGTCCCCATCCACCTTTCCGGCGTGGCGGGCATCCCGGCGGCCGGGGTCCCCTTCACCTCCATGGCGGTGCACGGCAAGGTGAAGACCGGCCCCCTCGACCTGGGCCACTTCTGGCCCTACTACAGCCGCTTCGTCCCGTTCAAAAGCCTCTCCGGCGAGTTGGAGCTGGAGGCAACCATCAAGGGGTACCTGAACGCCTTCAAGGGGAAGACCGACTTCCGCTTCACCAGGATGAACCTCGACTATCCCCAGGTGTTCCACGCGAGGCTCACCCCGAAGTCATTCAAGGGCTCCTGCTCGCTGCAGCTTACCGACCGCGACCTCGACATCGACCACGTCAAGTTGGACCTGGACGGTTACAAGGTGAACGGCAAGGTGAAGCTCTCTGATCTGCACTCGGGCGACGTGCGCATCACCGCCAGCGCCAGCAGCAACAGCTTCAACCTGCGCGACTACCACCAGTACATCCCCTACGGCATCATCGTCGACGACACCTCCCACTTCATCGAGCAAAAGATCACCGGCGGCGTGTACCGCCTGGACCAGGGGCGCCTGGACGGAAGGGTGAGCCAGATCCTGCACATGGAGCGGGGGCAGAACTACAACGTGCTCTACATCAAGGCGCACGTCGAGGACGGCGTGGTGAACTACGGCTCCGGCATCCCCATCTTCACCGGGGTCAAGGGGCTTTTGGAGCTTTCCGGCAAGGATTTCCTGCTGAAGGGGATGACGGGACGCTTCGGCACCTCCCCCTTGTCCCTGGAAGGGCGCATCACCGACTACCCGCTGGATCGCCCGTGCCAGTACCTTTTCACGGCCAAGGTGCAGCCCAGGCAGCCGGAGGTGGTCTGGCTTTTGGGCAAGGGGATCGGCTCCTTCGCCACCAACTCGATCCTGAACTTGAAGGGTGAGGGAGGCACGTCCCTGTATCGCCTCTCCGGCGACAGCGACCTCACCACCGCCGCCTACACCTTCAAAGACCTGGTGGCTAAACCGGCCGGGCGCACCAACAGCGTCTCCTTCAGCATGGAATTCGACAAGGAGCAGTTCCGGATCACCTCGCTGCACTACCTGCTCCCCCCCGCGGCCCTCTCCGCCACCGCGGTGAGCCGGTACGGCGGCCCGGTCAGCTTCGAGATCAAGACCAACCAGTTCCAGAGCACCGAAGTAGGCCAACTGGTCCCCATGGTGAAAAAGTACCATCCCACCGGCCTGGTCCAGCTGCTGCTGCACGCCAGCGGCCCCGACACCGACCGGCTCACCTGGAGCGGTAACGTGGGACTTGCCGGGGTGACCCTGAAGCCGGGCGACAAGATCAAGCCGCTGACCGGCGTGAACGGCACCGTCAAGGTGAACGGCGAGACCTTCGAGACCTCGCAGCTCCAGGTCAGGCTGGGCAACACCAGCATCAGCGGGCGCGGCGTCCTGACCGGGACGCAGAACCCGAGCTGGCAGCTCGTTTTCAGCTCTCCCTCGGTCGATCCCGCCGACCTGGGCTTCGCCACCGGCGGCGCCCCGGTGCGGGTGGAACGTGTGCAGGGGAACCTCACCTACCAAAAGGACAACCTCCAGATCACCTCGCTCTCCGGTTCGCTGGGCAAGACTTCGCTCCAGGTGAAGGGAAGCGTCAAGGACCTGCAGCACCCGCTGGCGGAGCTGGTCGTCGCCGCTCCCTACCTGAACCCCGATGACCTGATGCCGCTCTTTGGTGGCCCCGGCGGGGAAGGTCCCGTCACCCTTCGCGCCCAGGTCACCGCCAACGAGGGAAAACTCAAGGATTTCCCGTTCCAGCGCCTGAAGACCACCGTTTTCTACGAGAACCACGTGCTGCAGCTGCTCCCCTTCGAGTTCAGCTCCTTCGAGGGTGAGGTCACCGGCAGGCTGCGTAGCGACCTCGTGGCGCCCGCGCGCCACAACCTTTCCTGCAGTGTGCAGAAAGTCTCGGCGGCGGCGCTTTTGCACTCGCTGGGGGTAAAGAAACAGGAGGTGACCGGCGCCATGTCCATGCAAGGCGACCTGTCGGTGCGCGGGGAGAGTACCGCGGATTACAAGCGGAGCATCCAGGGAAACGTGAAAGTGAGGATCGAGCGCGGCAGCATCAGGAAGTTCTCCACCCTTTCCAAGATCTTCTCCATCCTCAACGTGTCGCAGCTCTTCAAAGGGCAGCTCCCGGACATGGTCTCGGGGGGGATGCCCTTCAACAAGATCACTTCGGACATCGCCTTCAACAACGGCGTCGCCACCACCCAAAACCTGTTCGTTGACAGTAACGCCATGAACATATCAGCGGTCGGGAAGGTAGACCTGGTCAAGGACGAGCTCGACTTGAACGTGGGGGTGCAGCCGCTGCAGACCGTGGACAAGGTGGTGAGCAAGATCCCCATCGTCGGGTGGATCCTGACCGGGAAGGACAAGTCGCTCATTACCACCTACTTCGAGGCGAAGGGGCGTATCGAGGATCCGCAGGTGACGGCGGTGCCGGTCAAGTCGCTTGCCAAAGGGGTCTTCAACATCTTCAAACGGGTGTTCGAGCTTCCCGCGCGCCTCATTACCGACACCGGTGAAGTGATCATCGGGCGCTAAAGCGGTCGGCGAGTGCGTATACCAGACTTTTTTTAGTTGTAAAGTTCGTTCTTGTTGTGGTATTTTTTTTAACCGTTGTGAATTCGTTAATTTCATCCAACACGGAGGAAACTGTGAAGAAGACTTTGGTCGTATTGTTGGCAATCGTGGCCGTGGCAGCTGCCGGCTGCAAGAAGAAAGAAGAAGCTCCGCAGGCACCTGCACAGCAGGCACCGGCTGCAGCCCCCGCAACCCAGATGCCCGCAGCAGCTCCGGGCACCGATCCGCACGCTGGTCTGAAGCCGCAGGAAGTAAAGCCGGGCGCAGGTCACAAAGGCAAGGTCCTCGAGACCATGGACTCCGGCGGGTACACCTATGTCCTGATCGAAGAGAAAGGCGAGAAGCTGTGGGTTGCAGCAATGCAGACCAAGGTGAAAGTCGGCGACACCGTCGAGTTCCCGGACTCCCCGCCGATGGTCAACTTCCAGAGCAAGACTCTGAAGCGCACCTTCGACAAGATCATCTTCGCACCGGGCCTGGCCGTCAACAAGTAAGCCGCTCCCGTAGCAAGGATAAAAAAAGGCGCTTCCCGCAAGGGAGGCGCTTTTTTTGTTGTCTATCCGGCAACATCCAATCTCTTATGTGCCGCCCACGAAGCGCAGCACGTGACTAACGTCCTCTCCTTTGCGAAGGGGAGACAGAGGGGATTTGATTTTGGGGGGCAGTTAAGAGCAAAAGGCAAATCCCCCCTGCCCCCCTTCGCAAAAGGGGGGAACTCTAGGCCAAGGGTATCGCCCAAACCGAGAGGCTTACTTCCTGCGGCCTGCTTTGCTCCCCGCCTTACCGCGCCCGACGCCCGCCTGCGTCGCCCCCTCCAGGGCGGCATCATCATTCGGATCGAGCTCCAGCGCCCTCTGGTAGTGACGCGCCGCCGCGGCGCGGTCCCCCTGGGCCAAGGCCAGCTCCCCCAGTGCCACGAAGGCGGGAAGGTGGTTGGGAACCAACTGCGACAGCTTTTCATAGCAGCGCGTGGCGCCGCCCAAGTCGCCGCCACGCTCCTGCACCCCCGCCATCTGCAGCCACCCCCAAGGGTTGTCCGGTTCCTGCCGCGTCATGCCCCGGCACAGCCTGAGCGCACCCTCCCAGTCCCCCTCCTGCTCCAGCGCTTCCGCCTGCAGCAGCTCAGTCACGAAGCTGTAACCCACCAGTTCCCGCTGCGCTGCGAAATCGGTTCGGGTGAAGCGGGCCTTCTTGCCCGCCTTTTGCAGCGCCTTCAGTATGGACTGGCGCGAACGCTCCACGAACGGGTCGCGGCGTACCAGGAAACCCTCCCCTTCCTTTTCCTCGAAGAGATCGGCCGGCACCTCGTGACGCCGCACCGCACCGTGCAGCAGTTCCGTCCCGGGATAGTAGACCAGGGGCGAGACCTGCCCGTCCTGGGGCCGGATCCGGTCGATGAGGCGCACGGTCTGCTGCAGGTCGGCGTCGCTTTCCCCGGGTATCCCGGTGATCAGGTAGACCGAAAGGTTGATGCCCGCCTGGCGCGCCGCTGCCGCGGCCCGCTCCACATCCGCCGGCAGGATCTTTTTCCCCAGGGCCTTGAGCATCTCCGGCGAACCGGACTCCACGCCGAACTGGACGCACTCGCACCCGGCCCGCTTCATCGCCACCAGCATCTCCAAGTCCACCGCGTTGACCCGGGACTGGCAATTCCAGAGGATGTGCAGCCGCTGCTCCTCGATCAGGCGGCAGATCTCCAGGACCCGGGCACGGTTGGCGGTAAAGGTGTCGTCGCGGAAAGAGAAGTATATGAGGCCGTAACGCTCCTTTAAAAGGCGCAACTCCTCTACCACCGAGGCGGGAGAGCGGAAACGGACGCCACGCCCCCAGAACAGCGGAGAAGAGCAGAACAGGCAACTTGCGGGGCAGCCCCGCGAGGTGATCACGAACTCGAGCTGGCGCCGCAGGTCCACGCCGATAGTCTCGCCGGGGTCCACACCCGGCAGGGGAAGCTGATCCAGGTCGGCCACGGCGGCCCGAGGCGCTCCCGGCACGACCTCCCCCCCCTCCCGGCAGGCGACGCCTGGCACCTGCGCCAGGGACCGGCCGTCAGCGCGTGCCTGCGCCAACTCCAGCAGGGTCTGCTCCCCTTCCCCGAGCACGATCGCGTCCACCTCGCTATGCCGCTCCAACTGCTCGCGCCAGGAGTGGGTCGCGTGCGGCCCGCCCAAGACGACGCAACCTGAGGGGTGGACCTCCTTGGCCAGGGCGGCCAGGCGGATCGATTCGGAACGGTTGTGGGTGAACTGGGAGATGCCGACCAGGTCGGGGGAGAGCCGCTGCAGCAGTGCGCGGACCTGCGCCCAAGAGGAGCGGGAAAGGTTGGCCAGGGTGACCTGGTGCCCCGCCCGCCTGAGCACCGCGTTCAGCGAGAGTAGGCCGACCGGCAACAGCGAGGTGAACGGGTCCTTGGCGCCTTCGGGGTGACATTTGTAAGCCAGGAGAATCTTCATGCGGAGCCCATAAAAAAATCCGGCCCAAGGGCCGGATTCGTTGACGATAATCGAGGAGACCGGCTAGTTGCTGGTCAGGCCGTCCTCTTCCATGGCGTTTTCCGAGTTGTCCTCCTCAACACCGAGGATCAGGTCGTCGAGCTGGAATACGTCGGGGTTGACCTTGGCGATCCGCTTGGCGCCCAGGAAGCGCGAACGGTAGTAGGAGGTGTTCAGCGAGGAGATCACGACCCTGCGGTCACGCGAGGAGGCGTGGATCATTTTGTTGTTACCGAGGTAGATGCCGACATGGGAAGGATAGGAGGCATAGGTGGCGAAGAAGATCAGGTCACCCTTCTGCAGGTCACCCGGCGCCACGGCGTTGCCGACTTCGAACTGCTCGCGCGCGGTGCGCGGCAGGGAGACTTCCAGTTCCTTGAAAACGTGCTGCACGAAGCTGGAGCAGTCGATGCCGGAGCGCGAGCTGCCACCGAAGCGGTAGCGGGTCCCCAGGAAGCCATAGGCGGATTTCTTCAGCTCCTTGATGCCGTTTGCCTTCAATTCGGTGTTCTTGGAAAGATCGACCTGGTGCTCCGGCTCGAGCGAGGCGAGTTCCTGGATGCTCTGCTCGTAATCTTTTTCGTTAAAGAGATCGGGGTGACGCAACTGCAACTTCTTAGTAACCTTGACCTTCGGCTCGTCCGCGGGCTCGCTTTCCTTGAGCACCAGCACCTTTCCCGCCTTCACCCTGCTGCTGGTGATGCCGTTGAGCCTCTTCAGCTCGGCAACCGAAACGCCGGTCTTCTTGGCGATGCGGGACAGGGTCTCGCTCTTCTTTACCTTGTACACCTTGGTGTCGGCGGCCGATGCGCTCTTCCCCTCGGAAACGGAACGGGGGGGGATGACCAGGAGCACGCGCGGCTTGACGCTGTTGCCGACCAGGTTGTTGGCGGCCTTCAGCTCTTCGACGGTAACGTTATATTTTTTGGCGAGGGTGTATAAGGTTTCGTGCTTTTTTACGCGATGGGTCTTTGCGGCGAAGGCGAGCGAAGGTATGGAGAGCATGACGATGCACAGGGTAAAGAGCTTCAGGCTTTTTATCATGAATCCTCCTTCATTGTTCTAGAAAAAAAAGCGGGTGCGTCAATTTATATAACAAATGACACACCCTGTCAACTTTTATGACCGTTCAGGTGACAGCGAACGAAGTCAACTTCCGGAATTTACTATAATTACCGCTTGCGGATCGGAACCTTCGCTTGTTTCTTTTCCACCACCACCCGCACCAGGGAGCGGTCCAGGTTCACCACCACGACGCCGGGCGGGAGCCGGATCAGGTCCTTGCTGATCTGGATATTGTTGTTCCCCTCCTTGGCCTTGGAGAGGTCCAGGTCCACCACGATGTCCAGGTTCTTCGGAGAGGCTACCAAGTTCGAGAAGGATTTCAGTTGCAGATCCACCTCGTCCGGGAAGCTGCGGGTCAGAGTGAGGTTGTCGGGGAGGTTATGGAAGGTGACCGGGGCCGTCACGGTAAGGATCTCCCCCTGCCGGTAGGTAATCAAGAGCCAGCTCGCCACCACTACGCAGAAGATGGCGACCTTGGGCCAGAAATTGGAGAAGAGGCGTTTGAAAACGCCAACGCGCTGCTCCTCGCGGGAGAGCGGCTGCAGCAGTGAGGTGAGGCACTCGTGCAGCTGCGCCTGCGACGCCATGACCTCCAACTCACCCTGCCGCGACAGGGAAACCTGGCCCCGTTCCTCGGATACGACCACGATGACGGCGTCCGAGCGCTCGGAAAGGCCGAGGGCGGCGCGGTGGCGAGTGCCGAGATGCTGCGGCACGTCGGCACTCACCGACAGCGGCAGGTGGCAGGAAGCGAGCGCGACCCTCCCGTCCTTCACCAGCACCGCTCCGTCGTGCAGCGGCGAACCGGGCATGAAGATGCTGGTGACCAGGGAACCGCTCACTAAGGAGTCCATGGGGACGCCGTGCAGGATGAGGTCGTCCAGAAGTTCCTCGCGCTGGAACACCACCAGCGCCCCGATGCGCTGGGAGGCGAGCGAGAAGACCGTTGAAGAAAACTCCAGCAGGTCGAGCCGCACCGCGCTCTCCTGGTGTTCGAACAGGTTGCGCAGCAGGCTCAGTCGGTACAGGGCCTGGCGGATCTCGGACTGGAATACCACGATCAAGAGGACGAGAAGCACCGTTCCCAGTTCCTGCAGGATCCAACTGGTCATGAAGAGCCCCAAGCTCTTGGTGACGAAGTAGATCACGCCCAGGAACAAGAGCCCCAACACTACCTGGAGCGCCTTGGAGTTCTTGAACCAGCTATAGAGCTGGTAGAGCAGAAAGGTCATGATCAGGATATCGGCGATATCCTGGGGCCTGATTTGGGGGAACAACGGTTGCCTCCTTGGGGGATGGCGCTGGCGCGGACCAGCGGACGGCCTTAAAAGAAGGCAGGGCCGCTTTTTGCTGGCAAGCCGTGGCGCTTTGTGCTAAAAATCAAGCCTTGCCAAAGGGCTTCCCGACGCGGGAAGCGGTCAAAATTTATAGCATTTCAGGCACCAAAAAGGTAGGAAAATATGTACGCATTGTCGGAAAAGGGTGAGCGCATTCGCGCCATGTTCGGGAGCATAGCTCCGCGCTACGATCTTTTGAACAGGCTCTTGTCGCTCGGCATCGATCGCCGCTGGCGCCGTTTCGCCGTGGGCAAGATCGGCCTGCGCGGTCCCGGGCTCGTGCTGGACGTGGCAACCGGCACCGGCGACGTGGCGCTCGAGGTAGCGACCCAGACCCCCACTTCCGTCAACATCGTCGGCATCGACTTCACCCCCGAAATGATCGACCTGGGACGGGTCAAGGTGCAGGAGTCGCGTCACGCCGGGCGTATCAAGCTGGAGGTGGCGCCCTGCGAGGACATCCCCTACCCGGACGGCAGCTTCGACGCCGCTACCATCTCCTTCGGCATCAGGAACGTGGTCGACCGCATCAAGGGGCTGACCGAGATGCGCCGGGTGCTCAAGGACGGCGGCAAGATCGTCATCCTCGAGTTCTCCACGCCGACCATGCCGGTGTTCAAGAATATCTACCACTTCTATTTCCTGAAGGTACTCCCCAAGATCGGCGGCGCCTTCTCCCGGTTCAGCGCCTACCAGTACCTGCCCGATTCCGTCCTCGAGTTTCCCTCGCGCGAGGTGTTCAAGGGGATGATGGAGCAGGTCGGTTTCAAGGACGTGCACCACTTCGACCTCACCGGCGGCATCGCCACCGTCTACGTCGGGACCAAGTAGAAGCAGGTTGAGGTTGAGTTAAGGCAAAAGGCTGTGGTCAGTGACCGCAGCCTTTTCTTTTGCCCGCCGCACAACTTTCGCGCGCAGCAGCACTCCCTGCAGCACTCCCTACAGCACTCCCAGCAGTCCACGAAGCACTGCACCCGCCCTCGCGTCCCCCCCTTTGCGAAGGGGGGACAGGGGGAATTTGCCCTTAGCATTCTTAACCTAAACCTAAACCTGCTTCTGAAACATGACCCGCGCCACCGGCATCTCCGGCGCGTCGACCTCCTCTTCCAGCAGCAGGATCCTCCCCTCATACCCGCCGAAGATGCGTCCCAGCTCTCCAGGCTGCAGCAGGAAATCCTTGCGATGCTCCCCCGGCATCCCCGGCGCGTCCAGTATGGTCTCCATGAGCAGCACCCCGCCCGGGGCGAGCGCCTCCATGAGCGCCGGGATCAGATCCCGCATCAGGAAGTTGAAGTTGAGGATCAGGTGGTACTCCCCCTGCGGGCGCCAACACTCCAGGTCGGCCTCGATGAACTCCACGGCGACGCCGACCTCGGCCGCCTGCCTCCTGGCGCGTTCCAGCCCCCGCGGCGAAATGTCTACTCCGGTCGCCTCGAAGCCGTGCTGCGCCAGGTAGATGCAGTTGCGCCCCTCGCCGCAGGCCAGGTCCAGCGCCCGCCGCCCTGGGACCAGGGACATGATACGCTCCAGGGAGTTGGCCAACAGCCGCGACGGGGTCAGCGAAAAGAAAAGCTCCGGACCGCTGTAACGCTGGTCCCATTTGACGCGATCGGACTCCATACCCTCCCCCTCCCCTGCCTTATTCCCAGCGGTGCCCAAATTCCCCATTTTCGTCTCGATTGTCAAGCCTTTCCACCGCCATCCGGCATGCCGCCGCGCCGCCCGACACAGCACGCACGGTATCAACGACTTTTTCTGTCGCACCTATGTGGTTTGCTGTAGAAAAACAGGAGGTGCACCATGATCTACCTAACCAACGACGCACTGGACCAGGCGGTCTACTTCGAGATGCGGGGCAAGGAAGCGCTGCGCACCGGCAGATCCTTCCAGCAGGTCTACCACGGGCTTTTGGGCAACGGGGTGCACGAAGTAGAGGTAACCCTGAAAAGGAGAAGGGGCTCCGTCGAGGTCGCGTTCGGCGACAGCGCGCTTTTCTGCTTCGTGGAAGAGGATGCTCTGCGCCGGATGCTGGAAGGGATGATGAAGGAAAAAACGGTGCATTAAACTCCGGCTCCACCCTGCTTGACTTCGATCCGACGGGCGGTAGCATTAGCGGATGCTAATTATTGCCGATCGGTCGGGGTTCACATGCTGCCACACGTTCCACGGCGCACTGCTCCCCTTGGGCCGAAATCCTCCGGTTGACGCGACCTTGC
This sequence comes from Geomonas propionica, assembly GCF_016458235.1. GTDB lineage: Bacteria > Desulfobacterota > Desulfuromonadia > Geobacterales > Geobacteraceae > Geomonas > Geomonas propionica. The sequence goes on along the minus strand of NZ_JAEMHK010000013.1, from coordinate 92,503 downwards.
CGCCTGCGGCGAAGACCGGACCGGCCGGGATACCGCCAGGATCGGCAGGGGGGACACCAATGAGAAAATGGTTGTTGTGCGTTCTGGTGCTCTGCGCCCTCCCGGGGCTGCGCGGTGTGTGTCACGGAGCAGGCTTCAAGGTCAGCGAGCAGGGAGCCAAGGCGATGGCGATGGGGAACGCCTTCGCCGCACAAGCTGACGACCCGAGCGCCCTGTACTTCAACCCTGGCGGCATCGCGTTTCTCCCGGGGATCCAGGTGAACCTGGGGTCGACCGGTATCATCGTGCCCCAGACCGAGTTCCAGGGAACCACCCCCCTCTCCGGCACCCCGCCGCTCGACACCGGGGCCACTACGGTCACCGAGCGCTCCCGGCGCGATATCGTCATCGCCCCGACGCTGTACGCGACCTACGCGCTGGAAAACCTTCCCGTCACCCTCGGCCTTGGCGTCAACGCGACCTACCCGCTGTCCAAATCCTGGAGCGACTCCAGCGTGTTCCGCAACCAGGTCCAGATCGCCTCGATCAAGCCGATCAACTTCCAGCCCACCGCCGCCTACCGCTTCGACAACCTGAACCTGGGCGTCGCGGCCGGGATCGACGTCACCTACGCCGTGGTCACGTTGCAAAAGTCGCTCTACGCTCCGGTCATCGACCCCACCGCGCCGGCGCCCCCCTTCGGGGCCTACGAGTTGGGCTCGCTCGGCGTCGACGGCACGGCCACCGACGTGGGCTACAATTTCGGGCTGCTCTGGAAACCCCGCGGTGACCTCAACCTGGGCCTCGCCTACCGGAGCAAGATCACGCTCGACATAAAGGGCGACGCCAACTTTCTCGCCACTACCCCGACCGGTCTTGGCGCCATCGGCCTGGCCGACTCCGCCCTTTCCCCCTACACCAGGGCCCGCGCCAGCAGCGACGCCTCCACCAGCATCACTCTCCCCGACACCCTCGACCTCGCCGTCGCCTGGCGCCCGACCGACAAGGTCACCCTCGAATTCGACGCCACCCGCACCGGCTGGAGCAGCTTTAAAAAGCTCGAACTCCACTTCGACTCCGCGCAGGTCGCCGCCTTCAACAACCAGCCCGACCCGAGGAACTGGCGCGATGTCTGGAGCTACAAGTTCGGCGCCCAGTACCAGATGAATCAGCGCCTGGCCCTGCGCGCCGGCTACTCCTTCGACGAGTCTCCTGTCCCGAACGAGACCGTGGACCCGTTGCTCCCCGACGCCGACCGGCACAGCTTCTCCGTGGGCGCGGGCATCGGCAACGCCTTCGGCACGCTCGACCTCGCCTACATGTGGGTGCACTTCGTGGACCGCACGGTGCACAACCAGGACATGACCACCCTGCGCGGTGCCAACGGCATCTTCAAAAGCGACGCCTACCTGCTCGCCGCAAACCTGAATCTGAAGTTCTGACGCCCCTGCGGAGGAAACCATGAGCCAGCACCTGCTACGCCTGTCGGCATCCTGCTGTTCGTCCTGACCTTGGCCGGATGCGGTTCGGACTCGGGGATGAGCCAGTCGGCAAGCCCCAACACCGCCCTCTTCGACCCCACCACCAGTGAAGTGCCGCTCCCCAACGTGCTGGCAACCGCCACGGCCCGTGACCCGATCACCCAGTACACCGACCCGGCAACGGGGACGGTCGGCGTCAGACCCGCGAACCGTCCCATGAACCCGCTGGAGGCCCTCACCTACGTGAACCGCTACGAGGTGGGCAGCACCAACGCCGTGGCCGGGGTCAACGCCCCGATCTACCTCCGTTTTGCCCGGCCGCTACAGCCCGCCACGGTGAACGGCAACAACATCAAGGTATTCCTGATCGGGGCCGACAGCGCGGCGCCGACTGCCACCGAGAACAACCCGCTGCGCTTTACCGACGTGACCGGCAACTTCAGCTTCAGCTATACCGCCGGGCGCAGCGACGTCTCGCTCTTCCCCAGGTTCCCGCTCCAGCCCGGCAGCCGCTATCTCTACCTGGTGACCAACCGGGTCAAGGACGCGGCCACCGGCGGCTCGGTGAGCAGTTCGGTCTACTTCTCTGCCTTGAAGTCGCAGCTCCCATTGCTCGGCCCCTTCGAGCCGCTGGAGCAGATCAGGAGGAACACCGTCGACGGCAGCGGCAACGTGCTCTTCTCCGGCTACGCCAAGGTCATGAACGACCTGACCGCTGCCCCCGCCGTGAGCGGCGTATCGAGCCGGGGCCAGATCGCGCTCCTGGGGCGCTTCAACACCACGGCGGCGGGTTTTGTCGCTGCCGACCCGGCCGACCCGGTGGGGAGCCTGGTACCGGTGGAGAGCGCGCTGCGGGCCTTCGCCGCCGGCAGCGACCTCCCCGGTGGCCTGCCCGGCAAGAGCTGGTTAGGGGCGGGGTTGAACGTTGTGACCGTCACTGCCACCCTGGCGCCCGCCACCTACTGGGGCATGGTCCTGGCCGGGACGGGGATTCCCGCCGTGGCCCCGGCGAGCGTCGGCGCGGTGATCACCGGGAGCATTGCCACTGCGGACATCTCCATGAATCCGGTCGTGGCACGCGGCAACCCGGTCATGAACCAGAACCTCACCTTCGGCAGTTACAGCGCGGCGAGCGCCGTGGTGCAGCCCTTCCGCGACCCGGGCACCGGCAGGCTGACCGGCTTCTACTACAGCGACCGCCGCATCCCCTTCGTCTACTTCGCTCCTGCGGGAACGGCTCCCGCCGGGGGATGGCCGCTGGCCATCTACCAGCACGCCATCAACGGCAGCAAGGAGCAGGCGATCGCCGTGGCCGGCAAGCTCACCGCGGCGGGGTTCGCCGTGGTCGCCATCGATCTCCCGCTGCACGGCGCCCTCGCCCTGTCAGGTCACCTCACCGGCACCACCTGGGGAGAGGACTTTATCGCGCTGGGAGCGCCGCTGGCCGCGCGGACCAACGTCCAGCAGGCCGCCTTCAACCTGGACCGGCTGGAACTGGTGCTGGCGACACCGTCATTCAACCCCGCTTTCGCGGCGCAGGGATTCGCCACCCTGGGGGCCAACGCCCCCAACGCTGGGCGGAAACCGAAATACGTCGGCGTGAGCTTGGGCGCCATCGTCGGGGCCTACTACCTGGCCGGCAACGCCACCCTCTCTGCGGCGCCCGGCACGCCTCCCTATACCCAGGCCACCCTCGACGCCGACATGAAGGGGCTCTTGAGCGTCCCCGGCGCGCGCATCGCCTACCTGTTGCGGGACAGCGTCGATTTCGGCCCCAGCATCGACGCCGGCCTGGCCCGCGCCGGGATCTCGGCCGGTTCACCGACCTACGAGAAGTTCTTCCAACTGACCCAGTCGGTGTTCGACCCGGTCGACCCGGCCACCATGACGACGCCGCTGCCCGACCTGCGCACCGGGAGCGCGCTCCCCTCGAGGCTTTCCGGCAGGGTGTTGATCCAGGAGGCGACCAGCACGGCCTTCGACGCCAACGGACGCCCGACCAACGGCGACAAGGTCATCCCCAACTGGAGCACCCGGTACTTGGGCGACGCCCTGGGAGGGCGCGGCGCACTGGGGACCCCGGAGGCCCTCGCGGTGGCGCCCGGCTTCGACCAGTTGAGCTATCTCTCCGGCAGGGTGCCGGTTCCCTTCATGATGACTGCCTCCGGCGGCACCGTGGTCCCCAAGGTCGCTCCCGCCGCGGGGGACGCTGCGGCTACCGGGCCGCGCGAAGGATACTTCCAGTTCGACCAGCCCGACGTGAGCCACGGCTTCCTGATCGATCCGGTCACCTCCCCGGTGAGCTTCCTCCTGGGCCAGCGGCAGATGGGTTATTTCGTGAGCACCGGGCTCGTCATCGATCCCACCGTCGTCTCGCTGTCGCTGCCCAAGCCGGCCCGCGCCCTGCAGGCCCTGCCTCCTTACCGGGTGATCCCCCCGCCGCAGTCGCGGCTCTTCGCCTCCCCGTCCTGATTCCGGCCGGGCCCCGCCACTCAAAGGCGGGGCCCTCCCCCCCGCCGCCACCACCAAGGCTCCGCAGCCTCCCCCATTTACCGTGCAGAGACTCCCCAGGCAAACTTAGCTCTCGACAAAATTGGCCTTTTGCAATATATTCCGCCAATCGTGTATACATTTTTTTGCCGTGCCGTCCGCGCGGTTACGGATACCAGTCACCATCAATCCCACGCAAAGGAGAACAGAACCGATGGCAACTCCAGAGTTCAAGTACCAGGAAGCTTTCCCGCTCGGGCCGGACACCACCAAGTACCGCCTCATCCCGGACTCCCAGCAGTACGTTTCGGTCGCCAACTTCGAAGGGCAGGAGATCCTCAAGGTAGCTCCGGAGGCCCTCACCGTGGTCGCCAACACCGCCATGAAGGACCTCTCTTTCCTGCTCCGCCCGGAGCACAACGAGATGGTCGCCAAGATCCTGACCGATCCGGAAGCCTCCCAGAACGATAAGGGTGTTGCCCTCGCCTTCCTGAGAAACGCCGAGGTTGCCGCCAACTTCGAGCTCCCGGTCTGCCAGGACACCGGCACCGCCATCGTCATGGGCAAGAAGGGGCAGCAGGTCTGGACCGGGACCAACGACGAGGAGTACCTCTCCAAGGGGGTCTACCGGACCTATACCGAAGAGAACCTGCGCTACTCCCAGACCGTCGCCCTCGACATGTACAAGGAGACCAACACCGGGACCAACCTGCCGGCGCAGATCGACCTCTATGCCACCAAGGGCGCCGAGTACAAATTCCTGTTCATGGCCAAGGGTGGCGGCTCCGCCAACAAGACCTACCTGTACCAGGAGACCAAGGCGCTCTTGAACCCGGACAGCCTGATCAAGTTCCTGGTGGCCAAGATGAAGACCCTGGGCACCGCGGCATGCCCCCCCTACCACTTGGCCTTCGCCATCGGCGGCACCAGCGCCGAGGCCTGCCTGAAGACCGTCAAGCTCGCCAGCGCCAAATATCTCGACGCGCTGCCGACCAGCGGCAATGAGCATGGCCAGGCCTTCCGCGACCTCGCCCTCGAGGCGGAGCTCTTGAAGGCGGCGCAGGAGTCCGGCATCGGCGCCCAGTTCGGCGGCAAATACTTCGCCCACGACGTGCGGATCATCCGCCTGCCGCGTCACGGCGCATCCTGCCCGGTCGGCATGGGCGTTTCCTGCTCCGCCGACCGCAACATCAAGGCGAAGATCAACAAGGAAGGGATCTGGGTCGAGCAGATGGACGAGAACCCGGGGCGCCTCATCCCCGAGCGTTTCCGCGGCAAGCATGAGCACGGCGTCAGGATCAACTTGAACCAGCCCATGAAGGACATTCTGGCCGAACTCTCCAAGCACCCGGTCTCCACCCCGCTGCTGCTCTCCGGCACCATCGTGGTCGGCCGCGACATCGCGCACGCCAAGTTCAAGGAAATCCTCGACTCCGGCAAGCCGCTTCCCGAGTACCTGAAGAACCACCCGATCTACTACGCGGGCCCGGCCAAGACTCCGGTGGGCAAGCCCTCCGGCTCCTTCGGCCCCACCACCGCCGGCCGCATGGACTCCTACGTCGACCTCTTGCAGGCCAACGGCGGCTCCATGGTCATGATCGCCAAAGGTAACCGCTCGCAGCAGGTGACCGACGCCTGCCAGAAGCACGGCGGCTTCTACCTCGGCTCCATCGGCGGCCCAGCCGCGATCCTCGCCGAGGAGAACATCAAGAAGGTGGAATGCATCGACTTCCCCGAACTGGGGATGGAGGCGGTCTGGAAGATCGAGGTGGAGGACTTCCCGGCGTTCATCCTGGTGGACGACAAGGGGAACGACTTCTTCAAGCAGTTGGGTATCTAAAATGAGGTAAGGGGGCGAATGATTATTCGCCCCTACAGAAGCACAGCAAAGACAGAAAAGCCCCCGTTGCCGTCATGGCAGCGGGGGCTTCGTTGTTTCAATGAGACAACCGGAGCAGCCGGGATTGAGCCGTCAGCAGGAGTAGGTTTTACCAGCCCCCAGCCACTGTCCTTACATATAAACCATGACCCGAAAGTGGAGCCTGCCGTCCATGGTGGTAAAGGGGATGGTGACCCCCTTGCACTGCACGCTCATGCTCCCGTCCGTGGCGGCCTGTTCGGGGGGATCGGTCATCGGCCGCAGGCGCCCGGAAAGGACCAGGGGGAGCCCCAGGGCGACGCTGCCGTACTGCTCGTGGTACTTGGTCTTGAAGACACCGGCGATGTTATTGGCCACCTCGCCGACCGCGTCGTTGATCGCCTCGTCATCGGCCTCGTCGAGCATCAGGAGATCCTTGGCAATCTGTTCCGCCGGTCCCTTCTCGGTCGCGAAGATGATGTAGCCGACCCGGTCTCCGGCGACCCCCACGATCCCCACCACGTCACTGGTCAGCGGGTTGATCTTCTTCTCAACCTTGCCGGCATAGATGTCGGTATTCATGTAGCTTTTGAAGGTGTCCTGGGTGGCGGACATGATGGTGAACATGATCTCTTCGAACGTTATGCTGTTGCTCAAGGCAACCCCCTTTACAGCAATGGATAACTGACAATTGACAGTTGACTATGGAAACCAGAACTGCCGTCACCTATCCTTTCGTCATTTACCGCAGAACCTTTAGCGAGTGGTTGCCGGTGCATCGCATCCTTGAGAAGAAAATCGCCAAAGTCCATGGTCAATCGGCAATCATCCAGTGGGTTCAGATCCCGGTCATCTCCTCGATCTTCAGCTCCAGATCGTCGCCGTTTACCCGCACCACCTGGCCGTTGTCCTCCTCGGTGCGGATCACTCCCTCGTCAATCCATACCTGCAGACGCTCCATCTCCACGCCGAATTTCTCGCAGGCCTCGGCCGGGGTGTACCAACTCTTGGATACCAGCATGATCGCTCCCTCCTTCGCTTCGGTCCCACCCGGAGCTGAGGCGTCGCTGCTAAAAAAAGAGCGCGGCCGCCTCGGTTTTAATTACAGTTCCACCGTTGGATGGTACCGCTTCTGCCTATCATGTCAAGCAAGGCGGCGGGCGTAGCACCTCAAAACGATTAACTTTTTCGGCCCAAGCAATTTTTTGCTTTTATGCGCGGCGCTCGTGCCGATAAGAATACGGCGGCTACTTAATGAGTACCCCTTGGAGAGGGCACATGCCAAACAAGGATCAACGCGAGACCGTCCTGTTCGTGGACGACGAGAAAAGCTACTTGGCCTACACCAGTGAGCTCTTCGAGAACAGGGGGCTCCACATCGTGACCGCCTCTTCCGCGATGGAGGCGCTACAGATCGTCGAGCACCAGTCGGTGGCCGTGGTGGTCTCGGACAACGAGATGCCCGGCATGCGCGGCATCGAGCTCCTTTCTCGCATCAAGGAGGTCTCGCCCCACACCGTGAAAATCATGATGACGGGGAGCGCCGACCTTTCCACGACGCTGGCCGCCATCAACAGCGGCGAAGTGTTCCGGTTCGTCCTGAAACCATGGAAGAAAGCGGAGATGCTGCGGGCCGTCAAGGACGGCATCCGCCGCTACCGCGTGCTGCAGGCCATCAAGCGCGAGGACGAGTTCATCCTGTATTCGCTGGCGCAGACCATCGAACTGAAGGACGCCTGTACCAAGGGGCATTGCGACCGTGTCGCCACCCTGGCACTGAGGCTGGCGGCGAAACTCGGCATCCCTGAGGACATCCAACAGGAGATCAGGTACGGAAGCTGGCTGCACGACTGCGGCAAGATCGGGGTTCCCGAGGCGATCCTCAACGCGGAGCGCGCTCTGACACCGGAGGAGTTCAAGATCGTCATGAAGCATCCCGAGTGGGGGTGCGAAGTGGTGAGAAAAGCGAACCTCTCCAAGACGGTGCAGAATATCGTGCTCTACCACCACGAGCGGTTTGACGGCAAGGGGTACCCTCACGGGCTGGAAGGGAGCAAGATCCCGATGGAGGCCCAGATCGTCGCCACCGCGGACATCTGCGACGCGCTGACCATGGACCGCCCCTACCGTAGGGGGTTCAACCGTGAAGAGGTGATGTGGACCATGAAGGGGATGAGCGGCTCCAACCTCGACCCCAAGCTGGTGCAGGTGCTCTTCTTCCTGTTGGCCGAGGACCAACCTACGGAAATCTAAAGCAAAGGCTGAACCATTGGCCACGCTTGCGGGCCGTAGCGCTTCAGCGCGAAGGTTCGGAGAAAATCTGAGGAAATCTGAGAGAACCAAAAAGCTTTAGGGGGAAATCCAAAAAGCTTCTGGTTTAGCCTGCTCCGAAGTCCTCAGATTTCCTCCGTGGCTAAAGGTTTTTAAGCATAAAAAAAGGGAGCATCGATGACGCTCCCCCCTTACCGACGGCTGGCTCCAGCCGCTTATTTTTTCTTCCGCACCTCGTCCAGCGCCTTTTCGAAACGCGCTTGGTCGAATCCCTTCAGCACCTTGGCATCCTCCCCAATGACGATGACCGGAACGCCCTGGCTCTTGTACTTGCCGGTAACCATCTCCATGGCGGCGCTGTCCAACTCCACATCCCTGTTGATGAAGGGGATGTTGTTCCTGGTGAAGTATTCCTTGGCGGCCTTGCAATGGGGGCACCAGGAGGTGGAGAACAGGACGACCTTGGGATACTTGGTCTGCACGCTGTGGCTGCCAAGCGGGCTCTGCGGGAGTTGCTCGGCGCCGGCCACGAGGCCCGGGCAGACGAGGGTTACGGCCAGGATTGCAGTCATCAGGATGCGCATGTTCACTCCCCCTTTGCGTCTTTCTTAGCGGTGCCGGCAACCTTCAGTTGGCGCCGAACCAGCTTGAACGTGAGTGTCTTCGGGTTGCCGGGACGATGTACCAGGACCAGCACCGGGGTCCCGGCGCGCCCGCGCAGGCGTCGCTCGACGATGAAGTTGAAGTCGCTGCCGGCGGTCGGGGTGCCGTCGACCTGGGTGATGATGTCACCGGCCTTGATTCCGGCCAAATGAGCCGGTCCACCGGCAACCAATTGCCGCACCACGATGGTGCCGTCGGCCCTGGGGACCCCGTCGATGCCGACCCCGCCGAAAACGGCGGCAGCCTGGCCGGAGCCCGGCAGGAGCATAAGGGTGAAAAGCAATATGGCGCACAGGGTCTTGGTCATGGCCAGTGAAGTTATACGAGAGCCACCCCGGCTGTCAACTATGCTTTTGCCGTGCTAACCCCTCTATGTTATAAATGATGCTTTAATCCACCATCGGGGTGTTGACATGACTGCTAGAACCAAGGTGAAACAGGCGCTGGATGAAGGCAAAGCCGGCAGCACCATCCTGGTCAAGGGATGGGCGCGCACGATCAGAAACAGTAAGGGTGTCACCTTCATCTCCTTAAACGACGGCTCGTGCCTGTCCGGGATCCAGGTGGTCGCGGAGCCCGACCTCGACAACTATGACGAGGTGACCGGCATCGGTACCGGCAGCGCCCTTGCGGTCACCGGGCTCCTTCAGGAGTCGCCGGCAGCCGGACAGGCGCTGGAACTGAAGGCGCAGCAAATCGAGGTGGTCGGCGGGGCGGACCAGGAATACCCGATGCAGAAGAAGCGGCACACCTTCGAGTACCTGCGCACCATCGCGCATCTCAGGGTGCGTAGCAACACCTTCGGCGCCGTGTTCCGGATGCGTTCGGCCTTGGCCCAGGAGGTGCACCGCTTCTTCGCCGAGCGCGGCTTTCTCTACGTACACACCCCGATCATCACCGGCAACGACTGCGAGGGGGCCGGGGAACTGTTCCGGGTCACCACGCTCGACCTCGCCCACCCGCCGCTGGAGAACGGCGCAATAGATTTCTCCAAGGACTTCTTCGCCACCGCCACCGGGCTCACCGTGAGCGGGCAGCTCGAAGGGGAACTCTTCGCGCAGGCCTTCTCCGACATCTACACCTTCGGCCCCACCTTCCGGGCGGAGAACTCCAACACGGCCCGCCACGCCGCCGAGTTCTGGATGATCGAACCCGAGATGGCCTTTGCCGACCTGGCCGACGACGCCGACCTCGCCGAGGCATTCTTAAAGAGGCTGTGCCGATTCGCGCTGGATCACTGTGGCGAAGACATGCAGTTCTTCAACACGCAGATCGACAAGGGGCTGATCCAGAGGATCGAGGCGGTGGCGCAGGCGTCTTTCGCGCGTATGGACTACGGCGAGGCGATCGAGCGGCTCAAGAAGGCGCCGGTGTCGTTCCAGTTTCCGGTGGAGTGGGGGCTCGACCTGCAAAGCGAGCACGAGCGCTACCTGACTGAGCAGGTGGTGGGTGGGCCGGTCTTCATCCTCAATTACCCCAAGCAGATCAAGGCCTTCTACATGAGGCAGAACGACGACGGCAGGACGGTCGCAGCCATGGACCTCCTGGTCCCCAAGGTCGGCGAGATCATCGGCGGGAGTCAGCGCGAGGAGCGCCTGGAGCTATTGGAACAGCGCATGCTGGAGACGGGTATCGCACCGGAGTCGCTCTCGTGGTACCTCGACACAAGGCGCTGGGGCTCCACGCCGCACGCCGGTTTCGGGCTCGGCTTCGAGCGGCTGATCATGTACCTGACCGGCATGGAAAACATCAGGGACGTAATCCCCTTCCCGAGGACACCGAGGCACGCGGAGTTTTAGGGGCCGATAAAGATAAAGACTGAGACTGAGAGAAACCAAAGCAGAAAAAGGGAGAGGCAAGGGCCATAGGCGCCTTGCCTCTCTTCGTTTTCTCAGTCTTACTCTTACTCTTAGTCTGGTCTCTACTCTGCCTTTGCCGGCCAGTAGCTGCCGCCGGTGAGCACGGCTTTTATCTTGCCGATTTTGACCTTGGTCGAGACCATCACCGGTATCTTCAGGGCATCATCGGTGAGCCAAACCTTGACTTCGCCGGTGCGGGCGAAGAAACCGTCGGCCTTCATCATGGGTTGCACCACGATGGTCTTGAAACGCCCCACCGGCGTCTCGACCTCCTCCCGCTTGAGCACCTTCACCTCGGTGTTCCACAGTTTTTTACAGTCGTAGATGTCTACGAAGAGGGAGCGGCCGGGGACGAGGTCGAGGGTGCGGACGTAGTAGACGATGGAAAGGGGATCGTAGGTATTGGCGCTGATGTCGTCGATGTGCTGGGTCTTGTGCAGCAGGTCCTTGGACTCCACCTTGAGCTTCTGCTGGTCGAACCTCGCCTCCTTGAGGCGCCGGTGACTCCCCTCGCTGATCTTGTTGCGGAAGTACCTGGGAAAACCGAAGCGGTCGCCGCTGCCGCGCACTACCACGGACTCGGCACGGTCTTCCACCCGGAAGAAGGTATCAAGCCAGGGCGTGGAGCGGGTGGTGGTTACGATGTGGAACTCATTTCCCTTGGTGCTCACTTCCTGTACCGTGGTCCCCGCCTTGACGCCGGTCCAACTGACGTCGTAGACCAGCTTTTCGTTGGGGCTCATGGCGCTGGCAGGAAGGGCGGAGAGGACGACGAGGGTGAAAAAGGACAATAAGGCTGAAATTTTCATATCCACAGATTAGCCCCTGGCGATATTTTTTATCAAGGGAAAAAGTTTAGGGATTACCTAATGTTATACATTTCACACGCGGTTGGTGTCGGAGTGGGGGAAGTTGTCGGAGGGAAAGCGTGGGGGCGAATGATCATTCGCCCCTACAGGTGAACGAACCGGGCCTAGGCGCCGCTACTCTTGGTAATCATGATCACCCCGACCGCGACCAGCACCGTACCCGCCCAGCGCAGCGGATTCACCGCCTCGTGCAGGAAGTACTGGGACAGGAAAGCGACCAGTATGTAGTTCAGGGCCTGCATCGGCAGGGCCACCGACAGGTCCTCCCAGGAGAGGACGGCGAGCCAGAGAAAGAAGAAGACGGCGAGCATGGCGGTGCCGAAGACGAGCTTGGGGGTGGTAAGCGCCTGCACGGCCACCCTCATGATCCCCCTCAGGTTCATGGTGGAGATGTCTCCCAGTTCCTTCATGCCGCTGGCGAGCAGCAGGTCCCCGATGGTCCCCGCCGTCACCGCGATGAGCATGACTACTACGGTTTTAAACATACGTCTTTTCCTCTCCGCGGTAGTTTCTCAGCCTGACGCCGTCCTGGGCCAGCTTCTCCCTCACCCGCGGGCTGGTAAGGGCCGCCAGTTCCGCCTCGTGCTGATAATCGGGCATGCGGCGCGTGAGCGTGGCGCAGGGGTGGCAGCCGGGGTGGAAATAGATCTCGGTGATCCCCTCCCCTACTCCGTCCAGTGCCCGCAGCAGATACTCCTCGGTCATGTGCCCCGAACTCAGCAGCCCTTTCACCTCGCGCGCGTAGCGGATGCCGAGCCGATCGAGCCGGGGCCGGCAACGGTCGGCCAGGCGCGCGAAGATGAAGGCGTCGGCGCACTTCCCCACCAGCCGGGTCCGGTCCAGAGCGAGGTTCGCCGGGAGGTTCTCCCTGGTCAGGCGAAAGCTTTTGATGCCGTAGCCGGGCATCAGTTCACAGAGGATGTCGAACACCACCGGATGCATGTGAATGTTGAGGTGGCCGTCGACGTGGGAGAGCTCGACACCGGCATCCCGGCACTTGGCCAGTTGCGCGTCTATCTCCTGGCGCAGCTTTTTCCTGAGTCCCTTGAGGAAAAAGTAGCGCATCCCCGCCAGCACCGCGTCGTCACCGAACTCTCCCGCCGCGTCGGTCAAGGCCGGGAGTCCCTGCTGCGCCAGGACCGCGCTCCCCTGCACCAGGGTGAGGTGCAGCCCCACCTGCAGGGCGGGGTTGGCGCGGGCGAAGGCAGCCGCCTCCGCGAATGCGTCGCCTCCCACCATGAGCGAGGTGCTGGTGAGCATCCCCTCCTGCCAGGCCTTGATGATGCCGCGGTTGGCCCCGGCGCTCAGCCCGAAGTCGTCGGCGTTGAGAATTATCTCTTTCATGTGGACCTATCATCTCCTCCCCCAGGAGGGGGGAGGTCGGGAGGGGGGAAGTTAAGCACATGCCCCCTCCCTAACCCTCCCCCTCCAGGGGAGGGGACCATGCCGGTACAGGATCGTCTGACTAGCAGGCGGCCTGCTTGCGCTTTCTCATGTAGCTCAGGTACTGGGCACCTTCTTTGAGGAGCTTGCGGCGCATCTGGGAGTCGACCAGCATGCTGAAGATGCTGCGCGCTATGTAGCGGGGGCGGAAGTAGAACTTGTTGTAGAACAGCTCCACCGCGTCGAAGATCTCCTGGTTGGTGAGGTCGGGGTAGTTGATGACGCACTTCTGGTGCCCGGTCTCGTCGAGGAAGCTGTCGGAGGCGATCCAGCCGTTCTCCTTGGCCATCTGGTAGAACTCGGTCCCCGGGTACGGGGAGGCCAACGACACCTGGATCGAGGTGAGGTCGAGATCGATGGCGTAGGCGATGGTTTCCTTGATGGTCTCGCGGCTCTCGCCGGGAAGCCCCAGCACGAAGGCGCCGTGCACCGTGATGCCGAGCTTCTTGCAGTTCTTGGTGAACTCGATCGCCTGCGCCTTGGTGACACCCTTCTTGATGTTCTTGAGGATCTGCTCGTTGCCCGACTCGTAACCGACCACCACGTGGTGCATCCCCGCGTCACGCAGCTCCTTCAGGGTCTCGTAGTCGCAGTTGGCGCGGGCGTTGATCACCCAGGAGACGTTCAGGGGCTTGATGAGCCTGGCGATGGCGATGGCGTGCTGCTTATCGGCGGTGAAGGTGTCGTCGTCGAAGGAGATGTCCTTTACGTGGGGGAGGTTCTCCTTGATCCACTTCACCTCCTCGTACACGTTCTCCGGACTTCTCTTCCTCAGCGTGCGCCCGGAGAAGGTCTGGGGCCACAGGCAGTAGATGCAGCGCGAGGGGCAGCCGCGGCTGGCGTAAATGGAAACGTAGGGATGCCGGAAATGCGGGATCACGTACTCGTCGATGGGGAGGTCGCGCTGGTAGATCTGGCTTGCGAAGGGAAGCGCGTCGAGGTCGGCGATGGGGGCCCGATCCTTGGTGTGCACCACCTTGCCGTCCTTCATGAAGCTGATGCCTTCCACCTCGTCCCACGGTTTTCCCTCGCACAGCTCCTTGGTGGAGTAGTCGAACTCGCCGCGGCAAACGATGTCGACCGCGCCGGCGGCGAATTTGAGGCTCTCCTCGGGAAGGATGCTCACGTGGGGGCCGGTCAATACCGTCACCGTCCCGGGTTTCTGCGCCTTGACCCGGCGTGCGGTCTCCACGTCGATGGCCAGGGTCGGGGTGGAGGTGTACATCACCACCATGTCGTACTCTTTGGCTATATCAAGGCAGGCATCGAGGTCCAGACGCTGCACCGGCGCGTCGACGACGCGGGAGCCTTCGATCATCCCGGCCGGATAGGTGAGCCAGCCGGGGAACCAGAAAGAAGTCACCTCGCGCGAGGCCTGGTAACGCGCACCGGCACCTCCGTCGAAATCCTCGAAGGTCGGCGGGTTCAAAAACAACGGCTTCATACACCCCTCCAGATTAATAACGTCACACCCAAAAAAGAAGCCTGACTATAAGACGGCGGCCACCTTTTGTCAAGGCGAACCGCCCCTAACTCCCGTAAAGCGTTGCGGCGGCGGCTCCCCTCTGATAAAGTGACCGGTCGAAAGGGAGAACCCAAATGGCCAAGGAAAACAAAAGCCTGGGTGTGGTCGCGGCCATGCCCCAGGAGATCGCGCCGGTACTGGCGCGCATAAAGGGATATGCCCGGGGCAACATCGACGGGCGCAACCTGTACCGTTTCCCCGTGAACGGCAGCTTAGTCTACCTGATCGAGTCCGGCATGGGACCGGCGCAGGCCGCGGCGGCGACCAGGGCGCTGATCCGGCACGCCGCTCCGGACGTCATCCTCAATTTCGGTTTCGGCGGTGCCGTCCTGGCCGGCCTGGAAGTCGGCGAACTGATGCTGGCGGACCGGGTCTTCCGCCTGGAGCAGAACGAGCTCAGCGAGCTCACCCAGCCCGACCCCGCCCTGGCGAGCCTGCTTCAGGACCACTGCGCCCGCGTGGGGCTGCAGTTGCGGCGCGGAGGTTTCATCACCGCCTGCGGCATCAGGAGCAAGACGGAGATGGCGAGCCGGCTGGGGGGAAGCACCCCGCTCCCTCTTCTCGAGATGGAGACGGCGGCGGTGCTCGAACAGGCGCAGGCCGCGGGGGTTCCGCTGGTGGCGATCCGGGGGGTGAGCGACGCGGCCGACGAGGAGCTTGGTTTTGCCATCGAGGAATTCTGCGACGCCAGCCTCAACGTGGTTCCCTGGCGGGTGGCGTTGACCATGGCCAAGAGGCCGTGGTTGATTCCGCAACTGATCAGGCTGTCGGGAAACTGCCGGAGGACCGGAAAGCGGCTGGCGCTGGCCGTCGAGCTCGCGCTGCAGGCGCTGACGCGACAGCCCCAGCCTTAGTCGAAGCTCTCGGAGAAACGGGCGGCGATCTCCCCCTTCACGTAGGCGTCCGCCTCGGCGGCGGTGGCGAAGCTCAGCGCCTTCAAGGCCACCGCGCGCGCCTCCTGCACGGTGCAGCGGCGCAGGATCTTCTTGACCCGCGGGATGGAGACCGCGTTCATGGAGAGCTCGTCGTAACCAAGTCCCAACAGGATCGGGAGGTACTCGGGATCCCCCGCCATCTCGCCGCAGATGGAGGCCTCGATCCCCGCGGCGTGGGCCGCGTCAACGATGGTCTTCAGCGAGCGGAGCACGGCCGGGTGCAGCGGCTGGAATAGCGATGAGAGGTGCTCGTTGGTGCGGTCAATGGCCAGCGTGTACTGGATCAGATCGTTGGTGCCGACGCTGAAGAAATCGACCTCCGCCGCCAGGAGGTCGGCGATGACCACGGCCGACGGGATCTCGATCATGATGCCGACCTGCACCTTCTCGTCGAAGGGATGCCTGCCGCGCAATTCTTCCTTCACTTCCTCCAACAGGGCCTTGGCGGCCCGCACTTCGGCCACGCCCGACACCATAGGGAAGAAGAGCTTCACCTCGCCGAAGGCACTCGCCCTCAGGATGGCACGCAACTGCGCCTTGAACGCCTCGGGCTGGCGCAGCGACAGGCGTATCGCCCGCACCCCCAGCGCCGGGTTCATTTCGTCGGAGAGGTCGAGATCGGTGAGGCACTTGTCGCCGCCGATGTCGAGCGTCCTGATGGTCACCGGCTGCGGCGACATTTTCTTCACCAGCGCCGCGTAGGCCTCGAACTGCTCCTCCTCGGTGGGGAGTTTGCTGCGGTTGAAAAAGAGCATCTCGGTGCGATACAGCCCGATTCCCTCGCCGCCGTGCTTGTGCACCGAGGCAACCTCCTCGATGAACTCCACGTTCCCCTTAAGACGCATGCGGTGCCCGTCCAGGGTCTGGGCCGGCAGGTCGCGCAGTTTCAAGAGCTCCCGCTCTACGTACTCGTAGCGCTGCTTCTTCTGCAGGTACTCCCTGAACTCCTCCGCACTAGGATTGACGATCACCACGCCGGTGGAGCCGTCGATAATCAGGGTATCCCCTTCGCGGACCAGGGTGGTGACCCGCTCCAGCCCCACCACCGCAGGGACCTCGAAGGCCCGCGCCAGGATGGAAGAATGGGAAGTCTTCCCGCCGAGGTCGGTGATGAACCCTATCACCTTGTTCTTGTCGATCTGCAGGATGTCGGCCGGGGAGAGGTCGTGGGCCACCACGATCACCTTCCCGTCGATGTTGTCCAACGGCTCCTGTTTCTGCCCCACCATGTGCCGCAGCACGCGCTCGACCACGGTCTCGACGTCGCTGCCGCGCTCGCGCAGGTACTCGTCGTCCACGCCGTCAAAGAAGGCCTTGAAGCGCCCCAGGGTTCGTTTCAGGGCGCCCTCGGCGTTGATGCCGAGCCGCTCGATGTACTGGGTGGTCTCGCCGACCAGCATGGTATCGTCGAGCAGCATCAGGTGGGCGTCGATGACGCAGAGGTGCTCAGGACCGTGGGTGCTGGTGAGTTGCTCACGCAGGTCGCACAATTCCCCTTTGGCCCGCTCGATGGCGCGGGTGAAGCGCTCCAGCTCCCCCGGGATCTCCTCGTTGGCCACCAGCACCTCGGTGACCGTGACGCGGCGCCGGTCGGTGATGCGGATCTGCCCGATGGCGATGCCTGCGGAGGCCCCGATCCCCTTCAGCTGTGTCGACTCACTCTTCTCCGAATCCATTCCGGATCAGCTCCCCGATTGCGGCGTAGGCCTCGACCTCGTCCGTCCCCTCGACCTTGAGGGTGATGGTGCTCCCCTTGGCCGCCGCCAGCATCATGATCCCCATGATGCTCTTGCCGTTCACCTCGACCCCCTCCCGCTCGATCCTGATCTCGGAGGAGAAACCGCTGGCGGTCTTCACCAGGAGCGCGGACGCCCTGGCGTGCAGCCCCAGCTTGTTCGGTATTACGAAATCGCCTTCAATCATATGTGCACTCCCCACCTGCGCCGAGGCTTCGGTGGGTAAACCCTCCTTAGCGTTACTTTTTGAGGAAGTCCCCGGCTACCGTGATCCCTTCCTGCGCGCTCTCCTTGAGCTTCAGGGCCAATTCCGAGACGCTGCAGCGGTTGCGCTCCTGGGTGAAACGGATCAGCATCGGGAGGTTGACGCCCGTAAGCACTTCCACCTTCCCTTCCTCCAGGAAGGAGATGCTCATGTTGGAGGGGGTGCCGCCGAACATGTCAGTCATGATGATGGCACCGTCGCCGGAGACCCGCGCCACGGCCTCCTTGATGGCGCTCATGACGTCCGCGGCCGACGCGTCGTGGGCGATCCCCACCGCCTCGGCCATTTCCAGCTTACCTACGATCATCTCCGCCGCGGTCAAAAGCTCACTGGCCACGCCGGCGTGTGCTACCAAAAGCAGTCCTATCATCCCAGCCCCTTCTCTATGTCCCTATGGGAAATTTTTATGTTCACGTTCCGCTGCCGGAAGTAGTGGTACAGCTCTTCTGCGATGGCCACCGAGCGGTGCCTGCCGCCGGTGCAGCCGATGGAAACCGAAAGGTAGGATTTTCCTTCCCGCCGGTACCCCGGCAGCAGGAACTCCAGCATGTCCCGGAAACGCTCCAGGAACACCATGGTCTCCTTCTGCTTGAGTACGTAGTCGCGCACCCCCGGCTCCAGGCCGGAAAAGGGACGCAGCTCGGCCACGAAATACGGGTTGGGGAGAAAGCGCACGTCCATGACCAGGTCGCTCTCCAGGGGGAGTCCGTAGCGGAAGCCGAAAGACTGCAGGTTCACCTGCATCTCCAGGGCCCCCTCGCCCCCCTTGACCAGCCCGATCACCAGCTCCTTCAAGCGGTGCACGTTCATCTCCGACGTGTCGATGATGGCGGTGGCGATGCGCCTAAGGCCCGCCAGCTGGTCCCGCTCGAAGCGGATCCCCTCCGGGACGCTCGCCCCTTCCAGTGCGGGATGGCGGCGGCGGGTCTCGGAGAAGCGCCGGATCAGCACCTCGTCGGTGGCGTCGAAATAGAAGATCTTGACGCTGTGCCCGGCCGAGGCGATGGCCTGGAACACCTGGTCGTAGCCCTTGATGAAATCGCGGCTCCTGATGTCCATCACCAGGGCCACGTCCTTAATGTCCTCGCGGGAGTGCTCCACCAGCTCGATGAAGGTGCTCACCAGTGAGACCGGCAGGTTGTCCAGGCAGAAGAAGCCTTCATCCTCCAAGGCCTTCACCGCCGTCGATTTTCCCGAGCCCGAGAGGCCGGTTATGATGACGATGCGCATGCTATTCCACCTCGTTGCCCAGGGGGCGGAACTCCAGGCGGGCCAGGAGCTTCTCGTGGAACTCGCGCGCGGAATGGTATCCCATCCCCTTCAGGAGGAAGTTCCTGGCGGCGACCTCGATGATCGAGGTGAGGTTCCGGCCCGGGCGTACCGGGATCTTCACGTGTGGCAGGTCCACGCCCAGGATGGTCTTCATCGGCTCGTCGATTCCCAGCCGCTCGTACTCCTGGTTCGCGTCCCACTCCATGAGTTCCAGCACCATGTCGATGATCTTCTTCTCGCGGATCGAGGAGACCCCGTACAGGTCCTTGATGTTGATGATGCCCAAGCCGCGGATCTCCATGTGGTACTGGATGGTCTCCCCCGCCTGCCCCACCAGCGCCGCCGGCATCTTCTTCTTGATGTGGATCACGTCGTCGGCCACCAGGCGGTGCCCGCGGATGACGAGGTCGAGGGCGCACTCGCTTTTGCCGATGCCGCTCTTGCCCAAAAGGAGCACGCCAACCCCCAAAACGTCGACCAGCACGCCGTGGATGTGGGTCGAGGGAAGCAGGCTCTCTTCGAGAAACTTGGTGATCAGGCTGATGAAGGTGGAGGACTGGTGGTGGGTCACCAGCAGCGGGATACCGGCTGCCTCGGCGCTGCGCTTCAAAAACTCTGGGGGATCGAGCCCCTTGGTGACGATGAAGCAGGCGATGGGGTAGCTGCAGAGCTTCTCGATGTGCCGTGAGCCGACCTCCTCGGGGATCTGGCTCAGGTAGGAGATCTCGGTGTTGCCCAGCACCTGGACCCGGTCCGGATGCAGGTGTTCCGTGTAGCCGGTGAGGGCCAGGCCCGGCTTTTGGATGCGGGAGCTGTAGAGCCGGTTACTCAGGCCCACGTCACCGCCCAGAAGCTGCAGGTCGAGGCCGTAGGCCTTGTCCTCCAACAGATCCTTGATGCTGAGGCTCATACTTGTCAAAGCTGTGACCTTTCCCCCGTGCACGCGAACAGCCCCAGAAGGGGCCGTTATCACGATGGGAGGCGCCACGGGGACGCCTCCCATCCGCTTCTCGGCCGGGAGCTTGCGCTCTCGGCCGCTCTATCAGTTCAAAAAGAACGCTACGGGTTCTCCGGGGTGATCAGGCCGTAGTTGCCGTCTTTGCGACGGTACACGACGTTGATGGTCTCGGTGGAGGACTCGGTGTAGACCAGGAAGTCCTTGTGCAAAAGTTCCATCTGCATCACCGCTTCTTCAACGGACATCGGCTTCATGGTGAAGCTCTTGGTCTTGATGATGACCGGGGCCTGGGTGCCTGCCTCGATCCCCTCGGCCTGCACGATCGCCTTCTGCACCTGGCGCTCGCGCGCGTCGGAAGCGGGCTTGTGGGCCTTGATGCGCTCCTTGAAGCGGCGCAGCTGGCGCTCGATCTTATCGGATACCGCGTCAATGGAGGCGTACATGTCGTTGGTCTCTTCCGCGGCCTTGATGGTGATCCCCTTGGCGTTGATGGTCACCTCGGCCAAGTGGCGGATTTTCTCAACGGTCAAAAATACCTGGACGACAATCGGCTCGTCTATATATTTCTTAACCCGGTCCAGCTTCTCCTCAGCGTAGCTTTTCAGTGCTTCGCTCGGTTCCATGTGCCTGAAAGTTGTAGTTATCTGCATACGAAGTACCTCCTTTTATTGTCAATACACGCGAAGCGCCCGCCCCGGGGGCAGTGCTCGCGTTAGAAATGTTTCTTGCGCTCCGACGACGAACCGATGCGGAGCATCTCGCGGTACTTCGTGACGGTGCGCCGGGCGATCACGATGTTGTGCCCGGAAAGGAGCTCCGCCAGGCGCTGATCCGAGTAGGGGCGCTTGGGATCCTCGTTGTCCACCAGCTCCTTGATCTTGCTCTTGACGCTCTCGGAGGCGATGAAATCCCCCTCGCCGGTGGAGATCCCCGAGTTGAAGAAATACTTCAGCTCGAAGAGCCCCTGGGGGGTCTGCATGTACTTGTTGGTGGTGACGCGGCTGATGGTGGATTCGTGCATGCCGATGTCCTCGGCGATGTCGCGCAAAACCAGCGGGCGCAGGTGCTCGATGCCGCGGTCCAGGAAGTCGCGCTGGAACTTGACGATGCTCTTGGCCACCTTGAAGATGGTGCGCTGGCGCTGCTGGATGCTCTTGATGAGCCAGATGGCGGAGCGCATCTTTTCGCCGATGTAGTCCTCGGCAACCTTGTCCACCGCGCGGCTCGCCTTGGCTTCCGGTGCGTAGATCGGGTTGATCCTGAGGTTGGGCATCCCCTCGTCGTTGAGCATCACCACGTACTCGTCGCCCACCTTGTGCACGAAGATGTCGGCGGAGATGTACTGCACGTCGTCGCTGCCGAAGAGCCGCCCCGGCTTCGGGTCGAGTTCGGCGATGATGCGGGTGGCAGCCAGGATGTCATTCACGTCCACGCCGAGCACCTTGGCCGCCTGTTTGTACTTGTGGCTCTCCAGGTCCTTCAGGTGGTCGCGCAAAAGCGCCTCCACCAGGCTCCCCGACATGCCCAGGCTCGCCACCTGGATCAGCAGGCACTCGCGCAGGTCGCGCGCGCCCACGCCGACCGGGTCGAATTCCTGGATCCGCTTCAGGACCCCCTCGACCAGCGGCGTCAGCACGCTCTCGGCGAAACCGTCGGCAGCTTCGGCCGACTGCTCCTCGGGAGCGTCGCCGGGAAGCCCGGCCCACTCCAGGGCCTCTTCGTGAAAGGGGCTGACCTGGACGCAAGCCGAGGCGATGTCCTCGAGGGTCGCGCGCAGGTAGCCGTCCTCGTCGATGTTGCCGATGACTTCGGCCCCGACCGCCATCTCGCGCTCGGTGAGGCGGGTCAGGCTCAACTGCCAGAGCAGGTGGTCGAACAGGGTGGATTTCTTGGTGAGGAGGTTTTCAAAGGAAGGACGGTCCTCGTCGTCGTAATACTGTTCTCCGGAGCTGTAGTTGTAGCCGTCGATGTAGGAATCCCAGTCGGTGTCCCGGGTCTCTTCGCCGGCACGGACCTCCTGAAAGTCGCTGGCGGAAGTTTCCGGCTCCGGCTCCTTCTCGCGCAGCTCGAGCTGCTCCGGCTCGCGGATCTCCTCCTGTTCGATCACCTCGTCCAGGATGGGATTTTCCTCCAGTTCCTGCCGCACTACGTCCTGCAACTCCAGCCGGGAGAGCTGAAGCAGCTTGATGGCCTGCTGCAACTGGGGGGTCATCACCAGTTGCTGACTCATTTTCATCTGCTGGCGCATCTCAATTGCCATAAGTCCTCACTGAACCTGAAACCGTTGTGCGGAGTTCAAACCGTTCTACCAAGCATGTAACATGTTCTAGGTTCTGCGTTCTGCATTAAAGCAGGAAACCTGCTGATTTGTGGTTGCTGTTTTCGGAACTTCCTGCTGTGTGAGAGCTGAATCTACTCATGTTCATGGGGAAGCTGTTCTCTTTGTTCTCATTATAGCGCGGGGAAGAAACCTTGGCGACCCCGATTTGCATTTTTAATGTAGCCCCTGGAAACAGGAACATAGAACGTAATTTCTCTTTACAGCCTGAACTTGTCGCCCAGATAGATCTCGCGAGCCTTCTTGCTCTGCGAAATTTGAACCGGCTCGCCCACTTCGAGCACCTCGCCGGCGTTCATGATGTAGGCCTTGTCGCAGACCCCGAGAGTCTCGCGCACGTTGTGGTCCGAGATCAGCACCCCGAGCCCCTTCTCCTTCAGCGCCCTGATGATGTTCTGGATGTCGATCACGGCGATCGGGTCGATGCCGGCGAACGGCTCGTCCAGCAGGATGAAACTGGGGTCGGTGGCCAGGGCGCGGGCGATCTCGACGCGGCGCCTTTCACCTCCGGAAAGGGCGTAGCCCCGGCTCCCGGCGATGTGCTCGACCCGGAACTCGGCCAGCAGCTCCTCCACCCGTTCCCTGCGCCGCACCGGTTCCAGGTCCATGGTCTCCAGGACGGCAAGGAGGTTGTCCCTGACGGTGAGGCGGCGAAACACGGACGGCTCCTGCGGCAGGTAGCTGATGCCGCGGCGGGCCCTCTGGTACATGGGGAGACCCGTGATCGGCTCGCCGTCCAGAAAGACCTGCCCCTGGTCGGGACGGGTCAGCCCCACCACCATGTAGAAGGTGGTGGTCTTGCCGGCGCCGTTGGGACCTAAAAGCCCGATCACCTCGCCCGAGGAGATCTCCAGGTCCACGCCCTTCACCACCATGCGCTTGTTGAAGCCCTTTTCCAGCCCCTTGGTGTAGAGGGTGCTACGGCTTGCTACCGGCATTCTTTCCTCCCGGATGGATGACCGCTTCCACCCGTTCCTTCGGGCCGCTGGTAACCACGCTTCTCTGCTCGTTGACGTAGTAGGTGATGATCCTGCCGGTCACCACGTCCTCCCCCGAAACCACCTTGGGATTGCCGTCCAGGATGATGCGCGCCTCTTTGGGATCATAAATCCCGTGGGCGCCGGTCGCCTGGCGCTCTTCTTGGACAACGCGCACGTTGCCGAAGGCCTCGACCTGCGACACCTCGTTGTTGGGGCCGCTGTAGGTGACCACCAGACGGTCCGTGTACAGGGTCATGTCGCCCTGGCGGGCCACCACCTTCCCCTCGAACGTCGCCGTCTTCTTATCGTTATCGGTATTGAGCGTGTCCGACTTTATCTTTAAAGGCTCTTTATTGCTGGTGCCCTGCGCGGCGTACCCCGCGGTAGCCAGCGCAAGCAACAGCGCGAGACAGGAGACGATACGGCGCATCACTTCCCCCCCTGCCGGTACACGGCGGTTACGTCCTTCAACAACCTAAACTTCCGAGTCTGCGTGTAGTACTCCATACCTGTCCCTTCCAAATCGCTTCCGATGTCCGTCAACCTGACCCGCTCCGAAGTCTGCAGCATGCTGCGCGCCGCGACGTAGTTGACGCGGGGGGCGGCGAAGCCGTACCCCTTGCTGCTTTTGCCCCGCACGTTGCCGACCAGGGCGATGTCCCTGGTCCCGTTGTGGTATTGCCCGGCATCCGCTGTTATCACCAACTCGCCGAGCCCTCCCGCCCCATGCACCACCATCTGGACGCCGGAGAGGTAGGAGATGTCGGCCTGCTTGTTATAGTCGGCCCTTTCAGCGGTGAGCTCCCAGTGCTTGATGCCCTGTTTGGTTTCCGTGTAATGGAAGTTGTGCAGGGAAACATCCACCTGGAGCGGAAGCTTGCGCACCGACAACTTCGGGGCCACTTCCTGCTGCATACGGAAGACTATGGTGGCAATCACCAACAGGGATGCAACAACTGCCAGGATGCCGAGGAATCGCTTGAAATTATTGAAGTTATGCATGATTTCGCTGGAAGTATAGCATCTAAAAAATTCACTGTAAAGCGCATTTTGGTGCAGTTCTAAAATTTTGGCACAAAGATTGAAGAAGGCGCAAAATGGCGGTTGGCCACGTAATTCATGAGAATTCGGCAGCTTAAAAGGGCCGCCGGTCCCGGACGGAAAACGGGACCGGCGGCGCGGGTATCTGTCGGAAGTGGAGACAGGATCAGCGGCGGTTGGCGAGGTACCAGGCGTAGGTGTCCCGGAGCCCCTGGTCGAGTTCGATCTTGTGGCGCCACCCCAGCTCGTGGATGCGGCTCACGTCGCTGAGTTTTCTGGGGGTGCCGTCGGGCTTGGAAGTGTCGAAAAGGACTGCACCGGCAAAGCCGACCACCGCCGCGATGCGGCGTGCCAGCTCGGCGATGGTGAGTTCCTCGCCGCTGCCGACGTTGACCGGGTCCCACCCCTCGTAATGCTGCATCAGGAAGAAGGAGGCAGCGGCGACGTCATCCACATGGACGAACTCGCGGTACGGCGTCCCGGTTCCCCAGATGGTGACGTTATCCGACCCGGCCTCCTTGGCCTCGTGGAAGCGGCGGATCAGAGCGGGGAGGACGTGCGAGGTGGTGAGGTCGAAGTTGTCGTTGGGACCGTAGAGGTTGGTGGGCATGGCGCTGATGAACCGGGTCCCGTACTGGCGATTGTAGGACTGGCACATCTTGATGCCGGCGATCTTTGCGATGGCGTAGGGCTCGTTGGTCGGCTCAAGCGGGCCGGTGAGGAGCGCCTCCTCCTTGATCGGCTGCGGCGCGAGCTTGGGATAGATGCAGGTGGAGCCCAAAAGGAGCAGTTTCTTGACCCCGCAGAGGTAGCTCGAGTGCAGCACATTGTTCTGGATCATCAGGTTGTCGTAGATGAAGTCGGCGGGGAAGCTGTTGTTGGCGACGATGCCGCCCACCTTGGCCGCCGCCAGGAACACGTAATCCGGACGCTCCGCTTCGAAAAAGGCCCGCGTAGCCCCCTGGTCGCGCAGGTCGAGCTCGGAGCTCTTGCGCAGCACGAGATTGTGGTAACCCTGGCGCTCCAGCTCCCGCACTAGGGCCGAGCCGACCAGGCCGCGGTGGCCCGCCACGAAGATCCTGGCGTCATTTTCCATCGGCTCTCATCTCCCGTTCGGCGATGGCGAGGTCGGACTGGGTCATCATCTTGACCAGCTCCGCGAAGCTCGTCTTCGGCTCCCATCCCAGCTCGCGCCTGGCCTTGGTGGCGTCCCCCAGCAGCAGGTCGACCTCCGCCGGACGGAAGTAGCGCGGGTCGATCTCGATCAGCACCTTTCCGGTCTTCACGTCGAAACCCTGCTCCTGCTCGCCCGCCCCTTTCCAGGACAGCTCCATGCCGAGACTGCCGAATACCTGCTCGGCGAACTCCCTGACGCTGTGGGTTTCGCCGGTGGCCACCACGTAGTCGTCGGGCCGGTCCGCCTGGAGCATGCGCCACATCGCCTCGACGTAATCGCCGGCGAAGCCCCAGTCCCTTTTGGCCTCCAGGTTGCCCAGGTAGAGCCGGTCCTGCAGCCCGAGCTTGATGCGCGCGGCGGCGCGGGTGATCTTCCTGGTCACGAAGGTCTCGCCGCGGCGTGGGGACTCGTGGTTGAACAGGATGCCGTTGCAGGCGAACATGTTGTAGCTTTCCCGGTAGTTCACCGTAATGTAGAAGGCATAGGCCTTGGCGCAGGCGTACGGGGAGCGGGGGTAGAAGGGAGTGGTCTCCCTCTGTGGGGTCTCCAGCACCTTGCCGTAGAGCTCGGAAGAGGAGGCCTGGTAGAAGCGGGTGGTGATGCCCGCCTCCTGGATCCCCTCCAGGATGCGCACCGCCCCCAGGGCGTCCACCTCGGCGGTGTACTCGGGCACGTCGAAGGAGACGCGGACATGGCTCTGGGCGCCGAGGTTGTAGATCTCGTCGGGATGGATTTCCCGCAGCAGGCGGTTGATGGAGCTCGCGTCGTTGAGGTCGCCATAATGGAGGAACAGCCGCGTGTCCGCCTCGTGCGGGTCGCGGTAGATGTGGTCGATGCGGCCGGTATTGAAGGAGGAAGAGCGGCGGATCACGCCGTGCACCTCGTACCCCTTGGAAAGCAGGAGTTCGGCGAGGTAGGAGCCGTCCTGGCCGGTGATGCCTGTGATGAAAGCCTTTTTCATGATGCCTCCGGGTGAACTGAATTACATATGAATAACATGCCGGAGTCGGACCGCAAGCCGGCGCAGGCGCAGTTTCAAGTGGAGGAGAGGATCTTTTCGATGATGCGGCTGGTGGAACGGCCGTCCACGAATTCGATCAGCTCGACCCGTCCCCCCATCGATTCGACCAGTTCGCGCCCCACCACCTGATCCATGCTGTAGTCCCCCCCCTTGACCAGGATGGACGGGCGGAGCGCCTCGATCAGCCTGAGCGGGGTGTCCTCGTCGAAGAGGACCACGTAATCGACGCACCCAAGCGCCGCCAGGATGTGGGCCCGTTCCTTCTCCTCGATGAGCGGCCTCCCCTCCCCTTTGAGGCGGCGCACCGAGTCGTCGGTGTTGAGCCCCACCACCAGGAGGTCGCCCAACTCCCGCGCCTTCTGCAGGTATTTCACGTGCCCCACGTGCAGCAGGTCGAAGCAGCCGTTGGTGAACACCATCTTTTTGCCGCGGGCGCGCTCCCGGGCCATCAGGTGGGCGAGGACGTCCAGGTTCTTGATCTTGGAGTCGCTGTCGCGCAGGGAGTGCCCGACCTCCGCGACGATCTCGCGCGGCGAGACCGTGGATGTGCCGAGTTTGCCGACCACGATACCGGCGGCCACGTTGGCCACCCAGGCCGCGTCCGCGAGCGCCAGCCCGCAGGCAAGCCCCAGGGACAGCACCGAGATTACCGTGTCCCCCGCGCCGGTCACGTCGAACACCTCGCGGGCGACCGTCGGGATGTGCACCGCCTCCCCCTGTGCCGGGAAGAGCGACATGCCGGCCTCGCTGCGGGTGATGAGCAGCGCGTCGAGTTCCAGGGTAGAGAGGATCTTTCCGGCAGCCAGTTCGAGCGTGGCCTGATCGGTGATGTCGGTCCCCGAGGCAACCTCAGCCTCCTTGCGGTTGGGGGTGAGCACCGTGGCGCCGCGGTACTTGGCGAAGTCGTCGCCTTTGGGGTCGACCACCACCGGCACGCCCAGCTCCCGCCCCTTGCGGCAGAGCGCGGAGAGGAGCGCCGGGGTGAGCACCCCCTTCAGGTAGTCCGAGACCACCACCACGTCGAAGTCGCCCAGGTGGGCCAGGAGGTAATCGAGGAGGGCCTTTTCGCTGGCGGCGCCGATCGCGGAGCGCATCTCCCTGTCGATCCGGACGATCTGCTGGTTGGCGGCGATAACGCGGGTCTTCTTGCTGGTGGTCCGGTCCGCGGCCTCGATGAGGCCATCCACCCCGGCCCCCTTCTCCTCAAGCGCGTGGCGCAGCAGTTGGCCGTTTTCGTCCGTGCCGATCACCGAGCCGACCGCTACCCGGCAGCCGAGGGCGGCCAAGTTATTGATCACGTTACCCGCGCCCCCAAGGCGCAGGTCCTCGCGCGCCACCTCGACCACCTGCACCGGCGCCTCGGGGGAGATGCGTTCCGCGCGCCCCCAGAGGTATTCGTCCAGCATCAGGTCGCCGACCACCAGGGCGCGCACCGTGGTGGCACGTTCGAAAAAGGATTCTACTTCTCTACGATCCATGCAGTCTCCTAAAGCCGTTCAACGTTCAACGTTCAATGTTCAATCGGCATTTATGGCTAAAGTTTTACTGCAAAAATACGTTGTACCACCTAAAACTCAAATAACAGGTTCACGCCTTGCGCTGGCTGCTTTTCAGGAACCGGATAAACCCGTTCAGGATGTTGCTTATTCTGTTACAGCGCACCATTACCGCTTCAAAGTCCTTCTGATCAAGATAACCAATGTCCAACCCGGCATAGGTGAGACTTTTGACCTCGGAAAGCGAGCCACGAGAGATAATCAGATACTGGACAAACTCTTTATTACTGCCCCGATCAAAGCCTTCCGCAATGTTGGACATCACCGAAACGGCATCTCGTTGAATCTGGTCTCGAAACCCGTAGTCCCTGCACCCACCAACATGCCGGTAGATTTCGCTTACCAATAGCCGTGCTTCTTTCCACGAATCAACATCTTCGAACCGCTGAATTCTCACGTCGCCACCTCCGGTACAGGTAAAGCAGTGAAGAAGTTAACGTCGAACGTTGAACGTTGAACGGGTTCAGATTCTGTCCAAAATGCCCGCGGCGAGCAGCGGAATCATAACCTCATGGTGCCCGGTAACCGTGTAACCGCGGCTGTCGCCGGAGGTGGGGCGCTTGACCACGTTGGTGAGCGGCCGGTAGTGCTGCTGCATATCGAAATTGGCGGTGGTGAAACGGTCGACGTGGTGCCCCAGGTTCTGAGCTATGGAAAGGGCCTTCAAGAACACTTCGGGCAGCAAGACGGCGCTGCCGATGTTGAGATAGACGCCGCCGTCACCGAGCTCGGACACGACGGAGGTGAAGATCCTGAAATCGGTGAAGCTCGCGGCCCCGAAAACGGCGCCGTCGGCTGATGGATGCTGATGGGTGATGTCGGTGCCGATGGCGACATGCACGGTGACCGGAATCCCCTGTTCCACACAGGCCGCCATCAGGCTCTGCTCCCGGTAGGGGAGCTCGCGCTCCAGGATCATGCGCCCGAGCGCCTCACCATGGCCGAGCCCCTGGGCGACGCCCCGTTTCAACGCCTCGTTGATCTGGGCGCCGGTCTCCTGGGCCATGCCGAAGCTGCCGGCATGGAGCACGGCGCCGACGTCCTCGCTGGTGGCGCCGATCAGGGCGATCTCGAAATCGTGGATGGAACCGGAGCCGTTCAAGGCCACGGCGGTGATCACGTCGGCCTCGATGAGGGATTTGAGGACGGGCTGCAGGCCGCATTTGATGACGTGCCCCCCCATGGCCATCACCACGGGCTTCCCGTTGGCACGGGCGGCAACGACGGCGTCGACGACTCCGTTCAAGGCCTGGGAGCCCAACTGATCGGGCATGGCGGCCAGGAGCTCGGCGACGGTCATGCCGGCGCGGACCGGCTTGGCGAAGTGCTCCTGCACGTTCATCTTGTTCTTGCGGGACGCTATCGGGTAGGTGCTGACACCAGAAAAATCAAGTGGCCGGTATTTCACAGCGATCCTTTCTGCAGCTTTCGATTTGATTTCTACATGCGTGGAGCTTGCCGACAAGGGAAGACAAGGGGACTGGCACCTGCGGAGCCAGTCCCCCTCATGAATCAGATCCCGTAGAACTCGCGGTACCAGGCGACGAAGCGGGCGACGCCCTCCTCGATTGAGGTGGCGGGGCGGAAACCGACGTCCCGCATCAGGTCGTCCACATCGGCGAAGGTGGCCGGAACGTCGCCGGCCTGGATCGGCAGCAGGTTCTTCTGCGCTTCCTTGCCGAGAGCCTGCTCCAGCACCTCGATGAACCTCAGGAGCTCGACCGGGTTGTTGTTGCCGATGTTGTAGATCTTGTAGGGGGCGTAGCTGGTGCCCGGGTCAGGGTGGGCGCCGCTCCAGGTGGAGTCCTTCTCCGGCACCTTGTCGATGACGCGGGTGACCCCTTCGACGATGTCGTCGACATAGGTAAAGTCGCGCTGCATCTTGCCATAGTTGAAGACGTCGATGGGGCGCCCTTCGAGGATCGCCTTGGTGAACAGGAAGAGCGCCATGTCCGGGCGCCCCCAGGGCCCGTACACGGTGAAAAAGCGCAGGCCGGTGGTGGGGATGCCGTAGAGGCTCGAGTAGGTGTGGGCCATCAGCTCGTTGGCCTTCTTGGTGGCGGCGTAGAGCGAGACCGGGTGATCGACGTTATGGTGCACGGAGAAGGGCATGGCGGTGTTGGCGCCGTAGACCGAACTGGAGGAGGCGTACACCAGGTGCTTGACCCCGTGGTGGCGGCACCCTTCCAGGATGTTCATGAAACCGGAGAGGTTGCTGTCCACGTAGGCGTAGGGGTTGATCAGGGAGTAGCGCACCCCGGCCTGGGCGGCCAGGTTGACCACGACGTCGAAGCGCTCGCGCTCGAAGAGGGCCGCCATCCCCTCCCGGTCGGCCAGCTCCATCTTCACGAAGCGGAAGCCGGGCGTCTCTTCCAGCTGCTTCAGACGACCGTATTTCAGGTTGACGTCGTAGTAGTCGTTCAGGTTGTCCAGGCCGACCACTTCGACGCCGGCAGCCAAAAGTCTCTTGCTTAGGTGAAAGCCGATGAAACCGGCGGCACCGGTAACCAGCATCTTCCTCATGATTCCTCCTATGCCGCGGGGGGCGGCCAGATTTCTGGGATGCGCATATGTACTGGCTGCAACAGGAGGCCGGCATCCGCCGCCGGCTTTGAGACATTCAGACGCACCGCTTGTCGAGCGGCAGCGCCTGGTTTCGGCCTACGCGGGGCCGGAGCCGAAGGTGAAGCCCCCCTTGCCCCTGAGGAGGTCCATCAGGAGCGGGCATACACCTTCGTCGTTCTTCTGGGCGTCATAGTCAGGGACCAGCTTGGTGTAGTGCCGATCCACGACACCGTCGTGGCACTTGGAGAGCAGCGCCCCGAAGGCCTGCTCCAGTTCGGCGTGATCGATCTGGTAGTTTATGATCTCGTCGTAGCTGGTGCTGTCCCCGTACTTGAACACGCCGGGGAAGGACTGGTACCAGGTGTTGCCGAAGATGAGCGCCTTCTTCCCCTTGATGAGCGCCTCCCAGCCGACGGTCCCGGTGATGGTACAGACGAAGAGGGAGCGGTCGGTCAGTGTGTGGGTATTAGCGAACGAGGGGACGATCACCACGTTCTTGATGCGCCGCAGGCGGTGGTAGAAGAGCGGCCCCCGGTTGTAGGCACCCTGCTTCGGATTCTCCTTGACGTAGATCTTCACGTTATCCGGCAGGATGCTGGACAGGCATTCGATGGCGAGCGCCTGATCCCTGAAGTACCCCCCCAGCGCCGAGGTGGTCATCTCGGGCTGCAGCTGCAGCGGGAAGTAGACGAAGGGGACGTCCAGGTCATACTCCGCCTTCTCGTACTGGATGATGTGTTCGAAATACTCCAGCTCGTTGACATGGAAGAACCGCGCGAAGGGGTCGCGCCACTTGGGCAGTCGCCGGTAGATGTCGTTGGTGCGCTTCAGGATGTCGTACAGCTTGACCGGGTTCGCCAGGTACGAGGGCTTCTTGATGGCCAGGAAGGAGAGGATGTGGCCGATGGCCTTCGCCGTCACTTTCCCAGTCTCCCCCTGCTCCTGCTTCACGTTCTTCATGTAGAAGAGGTCGATTTCCTTGTTCTTCTCGATGTGTGCCGGCGGCGCCTGGTGCATCTTGGGCTCGAAGCTGCCATAGGCGTCCATGGAAGGCATGGAGAAGAACTTGTTCGGGAACAGGGACTGGGTCACGATCACGATCTTGAGCCCAAGGCTCTTGCCGATCTGGTACAGGATGGTGTCGTAGGCCAGGTGCGGCACGTTGAAGAACAGCATGTGGGTGATGTTGTTTTCAATGACCTTTTCCGCCATCACGTCGAACAGGATGTAATAGTAGTCCAGGTAATCCTGCATGCAGGCCAGATTGTGAGATTTATAGCAGAATTTTTCGTCCCTGCGATGCAGGTGATCGATGAAGATGGAGATGTCCTTCTCGAAGTCGTCCCGGGTGATCACCGAGTGCAAGAGGCCGTTGAACTTCTGCCCGTCCATGACGTGGGTCTTGCCGACCGCCCTGGTCCTCGTCATCCGGGTCATGGAGGAGGCCTTGAGATCGGAGTCCTTGTCGCCGACGTGCAACAGGAACTCGACCTCATCCCGGTACTGCTCCGTGATCTTCTGAAGGATCGCGCTGGTGTTCTTAGATGTGGAGATACAAAGTAGTCGCATTGCCATAGTCAAGAAATCCCTTCTTGGAAAACATCATCTTTAAGGGGCCGAGTAAAGATCCGCCGGCCCAACACAAAGGCCTCCGCAGCCTCACACCCCACGCTCCCCCCACGCCAGTGTGCCAGGTGTTCAAGCGACTGACACGAACGAGCATGGGGCCACTCGCGCATTTCGCACGCGTAAGCCTCAAGCGCTTGCATCTTCAACGTAAGCGTTGTGCTGATGTCGACGAACCAGTTAGGCAAAAAAGGAGGGAAGGAGCCGGGGGGCTGCCATTCCGTGCTCGATGCGACCTCGAAAAAAAGGAGCGTTTCCACCGTCTGCCCGGGTTGTGGGCGCGTGGCAGCGACTACCGCCTCCTGAATCCGGCGGTGGTCGATATTGACGTCACCTGCATGATGCGTATAGACGATGTTTGGCCGTTTCGCCCGGATATGGTCCTCAACAACCTTTACCACGTCCAAAAGTTCCACACCGTCCATACGGTTGTCAGGGAAGTCATGCAGAGACAGGGAGGTCACTCCCAAGATCGAGTTTGCCCGGTGTGCCACCTGTGCAAGTTCGGACAGCTCTGAGCTGCGCACCGCTCGCTCCCGCACGACGTCACGGCTCGTAAGCCCCTCGGCAAGGATCACCACGTGGACCTCATCGCCTGCCTGGACATGTCTTGCTATGGTGCCGCCGCAGCCCAACACTTCGTCGTCGGGGTGGGCCGCTATCACGAGGACTGTGTTTTTCAGCCCTTGCAGTGTGTCTTTCATACACTGGCTCCCCTCTTTTGAATAACTGCTCGGGCTCGCTCCAGCAACTCGCGTGTCGATGCTGCAATTACGCCCGTTTTCTCATAGCAGCCCCGGTACTCAAAGGGGATTCCTGCGGCCACGGAAAGAAAGCCCCCCGCCTCGGCAAGAATCAGGTGCGGCGGTGCTACATCCCAATCGCGGACCGTGACATCCTTCACGAACAGATCAGCGGCCCCCTCAGCGACCAGACAGATCTTGAGCCCTATGCTCCCGCTCTCGAGATAAGTGGCGCAAGGCAGGGCATGCATCACCTCCGCAGCGAGGCCGCGAGCCTCCGGATAGTTGTCCACCAATGTGAGACACTCCGATAAAGGTTCTCGAACCCCAAGCGGAGTGCCATTTACGGTTGCTCCCCCGCCGCGTTCGGCGAGATAGAGCTTGTCCAGGGCGGGAGCGTAAACGCCTGCCATTTCAACCACACCCCGACGGATTAAAGCGGCCTGACAGACGAAACCCGAAAAACCGTGGACGAAGCTTGCAGTGCCGTCAATCGGATCAATGAGCCAGTATTCTTCAGGTCGAGACTCGCTCTGCGACGCGACATCCTCCTCGCTCACGATTGCGATAGTGGATATCCGCTTCAGCTCAGACCGCATGCTTTCATCGGCGATAAGGTCGGCTGCGGCCTTGAATTGAGTCCCCTCCCACTTGCCATTCGTCCCGCCTTGGTCACGGCACTCCAATATTTTGGCTCCGACACGTTTGAGCGCCACACCAAGTTCTGTCAATAGCACGTTTGTCTCCTAAGCTTTTATCTCATGACGGACCGCATCGACCAGCTCAGCAAGCCGTTGTTGCAAAGTCACGGGAAGGATGCCGTAGCGTTGTTCCAGCCGCCCCAACTCCATTGAAAAAACGGTCGGCTCCAGCACAGACGGCTGCCAAGCCACCCCGCAAAGCGCCGCGATCTCCGCCACTGCTCCTGCTACATGAAAACGGCCGGGGTATCCGACGTTTACCGCTTGGGGCGGGGCACTCTGATCGCCAACCGCGGCGCGCACCAAGTATTCGGCGGCGTCGCCTACCGTCATGGCTGCCCAGATGCCGCAATCTCCCGAGAGGGAGAAATCGCGGCCCGACAAAAAGGCACTGGCCGCGTTGTACAGCAAGCCGGAACGTCGCGGCAACCCGAACAGACCCGGGAGGCGCAGCGCCACATCACCCGGTCGTTTCCTCGAAAAGAGGGCCTGCTCCCCCAACCACTTTCCACGAGCGTATCCGGCGACCGGAGGAACAACATCGTCCTCATGCACCGGGGATTTGGTCGTTTGAACGTAGACGGTCATCGACGACACGAAAACTATGGGGCAGGCAGCAACCGCAGCTATGGTCTCCACCATGGCGACGCTCTCCCGGGCCGCTTCAGCGTCATCATACCCGGATGCCGACTTCGGGACGACCGCCGCACAGTGGACTATCACTGATGGTTTCACATCTCGCAACAGTTGGGCGACTGCATCGGGGCCACTCAGATTGCAAGCGACAATTGCCGCGCCGCTTCGGTCAGTACCGACGTGCGGTACCCCGTTTGCTCGTAACCGCAGCAACACTTGGCTTCCCAAGTATCCGGCTGCACCTGTTACAAGGACGGGACCTAAATCATGTCCCATGATATCCAATGGTCCTCCGGTATCTCGACCCGCGCCTCTCGGCCGATCACCAAGTCAATAAGGTGCGGTGCCACCCCGAACCCGGGGCGCTTGATGGCAACCTTGTCAGCGGTAATGAGTTCTCCCTTTCTGATTGTGCATTTGGCGTGGATGCTGCGTCTGCCCTTCTCATACATCTCGCGCTCTTCAGGGCGCGGTCCCGCCTTCGAGCCATCTCCCATTGCGGATTCGACGTCCCTTAGGCGTTGCATGAGGGCCTTGAGCGGTCCGGGTTCTATGGCAAAAGGGTGATCTGGGCCAGGCAGAGTCCGGTCCAGAGTGAAGTGCTTTTCGATGACGCAGGCACCTAAAGCGACCGAGGCCAAGCAGACGTGATCGCCCTCGGTGTGGTCCGAATACCCAGTCAGCACGCCGAAAGCGTCCCGCATCACGCCCATAGACCTTAGGTTGCTGAGCTTCGCCGGGGCAGGGTACAGCGAGGTGCACTGAAGCAGGATTACCTTGTCGTTGCCCTCATCGTGGCAGGCCTGCACCGCTCGCTGGATCTCCATCCAGTCTGCCATGCCCGTCGATAGGATCACCGGGCGGGCGGTCTTGGCCATGTACCGGATCAATCCCAGATCGCTCATGTCGAAAGACGCTACTTTGAAGGCCGGCGCCCCTAACTCATGCAGTTCGTCGATTGCCTCCCTGTCACAGGGAGAAGACAAAAAGATGAGATCACGGCTCTCCGCATACTCCTTGAGCGGTTGGTGCCATGACCGGTCCAGTTCCAGGCTCTGTATGAGGTCAAAAGTTTTGCAGTCATTGAGGTAAGAGAACCCGGGGGTGTGCTTGGAGTAGTGGCTGCTGGCACGAAAGGTCTGAAATTTAACCGCGTCGACCCCCGCTTCCGCGGCCGCATCAATGGTTTTCTTCGCCAGTTCAAAATCGTGATTATGGTTGGAACCGATCTCGGCGATCACAAAGCATGGCTCTCCATCTCCGATGAACCTGCCTGGCGTTATTTCAATTTTGCGCATCATGCTTCGTCCTCCCTGCTTATGCCAGAAACTCGTTGTACCAGGACCGACGCAGCCTCATACCGGCCGCAAACGGAACCAACCCCTCGTTCGTATCATTCCCGAGGTAGAGGTCGACGAAACTTGCTCCCGCCGCAAGGGCGAGGCATCCGGTGGTGGAAATACGGGGGTTGATTTCGAACGGTTTGCAATTGCCGTCCTCCATTTTTATGAGTTGGATATTGTAACAACCCGGGACGGGATTAGCGGCGTGGATCGCGCAGCAGGCATCGATGACAGCGCTGTCGGCGGCTGTCTCCGCGCGGAGGGTGATCCCGCGTTTGATGTCCACCTTCACCGGCACCACCGCACGTAGCAGACCGGAGCGATCCGCCGCCATCATCACCGTGAACTCCTGGCCCTGTAACAGTTCCTGCACGATAAAGTCGGCTGCCGGGCGGCGCGACAAAAGGACGTGTGCCCGCATCTCCTCCTCTGAGCGCACCACCGCCACGTCTCTCGATCCCCGGCCGTGGCATGGCTTGGCGATGCAGGGGAAATCGATGGCTTTGCGCTCGAGCATCGGCTCGGTTAGCGGCGCGGGAAGTCCTTGCTCGACCAACAATCGGTTCGACGTAAATTTGTCTAAATGGATCGATATGAAGTCCGCCGGGGGGAGCAGCACCTCGCAGCCGAAACTCTCCCTCTGTCGCGCCACCGGAAGTAGTTCCTCGTCGACTCCCGGAACCAACAGTTCAACGCCAAGGTCCTGGCAGAGCCTGCCAAGTTCGTGTATGAACTCCGGGGCATTAGCAAAAGGTATTTTGTGGAAGTTGCAGGAAGCGATACCGTGCGGCTTCGCGTTAAGGTCCGCGTCGGCAAAATGCACGTCGAATCGGTCCCCGAGAAGACGGCTCAATGCCTCCGAGCCGGCCCCGCCCCCACCTGTGAAAAGCAGACTTTTTTTCTTATTGTTATAGTTCAATTTCGCCCTCGGCATGTGTTATCTATTCGTGAAAAGCCAACTCTTCCAATGCCTTCCGGTTCTTCTGCCAATCTTCCTCAAACAGTGCGAACAAGACAACGTCGTGATACTCGCCGTGCTTCTCGACATGTCTGACCAGCCTACCCTCCTCGCAAAAACCGAGCTTTCTATGAAAGCGAAGACTAGCCTCGTTATAGCCAAGGACTTCTCCGCAAAGCTTCCTCAGTTTAAGTTCCATGAAGGCGAATTCCACACCGAGCACACCCAAAGCACTGCCGCTCCCACGCGGGGCATCTTCCACCCCGAGGTAGAACCCCCACTCTGCCCTGCCGTTGTGCCTATCGATCCCCACATAATAAACAAGCCCGATGGGGCGGTTTTCTAACTCGAAAACCAAATGTAACGCTCCGTCAGTTTGTTTTGTTTTTTCAAACCAAGCTTTATGCTCCTGCAGCGTTATAACGTGATCGGTGTACATGTTGTGTCTGATGCGGTCAGAGTTTCGCCAACGGAGCACCATTTCAAGGTCACGCTCTTCAATCCTTCGCAGCAGACAATTTTTGCGCTGTATCATAAGCCTCTCGTATTCGCCAGTGGAACATCCCGCGGGTGGCTCCCCGACTGAGGTTTTTAGGCCTGTTCCCGCCAAGCTCGGAACATCAGCTCCGCCCGATGCCAGTCCTCCAGGGTATCGATGTCCTGGACCTGGTGGCGCGGCAAAAGGACGGGGGCCGCCTTTTCCGAGAAGATCTTCTCCTCCGCGATCCAGGCCTCGGCGCTCCCCCAGTAGAACTGCCCCGCATCGTGGAAGGCCTCCTCGAGGTCTTGGGAGCGGGTGGAGAACTGGGCGGGATCGAACATCCCGACCCGGCCGTTGCCGTCGATCCGGATGGCGCGCTGGATCGGAAAAGGGTAACTCGTCACCGAGAAGGCGTAGGAGCAGCCGGCTTCGGTGATCAGGTCGAGCCCGCGCCTGAGATCGGCCGATGTTACGAAGGGGGCGGTGGCGTAGATGCAGCAGGCGTACTCGGGGCGCTCCCCCTCGTTGGCCACCCACTCCACGGCGTGACGGATGACGGGGATAGTGCCGGTGTGGTCGTCGGAGAGCTCCGCGGGGCGCAGGAAGGGAACCTCAGCCCCGAACGTGCGGGCCACCTCGGCGATCTCGGCGTCGTCGGTGGAAACGAGCACCCGGCTGAAGCAGCCGCTTTGAAGCGCCGCCTCGATGGACCAGGCGATCATCGGCTTGCCGCAGAACTCCTTGATGTTCTTGCGGGGGATGCGCTTGCTGCCGCCCCGGGCCGGGATGATGGCGACGTTCACGACAGTGCCTCTTTGAGCGCGGCGACCACGCGGTCCTGCTGCTCGTCGGAGAGGCTGGAGAACATGGGGAGGCTGATCGCCTCGGCGTAGTAGCGCTCGGATTCCGGGAAGTCGCCCGGCTTAAAGCCCAGGCGCCGGTAGTAGGGCTGGGTGTGCACCGGGATGTAGTGCAGGTTGACCAGGATCCCCTGGGACCTGAGCGCCTCGAACACCTCGCGGTGACTCCTGGATATCCGGTCCAGCTTGAGCCGGATCACGTAGAGGTGCAGCCCGGAATAAGAAT
This sequence comes from Geomonas propionica, assembly GCF_016458235.1. Taxonomy (GTDB): domain Bacteria; phylum Desulfobacterota; class Desulfuromonadia; order Geobacterales; family Geobacteraceae; genus Geomonas; species Geomonas propionica. The sequence goes on along the minus strand of NZ_JAEMHK010000013.1, from coordinate 54,647 downwards.
CCGGGTGCTGGTACGGGGTGACCACCGGGAGTTCGGCGAGCAGCTCATTGTAACGCGCCGCCAGGCGATGCCGGGAGGCCACGAACTCGTCCAGGCGGCTCATCTGACTGAGCCCCAGCGCGGCCTGCAGGTCGGTGATGCGGTAGTTGAAGCCGAGCTCGATCTGCTGGTAGTACCACGGGCCGTCGCTCTCCCATTCCATGAAGGCGGGGTCGCGGGTGATACCGTGGCTTCTCAGGCGGATCAGCCGGTCGTAGAGGTCCTTGCGGTTGGTGAGCACCATGCCCCCTTCCGCGGTGGTGATGATCTTCACCGGATGGAAGCTGAACACGGTCATGTCGGAGAACCGGCAGCCGCCGATCGCCTCACCCTGGTACTTGCCGCCGATGGCGTGCGAGGCGTCCTCGATGAGGGAGAAACCGTACTCGCGGGAGAGTTCGGCGATCCGCTCCATCTCGCAGGGCTGGCCGGAGAAGTGCACCGGGACCACCACCTTGGGGAGCTTCCCCGCGGCCTTGGCGACGACCAGCTTCTTTTCCAGCTCGGCCACGGAGAGGTTGTAGGTCCTCGGGTCGATGTCAACGAAGTCAACGCCGGAGCCGCAGTACAGGCCGCAATTGGCCGAGGCGACGAAGGTGTTGGGGGTGGTCCAGAGGGTGTCCCCCTCGCCCAGTTCGGCGGCGAGGCAGGCGATGTGCAGCGCCGAGGTGGCGCTGTTGACGGCCACCGCGTACTTCGCGCCGCAATACTGCGCCACCGCCTGCTCAAACTGCTCGATGGACGGCCCTTGGGTGAGCCAGTCGGAACGCAGCACGTCGACAACCGCCTGGATGTCGGCCTCGGAGATGGACTGCCGACCGTAGGGAATCGGTGCCTGTTTCACAACCGGCCTCCTAGTAGGTGAAGTTGGGGTCGACGTGGACCTTGATCAGCTCACGTAGTTCCTCGACGTCCAGCCATTCGCTGTTGGTGCCGGAGTTGTAGCAGAACCCGTCCTGGCAGAGCTTGCCGTTGAAGGCGGCGGCGAACTTGTCCACGTCCCAGAGCGGGATGGAGGGGAGGATGACGAAGTACTTCTCGAACTCGACCGTGGAGATGGCGTCGGTGATGGTGATCATCTCTTCGTGCAGTTTCTCGCCCGGGCGGATGCCGACCACTTCGCGCTTGCAGTTCGGGCCGATCGCCTCGGCGATATCGTTGATGCGGTAACTCGGGATCTTGGGCACGAAGATCTCGCCGCCCCACATGTTCTCCAGCGCGTAGAGCACCAGCTTGACGCCGTCCTCGAGGGTGATGTTGAAACGGGTCATGCGCTCGTCGGTGATGGGGAGGACGCCGGAGCTCCTCTTGTTCATGAAGAACGGGATCACGGAACCGCGGCTCCCCATGACGTTGCCGTAACGGACCACGGAGAACTTGATGTCGTGCTTGCCCTTGAAGTTGTTGGCGGCGACGAAGAGCTTGTCGGAGCAGAGCTTGGTGGCGCCGTAGAGGTTGATCGGGGCGGCGGCCTTGTCGGTGGAAAGGGCAACGACCTGCTTCACGCCGCGCTCGATGGCCGCTTCGATTACATTCTGCGCGCCGTGGATGTTGGTCTTGATCGCTTCGAACGGGTTGTACTCACAGGCCGGGACCTGCTTCAGCGCGGCGGCGTGGATGACGATGTCGATCCCTTCCATTGCCTTGGAGAGGCGTTCGCGGTCGCGCACGTCGCCGATGAAGTAGCGGATCTGCTTGTACTTGTCGTGGGAGAACTGCTGCGACATCTCGAACTGCTTCAGTTCGTCACGGGAATATACCACCACCCGCTCGATCTCCGGACAAGCCGTGAGAATGGTTTCCACGAATTTCTTGCCAAACGACCCGGTGCCCCCGGTAACCAGAATGCTGCGATTTTTTAACACGTTCGTCCCTCGCTTAATAATTTCGATAACTATTCATTTCAGGGAGCAGCAACCGCCACGCCGCCCGTGTACCTGCGACAATCCCTACCGCCCAAGGCGGGGTCCGGGCAAAACAACGCACAACATAGCAGAAACGCCACAAAAAAGCGAGTAGGGACAGCATCCCCCTCGCGGTTTGTGTCACGGCCCTGCCACGGCAGCAACAACGGCGGCATCATCTTCTTCCTACCAAGGCGGCGGGGCGGCGCCTGCCGCGCCGGCGCACCCTGTCCATACACCTCAGTACATGTCGTACACGAGGTACCGATTCTTCTTGTGCGCAGCGGCCTCACGCAAGGCGGCAACGTCGCAGAAGCGGTTCAAGGCGGACCCCGTCTCGAGCATCCGGAGCAACATGTTGAGGTAGACCGATTCGCTGCCGTGAAAGCCGTCTATCGCCTCGAGGTCGCTTGACCCGGCGGCGCTGACGCTGCTGAAGTCGTAGAACTCGTAGCCGTAGTCGCGAAACACCGGCGCCAGCATGGGCGAGAGTTCCTTCAGGTATTGGAATTTCCCGCTCTCCTGCATCCTGCGATAAGCAGTGTCGGAAAACGGCGGCAAAAAAGCCACCACGTGGATCTTCTTTTGCGCGCAGAAGTCGAGGAACGGTTTCAGTTGACGCACCGCCTCGGCATCGGCGTGGTCGCCGTGGCTGAACTTGGTATCCCCCTTGTCGATCTTCTTCAGGGTGCTTTCGAAACGATAATCGTCCGCGGATTTGTCACCCGCCAGCAGCTTCTCTATTTGGCCGCCGTAGTGCATGCTGCCGTCGTTGAGAAAGCCGGTCTTGTTGGCGAAGGCGTTGAAGCCGACGTTACGCAATGACGCTCCCCCAGCGCCGATAGCGCAGGCACCCGGACGGCCCGCAGCAACGACCTGGTCCAGTGCGACCGTGCCGTCAAAGACCTTCTTGTAGATCTTGTGCGACGCTGTTAAGACGGAGGCGATATCCATCTGCTTATAGCTGGTGAAATCGATCTTGGCTGCTTTGCCGTCCAGGGCTTCACACCTCTTGTTGAACATCCACTGGTCCAAACCGACAATGAGAACCTTCGGCAGCCGATCCTCCGGAACGGAAGACAGGAAGGCGAGAAAATGGGGGACCGAGGTGACGGTGTATCCGGCGTTATAGAAACTGCTGGGTGCGAACATCTTTTCCCTAAACTGCAGCACCCGGGAGGAACCAAGGGCGACCACGTCCCTGCGCGGCAGGGTGCTCAGGGTCTTCAGTTTCAGGTACTTGTACGGAGACTCGTTGAAGCGGAATCCAACCTGCTGCGGCACGCCGCTGACCGCGTTGCGCACCATCTCGTCGACGTTGAAGCGGAACTCGCCGCTGCCGACCAGAAGCCAGAACGGGAGCGCCAGGTACAGGGCGTAGGGTATCGCAAGCAGTGCTATTTTCTTGAGCAGCTTTTCCATCGAAGCCTTTGCTTTAGAAGTTGAAGTAGATGAAGCTGGCCTGGGATTTCGTTCCCAGGAAGATGAGCGCGAGCAGCAACGCGTTGTAGGAGAGCCACCTGAGCGCGCCATGACGGTTCCAGGCCGACAAGACCCTCTCGTTACGCGCCAGGGTGCCGCAGAGAGCGACCAGAGCGCCGGCGATCAACACCAGCCGGGCATCCTCGGTGTCAAAGCCGTGCACCAAAACGTTGTGCAGCCCCCTCCCCGCCCTCTCGAACGGGAACCGGCAGATATACAAGGCGTCGCCCAGGCTATTGACCCGGAAGAAAACCCAGGCGAAGCAGACCAGGTGGAAGGTGACCAGCATCTGCCAGTACTTCAGGTATCGGCTCTTCTGGATGCCGAGCGACTGGTAGATTTTCTTCTGGTACGGCTTATAAAAGACGGAGCAGGCCATGTAGAGCCCGTGCAGGCCGCCCCATATGACAAAGCCCCAGCTCGCGCCATGCCAGATCCCTGAGACCAGGAAGGCGACGACCAGCGCCGCGGCGGTGCCCCAGGTTCTCCAGTCGCGCCACTGCATCTGCAGCGGCTTGAAGATGTAATCGAGGATCCAGCGCGAGAAGCTGATATGCCAGCGGCGCCAGAAGTCGGCCACCGATGTGGCGAGGTAGGGGCTGTTGAAGTTCTGGGTCAGGTTGATGTTGAATAGCCGCGCCGTCCCGAGCGCCATGTCGGTATAGCCCGAAAAGTCCATGAAGATCTGGAAGGCGTAGGCGTAGGTGCCGAGCAGCAGTTGCAGGCCGGTCGCGGCGTGGACGTCGTTATAGACGGCGTCGGCGTAAATGCCGAGCCGGTCCGCGAGGACCACCTTCTTGAACAGGCCCCAGGCGAAAAGTAGCATGCCGTAGCGCATGTTGTCGTAGTCGAAGCGGTACGGGGTCTTCAGTTGCGGCAGCAGGTCGCCCGCGCGCTCGATCGGCCCCTGCAGCAGCTTGGGGAAGAAGGAGAGGTAGAGAGCGAAATACCCGAGGTGCGGCTCGGGCTCCTCCACTTCGAAATAAATGTCGATCAGGTAAGAGATAGCCTGGAAGACGAAGTAAGAGACCCCGATGGCGACGAACGCCCGGACCGTCGGTACTTCCACCTGGAGGGAGAGCAGGCGGCAGAGCCCGCCTAGGTTCTCGGAGAAAAACGGCAGGTACTTCATCAGCACCAGCACCAGGACGTTAGAGGCGATCCCGCCCCAAAGGACGGCGAGCTTTGCCCGCGTTCCTTGCGCCTTGTGCAGCCAGATGCCAAAGCAATAGGTGGTCAGCGTCACCAGCGTTAACACCACCGGCAGGTACGGCACCTTGAGGGCGCAGTAGAACCCGAAACTGGCCGCCAGCAGCACGCCCCAGCGCGCCCGGTCCCCCGCCAGATAGAAGACGAGATAGACGATGGGCAGGAAAATAAAATAATGCAGTGAATTGAACGGCATCGAGCTTACTGCACCTTCGCGGCTATGCAGTTCATCAGGTCGCCGATGTTCTTGAAGGTGAGCACCTCTTTGTGGGTGAACCGGATTCCGAAGGTGCTTTCCACGGCGACGATGAGGTTCACGTGGGACAGGGAATCCCAACCGTCGACGTCATCGGCGGTCATCTCGGGGGCGATGCGGATGTCTTCATCATCGAATACCTGGCAAAAAACCTCGTTCAGTCTCTCTTGCAATTCCATTTCATGTCTCCAGTGTGGAAATATCACCCGCGTCCTCACCAAGGTAAAGAGCCTTCAAAACGCGGCGCATGATTTTGCCGCTTTTGTTTTTCGGGATGCTATCTACCACGATGATCTCTTGCGGTGTGGCGATCGATGAAGCCTTGTTGCTGACGTGGAGTCTGATCTTAAGCTCCAACTGTTTCGAGTATTCGAAGCGCGAGTGCAAGCAGACAAAGGCAACCACCTTCTCATACAAAAGGTCGTCAGGAGCACCAATCACTCCGGATTCGGCAACCTCGTCTATCTCCAGTAAGGCGCTTTCGATCTCGAAGGGGCTGATTAAATGCCCGGCGGTGTTGATAACGTCGTCACTGCGCCCCTTGAACCAGTAGTAACCGTCTTGGTCACGTAGGGCAGTATCCCCGGTAAAGTAGTACCCGCTGCGGAATTTCTGTCCGTAGACGGCGGTATTGTTGAGGTAGGTGACAAACATCGAGGGCCATCCCGGCTTCAGGCAGAGGTTGCCCTGCTCCCCATCCCCTAAAACGGTACCATCGTCAGTTATTATGGCGGCCTCTACGCCCGCCACCGGTATCCCCATCGAGCCCGGCCGAACGGTGACGCCGGGGCGGTTGCTGATCATGATCCCCCCGGTCTCGGTCTGGAACCAGGTGTCGTAAACCGTGTGCCCCAGCACCCGCTCCGCCCATGCGATGACTTCGGGGTTCAGCGGCTCACCCACGCTGAAGATATGACGCAGTTGGCTCAGGTCGCATCCGCTGAAGACATCATCATCCTCCTGCAGCAGCATGCGCAGCGCGGTTGGTGCCGAATACCAGATGGTAACCGACTCCTGCTCGAGCAAGTCGAACCACGTTTTCGCGTTGTACCCGCCGCCGTAGTGGAGCTGTGTCACCCCGAGAGTCCACGGAGCGATGATGCCGTAGGAGGTTCCCGTCACCCAGCCCTGATCAGCTGTGCACCAGTAGACGTCGCTGTCACAGAGTGTCAGCACTTGCACAGCGGTAGCACTTTGATGCAGGACACTGCCGTGAACGTGCAGCACCCCTTTCGGTTTCCCGGTAGATCCGGAGGTATAGTGCAGCACCGAGGGGGTGTCCGCCGAAGTAAGGGGGGCGATAAAATCAGTGGACGCGTCGCGCATGAGCTGCCAGAAGCTCAGGATGTCCGCCGATTGATGTTCCTCTATGTCGGTGACAATGATGTACTGCAACTTTGGGAGTTGGTCGCGCACGCGGAGGATTTTCTTAACTAGACTCTTCTTGGTCACGATCCCTTTGGCACCGGCATCGCCCAGGCGGTCCAGGATGGCATCCTCGCCGAAACTCGAAAACAGCGTACCGCAGATGACCTGAAGCTTCAGGCCTCCTAAAAAGCTGAAGAACTGCTCAGGAGCCTTGGGGAGAAAGGTGAAGAAGATGTCCCCGGTGCTGAAGCCTAGCCCCTGCAAGACATTGGCGAATCGATTCGATTCACGATCGAGCTCTACGAAGCTGTAATCCGTCTTCTCGTGATGTGCGGACACCCAGCGCAGCGCGGTCTTCGGGCCGAAGCCCAAGTCGCACTGCTGCCGTGTACAGATGTGGCCGATGTTGTACTGCTCGTTAACGATGAGGTTCAACGAGAGTTTCCTCCTTCTTCAGTCCTCGCGCAAAAGCGACCAAATTATCAGAAGTGCAGTTGCAAGGCCAGCAGTAGACGTCCCTTCGGTATCAACAAGAGCAATCAGGGGGTCTCGTGAGGCAGCAGTAGACGAGTAATCCCCGCCAAGACCGCCTCCACCTTGATGCTGTCGCGGCACTTGGCGTCCTTGTCGCAATACGCCCTCAGGCAGCCCGCGCAGTGCATGGGCGATTGCAGGGCGACGTGGTGCTCGCCGCGCGGCGCGCTCCTCTTGGCCAGCGTGCCGCGGTAAAACGAAACCGTCGGCGTCCCGAGGACCGCGGCCATCTGCACCAACCCGGCGTCCCCGCCGACCAAGAGATCGACCTTCTTCAACAAGGCGGCCATCCCCTTTAGGGAAAGGCGGTCCAGCACCCGGCACCCCGGCCCAATGGCGGCGGCGATGGAGAAGGCGGCCTGACGCTCTGCCTCGCTCTCCCAGGGGAGCAAAATGGTGGCGTCGTGGAAGCGATCCAGAACCTCCCGCCCCAACTCGGTCCACCCCTTTTCGCTCCAGGCCGCGGTCGGCAGCGCCGCGCCGTGGTGGAACAGGAAAACCAGCCCGTCCGCCAACGTGGCGAGGAGCGCCTCGGCGTCGGCCTCGTCCGCTGGGGAGCTGGCCAGGTGGCCGGGCAGTTCCATGGAGCGGAAATCTTTGGCGAAGGGAATGCTGACCAGGCGCAGACACCGGTCGATGTTGTGGTACTCCTGCCTGCGGACCGGGATCAGGCGCGTGTTGCACCAGGTGTTCAGCGGCTCGCTGACGGCGTCGCGCTCGAAACCGAGACGGTCCGCGCAACCGGAGAACCGGGAAATCACCCCGCTCACCTGGTCACCCTGGAGGTCGAACACCATGTCGTAGGCGCGCTCGCCAAGGGTCTTCTGCAGGGCGGAAACGCCGCGCCAGGTTCTGATCGAAAAGCGCTGCCTGCGCCACAGCGCCGCCGGCACCGGGTGCAGCAGGCTTATCTGCGGGTGCCCCGCCAGCAGGCTCTGGAGGCTTTCCTCGATCACCCAGTCGACCTCGACCCCGGGCACGGCCTGGTGCAGAAAGTCGAGCACCGGCAGGGTCTGGATCACGTCGCCCAGGGAGGATGGTTTGATGATCAGTACGCGCATTTACTTTTCACTCAAGCAATGGGTTAAAGCCTGCTCCAGGGGACGCGGGTCCTCGAACTCCAGTTCCAGCACCACCGCGAAGCAGCCGGAAAGCTTGTCGGCGTGGGGCAGCAGTTTCACGGCGTCCTTCTGGGTGGTGAGCAGCACCGTGGAACGCGAAGCGGTCTTCAACCTGAGGATGGCTGCGATCTCGGGCTCCCCGTAGCTCGCATGGTCCGGGAAGGAGAGCGTGGTTACCGGCCTCACCCCGACCGCCTCGAGTCCGTCGAAGAAGGCGCCCGGGTTGGCTATTCCGGAGAACGCCATGGCGCGGGAGCCCTGCGCGGCCTCAAAACCTGCAGCGGGGCCGCCGCCGAGCGGGATCATGCCAGAAAGACGATGCCTTGTCCAGCAGGTCGGCTTCCCAGGGACAGGGACGATCCGCTCCTTCCCTTCGGGGGTACGGGTGCAGATCACCAAGTCCGCGCGGCCGGCCGCCGCGGGCGCCTCGCGCAGGAAGCCCCCCGGCAGGGTCAGGCCGTTGTCGAACGGATTCCCGGCGTCGAGCAGCAAGAGGTTCAGGTCTCTTTTCAGCTTCAGGTGCTGGTAGCCGTCATCCAGGATGAACACGTCCGGGTTGAGCGTATCCAGGGCATGGAGCCCGGCACGGTAGCGGTTGGAGCCGATCACCACCATGAGTCCCGGCAGCATCCCGGCCAACTGGCACGGCTCGTCCCCGGCCTCTTCGGGGGTGAGCAGCAGCTTCTCGCCATCCGAGACGATGCGGATCTCCCCCTCGGCGCTTCCGCCGTAGCCGCGGGACAGCACGCAGACCCGCTTGCCCTGGCGCATCAGGCGAGCGGCGAGCCAAGCCACCGTCGGGGTCTTGCCGGTGCCGCCCAAGACCAGGTTGCCGACCGAGATCACCGGGCGCTGCAGACGGTGCGACGGGATGAGCCCGAGCCGGTAGCCGACTGCCCGCAGCCGCAGGACTCCCGCGTAGGGGCGGGAGGCGAGCCGTAGCAGGCCGAGCAGGGTCTTGTCGCCCAAGCCGGTCCGCTTGCCCGCCATCAGCTCACGATAATAGGTTTCCAGGTCAGCCACGTTTCCCTCGTTGTTCCAGCAGGGAGGCCATCACGTCCAGGTGCCGTCCTGTAGCGCCGGCGCTCTCCAGAAGGATGCCGGCGCCGCGGCGGCCGAGATCTTCCCTAAGCGACGTATCCGCGGAGAGGCGCAGCAGTTCCGCCTTCAGGGCGTCGAGGTCGGCTGGTTGCACTTCGGCCCCGCAATGCTTGACGAAGAGCGCGGCGATCTCGCGGAAGTTCTGCATATGGGGCCCAAACAGCACCGGCACCTGGCAGGCGGCCGGCTCGAGCGGATTATGCCCGCCGGTTGCGACCAAGCTTCCCCCGACGAAGACCAGGTCGGCAGCGCGGTAGAGGCCAGCCAGCTCGCCCACGGTGTCCAGCAGCAGGATGCCCCCCGCCGGCAGCGGGCCGGAGCCGTCCAGAGCCGAGCGGGACTGGAAGGGGAAACCTTCCTTCTTAATCAGTTCGGCGACGCCGGGGGCGCGCTCAGGGTGACGCGGCGCCAGGATCAGGAAGCTCTGCGGATCGCGCGTCAACAGTGCACGGTACGCCTCAAGGACCTGCGCTTCCTCCCCCTCGTGGGTGCTCGCCGCAGCGAAGACGAAGCAGTCCGCCGGGATCTGGTATTTCGCCTTGATCTCGGCCACCTGTTCGGGCTTCGCCTTGACGACCGGGATGTCGTATTTAAGGTTGCCGCCCACGTGCACCGCGGCGGACGGAGCACCGATCGCCGTGATGCGCTCCGCGTCCACCGGCGTCTGCATGCAGAGCGCGGAGAGGCGCTGCAGCACCGGGCGGAAGAACCAGGACAGGCGCAGGTAGCGGCCGAAAGAGCGATCCGAAATGCGGCCGTTGGCCAAGAGCACCGGGATTCCCATCTCGCGTGCCACGCCAATGAAGTTGGGCCAGATCTCGGTTTCCATGATGATCACGACTTCAGGCCGGATGCTCTCCAGCACCGAGCGGACGGCGAAGGGATAGTCGAAGGGGAAGTAGATGCAGAGGTCAGCGGCCTTGCTCTTTTGCGCCACGCTGCGGCCGGTCTCGGTGACGTTGGTAATGACGATCTTCTTGTCGGGAAAGCGGGTGCGGATCCCTTTCAGTAGCGGCAGCGCGGCGTTGGTCTCGCCGACCGACACGGCGTGCACCAGGATGGTCCCTCCCCCGCCGCCGATCAGGTTCAGCTCGTCGGCGGGGATGCGGCCGAAGCGCTCCATGAAGGCGGTGCGGCGCCCGCGGGAAAGCGAGCGGTAGGCGTGGTAGGGGATCAAGAGCGGCAGAACGAGCCACAGCAGCAGGTTGTAGATGATATTGATCATGTAAGCAAAGACCTCAACTGCTCCCCCTCCCGAGGCTCGTAACCGAACCGTCACTCGCCCCACGAAGCACGGAACCTTGATCTCGCGTCCCCCCCTTTACAAAAGGGGGGTCAGGGGGGATTTAGCCTAGGTAGCCACTGCATCCAGGCCTGCAACGGAGTCAAATCCCCCTCAATCCCCCTTTGCGAAAGGGGGAAGCTGGATCGAGAGGAGCTTTTTAGCGCAAGGTTCCCGCGCTTAATTTGCCGCTGCGGTCGGCGGCGCGTTCTTCCAGCGCTTATGCACCCAGTACCACTGCTCGGGATGGCGTACCACGTAATCCTCGATGTAACGGTTCAGCCCGTTGGCATCCTCGGCGGCGGCGACCTCCGGGTCCGCGGCTTCGGAGAGCCGGTACTCGGGGTGGATGGTGATGACGCTCTTGTTCCCCTCGCGGTGCATGAAGGCGGGCAAAAGCGGCGCTCCGCTCTTCCGGGCGATCAGCGACGGCATACGCATGGTCCACGCGGGCCGCCCGAGAAAATCGGCCAGGATGCCCCAATCCGACTGCACCGCCTGGTCGATCAGCAGCCCGACCACCTCGCGCTTCTTGAGCGCGGAGAACATCGCCCGGAGCGCCCCCTCCTTGTAGATGAGCCCGTTGCCGTAGCTCTTGCGGATCCGCTCGACCATCCGGTTCAGGTAGGGGTTGTCCTGGCGTCTGGCCACCACGGAGAGCTCATGCTTGCGCACCCCGAAGGCGAGCGCCAGGAGTTCCCAGTTGCCGCTGTGGGCCGTGATGAAGATGAGCCCCTTCCCCTTGGCGAAGGCCGCTTCGAAATGCTCCATGCCCCGGATCTCGACCGCGTCGATGAGTTGCTGGCCGCGCCCGCCGTAGATCTTGCAGACCTCGACCATGCCGCAGCCGAGGTTCTCGAAGACGCCACGTGCCAGTTCCTTCGCCGTCCCCCCCTGCCAGCCGGGCTGGCGCTCCAGAAAGGGAAGGCTCGCCTGGAAGTTGGCGATGGCGATCTTGCGTCGTTTGCCCAGGAGGGCGAAGGCGGCGCGCCCCACCCCCCGCCCCACCGATAGCGCTACTGCGTCGGGCAAGAGCGCGACGGTGGAGGAGATGACCAGGAAGAATGCGGTTTCAAGATGCCAGCGCAGCTTCGTTAACATCAAAAAATCCCTCAACACCCCTTCCTTTGCGGCTACCAGTGGCAGTCCATCCAAAGAAGGGGAATAAAGTTTCACTTTCGCTTCCCCCTCCCCTTGCAGGAGGGGGAGGGAACAACTTACGCCTTGAACTGCATGCCATGCAGGCGGCTGTAGATCCCTTCCGCCTGGAGCAGGTCGTCGTGGCTTCCCATCTCGGCCACGACCCCTTTCTCCAGCACCACGATGCGGTCTGCGTGGGTGATGGTGGAAAGCCGGTGGGCGATGACGAAGGTGGTGCGGTTCTGCATCAGGTTGTTGAGCGCCTGCTGCACCATCTGCTCACTCTCGGTGTCAAGCGCGCTGGTGGCCTCGTCCAGGATCAGGATGGGCGCGTCCTTCAGGATGGCGCGGGCGATGCAAAGCCTCTGGCGCTGTCCGCCGGAAAGGCGCACGCCGCGGTCACCGATGTTGGTCAGGTACCCCTCGGGAAGCTCCTCGATGAACTCGTGGGCGAAGGCGGCCCGCGCCGCGGCCTCGACCTCGGCGTCGCTCGCGGTCATCCTGCCGTAGCGGATGTTGTTGGCGATGGTGTCGTTGAACAGGATGGTTTCCTGGTCGACCAGCGCGATCTGCTCCAGAAGGCTCTTCATGGTGCGCTCGCGGATGTCCACGCCGTCCATGAGCACCTGCCCGCCGGTCGGGTCGTAGAAGCGGGTGATCAGCGACACCAGGGTGGTCTTGCCGCCGCCGGAGGGTCCGACCAGGGCGATCACCTCGCCCCTCTGGGCGGTCAGGTTTACCCCCTGCAGCACGTAGTCGTCCTCGTACTTGAAGCGGACGTCGCGGAACTCCACCTCGCCGCGCGCCTTGCCCAGGTCGCGCGCGCCCGGGGCGTCGACGATCTCCGGCTTCTCGTCCATGACCTCGAAGACCCGCTCGGCCGCGCCCATGGAGCGCTGCAGGTTGTTGAAGGCGGTCAAGAGCCGCTTGATCGGGTTAAACACCAGCACCATCGCGGTGATGAACGAGAAGAACTCCGAGGCGCTCTTGGTCCCGTGCATGACGTTGGAGCCGCCGACCCAGATCACCGCGGCGATGCCGAAGGAGGTGATGAACTCCATGATCGGGGTGGAAAGCCCCTCGTACTTGATGTTCTTGCGGGTGAAGTGGTAAAAGTCGCGGTTGCGCGCCCGGAAGCGCTCGACCTCGCGCCCCTCCAGGCCGAAAGCCTTGACCACCTTGATGCCGGAATAGGTCTCCTGCAGGATGCTGGCGAGATCCCCCATCTTCTCCTGCCCCTGCCGCGCCACGCGCTTGATCCTTTTACCGATCTTCCTGGCCGGGACCACGGTGAGGGGTATCACCACGAAGGAGATCAGCGCGAGCTGCCAATCGCGGTAGAAGATGACCCCCAAGAGGGCCACGGCGGAAAGGCCGTCGCGGAACAGGCCGGTGATGACCTGCCCCACACCTTCCTGCATCATGCTCACGTCGGAGAGAACGCGCGACATCAGCGTCCCGGTCTCGTGGCGGTGGAAGTAGCCGATGCTGAGGCTCATGTTCTTCTCGTAGAGGTCGTTGCGCACGTCCTGAACCGCGAGTTGCCCGGCACTTCTGATGAAATAGTCGTTGGTGTAGCGGCACAGGCCGCGCAGGGCGTAGAGGAACACGATACCGAGCGGCAACAGGACGAAGATCGCCGTTTCCTTGCCGGAGAAGATCCTCCTCAGGACCGGCTCCACCAGGTAGGCCATGGCGCCGTCCATGCCGCCCACGCCGACCGAGCCAAGCGCGGCCAGCGCGATGCGCCACCCGTAGGGGCGGCTGTAGCTTAACAAGCGTTGGAACACACTGGGTTTTACGGGTACTGCACTGCTCATTTCATCATCTCCAAGGCGAGTCGGGCCACACGGCCCAGGGCCCCGCCGTTACCAAGCTTCACTCTCATTGCCGCGAAATCCTCGCGCATCTGCGCCGCGTACCCCGGCCGGTTCAGCAGGGCGTCGATCTCGTCCGCGATCGGCTTAGGCTCCGCCTCGTGCTGGAGCAGTTCCTGGACCATGCGCTTTTCCGCGATGATATTGCTGATGCCGATGTGCGGCACGTTGATCACGCGCCTCCCGATCTGGTAGGTCAGGGGGGACATTTTGTAGATGATCACGTGGGGAACTCCCACCAGGGCCAGCTCCATGACCACGGTCCCCGAGGCGGCGATCACCGCGTCGCAGCCGCTCATCACGTCGTGGTTTCTGCCGGTGACCACCCTCACCTCGAGCCGGGAGCCGGCGAGGTACGGGGCCAGGTCCTCGTCCTTCAGGGAGGTCGCCCGCGGCAGCACGAATTGCAGGTCCGGCATGCGCTCCTTGAGGAGCTGCGCCGACTCCAGGATGACGGGGAGGAGCTTCTGGATTTCCGAGCGACGGCTCCCTGGGAAGAGGCCGACGCAGCGCCGCTGCGGGTCGAGCCCCAGCGAGGCGAGCGCATCGTCCCGCTTCATGGTCGGCTTGACCAGGTCCAAAAGGGGGTGCCCCACGAAGGTGACCGGAACGCCCGCCTTCTGGTAGAAGGGGACCTCGAACGGGAACAGCACCGCCATCATGTCCACTACCCGCCCGATGCCGTGCACGCGGTGACTTCTCCAGGCCCAGACCTGGGGCGAGATGAAGTAAAGCACCTTGATGCCGGCCTTCTTGGCCACCTTGGCGAGCCGCAGGTTGAAGTCAGGGTAATCGATCAGGATCAAAAGGTCGGGGGGATCGGTGTGGAGCTTTTTCTTCAGGGTGGTGAAGCCGCTCACGATGGTGGGGAGGTGGGCCACCACCTCCACGAGTCCCATCACGGCCATCACGTTGGCGTCGACCAGGGTCTCGACCCCGGCCTCGCGCATGCAGTTCCCCCCCATACCGAAGAAGCGGGTTTCAGGGGAAAGTGCGCGGATAGCGGACGCGATCTGCGCGCCGTACATCTCGCCGGAAGCCTCCCCGGCGACGATCATCACTGATTGTTTCTTGTCTTGCAAAAGAACCTCTTAAAGACAGGCTGAGGTTGAGGTTAAGGTTGAGAAAAAGCGTCTTCCTTAACCTCAACCTTAACCTGCCTCTTTCCTGCCTCTTACCTTGCGACCCCGCGTTTGGAGCTCTCGATGAACGAGATGAAGTGGTCGACCTCGGGGGTTTTGGGCACATCGCTCTTCATCTTCTCGAGCGCCTCGGCAAGCTTCAGCCCGGACATGGAGAGGAGTTTATAGGCCTTCTTGAGGCTGGAGATGGTCTCGTCCGAGAAGCCGCGACGCTTGAGCCCGATCAGGTTCAGGCCGCGCAGCCGGCTTTCGGAACGGTCGCCGGTGATGATGGTGTAGGGAGGAACGTCCATGGGGACGGAGGTCATCCCACCCACCATGACGTGCGCCCCGACGCGCATGAACTGCAGCACCGCGCAGAGCCCGCCGAGGATCACGTAGTCCTCAATGATGACGTGGCCGGCGAGCGTGGCGGAGTTGGCCATGATCACGTTGTTGCCGATGTGGCAGTCGTGCGCCACGTGCGAGTAGGCCATGAAGAGGTTGTTGTCGCCGACGGTGGTCTCGCCGTCGCCGGTGACCGTGCCCAGGTGCAGGCTGGCGAACTCACGGATGGTGTTGCCGTTGCCGATCTTGAGCCAGGTCTTCTCGCCGCGGTACTTGAGGTCCTGGGGCACGGCGCCCACGGAGGCCATGTGGAAGATGGTGTTCGCCTCGCCGATCTCGGTCCAGCCGTCGATCACAGCGTGCGGACCGATCTTGGTCCCCTTGCCGATGCTCACGTTTTCGCCGATGACCGCGTACGGGCCGATTTCGACACCCTCGGCAATCTTGGCGCCCGGGTGGATTACTGCGGTGCTGTGGATCATTTTCCTCTCCGTGTCCTACTTGTCGCCCAGCGTTGCCTTCAATTCCGCTTCGGTCATCAGGGTGTCGCCCACGTAGGCCTTGGCGGCGCAGCTCCAGATGCCGCGCTTGGAGAACAGGGTCTCCACCTCGATCCTCAGGGTGTCGCCAGGCTTGACCGGTTTCCTGAAGCGGGCGTTGTCGATGGCCATGAAGTAGCTGACCTTCTCCTTGGCATCCTCGCCCATCGCGGTGTAGGCCAGGATGGCGGCGGACTGCGCCATGGCCTCGATGATGAGGACCCCCGGCATGACCGGGAATCCCGGGAAGTGCCCCTGGAAGAAGGGTTCGTTCATGGTGACGTTCTTCATGGCGACCACGCGCTTGCCCGGCTCGACTTCAAGGACCTTGTCGATCAGGAGGAAGGGGTAACGGTGCGGCAGAATTTCCATAATCTGTACTATATCGAGCATGCTGATTCTCTCCTCGCATCGGCCTCACGCCGCTTGAGCTTGAGCCGAAGTTATTGCATTGAAGTGGGTTACTCCCCTTTTCCCGCCAATTTCTCTTCCAGCTCGGCCACCCGTTTCTCCAGCGCGGAGAGGGTTTTCCTGAACTCGGGGAGCTTGGGGACCAGGGTGGAACTCTTGAGCCATTCGCGGTGCGGCATCACCGGGGTCCCGGACAGGATCTGGTTCGGCTCCACGTTGCCCGGCACGCCGGACTGGGCACCGATCATCACGTTGTCGCCGATCTTGATGTGGCCGGCGACGCCCACCTGGCCGCCCAGGATGACATGCTTGCCGAGCTGGCTGGAGCCTGAGATCCCAACCTGGGAGACAATCATGCAGTCCTCGCCGATCACGCAGTTGTGCCCGATCTGGACCAGGTTGTCGATCTTGGTGCCGCGCTTGACCCGGGTTACTTCCAGGGCGGCGCGGTCGATGACGGTGTTGGAACCGATCTCCACGTCGTCCTCGATGACCACGATGCCGATCTGCGGGATCTTGTACCAGGAGCTGCCGTCGGGGGCGTAGCCGAAGCCGTCAGAGCCGACCACGGTACCGTCGTGGATGGTGACCCGGTTGCCGATGCGGCAGCGCTCGCGGATGCTGACGTTGGCGTAGAGGGTGACGTCGTCGCCGACGCTGGCGCCCGGGTACAGCACCACGCCCGGGTAGAGGGTGACGCGGTCGCCGACGGTCACGCCGGGGCCGACGCTGGCGCCGGGGTAGATGGTGGCGTCCGCCCCGATCTTGGCGCCGGGAGCCACGAAGGAGCCGGGCAGCACGCCCAGCCGCGGCGGGTGCGACGTGTAGAACAGGGTCAGCAGTTTCGCGAAGGCCAGGTAGGGGTTGGCGTGGAAGATGGCGTTCTTGCCGTGGGTGTTGCCACCGATGCCCATGAGCACCGCCGAAGCGTTGGTGGTGGCCACCTTGCCGGCGTACTTGGGGTTGGCGAGGAAGGTGAGCTGCCCCTCCCCTGCGTCATCCAGGGTGGCCAGTCCGCCGATCAGGATCTCGCCGTCCCCGGAAACCGTGCCTCCCAGGTGCTCTGCGATCTCACGAAGTGTCTTTTTCATTCAAACCTCGACAATGTTCAACGTTCAATGTTCAACGTTCGTAAAGTGGGTGGCCTCAGGCCGCGCCCATCGTGACTTATTCCCTCTCAAAAACGACAATTCCCCCGAGCTTGAGAGGGCAGGAAGACTGCGCGCGCCATTGCGGATTGCAGTCCCTCTGCCCCCCTTTGGCAGGGGGGGAGGGTCTTAACGTCGAACGTTGAACGTTGAACGGGTTTTATTTTTTCCTGCTGTCGTTGAAGGCCTTCAGCACCGCGTCGGTCACGTCGGCGGCGGGGTCCACGTAGACCATGGTCTCCCTGCTGAAGATGGCGGTGTAGCCGCTCTTGCGACCGAACTCCTGGACCACCTTGCCGATCTCGTCGAGGATCTTGTTGGTGTACTCGGAGTTCTTCAGCTGCAGGTCGTCCTGGGCGTCCTTCAGGAAGCGCTGGTAGTCCTTCATCCCCTTCTGGTAGTCGCGATCTTTCGCACCACGGGCCGCCTCGTTCAGCAGCGCGGTTCCCTGGCTCTCCAGTTCGCCCTTCAGCTTGAGGAGCTCAGCTTCCTTGGCGGTCTTCTCGGCCTCGTACTTGGAGGCCTTCTGCATCAGTTGGTCCTTCGCGTCTTTGCCCGCGTCGGACTGCGACAGCACTTTCTGGATGTCAACGGAACCGATCTTGGAACCGTCGGCAGCCAGTACCGAAAGCGGAAGTGCCAGAACCAGCGAAATTGCCACGATGAAACGTTTCATGACTTGCTCCTTGCAGTGCATGGATTTAGAAAATGCTGCCGATCGAGAATTCGAATTTGCCTTTTTTGTTGTCGATCCCTTCCCTGGGGTTGATGGGAACCCCGTACTCCAGCCTCAGGGGGCCGATCGGAGAGTACCACCTGATGCCGCCGCCGTAGCTGGTCAGCACGGTGCCGAAGGTCTTGTCGAAGCTGTTGTCGCTGTTGCCTGCGTCGAAGAAGAGCACCCCTTTGAGCCCGGCGTCCTTCAAGAGCGGGAAGGTCCATTCCACGTTCGCCACTGCCTCGATCGAGCCTCCCAGGTAGACGCGGTTGTCCTTGGGCTTGTCCGCATAGCCGTTGGCGTCCTTGTCGAAGACCGTGGTGGTCTTAAAGGGGCTCACCGTACGGGAGGAGAAGCCGCGCAGCGAGCTGATGCCGCCCAGGTAGAACTTCTCGTCGATGGGGATCTCTTTGCCACCATAGGACTGGACATAGCCCAAGGTGCCGCGCACGGAGCCCACGCCGTAGAACAGGGGATGGAACAGGGTGTTCTCGGTGATGTACTTCACGTACCGGTTGCTGCCGCCCAGGCCGGCGAACTCTATCGACAGGGAGTTCATCATCCCGATGGAGGGATCGAGGCGGTAATCGGTAGTGTTCCTGGAGATGCTGGCAATGACGGCGCTGGTGGTGGATTTCTTTTCCGGCTCCAGCACGGCGCCATCGTTGATGCTCTTTCTCAACTCCGGCGACTCGTCGAAGATGTCCTTGATCTCGTACTTATAGAGCCAGAAAGTACTGACCGTGTCGGAGAGGGGGTAGCCCGCCTTGATGTCGCCGCCGGTCGCCCTGCGGGTGTAGTCGAGGTACTGCCGCTCATTACGGTAGATGTCGCCGCCCAGGGTCCACTTGGTGTCCATGAAATAAGGATCGGTGAGGCCGAGGTTGTAGGTTTGCGACTTGCTCCCCAGCGATGCCGCCGCGGTCGCCTTGAGGCCAAGCCCCAGGAAGTTCGCCTGCTGCACGGAGCCCTGCCCGATGATGCCGTCCAGCGAGCTGTAACCGGCGCCGATGCTGAAGGTCCCGGTCGGTTTCTCCTTGACCTCGACGTTTATGTCGAGCTTGTCGGCGGTGCTTCCCTTGGCGGTGGCCAGGTTTGCCTCCTCGAAGAAGCCGGTGTTCATCAGGTTCTGCTTGCTTTTCTTAAGGGCGGTGGAGCTGTACTGGTCCCCTTCGTCGAGCTTCAGTTCGCGGCGCACCACCTTATCGCGAGTCTTCACGTTGCCGGTGATGTTGATCCGGTCGATGGTGACCTTCTGTCCCTTCTCCATGTCGAAGGTGATGTCGATGGTGTGGCTGTCGGCGTTCAGCTTGGTGAGCGGGTTGGCGTTGGCGAAGGCGTACCCCTTGTCGGCGTACAGGTCGGTCAGACCGAACACGTCGCTGCGCAGGTCGGCGCGGCTGAAGAGCTGGCCCGGCTTCTCCTTGAGCTTGCCGTTCAGCACGGTCTCGGTCTCCAACAGCTCGCCCTTGAAGCCCAGCTTGCCGATGCGGTACTGCTCGCCTTCGGTGATGCCGATGCTCACCCTGAGGCCCTTGCGGTCCGGGAGCAGTTCCACCTTCGGCTCGCCGACCTTCACGTTGACGTAGCCGTTGTTCATGTAGTATTCGGTGAGGAGGTTGACATCGTTTTTGAGCACCTCTTCCTTGTAGGTGCCCGCGCCGGTGAGCCAGGAAAGGAACCACTTCTCGCCGGTCTCCATGGTCTTCTTCAACTTCTTGTCCGGGAAGGCGCGGTTCCCTTCGAACTCGATCTTCTCGATCAGGACCTTGTCCCCTTCCTTGATACGGAAGATGACGTGGACGTCGGTATCGGAGCGCATGCTCAGGTCGCCGGAGACCTCGGCGAGGTAGTACCCCTCGTCGGCGTAGAGCTTCTTCACCTTCTTGACGCTCTTTTGCAGGTCCTTGGGGGAGAAGACGCTGTTGGGCTTGATCTCGATCGCCTCGCGCACCTTGTCGGTGGAGAGTTCCTTGGCCCCCTCGATCTTCACCTCGCGCACGATCGGCTTTTCGGTGACCACGTACTCGAGGACCACGCCCCCGTCCTTGGTCTCGCTCTGCGCCTTGACGTCGGTGAAGTGGCCGAGTTTGTAGATGGCCCGGATGTCCGCGTCGACTTTGTCGGGGGTGACGACGTCGCCTGCCTTGAGACGGACCGCCTGAAGGACGGCTGCCGTCTCGATGCGGTGGTTGCCGCCGATCTTGATCGCCACGATCTTGATCGCCACGATCTTTTCGCCGGCCGCCTGCTCGCCGGCCGCCTTGTCGGCAGCGGTCTTTTCGGCAGCAGCCTTGTCCGCGGAGGTGGTATCGGTGGCCTTACCGGCCGCAGCCTGCTCGGCCTGGGCAGAAACCGAAAGACAAAGCATCAACTGTGCGGCAAGCAGGGTAGATATCGATTTACGCAGCAAAGGGTCCCCCGAAAAAGCCAAAGAAAATAATCATCAATAAAAAGAGAGGCGCGGTCAGGCCGCCTCGACTACCTTGCCGTCCACCATCCTGACGGTGCGCGCCATGCCGGCCGCGAGCTGCTCGTTGTGGGTCACGATCACCAGGGAGATGCCGGTGTTGCGCTGAATCTCGTACAAGAGCGCATGCACCTCTTCGCTGGTCTTCATGTCCAGGTTGCCGGTCGGTTCGTCAGCCAGAAGGAGCTTCGGCTCGCGCACCAGGGCCCGCGCAATGGCGACCCTTTGCTGTTCGCCGCCGGAGAGCTCACCCGGCCGGTGGGTGACCCGGTGGGAAAGCCCCACGTCCTTCAAAAGTTGGAGCGCGCGTCCTTCGCAGCGGGCGCGCTTCTCACCGCCGATCAGAAGCGGCATCATCACGTTTTCCAGCGCCGAGAACTCCGGCAGCAGGTGGTGGAACTGGAAGACGAAGCCGATGGAGCGGTTGCGAAACGAGGCCAGCGGCTGGTCGGCGAGGTTGAAGATCTTCTCGCCATCGAAGAGCACCTCGCCGGTGGTGGGACGATCGATGGTCCCCATCACGTGCAGCAGCGTACTCTTGCCGGCGCCGGAGGGACCCACCAGCGCGATGGTGTCGCCCGCCGCCACGATAAGGTCGATCCCCTTCAGGACCTCGACCTTGGCCTCACCGGTCCCGTAGGACTTGAACAGGTTCTTTACCTCGAGCAGGCTACTCATAGCGCAGCGCCTCGGCCGGGGCCATGCGCGAGGCGGCCCAGGAGGGGTACAGCGTCGCGGCGAAGGAGATCAGCACGGCGGTGACGCTGATCAGCACCACGTCGGAGGCCACCACCTGGGACGGGAAGTGGTCCAGGTAGTAGATGTCCTTGCTGAAAAGCTCGAAACCGGTCAGCTTCTGGATCACCGAGACGATCGGCTCCAGGTTGAGGGCGACCAGGAGTCCCCCCAGGACGCCCATGATGGTGCCCAAGACGCCGATGATGAGCCCTTCGAAGACGAAGATGCGCATGATGCTGCGGCTGGTCGCCCCCATCGACTTCAGTATCGCGATGTCGCGGGTCTTCTCCATGACCACCATGAACAGCGTGGAGGCGATGCCGAAGGCGGCCACCAGCACGATCAGGGTCAGGATGATGAACATCACGCTCTTCTCGGTCTTCAGCGCGAACAGGATGTTCTTGTTCATCTGCATCCAGTCGCGGGCATGGTACGGGGGGCCCAGTTCGCGGTCGATCTCCCGCGCCAGCTCGCCGGTCTTGTAGACGTCGCGCACCCTCAACTGGATGCCGGTCACCACGTCGCCAAGCCCCAGGAACTGCTGGGCTTCCTTGAGCGAAACGTAGGCGAGCGTCGAATCGTACTCGAACATGCCGGTGTTGAAGATGCCGGTGATGCGGAAGCGGTTCAGCTTGGGCATCATGCCGAGCGGGGTGATGTTCCCCATCGGAGAGATCACGTCCACCGTGTCACCCAGGAACAGTCCCAGGTTCTTGGCGAGCTCCTTACCGATCACCACGCCGGGGGTCTTGCCCACCTCGGGCTCCAGGGAATTCAAGTCCCCCTCGACCATCGACTTGTGCAGGTTGGTGACCTTGGCGTCGGTGGCGACGTCGATGCCGCGCAGCACGACTCCGGAAACGTTCTTGCCGGTGGAGAGCATGACCTGGTTGTAGATGAACGGGGTCGACGCGACCACGCCGTCTATGCTCTGAATTTTCTTCATCACCTGCGGGTAGTCCTGCACCGCGCCCAGGCTGTTTAAGACCACGACATGCGCGTTGGTCCCAAGGATCTTCTCCTTGAGGTCCTCTTCGAAGCCGGTCATCACGGCCAGCACGATGATGAGGGCCATGACCCCCAGCGCCACGCCAGCGACCGAGATCAGCGTGATCAGCGAGATGAAGGTCGATTTGCGCTTCGCCTTCAGGTAGCGCAGCCCTATGAAGAGCTCAAAGGGCATTATTTGCCCTCTTTGCGCAGCTGCGGGAACAGGATTACGTCGCGGATCGACGGGGAGTCGGTGAGGAGCATGACCAGGCGGTCGATGCCGATACCTTCGCCGGCGGTCGGCGGCAGGCCGTACTCCAGGGCGCGGATGTAGTCCTCGTCCATGTAGTGCGCCTCTTCGTCACCCTTGTCCTTGGCGGCCACCTGGGCCAGGAAGCGCTCCTTCTGGTCGCGCGGGTCGTTCAGCTCCGAGAAGGCGTTGGCCATCTCGCGCCCGGCGCAGAAGAACTCGAAGCGGTCCACGTAGTCGGGATCGTGATCGTTCTTCCTGGACAGCGGCGACACCTCGGTCGGGTAATTGGTGATGAAGGTCGGCTGGATCAGCTTGGTCTCGGCGACTTCCTCGAAGATCTCGGTGATCAGTTTGCCGTAGCCGATGTCCTCGGTGAGCTCCAGCCCGATTTTCTGAGCGTAGGCGTAGGCGAGGTCGCGGTCCTCGAGGGACTTGGCGTCGATGTCGCCGTACTCAAGGATCGCCTCTTTCACGGTGAACCGCTTCCAGGGGCGCTGGAAGCTAATCGGCTCGCCGCCGTAGGTGAAGTCCAGCGTCCCCAGGAGTTCCTGGGCCACGTGGCAGAGCAGCTCCTCGGTGAAGTTCATCAGGTCCTCGAAGGTCGCGTAGGCCTGGTAGAACTCCATCATGGTGAACTCGGGATTGTGGCGTACCGAGATCCCTTCGTTACGGAAGTTGCGGTTGATCTCGAAGACGCGCTCGAAACCGCCCACCACCAGGCGCTTCAGGTAGAGCTCCGGGGCGATGCGCAGGAACAGTTCCATGTCCAGCGCGTTGTGGTGGGTCACGAACGGCTTCGCGGTGGCGCCGCCGGGGATCGGGTGCATCATCGGGGTCTCGACTTCCAGGAAGTCGTTCTTGGTCATGAACTCGCGGATGAGATGCACGACCTTGGAGCGCTTGTAGAATACCTCGCGCACCTCCGGGGAAACGATCAGGTCGACGTAGCGCTGACGGTAGCGGGTCTCCACGTCGGTCAGGCCGTGGAACTTCTCCGGCAGCGGCAGCAGCGACTTGGTCAAGAGGCGCACGGTGGTGACCGCCAGGGAAAGCTCGCCGGTCTTGGTCCTGAACGGGGTGCCGGTGGCGCCGATGATGTCGCCGATATCATAGTTCTCGAACTCGGCGAAGAGCTCCTCGCCGATGGTGTCCTTCTTCAGGTAAAGCTGCATGCGCCCCTTGCGGTCCTGCACCTGCACGAAGGCGGCCTTGCCGAAAGAGCGGCGCATGATGATGCGGCCGGCGACCACGAAGGTCTGCGGGTCATCCTCGATCACTTCCTTGTCGCCGTAGGCATCGCGCACGTCGGCGGAGGTATGCTGAGGCTTATAATCGTTCGGGTACGGGTTGATACCCGCCTCCCACAATGCATCTACCTTGCGTCTTCTCTGCAGCAGCAGTTCGCTCAACTCTTCCATGTTATCTGCAACCTTTCTTTACCGCGTTGGGCTGTGAAACAATCCGTCAAACTAAACTATTTGCGTCAATCAAGTCAAGGGAAAAGGGGTACGGCTGAGCCTGCTGACTGAAGGCTAAAGCCGTATCCTTTCTGACAAATCCAGCTACTGGAACTTGACTGTGACCGGGAGCTGGAAGTACGGGATCGTGGCAGTGGCTATGGTATTGCCAAGCTGTCCGCTCTCGTTGTCCCCCCAGGCATACCAGGTTCCGTTGACCAAGGCGAAGGAACTGGTCCCGAAGGCGGCGATGTCGGTAACTCCGTAGAACCTGTCGTCGGTCGCCGCGGATTTGAGAGCATAGACGAACTCGAAGCTGCTGGTCGAGGTGTCGTTGCCGCCGGGGCTCAGCGCGCGGTTGTTGCCCAACTGGCCTCTGTCGTTGTAGCCCACGCCCTGGACGAACCAACTCCCGTCACTGCCGTCGTTGTTGCGTGGCCCCATGAGGAGCAGGAGGTGGTTGATGCCGGTGGCGATCTTCTTGATGACATTGCCGTCCGTGGCGGCAATGGACAGCACCGGGATGGGGGTGGCCGTTTGCTGCAGCACATCCGGATCTTGCGCCAACTCCCCCCCGGTTGTTTTTGTGGGGTCATTGACGTCCTTGTAGCCGTTGTAGCCCCAGCCCCAAAGTGTCTGGGCACCCGAGACGTTCTCTTCGAGCGCATAGCTGGTCCTCGACGAGGCTGCGACCCTGGTGATCGCGCCGCCGTTGGTTACCGGGATGGTTACCTTGCGCGGGCTCGAAATAGCAGTCGAGTAGGTGCCGAGCACACCGGACTGGCCTTTACGGTTGTCCCCCCACGCGTAGACCGACCCGTCGCCCATGAGGGCAAGGGAGTGGAAGCCGTTGGCGGCGACCTGGACCGCCTTCAGCGCAGTCAGGTCCTCATCCGCGTGGCCACGGATGATCTTCTCGGGAACCTTGAAGTTTGCCGTGGTGCCGGTACCGAGCTGGTGGTTGAGGTTGTAGCCCCAGGCATACAGCTCATCGTTGGCGACGGCGAGGGAGTGGTATGCTCCTGCGGCGATGTCAGTCACCGTGGTGACGGTGTCGGGGAGGGAAACCTTCACCGGCGAGGATTTGAAGGCATCCGGGTAGGTGGTCAAGGCATCTTTGTTCCCCAACTGGCCGTAGAGGTTGTAGCCCCAGGCATAGATTTCAGTGCCGTTGGTGACCATGGTATGGGCGACGCCGGCGACACCCTTAGTCATGTTCGCTATACCCGGTACCAGTACGGCGATCTCACGCTCCTTGAGGGTCCCGTCGCCCAACTGGCCGAAACCGTTGTACCCCATAGTGTAGACAGAGTCGTTTTTCAACAGAACGCTGTGCTCGTAGAAGATGGGGACCGTGGAGGGGATGTGGTCGCTGGAAGATGAACCGCCGCAACCGGAGAGTGCGGCAGTAAGAAGCCCGGCGCAGATCAAAAGCCCGAAACGCCTGCATTTTTGCATATGATAGACCCCTTGAAGGTTAATTCGATCCGGCGGATTTAACTATACATAAAAGGGAATGTCAAGGACGGACTCCGGGGGATGGCAGTTGACATGCCGCGGCAGTTGCATGTAATAATGGCCCTTTTACAAAACGATACAAAGGTTAATAAAACAATACGGAGGCAGTCATGGCTATCGAGCCGAACAAGGTCATCTACTCGATGATCGGTGTGAGCAAGTTTTACGACAAGAAACCGGTGCTGAAAGACATCTACCTCTCCTATTTCTACGGCGCCAAGATCGGCGTGCTCGGCCTGAACGGCTCCGGCAAAAGCTCCCTGTTGAAGATCCTCGCCGGCGTGGACAAGGAATTCAACGGCAAGACCATCCTCTCCCCGGGTTACACGGTGGGCTACCTGGAGCAGGAGCCGAACCTCGACCCGAGCAAGACCGTGCGCCAGTGCGTCGAGGAAGGCGTGCAGGAAGTGGTCGACTTGGTCAACGAGTTCAACGAGATAAACATGAAGTTCGGCGAGGAGATGACCGACGCCGAGATGGAGAAGCTTTGCGACCGCCAGGCCAAGGTGCAGGAGAAGCTGGACCACCTGGACGCCTGGGACCTGGACAGCCGCCTGGAGCTCGCCATGGACGCGCTGCGCTGCCCGCCGCCCGAGACCAACGTCGCCAACCTCTCCGGTGGTGAAAAGCGCCGCGTCGCCCTGTGCCGCCTGCTGCTGCAGAAGCCGGACATCCTCCTTCTGGACGAGCCTACCAACCACCTGGACGCCGAGAGCGTTGCTTGGCTGGAGCAGCACCTGCAGCGCTACGCCGGCACCATCATCGCCGTCACCCACGACCGTTACTTCCTGGACAACGTGGCCGGCTGGATCCTGGAGCTCGACCGCGGCCAGGGGATCCCGTGGCAGGGGAACTACTCTTCGTGGCTGGAGCAGAAGGAGAAGCGCCTGGCCCAGGAGGAGAAGACCGAGAGCGAGCGCCAGAAGACTCTGAAGCGCGAGCTGGAGTGGATCAGGATGTCCCCCAAGGGGCGTCACGCCAAGGGAAAGGCGCGCATCAACTCCTACGAGGAGATGCTGAACACCGAGAGCGAGCAGCGAGGCAAGGACCTGGAGATCTTCATTCCGCCCGGGCCGCGTCTGGGTGGTGTGGTGGTCGAGGCGGAGAACGTCAGCAAGGGGTACGCCGACAAACTCCTCATCGAGGGGATGGAGTTCCGTCTCCCGCCGGGCGGCATCGTCGGCGTTATCGGCCCCAACGGCGCCGGCAAGACCACCCTGTTCCGCATGATCACCGGCGAGGAGAAGCCGGATTCCGGCAGCTTCAAGACTGGCGACACCGTGAAGCTCTCCTATGTGGACCAGAGCAGGGACGCCCTTGATCCGGACAAGACCATCTGGGAGGTGATCTCGGACGGGCAGGAGCAATTGCAGCTTGGCAAGCAGCTGGTAAACTCCCGCGCCTACGTAGCCCGTTTCAACTTCTCCGGCGGCGATCAGCAGAAGAAGGTCGGCATGCTTTCCGGCGGCGAGCGTAACCGCGTGCACCTGGCCAAGATGCTCAAGGAAGGCGGCAACGTCATCCTGCTCGACGAACCGACCAACGACCTCGACGTCAACACCATGCGTGCTTTGGAAGAGGCGCTGGAGAACTTCGCCGGCTGCGCCGTGGTCATCTCCCACGACCGTTGGTTCCTGGACAGGATTGCCACCCACATTCTCGCTTTTGAGGGGGACAGCAAGGTGGTCTGGTTCGAGGGGAACTACTCCGAGTACGAGGAAGACCGCCACGCCCGCCTGGGTACCGCCGCCGACCAGCCGCACCGCATCAGGTACCGCCAACTCACCCGCGCCTAGACGGCGGAGGCGGGAAAGTAAAAAGGGGGCGGCCGAAAATCGGCCGCCCCCTTCCTGTTTATGCGCTCCTGTAGGGGCGAATAATTATTCGCCCACCTCGCCCCCACCCTTCCTAGCCACCCCGTACACCACCTCGTAGGTCGCCGGCACGCCGTCCTCCCTGCCGAAGCGCTTGCGGTAGCTCGCCATCATCTCCAACATCACCCGCCGCTCCGACAGTCCCCTGCCGCTGGCCGGCGCCGTGCTCCCCGCCCCGATCTTCTTCAGCGAGCGGAGCAGTTCCGGCACGTCCGGGTGCATTTCCACCTCCAGCTCCGAGCCGACCCGAGCTGCCTCGAAGCCCGCCCGCTCCAGCGCGGCTAACACCTCGTCATTGGCGAAAAAGCTGTGGGTGCGGTCGGCGCCCCCATCGAGCACCGCCCGGTACGACTCGCGCAACTCGAACAGGGTGCGCTCCCCGAAAAGGGCGAAGCAGAACACCCCGCCCGGCTTCAGCACGCGCCGCGCCTCGGCGAAAGCCTGGTCCAAGGTCGCCAGCCATTGATAGGTCGAGGTGGAAACAACGACGTCGAAGCTCTCGGCGTCGAACGGCAGCGACTCGGCGTCCGCGTTCAGCATGCGCACCCGTCTGCCGGCCAGCGCGCTGGCGGCGGCCTCGCACATGCCCGGCGCGAGATCCACCCCGACGGCCTCCATCTCCGGGTAGAGCTCGGTCAAACGCGCCAACAGCCTGCCGGTCCCGGCGCCGATGTCGAGCAGGGACGCCGGCGCCACCCGCTCCGCCTGCAGCAGGCCGAGCACCTTGTCCACCACGCGCCCCTGCACCACCGCGTGCCGGTCATAATCGATCGCCTGCCGGTGGAACGACTCGCGCACCTTGTCTCTGTTTATCTCTGCCGCCATCGATACCTTCTGAATTAAAAACTAGAGCGCTGCGATGAAATCGCGAAGCACCACGTTGAACCGCTCGGGTCTGGTCATGAAAGGCGCGTGCCCGCACCCCTGGAATTTCTCCAGCCGCGCCATCGGGAGGTGCTGCGCCAGATATTCAGAGGCAGCGACGGGGCAGACCGTATCCTGTTCACCGTGAATGACCAGCACCGGCCGGTCCACCTGCGGCAGTCCTTCCCGCAGGTCGGCGGTGGAAAGGATGTTCAGCGATTGCATCACCGCCTCGTGGTCGGCAGAGCGCCCCCCCAGCACAATCTCGTGCACGATGCGCTGGTAGAGATCATGGTCCAGTTCCCCCTCCGCGAACATCCCCTTGAAGAAATCGCCCATGGTCTTTTGGTGGTCGCGCCGCAGGCGCAGCCCCATCCCCTTCACCTCGACCGGCGCCTTGCCGTGCGGGTAGTCGTCCGAGCTCGCGTACCTGGCGTTGCCCCCCACCAGCACCATGCCGGCCAGGCGGGAGCGCAGCGCCGGGAAAGCCTGCAGCACGACCTGTACCCCCATCGACCACCCCACGAGAACCGCGTCTTGCAAGGCCAGTTCCTCAAAGAGAGCGGCCAGGTCAGAAGCGTAGTCATCGATGGTGTAGGACGAGGCCGGTGCGGAATGGCCGTGGCCGCGCAGGTCCACAAAGATGAGCCGTGCCGCGTCCTGCAACTCCTGCTGGAAACGCCAGGCCCTGCCGGACATGGCCCAGCCGTGGACAAAAACAACCGGTCGTCCAGCTCCTGTCTCCTGAAAATGAAGGGTCATCAGAGTGTTGGTCCTTTCTACAAACCATGAAAAGTAGTTACGCAAAGAACACGAAGCATGCGCGAAGCACGCGATGAATTCCTGATGCGGGTTAAACCGAGACCAAGTTTTCCAGTGGTTTGTTCTTCTTCGCGCTCTTTGCGACTACTCTGCGCTCTTCGCGTAACAGCTTTGAATCTTTAAACTACCCCAAGCTTTTTCCCAACCCGCGCGATGGTGTCGGCCGCGGCTTCGAGATCGGCGGGTTCGTGCGTTGCCATGATGGTGCAGCGCAGGCGGCAGCTCCCGGCCGGAACAGTGGGCGGCCTGATCCCCTGCACAAAGATCCCCTCTTCCAAAAGCTCCCGGCTGAACTGCATGGTCGCCTCGGCCGGCCCAACGAAGATCGGGACGATCTGGGTCTCGCTCCCCATGGTATCGAAGCCAGCAGCGGCCAACTTGCCCTTGAACAGTGCCACGTTCGCCGCCAGCCGGTCCCGCAGCTCCTTGCCCTCACGGGAATCGACCAGGTCCAGCGCCGCGACGGACGGAGCCAGGACCGCCGGAGGCAGCGAGGTGGAAAAGATGAAACTGCGCGCCTTGTTCACCAGGTACTCGCAGATCTCTGCTGACGCGGCCGCATAGGCGCCGAAGCTCCCGAGCCCCTTGCCCAGCGTCCCCATGTGGATGTCGACGCCGTCCATAACCCCGAGGAGTTCGGCCGTGCCGCGTCCGGTCGCACCGAGAACGCCGGTGCCGTGGGCATCGTCGACCATGAGCAGGGCATCGTGCTGCCGGGCGAGCTGCACCATCCGCTGCAGGGGAGCGATGTCGCCGTCCATACTGAAGACGCCGTCGGTGACGATCAGGCGCCGACCGGTGCCCGCCTTTTCCTGAAGCAGCCGCTCCAGGGCCGCCAT
The DNA here is from genome assembly GCF_016458235.1 of Geomonas propionica. GTDB lineage: Bacteria > Desulfobacterota > Desulfuromonadia > Geobacterales > Geobacteraceae > Geomonas > Geomonas propionica. The sequence goes on along the minus strand of NZ_JAEMHK010000013.1, from coordinate 25,224 downwards.
GTCCCGGTGCGGGAAACGGTGAAAATTCGCCCGCGACAAGAGTGCGCCGTCGACGATGCTGGCATGGTTCAACTTGTCCGAGAAGATGTCGTCGCCACGGCCGACCAGGGCGGAGATGATTCCGGTGTTGGCGGCATAGCCGGAGTTGAACACCAGCGCTTTTTCGGTTCGCTTGAACCGGGCGATACGCTCCTCCAGTTCCATGTGCAGTTCCATGGTGCCGGAAACCAGGCGGGAGGCGCCGCTTCCTGTCCCCAAAGCCGCACCGAAGACCGCCGCCCTGCGCAGCGCGGCATGGTCGGCCAGCCCGAGATAGTTGTTGGAACAAAGCAGGAGCACCCGTTTGCCGTCCAAGTCGACGTGGCTCCCCTGCGCCCCTTTTATTACCCGCATGCTGCGGTACAGCCCTTGGGAACGCAACTGGTCCAGTTCTTCTGCGAATGTCTGCACAGCTTCTCCTTTCCATGCCGGGGTGAAAGTAGAGCCTTGTTATTAACACAGGCGCTCCGGTTCGTCAACCTGACAACCGACGATGGTTGACGAATACATATAGCTAGACATATGCACCTGAATTGACAGCGGAAAGGAGCAGCAGGCCGGTCTGGGCGCGACTTTAGGCGGAATTGCGCCCCCTTCGAACCGGGATATACTCTTAAAGTTTTTTTAATCCAACCACTGTCCCATCTTGCTACTTGCCCCGCAGAACCATCAGGAGAGCCGCCATGCCGCATCTCCAAAGCCACAACGGATACAGCTCGTTGATGGAGCGCCTGGAAAGATTCCCCGAGGGCGCTCCCCCCTCAGAATTGTTCGCCAAGATACTCGCCCTGCTATTCACCGAACAGGAGGCCAAGCTCGTGGGGCAACTCCCCATGCACCCCTTCTCGGCGGCACGAGCGGCCCACGTCTGGGGTGTGCGGGAAGTCGAGGCCTACCGCACCCTGGAAGGGCTGGCCGAGCGGGGCTTGCTGCTGGACACGGAGCAGGAAGGGGAAAAGCTTTACATCCTGCCGCCTCCCATGGCGGGATTTCTCGATTTCGTGCTGATGCGGGTCAGAAAGGACGTGGACCAGCCCGCCCTCAGCCGGCTGCTCAACCAGTATCTGAGCCAGGAAGAGGAGTTTATCCGCGACCTTTACACCGGCAGCACCCCAAGCACCAGGATCATGGTGGACGAGGAGCAGGTCCCCTCCTCCAACCTGGCGCGGCTATTCAACTATGAGCGGGCGAGCGAAGTGGTCCAGGGTGCCAAACGCATCGGCATCGGCACCTGCAGCTGCCGCCACAAGATGAGGCACGTCGGCAGGGCATGCTCCGCTCCCCTGGAGACCTGCATGGTCTTTGACGACCGGGCCGACTCTTTGATCCGACACGGACATGCGCGGGAGATAGGCCCCGAGCAGTGCCTGGAGCTCCTGCAGCAGAGTAGGGAGCAGAACCTGATCCAGGTGGCAGACAACGCGCAGTTCGGCGTCAGCTCCATCTGCAACTGCTGCAGCTGCTGCTGCGAAACCCTGATCCGGGCCCGCAAGTTCTGCAACCTCCAACTGGTCTGCAGCACCAACTACCTCGCGGAATTAACACCGCAACGCTGCAGCGGTTGCGGCCGCTGCGTTGACGCCTGCCCGGCTGAAGCCATGCGGCTGGTGTCGGCAAACGACCCGCAGCACCCCTGGCAGCGCAGATGCGTGCAGGACCAGGAGCGTTGCCTCGGCTGCGGCGTCTGCGTGAGGGTGTGCCGCACCAACTCCCTGGTTCTCATCCCCAAGGCCGAAAGAGTGGTGACCCCGGTGGACAACGCGCACCGGCTGGTGCTGATGGCCCTGGAGCGCGGCAAACTGCAGCACCTCATCTGGGACAACCGGGCCATGTTCAACCACCGCGCCATGGCGGCCCTGATCGGGGCCATCCTCAGGCTCCCGGCGGTGAAACAGAAGCTGGCCGCCAGTGAGCTCGGCTCCCGCTACCTGGGGGGGATGATGCAGAGGATCGCCGAGCGCTCCAGCCGGCTGCCCCTGCGGCTGTGACCTCGGGTTTGCACTTCACCGGGCAATGTGCTACTTTCGCCGCTGATCGTACCACATCGCTTCGGGAACAATGAAATGCGCGGATTGAAATACCTGGCAGGATACTCCGAACAAGTCACCTCCAAGGTGGAGCGCCTCCTGGCGAACAACGAGCTGGGGGGCGTTTTGCTGACCAAGTACCCCACCCCGCACCAGGTCAGGACCGACCGCGCGCTCTACGACTTCACCGTCAACCTGAAGAACGAATTCCTGCGCAAGTCGCAGCCACTCAGCAAGGTGAGCTACGACCCGAAGATCAGCGTGATCAACCACGCCCTCGGCCTGCACTCCTTCGTGTCCCGTGTCCAGGGCGCCAAGCTCACCGCCAAGCACGAGATCCGCATCGCCACGGTATTCAAGACCGCCCCCGTCGAGTTCCTGCGCATGATCGTGGTGCACGAACTGGCCCACCTCAAGGAGAAGGAGCACAACAAGGCCTTCTACCAGCTCTGCGAGTACATGGAGCCTGGCTACCACCAGCTCGAGTTCGACATGAGGCTGTACCTGACCCACCTCGACGCCTTCGGCCCGCTGTACCAGGAAGCCTGAGCTCCCCACCCGTCCGCGCACCTCGCCGTTCCCCCGCCATTGACAACTGAAGGCCTCCCGTTAGCATTTACTCTGTCAAAAATTAGCAACCACCAACCAATCACCACCCACCCCAACCTGGCACAAGGAGGATCCCATGTCGTTCGCACTCTACATCGTCGGGTTCATTCTGATTATCGCCGGCGTCGCCTGGGCTCTGGTCGCGGCAGGTGTGGCCATGTTCAAGATCGCCATCGTTGCCATCATCCTGCTCGGCATCGCCATCCTGAGCGGCGTGGTTAAGACCCGGCCCAAAGACCCGCCCCGGGGGCCGCTGGCCTGAATCTGCCGCAAAGCTCGGTGCCGGACAAAAAAAGAGACCCATCGGATATTTCGGATGGGTCTCTTTCATTCGGCAGACAGTAGGTCAGACTGCCAGCACTGTCGTCGGCACCGGCAGCGGTTCGCGTTTGGGACCTTCCACTTCCGTCTGCGGGGTGAAGGGCATTGCCAACACCCTGGAGAAGGTCAGCTGCTGCGGGTCCTGGCAGCCGGCCACCCCGATGTCCACCGAGTCCTGTAGCACGTTGAGGCGAATGGTGCCGTGCAGGTAATCGGGCCAGGCAAAGATGGTAGACCAGTTGGAATCCCTCTCCTCCCTCACCACCGAATGGTGGATTCCGTGCATGCGCGGAGTGACGATGACGCGACACAAGCGCCTCTCGACCCGATGGGGGAGCCTCAGATTCGAGTGATGGAACAGGATCTCCATGAGAGTAAGGGTCTGCCACAGAGCGAGGGCGAAGGGGGAGACGCCGATCAGGCGGACCTGCGCCGCACGCCAGGGGACCGAAAGGAGCAACTCACCGAAATGGAAGCGGAGCGCGGTGCTGGCATCGAGATCGAGATCGACGTGGTGCGGCCTGTGGAAGCGCCAGAGCAAGGGGACCTTGTGGGTCAGCACGTGCCATACAAAGAGCGTGTAGTCGAGGAGCAGGACGGAAAGCACCACCTCCGCCCACGCAGGAAGACCGAGGAGCTTTAAAAGCCCCAGGCGCTTTGACTGCACCCGCAGGGCCAGCGGTCCCACCACCGGCTTCTCGGCGAGCCCCACGGTGGCTGCGGCCAGGACCGAGAAGGCGGCGTTGCGGGCGTTGCGCCGCAGCTTGTCATCCCGGTCTTTCCTGAGCGGACGCCTGAGTTCCATGGCGGTAACCACGGCGACGGTGCCGAAGATCAGCATCCCGTTCAGCCACTTGGGGAGCTCCCCCTTCAATCGATCCCTTCGACCCGACATATCTTACTCCCCTTGCGCCGCTTGGTGCGACAACCCTGCAGTGACAGACCTCATGACCGCTCCCCTGCCACCCGGTGTACCAGTTCGGCAGCGGCGGTCCAGGCGACATGATTTCCCAACTCCTTCGCGCTCGGCTGCCAGGGAATGTGACGCAGAGTCGGCGACACCCCGAGCAGCGGCGCTATCACTCCGTCGCAGGCACAGAAGAAGGGGACGGCGAAGGGAAGCCCGCCCCAGCGGGTGAGGCGCGGGAACTTCGCCGCGAGCCTGCCGTGGATAATGCCCCAGCCCAGGCCGTAGAGAATACTGAAACCGGCACTGGCGCGTTTCTTCTCCACGGCGCTCAGCCTGCGGCCAAGCAGTTTCGAGGCGAGGTAGGGCCCGGCCATCTGGTGGGCCGGCGCCTCGCGCACCCGCCGATCACGCCTCTTCTGCTTTGTGCTCACCAGCCGGTCCAGTACCTTGTCGCTGCCGGCCGCCACCGCACCGGCGATCAAGCCGGCCGCCATGGCCGTAAGGACCGGGTGTTGTGCCACCAAGGACCGCAAGCCGTCTTCCGTGGACATGACAGCCTCCTTCGCGCCTGCATCGTCGTTTGATTTTTCCAGTGGTCCGGACAATTCCCCCATTGTAGTCCGGGCAGGTCATCTGTCAATTTCCCGCAACACATACAATTTATGGGACTTTACCCGGGAGGCGCCGCTTGACCATACAAGAGAGCGTTTTATAATTACGTCGGCCGATCCCCCGGCAGCAGCGCGACGAATAACAGGAGGCTCCCATGCTGGTCCGCACACTGCAGGTGGTGGTACATTGCGAGCACAAGACTCTGTGGAATATGCTTATGGACCGGTTGCAGCACCCGGAGCGCTACATGCAGGGGGTGGCGGAGGCCCGGGTCACCGAGGAAAGCCCTGACGTCTTCATCTCCGAGATGACGCTGCACGGCGAAGAGGTCAAAGAGCGGGTGCTGGTGCGCCCTTACGACGGGGAACTGCGCCATGAACTGGTGGAACACCCGCAGTTCACCGGCTTTATCGTGAGAAAGATCGTGAAGTCGGCGCGGCAGAGCCCGGTGGCCCCGCTCTACCTCGAGTACGACCTGGACCTGCTGCGCAAGTCCCTGAAGGTCCAGGGGGGGGTCCGGGGGGAAGAGGAGATCCTCACCGACCTGGAGACGGAGATGCAGAAGGTAAAGATGCGGGCGGAGGAATCGGACTCGAGGGGGTAAGGGCGATGCGGAAGTTCTTTCTTGCCACGTTGTGCGCGGCGTGCCTGTTCTCGACCGCGGCCTGGTGCGCGGCGCCGGACTGGTTTCTCCTGGACGAGAACAGCGACTCCAGCTTTTTCTACGACAGAAGCGGCAGCAACATCGTGCGGGAAGGAGTGCTCCAGGTCAAGACGCGGGTAGTCTACAGCGAAGTGGGGAAGAAGGAAGCCCTCAAGATGCTGCAAGGGCTGCCGCAACCGGCCATGCTGCACGAAACCCTCTACAGCTACGAGATCAACTGCGAGGAGCGGGAGGGGCACCTGCTCGCGTCGAGCCACCTGGATAAAAACGGCAACATCCTCAAAACCAGCGATCTGGCCGCCGCCACGCAGTGGCAATACCTGCCACCCGACACGCGCATGGGGCTCGTCCTCCAACAGGCCTGCCAGCGCTAGCAGTTCCTACCTCTTGCGGTACTCCTGCCTCAACAACAGGTCCATCAACACCAGCGCCGCCATCGACTCCACCACCGGCACCGCCCGGGGCACGATGCAGGGGTCGTGGCGCCCCTTGGCCTCCAGGATGGTCTCGCTGCCGTCGAAGCGGGCGGTCTTCTGCGGCAGGGCCACCGTCGCCGGCGGCTTGAAGGCCACCCGGAAATAGATCGGCTCCCCGTTGGAAATCCCCCCCTGCACGCCTCCCGAGTAGTTCGTCGCCGTCCCGAGCCGTCCCCCCTTGTCCACGAAGGGATCGTTGTGGGCGCTGCCCAGCATGCGGCTGCCGCTGAAGCCTGAGCCGATCTCGAAACCCTTGCTGGCGGGAATGGAGAGCATGGCATGCGCCAGAAGGGCCTCCAGTTTGTCGAAGGCGGGCTCGCCGAGCCCGGCGGGCAGGTTGCGGCAGACGCAGCTTACCGTCCCTCCCACGGAATCATCGCGGCTTTTCACCTGGGTGATGAGGTCGGCCATGGCCTGGCTCATGGTGGGGTTGCCGCAACGGACCGGGTGCTGGTCCACCTGCTGCCGCGTGATCCGCTCCAGGTCGACGGCGCCGGCCTCAAGCGCCCCCACGCTGTCCACCCAGGCCACGATCTCCACGCCGTGGCGCTCGGCCAGATACTTTTCCGCGATGGCGCCGGCCGCCACGCGGGCGATGGTCTCGCGCGCGGAGGAGCGCCCGCCGCCGCTGGAGGCGCGCACCCCGTACTTAACCTGGTAGGTGTAATCGGCGTGCGAAGGGCGGGGAACCTGTGACATCTCCTGGTAATCGCCGGGGCGCTGGTCGCGGTTATAGACCATGAGCCCGATGGGGGTGCCCAGGGTCACGCCCCCCTCCACGCCGGAGAGGATGGTGACCAGGTCTTCTTCCTCGCGCGGGGTGCTGAGCGCGCTCTGCCCGGGACGGCGGCGGTCCAGTTGCGGCTGGATGTCGGACTCGCAAAGGCGCATCCCGGCCGGTGCGCCGTCCACAACGGCGCCGACCGCTGCGCAGTGGCTCTCGCCGAAGGTGGAAACTCTGAACAAGGTACCGAAGACGGATGACATATCAGCTCCTTCCCCTCACCCGGCGGCCGGGGCAGCCGACCGGGAGGAATTTCTGGAGTGCCGCTTGGCCACCAGGACGACGAAGCTGCGCGGCGGCAGCCGGTAACTCTCCGAACCCAGCACCGGCATGGCCTCCCAGGGGGAGATGTCCTCTGGCGATGCCTGCGAGGTGTCGATCCAGCGGTGCCAGGCACCGCCGGGAAGCCTTCTGGGCGGTGGCAGCGCGAAGGTGAGCGGCTCCCAGTAGGCGTTGACCATGTAGTGAAACACGAGGTGCTTCGATGCGCTCCAGACCGTGAGGGCGATACTGTGGGACTGGTAGCTCCAGTCCGGGGTGCCTAGGTGGACGCCATGCCACTCCAGGCGCGCCTGCCCCAGGAGCTGGTTCAGCGTCAGCGTCTCCGTCGGGGTGTCGCTCTGCCGCAGCCGCGCCCTGATCAGCTCCCTGGTGAAACGGTAGATATCCTGGTGCGCGGCGAGCCGGTCCCAGTCGAACCACCCCAGCTCGTTGTCCTGGCAGTAGGCGTTGTTGTTGCCGCGCTGGGTGCGGCGCATCTCGTCCCCCATCAGGATCATCGGGGTCCCCAGCGCCATCAGGGTAACCGCCATGAAGTTCTTCACCTGGCGGTTGCGCAGCGCCTCGATGTCGGGATCCGCGCTCGCCCCCTCAACGCCGCAGTTCCAGCTCAGGTTGGTATCGGAGCCGTCACGGTTGTGCTCGCCGTTGGCTTCGTTGTGCTTGTCGTTGTAGGAGACCAGGTCGTTCAGCGTGAAACCGTCGTGGCAGGTGACGAAGTTGATGCTCTGCTCGGGCTCGCGCTCCTGGTGCCCGTAGATGTCGGGGCTCGCCAGCATCCGTGCGGCGAAACGTGACACCACCCCCTCATCTCCCTTCAGGAAACGGCGCACGTCGTCCCGGAACTCGCCGTTCCACTCCTTCCAGCTATCGCCGATGAAGCTCCCCACCTGGTACAGCCCCCCGGCATCCCAGGCCTCGGCGATCAGCTTGATGCCGGCCAGCGCGGGGTCGGATTCGATGTCCCAGAGGATGGGCGGGTTCTTGAGCGGGCGCCCCTGGCCGTCGCGGGAAAGGATGGAGGCGAGATCGAAGCGGAAGCCGTCGACGTGCATCTCCTTGACCCAGTAATGCAGGGAGTCGATGATCAACCGGCGCACCACGTGGTGGTTGGCGTTCAGGGTATTGCCGCAGCCGGTGTGATTGATGTAGCTGCCGTCGGCGTCGAGAGAGTAGTAGACGTCGTTGGCGAAACCGCGGAAGCAGAAGGTGGGACCGTTGTGATCCCCCTCCGAGGTGTGGTTGTAAACCACGTCCAGGATCACCTCGATGCCGGCCTTGTGCAGCGCTTTGACCATGTCGCGGAATTCGTCCAACGGCCCCAGCGGCCCCTTGGTGGAGCTGAAGGCGGCATGCGGCGCGAAAAAGGAAACCGGGCTGTAGCCCCAGAAGTTGCGCAGCCCCAAGGGGGCGTCCAGCGGGTCGAACTGGAATACCGGGAGGAGTTCGACCGCGGTGATGCCCAGGTCCTTCAGGTAAGGGATCTTCTCTACGAGTCCCGCGTAGGTGCCGCGCTTCTCCTCGGCGACACCGGAGGAAGGGTGCTTGGTAAAGCCGGCCACGTGCATCTCGTAGATGACCGTTTTCGAGTAGGGGCGCTTGAGCGGCAGGTCCCCTTCCCAGTCGTAGCCGCGCGGGTCCGCCACAACGCTCTTCATGGCGCTCACCGCGTTGTCGCCGGGAAGGCAGGCGTCGCCACGACAGTACCCGTCAGGAACGGAGATGGCGCGGCCATAAGGGTCGATCAGCACCTTGCCCGGATCGAAACGGCGTCCCCGTTGCGGCTCAAAGGGACCGGCGACGCGGTAGCCGTAGAGCTGGCCGGCACCGATGCCGGGGACGAAGATGTGCCAGTAATGATAGGTACGGTTGCACTTGGGGTCGAGAGCAATGACGCGGGCGGGGGTGGCATCGTCGGCGTGGTCGAAGAGGAGCAATTCCACCCCGGTGCAATCCCTGGCGAAGACGCTGAAATTCACCCCACCGCGTATCACCGTCGCGCCCAGTGGGGAGGTGTTTCCCTTGGGGAGTTCGCCGTTTTTCCTGCCTGCTCTTCCAGCCGATCTCGTCATTGTTTCCTTCCGACCGATCACATAGCTTGACCGTGCTCTCTGTGAGGGTGAGGCTCTGACTGCGCTTTTGATCCTGTGAGACTATAGATCATTCTGTTTTTCAGTCAAACTCAGGCGCGTGCTTTTTTAGAAAGAGTCGTTGCGGCAATCAGGCACACCGAGATTACCGCGCAGAGCCAGCCGATCCAGTCACCCGCCGCTCCGTACAGCGTCCCACCTTTCCAAAGCGGCACCCGCCCCACCAGGACCTCCCTGGTCCAGACTCCGGTACGGCTGACGATGCGGCCGGCGGGGTCGACGATGGCCGAGATGCCGGTATTGGTGCCGCGCACGAGCGAGCGACGGTTTTCGATGGAGCGGAAGCTGGCCAGCGCCAAATGTTCCATCGGCTCGACCGAGTTGCCGTACCAGGAGTCATTGGTGATGTTGACCATCACCTCCGGCTGCCGCCCCGCGCGTCCGCCGCGCATCAGCTTCCGGATGTGGGTCGGGAAGATGTCCTCGTAGCAGATGCTGACCGAGAGCAGGCGGTCGCCCAGCTTGAGCGGCTCCACGCTCCGGCCCGAGAAGAACTTCGCGCTGTAGGGGGACCAGGCGTAGAGCTGCGGGAAGATGTCGCCAAAGGGGATGTACTCACCGAAGGGAACCAGCACCGTCTTGTCGTAGCTGCCGAGGATGCGTCCCGAGCCGTCCGCCAGCAGCGCGCTGTTGCAAAAGCGTGTCTCCCCCTCCTCCCTGATCTGCAGACAGGTCCCGAAGAGGAGCGGGGTGTGCAGGTCGCCGAGCGCCCAGGTGGGGAGACTCCCCTGGCGGGAGTTGAGGGAAACGCTCAGTACCCCTTCGGGCCAGACCACCAGGTCCGGCTTTCGCGCCGCTACCAGTTCTTGCGACATCTCGCGGTGTTCCTTCTGCATCAGCTCCACCGCCAGGTGATTCTCCGCCGCGCCACGGTTGGTCTGCACCAGCCCCACGGTCATCGTGGGCGCCGTGGCGAGCTTTCGATCCACCTCACGCAGGCGCACTTCCCCGTACCCCGCCACCAGCATAAGCGTCACGGCCAGCGCCGACACGGCCCCCCAGGGCACAGCCCTTTGCTCGCGCCAGCGGAGCGTCACCCAGAACAGAGTCGCGTTGATGTAGACCACCAGAAAGGAGACGCCGAGGATGCCGGCAAAATCGGCAATCTGGGTGAGATGCGCCATGCGGTACTGGCTCGCGCCGAGATAGTTGGGGAAGACCTCCGGCCAGAGCTTCTCGATCGCGGTCCACAATACCGGTGCCACCCAGAGCACCCGCCATTGCCGGTCCCGGGTTAACACAGTCGTCCCCCACGCCCAGAGCGCCAGCACCATGCCGTTGGCGGCGGCCAGGAGCAAAAGGCCGAATACCCCGGCGATAAAGGGGGCACCCGCGAACTGCTGGAACATCTGGATGATCCAGTAAAAGCCTCCTCCATGCCCGACGATACCGGCCAGCCAGCCGAGCCAGAAGGCGCGGGCCGGCCGCTGGTCCCGCAGCGCCCAGAGCAGGGGGACCAGGAAGAACCATTCCAGGTAGAAGTGATCGAAGCCGGCGTAGCCCAGGAACATGAGGATGCCGGTCACCACCGCGGCACACCACGGCAGCAGGAACTTGAAGTTTGTGGAAGTAGTCAAGGATGGACCTCTTTCGGAATAACTGCAGCCGCGGATGCGGCCCGACGCTTGCGCAGGCTGGCACGATAGCACAGCCGCTTAATAAGCACAATCTAGGGGACTGGCTCCGCCAGGTGCCTGTCCCCTTAGTGTTTGGGGAAGGTGACGACTGAAAAGAGCGTTCCGCTAGAGAGAGGGACAGGGCTAACGGAGTCAGTCCCTTCTGTCGCGCACCCTCTCTCCAGAAATGTCCGTAGGATATCAATAAAGAAAGGGCGCCCGGGAAGGCGCCCCTACTTCTTTCAACGTTCCGGATAGTAATCCGGCGGGACCGAGTACATGTCGGGAGGAGGGGGCGGGGTGTAAGGCCGCGCACGGCGTACCTTGCGCACCGAGGATCCCGGGATCTGGTTCCCCTTGGCGTACATGCACTGCACGTAGGTGTTGTCGTAGCGCCGTTGGGCCTCGTAGCCGTAGACGCGGCCCGATTCGTTGCCGCTCGCCGCGCCGAAGAGAAGGCCGGTACCGCCGCCGATCGCCGCGCCGGCACCCGCATTGCCGCCGGCCGCGCCCAACAGGGCCCCGACGCCGGCCCCGACGGCCCCACCGACCACCGCGCTGGTGGCGGTATTCTGGTTGGCCGTGTCTTGCGGGCTCATGCCGAGCTGATGTTCGGCGTACCTGCGGCACAGTGCGTCTTCAGACATGAACTGCTCAAAGGACTTCCCGGGGGTCGGCAGCACCCTGACGCTTGGGCCCGTGGGCATGGTGGCGCAGCCGCTGAGCACCAGGAAGACAATCAACGACCAAGCTGTTGTCGTGGTCTTTCTCATCTTTCAATCCTCCTTGTCTTCCTCGGACTGGCCGGGGGGCGTTGTATCGGGCACCACCTTCATCCATCCGCCGGGGCAGCGCTCCACGTACGGGTAATATCCAGCCGGCTTGCGGCAGTAATACCAGTACCCGGTTTGCTCTGCGCCGGTGCCGGTGTCGGGAGAGATATATTCCTGCGGTTCCTGGGGCGCCACAACCGTCGGCGGGGTGTAGTAGTACGGGTAGGCCGGATAGTTGTAGTAATAGGGGTAGAAGAAGGGATCCCAGCCCCAGCCCCAACTCGGACCGATATAGACGCTGCCGGAGAAGTGCCCACCGTCCCTGTGGCCACCATAGCTGTAACCGCCGCGGCTGTAGCCCCGGCTGTAGCCGCCCCCGCCGCGCGTCGCCGCACGGGCCACGACGTCACCGCCGCCGCGATCCGCGACACGTGTGTAAGATTCCCCGCGCGCTCCCGAATCGGCACGGCTGATGGTAACGGGACCTGTCACTGACACAGCGATCAGGAACAACGGAAGTAAAAGGGTGCTAATCCGGATCTTCTTCATGACCTGACCCTCCTTTGAGGGATGTTTTACAACGATTTCAGTATACTACCTGCCCGAAATATCTGCAAAAACTAACGGGAGACAACATACCGTGAGGTAACGGCCCTGTCAATGTGAAGCCGCACCACAAAGAGTGCGGTTGATACAGCACCGCCCCCCCGCGCACGCTACCTCCCCCTCAGCAGTTTGACTTCCCTGACGGCCATGTAAAAATTAGCGGGTTCAAATATTCCCGTCCTTAAAGGAGCTAACGTATGAGAAAAGATGCAATCGTCGTCTCGTCCCTTTTTCTTGCAGCAGCTCTGGCACTTCCCGCCGTAAACTCCTGGACCGCGGAGGGGCATGCCCCGCGCACGGCCCCGCCCGACGCGGCGATGGAAGCCCAGACGCCGAGGGAAGTGCCGCAAAACCGCCCGGAACAGCAAAAGGGAAGCCACGACCAGTCCGATCTCTTCAGCGCCACCAAGGCCGCCCCTGCCTCGACCGCCTTCAAGAACCAGCCCGATGAAGGAAAGACCCTGGGCTTCGACTTCTACCGCGACCCGCTGGACGCCAAGAAGCCGATGATGACCTTCCAGGAGGTGTACCAGAAGGACGTTGGGGAAAAGCCCAAGGTGATGGAGACCCAGCTGCGCCTCCTGGAATCCCGCTACGACCTGCGCCCCAGGCTGTCGCCCGACGTGAAGATGTCGCGCGGCAAACCGATCGCAGTCGGCCCGACGGCACGGCTGGCCCAGGGGACGACCTGGGAGAGGCTCGCGGACATGAATCCCGGCGAGATCAGGTCCAGGAACCTGTTCCCCTACCCGCCGCTCCCGCACCCGAAACAGGTGAACGGCGGCCAGGTCTTTCCCCAGATGCAGATCGACATGTTCCCGAGGCTGCAGCGCTTCGACGTCGACTTCGACATCCCGGAAGCATTCCTGCCGGAATTCCCGCCGGCGATCTTCCTGCAGAACCGGCCGGAATTGGGTGACGTATCGCGCGGCGAGGTGGTCTCCATCAACAACTACTACCGCCTGTTCAAGGACCTGCTCACCCCGGTCCAGCTCGACGGCCTGCGCATGCTGGTGACCCCCTTCCCGCAGGAGGAGTTCAACCCCACCGATGACCGCAAATCACCCCAGCCGAGCCTGGGCGTCGCCTGTCTTGACTGCCATGTCAACGGTCACACCACGGCGCAGTTTCACCTGAGCCCCGACATCCGGCCCCAGGAGCGCCGCTTCCGGCTCGACACGGTGAGCCTCAGGGGACTTTTTAACCAACAGATCCACGCCTCGAAGAGGAGCCTCCGCTCCGTCGAGGACTTCTCCGAGTTTGAGCAGCGTACCGCCTACTTCAACGGCGACGAAATCCATGCCGCGAAGAAGGGGATGAACGTGATCAGCCGCGTCCAGGTCGCACACATGGCCCAGATGCAGAACATGTTCGACGTGCCCCCGGCACCCAAACTCGACCCGGCCGGCTTCCTCGTCCCCGAGCGGGCCACCCAGGCAGAGCTCGCAGGGCAGCAGGTGTTTTTCGGCAAGGGACGGTGCGGCCTGTGCCACCCGGCCCCGTTCTACCTGGACCAACAGATGCACGACCTGCAGCTCGACCGCTTCACCAGGGAGCCGGGCGACGGCCCCATCAAGACCTTTACCCTGCGCGGCATCAAGGAGAGCCCGCCCTACATGCATGACGGCCGCTGCCTTACGTTGGAGGACACGGTCAAGTTCTTCGATCTCGTGCTGGGCTTAAGGCTCAGCCAGCAGGAACAGAACTACCTGGTCGCGTTCCTGCGGGTGCTCTAGCCCCTCATCCGGCACCCTTCAACTTGCAGCCAAAGCCCCACTTGCCACGAGTGGGGCTTTTTCCACGGAGGAGTTCATAAAGAAGCGCTCCAACGGCATCCTGTGCCACATCACCTCGCGCCCCTCTCCCTTCGGCATCGGAGACCTCAACCACAGCGTCAACAGCGTAGCCTACACCGGGACGCACGACACCAACACGGTCCGGGGGTGGTATGACGGCGCCGCGGCCGACCAGAGGGAGCGGCTGGCGCGTTACCTGGGACGGTCGCCAGAAGGGGAGCCCCACGGGGAGGTGATCCGTCTCGCCCTGATGTCGGTAGCGCAGACGGCCGTCATCCAGATGCAGGACCTTTTGGGAGGGGGGGGAGGAGACGCGCATGAACACCCCCGGGAGGACCGAGGGGAACTGGCAATGGCGGCTGCCGCCGTCGTGCGAGCTGGCGGGCATCGCCGCGCGGCTGGCCGATATGACGGTCAGATACGACCGGGCGCGCTGAAGCAAAGAGGGGCTTCGTCTGACGACGAAGCCCCTCTTCTTAGTACCTCGTGCGGCTGACGCCGCTTTCTTATTTCTCGGCCACGCCCAGCTTGTGAGCCATGTCCCTGGCATGTTGCAGGTGCTGCTCGAGCACCGGCAGGGTCTTGTCGATCCATCCCTTCAGCTCCGGATCCTTGACCTTCTTGCTTTCCTTAGTGAACTTTTCCACGTCTTTTTTGTGGTCCTTCACCATGGCCTCGGCGTACTTCTTGTCGAACTCGTCGGCAGACGCCTTGGAGAGCTTCTCAACGGTGGACTTGTGCTTTAGCTCCATCTTGGTCGGCATCTTGACCCTGTTGCCCACCGCGCTCTTTAGCTCTTCGTTAGCCTTGCCATGGTCGGTTACCATGCGCTGGGCGAAATCCTTCACCTCCTGCGATTTGGCCTTATCCTTGGCCATCTGCCCCAGTTCGACCTCCATCATGCCGCCGCTGGCCGCTTCCTTGATGAACGATTTCTCGCCCATGGTGAGCTTCTCAGCCGCCAGTGCCGGAAGAACCAGGCTGCATACCGCAAACAGGGAAACCGCCGCCATACACACCAATTTTCTCTTCATGTTGCCTCCTTTTTTTGTGGCCGAAGCCGACGATATGTCAGATTAGCAAAATCTAACCATCTAAAAGTAACGGCGTTCGGGCTCTTGTCAACCGGCAGCAAGCTGGTAGGCGGGAGAGGTCAGGTGGCGGCAACGCAAAAGCGCCCTTGCGGGCGCTGGAGGCTGGTCTGAGAAACAGGGGTGGTGCGGAGAGCGCGAGGACGCGCCGTTACTGGTACAGCCGCTGCTCCTCCGTGTAGTAGGTGCGCTTGGACTGTACGGTCTCCTTGAGGATCTTGGCGCCGGTGGGGGAAGTCTTCAGCTCGGGACGGTGCACCTTCAAAAACTCACGGTACTCACCCGCGACCATGTCCGGATGCCGCTTCCTGAGCTCGGCTATGGCATCTTCAAGCACCTGCGGGATGGCGGCCGCCAAGTCCCGGACCGCTTCGGGGGGAAGCTTGCCGGCAGGCGACTTGGGCGAGATGCGCGCGGTCCAGAGGATCTCGTCGGCGTAGGCGTTGCCGATGCCGCCGATGAGTGCCTGGTCGAGCAGCAGCGGCTTGATGAGGGCTCTTGGCTTCTTCCGGCACAGCTGCTCCAGCTGCTCCGGCGTGAGGACAAGAGCGTCGGGCGCGTCCTTGTCGTCGCCGGGGTTCAGCGCCAAGTTGGCCCATCCCTTTTCGTCGGTAACCGCCAGGACGGAACCGTCGTCGAAGCGGACAGTGAGCACCGGGTAGCGCAGGCTTGTCATCGCGCTGGAATCGGTCAGGACGAAACCGCCGGTCAGCATCAGGTGCACCCGCAGGGTGTTGCCGTTATCGAACCGGAAGGCGACCTGTTTCCCCGCCCTCTCCACGCCGGTCAGCTGGGCTCCATTGACCGCCCGGGAAAGTTCCGCTTCGGCCACGTTCAGTTTTCCCCTCTGGTGATACGCCACCTCGTGAACCTTCTTGCCGGTCAGGGCCTTGGCGAGATTTTCAGCGTAGATAGTGAGATCGGGGAGTTCGGGCATGGTTCCTCCTTTACGGCAGAAGATCACTGGGTGAGCGTAGCCCGCAACGGCGCTAAGTCAACGTTGAAGTCAGTCGGCGGCAGCGCCCTCGGCGCGGTAGTCGATACCGAGCTGCCGCTCGCGCAGGCGCTTCACGGACAGGGGAAGCACCACGGCGGCGAAGATCAACGCACAACCCGTCCACTCCTCGGTGGTCAGCCGCTCGCCCAAAAGCAGCGTTCCCCCCAGCATGCTCCAGACCGGGTCCATGGTGTAGATGAGCCCCGCCTTGGTGGGAGTGGTGTAGCGCTGGTAGGTGTTCTGCAGGGTGAAGCAGATCACGGTCGGAAAGATGGCGCAGTAGATGAGCGACCCGAGCGAGACCCAGGTGACGGATAGGGGCCCAGAAGGAGAGAGCACGTCCAGAGTCCCCCCCACCACCGTCACCGTGGCGAACTGGACGAAACTCAGCAGGTAGATGTCCTCGTCACGCAGAAGCTTGGAAACCGAAATGATGTGCAGCGCGATGAACAGCGCGCAGAGGGTCGACAGCAGGTCTCCCTTGTTGAAGCCGTCCACGCCGCCGCGGGCCAAAAGCCAGAGGCCAGCCAGGGCCAGCACCAGCCCGGCTGCGCTCAACCGGTCCAACCGCTCGCGCCAGAAGGCGAAGCACAAAAGCGGGATCAGGAGCACGAACAGGTTGTTCAAGAACCCGGCCCGGGAAACGCTGGTCCCGCTCACCCCGAGGACGAAGGAAAGGTTGGTGGCGGAGAGGGCAAGGCCGACCAAGAGGCCGGTGCGCAAGGTGCGCCGATTGAAGCGCTTGAGCCGCGGCAGGCAGAGTATTCCCATGAGCAGCGTCGCCAGCGCGAAGCGGTAAAACAGGAAGGTGACCGGCGGGATCTCGCGAAAGCCGATCTTGTTGAAGATGAAACTGCCGCCCCAAAAGACGGTTGTCAGTATCAACCAGAAGGTGGCTTTGGATGAACGGTGATCATGTTGAATGGTTGTGTGCATCGGCATATTAAAGACAGGGGTGGCCGCAGATGTCAACTGTCGTGACGCACGACAAACATAGTCTTAAATTTTTTTAAACATGTAATGCCAGCGGCAGCCGATGCCTGTACAGACATTATCTCCACTAAAGTAAAATCTGCTGCCTACCGATACATTCAAAACAGGCTCTCTTTGCAGCCCTCGCCCAGAAAGAGGAGGCTTCGCCTTGGCAGTGGTACACATCGACAACCTCACACCCGGCATGGTGCTCAGCCGCGACGTCTGCGACCGCAGCGGGCGCATGCTGTTGCCCGCTGGCGCCGAGCTTACCGACAAGCATTTCTCCATCTTTCGCATGTGGGGCGTACTCGAGGTCGAGGTGGCCGGAGACGCCGTCGTCGAGGACGCGGAGACGACGGCCCCGTTGAACCAGGAGATCGATCCCGAGGTCCTGGCCCAAGCTAGGGCGGAAATGGAGCGGCTCTTCATCTACAACGACCCGGAGCATCCCGCCATCAAGGAACTGATGCGGATCTGCACCGAGAGGAGGGCTAACCGTGCTGCGTAAGCCCCAACTGTCGGTGGAGCACATGGTGGAAGATGTTTCCACCATCCATTCCCTCCCCCTATTCTATTCGCAACTGTCGGAGGCGATCGATCATCCCCGCAGCTCCATCGGCGACATCGCGAAGATCATCGCCGAGGACCAGGGGCTCACGGCGCGCATCCTCAAGCTCGCCAACAGCCCGCTTTTCGGTTACTTCTCCAAGATCGACACCATCACCCAGGCGGTGACCATCATCGGGGTGCTCCAAGTGCGCGACCTGGCCCTCGCCCTCTCGGTCATGGACGTGTTCAAGGGGATCCCCGAGGACCTGGTGAACATGGAGCAGTTCTGGAAGCACAGCATCGCCACCGGGCTCGCCTCGAGGTTACTTGCCACCAGCCAACGGGAATCCAACCTGGAGCGCTTCTTTGTGGGAGGGATCCTGCACGACATTGGAAGGCTGGTGATGTACGTCAAGATTCCCGAGATCTGCCTGGAACTGCTCGAACAGTGCCGTGCCACGGGATCCCTGCTGCACCGCGCCGAGCGCGAAAAACTGGGTTTCGACCACGCCGAGGTGGGGGGCGCGCTCCTCAAGCGCTGGAAAATACCGCCGCGGGTGGCCGAGCCGGTGGGGACGCACCACGACAGCAGCAAGGGGGACCAGTACCCGAGAGAAGGGGCCATCCTGCACTTCGCGGACCTGATCGCCCACTCGCTGCAGATCGGCAACAGCGGGGAAATCTTCGTCCCGGAACTGGACCAGGGCGTCTGGGACCGGTTGCAGATCTCCAGTTTCTACCTGCCGACGCTGGTGAAGCAGGTCGATGCCACTTACGAACAGACAGTGGCCGCACTCTTCGGGGGGAACGATGCCGCCCGATGACGCACGGGATATCCAGATCCGCAAGCTCCAGGAAAGGGTCAACTTCCTCGAGGAGAGTAACCTCAACTACCTGAAGACACTCGACGTCCTGACCGCCTGCAGCGACTTTCAGTCGGACATCTACCGCGTCAAGGAGTCCTCCTTCGTCATCAAGGCCGTCTTCGGACAGCTGAGGCGACTGATCCCGTTCGTCACCCTCTCCATGTTCGGCATCGACGAGGACTCCTCCTTCCATGTCACGGTCTGCGAGCCGGAGAAAGCCAGGGCGGGGGTCCGCAAAGAGGTGGAGGCAAGGGTCCTAGACGGCACCTTCGCCTGGGCACTGAACCAGAACCACCCGGTCGTGGTCCCCACCATCTCCGGCAACGAGACCCTGGTGCTGCACGTCCTGGCCACCAACAGCCGCATCAGGGGGATGTTCGCGGGCATCATGCCGGGCAATCACCTGAGCACAGAGGTTTCCACGCTGAACGCGTTGAGCAGCATCCTGATCAACACGGCCTACGCCGTGGAGAACTCGGAACTGTACGACATGCTCCAGGAACACATGCAGAACCTCGAGCTGAAGGTGCAGCAGCGCACCACGGAACTGGAGCACGCGCTGGTGCAGGCCGAGGCCGCCACCGCCGCCAAAAGCATCTTCCTGGCCAACATGAGCCACGAGATCCGGACCCCGATGAACGGCGTGATCGGCTTGACCCGGCTGCTCATGGAGACCCCCCTGGACGAGGTGCAGCAGGACTACCTGGGGTCGTTATCCGACTGCGCCGAGAGCCTGCTCACCATCATCAATGAGATCCTGGACATATCCAAGGTGGAAGCCGGCATGATCACCCTGGAGCGGATCGTCTTCGATCTGCATCGTTTCCTGGTCCGGTCCCTACAGCCCTTCATCCTGCGCGGGCAGGAAAAGGGGGTGCAGGTCAAGCTGGAGATGGGACAGGGTTTGCCGCAGCTGATCGTGGGGGACCAGGTGCGCATCGGGCAGGTGCTGGGAAACCTGGTCGGCAACGCCCTCAAGTTCACCCACAAGGGGGCCATCACGGTGAGCTGCCGCCTTTTGGAACACACCGCGGGGGGAGTGCTGCTCAAATTCGCCGTCGCCGACACCGGGATCGGCATCGCACCGCAGGCCCTCGATGTCATCTTCGAGAAATTCTCCCAGGCCGACAGTTCCACCACGCGCCTTTACGGCGGCACCGGCCTCGGGCTCTCCATCAGCAAAAGCCTCGTCGAATTGATGGGAGGGGCGCTCGGCGTGGAAAGCCGGTTCGGCGAGGGGAGCGTGTTCAGCTTCACGCTGCAGGCGCGGCTCCCGCTTGCCGGCGAGATGCCGGCGGAGGAAGCGGAAGAACAGGCCGTCGCCGCGCTGAGCCCGCTGCGCATACTCCTGGTCGACGACGTACCGATCAACCAGCTCATTTCCTTGAAGCTCATCGCCAAAACCGGCAACCACCAAGTCGATTGCGCCGTAAACGGTGAGGAAGCGCTGGAGAAGTGGGGGCAGTGGCCCTACGATCTCATTTTTATGGACGTGCAGATGCCGATCATGGACGGGCTGGAAGCGACTAGGATCATCCGCTGCCGGGAAAAGGGAACGGGGCAGAGGGTGCATATCTGCGCCATGACCGCCAACGCGATGAAGGAGGATGTTGAGGTCTGCCGCCAGGCCGGGATGGACAGCCATATCTCCAAGCCGGTGCGGGAAAAGGAACTGAACGCCGTCATCAGGAAGATCAGCAGCGAGGTGGGGCGCGCCCCACGACCGCTCGACCTCCCCACCGGTGCGGAGCCGGCGGCGTTGGAAACCGGCCCTGAACCGGACTTCGACTTGGGGGACCTCTTGGAGCGCCTGGACGGGGACGAGGCCGTGGTGGGGATCTTCGTCATGAAGTTCGTCGAAGCGGTGACCGAGCACCTTCGCCTGCTGAAAGAGGCACTGCAGCGGGGAGACCACGAGACCTGCCACTTCAAGGCACATACCATTGCGGGGACGGCGGCTAACATGGGCGCGGCCCGCCTGCGTACCATAGCGGCGCAACTGGAACAGGCGGCAAAGAACAGGGAAGTCCCCGCGCTGGCCGGTCTTTGCGACCAACTCGAGCAAGCTTTTGCGGCATTCGTAGCCGTCGCCGCTCCCCCTAACCAACCTGGAGGCACAAAAATGGAGGCATAAGCTGCAACCCCCACTTTCGTTCCCCTCTGTTTTTAAAGCACGGTCCGGTTACGCTCCACCCCTGGTAAGGACCTCCATGGTCTGGATTGCATCCCGAAGCTGGAACTCGAGGCTTTTCAGCTCTTCCCTCGTGTACACGTTGGTTCCTTTGCCGATCTCACGATGGAGCCGGTCGATCCTTTGTTGCAGGGAATCAACGCTGTCTCGGCAGGTCTGCGCTACCAGCAGGCACTGATCTTTCTGGATACTATCTCCCCCGCTCATCCCCATGCCTGTTTCAGCAACGGCCGGGAGTGCGGATATGAGTGTAACGGTGACAAGGAAACCAAGCTTCCTGATGACACCTTTCATGACGAACCTCCTTTTTCAACGACAATTCAGCATATTGTGAGTATAGAAGCCCCCTCTAGAGTTTGCAAGTGATTTTCCATTTCACCACTTCGTCCTCACGCTGCATCCGCTATGACTTATCCCGATCAAGCTCGAAGCCTTCTATGACAGTTGTTGCCCACCACCCAGCCAGTGAGTTACTTTCTGTATACTGTATACAGAAAATCAGTCGAATTCGCTCAATATTCTAACGGGTAAGCCGAAGTGTATTACAAATCTAAGGGACCATCACGCCCACCATCAGCGACAAGAGGTGTACTTTAATGAACATCAGCAAAAAGATTTTCATCGCCAACGTGGCCATCGTCCTGATCGCCACCATCACCACATCGGCAGTCACGCTTTATGTGATCAAGAAGGAGATCACCCGGCAGGTCACCGTAGGCCTCACCTCGCGCACGAAAGCGTTCCGGGAACTGATTGCCCCCAACGGCGCCGCATTCGCAATGGTGGACGGCAAGCTGCAGGCTAACGGGACGGTCCTGGACGGGCGCAACGATTTGACCGATAAGATGAAGGAAATCTTCGGAGGCGAGGCCACCATTTTCCGGGGCGACATCCGGGTTGCCACCACCATCAAGAAAGACGACGGCACCCGGGCGGCAGGGACCTCGCTGCAGGGGGCGGCCCGGGAGGCGGTCATGGACCGGTCCGCCACCTACGTCGGGGAAGCCAAGATCCTTGGTACCCCCCACTTCGCCTCGTACCTCCCCCTTTTGGACAACCAGGGCAAAGTCATCGGCGCCCTCTTCGTCGGCGAAAAGAAGTCGCAGTTTCTCGCGGTGTTCGACGACCTGAAGTACCTGAGCCTGGGCATCTCGGTGCTGCTGGCCGGTCTCCTGGCGCTGGTCGCCTTCCTGGTCCTGCACCGGGCGCTCGAGCCGATGCGGGCGCTGATCGCGACACTGAAGCACGTCGCCGAGGGGGACGGGGACCTTACCCGGCGCCTGGCGGAGTCGGATGACGAGATTGGTACGGCAAGCCGGTACTTTAACCTCTTTATCGAGCGGGTGCACGCCATCGTCCAGACCGTTGCCGATAATGCCAACGCGGTGACCGAGGCAAGTTCCGAATTGCACCACAGCACCGAGCAACTGGCCCGCACCACCGAGGAAGTGGCGGGACAGACCGAAACGGTATCGACCGCAGGCGAGGAGATGGCTGCTACCTCAGCCGACATCTCCAAGAATTGCCTGCAGGCGGTCGAAAGCGCGCAGCGCGCCTGCGACATGGCCACCATCGGCTCCAGCGACGTCGAGCGGAGCATCCGCGGCATGCAGCTCATCAACGAGAAGGTGCGCCTTACCTCCGAAAGCGTGAGCAGCCTGGGCGCCATGTCGCAGCAGATCGGGGAGATCATCAACACGATCCAGGACATCGCGGACCAGACCAACCTGCTGGCGCTCAACGCAGCCATCGAGGCGGCCCGCGCAGGAGAGCAGGGGCGCGGCTTTGCCGTCGTCGCTGATGAAGTGCGCAGTCTGGCCGAGCGGACTACTCATGCCACCAAGGAAATAGAGAATAATATACGTTCCATCCAGGACGAGACCACGCGTGCGGTTCAGGTGATGCAGGAAAGTGCCCGGGAAGCGGCAAAGGGGGCCGAGGACTCGGTGAAATCGGGGCAGAGCCTTGAAGGAATCCTGAAGCAGATCAACGAGGTGACCCTGCAGATCGGCCAGATCGCCACGGCGGCCGAGGAGCAAAGCGCCACCAGCCGCGAGATCAGCAACAACGTGCACCAGATCACGGGGATCATCCAGGGGACGGCTCGGGCCAACCGCGAATCCATGACCACCGCCGACAAGTTGAATTCGCTGTCTGCAAACCTGAAGGGACAGATCAGCCGCTTCAGCTATTAGTCGAAAACAGCAGCCAGAAGCAAGGACGGCTCGTCATGATGCCCGGGCCGTCTTTGTTTTGCGGTGGTGTCAGGGGAGGCGCCAGTCGATGGGGTCCAGGCCGTGCCGGACCAGGTAGGAGTTGGCCTGCGAGAAATGCCGGCAACCGAGAAAGCCCCGGTGCGCCGAAAGCGGTGAGGGATGCGGGGCGCGCAGCACCAGGTGCCGCTTCTCGTCGATGACAGCCCCCTTTTTCTGGGCGTAGGCACCCCACAACATGAAAACCACGTGCTCCTTCTTCTCGTTCAAAAGCGAGATGACGCGGTCGGTAAAAATCTCCCACCCTTTACCCTGGTGTGAAGCCGCCTTGCCCGCCTCCACCGTCAGGACACTGTTCAGCAGCAAGACGCCCTGCTCGGCCCACGCACCCAGGTGGCCGTGCTTGAAGTCAGCCGCGGCCAGCCCCAGGTCGCTCTGAATCTCCTTGAATATGTTCACCAGGGAGGGAGGAACGTCAATGCCGTGCTGCACGGAGAAGCACAACCCATGGGCCTGGTCCGGCCCGTGGTACGGGTCCTGGCCCAGGATGACCACCCGGACCCGGTCGAACGCGGTGCAATTCAAGGCATTGAAGAATTCACTCCCCTTGGGATAGATCACCTTGCGCCTGGACATCTCCTGGCGCAGGAACTCTCTGAGGTCCCGCATGTAGGGCTTCTCGAACTCGTCCAGGAGATGGTTTTTCCAGCTCGTCTCCAGACGTACCTGTGATTCAATCGACATCGTACCGGCTCCGCATGTGTCATCAATAGAATAAAGCAGAAATTACCATACCCTCCCCCGGGCCGCCAAGCCCTATCTATAGTTCCCACTCCTGCTGTACACACCATCACTGCTCCACATTGTTCACTGCCAGCTCCCGAGCAACATTTGTTGCAGATAGCACGTAAAGGCAACTTACATTGACAGTTTTTAATGCTGAAGTAGACTGTTGTGGTTGAAAAATAGAGGCGTATTTCTAAGGAGGAGGAGATCATGCCACTCGAATGTTCCGTTTTGGGCAAGGATGTAGCTATCACCGAGACCACAATTCCCGTTATTTCTCCTTACTGGCGCCTGAAACGAAATGGTCACTGGGCACTGCTTTGCCGGTACGAGCAAGAGCAGGTGCGATACTCCATGTTGTCACCCAAAATGGGCGCCACGCTCGCCCTCATGGACGGCAGACTGACCTTACGGCACCTATCCATGATCGCCCAGTATGCTTTCGACCTGGAATCGCAGGAGGTGTCCCAGGAGTTTGTAACAGGCGTGATCATGGCAGCAAACCGGGAGGATGACGCCGTGGTCAACATGACCCCGGAACTGGAGCCTTACGTCAAGCGGATCGACCCTTTCGAATTCGCGGTCAAGGCTTCCAAGTGGAAGGCCCAAGAAAGACCGGCGGTGCCCCTCTCGCTTAATCTCATGTTCTCCAATGACTGCCATACCAACTGTTCATACTGCTTTGCCAAGGGGCACTGCGTCCCCGAGAGCAAGCTACTGTCAACCGAGCGCTGGAAAGAGTTGCTGCGTGAAGCGAGATCCCTGGGAATCGACCAGATCACTCTCTCCGGCGGTGACCCCCTTTTCAGGAAGGACGCACTGAAGTTGATCGAGGAGTTGATAGACCTGGAAATGCTTTTCGTCCTCTCCACCAAGTGTTATATCACCGAAGAAATAGCAGACAGACTGGTCGCCATCGGCATGACACAGCCGGTCAACCAGTACGTGCGCGAGATCCAGCTGAACATGGACCCCAACGAATCGACTGCGGACAACCTGGCCGGGAGCCCCGGTTACTACCACAGGGCGGTGCACAGCATCAGGAACCTGCTGAAAAGAGGCTTCAACGTCAGGGTCAAAGCCGTGGTGACGGCACTCACCGTCCCGCACATCTACGACTGGGTCGAGGAGTTGCAGGACATGGGGGTGCGCCAGATCTCGGTAGCGGCCCATAACAGAAGCCTCTCCGGCAAAAACGAAAGCTTGTACCTCAGCAAGGAAGACAGAGCATCCATCATCGACCAGTGCCGCCGCGCGAGGATCGACTTCCCCGAGATCGATCTGAGAACCATTGGCTGTGAACCGGCGCAAGATACGGCCGCAGTACACAGGCGATTGACCGATCCAGTGAACGTTCTGCCGGGAGAGGATCCCGAGATTCACGAGAAAATCAGACGTTGGAGGGAAGGGGAGCATGCCTTTGGCGCGCACAGCAGCATGACCATCACACCTGATGGAAAGGTGATGCTCTATGACACCGTACCTGAGGACGAAACCCTTTTCGTAGGCGACGTCTCGACCAACTCGATCCAGGAAGTGTGGAACAGCGACCCCTTGCAGAACTACCCGTTTCCGAAGACAGAACAGTTCAAAGGGGCGGCTTGCTACGACTGCAAGAACTTGGCACAGTGCCAGAGCAAAGCAGGATACTGTTTCCGTGACGCCTATTTTCATTCCGGCAGCGTGCTGGTCCCGCCGGCGCAATGCCCCATGGTGCAGGGGGAGAGCAAGCTCTGAACTGCTAAAGGGAAAGAAGAAGATTAGGGGAGGCGACAGGAGTCGGTACGAGAAAGGCAACCGGCGCTTGTCGGCTCAGAACGCGAAAAAGCCCCGTCTGTAATCAGACGGGGCTTTTTCAATTAAATTCCCTGCGGCGACCTACTCTCCCACATCG
>NZ_JAEMHK010000012.1 GCF_016458235.1 Geomonas propionica | reverse complement strand
GGGCACGTTGCAAACTTGTACGGGCACGTTGCAAACTTGTACGGGCACGTTGCAAACTTGTACGGGCACGTTGCAAATTTGTATGCGCACGTTGCAAATTTGTATGCGCACGTTGCAAATTTGTACGAGCACGTTGCAAACTTGTATGGGCACGTTGGAACTTTGTACGAGCACGTTGCAAACTTGCACGGGCACGTTTCAAGTTTGCACGTGCGCATCACAATTTTATACCGACCCTGCAGGTCGTCACGTGCAGGGTCCGGGATTTCGAAACGGCCAGGAGGGGAGGTCGCCCCTCGCCTAAGGGCCGCTCCTGGACCGGAAGACCCAAAAGTTGGCGCACGGCTTTCCAATTCCAGTTGCCCAGTTCCCTTTCCTTGTCATAGCTCCCCCTTTCCCCCTTCGATGACTCGAATATCGCCTCAGGTTGAAACAGGTGATGCCTGGCGCGGGGACCACCATCATCCTTCGAGAAACCGGTTGACCAGTGATTCATGCCGCGCATAAAGGTCGATTATTTATTTGTATCTAACTTTTTGAATTTTTTGTGACTGAACTCACGAGATTAGAGGGTATATTTAGTTGTGCATTCATGAAGGCTGGTATAATGTCTACCGTGCTTTATGTCAGTTTGAATAACTCCCGGTAGCATGCGCCATGGCGCCTATGAGTGAGATATGCACAACTTGGACATAAATGTGAAGGTGATCACCCCGGGGCCTGAGATGGAGATGGTGCAAAAGGCCAGGGAGACTTTGGGGGAAGGGGGACTGAAGTCCGTCCGGTTTCCGGAGCCGCTGGAGTCCGCCTTCAACGAGTATTACCGGGAAAAGACGCTGAAGCACGTCCGTGTCGCCCTGTTGACGGGCCTCATCCTCTACGCCGTTTTCGGGCTGGTGGACAGCCTGCTCCCGCCGGCGGACCGGGCCCACATGTGGTTCATACGTTACGCAGTGGTCTGCCCCACGGTGATCGCCGGCCTTGCCTTCACCTATTTCCCCCATCTCAGGCGCTTCATGCAACCGGTCGTCTCGCTGGTCATGCTGGTGGGAAGTCTCGGCATCGTGTCCATGGTCTATTACGACCCCACCCCCACCAAGAATTACTACTACTCCGGTCTGCTGCTTCTCATCATGGGGGCGTTCACCTTCGTGAGCCTGCGGCTGCGTTACGCGGTATGCTGGGCGGTGGTGACCACGCTGGCGTACGAGGCGGTGGCAATGTTCATCAACCACACCGACCTCACCATCCTGATCCAGAACACCTTCAGCATCATCGCCACCATCATCATCGGGGCCTTTTCCAACTCACTGATGGAAAACTACCTGCGCCGCGACTTCCTGAACACCAACCTGCTCGAGCACGAAAACAGGCAGCTCCAGAAAGCCACCCTCGAATTGCGCCGGCTCTCCATCTCCGACCCGCTGACCGGTCTGGGCAATCGCCGCCATTTCGAGGTGATGCTCGACCAGGAGTGGCAGCGTGCGGTTCGCTCGGAGAGGCCAGTCGCGCTCATCTTCCTCGACATCGACTTCTTCAAGAACTTCAACGACAACTACGGGCACCAGGCGGGCGACAACTGCCTGAAACTCGTCGCGCAAGAACTGGGACGTTTTGCCAGGAGGCCGGGGGATACCGCGGCGCGCTACGGCGGGGAGGAGTTCGTGCTGCTTCTTTCCGGCGTCGGGCTCGCCGATGCCGCGACCATCGCCAAGGCCTGCCGTAAGGCGGTGCAGGCGCTCCAGATCCCGCACTGCGACTCCGCCGTGGCCGGGGTGGTAACGATAAGCGCAGGTGTCGCCGCCATGATTCCCGATCTCGATGCCGGCAGGCAGCAACTGGTCGAGGCTGCGGACCAGGCGTTGTACCGGGCCAAACTGAAAGGGCGCAACAACGTGGTTGCTTCGAACCGGGACTCGGACCGGAGCCCCCGCCAGGTGTACCCTCAGGCGGCCAGTTGAAGGTGGGGGGAAGCGAGATCTCGGAAGCGCCAGCAAACTACAAATCCCCCCTGTCCCCCCTTCGCAAAAGGGGGGGACGCAAGGGCCTCGTCTCATTTTCTCAAGGGGACACCCCCTACTCCCCGTCCATTCTCTGATTTTCGGGAAGTGGGGACGCTAGGGCTGCTGCGCCGCTTCATGGTCACGTGCATTCGGAATACCGGAAAGGAAAGGGCCGCAACCTTGCTGAGGTTGCGGCCCTTTAGCGTGCAGTGGGTGGCGACCCGGGATCAGAGGACCCGACGCGGGGTGGAAAGGATCTCCTCGATGTAGGAGAGGTGGCGTTGCTCCTGGGAGAGGTTGGTGCGCAGGACCTCCATCACCTCTTCGGGAAACGCCTGGGCGACCGCTTCCTGGTACTTGCGGTTGGTCAGTTTCTCGTTGCTCTTCATCGCCTCCAGGGCCTGCTTGGCGCCGGTCAGGCTCATCAGCGCGGTGAATCCCTCTATCAAGACCCCCTTCAGGTCCGGCGTGGGCTTGACCGGTCTCCCCCCCATCTGCTGCACAATGGCAGTGAGGTTGGTGATGTGGGCCCGGTGGTCTTCCTGGAACCCGCACATCCTTTTTTCGATGTCGGCGTAACTGATGTGCTTGATTACCTGCTGGTAGGCCTCCACCGCATCGACGTCCAACTGGATCAGGTCATTCAGCTTGTCGATCATCTCCGTCTTTTCCATATCCATCTCCTATTATTATGTGTGAAATTTAATTTTAAACGCAGGCATACATTGTAGCCGCTGCCCGTTTGATGGCAACCCGCTCCGATAACCCTGGTTCGCCGTGCTTGACCTCTCTTTTTCAGACGTTATGATCCTTGTGTCGCTTCATCACTGTGAGAATGACACGGAGCAAGATATGGAAACCAGGAACAGGTTCAAAGCGCTGGTAGTGGAGAAGGGGGCTGACCAGACCTTCACCAGGAGCCTTAAAGAGCGCGACCTAAACGATCTGGGTGAGGGGGAGCTTTTAGTGCGGGTGCGCTATTCCTCGCTCAATTACAAGGACGCCCTTTCCGCCACCGGGCATCCGGGCGTCACCAGGCAGTTTCCGCATACGCCGGGCATCGACGCCGCGGGGGAGGTGGTTTCCTGCAGCGACGGCAGCTTCGCGCCCGGCGACGCGGTGGTGGTTACCGGGCACGACCTCGGCATGGAAACCGACGGAGGGTGGGGGGAGTACATCCGGGTCCCCTCGCAATGGGCGATACCGCTCCCCGCCGGGCTCTCTCTGCGTGAGAGCATGATCCTCGGCACCGCCGGTTTCACCGCCGGGCTGTCGGTATTGAAGCTGGAGTGGGCGGGGGTGAGGCCGGAAAGCGGCGACATCCTGGTCACCGGCGCAACCGGCGGCGTCGGGACCCTGGCGGTCAGTATCCTGGCCAAGGCGGGCTACCGTGTGGTCGCCGCCACAGGAAAGTTGGGGGATGTACCGTTCCTGGCGGAGATGGGGGCGGCCGAGGTGATTTCCCGGGAGGAGGTGACCGCGGGAGGGGAGCGGCCCCTGATGAAGGAGCGCTGGGCGGGGGCGGTGGACGTGGTCGGCGGGGAGACGCTCTCCGCGGTGCTCAAATCGACGCGCTACGGCGGGACCGTCACCTGCTGCGGCCTGGTCGGTTCCGCGGAGCTCCCGGTCAACGTTCATCCCTTCATCCTGCGCGCGGTCACCCTGGTCGGCATAGAGTCCTCGCGCTGCCCGAGCGCCACCCGGCAGGACGTATGGCAGCGGCTGGCGGGGCCATGGCGCCCGGCACTTCTGGACCAGATGGCGACCGAGGTAACGCTGGAGGGGCTGGAGGAGAAGATCGGCCGCATCCTGCAAGGGGGGATCAGGGGGAGGGTGCTGGTGCAACTGTGAGGACCCCGGACACCCGGAATAACAAAGGCCAGTCCCGTCGCGGGACTGGCCTTTCTTCATTCAGCTTCCGTGCGAGGTCCTCACCCCACCTGCACCTCGATGCGGCGCGGCTTGGCAATCTCGGCCTTGGGTATGCGCAGGGTGAGTATCCCGTTGGCAAAATCGGCCTTGGCCTTGCTGTGGTCGAGGGTTTCCGGGATGGTGAACTGCCGGAAGTAGCTCCCCAGTTCGAACTCCCGGTAGACCGGCGTGCCGGCCATGCTGTGGGAGGCGGGAGCGTTGATGGTGAGCACTCCTTTCTCCACGTTGACGTCGATGCTCTCTTTGGCTGCGCCAGGGAGGTCGGCGGTCACGAAAAGACCTTCCTCGGTCTCGATGATGTTCACTGCCGGGCGGATAAACCTCTCGTTCGACCTCGTCTCTTCACGGGGCTGGACGTTCATGGCGTCGTTTCTTTCGGTCAAGCTGTTGGGTGCCATATCGATGACCTCCTCTCACAATATTTCGGCTTAGGAAAGCTTGATTTCGATCCGTTTCGGCTTGGCGTGTTCCGCCTTGGCCATGGTTATGGTCATGATGCCGTCCTTGCACTGTGCGGTGATCCTGTTGGCGTCGATGTCGACCGGAAGCTCGAGGGTGCGGCTGAATTTCCCGGAGCCGAGCTCGGTACGATGCACGATTCCTTTCATCTCGGCGAAGGGCTTGCGCTCGCCACTGATGGTCAGGGTGTTCCTGAGGACCGACAGGTCTACGTCTTTCGGGTCCACCCCGGGAATCAGGGCCTCCACGTACACGCTCCCTTCATCCTCGCTGAAGTTGACCATCGGGAAGCGACGCGTGGTCACCGGCGAGAGGAACGTCGGACCAAGGGGGCGGCTTACACCAGCACCGCGGAAGGCTTCGTCGATCTCTCTTCTCAGGTTGTCCAGCTCTCTGAAAACATCCCAACTTGCCATGTCATGTACCTCCTTTCGTTGAGTCAATTTCTGAGGGTAAGATAAGCATCGTTTTGGCGCTGTCAAGGGGGGGGTAGGGGGAAAAGAGGAATGTTACGGTGGGTTGCGACGTGGGGCGAGAATCTGCCGGCTGGCGGCGCGGGGGGCGCCAGCCGGCACTGCGCCCTGCAGCGATGTCAGGAGGACCTGTTCTTGATGAAGTCGAGGCTCTTGCCGACCAGCCCACCTTCGGGAACCTTGTCGTCGGGTGTGGCCTGGTTCGCCAGCCGTTGCATGGGGGGGGTGGCGTCAGCTAATGGCGGCAGAAGTGTACCATGCAGATGGCCGGATGGAAGTGAGAGGATATACTTTGCCATCATGGCTAGGGGGTGACGAATGCATTTGATCGGCAACGAGGACTTGCTCGACCTGCGCAAAGTGGCTTTCCTGTGTTCCCGCAGGTTTCCCCATGAGGCGGCGGAAAAGGCGTACCGCTGGGCGGACACGCAGCGTGCGGCCGGCAACTGCGTCATTTCCGGCTACCACTCGCCCATCGAGAAAGAGGTGCTTTGCAGGTTGCTGCAGGGAAGCCAGCCCATCATCATCGCCCTGGCCCAAGGGCTGAACCGGTTGGATCCGGCCTGGGAGCGGCACCTGGCGGCCGGGCGCCTGCTGGTAATTTCCCGCTATGCCAAGAGCGTGAGCCATCCCTGCGAATCGAAATGCTATCAACGCAACAAGATGATGATCGACCTGGCTGACAGCATTGTCATAGCCCATGCATCGCCTGGAGGGAGCCTGGAGCGGCTCTGCTCGGACTACCTGGACAAACTCGTTCTGCTGTAAAGCGATTGGATAGGAAAATTCTAAAGATAAAAATATTGACAATGTAGGCCCTCTCCTCTATAAACGAAAACAACTTTCAAAACCAACCCCCAACCACATCCACATAGCCGCACCATACTGTTGTTACTCGCAGGCTTACGTCGGATGCGGCAGCGTAGCTTCACTCACGGTGTCATGCGCTTCTGCCAGTGGATTTTTTTAACTGATGGCTTGAAAGTGAATATCATTGTATTTGAATGTCAGGAGGGGTCCCTCCGGTACCACCGAGGCGTGTGTGAACCAGACGAAGCAGAAGGTGAAAGAGCAGTTTCACCTTTTTCTCTCCAAGAAAGGGCTCAAGGCCACCCTGCAACGCAGCTTGATTCTCGATGCGTTCCTGGGCCTTGATCGCTCCACCCATATCGACGAACTGTACCTGTTGCTGCGCGGCAGGCATTCAAATATCGGCCACGCCACCGTGTATCGTGCCTTGCGGCTTTTCGCCGCCGCCGGCATCGCCCGCGAAGTTAACCTCGGCGACGGGCTTACCCGCTACGAAGTGGCCGGAGGCAAGCGGCGCGACTACCTGGTCTGCAACGACTGTGGCACAGTCACCGAGTTCGAGAACAGCACCATAGCACGGCACCAGGCCGAACTGGCGCGCAACCTGGGCTTCACGGTTCAGTCGCTGAAGATTGAGTTGCGCGGGATCTGCGGCAACTGCCAGGAGCGGCAGGGCTGACCTTACGCTTGCAGGCTTTCTTATTGGCAGAAGGGGTAGCGCCACTGTGTCATCACGGGGTGCTGCGACTTAAAGGGAGAATTGTTTTTTTTCCCCAATGAATGAAATTGGTTTTCAGTTTTGAATGAGCGAGCCGATACGCGTCAAGTAGTGGAAAAAACAGCTCGCTGAACGGCAGCTTGTACCAGATTCGTGTCAGAGACTGGCTTAGTCGTTGGCAGAGCAAAGAGGAGAATTGAATGTTCAAAGTGAAGAAGATTACCGTCGGTGGCCTGTTCCTGTTGGGGAACCTTTTCCTGACTTCGGGTGCGGCTTTCGCCCTGCACCCGGACCTGGTAGTGCCTGAAAAAGTCGAGTGCAAGGTCAAGGCTTGCCAGGAAATCATGCGCCTGGCCAACAAGTACCAGGTGGAGGGGCTCTTCTCCAAGGAGTTCCAGGAAGGAAAGGCGCAGTGCTCCCGCATGGACGTGGCGCTGGCGGTGCATCTTCTTACCGAGAAGATGGCGGAGAAGGTGGTCAAGGAAGGGAACCAGGCGGTGGACAAGGAGGACCTGGTGCTCCTGAGCGACCTCAAGGAGGAACTGCGCGCCGAGATGCTCCTCGTGAACACCAGGACCTTCCAGTCGCGCCACGAGGATCTCGGCACCAGGTTCACCGCCCTCACCAAGAACATCTCCCTCTCCGGTGGGATGGTCGGGGTGCTGCAAGGGTCGCAGGGGAACAAGCCCAAGGACAGCACCGACGCCGTCGGGCGCGCTGACCTGGTGTTCAACTTCAAGGTGGGTGAGAACACCATCGCGGTCATCGACCTGGAGGCGACCGGCGGCGACGGCATCGATTCCAAGGTGGCCTCCTTTTCTAGCCTGAACGGCGTGGCCGGTTCCACCGGCGACCGGGTCCGTTTCCGAGAGGCCTGGGTCGAGCACTCCGCTCTGAACGACCGCCTCCTGCTCACCGCCGGCAAGGTCGATCTTTCCAACTACTTCGACACCAACGTCGTCGCGGGCGACGAGAACAGCCAGTTCCTCTCCGGCGCCTTCGTACACTCCGCCGTGCTGCCCTTCCCGGCCAACGGCCCGGGCGCGCGAATCCAGGCCAAGCTCTCGGACTCGCTCGTATTCGGCCTCGGCTACGGCAGCGGCGACGCCGACAGCGCCGACATCTTCGACCATGGCTTCGGTATCGCGGAGCTGACCTACAAGCACAAGGTGGGCGAACTCGAGGGTAACTACAGAATCTACGGCGCCTTCGACGGCGCCCAGGCGGACGGGGGGAGCAAGCTGGTGGCCAAAAGCGCCTACAGCGCGGGCGTCAGCTTTGACCAGCAGGTAACCGACAAACTCACCCTCTTCGCCCGTTACGGCCAACGCGACAAGGATGTCTACGCGGCGACCCGCGCCTGGAGCGGCGGCGGCCAGTACCAGGGGCTAATCGCAGGTCGCAAGGACGATATCCTCGGCTTCGCCTACGGGCAGGTCAAGGCGGCGCGTTCCGTGGCCGATGCCCAGGAGAAGCTCGCCGAGGTCTATTACCGGTACAAGGTGAGCGACCAGATCGAGATCTCGCCGGTCGCGCAGTACCTGATGAATCCCGCCGGCATCCGCGGCAACGACGACGTGCTGGCGCTCGCCCTGCGCGCGAAGATCAGCTTCTAGAAAAGATGGCACAAGGGGGGGCGGCGCCGGCTGGGCGCCGCCCGAACCGGTACGGCAAACAGGTAAAGGAGCATCGATGATACCTCTGGGACTTTTGAGCGCAGGAGAAAACGGCGAGATCGTAGAGATCATGTTCGGCAAGGGGGAGGCCGGCTGCGCCGGGAACGCGGAACACGAAAAGAGCATGATCCGGGTCGAGGAAATGGGGCTTCGGATCGGCAAGCACGTTGAAATGCTGACCAACGGCGGCAGCACCATCCTGCTCAGGGTGGACGAGGCGAGGATCGCCCTGGCCCGCCGTATGGCTATGAAAATCATGGTGAGGAGATAAGTGTGATGAATCTGGCAAAGCTTAAACCGGGGCAGCAGGGTAAGATCACCTCGATCGGATCGATCGGACCGCTGAAGAGGCGGCTCATGGATATGGGGGTGCTGGTGGGCGAGAACGTCAAGGTGCTCAAGGTGGCGCCGCTTGGCGATCCCATCGAAGTGAGCATCAAGAGTTACAACCTGTCCCTCAGGAAGAAGGAAGCGGAAGGTATCGCGGTGGAGGTGGCGGGATGAGCACGCAGTTGAAGCGCAAGGAAGAACTCGAAGGCGAGGTCATGGCAGGGAGCGTAGCGGAGCGCGTCATCACCGTGGCGGTCGCCGGCAACCCGAACTCCGGCAAGTCCACGCTGATCAACGCCATTGCCGGCACCAGGCTCCACGTGGGCAACTGGGCCGGCGTCACGGTGGAGAAGAAAGAGGCCCTCTTCGACTTCGGCGGCAGGAAGATCCGGCTGGTCGACCTCCCCGGCACCTACTCGCTCTCCCCCTATTCGCAGGAAGAGATCGTGGCGCGCGACTACCTCGTGCACCAGCGCCCTGACCTGATCGTCAACGTGGTCGACGCCACCAACCTGGAGCGCAACCTCTACCTCACGGTTCAGATCATGGAACTGGGCATCCCGGTGGTCATGGCGCTCAACATCTACGACGAGGCCCAGGCGAAGGGGTACCGGATCGACGACAAGGGCATCGAACAGATGCTGGGCATCGCCGTGGTCCCCACCTCGGCCACCAAGAGGAGCGGCCTGGACGAACTCCTCGAGACGGTGCTGCGCGTCGCGGACGCACCCAATCAACGGGTGCCCAAGAAGCTCAATTACGGCGAGGATATCGAGGTCGCCGCCGAGTACCTGGCCAAGTCCTTCCGCACCAGCCACCCGGCGCTCTTGGAGCGCTACCCGCAGCGCTGGCTGCTGCTGAAGCTGATGGAGCAGGACAGCCGCGTCATGGACGAGTTGAACCTGCAAAACCTCGATTTCCTGGACCCGGCGCTGCACCACCTGAGGAGGGCGCACGGCGAGGACATCGAGTCCATCATGGCCGACGCCCGCTACTCGCTCGCCTCCGGCCTCACCCGCGAAGTGCTGCACAAGCCCGAACTACGCCAGACCGAGCTGACGGAAAAGATCGACAAGATCGTCCTGAACCGCTTCCTGGGGATCCCGATCTTCATGGCGGCCATGTGGCTGTTGTTCAAATTCACTTTCGACCTCTCCGCACCCTTCGGCGCATGGCTGGGCGCCATGACCGAGGGGCCCTTCAAACGGTGGGCGTCGGCCCTGCTGACCCCGCTGGGGGCGCCGGACTGGACCGTGTCGCTGGTGAATGACGGGGTAATTGCCGGGGTGGGTTCGGTCATCGTCTTCGTGCCGGTGATCTTCGCCATGATGTTCTTCATCACCTTCCTGGAGGGGAGCGGCTACATGGCCCGCGCAGCCTTCGTCATGGATCGCACCATGCACGCCATCGGCCTGCACGGCAAGTCGTTCATCCCGATGCTGCTCGGCTTCGGCTGCAACGTCCCGGGGATCTACGCGACCCGCACCCTGGAGAACCCGAAGGACAAGGTGCTGACCGCGCTTTTGGTGCCGCTCATGTCCTGCGGCGCGCGCCTGCCGGTGTACGTGGTCTTCGTGTCCGCCTTTTTCCCGAACAACTCCAGCACCGTGATCTGGTCGCTGTACGTGATGGGGATCCTGCTCGCTGTGCTGATGGGACTCATCTTCAAGAAGACGCTCTTCCGCGGCGAGGCCCCCATGTTCATCATGGAGCTCCCCCCTTACCGCATGCCGTCCATGCACAGCCTGTGCGTGCATACCTGGGAGAAGGGGAAGCACTTCCTCTACAAGGCCGGTACCTACATCTTCGCGGTCTCCGTCCTGGTCTGGTTCCTCTTGAACCTCCCCTGGGGGGTCGAGCATAAACGCGATTCCTACCTGGGACAGGCGGGCGCGGTGGTGGCGCCGGTATTCCAGCCCATCGGCTTTGGCACCTGGGAGGCGGCCTCCTCGCTGATCTCCGGGGTCATCGCCAAGGAAATCGTAGTCGGCACCATGGGCGAGATCTACGCGCCCAAGAAGGACGAGAAGAAGGAGGTGCCGACCCTTCAGGAGGACCTGAAGGAGATCGGGGTTTCCTTCGGCGCGGCCTGCAGCAAGGCGGTGAAGACGCTCCTGTACCTGCCGGTCCCGGAAGAGAAGGAGGAGGACCGGTCCTCGCTGAAGCTGGCGCTGCAGGGAGTGTTCACCCCGCTGTCGTCCTACGCCTTCATGGTCTTCGTGTTGCTATACATGCCCTGCGTGGTGGCCATCGCCGCCATGCGCCAGGAGTTCGGCACCTGGAAGTGGGCCGTGGTGGGGCTTGGTTATCAAACCGCGCTGGCCTGGTGCGCAGCGCTGATCGTCTACCAGGGGGGAAGACTCCTGGGGCTGGGAGGTTGACATGGGAATCGCAGACGTAATCATCGCGGCCCTCCTCGTAGGGGGAGCCTGCTACATCCTGTACGCCACACTCTGGAAGAAGAAGGGGTGCTGCGGCTGCGAAGGCGGGAGCTGCTGCAAGAAGTAGCGTGACAAAAGAAGAGGGCCGGGGCATTTGCCCCGGCCCTCTTCTTCGCTGTGACGCGGTGGTCAGGCGTAGACGGAGAATCCTTCGGTAGGGTTCACCGCGGTGGCCTGCTGGGCCAGTATGTTGGCCATTTGCATCTGGGCCGCCGCTGCGTTCTTCATCATTTTCATGGAAGCCGACTGCCGGGCGAGGGCAGCGGCGCCTGCTACCTGCATGGTTGCTATGGTGGTTACATCCATAACTTGACCTCCTGCCGGCCCCTTTCCTCGGGCGCTGCATTTCTTTTCGGCAGCCCGAGCCAAGTCTTGAGGAAAATCTGGCCGCCGCGGCGGGCGAGCAGTCGTTTACCCCTCGGCCGGGTTTTCCTTCAGCGTAGTCTCCACCCGGATCTCGCTGGTAAGCGTACGGTGCACCGGGCATTTCTCGGCGATCTCCAGGAGCTTCAGCCTCTGTTCCTGGTCGAGATCCCCGATCAGCTCCAGTTCACGCACGAACTTGTCGATGCGCCGGTCCTGCGACTCGCAGTCGCGGCAGTCCTCGGCGTGGATCTTGTGATGGGAAAGCCGCACCAGCGCGTCGACCAGCGGCCATCCCTTGCGCCGGGCGTACATCTGCACGGTCATGGACGTGCAGGCCGCGAGCCCGGCCATGACGTACTCGTAGGGGGAGGGGCCCTCGTTGCTGCCGCCGTAACTTACCGGCTCGTCGGCGGTCAGGCTGAAGCCGTTGGCGAAGATCTCGGTGCGGAACCCTTCCGCCCCGGTGCGCGCGGTGACCCGGTTGTCCGAGGCCTGGAACTCCGGTTGCGCCATGGGCTGGACATCGGCTGTTTCGAGGTAGCGCGAGGCCCAGGAGGCGATCACCTCGCCGGCATACTGCGAGTCGGCGGCTTCGGACAGGAGATGGTCCGCGCTCCCGAGCGAGACGAAACTCTTGGGATGGTGGGCCGCCTGGAAGATCTGGGTCGCGTTGTCGATTTTCACCATGCCGTCCGCCGGAGAATGCAGGACGAGGAGCGCACCCTGCAGGTGGGCTAGCGTCTCGGCCGGACGCTGCGCCTCCAGGTCGTCGAGCAGGCTTTTCCTGATGGTGAAGTCGCTGCCGCCGAGGTTGACGGTCGCCTCCCCCTGCCGCTCGGCCTCATCCGCCGACTTTCCCAGCAGGCGACGCAGATGGGAGGGGCTGTAGGGGGCCGCGATGGTGGCCACCGCGGCCGCCGACGGGATTTCGGCCGCGGCGACCAGCACGGCCGATCCCCCCAGCGAATGGCCCACTAAAAGACGCGGCGCCTCGTACTCCCGCTCCAGAAAGCGCGCCGCCGCCACCAGGTCGCTTACCTGGGAGGAAAAGGTGGTGTCGGCGAAATCCCCTTCGCTCTCGCCCAGGCCGGTGAAGTCGAAGCGAAGCACCGCGATGCGCCGGCTGCTCATGGCCCGGGTGATGTTGACCGCCGCCTTGATGTTCTTGGAGCAGGTGAAGCAGTGGGCGAAGATGGCGTAGGCCACAGGGCGCTCGTCGTCCGGGAGCTCCAGCCTCGCCGCCAGCCTCATGCCGTTCGCGTTGGTAAAGGTGATCCTCTTGGTGTTCATGGCGCACTCCCCGTCGGGCCATAGCGGCCCTCGCGCAGACCTTGTTTCGTGAAACACCAGCAATAATAATCGTACTCTGTATCAAGTCAACGTGCCGTCGTAGAATATGTTAATAAATGGAGGCTTTTGATTGTGATTTCTCTATCTTGGAAATAGCAATATTGGGATTTAAATCACAAGTTGGCAACTCTTTCCCTCTTTTCTCTTTAAGGAGAATGAGTTATAAACATATTCGCCTTTCTTCTATTGTAATGTGATGTTTATCGGGAGTGAATGATGTTTGCTACGTGGTCCATCAAGAAGAGAATAGTCGTTTCCGTCGTCGCTTTGTGTGTGGCGAGCATCACCATTTTGGGGTTGTTCGCCTACCAGTACCAGATGCACCAGATGAAGGCGGGGCTCCAGGACGAAGCAGCCAACAGCGGCCGCCTCTTCGAGGCCATCCTGAAGGGTGACGCCGAGGGGCTGGCGCGCGCCCACGCGGGGCTGGACAAGCTCGACGTGCTCTTGGCGCCCTTCGCCGCCGGCAACAAGGACGCGGTTCTTGCCGCTGCGAAGCCCATATACAGCGAGATCAAGCAGAACAACAACATAACCCACATGTACTTCATCGAGCCCGACGGCAAGGTGTTGCTGCGGGTGCACAAACCGGAGCAGGACGGGGACGTCCTGAAGCGGGAGACCTTCCTGAAGGCCCAGGCCAGCAAGCAGATGAGCTGGGGGCTGGAGATGGGGAAGAACTTCTTCTCGCTGCGCTGCGTCAAGCCGGTCAGCTACCGGGGTAGCGCGCTGGGGTACATGGAGCTCGCCGAGGAGATCGACCACGTCTTCCAGCAGATGAAGCAGATCACCGGCAACGATGTCTCCCTCTTTCTCACCGAGGAGTTCCTGAAGAGCAAGTCCACGGAAGTGAAGAGCGAGCTGGTGCATTCCTTCCGGATCCTCAACCCCACCAACAAGGCCGTCGCCCTTGGGCTCGCCGCCAAGGTGGGCCCCGATATGACCGAGGGGCTCAAGGAGCCCCGCATCGCCATTGTCTCCTTCGACGGCGGCAAGTACCTGGTTGGTGTGAGCCCGGTCAAGGACGCTTCTGGGGGGACCGTCGGCGTCCTCTTCTCCCATAAGGAGATCAGCCAGCTGTTCATGACCATGTGGAAAGGGGTGGCCGCCCAGATGGCGATCTTCATCGCCATCCTCCTTTCCGCAATCACCATCCTGTACCTGTCGCTCAAACCGAGCCTCGATCTCTTCACCACCCTTAAAAAGCACATCGTCTCGGTCACCTCGACCTGGGACTTGAACCGCCGGCTCGAAGTGGAGACCCAGGACGAAATCGGCGCCATGGCCGCAGATTTCAATGACATGACGGACAAACTCGCCGTGATGGTGCGCCAGGTGAGCCACTCCAGCAGCGAACTGGGCGCGGTCTCGGAGAACCTGGTGCAGGTTTCCAGCACGGTTATGTGGGCCGCCGAGCAGCAATCCACCTCTGTCAACGAGGCGTCCAGCGCCATGACCCAGATCACCTCCTCGATCAAGGGGGTGGCACGGGCGGTGGAGGGGCTGTCGCAGTCGGCGTCGGAGAGCTCCTCTTCGGTACTGGAGATGGCGTCCAGCGTCGAGGAAGTTGCCCTCAACGCCGAGGCACTGGCCCAGCAGGTGGACGAGGTCGGCTCCGCCATCATCGAGATGGCCGCCTCCATCAAGCAGGTCGGTCGCAACGCGGACCTGCTCCTCGAGGAGGCCAGCATCAACTCCTCCTCCATCGTGGAGATGGACAGTTCGATCAAGGAAGTGGAGAAGAATGCGCTGAACACGGTGCGGATCTCCGAAGGGGTGAAGCAGGACGCGGAGGTGGGCAAGAGCGCGGTCGAGTCCACCATCGTCGGCATCAGCGCCATCAAGGCTTCCTCCCGCATCACCTCGGAGGTCATCGCCACCCTTTCCCAGCGCGCCGGCGACATCGGCACCATCCTCTCGGTCATCGACGACGTGGCCGAGCAGACCAACCTCCTGGCGCTCAACGCCGCCATCATCGCGGCGCAGGCCGGCGAGCACGGCAAGGGGTTCGCGGTCGTGGCCGGCGAGATCAAGCAGCTCGCCGAGCGCACCAGCGCATCCACCAGGAAAATCTCGGAGGTCATCAACGGCGTCCTGGAGGAGACCGACCGGGCGGTCGGCGCCATCCGGCAGGCGGAGCAGAACATCTCCCAGGGGGAGGAGCTCTCCAGGAAGTCGGGCGAGGCGCTGGAAAAAATCGTGGCCGGGGTGCAGATGGCGACCGAACAGGTCAACGGCATCGCCCGCGCCACGGCCGAGCAGGCGCGCGGCAGCCTGATGATCAGGGAGACCACGGACAAGGTAACCACCATGGTGCGTCAGATAGCGATCTCCACCCGCGAGCAGGGGGAGGGGAGCAGTCTCGTGCTGAACGCGGTGGAAAAGATGAAGATGCTCACCGATCAGGTGAAGAGTTCGACCCGCGAGCAGAGCAACGTCGGGGGCTTCATCGCCAAGTCCACCGAGAACATCACCGAGATGATCCGCCGCATCCAGAGGGCGTGCGACGAACAGAGCAGGGGCGCCGACCAGGTGCTTCCGGCGGTGGAGAGCATCAAGGAGGCCACCGAGAGCAACCTCGGCGCGGTCAAGGTGCTCGGCGAAAGCACCTCGGCTCTTGCCGGCCAGATCGCCGTGCTGCAAAACGAGATCGACCGCTTCGACGTCTCGTCCTCCAAGGAGTAAGCTCCACCTGCTGCCGCACAATCCCGTTTCCACTGTAGGGGCGAATAATCATTCGCCCCTTTTTTTGGGCTCTATTAGCGGGTGGTGTTGGTATCCGTAGCAGAAGGGACTGGCTTCTGTTAGGTGCCTGTCCCTCTAGCGGAACGCTCCCTTCCGCTCCGTCACCTTACCCGCCCCCCAAGGGGACAGGCACCTGGCGGAGCCAGTCCCCTCCTTCGGTCCCGCCGGCCAACTCCCATCGGCAGCACCGGTAAAACCCGGTATAATTCCTGTCGTTGTTTTTTTACTCCCGGTTCCCACAGGAAAGGGCGGCTGGTATGTCCGAGAACGATGGCACCTTCACCGTGATGACGTACAACGTGCACCGGTTGACCGGCAACGACCGGCATACTTCGGCCGAGCGCATCGCCCAGGTCATCGATACCTACCAGCCCGACATCGTGGCGCTCCAGGAACTTCCCGGCGCGCGCTTTCGTCCCGAGATCGGGGGCGCCTGCCAAGACCTCGCCCATGAACTGGCGCTGCTGGCAAGAAGGGACGTGCACTATCAACTGGAACGGGAACGCTGGGGCAAGGTGGTCTTCAGCCGCTTTCCGATGCGGCTGGTCCGGGCCGGGGGGCTGCACCCCGAGAACCGCTACCGGACCATGGTGCCGCGGGGCGTGCTGTGGGTGGAGATCGAGGTGTACGGGCAGAAACTGCAGGTGGTGAACACCCACCTGGGTCTCACCCCGCAGGAGCGCAACTACCAGGCCAAGGTCCTGACCGGCCCCGAGTGGCTCGCGCATCCCGACTGCCGCCCCCCGGTGGTGCTCTGCGGCGACTTCAACGCCCTGCCGAGCTGGAGCATCCACAAGCGCCTGAGAAACGCGCTCCAGGATGAGCAGGAGCGGCTCAAGTTCGGCCACACCCAGTGCACCTTTCCGAGCAACATGCCTATCGTCCGTTTCGACCACATCTTCATCTCGCCCGACCTTGTCGTCGAGAGCGAACTGATCCCGCGCACCAAGCTGACCCAGGTCGCCTCGGATCACCTGCCGCTGATCGTAAAGCTGCGCCTGGCTTGCCCCGAGCAAGAACGGGCGTCAGCGAAGTAGCACCCAAACTTTCCAAAAGACCTAAAGTTCAGCGCCGTCCCGGCCGAAGAGAGGGAAGGATCAAACACAAGGCCCCGTAGCGGGGAAAACGGAGAGATTGCTATGAGCGAATACACGGAGATGCCCAACGATATGGAAGTGCAGGAAGTTATCATCGAGCGCGTGCTGCAGAACACCGGTTCTTTGCTGGAAATCTGCCTGGTGAAACACGGCCGCCAGTACGAGGCGGCGATCTTCGTGGAGAAGAAGTACAAGCCGGGACCGCCGCTGCCGCGCCCGCTGGAATCTCCCTCCGGCAACTTCAGTCACTGGATGGGGGTGCGCCCCAAGGTTGGGCTCTCCCAGGAGGAGGCGGACCAGATCTTCTACGAGGTGAACGGTCTGAACGCCCTGCACCGGATCCAGATGAAGGATGAATGGGGCCACCTGCTGGAAACCGTCTAGCCAACCGCCTCCCCCACACACACCGCCAACAATGAAAAGGGCCGCTCCCATAGAGGGAAGCGGCCCTTGTTGTTTCATCTTCAGAATAACGCCCTCACCCCTGCCCCTCTCCCGGAGGGCGAGGGGGAAGAAAAGAGTTACATCTCGACGCGGGTCAGGACCCCCTGCAGCTTGCTGGCGGGGAGCTGGTTGAACTGGACGAAGTTCGGGCTCAGCTTCTTGATGGCGTTGAAGATCTTCCAGATCGGGTTGTTGGTGGTGATGTCCTCGACGCCGTAGAAGATGACCTTCTCGTTGATGTCGTTCTTCTTCAGGAGCGTCTCGATGTCGATCACCT
Organism: Geomonas propionica; assembly: GCF_016458235.1. Taxonomy (GTDB): domain Bacteria; phylum Desulfobacterota; class Desulfuromonadia; order Geobacterales; family Geobacteraceae; genus Geomonas; species Geomonas propionica. Next base: position 178,162 of record NZ_JAEMHK010000012.1, on the reverse strand, counting down.
CCATGTAGCCGGCGAAGATCTCGAAGGAGTCCAGCCCGGGACCACGGTTCTCGGTCAGCTTGTAGGAGACCCCGAACGGCTCGTCGGTCCTGATGATGGAGATGAAGACGTTGCGCTCGTAGATGATGTTGCTGCGGATGATGCAGTGCACCACGTACGGCGGTACCACCGCCCACTCGCGGGTGAAAAACAGGCCGACGCCGGGGATGGTGCGCTTTTTCGCGTAGATCTGCTCGTAGGAGAGCAGGAAGGTTTCCGAGTCCAGCGGCTTGAGCGCCTTGTACAGGGCGCGCTGCCCCTTGGTCCAGAGCAGGATGGTCAGGAACGGGATCGAGGCGAGGATGAGGGACCAGTAACCGCCGTGCGGCAGCTTGTTCAGGTTGGCGATCAGGAACACGAAATCGATCAGGGTGACCGCTATCGCGATGGGGACCTTCCACTTCTTGGTGGTGTTGGCGAAGATTATGGTCATCATGATGCCGGTGATGGTCATGCTGCCGGTGACGGCGAGGCCGTAGGCCGCCGCCAGGTTCTCCGACTTCTTGAAGAGCAGCATGATGAAGAGGACCGCCACCATCAGGGTCCAGTTGACCGAGCCGATGTAGATCTGGGATTTCAAGTGGCTGGAGGTGTAGTCCACCTTCATGAGTGGCATGATCCTGGTGGTGATCCCCTGGTAGATGATGGAGAACACGCCGCTGATCAGGGCCTGCGACGCGATCACCGTGGCCAGGATGGTAAGCAGCAAAAAGGGGATGTACAGGATCTGGGACTGGCCTTGGATCATGGCGAACAGGGTGTTCTTCTCATGCTGGTGTTCCAGCAGGAAGGCGCCTTGCCCCAGGTAGTTGATCACTAGCGCGACGAAAACGAAGTACCATGCCCGTACGATCGGCTTTCTGCCCAGGTGTCCCATGTCCGCGTAGAGCGCCTCCCCTCCCGTGGCGCACAGGATGACCTCGGAAAGAACGAAGAAGCCGGACATGCCGTTGTCGAGGAAGAACTTGATGGCGTACCAGGGTGAAATCGACTTGAGCACCTCGGGGTGTCCCCCGATGGCGATCATGCCGGACAGGGTGAGAGCCGAGAACCAGAGCACCATCAGGGGGCCGAAAGCGCCTGCCACCTTGTCGGTTCCCTTGGATTGGAAGATGAACAGGATGACGGCGATGGTGGCGGCGATGGCGATGACGCCTGCCTGGGACAGGTTGGCCGTAGCCGGTATCAGCTCCAGACCCTCGACGGCGGAAAGTATGGAAATGGCCGGCGTAATGACGCCGTCCCCCAATAAGAGCGACACTCCGACGAAGGAGAGCAGGCCTATGAAACCCATGGAGCGCCCACCCTTGAGCAGGCGAACCAGGATCTCCTTCAAGACGATGGTCCCCCCTTCGCCCTTTCTGCCGAGGCTCATGGCGAGCCAGGCGTACTCGACGGTGACCAGGATGAACAGGGTCCACACGATCAGCGACAGGATCCCGTAGATGTTGTCGGGGGTCGGCTTGGTGAGGGCGAAGATGACGGAAAGGGTATAGATGGGGCTCGTGCCGATGTCGCCGAAGACCAGCCCCATCGATTTCACTACACCGCCCCAGTATGATTGTTCGTGTTTCGGCATGGAGTACGCCTCCGGTTGGGTAACAGCGCGCAACTTATAGCACCGCTCTCAACCGGTGACAAGAAAAACCGCGAAAAGTGCCGGTATGTCTACATCTCCACCCGAGTCACCACACCCTGCAACTTGGCGGCGGGAAGCTTGTTGAACTGCACGAAGTTCGGGGTGACCTTCTTGATCAGGTCGAAAAGCCTCCAGACCGGGTTCCTGGTCTCGATGTCCTCCACACCGTAGAAGATGACCTTCTCCTGGATGCCGTGCTCCTTCAGTTGTTTCTCAATGTCCAGCACCTCCATATAGCCGGCACTAATCTGGAAGAATTCCAGCCCGGTCCCAACATCCTTCTTGTGGCGAGCGATGTTGCCGAACGGCTCGTCGGTGCGCACGATGGAGATGAGCACGTTCCTCTCGTAGATGATGTTCGAGCGGATCATGCAGTGCACGATGTAGGGCGGGATCACATCGAGTGCCTTGATGAAGAAGAGGGCGGTGCCCGGGATGTTCTTCGCCTTAGCGTAGATCTGCTCGTAGGAGAGGAGGAAAATGTCGAGGTCGAGCGGGCGCAGTGCGCGGTAGAGGTGGCGCTGGCCGTGGGTCCAGACCTGGATGGTGATGAAGGGGATAGAGGCCAGAATGATGGACCAGTAGGCGCCGTGTACGAACTTGGGGAAGGTCGAGGTGAAGTAGATCACGTCGATGACGGCGATCACGCAGACGACGGGAACCTTCCACTTCTTCGTGGTTTTCGAGAATACCATGATCATCATGATGGCGGTGATGGTCATCGACCCGGTGACCGCCATGCCGTAGGCCGCAGCGAGGTTGCCGGACTTCTGGAAGAAGAACATGACGAAGATGACCGCGCACATAAGAGTCCAGTTCACCGCGCCGATGTAGATCTGCGACTGCATGTGGGTCGAGGTGTAGTCGACCTTGAAAAGCGGCATGAGGCGCGTGGTAATCCCCTGGTACACGATGGAGAAAACCCCGCTGATGATGGACTGCGACGCGATGATGGTGGCGAAGATGGTGAGGACCAGGAACGGGATGTACAGCAGCGGCGACTGGCCCTGGATCATGGAGAACAGGATGTTCTTGCTGTCGGGATTTTGCAGCAGGTGCGCTCCCTGTCCCAGGTAGTTCATGTAGAGCGCGGCGAAAACGAAGTACCATGCGCGGATGATCGGTTTCTTGCCCAGGTGTCCCATGTCGGCGTAGAGAGCCTCGCCGCCGGTCGAGCATAGGATCACCTCGGAAAGGACGAAGTAGCCTGCTATGCCGTTCTCCCGGAAGAAGTTGATGGCGTGCACGGGGTTGATGGCGCCCACGATCTCCGGGGTGCCCGAAACCGAGACCAGGCCCGAGACGAAGAGAGCGCCGAAGTACAGGATCATGATGGGGCCGAAGATGCCGGTGATCTTGTCGGTGCCGCGCGACTGGACAAAGAAGAGGGTGATGGCGATGAGCGCGGCGATGCCGACCAGCACCCCCTGCCGTGTCGCCTCGAGCCCGGGGATGAGCAGCAGGCCCTCGACCGCCGAGAGGATTGAGATGGCAGGGGTGATAACGCCGTCGCCCAAAAGGAGTGACACCCCCAGGAAGGAAAGAAATCCCGCGAATGCGAGCACGCGCCCCTTGCGGAAGAGCTTGATGATGATCTCTCGGAGCACGATCTCGCCCCCCTGACCCTTCTTGCCGAGGCTCATGGCAAGCCATGCGTACTCCGCCGTGACCAGAATGGTCATGGTCCAAAAGACCAGGCAGAGGATGCCGTACACGTTGGACACGGTGGGCTTGGTCATCGCGAATACGACGGTCAGGGTATAGATGGGGCTCGTGCCGATGTCCCCGAACACGAGGCCCAGCGCCTTGACAATACCACCCCAGTAGGAAAGTTCGCTCTTTTGGCTCATAAATCTCCGGAGTACTGTCACAGCACTGGAAAAGTGGACGCACTGACGGTGCAGGCGATTTATACATCATTGTCGCAGGATTTGTCACCTCCCCTTCGTAAAACCCTAACGATTCGGGTCGGGGCGGTTGAGCCGTAAGGTGCGGAAATCCTTGTTTGCGCTTGACATTCCTCCCTATTGCTTGTAGCTTAAGTCGTTTCTCTCATGGCTTAAACTGAAAGTTCGGAGGCCGTTTACATGGATTACAAAGACACTCTCAATCTCCCGATCACCAACTTCCCGATGAAGGGAAATCTTCCCCAGCGCGAGCCCGAGATGCTCAAGCAGTGGGCAGAGGTTGACATACACCACAAGATCGAGGAGGCCGGCAAGGGCAAGCCGCGCTACGTGCTGCACGACGGCCCCCCCTACGCCAACGGTCACATCCATATCGGCCACGCGCTGAACAAGATCCTCAAGGACATCGTGCTGAAGAGCAAGCGCATGGAAGGCTTCACCGCCCCCTACGTGCCGGGCTGGGACTGCCACGGTCTTCCCATCGAACTGCAGGTGGAGAAGAACCTCGGTTCCAAGAAGCACGAGATCTCCAAGCTGGAGATGCGCAAGCTCTGCCGCGAGTACGCCGCCAAGTTCGTCGCCATCCAGCGCGCCGAGTTCGAGCGCCTGGGCATTTTCGGCGACTGGAACGAGCCGTACCTGACCATGAACGCGAGCTACGAGGGGGCGACCGCCCGCGAACTGGCCACCTTCGCCGAGAACGGCGGCCTCTACAAGGGGAAGAAGCCGGTGCACTGGTGCTCCTCCTGCGGCACGGCGCTGGCCGAGGCCGAGGTGGAGTACGCCGACCACAAGTCCCCCTCCGTGTTCGTCAAGTTCCCGCTCAAAGAGGATCTCGGCGGCGCGGTGCCCGAGCTGGCCGGTAAGAAAGCCTCCATGGTGATCTGGACCACCACCCCGTGGACGCTGCCGGCGAACCTTGCCATCGCCATCCATCCGGAACTGGAGTACGTGGCGCTCGCGCTCAACAGCGGCGACGTGGTCATCGTGGCCGACGGCCTGAAGGAGAGCTTCCTGAAGGAGATCGGCGCCGAGGGGACCGTGCTGGCTAAGTTCCCGTCCAGGATCCTCGAGAAGAAGATGGCCCGCCACCCGTTCTATGACCAGGATTCCATCATCCTCCTGGGCGAGCACGTCACCCTGGAAGCCGGCACCGGCTGCGTCCACACCGCGCCCGGTCACGGCCAGGAAGACTACGAACTCGGCCTCGCGGCAGGACTCGACATCTACAACCCGGTCGACAACCGCGGCCGCTTCTACGAGAACATCGAGTTCTTCGGCGGCCAGTTCGTCTTCGACGCCAACAAGAACGTCATCGAGAAGCTGACCGAGGTCGGCGCGCTGCTGGGCTCCAGGGAGATCTCCCACTCCTATCCGCACTGCTGGCGCTGCAAGAAGCCGGTCATCTTCCGCGCCACCGAGCAGTGGTTCATCTCCATGGAGAAGAACGACCTGCGCGGCAAGGCGCTCACCGAGATCAACACCGTGAACTGGATCCCGAAGTGGGGTCGCGAGCGCATCTACGGCATGATCGAGAACCGCCCCGACTGGTGCGTTTCCCGCCAGCGTTCCTGGGGCGTGCCCATCGCCGCCTTCTACTGCAAGAGCTGCGGCCACGTCATGGCCGACGGCAAGATCATGCACCAGATCGCCGACCTCTTCGCCGAGCACACCTCCGACATCTGGTACGACTGGGATGCTGCTAAATTCCTGCCGGAAGGGACCACCTGCCCTTCCTGCGGCAAGGACGAGTTCGACAAGGAAGGGGACATCCTCGACGTCTGGTTCGACTCCGGCACCTCGCACGCCGCCGTCCTCGAGCTGCGCGACAACCTGGGCTCCCCGGCCGACATGTACCTGGAAGGTAGCGACCAGCACCGCGGCTGGTTCCACTCGTCGCTTCTCGCCAGCGTCGGTACCCGCGGCCGCGCTCCCTATAAAAACGTGCTCACCCACGGCTTCGTCATGGACGGCGCCGGCCGCAAGATGAGCAAGTCCGTGGGCAACGTGGTGGCGCCGGAAGACGTCATCAAGAAGTTCGGCGCCGACGTGCTGCGCCTCTGGGTGGCCGCGCAGGACTACCGCGACGACCTGCGCATCTCCCAGGAGATCCTGACCCGGCTCTCCGAGAGCTATCGCCGTATCAGGAACACCTGCCGCTACATCCTGGGCAACATCCACGACTTCAACCCCGACACCGACTGCGTCCCGTTCGAGCAGATGCCGGAGCTGGACCGCTGGGCCATGCACCAGCTTGAGCTTTTGAAGGAGAAGGTGCTTGCCTCCTACACCGACAGCGAGTTCCACATCCTCTACCACGCGGTGAACGGCTTCTGCACCGTCGAGATGAGCGCCTTCTACCTCGACATCCTCAAGGACCGCGTCTACACCTCGAAGAAGGACTCGCTGGCCAGGAGAAGCGGCCAGACCGTGGTGTACAAGGTGCTCGACGCTCTGGTGCGCATGGTGGCGCCGGTGCTCTCCTTCACCGCCGAGGAAGTCTGGGCCGAGATGCCGGGAACCCGCGAGTCGAGCGTGCACCTGGCGCTCTTCCCGGCGCTCACCCCCGAGGTCAAGGACGACGCGCTGTCCGTGCGCTGGGAGAAGATTATCAAGATCCGCTCCGAGGTCTCCAAGGCGCTCGAACTGGCCCGCGTCAAGAAGGTGATCGGGCACTCCCTCGATGCCGCCGTCGCCATCAAGGCCTCCGGCGAGACCGAGGCGCTCCTGAAGGATTACGCGGACCAGCTTGCCGAGATCTTCATCGTCTCGAAAGCGGCGCTTGCCGGCGAAGCATCCGGCGAGGTCTGCGTTGCGGAAGGGATTGAAGGACTCGAGGTGGGCGTCAGCGCGGCTCCCGGCGAGAAGTGCGAGCGCTGCTGGTGCTACAGCGAAGAACTGGGGCAGGATGCAGAGCACGCAGGCATCTGCCCGAAGTGCCTGGCGGCAGTGAAATAGGTAGCTAAATCTTTGATTGGATTACCCTCTCCCTCTGGGAGAGGGTGCCCGAAGGGCGGGTGAGGGCGGTGCCGCCGGCGATACCCTCACCCAGGCCCTCTCCCGGAGGGAGAGGGGACCTCGGACCAACTTCTAAAGGACCCTATGAAACCAAAATACATCATCCTCGCAGCGGTTTCGGCGCTGGTGCTGGTTCTGGACCAGTGGAGCAAGGTCTACATCGACAAGAGTATGACCCTGCACAGCTCCTATCCCGTCATCGAAGGATTCTTCAACATCACCTATCTGCGCAACAAGGGAGCCGCCTTCGGGATTCTGGCTTCTTCGAGCTATCGGCTTCCCTTCTTCCTGCTGGTTTCGAGCATCGCGCTCATCGTGATCTTGGTGGCGGTGAGCAAGATGCGGGATGAGCAGATCTGGAACGTCGCCTCGTTGTCGCTGATCTTCTCCGGCGCACTGGGCAACATGATCGACCGGGTACGCCTGGGCGAGGTCATCGACTTTCTCGACGTGCATTGGAAAGGGCACCACTGGCCCGCCTTCAATATCGCCGACTCCGCCATCTGCGTCGGTGTCTTCATCCTGGCCGTCGAGATGCTGCTCGAGGAGCGCCGGGAGAAGAAGAACCCGCCCACCGCAGACGGCAACTGACCTCTAGGGGACTGGCTCCGCCAGGTGCCTGTCCCCTTAGAGCTTCGACCTTCCCCTTCCCCCTTTGCGAAAGGGGGGTAACGGCGTAGACGTCAACCTTCCTGCTGGCTCTCCTCCAAAACTTCGAGCAGTAGGGGGACAGGCACCTGGCGGAGCCAGTCCCCTCCTTCCTCACCCATCCTGCAGGCTCTCCTCCAACAATCTCGTGAACAACTCCCTGATCTCGTTGGGCAGGCGTCGCGCCTTCATCTCCGGGCTGACGCAGGCCAGCGTCACCTTCGCCTCCACCAGCAATTTATCGTCTTCCTTCCGGACCACCTGCTGCGCCACCGTGAACGAACTGTTCTTCAACGTGGTGATCTGGGTGCGCACCACCAAGAGGTCGTCCAACCGGGCCGGCGCACGGAAGTTCGCCTCGATGGCAACCACGGGGAAGATGATCCCCATGTCGTGCATCTCGCGGACTGACAGCCCGTGTCCCCTCAGAAATTCCGTCCTGGCCCTTTCCATGTAGCTTATGTAGTTGGAGTGGTACACCACCCCGCCCGCGTCGGTGTCTTCGTAGTAAATCCGTACTTCCATGTCGCCTCCTGAATAAAAAAGCCCCCGTATGGGGGGACCATCTGACTAGATCTGTAGGGGCGAATAATCATTCGCCCAACCGCGGGCGCCGTCTCTGCAGGCGTCGAACGTTTAGCCTTCATTGCGGCATCGCTAAAGGCGGGCGAATATTATTCGCCCCTACAGGTGCCTTAATCGACGGGCGCCTGGTCGCTTGCCGCCTCGCCACCCAAAATCCTGCCGTACACCTCGCGCACGGCCTCGGTGACCCGTTCGTAATCCGCCATGAGCGCCTGCCCAGGGTTCTTCAGCATCGGATCGTAGCCAAGCCTCCTGGCCAGCTTGTTCAGGTACTTGAGCGGGCCGCCCAGGTCGTTCATCGAGTAGTCGTGAATGATCCTTAGCCGGTTCTCCAGTCGGCGCAGGAAACGATACCCCTCGGCCAGCGCCTGGAAATCGGGCTCCGTGATGATGCCAAGGATGCGCATGGCGTCGATCGCTTCGAGACTGTTGGAACTGCGGATCTCGCGGTGCTCGCAGCCGTACTTCAACTGCAGGAACTGGATGATGAACTCGACGTCGACCATGCCGCCGCGGCCGGTCTTGATGTTGTAGCTGCCGCTAGATTCCTTGGCCAGCTCGTTCTCCATGCGCATCCTGAGCCGGTGGATCTCCTGGCGCACGGTATCGTCGGCGCTGGAGCCGTACACCGTCTGCTCAATGACCTTTTCCACCTTATCCTTCAGGCGAGGATCGCCGTAGGTGACCCGCGCCTTGGTGAGCGCCTGACGCTCCCAGATCTGCGCCTCGGTGGCGTGGTAGGCCTGGAAGGCCTCGATAGAGGTGACCAGCGGTCCGGCGTTGCCGGAGGGGCGCAACCGTGTGTCGATCTTGTAGGCGTACCCCTCGCGGGTCTGCGTGGTCAGCACCAGGATGATCTTCTGCCCGAGTTTCGAGAAGTACTCGCGGTTGGTGATGCTCTTCTCACCGTCGGTGAACCCCTGCCCGTCGTAGATGTAGATGACGTCGAGGTCGGAGTGGTAGTTCAACTCGAAGCCGCCCAGCTTGCCCATTGCCACGACGGCGAAGGCCGCCTCGTGTCTGCTGCCGTCCTCTTCGACCACCATGGGACGGCCGAAGCGGGACAATTCCCCGGTCGCTATGCAGCAGGCCTCAGCGAGGGTCACGTCGGCCAAGTCGGTCAACTGCTGCGCCACCTCGGGCTGCTTCATCTTGCCGTAGATGTCGTTCATGCCGATGCGCAGGAACTCCTCGTGGCGGTAGCTGCGCATGGCGTCCAGCTGCTCTTCGAAGCCGTCTGCCTGGGTGATGAAACCGTCCAGCTCCTGGGCCATGGTGGCGCGTTCCTTCTGCAGGTACGCGTAGCCGCGCGTGGTCATGCTGTCCAAGAGCTCCGGGTGTCCGATGAAGATCTTGGAGAGGAACTCGGACATGCCGAACATCGAGGTGAGGAGCTTTAAGATGTCGCGGTTCTCGGCCAGCAGGGCGTAGATCGAAGAGCGGGTCCTCTGCGAGGAGAGGAAGCGCTCCAGGTTCGCCAGCGCGAGGTCGGGGTCCGGGCTGTGGAAGACCTCCTGCAAAAACAACGGGGCGATCTTCTCCAGGGTGCGCCGTCCCTGTTCGGTCAAGTTGACCTTGGCCGGGCCGTCGCGCAGCACCAGGAGGTTCTCGTAGGCGGCGTCGGCGTGCTCGAAATGCCGCTCCTCGAGCATGTCCTTGATCAGGTCCGGGTCCGCGTTGTGGTCGAAGAAGAAGTGCACCTCGGGGAGCACCTCCTCCTTGATCTTCTCGTCGCGCGACAGGAACAGGTCGCCATAGATGGCGGAGACGGCGCGCCGGTGCCCTTCCAGCGTTTCGCGGAAGCGCTGCAGCCCATCCTTCCTGAGGTAGCCGCAACGCCTGGCCAGCGCGTGCAGTTCCTCGTCCTTGCGGGGCAGTGCGTGGGTCTGCCGTTCCTGCACCACCTGGATCCGGTGCTCCACGGTGCGCAGGAAGCGGTAGGCGTCAGAGAGGGCGGTGCAGTCGGCTTCCTTGATGATGCGCGCATGGTGCAGCGTCTGCAGGGCCTTGAGGGAGTTGCGCTCGCGCAGCTGCGGGTTCTTGCCGGCGTAGACCAACTGCAGCGCCTGGATGAAAAATTCGATCTCCCGGATGCCGCCGCGCCCGAGCTTGATGTTGACCTCCCCCTCCTGGTTTCGGGCCAGGGAGGCGTCGATCTTCTTCTTCATCGCCATCATGTCCTCGATCAGGTTGTAATCGAGGTAGCGGCGGTAGATGAACGGGGTCAGCGCGGTCAGGATCCTCTCGCCCAGTTCGATGGAACCGGCGACCGGGCGCGCTTTCATCATCGCGGCGCGCTCCCAGGACTGGCCCCACGCCTCGTAGTAGACCTCGGCGGAGCGCATGGAACTGGCAAGGTCCCCGGCCTTGCCGTCGGGCCTCAGCCCCATGTCGACGCGGAACACGAAACCGTCCTCGGTGACCTGGGAGATGGCGCGGCTCACCATCTCGGCCAGCTTCACGAAGAAGGCGTGCAGGGAGAGCTTGCTCTTGAAGCCGCCGCGTCCGTCCGGGATGCCGATGCTTTCGCCCTTATCGGAAGAATAGAAGTAGATGAGGTCGATGTCGGAGGAGAAGTTGAGTTCCCTGCCGCCGAACTTGCCCATGCCGATGATGGTGAATTCCGCCTCGACCAGGCCGTCGGGGCTCTGCTCCATCGGCGTGCCGTGCTCCTGAACCAGTTGGGCGAAGGCCGCTTCGTAGGCGATTTGCAGGGTGGCCGCGGCGAGCGAGGAAAGTTCGGAGGTTACCTCCTCCAGGGGGGAGAGCCCATTGAGGTCACGTGCGGCGATGCGCAGCATCTCGGCGTACTTGAAGCGGCGCAGGTGGGAGTAGAGGTCGGCGTAGCTGGTTCCCTGCGGGACGCGCTCGCGCAGGGCCTGGAGCATCTCTTCTTCACTGCGGCGCTGCATGATCTCGCGTTCGATGAAAAGGCGCTGCAGGTAGGATGGGTCGCGGCAGATGATGTTGGTCAGGAAGGGGGAGGAACCGCAGATGTTCATCAACTGGATGTTGAGGGCCCGGCGGGAGCAGATCTCTAGCAGGGCCTCGCGCGGCACCACAGCGCTGATGCGTTCAAAGCCGTTCAGCGCCATGTCCGGCAGCGGCGTGGCGAGTGCGGCGAGCGCCAGTTCGATAAGGCGTTCGCCAGGCAGCACTTCGGAAAGGAGTCTCAGGTTTTCGACCGTGCGCGCGCCGTAGCTGAAGCCGACCTGTTCCAACTGGTGGGACAGGTCCCCCTTGTCCGGCTCGGAGAGCTCGGAAAGAAGCAGCGCGGCCAGGTCGGCGAGGCGGCTCATAGTCCGACCAGTGCCTTCAGCTCCCTCTCGTAGTCGCCGCGCACCACCCCTTTTTCGGTGATGATGCCGGTGATGTAGCGGGCGGGGGTCACGTCGAAGGCGGGGTTTCTCACCTTGACCCCTTCTGGTGCAATGCTGACGCCCTGCACCTTGGTGACCTCTTCGGAGCTGCGCTCTTCGATGGGGATCTGGTCGCCGTTGGCGAGCTTCAGGTCCAGGGTGGAGATCGGCGCGGCGACGTAGAACGGGATGCGGTTCTCTTTGGCCAGCACAGCGACGGAGTAGGTGCCGATCTTGTTGGCGGTGTCGCCGTTGGCGGCGATGCGGTCGGCGCCGACCACGCAGAAGTCGATCTGCCCGCTCTTCATGAGCCAGCCGGCCATGTTGTCGGAGATGAGGGTCACCGGGATGGAATCCTTCATCAGTTCCCAGGCGGTGAGGCGTGCGCCCTGGAGCCAGGGGCGGGTCTCGTCGGCGAAGACGCGGATGTTCTTGCCCGCCTCGTGCGCGCCGCGGATCACGCCGAGCGCGGTGCCGTAGCCGGCGGTGGCGAGCCCCCCGGCGTTGCAGTGGGTCAGGATGGAAGCACCCTCCTTGACCAGGGCGGCGCCGTGGCGGCCGATTTCCTTGCAGATGGCAAGGTCTTCCGCCTCGATGCTGATAGCCTCCGCCTTGAGGATTTCACGAATCGAGTTGAGGTCGAGTTCCTTGTGCTGCAGCGCCACCCGTTTCATGCGCTCCAGTCCCCAAAAGAGGTTGACCGCGGTGGGGCGGGTGCGGCCAAGCACGTCGCAGACGTTCTCGAGCTGGCGGTAGAAGGTGTCGAAGCTGTCCGCGATGATCTCGCGTGCACCGATGGCGACACCCATGGCGGCGGCGATGCCGATGGCGGGAGCGCCGCGGACCACCATGCCGCGGATCGCCTCGGCGACCCCCTGGAAGTCCGTATATTCGTTGTAGACCTCCTCGGCGGGAAGCCGGGTCTGGTCTATCATGATCACCTTGTTGTCGCGCCACTCTATGGTTCTGAAGGACATGTCGTACCTCGTTCCTTTACGTTTAAACCAAAAGCAATTAACAGGGATAAAAGGGATGAAGGGGATAAAAGCAAATCTTTTGATCTATCCCTTTTATCCCCTTTATCCCTGTTAAACGCCTTTGTCTTTAGCCGTTAAGCTTTTTCAGCAGCAGCTCGTTGACCACGGCCGGGTTGGCCTTGCCTTTGGAAGCGCGCATCACCTGGCCGACGAAGAAGCCGAAGACGGTTTCCTTGCCGCCCCGGTACTGTTCGACCTGGGCCGGGTTGTTGTTGAGCACTTCGTCCACCATCGCCTCGATGGCGCCGGTGTCGGAAACCTGCACCAGGCCTTTCTCCTCGACGATCTTCTCCGGCGCCTTGCCGGTCTTGTACATCTCGTCGAACACGGTCTTGGCGATCTTGCCGGAGATGGTTCCCTTCTCCATCAGCTTCAAGAGGTCGGCCAAGAGCGCCGGCGTCACTTGGCAGTCGGTGATGGAGCGGTTGTTGTCCTCGTTGAGCGCGCGGGAGACTTCACCCATGACCCAGTTGGATACCGTCTTAGCCTGTGGGAACAGGGCGACGGTCTCCTCGTAGTACTGCGCCAGTTCGCGGCTCGACACCAGCACCTCGGCGTCGTACTCGGGAAGGCCCAGCTCCGCGACGTAGCGGGCACGCTTCGCCTCCGGCAGTTCCGGCAGGGTGGCGCGCACGTCCTCGATCCACTGGTCCGTGATCAGCACCGGAACGAGGTCCGGGTCCGGGAAGTAGCGGTAGTCGTGCGCCTCTTCCTTGCCGCGCATGGAGCGCGTGGTGCCGGTGTTGGGGTCGAAGAGGCGGGTTTCCTGGATTACCTTGCCGCCGTCGTCGAGGATCTCCGCCTGGCGCTCGATCTCGTACTCGATCGCCTGCTTGATGAACTTGAAGGAGTTGATGTTCTTAAGCTCCGCACGAGTGCCGAAGACCGTGGAGCCGACCGGCATCAGGGAAACGTTGGCGTCGCAGCGGAAGCTTCCTTCCTCCAGGTTGCCGTCGCAGATGCCCAGGTACATGACGATCTGGTGCAGCTTCTTAAGATACGCGATGGCCTCGTCCGGCGAGCGCATGTCCGGCTCGGAGACGATCTCCAGGAGCGGGGTGCAGGCGCGGTTCAAGTCGACGCAGGAATCGTCCACCCCGGGGATGTCGGCGTGCACCAGCTTGCCGGCGTCCTCCTCCATGTGGATGCGGGTGATGCCGATCCGTTTCTGCTCGCCGTCCACCTCGATGTCCAGGTGGCCGTGCTGGCAGATGGGGAGGTCGAACTGGCTGATCTGGTACCCCTTGGGGAGGTCCGGGTAGAAGTAGTTCTTCCTGGCGAACACGTTTCTCTGCGTGATGGAGCAGTTGGTGGCGAGTCCCGCGAGGATGGCGTTTTCGACCACCTGCTTGTTGAGCACCGGCAGCGCGCCGGGGAAGCCGAGGCAGACCGGGCAGGTCTGCGAGTTCGGCTCTGCGCCGAAGCGGGTCGAGCAGCCGCAGAAGATCTTGGTGTTGGTGGTGAGCTGGGTGTGCACCTCAAGCCCGATGACAACCTGATATTTCATGTGAGCTCCAAAAAACCGAAAGGCTGTAAACCGTTAGCCACGGAGAAAATCTGAGTAAATCTGAGAAAACCAAACACAAAAGCTTTTGGGTTAAACCAAAGTCTTGTAAGTCTTTTTAGGCTCACGGTTTTCTCCGAAGTTCTCAGATTTTCTCCGTGGCCAATGGTTTTAGGTTTTACAGCGGCGCCTTCTTCAGGTGCCACTGGGTCTCCTTCTCGAACGCGTAGGCGGTGGAGAGGATGGTCGCTTCACCGAACGGCTTGCCGATCAGCTGCAGACCGATGGGAAGACCGGCGGCACTGAAACCGGCGGGGATGCTGATGCCGCAGGTGCCGGCCAGGTTCACCGGAATGGTGAAGATGTCGGAAAGGTACATCTGCAGCGGGTCCGCCAGCTTCTCGCCGATCTTGAAGGGGGGCGTCGGTGCGATCGGGGTCAAGAGCACATCCACTTCGTTAAAGGCGTTCAGGAAGTCCTGCATGATCAGGGTCCTGACCTTCTGGGCTTTGACGTAGTAAGCGTCGTAGTACCCGGAGGAGAGCGCGTAGGTGCCGAGCATGATCCTTCTCTTCACCTCGGAGCCGAAGCCCTCGGCGCGGGACTTGGCGTACATCTCCTTCAAGCCGCGGGCGTCGTCGGCGCGGTGGCCGAAGCGGACGCCGTCGTAGCGCGCCAGGTTGGAACTCGCTTCGGCGGTGGCGATCAGGTAGTAGGTGGCAACCGCGTACTCGGTGTGCGGCAGGCTCACCTCGCGCAGTTCGGCGCCCAGGCTCTTGTAGAGCGCGATCGCCTCATCCATAGCGCGCTTCACGTCCGGGTCGAGACCCTCGATGAAGTACTGCTTGGGAAGGCCGATCTTCAGCCCCTTTACCCCCGCCTGCAGACCGGCTGCGTAGTCGGGAACCGGCGTGTTCACGGAGGTGGAGTCCTTGGGATCATGCCCGGCCACTGCACCCAAAAGGAGTGCGGCGTCGGTGACGTCACGGGTGAGCGGGCCGACCTGGTCCAGCGACGAGGCGTAGGCGATCACGCCGTAGCGGGAAACACGGCCGTAGGTCGGCTTAAGACCCACGCAGGAGCAGTGCGAGGCGGGCTGGCGGATGGAGCCGCCGGTGTCGGTGCCGAGGGTCGCGGTCGCGGTGCGCGCGGCGATGGCGGCAGCGGAGCCGCCGGAGGAACCACCCGGGGTGACCTCCAGATCCCACGGGTTCTTAACCGGTCCGAAGTAGGATGACTCGTTGGAGCTCCCCATGGCGAACTCGTCCTGGTTCAGCTTGCCCACGATGACTGCGCCCTGCTCCTTGAGCTTGGCGACTG
The DNA here is from genome assembly GCF_016458235.1 of Geomonas propionica. Taxonomy (GTDB): domain Bacteria; phylum Desulfobacterota; class Desulfuromonadia; order Geobacterales; family Geobacteraceae; genus Geomonas; species Geomonas propionica. The sequence goes on along the minus strand of NZ_JAEMHK010000012.1, from coordinate 163,106 downwards.
CGGTACCGTCGTAGGGGGGGACGAAGTTTTCCAGAATGCGCGAGCCGCAGGTGGTGCGGATCCCCTTGGTGATGAAGATATCCTTGAGGCCAACCGGGATGCCGGTCAAGGGCGCGATGTCGCCGGCGGCGATGCGCTTGTCGGCGGCTTCAGCCTCGACCAGCGCCTGCTCCGGCGTGACGGTGATGTAGGCGTTCACCTGGCCGTCAACCGCCTCGATGCGCTCCAGCATGGCGCGGGTCGCCTCGACGGAGGAAACCTCCTTCGCCTTAAGCTTCTCGTGCAGCTCGTGTATGGTAAGGTCGAAAATTTCCATTGCAAAACACTCCTATTCTATGACCTTGGGCACCCTGAAAAAGCTCTCCGCGCGCAGCGGCGCGTTGGCGAGGGCGGCTTCCACGCCGATGGAATCGGCGGGCTGGTCGGGGCGGAAGGCGTTCTCCATCGGTACCGCATGCGAGGTCGGTACGATCCCCTCGGTGTCCAGTGCGTTCAGCTTCTCCACGTAGGCGAGGATGCCGTCCATCTGTCCGGTGAAGGTGTCCAGCTCGCTGTCGGAAAGTTCCAACCGCGCCAGCCTGGCTACGTGCTCCACCTCACTTCTCGTGATCTTCATAACTGCTCCAAATGCGCCCCTGGCGGGGCGTCGTGATGTTAAAAGATGTTCCCGGTTTTTATCATGAAAGGGCTGAAAAGGCAACGGAACCTAGTCCGGAAGCACCAGCCCGGCTTCGGTGACGTTGGAGGAGGCGCTCTCCACGGCCTGGCCATCGACGGTGGCAACGCTGGTTACGGCGTAGCTGTAGGTGATGCCCAGGATGACGTCCTTGTCCTGGTAGGTGTTACCCGCCAGCGGTGCCTTGTTGAGCGGGGCGAGCGGCATCGGCTCACCCTTTTTGCTCCGGTAGATGTTGTACCCGGTGGCGGTACCTTGCTCCGGGGGTAGCCCCACGAAGTTCAGCGTCACCTCGTTGGGCGAGCCGGCCGCCTCCAGCACCGGGGGGAGGGGAGGGGTGACCGCCGTGCGCCGCACTTTGTTGGAGTCCTTGCTTTGCGCGCCGCTCTTGGTGTAGGAGCGCACCTTGTACTGGTAGGTCTGCCCCTTTTTCAGGTCGAAGTCGTCGTAGATCCAGAGGCTTCCCACCTGGCGCGCCCCTTCGGGGAGGTCAAGATCGACCAGCGCCAGTTGCTTATACGCGTTCGGGCACTCCTCGCAGTCCTGCGCGGGAGGGAGCACGTTGCGCCGGTAGAGCAGGAACCCGGCCAGGTCTTCCAGCTTGCCTCCCTTTTCCTGCTTGCCCGGCCCGGTCCAACTCACCTGGAATTCGGCCCCTTTCTGCGCCGTTGCCAGGGTGGCGATCGGCGCCGGAACCAGTGCCTCGGGCGGGATCAGCGCGCCTTTCTTGCCGCAGCCGGAGCTGACGGCGAGCGCGGCGGCCAGGAGCAGGGCCGGCAGGAAGCGACGGGAGGCGGCCATGTTTAACGCCCTTCCTTGGCGCGTGCGATCTCGGCCTTGACCCGCTCCAGCGCAGTGCCGCCGGTCGCGCGGCGTGCGTTGACCGAGGCTTCCAGGGTGATGGAGGCGAAGATGTCGTCCTCGATGCGGGCCGAGAAGATCTGCCACTCGGCCAGCGACAGTTCCGGAATGTCCATCTCGTTCTCGATGCAGTAGCGCACCGCCTTGCCGACGATCTCATGCGCGTCGCGGAACGGGATCCCCTTTCTGACCAGGTAGTCGGCCACGTCGGTCGCGGTGGAGAACCCGGCGGCAGCGGCGGTCTTCATGCGCGCCTCGTTCACCTTCATCTCGCGCACCATGTCCGCGAAGATCTTGAGCGAACCTTTCACGGTGTCGATGGTGTCGAACAGCGGCTCCTTGTCCTCCTGCATGTCCTTGTTGTAGGCCAGGGGGAGCGACTTCATCAGGGTGAGGAGCGCCATCAGGTTGCCGTAGACCCGGCCGGTCTTGCCGCGCACCAGCTCCGGGACGTCCGGGTTCTTCTTCTGCGGCATGATGGAGGAGCCGGTGCAGAAGGAGTCGGAGAGGTCGACGAACTTGAACTCGCTGGTGGACCAGAGGATCAGCTCCTCGGCGAAGCGGGACAGGTGCATCATCAGGATCGAGGATGCCGCGCAGAACTCGATGGCGAAGTCGCGGTCGGAGACCGAGTCGAGAGAGTTGCGGGTCACCTCGGGGAAGTCGAGCAGCTCGGCCACGTACTCGCGGTCGATGGGGAAGGTGGTCCCGGCCAGCGCACCGGCGCCCAGCGGCATTACGTTGGTGCGCTTCAGGCAGTCTTCCATGCGCCCCTTGTCGCGCTTGAGCATCTCGTGGTAGGCCATCATGTGGTGCGAGAAGAGGATCGGCTGCGCCGTCTGCAGGTGGGTGAAGCCCGGCATCATGACGCCCAGGTTCTGCTCCGCCTGGTAGATGAGCGCGTCGATCAACAGGTCGATATAGGCGGAGATCTCCACCAGCTCGTCGCGGAGGTAGAGGCGGATGTCCAGCGCCACCTGGTCGTTACGAGAGCGGCCAGTGTGGAGCCTCTTGCCCGCGTCGCCGATCTTCTCGGAGAGGCGCGCCTCGATGTTCATGTGGATGTCTTCCAGGGAGACCGAGAAGTCGAATTCGCCTGCCTCGATCTTGTCCAGGATTTCCCGGAGGCCGTGCACGATCTCCTCCACGTCCTTGATCGGGATGATCCCCTGCTTGCCCAGCATGGTGGCGTGGGCGATGGAGCCGCGGATGTCCTGGTGGTACAGGCGCTTGTCGAAGTTGATGGAGGCGGTGAACTCTTCTACGAACTTGTCGGTGGGCTGGGTGAAACGGCCACCCCACAGTTTGTCTTTGGACATGTCTTTCGATCTCCTGCTGCTGATTTTAATAGGACTGCAACTTCTTTAACGCTTTTAGAGAATTTGCCCCTCGCCGCCTGCTTTGATCCAGCCGCTGTCGGTCCGGCGCAGCACCGTGTGCACCTTCAACGGTACCCGCGAACTCCTCGGGTCGAGCTCGTGGTAGAGCGGCAGGTTGAAATAGATGAGCCTGGTCCCGGTGCCAAACCTGAGCCGGCAGACCGGCGCGCCGCCGAAGTCGTCGCTGGCGAACTCCCGCTCCTGGACCGGCGACATCTTGTGGCGCGCGCTGATGGCCACGGAGGAGACCCCGTAGCACCCCTGGCAGCGCACCCCTTCGATCTCGCTCTCGTCGGAGCAGTTGCCGAACACGGTCACCGTCTCGCGCACCCCCGGGGTGTCCTCAAGGTGCTCGCCGTAGAAGCCGGTTAGCACGTCCCGGTAGGCGCTGTGCTCCGGCTTTGGGTTGCACTGGATCACAAAGAGGGCGTCCAGCGACTGCCTCATGGTGAAGAACAGCCGGTTGGAGTGGTCGATGATCTGCTTGATGTTGGAGGAGTAGAGGTCCCGGTAGAGGTAATCAAGGCAGATGATCGTCATGAAGTTGAAGCAGGCCGGCTCGCCCCTGAACAGGTAGAAATGGCGCCCGCGGTACAGGTCGTGGTCCTTGTCCAGGAACTCCTCGCCGCGGAAGGGGTGTGTCTTCGCTTCCAGGAAGACCCGCAGGCGTCCGCTGCTTTCCTTGATGGCGATGCAGCACCAGTTGACCGGCATGCCGAGGATGTCGCCCGAGTCGATGTCGCGCTCCACGCAGTCCAGCGCTTCGGCGTTGTCATCCTGGAAGCGGGTCAAAAGGGCCCGGTACTGCTCCAGACGGATCTGTTCCATGCCGAACATGGTGACCGTGTTGGGGCGGAAGTGCTCCGTGATCATGTCGAGCAGGTCGTCGAAGCGGGAGACCGGGACCGAGGTCTCCGGGAACATCAGGAAGTGCAGCCGCTTCAGGTTTCCGGCGCCGTCGGCCACCAGGTCGAGAACGCTGCGCACCATGTGCCACTGCTCCTCCGGGTTGACCAGGGAGAACAGGTGGTCGCGGCGCTGCAGCCGGTTCGGGATCTGGGCGATGAGACAGTGCAGGTGATGACCCAGAGGGAAATCGAGCTGGACGTGTTTCTCGACGATCTTGACCATGGGCAGGGACCCCAAATTGACAATGCACAATTGACAATGAACAGCGGACTGCAAATCAAAGCTCAATATTCAACGCAAAGACGCGGAGGCGCTAAGACACCAGGAAAAACCCAATAACAAATTGGATGGTTTTTCCCCTTTGCGCCTTCGCGTCTTTGCGTTAACAAAATGCTTTTAAAGCCTGCAACGCAACAAGCTCAAACGCCGGGACGTTGTATCAGTCACGGCTTGTAAAGATCTTACTAAGGATAAAGCGTGCGCCGGCGGGGATCTTGTAGCTCTCCAACTCGTCCGGCTCGACCCAGCGGGCCTCGGCGACTTCGTCCTTGTTGTGGTTCACATCGCAGTAAAGCGGCGTGCAGCGGTAGTAGATGATGATGAAGTGGTAGTTGTCCTCGCCCGGCGTCACGTGCTCAAAGACGTCGATGAGGTTGCCAACTTCCACCTCGAGGCCCACCTCTTCCCAGACCTCGCGCTTGAGCGCCGCCACGATCGGTTCGCCGAGATCGATCTTCCCCCCAGGCATCACCCATTCCCCCTGGAAGGGAGGAATGTTCCGCTTGGTGAGGAGCACCCGGCCATCGGTGTCGATGATAACGGCGACCACGGAAGTGACTATGTGGCTGGCCTTGAAATCGTTTTGCTCCATATAAGCGGATAGGGGCACGAAAGCCTCGTGCCCCTATGACCCTCCTTTACTGCCAGCTCAACTACTTGTTCTTGTTGGCCATCATCAGGGAACGGATCCTGAGCCGCAGCGAGTTCAGCTTGATGAAGCCCTCGGCGTCCGCCTGGTTGTAGACCTGGTCCTTCTCGAAGGTCGCGAAGTCGAGGTTGAACAGGGAGTCGCTCTCGGACTTGCGGCCCACGGTGCGCACGTGCCCTTTGTAGAGCTTGAGGCGCGCCACGCCGTTCACGGTCTTCTGGGACTCGTCGATCATGCACTGCATCATCTCGCGCTCCGGAGCGAACCAGTAGCCGTTGTAGATCATCTCCGCGTAGCGCGGGATCAGGGAGTCGCGCAGGTGCATGACTTCGCGGTCCATGGTGATCTGCTCGACCGCCATGTGGGCCTCGCGCAGGATGGTGCCGCCCGGGGTCTCGTAGACGCCGCGGGACTTCATGCCGACCGAGCGGTTCTCGAGGAGGTCGACGCGGCCGATGCCGTGCTCGCCGCCGATGGTGTTCAGGTGCGCCAAAAGCTGAGCCGGGGTCATGCGCACGCCGTCGACGGCGACCGCGTTACCCTTCTCGAACTCGATCTCGATGTACTGCGGCTTGTTGGGCGCCTTTTCCGGGGACTTGGTCAGCACGAACATGTTCTCGGGCGGCTCGAGCCAGGTATCCTCCAGGATGCCCCCTTCGAAGGAGATGTGCAGCAGGTTGCGGTCGGAAGACCACGGGCGCTTCTTGGTGATCGGGATCGGGATGTCGTTGCGCTTGGCGTAGTTGATCAGCGCCTGGCGGGAATTCAGCTTCCACTCCCTCCACGGGGCGACCACGGTGATGGCCGGGTTGAAGTGGTAGTAGGCCAGCTCGAAGCGGACCTGGTCGTTGCCCTTGCCGGTGGCGCCGTGGGAGACGGCGTCGCAGCCCTCGATCTTGGCGATTTCCATCTGGCGCTTGGCGATCAGCGGGCGCGCGATGGAGGTGCCCAGCAGGTAGGAGCCCTCGTAGATCGCGTTGGCGCGGAACATCGGGTACACGAAGTCGCGCACGAACTCTTCGCGCAGGTCGTCGATGTACACCTTGTCGGCGCCAGTCTTGAATGCCTTCTCGCGCACCGGCTCGAGCTCGTCGCCCTGGCCCAGGTCTGCGGAGAACGTCACCACCTCACAGCCGTACTCATTTTTGAGCCACTTGAGGATGATGGAGGTGTCAAGCCCGCCCGAATAGGCGAGGACGATCTTTTTCACTTCTTTTTTTGCCATGGGTTCTCCTTTGGTCGTTGATCGCTCAGGCCGCCCGTTGCTGGGCGACCGATCGGATTATTTCATCAATGTGGCCATGATGGCCTTCTGCACGTGCAGGCGGTTTTCGGCTTCGTCCCAGACGGCGGAGTGGGGACCTTCGATGACCTCGTCGCTGATCTCCTCGCCGCGGTGCGCCGGCAGGCAATGCAGCACCATGGCGTTACCTTTGGCGAGATCGAGCAGTTCTTCGTTCAGCTGGTACCCGGCGAAGGCCTTCTCGCGGATCTTCTGCTCCTCTTCCTGACCCATGCTGGCCCAGACGTCGGTGTTCAAGACGTCGGCGTCCTTGGCCGCTTCTTTCGGGTCGCGGGTGATCACGATCTTGGAGGAGCCGTTCGCCTTGGCCCATGCCAGCACTTGCTGGTTCGGGTCATACCCTTCCGGGCAGGCGAGGGTCAGGTCGAAGCCGAAGATGGCGGCGGCCTCGATCCAGGAGTTGGCCATGTTGTTGCCGTCGCCGATCCAGGCGAACTTGAGCCCGTCGTAGCTCCCCCTGTGCTCGATCACGGTGAACACGTCGGCCATGATCTGGCAGGGGTGGTGCAGGTCGGTGAGCCCGTTGATGACCGGGATGGAGGCATACTTGGCGAATTCCTCAACGGTCTCCTGGGCGAAGGTGCGGATCATGACGCCGTCGCAGTAGCGGGCCATGACGCGGGCGGTGTCCTTGATCGGCTCGCCGCGGCCCATCTGGGAGTCCTTGCTGGAGATGAAGAGCGGGTGCCCCCCCAGCTGGTACATGCCGACCTCGAATGAGATCCTGGTGCGGGTCGAGGATTTCTCGAAGATCATGGCCAGCGACTTGCCCTTGAGGAGGTGGTGCTCCTCGCGGTTCTTGGTCTTCGCTTTCAGGTCCTTGCACAGGGCAAACATGGCGTCCAGTTCAGCCTTGGTGAACTGGCTCAGTGCCAGGAAGTCTTTTTTCATATTTGCTGGTTCTCGCTTCTAAGGTTGATAGCCGGCAATGCGGCGGAAAAAACTACAGTTCGGCCAAAATCTGAGTCAAGGTGGCGATCATCTCGTCCACCTCCTTCTTCCCGACGATGAGCGGCGGGACGAAGCGGAGCACCTTCTCCTGGGCGCAGTTCAACAAGAGCCCGCGGGAGAGGGCGGTCTTGACGATGTCGCCGCCGGGGATGGCAAGTTCCACGCCGATCATGAGGCCGATGCCGCGCACATCGATGATCACGCTTGGGAACCTCTTGCCCAGGGCCTCCAACTCGCCCATCAGGTATTCGCCGATCTCCTCGGTGTGGTTCAGGATCCCTTCCTCCTGGATGGCGCGCAAGGTGGCCACCGCCGCGGCGGTCACCAGCGGGTTGCCGCCAAAGGTGGAGCCGTGGGTGCCCGGGGTAAAGGATTCCGCCAGCTTGTCGGTGGCGAGCATGGTCCCGATCGGGGCTCCGCCGGCGAGCGCCTTGGCGAGGGTCATGATGTCCGGTGTGATGCCGAAGTGTTCGTGGGCGAACATCTTGCCGGTGCGCCCCATCCCTACCTGGACCTCGTCAAAGATCAGGATCAGGTTGTTCTCGTCGCAGATCTTGCGCACTTCCTGGAAATAGGATGCGTCCGGAACCACCACGCCCCCCTCGCCCTGTATCGGTTCCAGCATCACGGCGCAAGTGCCGGGGCCGATGGCCTCCCTGAGCGCCTGGGCGTCGTTGAAGGGGATGTGGCGGAAGCCGTGCAGGAGCGGATCGAAGAACTTCTGCACCTTCTCCTGGCCGGTGGCCGAGACTGTGGCCATGGTGCGGCCGTGGAACGAGGAGATGGCGGTGATGATCTCGTAGCGCTCCTTCCCGAACGTCTCGCGACTGTACTTCCTGGCCAGCTTGATGGCGGCCTCGTTCGCCTCGGCGCCCGAGTTGCAGAAGAAGGCCTTGTTGGCGAAGGAGAGGTTGCACAGGAGTTCAGCCAGCTCGATCTGGGTCGGGATGTGGTAGTAGTTCGAGCAGTGGATCAGTTCCGCCGCCTGCTTGGCGAGCGCCGCAGTGACTTTCGGGTGGCAGTGCCCCAGGTTGTTGACCGCGACCCCGGCCAGGAAGTCGAGGTAGCGTTTGCCGTCGGCGTCCCAGAGGTAGCACCCCTCGCCCTTAACCGGGACCAGCGGGTACCGCCCGTACGTCTTCATGATGTATTTGTCGCCCTTTTCTATCCAGGCAGATGAATTCATTTAAAACCTCCCGAAGCCGTTCTATGTTCTACGTTCTAGGTTCGACGTTAAGACCAAAACCGGAACAGAATGGCAGTCACTGAATCTGATGTTCCAATACCTCCACCGCCGGCGCCATGGCGCCGTTAACGTAGAACATAGAACATAGAACGGCAGTTAAGACCGTTACGCCTGTATCTCCGTCCCTATTCCCACGTTGGTGAAGATCTCTAAAAGGATGGCGTGCTCGATCCGGCCGTCCACGATGTGCGCTTTCTTCACGCCCGCGGCGAGCGCGTCGGTGCAGCAGGTCACTTTCGGGATCATGCCGCCGGTGACGGTGCCGTTGTCGATCAACTCGGGGACGTCGGCGAGCGGGATGCTGGAAAGAAGCTCCCCTTGCTTGTCCTTGACGCCGGAGACGTCGGTCAACAGGATCAGCTTCTCCGCGCCCAGCGCCGCGGCAACCTTGCCGGCCACCACGTCCGCGTTGATGTTGTAGCTCTGCCCGTCACGCCCGACACCCACCGGTGCGATCACCGGGATAAAACCACCCTTTTCCAATGCCTGCAGAATGGCGGGGTTCACTTCGACGACGTCGCCCACGAAGCCGATGTCGACCATCTCGACCCCGCCGTCCTCTCGTCGGATTTCCTGGAGCAGTTTCTCGCAGAGCAAAAGGCTGCCGTCCTTGCCGGAAAGACCGGCGGCGCGGCCGCCATGCTGGTTGATGAGGCCGACCACCTCGCGGTTCACCTGGCCGGTCAGCACCATCTCGACCACGCCCATGGTTTCCGCGTCGGTGACACGCATCCCTTTGACGAACTCTGACACTATGCCGTAGCGCTTCAGTGTCTCGTTGATCTGGGGACCGCCACCGTGCACTACCACGGTATTGATGCCGATGTATTTGAGGAGGATGATATCAAGGGCAAAAGACTTTCTCAGTTTCTCTTCTGCCATGGCGTGCCCGCCGTACTTGATGACGATGGTCTTCCCAGAGAAACGCCTGATATAGGGAAGAGCCTCCATGAGAGTGCTCGCCTTCTCTATGAGATGCTGCATGAGTGCCTCTTCTAGCGTTAATTAGTGCACAGAAAGACGTTAATATAGCAGATAGGGGGAAATAATCAACTTCAAACAGGGGGAAGCGCCAGCCTTTTCAGGGGCTTTGGCTGGCTTTGCTGGGGAGGGTGATGACGACGCGGGTGCCGACGTTTTCTTCGCTCTCGATGCTGACGGTGCCGCCGTGCATCCGGATGAACTCGCGCACGTAGAACAGGCCGAGTCCGAAACCGCGCACTTGGCCGGTATGCTCGGCGTCGACCTGGTAGAACTTCTCGAACAGCTTGGGAAGCTGCTCGGTGGGGATGCCGATGCCGTTGTCCTGGACGGTGATCTCGCACTGGTTCTCGAGGTTTCTCAGCGTGACGCAGACCACCCCGGTTTCCTTGGAGAACTTGATGGCGTTGTTGATCACCTGGCGCACGGCGAAGCTCACCTTGTCGCGGTCCAGCATCAGCTCCGGCACCGTGTCCTGCGTGATGTGCACGGTGACGCCGGATCGGTCCGAAACTACCTGGGCCTCCTGCAGCAGTCTCGGCAGCAGCAGGTTGAGGGTGCAGGGCTCCAGGTGCAGCCCGGCGCCGCTGTCCATGACCGAGGAGAAGGTGAGCAGGTCGGTGACCAGGTTGCCGAGGTAGCACGCCTCGTTGTAGATCAGCTTGATATGTTCCTTGGCTCCGTCGTCGGACGGATCGATGACGCCGGAAGCGAGGTTCTGGAGAAAGAGCGATATGGAGGTGATGGGGGTGCGGAACTTGTGGGAGACCAGCGACAGGAACACGGTCTTGAAACGGTCCAGGTTCCTGAGGTTGGCGATCTCTTCCTTGAGGGCCTTTTTCACCAGCGCCTTGCTGATGGCGCTCTTTAACTGCAGCAGGTTGAGCGGCTTGGTGATGAAGTCGTCCGCGTCGGCCTTCAGGGCCTTGAGGATCAGGTCCTTATCGGCGAAGCCGGTCATGATGATAACCACCATGGTCGGCTCGCGCTCTTTCAGTTTTTTCAGGAGCTCAATGCCGTCCATCCGAGGCATCATGACGTCGGTGAGGATGACGTCGATGCCGCCGCGCAGGAAGATCTCGTACGCCTCCTGCCCGTCCCCCGCCTCCACGATGTGGTAGTCGTTGAGCACCCGCTTGCACAGGTCGCGGATCACCCCTTCGTCATCGACGATGAGGATGGTTTTCTTGTCCCGATCCTGCAGGAGGTCCTGGGTGTGCTGGGCGGTCAGTTCGAGCATAGGCATGTCCCGGTTGTGCTGAAATATCTGCCTGTTGCAAGTTGTGCGCTACTTTTCCCCCTCCCTGACCCTCCCCTTTGGGAGAGAAGCGGGGGGCTGGCTCCGCCAGGTGCCTGTCCCCTTTTTGCTCGGGAAGAACACATGGCGCTCAAGAACTGAGGGGGACAGAACTGAGGGGGACAGGCACCTGGCGGAGCCAGTCCCCGGCACTACTACCCTACGATCCTGTACACGGCCTCGAGCGCCTCGGCGAGGTTCTCCGGCTTGGTGCCGCCGGCCTGCGCCAGCTCCGGCTTGCCGCCGCCGTTGCCGCCCACGATGGGAGCGATTGCCTTGATGATGTCGCCCGCCTTCCAGCGCGAGGTGAGGTCGGAGGTGACCGCCACCAACAGGTTCGCCTTGGCGGCGTCGCCCGCGCCCAGCACGATGATGCCGGAACCGATGCGCTCCTTCAGGGTGTCGGAGAGTTCGCGCAGCCCCTTGGCGTCGCCGTCTACCTTTACAGCCAGGATCTTGACGCCGTTTTGCTCGCGCACCTGCTGGATCAGGTCGGCGGACTTGGACGCGTTCAGCTTCGCCTGCAGCGCGTCGAATTCCTTCTGCAGCTCGCGCTGGCCGGCCAGGAGCTTCTCCACGCGGTCCAGCGCGCTGACCCCTTCCGCTTTCAACAGGGTCGCGATGCTTCTCTGTTCGTCTTCCATCTGGTGCACCACGGCCAGGGCGCCGTGCCCGGTCTGGGCTTCGATGCGCCTCACGCCGGCGGCGATGCCCGCCTCGGAGATGATCTTGAAGAAGCCGATCTCGCCGGCGCCGTGCACGTGGGTGCCGCCGCACAGTTCGGAGGAGACTTCGCCCACGCGCACCACGCGCACCACGTCGCCGTACTTCTCGCCGAAGAGGGCAGTGGCGCCGGCGGCCATGGCCTCGGCGGCCGGCATCTCGCGGGCGTCGACGGAGTCGTTGGCCATGATGTGGCCGTTGACCAGGATCTCGACCCTGCGGATCTCCTCGGCGGTCATCGGGCTGAAGTGGGTGAAGTCGAAGCGCAGACGGTCCGGGGTTACCAGCGAGCCGGCCTGCTTGACGTGATCGCCCAGCACCTCGCGCAGCGCCGCCTGCAAGAGGTGGGTCGCGGTGTGGTTTCTCGCGGTGGCGGAGCGGTTCGCCGAGGCGACCTTCAGGTCCACGGCCTCGCCGTTACGGATGTTGCCGGATACCACCTTGCCGCGGTGCACGATCAGGTCGGTGAAGGGGCGGCTGGTGCTCTCCACTTCGACGTGGGCCGAACCGGTGGAGATGGTGCCGGTGTCGCCCGCCTGGCCGCCGGATTCGCCGTAGAAAGGGGTCTTGGCGGTGATGATTTCGACCTCGTCGCCGGCGTTGGCCTCTTCGATCAGGACGCCTCCCTTGACGATGGCGCTCACGGTGGAGTAGGCGGTCTGCTCGGCGTAGCCCACGAAGTCGCTGGTGATGCCGGCGCCGTGCAGTTCCTTGTATATGGCGGCAAGCCCCTGCTCGCCGGAGCCTTTCCAATTCTCCCTGGCTTTAACGCGCTGCTTCTCCATGCACAGGGCGAAGCCGTCCTCGTCCAGGGTAAGCCCTTCCGCCTCGACGATGTCGGCGGTGAGGTCGACCGGGAAGCCGAAGGTGTCGTAAAGCTTGAAGATCACTTCGCCCGAGAGGACCTTGTCCCCCTTGGCCTTCAGTGCCGCGGTCTCCTCGTTCAGGATGGCGAGGCCGCGGTCGAGGGTCTCTATGAAACGCTCTTCCTCCGCCTTGATCACCTTCTTCACGTAGTGCTCGCGCTCGAGCAGTTCCGGGTAGGCGTCGCCCATCATCATGTTGACTGCATCGACCACGCGGTAGAGCATCGGCTCGGACACGCCCAGCATCTTGGCGTGGCGGGCGGCGCGGCGCATGATGCGGCGGAGCACATAGCCGCGCCCCTCGTTGGAGGGGAGCACGCCGTCGCAGATCAGGAAGGTGGTGGCGCGGGAGTGGTCGGCGATGACGCGCATGGAGACGTCGTCCTTCTCGTCGGCGCGGTACTTCTTGCCGCAGATCCCCTCGATGTGGCGGATGATCCCCTGGATCAGGTCGGTGTCGTAGTTGGAGGTGACCCCCTGCATGACGGCGGAGATGCGCTCCAGGCCCATACCGGTGTCGACCGACGGTTTTGGGAGCGGCGTCAGGGTGCCGTCCTTGTCGCGGTTGAACTGCATGAAGACGTTGTTCCAGATCTCCATGTAGCGGTCGCAGTCGCAGCCGACGGCGCAGTCCGGCGAGCCGCAGCCGGTGCCGGGGCCGTTATCCCAGAAGATCTCGGAGCAGGGACCGCAGGGGCCGGTGTCGCCCATGGACCAGAAGTTGTCCTTCTCGCCGAAGCGGTAGATGCGCTCGCGCGGCACACCTTCCTGGGTGTGCCAGATGTCGGCTGCCTCATCGTCGTCGTTGTAGACCGTGACGTAGAGGCGGTCCTTGGAGAGGCCGAGTTCCACGGTAAGTAATTCCCAGGCGAAGGCGATCGCTTCTTTCTTGAAGTAGTCGCCGAAGGAGAAGTTGCCCAGCATTTCGAAGAAGGTGTGGTGCCGCGCGGTGCGCCCGACGTTCTCGAGGTCGTTGTGCTTGCCGCCGGCGCGGACGCATTTCTGGGAGGAAACGGCGCGGTTGTAATCGCGCTTCTCAAGACCAAGGAACACGTCCTTGAACTGGTTCATGCCTGCATTGGTGAACAGCAGGGTGGGGTCGTTCTTCGGGATGAGGTTCGAGCTCTCCACCAGGGTGTGACCCTTTTTCTGAAAGAAGTTGAAGAACTGCGCCCGGATCTCTTTGCCTGTCATAAAAAAACCTCAGTAAATGGAATATCTAAACCTTGTAACGGTTATGCGCAATCATGCACTGTAGTGACTGGGTTCCACGAAGAGCAACACCTGAACCAGCGTTCCCCCTTTTCGCAAAGGGGGGACAGGGGGGATTTAGCCGAGGAACCCGCAGCATCCTAAGTTGCGACGGAGTCAAATCCCCCTCTGATTGTGGCCGGTGGCCAGGCTGAAAGGGAGCGTGCCGCTAGAGGGACAGGCACCTAACGGAGCCAATCCCTTCTGCTACTACCCCTCCGCCCGCCCTTAGTCCTCGTGCGCCTTCAACTCCCTAAAGATGGCGCCTAGCGAGAACCCCTTTCTCTGCAGGTACCCGACGATGCGCCGCTTCTCCTTGTCGGAAGCCGTGGCGGCGTCGAAGCCGGGGTAGCGGCGCTCCATCAACTGCGCCAGCAGATCCTGCTCGCTGTATTCCTGGGCCAACTCGTCCAGCACCTGGCTCACGATGGAACCGGCCACGCCGCGGCGGGCGAGTTCCAACTTCAACCGCGGTCCGACCCCCCTGCCGTTTCTCAGCGCGGAAGAGGCGAAACTGCGGGCGAAGCGCAGGTCGTCGAGGTAGCCAAGCTCCTTCATGCGGGCGACGCTTGCCTCGATCTCCCCCTCTTCATACCCTTTGCCGGAAAGCTTCTTCCGAAGTTCCCCTTCGGAGTGGTCGCGCAGGGTGAGCACCCGCAGGCAGCACTCCAGGGCCGTTCCGCGCGGCACCTAGTACTTCTCGATGACCAGGTCTCCGCCTTCGGCTTCCTTGGCCGGTGCTCCCGTTTCATCGGTGAAGCTGTCCCAGCTGGAGTCCGAGGTGGAGGAAATGCCGGAGATTTTGAGGGCGAAGTCGTCGGGATTGCTGGACTGGCGCATGGCCTCATCGTAGGTGATCAGTTTCCTGCTCAAAAGCTGCATAAGCGACTGGTCGAAGGTCTGCATGCCGTAGGTGGTGTGCCCCTGGGCAATCGCGTCCGGGATCTGCTTGGTCTTTTCCTTGTCGTCGATGCAGTCCCTGATGCGGGCGGTACCGATCATGACCTCGACGGCCGGGACTCGTCCCTTGCCGTCGATGCGCGGCACCAGGCGCTGCGAGATGACGCCCCTCAGGATGCCGGCGAGTTGCATCCTCACCTGGCGCTGGTGGAAAGGGGGGAACACCGAGATGACCCTGTTCACCGTCTCGGCGGCATCCAGGGTGTGCAGGGTGGAGAGCACCAGGTGACCGGTCTCGGCGGCGGTCAGCGCGGTTTCGATGGTCTCGTAGTCGCGCATCTCGCCGACCAGGATGACGTCCGGATCCTGGCGCAGGGCCGAGGTGAGCGCCTTACCGAAGGTGAGCGTATCGAAGCCCACCTCGCGCTGGCTGATCAGGCTCTTCTTGTCCTTGTGCAGGTACTCGACCGGGTCCTCGATGGTGATGATGTTGCAGGTCCGGTGCTCGTTGATGTAGTCGATGATGGAGGCGAGCGTCGTGGACTTGCCGGAACCTGTGGTGCCGGTGACCAGGAGCAGGCCGCGCTGCTCCAGCGCCAGCTTTTTCAGGACCGGCGGCAGGTTCAGTGCCTCCAGGGTCGGGATGGCGATGGGGATGGCACGCAGCACCATGGCCACCGTCCCGCGCTGGGCGAAGGCGTTGACGCGGAAGCGCCCGAGACCGGGGACACCGTAGGAGAGGTCAACCTCGTAGTTCTCATCGAAAACCCGCCTCTGGCGGTCGTTCATGATGGAGAAGGCCATGTTGCGGACCGTGTCGCTGGAGAGTCGGTCCGCGTTGGGAATAGCGCGCAGGGAGCCGTCAATCCTGACGATGGGGGGGAGCCCCGCCTTCAGGTGGATATCCGACCCCTTCGCCTTCATGGCTACGGCGAGGATCTCGTTGAGTTGCATGGTTTAGGCTGCGCCGGGTGCTGGGGCGTCTTGTTCTGGAGCGGTGAGTTTAGCCCTGATCTCTTCGGTGATCTCCGGGTGTTCCTTGAGGAACAGCCGGGAATTTTCACGCCCCTGGCCGATGCGCTCCTTGCCGTAGGAGAACCAGGCGCCGCTCTTCTCGACCACGTTGCGCTCGACGGCGAGGTCCAGAACGTCCCCTTCTTTCGAGATCCCTTCACCGTAGAGGATGTCGAATTCCACTTCCTTGAACGGGGGGGCCACCTTGTTCTTGACCACCTTGACGCGGGTCCGGGAGCCGATCATGTCGTTGCCCTGCTTCAAGGCCGCGATCTTCCTGATATCCATGCGCACCGAGGCGTAGAACTTGAGCGCGTTGCCGCCGGTGGTGGTTTCCGGGTTGCCGAACATGACGCCGATCTTCATCCTGATCTGGTTGATGAAGATGACGCAGCAGTTGGATTTCGAGATGATGCCGGTGAGTTTCCTGAGCGCCTGGGACATGAGGCGTGCCTGCAGGCCCATGTGCGAGTCGCCCATGTCACCCTCGATCTCGGCCTTAGGGACCAGGGCGGCGACGGAGTCGACCACGAGGACGTCGATGGCGCCGGAGCGCACCAGGGTTTCCGCGATTTCCAGAGCCTGCTCGCCGGTGTCCGGCTGGGAGACCAGGAGGTCGTCGGTTTTGACGCCGAGTTTCCTGGCGTAGCCGATGTCAAGGGCGTGTTCCGCGTCGACAAAGGCGGCGATGCCACCCAGTTTCTGGGCCTCGGCGATCACGTGCAGGGCGAGGGTGGTTTTACCGGAGGATTCCGGTCCGAAGATCTCGATGACGCGGCCGCGGGGTACGCCCCCCACTCCAAGCGCGATGTCCAGCGAGAGGGAGCCGGTGGGGATCGCCGCCACGTCCGGCAGCGCCTCATCGTTCCCGAGCCTCATGATGGCCCCTTTGCCGAACTGTTTCTCGATCTGGCTCATGGCCAGGTCGAGGGCTTTTTCCGCTTTTTCCTTGTCGAGCATCGTTTTATATCTCCTTAGCCTTGTCAGGCGCTATTTTTGGGTCTGGTTCCGGAACCAATCACACATAACACAACTAAAACCGCAAAGGCAAATGCAAAGGCAACCGTTCTACGTTCTATGTTCTACGTTCTACGTTAAAACCGTAAAAATCGACTTGCGCTCTCCTGGCGCGAAAACCGTTTGCGGCCGTCCTGCACCCACAAGCCGTCAACGTAGAACCCAGAACGCAGAACATAGAACATGTTTTAGAAAAGAGCCGGCTGGATCAGCTCCTGCTCCAGCGGCAGCACCAGGAAGAAGGAACTGCCGTCGTTACTCTCGACCCAGACCATGCCGCCGTGGGCCTCGACCATCCCCTTGACGATGGCCAGCCCAAGCCCGGCGCCTTTGCCCTGTCTCCTGCCGCTGGAGTGGTGCCTGATCTCGCCCACCTCGTAGAAGATCTCGAAGATCCCCTGCTGCTCGTGCAGCGGAATACCGATGCCGCAGTCGCGCACCTCCACTTCCAGGTAGCAGCGCTCACCGCAGCGCCTGAGGAAATCGGGGTTGAACCGTTGCAGTGTGTGGGCCCGCTGGTGCAGGTCCCCCTGTTGGACCACGCGCCCCTTCACCACGATCTCGCCCCCCTCTGGGCTGAAGCGGATGGCGTTCAAGAGCAGCTCATAGAAGACCCGTTCGAGGTAGCCGCAGTCCCCCTGGAAGAAGGGGAGCTGGTCCAGTTCGCGCAGCGTCACCACCTGGCCCCGCTCCACGAACAGGGGCTGGAGCTGGTCCAGGAGGTTTTCCAGCAGCATCCTCAGGTGGATGGCGGAGGTCTCCAGCCCTTCGCGGCGCGACTCGAGCCGGATCAGCTTCAACAAGTCCGCGACCAGGGCCTTCAAGCGGAGCCCGCCGTCCCGCACCATCTCCAGTACCCGGCAGGCGTCCTCTTGCGAATTCCATCCCTGCTGCAGCAGGTGGTCGACGCCCGAGATGATGCTGGTGAGCGGGGTGTTGAACTCGTGAGAGACCATGCCCAGGAACTGGTTCTTCATGCGGTCCAGCCGCACCTGCTCCAGGTGCGCCCGCTCGACCAGGGCCAGGTTCTGCTTCAGCTTGCTTTCGGAAAGGGAGAGGTTGTGGCTGCTCTTCTCCAGGAGCCGGTGCGAGCGGAGCAACTCCTCGCTTTTCCATGTGAGCTCGGTGAAGAGCCGGGTCTGCTCGATGATGCTCCCCATCTGCTTGCCGACCGTCTCCAGGAAACGCAACTCCTCGGGGGCGTAGCTGTGGGGCTCGCGGTGGATGAGGTGGATCACGCCGAGCAGGCGCTCCTGCGAGCTGACCGGGATGGAGGTGAGGCTCCCCCAGCCTTCGCCGGCACGCCCCAGGGGAACGATGCAGACTTGGTCAAAGCTGTTCGGGGTGTTCAGGGTTTCCCGGAGCACCTGCTCCAGGTCGGGGGAGGCGTGCTTGGAGGCACACAGGGTAGGGGAGGATGTTTCGGGGGTGGAGAGGTGCAGGGTGCCGCCTTCGGCGCGGAACAGTTCCATCAGCTCGAGCAGGGTCCCTTCCTGAACCGTCTTCAGCTCGGTCCCCAGGTTCATGCTGGTGAGCATGTTGTTCAGGATGGAGAGCTCGCGGTTTCTCTGCCAGATCTCCCGCTCTGTGCGACGTTTCTCGGTGATGTCACGCAGCAGGCAGTGGGCGACCTGCTCGTCGCCGAGGTTGATCAGCCGGGCGTTGATCTCGCCCAGGAAGGAGGAGCCGTCTCTGCGTTTGAGCCGCACCTCGTCCCAGTCGGCTTCCCCGTTGCGTACCAGTTGGTACAAAAACGTGCGCAACCGCTCGTGCTCGCAGGGGTCCAGCAGGTCGCGCACCGCCATGGTGCCGAGCTCGTCCTTGCTGAACCCGAAAAGCTCCCGCCCCAGCCGGTTCTCCTCCTCGAGTTCGGCCGTTTCGACCTTGAAGATGAAGATGGCGTTGCCGGCCCCTTCCAGGAGGCTCTTGTAACGCCGCGCGCTCTTGGCCGCCTCCTGCTGCATCTCCCCGATCTCGCGGCGCAGGCCGTCCACCATGGTCGCCTCGCGCTGCTTGAAGAGCGCCACGAAGCACAGCAGCACGGCCGCCAGCGAAACGGACACCCCGAAGTGCAGCCATCCGGGCAGCGGCGCGTACTGCTCGATCAGAAGGAGCAGTAATTCGCAGGCGACAATCAGTAACAGCGGCGCAAAGTGCAAGGTAGGTCCCCTGTACCAGCTTAGTTATGGCCCCGTGTCAGTCGGGGGCCGCTGCTCCATGGCGGATGAGGAGGTGTTCGCGCAACCAGTTGAGCGCGGTAAAGCAGGTGATGGAGCGGACCCGGTCACGGTCCCCCTGGAAGTTGCAGCGCTCGATCCGGCAGGACCCGGCGTCGGCCAGCGCGATGTAGACCGTGCCGACCGGCTTCTCCGGCGTGCCACCGTCCGGCCCGGCGATGCCGGTCACCGACAGGGCCAGGTCGCTGCCGGAGGCCTCGCGGGCCCCTTGGGCCATGGCGCGGGCGACCTCGGCGCTGACCGCCCCGTGCCGCTCGATCAGCTCGGGAGGGACGCCGATCATCCTGCTCTTGGCGGCGTTACTGTAGGTCACGTTCCCTTCCAGGAAGTAGGCGGAGCTGCCGGCCACCGCGGTGATGCGCGCGGCGATCATGCCGCCGGTGCAGGACTCGGCGAGGGCCAGGGTGACGCCGCTCTCCCGCAACAGGCGCGCCAGCACGCAGTCCATGGTGTCCTCGTCCTCGGCGAAGAGGTACTGCGCCAGCCTCTTTCTCACCTCGCCGGCCGCCTCCTCCATGAGTTGCGCGTCTGTGGCTGCCGCGCGCAGGATCACGTGGATCTCGGGGTATTTGACGCAGTAGGCGAGCTGTACGGGGGCGTCTGCCGGGAGGGCGCCTTCCAGCCGTTCCGCGATGGCCGCCTCGGGGATGCCGAAGAGCTTCAAGGTGATGCGTCGCCAGGGCGCGCGAAGTCGCTTGGCGAGCTCCGGGAGCACCGTCTCCGCCAGCATCCGCTCCATCTCGTACGGGACGCCCGGGAGGAAGAAGAGTTCGGCCTGCCCGATGGTGATCCCGAAGCCGCAGGCGGTTCCCAGCGGGTTCGGGATGAGCCGGAAGCCTTTGGGGAAAAGGGCCTGGCGCCGGTTGGCCGGGTGCAGCGGCCTGGCGATCCTCTTTTCGAACTCGGCCAGGTGCTCCAGCGCCGTCTGCGATAACTCCAGCTCGACTCCCGCCGCCCGTGCCGCGCCCTGCGCCGTGTAGTCGTCGGGGGTGGGGCCGAGCCCGCCGGTGACGATGACGGCGTCGCTTGCCGCAGCCAGCTCGGTGAGGGCCTGCGCGATCGCCTCCTCGTCGTCCGGTACGGTGAGGTGCCGGTAGACGCGCGCGCCGCAGTCGTAGATGCGGCCGGCGATGTGGCTCGCGTTGGTGTCGGTCACTTCGCCGGTGAGGAGCTCGTCTCCTATGGAAAGGATGGCGACTCTCACAAAAGCCTCAGCACCAGGTGCGTGGCGGCGCAGGCGTAGACGCCGGCGGCGATGTCGTCCAGCACCACGCCGTAGCCGTTTTTCAGTGAGCGGTCGAACCAGCGCGCCGGCTGCGGCTTCAGTATGTCAAAGATGCGGAACATGATGAAGCCCGCCAGGATCCCCTGCCAGGAAGCGGGGACCGCGGTCATGGTCACCAGGTAACCCGCCACCTCGTCGATGACGATCTTGCCCGAGTCGTGCTCGCCCCAGAGCTCCTCGCCAAAGCCCGCGCTCCAGCAGGCGAACAGGGTGAAGGCGACCGTGGTGACCAGGTAGAGCCAGAGCGGCATGCCGGAGAGGAGCAGGAAAAAGGGAATCGCGCCCAGCGTCCCGACCGTTCCGGAGGCGAAGGGGGCAAAGCCGGTGCCGAACCAGGTGGCGGCAATAATCACGAACGTCTTCATCCCTTGCCGCACTCCATCTGCACCGTCCGGTACACCTCGCCCAGCGGCACTCCCTTAGCGAGGGCGATCTCGCGGCAGGAGTCGTATTCCGGCGTCACGCGCCCGTCGCCCAGTACCTTGACCCGCACCTCGCCCAGAGAGGTCGTCCGCGTCTCGCAGGAGCGGGGGAGGGTGATCCGGCCGGCCGGATAGTAGCGCAGGCCGATGGCACTCGATTCCGAGAGGATCAGGTCGGAGAGCTTTTGCAGGTCGCCCGGCTTGGCGATAACGGTGAGCCGGGTGCCGGGGCGGTTCTTCTTCATCTGCAGCGGCGAGAAGGCGACGTCCAGCGCCCCCGCCTCCAAGAGCCGTTCCATGAGAAAGCCGAAGATCTCCGCGGGCATGTCGTCGATGTGGGTCTCGAGGACCAGCACCTCCTGGGCCTCTTTGGCCTCGGCGCTCTCCCCGAGCACCAGCCGGAGCAGGTTGGGGAGTTCCGGGAAATCCTTCTCGCCGGCGCCGTAGCCGGTTCCCGCCACGGTCATCACCGGGGGAGCTCCGAAACTGTCGGCGAGCGCCGCGACGATGGCCGCGCCGGTCGGGGTGACCCGCTCGCCGGGGCCGATGTCGGCGCCAAGGGGGATCCCCTCCATGAGCTTCGCGGTGGCGGGTGCCGGGACCGGAAGCAGGCCGTGCGCGGTCTTCACGAAGCCGTGGCCGTAGGGAAGGCCCGAGGCGCAGACCCGGTCGATGCCAAGATAGTCGAGGCCGATCGCGGTCCCGACGATGTCGACGATGGAGTCGACGGCGCCCACCTCGTGGAAGTGCACCCGCTCCAGCGGCACGCCGTGCACGCTCGCCTCGGCCTGCGCCAGCTTCAAGAAGATGCGCTGGGAGAGTTCCTTGACCCGCGGTTTGAGACCCGACTTCTCGATCATCGCCGAGATGCCGGAATAGTGGCGGTGCGGCTGGTCCTCCTCGGTGAGGGTGACCTTGAAGGAGGTGCCGGCCACGCCGTGGCGGTCGACCTTGCGGCTCTCCAGCGTGTAGCCGCACAGCGGCAGCGAGGAAAGTTCCTGTTGCAGTGTCTCCAGCGGGAGCCCGAGTTCGATCAGGCCGGCCACGGTCATGTCGCCTGCGATCCCCGCGAAGCAGTCGAAATACAGTACCTTCATCCGTGAATCCTGTTCATGAGGCTCGCCGCGTAGGCCGCCCCGAAACCGTTGTCTATGTTCACCACCGTCACCCCGGCGGCGCAGGAGTTGAGCATGCCCAGGAGGGCCGCCACGCCGCCGAAGGAGGCGCCGTAGCCCACCGATGTCGGTACCGCGATCACCGGCTTGTCCACCAGGCCGCCGACCACCGAAGGGAGCGCCCCCTCCATCCCGGCCACCACGATGATCACCGAGGCTTCCGCCAGGGTGCCGCGCCGCGCCAGCAGGCGGTGCAGTCCGGCGACGCCCACGTCGTAGACCTTCTCCACCTCGTTCCCCATCATCTGTGCGGTGAGCACCGCCTCGGCCGCAACCGGAATGTCCGAGGTACCGGCGCAGACCACGAGCACCTTGCCCCGGCCGCGCAATGCCACCGGATGCTGTTCGATGGTGAGCGCGCGGGCGTCGGCGTGGTAGATGGCCTGCGGGAAGAACTCCTGGAGTTTCGCCCCCTTGGCCCGGTTGACCCGGGTCGCCAGGACGTTGCCCCCTTTTTCCAGGAGCGCGGTGATGATGGTGCGCATCTGGGCGACGCTCTTGCCTTGGCCGAAGATCACCTCGGGAAAACCCTGGCGCAGCGTGCGGTGGTGGTCGACCGTGGCGCAGCCGACGTCTTCGAAGGGGAGGTGCTTCAATTTCTCCAGTGCCTGGGGAACATCGAGCGCCCCCTCACTCACATCCTGGAGAACTTTTTCAATTACCTTATTTTGCATGAATATGAAGCTGCCTCCGGAGTTGGAAAATGCGATTAAGGCTAACATACAAACATAGGATTCGCTGCTAAAAAATGTTTTTTTTGGCAGGAGCTAGGAATTTTCTGAGAGACAAACGGTGGGCTTGTGTCACAGTGCCGCAACGTAGCGGAGTAGTAAGAAAAAGCCTCCCGGGGGGAGGCTTTTAAGTGAAGCTAGGGTGTCCCGGATCTCTTAGGGGCGGCAACGCTGTTGTTTCCCCTCTTCCGCTGTGCTTCCATCACCGAGCGCAGGATCCTGTTGGCCCTCGTCTGATACCCTTTGCCACCTTCTTTCAGCCAAGTCACCACATCGGAATCCAGGCGGATGGTGATGGTTTGTTTGGCGGAGACGAAAGTGGCTTTTTCGAAAAAATCATCATCGAGTTCCGGGATGTCGGAGTAGTCAATCTCCTCCTCCTTCACGGCGTCAACCCGATCCCAGTCGGTGTGCGAGGGCTCTTTTAAATTTTGCTTTTTCACGGCTATTGGCCTTTCGTAAAGAGATGATGCGGATGGTGTCGGTACCCCTCATGGTAAAGACGCCGACCATGATACGGCTATTGATGTTCCCAATCACGATGATGCGGGGGTCGCCGTAGTCTCTGCGATCGTCCTGCATCTCGAACCGGTTCGAAAGGAACATCTCAGGGACATCGGCAAAATCGCACCCGTGCTTTTCCCGGTTCAAGCAGTTCTTGCGGTCATCCCACTCGAACTTCATCGCTACCTCATTGTATGTACAACTGTACGCACAGTCAAGCCGGATGCACGGACAACAGGGGTGATTATACCTTGTTTTCTTTTGCGAAAGCGCTGGGGCTGTTGTAAGTTTTGACCTTGCTGCAGGAACCTTTCATCGGAGGTCGAGATGGCACAGGAGAAACAGAGGCTGGTGGCACTGGTGACCGGCGCGGCGCGGGGGATCGGCAGGGGCATCGCGCAACGGCTGCTTGCAGAAGGGCATGCCGTGGTGCTGACCGACATAGACGGCGCGGCGGTTGCCGAGACGGCGGCCGCTCTCGGTGCCCCGGACGCGGTCCTGGCCTTTCAAGCGGACGTCGCGGACGAGCGGTCGGTGCAGGCGCTCGTAGCCCAAGCCTTGGCGCGCTTCGGGCGGCTGGACCTGTTGGTGAACAACGCCGCGCTGGCCCGCGCTCACGCGGCGCCGGTACACGAGCTGGACCTTTCCGAGTGGAACCGCGTCATCGGCACCAACCTGACCGGCGTCTTCCTCTGCAGCAAGCACGCGGTGCCGCACCTGAAGCGAAGCCGCGGCAGCATCGTCAACATCTCCTCCACCCGCGCGCTGCAGTCGGAGCCGGACACCGAGGCGTACTCCGCCAGCAAGGGAGGCGTCGTCGCCCTCACCCATGCGCTGGCCATGAGCCTCGGGCCGGAGGTCCGGGTCAACTGCGTGAGCCCCGGTTGGATCCACAACGGCGACGAGGCGGAACTGCGGCCGGTCGACCACCAGCAGCATCCCGCGGGACGGGTCGGCCGCGCGCATGACATCGCGGAAATGGTTCTCTTTCTCGCCTCGTCACGTGCCGGATTTATCACCGGGCAGAACTTCGTGGTCGACGGCGGCATGACGCGCAAGATGATCTATGAAGAGTGAGGTAGCAGGAGTGCGAAGTGTTGACCACTAGCAGTACACCCGGCCTGGCGTTCCCCCCTTTGCGAAAGGGGGGGCAGGGGGGGGGTTAGGGAGCGCTAGTTGCTAGTTCCCCAAAAAAAACGGGACGCGGCCGATGTGGCTGCGTCCCGTTTGTCGTTGTAGTTGCTTCTTTGCCCGCTTTGCCGTCCCGGTCTAGCGGATCCGGTTCAGCCTGTGCTGGTACAGGTAGTCGGCGCCCTGGTAGTAGGCGAGCATGTCCGCCATCATGGCGTCGGTCACCGGCTCGCTCTTGGCGTCGCCCGTCTTGCGGTTCACCTTGTACTGCGCCGCGTACTGCCTCGGCCCCAGCACCAGGAGTTCGTTCTCGGTGAGAAAGCCCAGTTTCTGGTACGTCGAGATGAAGGCGCGCGCCGGCTGCCCGGATTCCTTGAACACGTCGCGTCCCAGGAAGTCGCTCTTGTAGCTCATGTTCATCAGGCCGAGCACGGTGGGGGCGACGTCGATCTGGCTCATCAGCTTCTCCACCCGGGCCGGCTTGATGTGCGCCGGGGAGTAGACCAACAGAGGGATCTCGTACTTCTTGATCGGGATGTCGGTCTTGCCGGCGCTGCCGGCGCAGTGGTCGGCGACGATGACGAAGATGGTGTCCTTGAACCAGGGCTTGCTGCTCGCCTCGGCGATCAGCCTGCCGATGGCGTAGTCGGCATACTTCACCCCGCCGTTGCGCCCATTCTTGGCCGGGATGTCGATCCTCCCTGCCGGATAGGTGAAGGGACGGTGGTTGGAGGTGGTCATCACCATGGAGAAGAAGGGCTTGCCGGCGGTGTAGGACTTGCTCCCCTCCTTGATGACCTTGCGGAACAGATCCTCGTCGCACACGCCCCAGACGTTGGCGAAGCTGATCTCGTCCTTGGCGAAGTCGGTGCGGTCTACGATGGAGTAGCCATTGGCCGAGTAGAAGGCATTCATGTTGTCGAAGTAGCCGTGCCCGGCGTAGATGTACTTGGACTGGTACCCTTTGGCGTTCATGATTTCGCCCCAGGATCGGAAGCCGCCGTTGTTGGGACGCTTCACGATCGACGTGCCGGGGAGTGGGGGCACGGAGAGGGTGAGGGCCTCCAGGCCGCGCACGGTGCGGGTACCGTTGGCGTAGAGGTTGGTGAACAGAAGCGACTGGGATGCCAGGCGGTCCAGGTTCGGGGTCAGCCCCTTGTCGTTACCGAAGGCGCCCAGGTACTCGGCGGACAGGCTCTCCTCGATCACCACCACCACGTTCAGGTGCTTTTCGGGGCCTTCGGCGCGGATGGTGCGGGTGAAGCGCTCTGACTTGGGATCGATGAAGCTGTTGTTGCGCTCGGCGACTAGGGTCCTCAGTCGCGCGTTCACCTGGTTTTGCGGCAGGGTGCGGTAGAACCTGGTGAAGGGGAGCTCGTTGTTGATGAAGGCGGCGAACAGGTTGTAGACGCCGTTGCCCGCGATCTCGTTGGCGTAGTTGTTCTTGGAGATGGCGGACTGGGAGATGTTGACCACGCCGTAGGAGAGGACCACGGGGAGCAGGAGCAGGAACCCGGTGCGGTGGTAGGCGCCGTTGAAGGTCAATTCCGCCCCGCGGGTCAGCGGCTTTCTCAGCACCCAGCAGACCGCAGCGGCGGCGGCGCCGATGCCGGAGAAGATCACCGACAGCGGGTAGGACTCCCGGATGTTGCCGACCACTTCCTGGGTGTAGACCAGGTAGTCGATGGCGATGAAGTTGAAGCGGGTGCCGAATTCATCGAAGAAGATGAATTCCGCGCAGATGTCGAAGATCAGCACGCCGACGAACAGGGCGAAGAGCAGGCGCACCAGCCAGATGTGCCAGCGGTGCGTGGCCACCCGGCGCGGGACCAGGATCAGGTACAGCGCCAGCGGCACGATGGCGTAGGCCAGCGTGGCCAGGTCGAAGTAGAAACCGGCGGCGGCCGCCTTGAGCAGCAGCGAGAGTTTGAGACCGGCCCCTTTCGGGGTGGCGGCTGCCAGCATGATGCGGATGGCGGTGCTGACTGCGAGGAAGGTACAGGAGACGAAGGCGACCAGGCCCAGTCGTCGTTGCGGCATAAGAAAACCTCTTTAGTGTCTAGTGGAAAAGCAACACATATAGTATGAAAAAGCTCCTTGCTGTTGCATTGCAGGGAGATGACATTTCTGTCATGTAACTAACGGAGTTCTTCGTCTTTGTGGTCGAGTACGGCACGCACCTTTGCCGCCAGGTCGTTCATGGTGAAGGGCTTGGAGATGAAGTTCACCCCCTGGTCCAGTACGCCGTGGTGCGCGATCACGTTGGCCGTGTAGCCCGACATGTACAGGCACTTGACCCCGGGGCAGAAGGGAAGCAGCCTGCGCACCAGGTCCCTGCCGTTCATCTCCGGCATCACCACGTCGGTGACCACCAGGTCG
Organism: Geomonas propionica; assembly: GCF_016458235.1. Classification (GTDB taxonomy): domain Bacteria; phylum Desulfobacterota; class Desulfuromonadia; order Geobacterales; family Geobacteraceae; genus Geomonas; species Geomonas propionica. Next base: position 136,940 of record NZ_JAEMHK010000012.1, on the reverse strand, counting down.
ATCCGGTCGCGATACTCACGCGCCAGTTCCAGGGCCTCCCCCGGCTTCGACGCAGGCAGCACGTGGTACCCCTGCAGGGTCAATAGGGACTCGGCAACGCTCAGGATGCTCGGCTCGTCCTCGACCAGCAGGATGGTCTCGCTGCCGCCGTGCGCCTGGGCCGGGGCAGATTCAGGGACGGCTTGCGCCCCCTCCTCGGTGTGCCGCGGCAGGTAGATCTTGAAGGTGGTCCCTTTCCCCGGCTCGCTGTAGGTGTTGATGAAGCCGTTATTTTGCTTCACGATGCCGTACACCGTGGCGAGCCCCAGCCCCGTGCCCCGTCCCACCTCCTTGGTGGAAAAAAAGGGTTCGAAGATCTGCGCCTGGGTTTCCTGGTCCATGCCGCAGCCGTTGTCGCTCACCGCCAGCAGGACGTACTCGCCCGGGACGAAGTCGAAGTGCGCGTTGCAGTACTCGGCGTCGAAGGAGACGTTGCCGGTCTCGATGGTGATCTTGCCGGTGTCGGCGATGGCGTCGCGCGCGTTGACGCAGAGGTTGGCCAGGATCTGGTCCAGCTGCGAAGGGTCCATCCTGACTTGCCACAGGCTTCCGCCCGGGCTCCAGGCCAGGTCGACGTCCTCGCCCACCAGGCGCTTGAGCATCTTCAGCATCTCTTCCACCGCGCCGTTCAGGTTCAGCACCTTGGGCGCGATGGTCTGCTTGCGGGCGAAGCCAAGCAGCTGGCTGGTGAGCGCCGCTGATTTCTCCGCTGCCTGCCGGATCCCCTCCAACCGCACCCGGGTCGGGTGTTCCGGTCCCAGCTCCTGCAGCCCCAGCTGGGCGAGCCCCATGATGACGGTGAGCAGGTTGTTGAAGTCGTGGGCGACACCTCCCGCGAGCCTCCCTACCGACTCCATCTTCTGGGCCTGCTGCAACTGGTGCTCCAGCCGCTGCCTCTCGGTCTCGGCCCGTTTCAGCTCGGTGACGTCGGACACCAACACGTAAAAGCCACGGGCGCGGCCATCCACCATGTCCGGGATGTAGTGGGACCAGACGTAGGCGGGCTCGCCGTTGCGCTTCACCAGCGTCCTTTGGAAATGCTGCGGCTCCCCCGCCAGTGCCGCGCGCACGTGCGGCTCGTTCTGGGCGAAGAGTTCCTCACCCAGGAGCTCGCGCATGGTGCGACCGATGATCTCCTCGCTCTTCATGCCGAACCATTCACGGTAGGTCCGGTTGGCGAAGTCGCAGGTCAGGTCGGCGTTCCAGTAACCGACCAGCCCCGGCAGATGGTCGGTCAACAGGCGCAGGAAGCGCTCGTTCGTCTCGAGCGCCCTCTCGAATTTCATGCGCTCGGTGATGTCCTCGGTGAAGATGACGATTCCCCCCACCTCGCCCGCCGCCCGGTACCAGGGGCGGATCTCCCACCTGACGTACTGCAGCGAGCCGTCGGCGCGCCGGAACTCTTCCGCCTCCTCCCGGAGGGTCTCCCCGGCCAGGCCACGGCGGTGGCACTCCTTCCAGTGCTCGGGGATCTCGGGGAAGACCTCGTAGTGCGACAGCCCCAGGATATCGCGCTCCCCCAGGCCGTACATGGAGAGCCAGCGCCGGCTCACCTCGATGTAGCGCATGTCGCGGTCGAACATCGCCAGGGACGCGGGCGCGGCCTCGAAGAACAGCCGCAGCTGCGCGTTCTTCTGCCTCAGGTTCTCCAGGCTTTCCAGGCGGCCCCGGTCCGCCGTCGCCAGCTGGCCCAGGAAGCGGTTGATCTGGAAGTAGAGCAGGGTGGCGGTGCAGAGGATGAAGAGGAACCCCTTGGCGAGCGCGATCTGCAGCAGCGTCCCCTTGTCCTCGACCATGAGGCCGATGACGCGGTCGGACCCGTAGATCCAGGCCAGCCCGAAGACGGCGTAGATCCCGACGATGCGCACGGTCTGGTTCTGGAACAGGCGGCGGCTGGAGGAAGCCGCGCTCGAAAGTTCCTGGTCAGGTTTCGGCAAGGGTCGCTCCTGTCTCCCCGTGACGAGGTGCCGGAAAGCGCAGGGTCACCACGGTGCCCGCACCGGGGCGGCTGGCTACCGAGGCGGTGCCGCCGTGAAGGTTCATGATGGAGCGGACGATGGCAAGGCCGAGGCCGCTCCCCTGGTTGTAGATCTGGCGGGCCTGCGGCGAGCGGTAGAACCGGTCGAACACGCGTGGCAGTTCGGCCGGGTCCACCCCCATGCCGTCGTCCTCGACCGCGATTTCCAGCCCCCCCTCGTCGGTCCCACGCAGCTTCACCCTTATTTCGCCGAAACGGGAGCCGTAGTGCAGCGCGTTGGAGATCAGGTTGCCCAGGGCGCGCTGGAACAGGTGCGGGTCGACGCTCACCTCGCCGTCCCCTTCGATGACGATGGCGGTGTGCTGCTCCTCGGCCAGGTTGCCGTAGTATTCGGCCAGCCGCTCCACCTCCACCCGCGCGTCGATCAGGACCGGCTGGTAGGGGCGGTCCGGCCGCGCCAGGAACAGGATGTCCCCCACCATGCGGGAGAGCCGCTCGTACTCCTCGATCGCCGACTCGATGATGCGGCGGTACTCCTCCTCGGAGCGCGCCCGGGAGAGCGCCACCTCGGCCTCCCCGCGCAGGTTGTTGATCGGGGTGCGCAACTCGTGGGCCAGGTTGGCGGAGAACTCCGAGAGGCGGGCGAAGGATTCCTCCAGCCTCCCCAGCATGGCGTCCAGCGCCACGGTGAGTTGGTTCAGTTCGCGCGGCCAGTTCGCCGTCCCGACCCGCTGGTGCAGGTCCGCCTCGGTGATGCGCGCCACCTTTTCCGCCATCTCCTGCAGCGGGCGCAACCCCCGGCGCGTGATGGCCACCCCGGAGAGCGCCGCCAGGAACAGGCCGGTCAGGACCGCCGCCGCGGTCCGGATCAGGTACTTCGACATCAGCGCGTCTTCGTCGGTAATGTCCAGCGCGACCTGGATCAGCCGGTAGTGGGGGTTCCCCGCCCGTTCCGCCCAGGCCGCGTTGAGCAGGTAGTGCCTCTTGTCGGGTGCGCGGTACTTGCGGCCGCGGCCGATCTTCTCGGCGCTGGTCACCGCCGGCGGGAACAGGTCCACCGCGAGCCCAGCCATCTCCGGGGATTGGGTGAGGGTGCTCCCCTCGGCATCCAGGACCCGCACCAAGTGCCGGTTCGGCTGCCCCGACTTGTTGGCGGGGATCTGGTCCCGCAGGGCATCGGGATGGCGGGCGATGATGTCTCGCAGCGATCCGATCCGCTCCACCAGGAAGTCGTTGTCCTCGTAGTCGAGGTCTTTGTAGAGGGCTTTGAATTGGAACCAGTTGGTGCAAAGGAGGATCAGCAGGGTGGCGACCAGGTAGAAACCTACCAGCCGTGCGGTGATCGAGCTGGAGCGGCGACGGTCAGGCCACTTCATCGATGACATAACCGACCCCCCTGATGGTGTGGATGAGCTTCAGGGCAAACGGGTCGTCCACCTTCTTGCGCAACCTCCTGATGGCGACGTCCACCACGTTGGTGTCGCTGTCGAAGTTGATCCCCCACACCTGTTCGGAGATGGTGGTGCGGGAGAGCACCTCCCCGCGGCGTCTGAGCATCAGCGCGAGCAACTGGAACTCCTTGACGGTGAGGTCGAGGGTCTGGCTGCCGCGTCTGGCCTTGTGCCGGACCAGGTCCAGCTCCAGGTCGGCGATCTTGAGCAGTTCGGCCTGCTGCAGGGGGTGCCGGCGCAGGATGATCCTGATCCGGGCCAGGAGTTCGGAGAAGGCGTACGGCTTTACCAGGTAGTCGTCGGCGCCAAGTTCCAGGCCGTGCACCCGGTCGTGCACCGCGTCGCGCGCGGAGAGGAAGATCACCGGGACGTCCTTGCCGGCCTCGCGCAGTTCCTGGATGATGGCCCACCCCCCCTTGATGGGGAGCATCACGTCGAGGATGATCAGGTCGTACTGCTCGGTCATGGCCAGGTGCAGGCCATCCTCGCCGTCGTTGGCGATGTCGACGCTGAAGCCGTTCTCGGTGAGGCCCTTTTTCAGGTAGTTGGCGGCCTTATGCTCGTCTTCGATGATCAGGATGCGCATCCGACTCCCCACTGCTCATGAAATACCCGCAAGAGTATATATCATTGGAGTGCCGGACGCGATAACTATAATAAAAAAGAGCGCCTACACTCTGAACCACCCCACCATGCCGTTGAGTTCGGTGGCGAGCTGGGACAGTCCCCCCGAGGAGTGCCTGATGTCGGTGAAGGAGCTTCTGAGTTCCTTGGCGATCTGGTGCACACCCTCCATGTTCTGGGAGACCTCGCCGCTGGTGGAGGACTGCTCCTCGGCGGCTACCGCGATTCTTTGCACCATGTCCGCCACCTGCTCCACGTAGCTCACGATCTCGCCGATGGCGACCAGGGTCTGCTGCACCTGCCCCTGGACCTTCTGCACCGACTCCCTTTCTTCGTGCATGTACTCCACCGAGGACCTGACGCTGTTCTGCATGGTCTTCACTGTCTGCGAGATCTCCTGGGTCGCGGTGCTGGTGCGCTCAGCCAGCTCCCTCACGTTGTCGGCGACGACCGCGAAGCCGCGTCCCTGCTCGCCGGCGCGTGCCGCCTCGATGGCGGCGTTCAAGGCCAAGAGGTTGGTCTGGTTGGCGATGTCGTTGATCAGGGTGACCACGTCGCTGATCTCCTCCGACTGTTTTCCGAGCGACTCCACCTTCTGGGCCGCCTGCTGCACCGACTCGGCGAAGTGGTCCAGCTCCCGGGCCGTTTCCGTCATCGCCAACTTGCCGCGCTCGGCGATACCTTTCATGGTGGTGGCCGCATCCGAGGTGTCGCTGGAGTTTCTGGCCACCTCGATGGTGGTCTGGGTCATCTCGGTCATCGCCGTCGCGGACTGCTCGATGCGGGCGGTCTGCTCCTCGGCCCCCTGCTCCAGGGCCACCGCCGTCACCGAGAGCTCCTCGGAACTGCTGGCGAGGCTCTGGGTGGCGTCCTTGATCTTGCCCACCATCCCCCTCAGGTTGTGAACCATTTCCCCCATGGCGAGCTGCACCTTGCCCACCTCGTCGCTGCTCTTGCTGTCGATCTCGACGGCCAGGTCCCCCTTGGCCACCGCCTGCGAGACGGACAGGAGCTGGGCCAGCGGGCCGGAGATGGAGCGGTAGACCCAGATGCCGAAGATGATGCCGAAGAGGACGGCACCTAGGCTGATGGCGGCGATGAGGATCGTCGAGAAGCGGACCATCTTGTTGACCGTGGTGATCGCCTTCTCCTGGTCCACCTGGGCGACGCTCACCGTTTTCTGCCCGCTTTCGGCCTGCTGCTTGACGATCTCGCGCAGCTTGCCCATGGCGGTGGCCGCCTTGGCCTCCATGTCGAGCCGGTTGCGGATCTTGGAGAGGACGCCGTCCTTGACGAAAAGGAGCCCCTTGATGGTGGCGAGCGCCCCCTCCGCCTGGCGCAGGAGCGCCGTCTCGCCGCGGGCGTTGAGCTTGCCGAGCGCCTTGGCGAGCTGGGCGTCCACCTGGCCGATGCGGCCGAAGATGCCGTTCAACTCGGCCTCGATGGCGTCCACGTCCTTTACGCTTCCGGCGGTGAAGAGCCGCGAGGCGAGCCCGTCCACTTTGAGGCCGAGCGAGAGGAGCTCGGAGTTGCTGGCCATGACCCCGGTGGCCACGGTGGAGTTGTTGAAATAGGAGGACTGCTTGCGGCTTTCCGAGGAGAGGGTGTCCCCGGCCATGGCCGCCTCCTGCTCCAGCACCAGGTTCACCGCGTTCATCTTCTGGGTGATCTCGGAGAAGAGCTGGTCGCGCGCGGAGGTGTCGGTCGCGCCCGGTTCGACCGCGGCCGCCTGCGCCTTGCCGAAGGGGACGATCTTGCCGTTCAGGTACTTGAGGTCGGACGAGATGCTGCTGGAGCTTTTAGCCAGCTCGTTTTGCAGCGCGTTGTTCATCGCGGAGTTGCATTTGGCCTGCGAGATGAGGATGGCCTTCTTCCCCTGCGCCTTGCTGACCTCCATGAGCCCCAGGTGGATGTCCTTCAAGGTCAGCTTGAGCGCCTCCACGTTGCGCACCCGGTCCGACACCCCCTTGGTCTCGGTCACCGACCTGCTGTAGGAGCTGGTGCTGGCGGACTGCAGCCCCTTGATCTTGGCGTCCAGCTCCTTGAGGCGCGCCGTCGCCTCGCGCATCCGCTCGGTGATGGCCTTGTTGGCCGCCGCCGCGTCCTCCTCGGCCTGCAGCTTCCCCCTGGTCACCGTGAAGATCTCGCCGGCGATGCTGGTCAGCGCCTGGTGCGCCTCGACTTTCACGTCTCCGGAGAGCGCCTGCAGCGCGCCCTGCCCCTTCTCTACTTCGGCCAGCGACTTCTCGGCCTCGGTTTTGCCCGACTCAAATTCGCTGCGGCTGCGGGACGCGCTGGTCTTGATCAGGTCGGCGGTCGCTTCCTGGATCTCGCGCTGGAACTCCACCGTCCTCATCTGGAACGGGGTGCTGCGCTGGGTGAGGTCCTGGAGCTTGTTGTCGACGAAGCGCATGCCGACGATGCTGGCGATGGCGACTCCGGCGACGATGAGGATCACGGTGACTACGTTCAGGGTCAGTTTGGTCTTGATAGTCATGCTTTTGCTCCGGTCTCTGGGCGCTGGGGGAAGCGGTAATCGGTTACTGCTTGATGTATTTCTGCCCCTCTCCCTTGATGAAGGAGATCAGCTTCTGCACCTTGGGCGAGGGAGCCCCCTTGGTGATCACGATGACCGGCCGAGCCACGTCCGGCGTCTTCACGGTCTTGATGGTGGCGTCCAGCATGGTGACCGGGCCGAAAGCGATCGCCTCGGGGTTCGCCGCGACCTTTTCACGCACGTCCTCGAACCTCCCCGCATCGACCACGTCGGTGACGAAGGGGGCGTCGCCCATGGCGAGCTTCTTGAACGCGGCGTTGGTTGCGGGATTGATCGAGGAGAGCACGATCAGGATCGGGGCGTCGTTGCCGCCCACCTCTTTCCAATTGGTAATCTTGCCCGTGAAGATCCCCTTCAGTTGCTCCATGGAGAGTGCGGTGACCGGGTTGTCCTTGTGGGTCACCGTGTAGATCTTGCTGGCGCCGATCTCGGTGGCGACGTAGGCGGACGGGTCGGCGACCTCGATGTTTTCCTTCTTGGCCGTCTTCAAGAGGTCGGCATAGGCGAGGCCGGCGGTGGAAAGGTCGAGTTCGCCCGCCGCCAGCTGCTTGAAGGCGAGGGTGGCGCTGCTGAAGTTGAGGTTCAGGGTGATGCCGGTGCTTTTTTCGAACGCTTCCTGCACCGGTTTCAGATAGCCGTCCATGGGAGCGCCGCCCCCTCCCGCCTTGATCTCTTCGCCCATGGCGGTGCTGCCGAAGACCATCGATGCAACGAGTGCCAGATAAATCATCCCTCTTTTCATAACTGTGTCCCCTCCTGGTTAAATAGGTCTCGATACGAGACGGGAATATCGTCCTGTGTCAGGCGTCCGTCACTGTTTTATGTACTTTTTGCCGTCGCCGCTGATGAAGTCGAGGAGCTTTTGGACCTTGGCGGAGGGCTTCCCCTTGGTGACGAGCGTGATGTCGCGGGCAAGCTCCGGGGTCTGCACCGCCTTGACCGACTCGTCCACCAGGGAGAGCGGGCCGAAGCCGATGGCGGAGGGGTTCGAGGCCACGTTCAGTCTCACGTCCTCGGCCGTGGTGGCGTCGATGACGTCCTTGGCGACCGGCTTGTCGCCCATAAACTTCTTGAAGAACATGCTGTTGGTGCCAGGGGTCAACTTGCCGACTACCACCAGGATAGGCGCGTCCTCTCCGCCGACTTCCTTCCAGGAGGCGATTTCCCCGGAGAAGATCCCCTTCAGCTGCTCGGCGCTCAGCTGGTTCACCTTGTTCTCTTTGTGCACCAGCACCTTGATCTTGTCCTTGCCGATGACGACGGGCGTGAAGGCGCCAGGCTGGCCCACCTCGGCCCCTTCCTTCTTCATCAGTGCCAGCCAGTCCTGGTAGGTAAGCCCCGCCGCGGCGGCATCCACGTCCCCTTTCTCCAGGTCCACGAAGGCGTTCTTCGGGCCGGATGCGACGATGTAGAGCTTGAGGCCGGAGGCCTGCTCGAACGCGGCACGGACCGGCTTCAGTATATTCTCGGTGGGCGCGCCCCCCGCTCCGATTTTCAGTTCCTCGGCACCGGCTTGGGCGCTAAGACCTGCCAGCATTGACACGACAATCGCTGCCGCAACACGAATTACACTCATAGCTATTCCTCCTGCTTACAGGTTGAAATGGTGAGAAGCCACGACTGTCTCACAGACGCACGTGTTCTATTCGTCAGACAACAAGGAAAACTTGAAGATTAATAATTGAGACATTTATGAGGGGATGTGACAGGTGATGGAGGGTGTGTAATAGAATCTTTTCTTTTGCGATCTGTGATGATTTTCCGCTAGACCCTCACCCTGGCCCTCTCCCAAGGGAAGACGGGAGCGTGAACGTCTGTGGCGGAACGGGTGGGAGGAGAAGCGGGGCCGTGCCCCGCTCCTCGTGGCAGCTAAAGCCGGAACTGCTGGACCAACTGCTGCAGTTCCTCGGAATTGGTATGCAACTGGGCGGCCGCCAACGCCGACTCCTGTGCCCCCTGCGAGGTCTGCTGCACGACCTGGGTTATCTGCACGATGTTGGAGGAAATCTCGTTGGTGGTCGCCGTCTGCTCTTCGGCCGCGGTCGCCACCTGGTGGATCTGCATGGCGACGTCGATCTGGCGAATCTTCAGTACGCCTATGCCGCCGACCAGCGCAGTTATCAGTGCAACCAGCAGAAAGGCCGACAGCATTTTTGTTCCTACTTTCAGATTGGCCAACATACTTCCTCCTCATCGGGTATTGGGGGGTGTTGAACATTCTCTTCGGCCCCCTTCTTCCCAACCGCATCGGTCATTTCTCACGGGCGCATTCGATTTGTCCCAGTATTGGTCCAGGGAGCACCTCGTGATCCTGCTCGTCCCAGTGTCCTGAGCCGTGCAGCAGTCGAATTTTGCATTATCAAATTTTTATGGCAGGATTTTAACCATTGTGCCATCCCTCAATCACTTTAGATGTCCAGGTGTCGCAGCGACAGGCTGCCGAATGGGAGGAAGAGACATGACCCGATCCATTCTGAGCTACATTTACCCACCGGGGTGCTTCGCGCTGCCGGAGATCAAAGAGAACCGCTGTCCCCTGTGCGGAAATTTTCAGGTCGACTGCAGCTGCACCGAATGCCAGCACCCCGTGCTGGTGGACGGCAAAGAGCAGAAATGCGGCGTGCAGGGGTGCCTGGAGCACCTGTTGGATCGCGAGTTGGTCGCGCGCATCGAGCTGCTGGAATGCCAGCTTGAGAATCTCAGGACCGAGGCCAGGAACCGGGAACGACCGACCCCCCCCTGCCCGGTGTGCGGGGAGGTGCTGGTGGTGGACATCTACAATAACGGGCCGTACGCCTGCCACGGGCACTTCTATGCCGGCGAGAAGTACGGCTGGATCAAGAGGGAGCAGTATTAACCTGGGTGAGTTGATCACATCGTGGCGCAAGGGCCCGCGGGACATCCGCGGGCCCTTGTCGTTTGGGGGAGGCTTTCACCGCTTGCGCGGGACCGCCTCGATGTTGTATCTATCGAGGGAACTTGAAGCCGCAGGGGGAGGAATCGTGGAGCCGCGTAAACTGCTGCAGCAGATGTTTGAAGCCGCCGTCTTGTCGGCGCGTCCCGAGTATTGCCTGGCGCGCCACCTCCCGTCCCGACCGCAGGGGAGGGTGGTCGTGATCGGAGCGGGTAAGGCTGCGGCTGCCATGGCGCGCGCCTTCGAGGAGGCGTGGGACGGGGAGATTGCCGCGGGGCTCGTGGTGACCCGCTACGGCTACGAGGTCCCCTGCCGCCGCATCGAGGTGGTGAGCGCGTCGCATCCGGTCCCGGACCAGGCGGGGTGCGCTGCGGCGACCAGGATGCTGGAACTGGTCGCCGCCCTCACCCCCGATGACCTCGTCGTCTGCCTGATTTCCGGCGGCGGCTCCGCCCTGTTGCCGCTGCCTCTGGCGGGCGTGACCCTGGCGCAAAAGCAGGAACTCAGCCGGGAACTCTTGAAATGCGGAGCCGGCATTACCGAAATCAACTGCGTCCGGCGCCACCTCTCCGCCATCAAGGGAGGGAGGCTTGCCGCCGCCTGCCATCCCGCCCGCGTGCTTACCCTGGCCATCTCGGATGTACCCGGTGACAGCCCAACCGACATCGCCTCCGGCCCTACCGTCGGGGACGCCACCACCTGCGCCGACGCGCTCGCCATCCTGGACCGCTACCGCATCCCGCTTCCCGAGTCGCTGCGGGAGTGTCTCACCTCCGGGCGGGGAGAGTCGGTAAAGCCGGACGACCCGCGCCTGAAAAACGCACAGTTCCGCCTGGTCGCCACGCCGCAGGCGGCCCTGGAAGCCGCGGCGCAGGTCGCCAGCCGCAACGGGATTGCCGCGCACATCCTGAGTGACCGGGTCGAAGGTGAATCGAGAGAGGTAGCCAGGGTCCTGGCGGCGCTGGCACTGCAGGTGGCACGGCGCCGGCAGCCCTTCGACACGCCCTGCGTCCTTTTGTCGGGAGGGGAGACCACGGTGACGGTGCGCGGCAGCGGACGCGGCGGACCCAATGTGGAGTTCCTGCTGGCGCTCGCGCTGGCGCTTCAAGGTGAGCGACGGATTTATGCGGTGGCGGGGGATACCGACGGGGTCGACGGACAGGAAGAAACAGCCGGGGGCTTTGTGACTCCCGATCTTTTGCGGCGGGCGTGGCAACTGGGCATCAACCCCAAGCGCAGCCTGGACGACAACGATGGGCACGGCTTCTTCGAGGCGGTAGGGGAAACGCTGGTGACCGGCCCCACATTCACCAACGTGAACGACTTCAGGGCCATCCTTATTACCGGCTGATCAGACCCGGGTCTCGGTCATCAGCTTCTTCATCACGAGGACCAGGAAGGCGACCGCGACGATGAGCGCCGTGTCTTCCAGGGACTGCCAGGGCTTGAAGGTCACGGCGGAGTGGCTGTAGTAGTCGGAGACGTAGCGCGCCAGGCCGGCGAGCAGTGATACCAGGAGTGCCCCGCGTCTTCCTCCCTGCCAGGAAACCAGGGATACCGGGGCGAGGTAAAAGGGAAGCAGAGAATAATCGCCGGTCAGGTAATCGACATACCCCAGCACCACGACCAGTAAATATCCCGCCGTTACCCATCCGAACCCGGTGCAGAGGACCTTCCGCATGATACACCCCTGGCTGCCCGATGCGGGGGCAGTCGTTACTTGACGGCGTGATATTAAAAAAGCCGCCCGTTGTCAACCAGCGGGCGGCTTTTCCTACTACAGGTTAAAGCGGAATTACTTTGCAGCCGGAGCAGCGGCCGGAGCAGCAGCAGCCGGAGCAGCTTCTTTCTTCTCGGCTTTCTTAGCAGCTTTCTTAGCTTTTTTCTTCTTAGCGGCTTTTTTCACCGGAGCTTTTTCTTCTTTCTTCACTTCAGCAGCCGGAGCGGCAGCCGGAGCAGCGTCAGCAGCGAAAACAACACCAGCGAAAGCAACAGCAACGAGAGCAGCAATTACGGAAGAAACGATCTTTTTCATTTGAAAATCTCCTAGTATGAGTTTGAACTTCTCACCTTGTATAGCATTAGCCGTGCCAGGTTTTGTTGTTTTGCTTAACCTGCTGATTTCTTGAGGATCCTATTTGCCCGTGTCCGCCGCGGAGGGCGACCGAATGCCTTATTTGCTTCAGGTCGTACCTCAAATGAGGTAGGAGTAGGCCCAGAAGACCCACTTCGCCGATGGTGGAATCTTCGACCAGATTTTCGCTGGCAAGAAGTAGCCCGCCCCAGATCGATGATGGGGATCCAGGAACTGACGCCTGCCCCAGATAGAGGGCTGAGCCGATGCGCCGCCGCAACCAGGGCATATCCAGAAGGGGCACCGTGTGAACGGTGCCCCTTCTGTTACATCAGCTCTATCACAAAGATGAGGCTCGTACTCATAGCGGGTCGTCTTGATAGCATAAGTGATGAGAATGCTGGTCCTCGTCATATTGTAAACAGGGACTATGAGTGTAAACTGGACATGTTTTTCAAGCTGTTACAGGGGACGGTGTTCAACAAACGAGGCAACTACAGCTTCAAGGAGGGAACATGGGAAACATGGGGCAGTATCAGCAACTCGCCGTAACGATTGCCACGGAATACGGTACCAAACTTGTCGCAGTAATACTGTTCTGGCTCGTGGGTCGCTGGCTCATCGGTTTGGTCGGGCGCATGCTGCAGGGGGTACTGGAGAGACAGAAGGTCGATCCGACCTTGATGCGCTACATCGGCAACTTCGTTTCCGTCACCTTGAACATCGTGTTGGTGGTCGCCATCCTCGGCTATTGCGGCATTCAGACCACCACCTTTGCAGCCCTGGTCGCCGGTGTCGGCATCGCTATTGGCGCCGCCTGGGGCGGCCTTCTCGCCAACCTTGCCGCCGGGATCTTTCTCATCGTGCTGCATCCCTTCAAGGTCGGTGATTTCGTGACCGCCGCCGGGGTGACCGGGACCATCAAGGAGATCGGGCTGTTCATCACCTCGATCAACACGCCGGACAACGTCCTGACCATGGTCGGTAACAACAAGATTTTCAGCGATACCATCCAGAACTTCTCGGTTAACGCGTTCCGGCGGGTCGAAATGAAGTGCCAACTCTCCGGCGAGGCCGACCACGTCGCAGCGATGCTGCTTTTGCGGGAAAAACTCGCCCAGGTTGCCAACGTCCTGCCCGATCCCCAGGTGCAGGTGGAGATCCTGGAATTCACCCTCCTCGGCCCGGTGCTGGCGGTGCGCCCTTTCTGCCACAATGACCATTACTGGCAGGTGTACTTTGATGGCAACAAGGTGATTCGGGAGAGCCTCGCCGCCGCGGGGTTCCCGGCGCCGATGCCGGTGCAGACGGTTATGCTGCAGAAACAGTTTGCCTGCTGAAGGGCGGAAGTTTGATCACAGCCCAGCGGATATGGCCGGGCCGTCCGCCGTCGCCGTTTGACTTGCGCAAGTAAACTGTTATCAATTTAGCGTTCAGCACTCACAAATCTCAAGGAGGAAACAGGATGAAACTGATCGCAGCGTTAACGGGAATCACTCTGCTTGCCGCCAGCACCGTCTATGCAGCTCCCAAGAGCTACCAGGTGACCGGTCCGGTACTGGAAGTAAAGGACGACATGATCGTAGTTCAGAAGGGGAGCGAGAAGTGGCAGATCGCCAAGGACAAGGACACCAAGGTCACCGGCGATGTCAAGGTCGGCAGCAAGGTCACCATCATGTACACCATGAAAGCCGCCAGCATCGAGGCCAAGGACGGCGCCGCCAAGCCTGAGAAGAAGGAAAAGAAAAAGTAGGCCGACACTCGGACGTGGCGGTGCGACAGTGATTGGACAATAAGGAGGGGCTGACATGAAAGGAAAAAGCGTCGTCTACAGCTTGCGGGTCGCGGCCTTTGCCGTGGTCTTTGTGGCAGGGTATCTCTGCGGATCGATTACCGAGCAAAGGGCCAACGCCCAGATGGGAGACTTGGGCAGCGAGCTGCTGCAGAGGGCAGCGGGCAGCGGAGGCGTGATCGGCAGCGTGGCCCAGTTGGGCACCACCATTACCGAGATGGAGAAGAACGTCAGCGGCCTGCAGAAGAACATCGACACCCTGAAGAAGGTCAAGACGGCACTGGGCGGCAAGTAGAGATGCCGCACCAAAAATGCCAGCGAAGTGCCTGGGTCAGGTGCCGGAAAGTGTTGTCCAGACAGCAAGTTTAGGGCGAACACATTGAAACTCGTTGACATGGATTCCTTCGTGCGGTATGTTGCGCCGCAATAGCAAGAACCGATACACGAAAATACTAAACCATCCGCGAGGATGGGACGGAAAGCCTACAGGGTCTCACCGAGACAGCCGGGTCGCCGAAATATCACTCCAGATATCGAGGCCCCGGCTTTTTTGCGTTTAAAGGGCGCAGAAAAGACCTGAGTGGCAGGGGCGGGTTTCGAAAAGACGGAGATATCCAGCGTGAACGTTCCGGATGATTGGCATAATGCCATCGGAGGGCCTATGTTTACCACTAGATGGACATCGGACCTGGTGACCGGTATTGAAGACGTCGACCAGTGTCACAAGTACGTGGTCAAGAAGATAAACGAAGCCTATAACTGCTTCGTGGCCGGGATGCCCCCTGAAAGTTACCTACTCGACGAGATTCTGGTGTACATGTCCCAGTGTTTCGACTACGAGCAGGTGCTGATGATGGAGACGTGCTACCCGGATTTTCTTGCCCACAGGGATGAACATGAGCTTTTCAGGGAGAGGATGATTGACGTTTGCAAACCCGGAAACGCAAGCAGCCTGAGCATCGACAGGTTGCTCATCCTGGACCAGTGGGTCGAACGTCACATCCGCCAGTGCGATGCGAAGCTGGGGGCTTTCGTGGGGGAACTCTCAATCTCCGGTATGGGGAGCGGAATAGCATGAGATAATGCAGCATTTTTGTAGTGGCGGCACTCTCGTGCGGTGGGATTGTTGAACGGTCGGCGCCGGTCTTTGTACTGAAAAAAATGGTTTCAGTTACGATTGCATGAAAAAATTGTTGCAATGCGTTAAGCCATCTGCTAAAAGGTGGCCGTCAATTACAACAGATTAAGAAGTTCTCCGAACGGGCAAAACCAGAGTGATCTGGTGACGCAAAGCCACGGGTCCTGAATAAGGATAGCCGAGTTGCCGAAGAGATGGGTTAGCATCTTGGCATCCGGCTATTTACCGAACAAGAGGCGCTCTCATCTTTGGCAGATGAGAGCGCCTTTTTTTATTGGCACGGCGACCGCGGCTGCATGGCTTAAAAAAAACCGAATACGTTCTCCGAACGGGCAAAACCAGAGTGATCTGGTGACGCAAAGCCACGGGTCCTGTAAAGGATAGCCGGGTTGCCGAAGAGATGGGTTAGCATCTTGGCATCCGGCAAACACCGACTCAAGGAGCGCTCTCATCTTCGGAAGATGGAGCGCTCCTTTTTTATTACCTAAGATCAGAGGTACATGAGGCATGCCATGGAAAAGATGACGAAACCGAGCCTTGACCCGGAGTGGAAGCGAAAGCTGACCCAGTGTATGAAGGAGATAGGGCTGCTTTCCGCTCCGCACCTGCAGGTTACCGTCAACATCGCGGACTACCGCGTTTGTGACGCGGTCAGAAATGAAAGAATGAAGTGACCCGGCCACGCAGGCCGGACCTACGAACAGCAAAAATCTAGCAGCGGTAAGTCTCATCCCTACGGGGCAAGTGAAACCCGCGTCATCAGCCGAAGCACCGGTTGTGGCGCGGGTTTTTTTTATGGTGCATGCAGGCCGGAATCCTTAGAGGCCGAACCAAAGTTGCGCGATTTCGTCGAGGGCCGAAGTGAGAATTCTTACACAGACAAAGCTGATGTTATCGGTGGTTGCTACCAGGACGGGCGCCGCTTCGTCCATTCTGCGCCTGGCCGCGACCGCCGCACTTTTACTCATGCTGCTTGGATGGGGAACTACAGCGCGGGCGGCCGGGATCTTCTGCTCCGAGTTCGGGGGGGTGGTCGACGGCTACAATCCGGCCACGTTCGCGGCGGTCAAATCGGCTTCCACCTTCGGCATCGACACGAACTGCACCATAAAGAACTTCCCCGACTCCGTCGGCGGGTTCCCGATCACCAACATAAACTTCAACTTCCCGCAGCAGCAGTCCTACTACATAGCGTTTCTGAACGTCTTTTACTACGGCAACATGTCGTGCAACGACCCGACGCAGTCCGACTTCTGGATCTACTGGGCTCCCGGCGGGTACAACAACATCAGCCCCGCCTGCCAGGCCTTCATGGTGCCGGTCGACGCGGTGAGCAAGAAAAACCCGCCGGCCCAGACCACCGCCGCCGTCGGCGTTCCCTTCACCTACACGATCAGCGTGCCGCTTCTGGGGAAACTCGATGCCGGCGGCACCTTCCAGTACCTGGCCAACAGCGACGACGCCACGGTAGCCAACGTCGTCATCCCGGACGACCTCACCGCCACGGGCGCCGCGATTAGCTACGTGACCAACGTCGCCTACCTGGTAAACCCTGCCACCGGCAGCAAAACGCCGCTGAACGGGGGGGCGCCGCTGGTCCTCGGTGCCAGCGCCGGTTGGCTCACCAGCCACCCCGGCATCCTCTCGGACGCTACCAAGCACTTGGTCTTCTCCTATGAATACAACCCGGACCTGGCCTCGCTCCCGGCGGGTAAAAATCTGGAGATCGAGGTCACCGTCGTCCTCGACAACAACCCGGCCGGCGCGAACCAGGCGGGGGCGCAGTTCTCCAACACCGCCAACATGTGGTTCAACAAGCCGATCAACTCGGTGAGCATGGTCGACCTCCAGGCCTGGCCCGGCACCACGCCGCCGATGACGGTGGTCGAACCGAACCTGACCCTCACCAAGACCGGCTCGGCCGCGACGGTGAACATGGATTCGCAGGTAAAGTACACGCTGAACGTCCAGAACACCGGGGGAAGCGACGCCTGGAACACCAGCATCACCGACCGCATCCCGGCCGGGATGAGCACCGTCTCCCCCGTGGGTACCCTTACCGCCCAGGTCTTCGCCTCCGACGGCGTCACTCCGGTCTCGGCGCCGCTGGTAAACGGCACCGACTTCACTGTCACCTGGAGCGGCGGCAGCGGCACGCCGGGGCTTCTCACCCTCACCCTGCTCGATGCCGCGAAGATCGCCCCCACTCAGCGCCTGATCGTCACCTACCTGGCCCAGGTCGACAGCACCGGCGTCGCCTCCGGCGCAACCCTCACCAACATCGCGGGCGCCACCAGGTGGTTCAGCGCAAAAAGCAGCTATGCCGGGCGCCGCGAATACGACAGGACCATCACCGACGGCACCCCCGGTACCCTCGACTTTCAGGACGCCTATACGGTGACCGCCGCGCTGGCCGGCTACTATTTCCAAAAGACCGTGCGCGACCTCACCACCGGCTACACTCCCGCCACCGCGGCCTTCCCCGGCGACCGGCTGCGCTACACCCTGCTCCTGCAGAACTTTACCTGGCCCCCCTTGAACGGCGTCACCGTCACCGATACCCTTCCGGCCGGGCTGCGCTCGATCTCCAACGTCACCGTCACACCGGCGGGGGGCTCGGTAAGCGTCACCCAGCCAAGCGGCGGAACCCCGGGCTCCATCACCATTTCCGGCCTCACCCTCCCCGGGGGCGCCGCTACCAACTCGCAGATCCAGATCGACTTCGACGCCACGCTCGACTCGACCCTGGTGAACGGCACGGTGGTCTCCAACCAGGCGAACGTCACGGGGGTGGACAGTACCACCACCCCGGCGACGGTCTGGTCCGGCCCGAGCGACGACCCCTACGTGAACGGCACCGCGCTGCTCGGCTCGGGAGGGGATCCCACGCGGGTCACCATCCAGGCCCCCGGAGCACTTGCCAAGGCAAACCCATCGCCGGCCACGGCGACCATCGGCCAGCAGTTCAGCTACCAGATCAAGGTCCCCGCCACCCCGGCCGACGTTCCCCTTTACGACGTGAGGATACTGGACAACCTGGGTCTCTCCGCCGCCGGCATGAGCTTTGTCAACGCGGAGGTCATCTCCGGCGGTAACTGGAACCTGACCAACACCGGCACGGCGACCAACGTCATCCTGCAGGACCTCGCCACCGGCATCGACATCCCGGCCGGGGGGCAGGCGGTGATCCAGGTGACGGCGGCCCTGCAGAATAACGGCGTCAACCGCAATGGCCTCGCCTTCAACAACACCGCTTCCTATACATTTAACAAGCTGAACGGCGACAGCCTGAGCCAGTCGGCCGGCGGCGCGGCGACCACGGCCAACATGACGGTGGTCGAACCGCACCTGACCGCGGCCAAGGCGGTAGGCTACGCTTCCCCCGCGGGAAAGGCCGCGTCCTCCGCGGCGGCGCCGGGCGATGTGCTGCGCTACACCATCACCGTTACCAACGACGGCGCCGCCCGGGCCTACGACGCCGATGTCATGGACTTCCTCCCCTCGAACGTCTCGCTGGTACCGGGCTCGGCCACGGCGCTGATCAACGGGGTGGCGGTCAGCGGCTTCATCACCACTCCCGCAGCGCTCGCTAACGGCGCCGTGGACTGGGGGAGCCAGAACGGCGACGCGAGCCTGGACATCCCGGCGGGCGGCACCCTGGTGCTGAGCTACCTGGTGACCGTGCTGGAAACCAGCGGCGCGCCCATCACCAACAACGTCTACGTGGACTGGACCTCGCTCTCCGGTTCGGTCACCGGCGAGCGCACCGGCGCCGGCTGCCCCAACGCCGTCGCGCCCAACAACTACTGCTCCGGCCCGGTCTCCGCCACCGTCTCATCGTTCGACCCGACCGCCCTGGCCAAGACCGTGGTCTCCGACTCCTGGAGCGCCGCTCCGGGAAGCGGCACCGACTCGACCCTGCGCGTGGGGGACACCGTGGTCTACAACTTAGCCCTCACCCTGCGGGAAGGGACCACGCAAAACGTGGTGCTCACCGACCAGCTGCCGGCGGGGCTCGCCTTCGACGGCATGGTGAGCATCGCCCCGGCCTCGGGGGGGGACTTCAGCTACACGGTCTCCTCCCAGCCCGCGCCCGGCGCCACCGGGACGCTCACCTGGAACCTGGGCAACGTGGCCAACGCCGCCGACAACAATGTCGGCAACAACACCCTGACCATCCAGTACCGCGCCCACGTGGTGAAGAACGCGCTGGCGCAGTCGCCGACGGCGCAGCAGCTCGTCAACAGCGCCACGCTCAACTACGCCATCAACGGCGTGGCGGCGACGCCCAAGAACTCCGGCGCGACCCTCAACGTCTGGCAGCCGCTTCTGAACGTGTCGAAAAGTGCCGCGACGGCAAGCGGCGGCACCGTGATCAGCGCCGGCGAGGCGATCACCTACACGGTCAAAATGGCCAACAGCGGCACCTCGCCCGCCTACAACCCGGTCCTTAGCGACACGCTGCCGGTAGGTCTGCGTCAGGGGGGCGTCACCACCACCGGCGTCACCTTAATCGACAGCAGCACCGGCGCGACCAGCGCGACCCTCCCCACGCTCGCGCCGACCTACAGCGCGGCCACCGGCGTCGCCGCCTGGAACTTCGACGTCGCCGGTTCCGCCGGTCTCTACGCCGTCGCGCCGGGCCAGACCCTGCAGGTGACCTACCAGGTGAAGGGGGACGCGGGGCTGGGGGCGGGGGTGACCCTGAACAACCAGGCGCAGGTGAGCGCCTACTACTCCTTCGACAGCCAGGACGTCCCGACGGCGAGCGTCCTTGCCAACCGGCAGCTCTACGGACCGACCACCGCGGCCACGGTGCAGCTCACCACCGCGGCGGCCACGGCGCTCTCGAAGCAGGCCCAGGTGACCACGGCCGCCATTGGCCGCCCCTTCAGCTACACCATCACCGTTCCCGCCGTGCCGCAGCCAACGGCCATGTACGACGTGCGCATCCTGGACGACCTCCGCTCTTCGCTCACCGGCGTGGACCTCCGCTTCCTCAGCGCCCAGCGGGTCTCCGGCCCGGCCTTCACGCCGGTCAACACAGGAGCCGCCACCAACCTGGTGATCCAGGACAGCGGCAGCGGCATCGACATCCCGCCCGGGCAGCAGGCCGTGGTGAACGTCACGGTGGTGCTCACCAACTCGGTTGCCAACACCCTGGGCAAGCAGTTCCAGAACACCGCGACCTACACATACAACGGGGTGAACAACACCCCCGCCACCCAGGCCAACGGTGCGCCGGGCGCCAGCGCCGCCATCACCATCGTCGGCCCCGCGCTGACCGTGCAGAAGAGCGGGCCGGCGACCATCAGCGCGCTCGCCCCGGGCGTCTTCACCCTGAACGTCCAGAATACCGGCGGCAGCACCGCGTGGCAGGCGGCCCTCACCGACATCCTCCCCAACGTGACCACCCCTGCGCCGGGAAGCATGTGCGGCTCCGCGCCCACCAACGTCACCGCGCGCATCTACCAGGCCGACGGGGTCACCGCCGTGTCGCCCAGCCTGGCGAATGGCACCGACTTCACCGTGAGCTTCGCGCCCGCCCCCGCCTGCACCATGACCGTCACCATGAAATCGGCAGCGGCCGCGATCGCCCCCGGCGAGCGCCTGCTGGTAAATTACAGTGCCTCGCTCGACCCCTACACGGCCGGTGGCATCACCCTCACCAACGTCGCGGGCGCCACCAGGTGGCTGAGCGCCGACCCGGCGGTCACCGCGGCGGCGGACATACAGACCACGACCGGCGCGCTCACCAACGGCACCCCCGGCGTGTTGGACATCCAGGACGCCTTCACCGTGACCACCCAGGCGCCGCTTCTGAGCTTCGCGAAGACCGTGCAAAACGTGACCACCGGGCAGTCCGGCGCCAACGCGAAGCCGGGCGACACCCTGAAGTACACCCTCACCATCCGCAACGTGGGCGCACTGGGTGCGGCGAACTTCACCCTGACCGATGAACTGGACAAGCTGAACGCGGTGGCCATGTTCGCGCCGGGGACCCTGAAGCTTCTGAGCGTGCCTGCGGGTGCGAACGCCGCCGCCACCTCGGCTAACGGCGGCACCAAGGGGACCGGCGTGGTAAGCATCGGCAACCTGAGCGTGGCGCCGCAGGGGCAGGCGGGCGACTCGCTGGTGGTCGAGTTCCAGGCAACGCTCGCGCAGGTGATCGACAGCGGCTCCCTGGTAGCCAACCAGGCGCGGATCGCCTCACCCCTGTTGCCGTCGCAGTTGAGCGACGATCCCTCTCTGCCGGGAACGGCCGATCCGACCCGGACCGTGATCGCGTCGGCCCCGAGGTTCCTGCTCCAGAAGACGGTGCGGGACGTCACCTCCGGGAGCGCCACGGTCACGGCGGGTGACACACTGCGCTACACCATCACCGTGAAAAACGACGGCACCGAGAACGCGACCGGTGTCACGCTGCGCGACCAGATCCCGGCCAACACCTCCTACGTCGCGAACAGCACCACCTTGAACGGCAAGCCGGTCGCGGACGCCGGTGCCGGCGTGAGCCCCCTGCAAGGCGGGATGCTGGTCAACTCCCCCGCGAACCCCGTGCCGGGCACCATGCCCGCCGCAGCCGGGACGGCCAGTAACGCGGCCACCATCACCTTCGAGGTCCGGATCAGCAAGAGCGTGGTGGCCGGAACGCTGATCTCGAACCAGGGGGTCCTGGCCGGAACGGGCGCCGCGAGCGGCCCCTTCCCCGAGGAGGCCTCCGACGACCCCGCGACCCCGGTGCCCAACGATCCCACCACGGTGGTGGTCGGGAACCTGCCGCTCGTCTACGCGCTGAAGACGGTCCAGCTTGCCGGCGACGCCAACGGCAACGGCCTGGTCGATCCGGGCGACGCGCTCCAGTACACCATCACCATGACCAACTCGGGAGCGACTCCGGCGACCGGCGTGCTGCTGACCGACGCCATCCCCGCCAACACGACCTACGTGGCGGAGAGTGTGCGGCTAAACGGCGCCGCCATCTCCGATCCGGGTCCCGGCGTCTGCCCCCTAACCAACGGCATCGGTGTCGTCTCCCAGGGAGTCAACCCGCCTGCGCCCCCCGCAAGTGCCGGGACCCTCGCGGCAGGCGGCACCGGTGTCGTAACCTTCCGTGTCCAGGTCAACCCGGGCGTCGCCTCGGGCACCGTGATCAGCAACCAGGGGAGCGTGGCAACGGCGCAACTGCCGCTTCTCGCCACCGACTCCGACGGCAACCCCACCAACGGCTACCAGCCGACGGTGATCGCGGTGGGTAACGCACAAAAGCTCACGGTGACCAAGTCCGCCGTGGTTCTTGGCGGGGGCGCCGCCGTTGCCGGAAGCGTCCTCGAATACACCGTGCGCGCCACCAACGTAGGCCAGGTGCCTGCCACGGGCGTGGTGCTGACCGACGACCTGACCCCGCTCCTGCCCCAGGGAAGCTACGTCGCCGGTTCAGCGGTGATGAACGGCTCCTCCAACGGGGTCAGTTTCGCGGCGCCGGTGATCAGCGCCAACTACGGCGCGAGCTACGGTGCCCTGGCGCCGGGGGCGTCCGTGGTGCTGCGCTTCGAGGTGAAACTGAACCCTACCGTAGCAAGCGGCAGCGTGGTCACCAACACCGCCCAGGCGAGCTGGGACACCCCCACCCAGGTCGCCAGCGCCGGGACCTCGGTCACCGTGGGCGGCATGCCCGGCAGCGCGAGCCTCGCCGGCTCGGTCTGGCAGGACGCGAACCACGACAACGCGCTGGATAGCGGCGAGATCGCCTCCGCCGGCTGGGCCGTGGAGCTGTACCAGGACGGCCGCGTGGTGGGGACGGTGAACAGCGCCGCCGACGGTTCCTATCGCTTCAGCGGGGTGACCCCCAACGCCGGGACCCCGATCAAGTACGAACTCCGCTTCCGCGCGCCGGGCGCCGGCGCTACCACGGCCCTCCTTGGCTGGTGCAGCTCCTCCTTCAGCAACGGCATGCAGCGCATCTCCGATATCGTGGCCGGCGGAGGTTCTCTGCTGCAGGACCTGAACCTGCCGCTCACCCCTAACGGCGTGGTCTACAACTCCATCGTCCGCACCCCGGTGCCGGGCGCCACGCTGGCCATGGTCCAGGCGGGGAGCAGGACGCCCGTTTCCGGCAGCTGCTTCAACGATCCGGTCCAGCAGGGGCAGGTGACCACCGCCAGCGGCCTCTATAAATTCGATCTCAACTTCAGCGATCCTTCCTGCCCCTCCGGCGGGGAGTACCTGATCCAGGTGACGCCCCCCTCCTCCGGGTACATGGCGGGCGTCTCCAAGCTGGTCCCCCCCATGTCCAGCGACAGCACCGCCTCCTTCGCAGTCCCGTCCTGCCCGGGAAGCGCCGCGGACGCGGTGCCGGCGACGGCCGGCTACTGCGAGGCGCAGGCCTCCGACCTGGCGCCGGGCGCCTCGGTGGTCCCCGGCGCCGCCACCGCCTACTACCTGCGGCTCACCCTGGACAACCTCCAGCCGGGCTACAGCCAGATCTACAACAACCACATCGCCGTCGACCCGACCCTCAACACGGCGATCGCCATCAGCAAGACCGCCGCGCTCACCAACGTGTCGCGCGGCGCGCTGGTCCCCTACACCATCACCCTCAACAACACCCTGGGGGTGACGCTCAGGAACCTGAGCGTGGTGGACACCTTCCCCCCGGGCTTCAAATACGTGGCCGGGTCGGCGCGCCTGGACGGCCAGAAGGTCGAGCCGGTGCAGAACCGACGCCAGATGACCTGGAGCGTCGCGCAGCTCACCAGCAGCACCAGCCACAGCATCACCTTCCT
The DNA here is from genome assembly GCF_016458235.1 of Geomonas propionica. Lineage (GTDB taxonomy): Bacteria > Desulfobacterota > Desulfuromonadia > Geobacterales > Geobacteraceae > Geomonas > Geomonas propionica. The sequence goes on along the minus strand of NZ_JAEMHK010000012.1, from coordinate 113,587 downwards.
GATGATCGTAAGCTCCGGCGTCTCCGAGGGTGAATACGTGAACCGCGCCCAGGTGCTGGACAACATCACCGACAGCGTCGCCTCCGGTGTCGCCTCCGCGACCGTCCGCGTCATCCCCGATGCGGATCTCGACTGCACCGACGTGATCGGCAAGGTCTTCGACGACGCCAACGCGAACGGCTACCCCGACCAGGGAGAAAAGGGACTCGCCGGCGTGCGCGCCGTCACCGCCCGGGGGCTCGTCGCCACCACCGACGAGTTCGGCCGCTTCCACATCACCTGCGCGGTGGTCCCGGACGAGGACCGCGGCAGCAACTTCATACTCAAGCTCGACGAGCGCACCCTCCCCACCGGCTACCGCGTCACCAGCGAAAACCCGCAGGTGGAGCGGGCCACGCGGGGCAAGATGCTGCGCTTCAACTTCGGCGCGGCGATCCACCACGTGGTCTCCCTGGATGTCGCCGACGGCGCCTTCGAGCCCAAGGGGACCAAGCTGCGCAGGCAGTGGCAGCCGAGGGTCGACCTCCTTTTGAAGGAGCTCCGCAAGGCGCCGGCGGTGCTGCGGCTCTCCTACCTCGCCGAGGTGGAGAGCAAGGGATTGGTGGAAGAGCGTCTCAAGGCGCTCAAGAAGGAGATCTCCGGCACGTGGGGGGACGGCTACCCCCTAACTGTCGAGACCGAGATCTTCTGGCGCCGGGGCGCGCCGCCGTGAGGCCGCAGACGTAGGAGCGTGGGCTCCTCCCCCCGGAGGGGGGACGAAAGCGCAGAGACCTGTACAGCTAAAGATTGGTGACCTGCATTGAAATTGGGACAGCAAGAGAACCTAACCTGTTTGGGTAGATGGATGGGACCAATGGTGAAAAGTATCGCCCTTACATTGATGATCCTGGCCTCCGTGGCCGGAGCCGAGACCGCCGCTCGCGCGGAGGGCACACCCGCACCGGCCGCCCAGGCTGCGAGCGCACCGGCGACCGCCTCCCCGAAAGTCCGGGAGGCAGCCGGTCGCGGTGAGACGACGGAAGGGCACCTCCCGAAGGATGCCGCCTACACCCCGTGGCTCCTCGACCCGTCCGTCTTCGCGCAGGACCAGGGGGACCGCACCGAGAAGCGCCAGGTCGCCGAGAAGGACGTGAAGACGGTCAAGCTGGCCGACCTGGTCCCCCCGATCCGCTTTCGCACCGGCGAGGCGGAGATCACCCGGGAGTACCTGGAACTTCTGCGCGGCGTGCTGGAGAAGATGCGTGGGCGCAACAACGTCCGCCTCCATTTCGTGGGGCACGCCGACACGCAAAGGCTGAGCGGACCGCTGCAGGCGAAATTCGGCGACAACACCGGCCTGTCCCGCGAGCGCGCCGGCACCACGGCCGAATACTGCCAGCGTGCCTTAGGCCTTCCGCCCGAGGCGATCTCCTATGAGGGGATGGGGGACGCCAAACCGGTCGCCTCCAACGTCACCGAGGAGGGGAGGGCACTGAACCGCCGGGTGGAGGTCGAGGTCTGGTACGACGAGATCGGCGAGAAGATGGTGGAGAAGGAAGTGATCGTCCCGGCGCAGGTGAAGCGGGTCAAGGTCTGCCGCACCGAGACGGTCTGCAAGATGCGTTACAAGGAAGGGCTCGCCCACCGGGTCCGGGTCAAGAACCTGGCCCCCCCCCTGCAGTACGACGCGGCCCTGGTGACCGTGCCGGAGGAGTTCCCGCGGCAGATCCGGCAGGCGCTGAACAACTTGGCCGGCAAGCAGAACATCTCGGTCAAATTCATCGCCTACAGCGACACCACCCCACTGGAGGCGCGCGACGAGCGAATCTACGGCGACCAATTGGGGCTCTCCAAGGCCGTCGCCCGGCGCGTGGCCCTCGCCGTCCAGGACGCCGTCAAGGGCTCCGCCGTCTCCTTCGAGAGCGAGGGGAAGGGCGCCACGCAGCCGGTGGCCACCAACGACACGCCCCAGGGAAGGGCGCTGAACCGGCGCGTCGCGGTCGAGTTCTGGCACGACGACGCCATGCAGGAACTCCCCGACGAGCCGCAGCTTTGCCCGGAGGACGCCGGCGCCGAGACCGTCACCAGGGTCTACGATCCCCCCTCCGGCCCGATCCCCCCGATCCTGTTCCAGGATGGTAACCCCGTCTTCCCCGAGGGATACACCGAGCGGCTGGGACAGCTCATGAACGAGATCAAGGACCGGAGCAACGTACGTCTGCGCTTTACCGGCTACATCAACAACGAGCGGCTGGACCGGCGCACCGCCGCCGTCTACGGCGACGACATCGGCTGGGCCACGGCTCGCGCCCGCCGCAGCATGACCGCCGCGAGCGAGAGGATGGGCCTTGCCGTGAAGCAGGCGGAGTTCGAGGGGCGCGGCTACGTGCAGTCTGCGGACGTGGTCAGCACCGGCTTCACCGGCACGGGAGAGTCGCGCGTCGAGGTGCAGGTCGTCTATGACGAGCAGATCCCCATCAACGACTACGAGGGGGTGGACATCCTGCGCATGACCCGCGAGGTGAACACGGCCGATCCCCTGGCGCTGAACCTTTTGCGCATCTCCGTGGACGGAAAGCCGGTCGACGACCTGAACAAGAGCATCCCCGACCTGCAGCGCTGCACCGACGTGGCGCTGGAGCGCGCCAGGATCGAGTTCAAGTACGACAACCTGAGGAGCGAGCCCCGGCTGAATGTGACCGCTTGGCCGCGCAGTATCCGCTACCAGGACCTCCCCGGGACGGAGTTCGCGGAGAACCTGGTCCGCTTCCGCCTTTACGCCAACTACCACAGCTTCATCAAACGCGCCGAGGTGAGGATCTTCGAGGAGGCCCGTTCGGTGCGCGATCTCCCGCTGGCGGTGGTCCCCGTCGACGGCGAGGGGATGGCGCAGTGGAGCGCGCAGTTCGACAACCCGGTCACCCCGGCCCGCGAGCTCAAGTACCTGGTGCGCGTCTACGACGCCCAGGGGAACTTCGACGAGACCGTGCCCCAGCCGCTTTGGGTGGTCGAAGAGCTCGATGCCGGCGCCGCCAAGTCCGACCCGGAAAGGGAGCTCTTGGCCGGCTACGGCGGCAGCCGCATCGCGCGGAGGAACATCCCGGTGGCTGGCGGTACCGTCCAGGCCTACGGCAGCTCCATCCCCCCCGAACACCGGGTCTGGCTGGCCGGATACCCGGGACCGGTGGATGCCAAGGGGCGCTTCGTCGTCGAGGAGATCCTTCCCAAGGGGATGCACACGGTCGAGGTGGCGGTGCTGGACAAGTCCGGCAACGGCGAGCTCTTCCTGCGCGACCTCTCCATGACCAAAAACGACTGGTTCACCGTGGGGATCGCCGACCTGACCCTTTCGGCCGACAAGACCACCGGCCCGGCCCAGCTCCTCGCCCCGGACAAGCCGCAGTACAGCCACGACTTCAACGCCGAGGGGCGCCTCGCCTTCTACACCAGGGGGGAATTCGGCGACGGCTGGGGGCTCACCGCCAGCGCCGACACGCGGGAAGGTCCCCTGGACGAGATCTTCAGCAACTTCCTGGACAAGTCGCCCGAGTCGCTTTTCAGGCGCATCGACCAGGACTACCACTTCCCGACCTACGGCGACGACAGCACGGTCCTCGAGGACGCACCGACCAGCGGGAAGTTCTACGCCAAGCTGAAGAAGGATCAGAACTACGGCCTGTGGGGAAATTTCAGGATCGGTTACACCGACAACGACCTGGCCCACGTGGACCGCGGGCTCTACGGTGCGAACCTCCACTACCAGATCCCCGGCGTCACCAGCTTCGGCGAAAAGCGCTTCATGGTGGACGGCTTCGCCGCCGAGCCCGGCACGGTGGCGGGGCGCGACGAGTTTCGCGGCACCGGCGGTTCGCTCTACTACCTGCGCCGCCAGGACATCCTGCAGGGGTCCGAGCGGGTGCGTATCGAGGTAAGGGACAAGGACTCCGGAATCGTCATGGCGGTAAAGGATCTGACCCCGGTGCAGGACTACGATGTCGACTACCTGCAGGGGCGCCTGGTCCTGACCCACCCCCTGGAGTCGACGGCGGCGGACAACCTCCTGGTGCACAGCGACACCATGGGCGGCAACCCGGTCTACCTGGTGGCCCGCTACGAGTACACCCCGGGCGTTGCGGAGCTGGACACCATGACCATCGGCGGCCGGGTCCACTACTGGTTCGGCGATCACGTGAAGTTAGGCCTCACCGGCACCAGCGGCAAGAACGGGGATATCGACGAAAGCCTCGCCGGCGCGGACCTCACCCTGCGCAAGTCCGCCGCCACCTGGCTCAAGCTGGAGACCGGCCGCAGCAAGGGGGCGGGGCTCTTCACCTCCACCTCGCTCGATGGCGGCTTCAACTATGGCACCGTGCAGGTCCCGGTAGAGGTCGCGACGGCGGCCAGCGCCTACCGGGTCGATGCGAGCCTCGGGTTGCAGGATTTCAACAAGGATTGGCGGGGGCGCGTGACCCTGTACAGCCAGCTTTTGGAGGCAGGGTACTCGGCGCCGGGCCAGGTCGCGGAAAAGGAGACCACCCAAGTCGGCGGCACGGCCGAGGTCCCGGTCAACGAGCGTCTGAAGGTGAACTTGAAGGCGGACCAGCGCAGCGTGGACCAGGGGCTTCAGACGACGACGGCCGAGGTGAATGCCAACTACCAGGTGGACGAGCACTGGAGCGCCGGTGTGGGTGCGCGCCTGGACAGCCGCAAGGATAAATCCGCCGTGGTCCCCCTGACCCAAGAGACCGGGGACCGCACCGACCTGGTGGGGAAGGTCGGCTACGACTCCAAGGCGCGCTGGAGCGGCTACCTCTTCGGTCAGCAGTCGATCCTGACCACGGGCAATCGCGAGGACAACGGCCGGGGCGGCGTGGGGGGCGCCTACCGCTTCACCGACCGCTTCAAGGTGAACGGCGAACTCTCCGGGGGGGACCAGGGTGTCGCGGGACGCTTCGGCAGCGAGTACCTCTACAGCGACCGCACCACGCTCTATCTGAACTACGCCCTGGAGAACGAGCGCTCGGACAACGGCGTGCAGGCGAGAAAAGGGGCGGTGACCTCGGGCTTTCGCACCCGCTATTCGGACAGCGCCAGCGTCTACGGCGAGGAACGCTACACCCACGGCGACGTCCCCAGCGGCCTGCTCCATTCCTACGGCGTCGATCTCGCCCCTACCGACCGCCTCAACTTCGGGGTCAAGGGGGAGTTTGGCACCCTGCAGGACAACCTGACCGGCGCGGAGCTGAAGAGGACGGCGCTGGGGGTGAGCGCGGGGTACGGGTTCGCGAAGGTGAAGCTTTCGAGCGTGGTGGAATACCGGGTGGACGATGCCGAGCAGTCCGACCTGAGCCGGGTGAAGCGGACCACCTGGCTCTTCAAGAACAGCCTGAAGTACCAGGTGACGCCGGACTGGCGGCTGATCGGCAAGTTCAACTATTCCCAGAGCACCAGCTCGGCGGGTGATTTCTACGACGGCAGCTACACCGAGGCCGTGGTCGGCTACGCCTACCGCCCCGTCGCCAACGACCGCCTGAACGCCCTGGTTAAGTACACCTACTTCTACAACCTGCCGGCGGCGGGGCAGGTGAACGGCACCAGCACGAGCGCGGGTGTCATGCAGCGCAGCCACATCGCGTCCGTCGACGCCATGTACGACCTGACGCCGCGCTGGACCATCGGAGGGAAGTACGCCTACCGGCTCGGCCAGGTCAGCATGGACCGGGTCAACCCGGAGTACTTCGACAGCAGCGCCCACCTCTTCGTGGCGCGGGTCGACTGGCACTTCCTGCACAAGTGGGACGCGCTCGCCGAAGGGCGCCTGCTCGACTTGCCGGACGCGCAGGACCGGCGCAGCGGGGTGCTTCTGGGGATCTACCGTCACCTGGGCAACAACTTCAAGGTCGGCGCCGGCTACAACTTCAGCGACTTCTCCGACGACCTGACCGACTACAGTTACCGGCACCAGGGTGTCTTCGTGAACGTGGTGGGGATGATCTAGCAATTGATGCACACAACTAACCATAGGTGGCACATATGAACAAAGTTCTGAAGGTAATCGTCCTCGTGATCTCCATGCTGTTGTCGACTTTACCGGTCCACGCGCAGGAAGCCGCCGCGCTACAGGGGCAGGAGAGTGTGCAGGAGCAGGTAGCACCGGAGGGTGTGGAAGACTCGGTTGCACCGGATGGTGTGGAGGACTCGGTCGCCCCGGAGGGCGCGGAGGACTCCGGCACGCAGCAGGCTCTCGAGAGCCCCGCCGGAGGGGAGCCCGCCAAGGGCCAGGTGGAACGGGAGGCGGTAAAGGAGCAGGTCAAGCAGAAAGCCGCCAAGGAGCAGACCAAGGGGCTGGACGAGCAGGTGCAGGAGATCAAGGCCGACGTCCTCTCCATCGCCACGCAGCTGAACCGGCTCGAAGAGAAGCTCCTCTACCCCTCCGACACCCAGGTCGCCATCTTCGTCTCCCTGGAAGGAAGCGAGAAGTTCCGTCTCGACGCCGTGGCCATCGAGCTGGACGGCAAGAAGGTGGCCCATCACCTCTACACCTTCAGCGAGATCGAGGCACTGAAGAAGGGGGGCGTGCAGCGCATCCACGTCGGTAACGTCATGACCGGCGAGCACCCCCTGCGCGTGACGGTGCTGGGCAAGACCGAGAGCGGCGCGGATTTCCAACGGGAAGAGAACTTCAAGGTCGCCAAGGGGATCGGCCCGAAACTGGTCGGGGTGGTCCTGGCCGGCAGCAAAACCGTCACCGTGAAGGATTGGTAAGCCATGTCCAGGTTGATTCTCATACTGGTTTGTCTGATGTGCGCGAGCGTCGCCCTGGCAGCCGGCACTCCCGGGGAAAAGGGCGCGGACTCCCGTCCCGCAGGCGGCCTCAAGGACGTCTACTTCGGGGAGGCGCTCTACCACGCCTATCAGGGGGAGTGGTTCGAAGCGGTGGCCCGGCTGGACACTGAACTCGGGCAGCACCGCCGGGTCGACGAGCCCGCGCTCGACGCGCTCTACCCCCACCTGAACCAGGCTGAGTTCGACGTAGGCGATTTCGAGCTCGGCTACCGGATGCACCTGCGTGCCGGCCGCGCCATCCGCGCCGTCATCGAGGGGAAGGTGGACGAGCCACAGCGCAACGCGGCCAGCTACCGGCTGGCCCGGCTCTACTTCCAGAAGGATCAACCGCGGGAGGCCCTGCAGGCCGTGGAGCGCATCCATGGCAAGGTGCCGGAGCGGATCCGCGACGACGTCGAATTCCTGCGGGCGCAGGTCCTCATGGCCAACGGCCGCTTCGAGGACGCCTCGCGCGTCCTGAAGGACCTGCAGGGGGCGAAGAGCCTGGAAGGGTTCGCCGGCTACAACCTGGGGATAGCACTGATGCAGCAGGGAAAGGAGCAGGACGGGCGGCAGTACCTCGACCGCGCCGGGCAGCTCGCGAGCGCCGCCCCCTCCAGCCAGGCGATCAGGGACAAGTCCAACCTGGTGCTCGGATACAAGCTCCTGGACGAAAACAACGGCACGGGCGCCAAGCTGGTCCTGGACCGGGTGCGCCTGACCGGGCCCTTCTCGAACCGGGCGCTTCTGGGTTCCGGGTGGGCGGACGCCAACCAGGGACAGTTTGAAAGGGCGCTGGTCCCCTGGAGCATCCTGGCACAGCGCGAGGTGACCGATCCCGCGGTGCAGGAGGCCCTCCTGGCCATGCCCTTTGCCTACGGGAAGCTGAAGGTCTACGGGAAGGCGGCCCTTCTGTACGGGCAGGCGCTGGAATCCTTCGGAAAAGAGATCGACAAGCTGGGCGCCTCCATCACCTCGGTGCAGGACGGGAAGTTCCTGAAGGCCTTGGCGCGGGAAGAGCTGAAGCAGGACTCGGACTGGGTGGTGAAGCTGCGCAGCCTGCCCGATGCACCGGAGACCTATTACCTGCTCGACTTGATGGCTTCGCATGATTTCCAGGAGTCTCTCAAAAACTACCTGGACCTGAACGAGTTAAGCGCCAAGCTCGTCGCCTGGGAGGGTGACCTGAACGCCTTCGAGGAGATGATCAAACAGCGCCGGAACTACTACCAGCCGCTTCTTCCCGAAATCGATGAGGCCTTCAAGCAGCTCGACTCCCAGATACGTCTGCGCCAGGAGCAGTGCGACCGCATCGAGAAGCGGCTGCACGCCATGCTGACCGCGCCGCGCCCGGACCACCTGGCCACCGCGCAGGAGAGGATCGCCCTGGAGGAGATCTCGCGGCTGGAGCATGCCGCCGGCGGTGCGCTCCCCGACGATGTGAAGGAGCGCCTGGCCCGGCTGCGCGGGGCGATCTCCTGGAACATCGCCACCCAGTACCACCAGCGCCTCACCGACACCTACGAGGACCTGGACCACCTGAACCGGGAGACCGACCGGCTCAAGCGTCAGTACGACTCCTTCATGCGCACCCGCCAGGCGGCGACGCAAAGCTACGAGGGGTATGACGAGGCCATCGCCAGCGAGCGCACACGGATCGCGTCGGCCCGGGAGAAGGTGACCGCCCTTTTGCCGCGCCAGGGGAAAATATTGGAAGCCATGGCCGTGGACGAAATGACCAAGCGCCGGGCACGGCTGGAGCAGTTCCAGGTCACCGCGCGCTTTGCCATCGCGGACAGCTACGACCGCGCCAACAAGGCGCAGGCTCAAAAGAGGGTGGGCGAATGAGGCGGATCGGATTCCTACTCCTGGCAGTCCCGGCGCTTCTTGCCGCGTGCCAATCGGGCGGCGGCAGGGAGACCATCGCGCAGCTGCGCAACGTGCAGCTCGAAATCAAGGAAGAGCCCATCGAAGGGGGGCTGGACAAGGCCATGGCGGGCTACCAGCGCTTCCTGGAGCAAACGCCGGAATCGGCGCTTACCCCGGCTGCGATCCGTCGCCTGGCCGACCTGAAGGTCGAGAAGGAATACGGCTATCTCTCCGGCCCGGCGTCGGCCGGCCAGGTGCTGGCCGCGGGCCTCTCCGCGCCTGAGCGCGCTGACCAACCGGCGGCCGCGCTCTCCCCGTCCCATGCCCCGCAGGCGAAGCAAGGGGAGTCCGATGCAGATTTCGAGAAGAGGGCGCTGCAGGGGGCGCAGACGAAGGGTGCTCGCGAGGCGGAAAGCGAAGGGCTGGAGCGGGCGGGGGCTCGGGAGGCGATCGCGCTCTACCAGCAACTCCTGGACAAGTACCCGCGCTACGAGGGGAACGACCAGGTCCTGTACCAGATGTCCCGCGCCCACGAGGAGCTGGGGCAGACCGAGGAGGCCATGGCGGTCATGCAGCGCATGGTCCGTGATTTCCCGCAGTCCCGCTACATAAACGAGGTGCAGTTCCGGCGCGCCGAGTACTTCTTCACCCACAGACAGTATTTGGAGGCGGAAGCGGTCTACAAGGGGCTGGTGGATGTCGGTCCCGGCACCTCGTATTACGAGCTGGCCCTGTACAAGCTGGGGTGGACCTTCTACAAGCAGGAGCTCTACGAGGAGGCTCTGCAGCGCTTCATAGCCCTTTTGGACCACAAGGTCGCCACCGGCTACGACTTCGCCCAGACCACCGACGACCTGGAGCGCAAGCGGGTGGACGACACCTTCCGGGTGGTCAGTCAGAGCTTCTCCTACCTGCATGGCGCCGCTTCCGCCGTCGAGTACTTCGACAAGAACGGCAAGCGCGCCTACGAGGATCGCGTCTACAGCAACCTGGGCGAATTCTACTACGAGAAGCGCCGCTACAGCGACGCCGCGGCGGCCTACAACGCCTTCGTTTCGCGCAACCCCTTCCACCGCGTCTCGCCGCAGTTCCACATGCGCGTGATCGAGATCCACATCGCCGGCGGCTTCCCGACCCTGGTGATCGAGGCGAAGAAGGAGTTCGCCAAGAATTACGGGCTGAAGGCGGAGTACTGGAAGCATTTCCAGCCAGCCGAGCGCCCCGAGGTGCTGGGATTTTTGAAGACCAACTTCACCGACCTGGCCCATCACTACCACGCGCTGTACCAGGACCCCGGGCACGTCAAAGAGAAGGAGGAGAGCTTCCAGGAGGCCCTGCACTGGTACGAGGAGTTCCTGGTCTCCTTCCCCAAAGAGACCGAGTCGCCGTCGGTCAACTACCAGATGGCCGACCTGCTCATGGAGAACCGCTCCTTCGCCCGGGCGGCGCAGGAATACGAGAAGACAGCCTACGACTACCCGCGCTACGAGAAGTCATCCGCCGCGGGCTACGCGGCCGTCTTCGCCTACCGCGAACAGCTGAAGGGCGCCCAGGCGGAGGAGAAGGACAAGGTCAAGCGCGAATCGGTGCGCAGTTCGCTCAAGTTCGCCGACACCTTCCCGGCACACGAGAAGGCGGCGATCGTGCTTGGTGCGGCCGCGGACGACCTCTACGAGCTCAAGGACTACGAGCAGGCGCTCACGGTCGGGCGCAAGCTGATCGCGACCTTCCCGGCCGCCGACAAGGAGGTGCTCAAGTCGGCTTGGGTGGTGGCGGGCCACTCCTGCTACGAACTCAAGAAATACCCGGAGGCCGAGGCCGCCTACGTCCAGGTGCTCGCCCTGGTTCCGGCCGACGACAAGAGCCGGGAAGGCTTCAACGACAACCTGGCCGCCTCGATCTACAAGCAAGGGGAGCAAGCCAACGTCGCCAAGGACTACCGGGGCGCAGCGGACCACTTCCTGCGCGTCGGCCGCATCGCCGCCGGCTCGAAGATCCGGGTGAACGCCGAGTACGACGCCTCGGTCGCCCTGATCCAGCTCAAGGAGTGGAAAGCGGCCACCGCGGTCCTCGCCGGGTTCAGGGAACTCTTCCCCGGGCATGAGCTGCAGCCGGAGGTCACCAGGAAGCTCGCCCACGTCTACAAGGAAGACGGGCAGCTGGCACAGGCCGCCGGCGAGTACGAGCGCTTGGAGACGGAGTTCAAGGACGAGGAGGTCAGAAGGGAATCCCTGATGCTGGCGGCGGAGCTGCACCAGCAGACCGGGAACAAGAAGCAGGCCCTCACCGTGTACCGCCGCTACGTCGGCTACTTCCCCGAGCCGGTCGAGGTCAACCTGGAGCTGCGCAACAAGGTCTGCGAGATCCTGAAGGAGGACGACCGCAAGGGGTACCTCGACGAACTGACGGAGATGGTCGCCATCGACGCCGCGGCCGGCCCGGCGCGCACCCCGCGTACCAGGTACCTGGCAGGCAAGGGCGCCCTGGTGCTTGCCGAGCAGACTTACGAGCGCTTCACCGAGGTCAGCCTGGTGCAGCCGTTCGAGACCAACCTGCGCAAGAAGAAGGAACTGATGAAGGCGACCACCCAGGCCTTCAACAAGCTGCCGCAGTACGAGGTGGGCGAGGTGACGGCGGCGGCGACCTTCTACCTCGCGGAGATCTACGCGCACTTCAGCAAGGCGCTCACGGCTTCCGAGCGGCCGGGCGACTTGAACCCCCAGGAGCTGCAGGAATACGAAATGGCCCTGGAGGAACAGGCCTATCCCTTCGAGGAGAAGGCGATCACGGTCCACGAGAAGAACATGGAGCTCATCACCGTCGGCGTCTACAACGGCTGGATCGACAAGAGCCTGGGCAAACTGGCCAAGCTCTTGCCGGTGCGCTACGACAAGCCGGAGGTCCCCAGCGGCATCATGGCCTCCCTGGAGAGCTACAGCTACGAGATCGAAAAACCGGTAGTTCCACCGGCACCGGCACAGGCGGGGATGAACCCGGTCTTGAGCGACGCCGCGGCGCCGGCCGAGCCTGTCCCCACTGCCAACCCCGCTGCGGGCGCGGCGGCGGAGCCGGCCCAAGGAGAGCAAGGGAAGACGGCAGGCAACGGTGTCGCGGAGGGCGTCGCGGAGGGGGCAGCCGCTACCGGCGCAGCGCCGGCGGAAAAGAAAGATGTTACGCCGAAGGCGGCAACGGCCAAGGCGAAAAAATCGAAGAAGGCCGCGGCGAAGCGGCGCGCAAAGGGAGGTAACAAATGAAGCGAATGACGAACAGCCGTCCCGGTTTCCTGATCCTGGCCCTTTTGCTCCTGGTCCTCACCGGGTGCGCGACCGGCGGCCAGACGAAGAAAGAGGCCGTACCGGCCCCGGTGGCCGAGAAACCCGCGCCGCAGCCATCCGGCCCCTCGGTGAAGCGTCCGGGCGACGGCAAGGAAGGCTTCGTCATCAGCGAACCCTCCCACCTGAACGGCCAGGCGCGCGCCGACTTCGAAAAGGCCAACGAGCTTCTGAAAGCGGGCGAGTACCAAAAGAGCGCTGAGCTCATGGAGAAGGTGATCGCGCAGGCGCCCACCCTCACCGCGCCCCGCATCAACGCCGCCAGCGCTTACAGCCAAATGAGCAAACCCGAGCAGGCCGAGCAGCACCTGAAGGCCGCGCTGGAAGCGATCCCCGGGCACCCCGTGGCGGGCAACGAGTACGGCCTGCTGCTGCGCAAGGCTGGGCGCTTCGCCGAGGCTCGCGCCGCCTACGAGAAAAGCCTGGCGGCATTCCCCGAATACCGCCCACTGGAGAAGAACCTCGCCATCCTCTGCGATCTCTATTTAAAGGACCTCTCCTGCGCCCAGGCTCACTACGAGGCCTACAGCAAGGCGGCCCCCGAGGACAAGCAGGTGAAGCTGTGGATCGCCGACCTGCAGACCCGCACCGGCCACGTCGCCCTCAACAGCGGGGCGGCGCGGTAGGGTATGGAGTTAAACGAGCATGAGAAGTCGTCGGGGGGACATTCCTTGAGGCATCGCCGTTACAAACGGATCACATTTTGTCGGAAACACCGTCGTTTCAAGGAGGAGCGTATGTGGCCCAAGCTGGTTTTCTGTATTTTCCTGATCCTTTTCCCCATCGCCATAGTTGTGGCGCAGGACGAGGGACCGACTGGTCCGGCTGGCCCCGTCCCCGTCGATCCGAACGTCGACGTGGCCGCGGTGAAGCCCGCCGGCCCCGCTGATCCCGAGGCCAAGCTGGTCGGCGGTATGTCGATCCTCGGCAACAAGGAGGCGCCCATGTCGCTCTTCATCGTCCCTTGGAAGACCTCCGAACTCGGTGCCGAGACCAGCCTCGCCAGGACTCTCACTGAGCGGCAGGTGCCGGTGGACCGGGACGTCTTCCTGCGGGAGGTCGCCTTCTACGAGGTGAGCACCGGGAACAAGGGGCAAGCGGCGGCAGGCCCGCGCTCCAACTGAAGGTAAATAACCGCATACTGCGGATCAACTGACCCAAGAGGGTCACTGAGGAGGAAGTGATGCACACGATCGTAAGGTTTTTTCAGATGGGCGGGTTCTTCATGTTCCCAATTCTGCTGGTGCTGTCCGCCGGTATCGCCATTTCCGTGGAACGCTGGATCCATCTGGGCCGCGTCAAGAAGGAAAACACCCATATGTGGGACGAGGTGCATCCGGTGCTGGCCGAGGGTGATTTCGACAAGGCCCGGGAGATGGTCAACCAGGACAACTCGGCCATCGCCCAGATGCTCAGCATGGGCCTGGCGCGCCAGGGGGCGGTCAGGCGTCGCGAGGATATCGAGATCGCCATGGAAGAGAGCCTCATGGAGATCATCCCCCAGTTGGAGAAGCGCACCCCGTACCTGGCGCTCCTCTCCAATATCGCCACCCTGTTCGGGCTTCTGGGCACCATCATGGGCCTCATCAGCGCCTTCACCGCGGTCGCCAGCGCAAGCCCCGCCGAAAAGGCGGCACTGCTTGCGGCCAGTATCTCGGAAGCGATGAACTGCACCGCCTTCGGCCTCATGTCCGCCATTCCGCTGCTTTTGATCCACGCCCGCCTCAATTCGACCACGGGCCAAATCGTCGGGAGCCTGGAGATGGTGTCGGTGAAGGCACTGAACTCCATCTCCACCTTCAGCAAGCGCGCGTACTGAGAGATCTTCACCTTCAATTGACAGGAGCCGGTTATGGCCAGACGTAGAAGAAGGCAGAAAGAACAACAACACGAAGACATCATGGAGATCCTGAACCTGACTCCGATGATGGATGTCTTCACCGTGTTGGTCGTCTTTTTGCTCATAACTGCGGTCTTTACGAGTATCACCATCATGGAATTGAGCGTTCCGACCAGCGCCGGCGCATCCGCCGCAACCCCGCCCAACTTCGCCATCGAGGTGATCGTGCGCAAGTCGGGACTGGAGATCGCCAACGGCAAATCCGTAGAGGCCGCCATACCGAAGAAAGACGACAAATACGACCTTGAGAAGCTCTCCGAGATAATGCGCCGCCTGAAAGCGCAGTACCCGGACAAGGAAGACGCCTCGGTCCTGATGGAGCCGAAGGTCGAATACGATCACCTGGTCCAGGTCATGGATACGGTGAGGGGCGCCGAGGTGCGGACCCCCGGCAGCAACCAGGTCGCCCGGGTCGTACTCTTTCCCAAGATATCCATAGGAGACGCGCCATGAGAGAAAGCAGACGCTTGAAGCGGCTGGAGCGCAACAACAACCGCCACCAGGCATTCCTGAACCTGATACCCATGCTGGATGTGCTTTCGGTCCTGGTGTTCTTCCTGCTCTTCCACTCGTTCAACGGCGACATGCCGGAACAGCGGCTCGCGCTGCCGACCTCGGTGGTCGAGACCAAGCCGAGGGGGACCGTGGTGGTCTCGGTCACCCCGGAAGCGGTGGTGGTGCAGGGGCAGACCGTGGCGCGCACCGCAGACCTCTATGACGACCGCATCGGGACGGTCCGGGAAGTCACCGATCGGCTGGACCAGATTGAGAACAGTCTGAAGGCGACCGGGCACGGGGACGCCGCCAACGAAACGAGGGAAGTCACGCTGTTGGCCGACAAAGCCATTCCGTTCAAGGTACTTAAAAAAATAATGACGAGCTGCACGGCTTCTGGATACGGAAAGATTTCGCTGGCCGTGATCCAGAAGGCTTCGCATGCCTAGCGGGTGCACTGTGAATACATCGTTACTGGAACAGGAATTGGCGCCACTGAACGCGCGCATCAAAGAGGTGGAGGGTACGCTCTCCGACCTGGAGATGCAGATGCGCGTGGCAGAGGCAGAGCTGGATATGTTTTCCGCCGATCGGCTGTGTTTCGACGCACTGCGGGACGCCTGCGACGCGCTGGAGCGTCTCGACTCGCTGGAAGTGAAGCAGCTTTTCTGGGGTGCGCTGCCGGAGATCAACGATCCGGAATTGCGCCTGTCCCGGATACGGAGCTCCGTCGCCAGGTTCGACGAGGAAATACGCGGAGCGCTGGAGAAAAAGACGGGGCTCAGGGCGCAGATGAACCAGCGCCTGGAGGAACTGGAAGTCCTGAGCGAGGACGTCCACGACGCCCACGCCAGGGACCAGCGGCGCGACGAGGAATTCCTGGTCGAGCGGGACGTTTCCCCGATCCCGGGGCGCACCCTGGTGATGCCCTGGAGCGATGACGAGGTGGTCGAGCGGCGCTACCGCCGCACCATGTGCAGCTCGATGCTGCTCGCCTTGCTCCTCGTCATCGTGGTCCTCACGGTGACCCTGCCGCCGCCGGTCCGTCCGGTGATCGTAGAGGTCCCGGAGCGGCTGGCGATGATGGTCCGGAAGGAGTACCACAAGCCGGAGCCGCCCCGCAAAGCCAAGGAGGAGAAAAAGGAAGAGAAGAAGGACGCCAAGAAGGAAGAGACGGCGGCAGGGAAGAAAGAGGAGAAGAAGCAGACCGCCGCGCAGGACAAGCCGGCGCCGGATCGGCCCAGAGAGGCCCCGGTCGAACAGACCGCTGCGCCCAAGAGATCCCAAAATACCGGCGTCCTGGCCTTCAAGGAGAGTTTCAAGGATCTGATCGACGAAAACCCCACCCCGAACCTCGGCGCCGAGGCGCGTCTGGCGAATCCCGCGAACTACGCGGCCGGACAGGCCCAGTCGAGCAGATCGATGGTAGCCATGCAGGGCGGAGGCCCGAGCGGTGGCGGCTACGGCGCGGTGAGCCGCAACGTCGGCAACGGCGGCAGCGGCGGGATCGGCGGTGCCGCGGTGAGCCGCAGCGTCGGCGGAGGCGGAAACGGCCGGCTGGGACGCGGCGACGCGGGCTTCGCCAAAGTCAAGAGCGGTATCTCCGGCCCGGGAGGCGGCAAGGAGGGCAGGCCGCTCAGCTCCGGAGGACGTGCCTCCCGCACCGACGAGGAGATCCAGATACTTTTCGACCGTTACAAGGCGGCCCTGTACCGCATCTACAACACCGAGCTGCGCAAGGACCCGACCCTGCGCGGGAAGATGGTGCTGCGGCTCGCCATCGAGCCAAGCGGCGTCGTTTCGGCCTGCTCGGTCGATTCCACCAACATGAACGCTGTCGCCTTCTGCGATCAGATCGTGGACAGGGTCAGGAAATTCAACTTCGGTCCCAAGGACGGGGTGCCTAAAACGACAATCCTGTACCCGATCGATTTCCTTCCTGCGCGCTGAGGCAGCGGCACATTCTACAGGAGGGGCAAGGAGGGCTGGAGATGGGCCTAATTATCGACACGCTGATTATCGGGCTGGGGGAGCCGACCATTTTGACCAAAGCTTTCCCCCGCTGCGAGGTGACAAGGCTTAGCGGGGCAAACTCGACAATGCAGAGGTATCGGGTTGCCCTGAAGGACGAGGACGAACAGCGCTACTTCGACTTTCTTCAGGACAACTGCATGGCGATGGCCTCAAACAAGTTCTATTTCAGGATTAAAAACGACGCATCGTTTGCAGAGAGGATGAGGGCGCGGCTTGCCACGGGCGGCTGCGGCAAGAAATAAAGCGATAGGCCCGGCACGGGCTGAAGGAGAAAACGGGAATGCTTTACCGACCGATGACCGGCGATTGCGCCGATGGCCTTGGCACGGATTGGCAGGAGGTGATGCGATGAGAATCACCGATGTGCTGATCCTGGGGCGTGCTGAACTGGATCTCCTGTGCGACGAGTACGTCGGTTGCAGGGTGGCCCGGTTGAGCCCCTCGTACAGCCTGATTCAGCAATACAGGATCACCATCGAGGCGGAAGATGAGGATTCATATTACAACTTCCTGCTGGACAACTGCATGGCGACGTCGTCTCACAACTTCTACTACAGGGTGAGATTGGACAAGGCCTTTTCAGAAAAAATAAGAAGGAGAAAAACGCTATGAAAAACATGAAACAGATCATCGTTCTCGCCTGTCTCGCCGGGATGGTTACCCTGGCATCGGGAACGGCTATGGCAGAAACCATCAACGGAAGAGCCGGCATCACCGGCAGACTTGGTTTCCTGATCCCGGCGGACAATGAAGCGGAGTTCGGCTGGGGAAACAACAAAACCGACACCGGCTTAGTCGGCGGCGCCGGGGTCATTTACGGCATTGACGGCAACTGGGCGGCTGAAGCCGACGTCACCCACTCGAGTTTCGGCTCTGACACCGGTGATTTCAACGTTACCGACGTATCGCTCGGTGCGCAGTACCGTTTCAGGGTCCCCGCAAACCGCAGGGTGGTCCCTTATGTCGGGGCGGGGCTGGACATCCTAATCTCCGACTATGACCCCAACGATGGGGCCTCCCTCCATGTCGACACTACTTTGGGCGCGCACGCAAAGGGTGGTGTCGATTATTTCGTCACCAAGGACCTGGCCCTTACCGCCGAGGCCAAATTCGTCCTTGCCCCTGATGCCGACATCACCTACCAGGGGCTCCACACCGGCGATTTCGATCCGTCGAGTTTTTCAGGAACCGTCGGCATACGTTATTTCTTCAACTGATGGGGAATTCCCCGTTTTTTCACAAATCATTGGGAGGTACCGCCATGACCCGCTTCATGATCCTGGTGCTGATCGCGCTTTTTCTTCCCGCTGCCGCCTTTGCCGGCGGACTTGAGGTTTTTATTTCCAACGTGAACGTCCAGGCCCGGGCAGACATGCCCGGGTTTTCGCTCGGGCTCAGCACCCAGTTCGGGGTGCCGGTGGCCCAGGTGCAGACGGTGGTTCGATCGGTTGCACAGCCCGCCGATGCCTTTATGATCCTGCAACTCGGCCAGATGTCACATCGGCCACCGGAGTCGGTGCTTGCCGTTTACCAACCCAACAGGAATAAGGGGTGGGGGGCCATCGCCAAGGAACTCGGCATCAAGCCGGGTTCTCGTGAGTTTCATGCCCTCAAGAGCGGGGACCTCTATTTCACCGGCACCAGCGCCGGGCGGGGCGGGGAACGCGGCGACGGGCCCGGCAACGGCCATCGCGGCGGACACGGCAAGGGACACAAGAATTCTTAGCACGGCCGAAGTGGCGCACTCTGTCGCTGCTCAGGACGGCTCTATAGGAGATGCCGCACCATGAAAATGAGTAAAGGTATCATTGCCGTGATAGTGGTTGGTAGCCTAATCGGAATCTGCGGCTGCAGGAAGGAGGGACCCGCAGAACGTGCCGGCAAGGACGTCGATAAGGCGGTCGAAAAAATCGGCACCGAGTTGGGAAAGGCCGGGGACGCGATCAAGAAGATGGGGCGATGACAGTCTGTCATGCCTTGCTGCCGGTTGTGGCACTGGCGGAGGATGAGGCGAAGTAGCGGCGCTGGAACCAGAAAGCGACATTGACCAGGGCGATCATCACCGGCACCTCGACCAGCGGCCCGATCACCGCGGCGAAGGCCGCGCCGGAGTTGAGGCCGAATACCGCCACGGCGACCGCGATGGCAAGTTCGAAGTTGTTGCTGGCGGCGGTGAAGGCGAGCGTGGTGGTCTTGGAGTAGTCCGCGCCCAGTTTCTTGCCGAGGTAGAACGAGACCAGGAACATGACCACGAAGTAGATCAGCATCGGGATGGCGATCCGGACCACATCGAGCGGGAGTTGTACGATCAGGCTTCCTTTCAGGCTGAACATCACCACGATGGTGAAAAGAAGGGCGATCAGGGTGATCGGGCCGATGCGCGGCACGATCACCCTGTGGTAGCGCTCCACCCCGAGCGTCTTCACACCGACCAGCCTGGTGACCGCACCGGCGATGCAGGGGATACCGAGGTAGATGAAGACGCTTTCGGCGATCTGCCTGATGCTGACCTCCACCGCGCTGCCGGCAAGGCCGAAATAGGGGGGGAGGACGGTAATGAAAAACCAGGCATAGACACTGTAAAAAAGAACCTGGAAGATGCTGTTGAACGCCACCAGCCCCGCCGCGTACTCCGTGTTCCCCTTGGCCAGTTCGTTCCAGACGATCACCATGGCGATGCAGCGCGCCAGGCCGATCATGATGAGGCCGACCAAGTACTCCGGCTTGTCCGGGAGGAAGACGATGGCGAGCGCGAACATGAGTACCGGTCCGATCACCCAGTTCTGTACCAGGGAGAGGCCGAGCACCTTCTTGTTCCTGAACACCTCTGGCATCTCCTCGTAGCGCACCTTGGCGAAGGGCGGGTACATCATGAGGATCAGTCCGCAGGCGATGGGGATGTTGGTGGTGCCGACCTGGAAGCGGTTGATGAAGGACTCCACCCCCGGCACCAGGTAACCGATGGCGACGCCGACGGCCATGGCGGTGAAGATCCAGAGGGTCAGCCAGCGGTCCAGGAAGGACAGTTTGCGGGAAAGATGTTCGCTCATTTGCCTCCTCCGAAGTATTCGAGGATCCAGAATTTGATTTCATCGCGCACGCGGCGGAACTCCGGCAGCACCTCCTCCTCGGTGCCGACGCGGCGCGAGGGATCGTCGAAGCCATGGTGGCAGCGTTGCGTGCCGCCGATGTACAGCGGGCATTTGTCGTTGGCATCCCCACACAAGGTCACCACGTAGTCGAAGCTCTCGCCGTCGAACTCGTCGAGCGTCTTGGAGCGGTGCATGGAGATGTCGATCCCGATTTCGGCCAGGACCTTGATGGCCAAGGGGTTGACGCGGGTAGACTCTGTTCCCGCCGAGTGGGCTTCGAAACCGCTCCCAAGCAGGTGGTTGGCCAACCCCTCCGCCATTTGGGAGCGGCAGGAGTTGTGGGTGCAAAGGAAAAGAACCTTCTTTTTCGGCATGTGGCTTCTCCTGCAGTCAACTTTTTTCACGGCCGCGACTATATCTGTGAATCCCAAAATGGTCAAGGTCACCACTGCAGGACCTCAAGTATAGTCAATCCCAAGCTTTAGCCGAAGCCTCGCCACGATCTCAACGCGGTTGCCGGTCCTTCGGTGCCGGTCGGAACAGGCATTGTGCTACAGCCCCCGAGTCGGCCTTTCCTGTCCGTTGGCTGCGAAATTTTTGTGACACGCGGCACAGCATATTTCATTTCCCTTGGTTCTGACCCAAGGTGTCATGTTCTTGGTGTCGCACCAGTCGCAGTACCAGATATAGCTGTCTCCTACCGCCAAAAGTTCCATGGCTATTCTCCTTTTCTTCATCTTTTTTTTGGTGCTCCCATGCTAGCGCGCCGATGTTGCAGTCGTGTTGCAGTCAGGTCAAATCCAACTGAAAAAGCATTGTTTTTTCGAGGGGTCGTTTCACCTGTTGATAAAGTCGTTGCCGCTGTGGATTCGTTACCAGCGTGTAACATGCCTGACAGCGTCAACCCGTCGCGTAGTTTGGGGACCTGTCTGTGAAGCGGTGGAAGATGGACCGTTACGGTTTAAGGATTGGGATGCTTTAGGTGGGCAAGGTGCGACCTTGTTGAAGTTGTAACAATCGGTTTTCTGGGGATAACCTCGTCCAAAGTGGGGGCACTCCGCCCATTGACAGGCAATTTTACTTTGGAGATAATTCCTCCTACCGGGACGGACTTCCCTGTTTCCGGAGTGGCAGGAGGGCCTTGTGCGCGAACGCGATTACTATCACTACGATGAGGAAGATCCTTGGGAAGGAGTGCGGCTCACCAAAGAAGGGATTCGGGCGCGTGCGACACTCATCTTCTATACGGCGCTGGTGAGTGCTCCTTATGTCGCTATCGTGGCCTTCGGAGGCTACGTCAGCGGGCTGATGTCACACGAGATCCTCGGCATCGCCTGCTACAACGCTATGATTTCGGCCATCTTCTTTTTCGACACGCTGAGAAACGCGGCGCATGACTGTTTCGAGAGGGCGCAGGCGGAAGGACTGGTGACCTGCCGCGAAGGCATACCGATCATCGATCCGAGTTACCCGCACCGCCGCCTGGCGCGGCTCGCGTTTGCCATACGGGGGCGGGTCGCGCGGGTGGTGCGGAAATAATAGTAGGACAAGAACTGCGGAATAAAAAAGGCCAGTCGCGCGACTGGCCTTTTTTGTTTTAGCGGCGAAAGGAAGTTAGCGCCCGGAGGAGTTCTCGATTGCCTTGCCGCCGCTTTGCATGTCTTCGCCGACGCCTTTAACGGTGTGGCAGCCAGCTAGGGTCCAGATGCAGGTCAGGGTAAGGATGACTGCCGTTGCAATTTTGCGTTTCATAATGACCTCCATTCCTGTGGTTAGCAAGAAAACCTCTCAGTTTTATTTGCGACAGCTAATGTTATCACGGCCGCCCAAAGATCGCAAACATACCCTGCCAGGCAGGAAGTCATGGGGCGCGGCCAAGCTTTACGGCATCGCATCTAATTGGGAAGCCATCGCAGTTAAATTGCACGGGGGCGCATTTGAAATTTTGATGAGGCGGTTAAGCGCGAGATCATCTGGTGGGAATTTGAAGCGGCTCGTAGTTTAGCGCTGCGAGATCACGTTTAGAATAACTACGGTCGTATTTAAATTAACTATGACCGCGTTTAAGATAAACATAGTCATAGTTATGTTAAACATGGTCTTATTTAACTTAAAGCAGGTCGTGTTTATTTTAAACGAAGCGGCTCATTAATGGCGCAGCTCCTTTGATGGGGTAAAAACGGGTGCATTGGCTCATGTGAAGACCTACTTCGGGATAAATCCACGGTGAGTAAGGTTCGCACGAAGGGCAGCATTTCTAAATACGGTGCCAATGGTGTGCGTGACAACCTGTATTGGTGTGCAACGCGACTCGCGTTTAGCATCTGCGCCCCTTGTTTATTTCAAACGCACCCCTACATTAGAAAAAGCAGGTCTAGTTTAAATTGAATGTACCCTTACATTAAGAAAAGTAGGTCGTGATTTTTTTGCGATGGTGTGGAGTGGGGTAGGCAGGTTGGGGGGCGCATATCCGTAGCGCCACGACATCAATAAAAAACCCCGATGTGGACACACCTGACCAAGGTGTGGTTCCATCGGGGGAGCTTGCAATGCCAGGAATGGTGATGGAGAGGCTGGCGGTGAAGAGGTGACCGCTGCAACCTCCTTGAGTTTACGATTAAACCGGTTTTGTGGTTCTGCGAGCTTTCTTCCTGGTCTTATAGGTGACCACCCCGGAGTTGAGCAGGGCTTTTACATCGTTTTCTTCGGCCATCACCGATGCGTACCGCAAAATTTTCTGGATGCGCCCACTGAGGTTTTCCCGGGCGGATTTGCGGGCTGCTATGTGCAGCCGGTTCCCGGTGCGACCGCTCTCGTACATCTGCCGGTACAAGTCCACATCGTTTTGCAGCACGCTCTGCGACCCGAGTTTGTCTTCCGGCCAGCGGTTCTTGAAGATCTCCAGGCTGAACAGGACTGGGAAGAAGATGTTGATGTTGGCAAGGTAGCTGGTGTCCGGGCCGGTTGAATTGAAACTGTAGTTGTCCATGGTTTACCTCCGTGCCTTGGTGTGGGTTGAACTCCTGCACGAGATCGTTTCACCCGTCGTGCCAAGCCAGAGGATTAGCAGAAAACAAATGTTAATTTGTTGATTATAATAAATTTTTGGAGCTTTAGGTGTTAGTGCCTTGAAATCCGCTTTCATCTTTGATTGTGCTACTCCCGCACAGGCCTGTAGCCCACTTGGCGGTTAAGTATCTAAGATGATTTGAATGTTTTAATTTGAACACCGGCTCAAAACTTGAACTCCTTATGCGCAAACACCCTCCTGCTAAGTCGGTACGGGCAGTTCACTAAAATGTGAGCTGAGGATGAAGGCATAAAAGTTCGACGGTATCGACCGCCCTTGGGATTATCTCCCTGAAGCCCTTTCAAGGGCTCTTCCGCCGCTCTGAATGTCTTCGCCAAAGCCTTTGACTGTGTGGCAGCCAGTCAGAGTCCACATGCACGCCAGGATAACGGCTACAGCTGCTGCTACTTTCCGCTTCATTGATCTCTCCTTTCCTGAGGGGGGTATGAACCTCGCACTTTGTCTCTATCTGTCTCAGTTATAAGTACTAGCACAACTTTTATTATTATAAAAGCACCCTTCCACCTAAGATGGAACAGACGCTTTGACTCATATAATGTGAAAGAGAAGGCAGCAGAGTGTCGGGATCTAGGGATACAAGTGTAAGACGCAAGAAAGGCCAGTCAATGTGACTGGCCTTTCTTTTAAATGGCGGAGAGATAGGGATTCGAACCCTAGGTACCTTTCGGTACACCTGATTTCGAGTCAGGCACCATCGACCACTCGGACATCTCTCCGGATATGCTCTTCTTGAGGAACGGCACTCCTCAGAGCAGAAAGATATACCTTATTCCAAAGAGAAATTCAACCCTGTTGTGGCACCCTGAGCTTAGTAGGTAAGTCCCGCGTAGAAATCCTGCAGAAATTGCCGCTGTGTCTTGGTCAGGACGCCCCTGGTGTCTATCTCCGAGAGAACGCGCCAGATGAGGCCGAGCTCGCTGAAAACCCGGAGCACGGCGGTGAGCTTGTGGCGCGAATGATCCTCCGACGCTATGGTCCCCTGCAGCAGTTCCTCGGTGTAGGTCGCCAGCCGCGTTATCTCATGGTGTGTGGCCATGAGGGAGTTAGGGGTTATTTCTTCTATTTGCATAGGCCCCTCGCAAAGCCGAAAAAGAGATTGGATGTCTTAAACTTTCGGCTTGGGGGCAAAAAAGGTTTAGGGGTTTTTTCTACTTTTTTTCAACTGTTGGAGGAAAACCGCTCCTGCTTCTTCTGCGCGCGCAACTTCGCGAAAAAGGCTGAGAGCATGCTGGAGGTTTCCTCGCCGCGCACGCCGGGGGTGAGAACGACGCTGTGGTTCAGCCTTTTGTCGTCGGAGAAGTCGAAGAGGGATCCAGCGGCGCCCCCTTTGGGGTCGTAGCTGCCGAAGACGACGCGGTCCAGCCGCGACAGGATGATGGCGCCCATGCACATGGTGCAGGGTTCGAGGGTGACGTAGAGGGTAGCACCGGTGAGGCGCCAACTGGCGAGCTTCTTCGCGGCCTTGCGGATGGCGATCATCTCGGCATGGGCGGATGGGTCCTGTTTGCTTTCGCGCAGGTTGTGCCCCCGCGCAATCACTACTCCGTCTTTCACTATCACGGCGCCGATCGGCACCTCGCCGATGGCTTCGGCCTTTTTGGCCTGGTCCATGGCTTTTCCCATCCAGTAGTGGTCGTCTTTGGTCATGCGGTCTTCTTCTCTAAATGTTGACGTAGAACCTGGAACATAGAACGTAGAACGTCCTTAAGCAGTTAGTGCAGCCCTTCGCCGGTAGTGGTCATGACGAGCTTGCCGTGTTTGACACCTTTGACGCCGATCAGTTCGTCGGCGATGCGGCGCACGTCGCGGGCCTTGCCGCGTACTACCAGGACCTCGAGGCAGTTGTGGGCGTCGAGATGGACGTGCAGAGCGGAGATGATCTGGTCGTGGTGGGCGTGCTGGTGCTCGGTGAGCTTGTCGGAGAGGTCGCGCACGTGGTGGTTGTACACCAGGGTCACCGTGCCGACGCCTTCTTTTTCACCTTCTTCCCAGTCGAGTTCGACCTGGGCGGCGCGGATAAGGTCGCGGATCGCCTCGGAGCGGTTGGCGTACCCCTTCTGCTCGATAAGCCGGTCGAAGCTCTCCAGCAACTGGTCGTCCATGGAAATGCCGAATCTGACTGTCTCGCCCATGTATGACTCTCCTTGAAAAAAGTGCCTTACTATACGTGAATCGGAGAGGAGAGGCAAGGGCAGCTCACGCAAAGCCGCAAAGGCGCAAAGGAAAAGGCAACCCCTGAGGGTTTGCCTTTCTTTGCGCCTTTGCGGCTTTGCGCGTAAAAACGGCCTTTGACTTATTTAAGATAACTGCGGATGCCGGGCTCGAAGTCAACGGGTTCGAAATGGAAGGTCTTGCGCCAACTCCCGTCGCAGGTGTTGCCTTGCACCAGCATGGCGATCTGGTCGGACGTGATGGGAAAGAAGGAAAAGCCCTCGAAGAAGGGAACGACCAGCCGCATGAGCGACAGCGGATTCTTTATCTTGGCGACGTGGCTCTTGCCGATGACGCGGCCGATGACGTCGAGAAGCTCGTTGTAACTGTACCGGTCGGGGCCGCATAGGTCGTATTCCTGGCCAATAGTCTCGGGCTTGTCCAGAGAATCGGCGAAGCAGCGCGCCACGTCGTCGGCGGAAATGGGCTGCAACTGGTATTCACCGTCGCCGATGACGGGTATGGCGGGGAAGCTGCGCATGTAGCCGGCCAGCATGTTGATGAACTCATCCTTGGGGCCAAAGATGATGGAGGGACGGAAGATGGTGTAGTCGAGTCCCGACTGGCGCACCAGTTCTTCCGCCTGGTACTTGCTCTTGAAGTAGCGGGCGGTGCTGTCGGGGCGGGTGCCCAGGGCGGACATCTGCAGGTGGCGGCGGACGTTCCCTTTCTTCGCGGCGGCGATGATGCTCCCGGTTGCTTCCACGTGCAGGCGCTGGAAGGTCACGCCGCGCCCTGAGAACTCCCTGATGATCCCCACGAGGTTAATGGTGGCATCGCAGCCGCGCACCGCTTCCTCAAAGGTTTCCGGTTTGGTGACGTCCCCCAGGATTTCCTCGACATCGGGCTCGATGCTCCCCAGGCCTTTGCGGTGCACCAACAACCGTAACCTGTGCCCGCGCGCCAGCAGCGCCTCTCTTACATGCCCCCCCACGAAGCCTGTGCCGCCAGCCAGAAAGATCAACATACTCGCCTCCGCCGCATCTAATTGCCTATACTGAGAGTCCCGAAGGTCAGCTTCGGACTCATAACAATAGCCGATAGTGTAGCAGGTGTTACTGGAATCTCCATTTAGCGGACAACGTGTATACAAAATCTTGTGCTCCGGCGTATCTTGTGTTAAAAAGCCTTTCACAACAAAGACTAGAGGAGACCCGCCATGGCTGAGCAAGGTGATGTCTGTTACACATTTGAAGCTGCGATCGAAATGGCTGCCCAGATGGAGAACGAAGGATTCCGCGCGTATTTAGCCGCGCTCCGCATCGTGAAAGATAAGGCTGCCCGTCAGATCATCAAGGAAGCCGCGTTTGACGAACTGGAGCACAAGCACCAGCTGGAGAAGGCGCTGGTTGAAGGGGAGATGAAGGGGGGCGAGGGGCTGCACCAGCCGGTGCCGACCATGAACCTCGACTACGTCCTGCCGAAAAAGGAGCTCCACCCGGATTCCACGGCGCGTGAAGCCATGGCCTACGCCATCCACCTCGAGAAGGGCTCCATCGACTTCTACGACCGGATGTCCCGCGGCTGCGAGGGCGCGCCCATGGCGGTCCTGTTCAAAAAGATGCTGGCGGACGAGTCCCGCCATCTTCAGGAGCTGGAAGACCTGTACGAGCAGCACTTCATGACCGAGAACTAGGTCCGGCCGGTCCAGGCCGCCTCGTGATACAAAAAAATCCCCTCCTTTTTCAGGAGGGGATTTTTTATTGCTGCTATGTAGCTTCGGCGGCTTCTAAAGGATCTCGACCAGCTTCAGGTCGAAGTTGAGCGCCTGGCCTGCCAGCGGGTGGTTGGCGTCGATGGTGATGGTTTCGTTGGTCACCTCGGTCACCGTCACGTTAAAGATCTGGCCGTCCTCCTGGGTAACTTCCAGTTGCTGCCCGAGTTCCGGGTTCATCTCCGGGGGAAGGTCGCCGCGGGGCACTACCGCCACCATTTCGTCCATCCTTTCGCCGTAGGCTTCGTCCACGGGGATGTGGATGGTTTTGGACTCGCCAACGGAAAGCCCTTTTACCCCGGCGTCGAAGCCCGGAATGACCTGCCCGGAGCCGATAACGAATTCCATCGGGCCGTGCCCGCAGCCGCAATCATCTTCGCCGCACTCGGAAGAATCGAACACCGTGCCGTCGTCCAATCTCCCAGTATAATGAACCTTTACGCGATCCCCGTCTTTAGCTTGTGCCATATTGTTCGCCTCCCATGTTTTGGATATAAGCTTCAGAGGGTATCAGATGGACCGACTTTTATCCACCGATTAATTGTCCCAGCTAATGCCCCGTCTGCCCGTCCCGATTGCTTACGTGCCCGCCGAATTTATCTTTTGTCAAATCCATCACGGAAATGGTATGTATCTACCTCTGGGGGATTCATGGAAACAAAGAACAGGACCACGCTTTTCAACGGCCTCGTGGTTGGCATCGAGCAGATGGACGTGCTCATCGGCGACCAGGGGTGGTACACCTACCAGGTCGTGCGCCATCCCGGCGGCGCCGGTGTGCTCGCGCTGCACGACGACGGCTGCGTCACGCTGATCCGGCAACTGCGTCCCGCGGTGGAGGACTTCCTGCTGGAGATTCCCGCCGGTAGGCTCGCCCCCGAAGAGCACCCGCAACTGTGCGCGGCCCGCGAGCTGATGGAGGAAACCGGGTTGGTGGCTGACAGTATCGTTTCCCTCGGCGTTATCCATCCCTCGCCCGGCGTTTTCGACGAGGTGGTGCACCTCTACCTCGCCACCGGTCTTTCCCAGGGGGAGGCCGCACCGGAGGCCTATGAGGAAATCTCCTGCCAGAAGATCCCCTTTGCCGACGCACTGGCGATGGCGGTTGACGGCAGCATTACCGACGGCAAGACCATCGCCGCGCTTTTACGCGCCCAGAGGCACCTGTCATGATGTTGACCGCACGGATAGACGCGGAGCAGGCGGGGCTCAGGCTGGATGACGCGGCGAAGCTGCTGTTCCCCCAGCTTTCCAAGGGGGAGATCCGCCGGGTTATCGACTGGGGCGGCTGCAACATCAACCAGGTGCTGGTCCGGGTCGCCTCGCGCCAGGTGAAGGAGGGGGACGAGGTCGCCCTCGGGTTGATGGAGGGCGAGCGCTGCATTGATCTTGTGTACCAAAAGCATGAGCTTTTGTACGAGGACAAGGATTTCCTGGCCGTGTACAAGGCGGCCGGCGTGAACAGCCAGCGTACGCCGTACCAGTTGAAGGGGACGGTGGAGTATGCGGTTGAGTGTTACATGAAGAGCATTGGGCTGCGCGACCCTTCCCGGGTGGTGCATCGCCTGGACCGCGGCACCAGCGGGGTCATGTTCTTCCCCAAGCACAAGCAGGCTGCGACGCTGATCTCAAACCTTCTCAAAGAGGGGAAGGTGCAGAAAACCTACTGGGCGTTGGTGTCGGGTTCCCCGGATCAGCAGAGCTGGAAGGTGGATGCGCCGTTGGACCGGGTCAGCAAGTTCCGCTACGGCGTCTCGCTCAGGGGGAAGCCGGCGCGCACCGTGTTCAACGTCCTGGGCGAGGGGGGTGGGGTGACCGCCATAGAGGCGAAGCCGCTTACCGGGCGCACCCACCAGATCCGCGTGCACCTGGCCCATTCCGGCTTTCCCATCATCGGTGACGAGAGCTACGGGGGGATTCCTGCCAGCAGAATGATGCTGCATTGCCGGGCCATGCGTTTCACCGGGCCGCGCGGCAAGATCATCGAGGCAGTGGCGGCGCCTGACGCGGAGTTCCTGGAGGTGGCGCCGCAAGGGGCGTTCGAGCAGCCGCAGATAGAGGCAACAGCATATTAACAGGGATAAAAGTGATGAAGGGGATAACGGTATAACAAAAAGGTTTAGGTCGTATCCCTTTAATCCCTTTTATCCCTGTTAGATGGTTTTTTTACTACACGTAAGATAACGGAGGGTTTATGAAGAAGACATTGTTGATTGCGCTGTTCCCGGTGGTGCTGCTGGTGGCGGGAGCCCTGGCGGTCTGGGGTGATGAGCAGCAAGCAGTTAAACCGGGCTGCGGCAACTGCGCCAAGATGCAGCAGCAGGTCCAGCAGGCGCCGTGCGCGAACTGCCCCAAGGCGGCTGCCATCGAGCAGGGTGCCGCCCCGTGCGCCAACTGCCCGAAAGCGGCTGCTGCCGAAAAGGGTGCCGCTCCCTGCGCCAACTGCCCGAAGCAGGACGCCGCTGCCAAGCCGGCGTGCGACAAATGCGCGAAGGGCGCGGCCGCCCCTGCCGCACAGCCTGCATGTGACAAGTGCCAGAAGCTGAAGGGTGCGGAAGCTGCCCCCGCGGCTGGCTGCGCCAAGTGCGCCAAACTGCAGAAGGACCAGGCAGCTGCGGACCAGCCGGTCCAGAAGGAGTGCTGCAAGAAGAAGGCACTGTAAATCGTTCGGCACGGGCTTTAGCCCTGACGGCGCGAATAAAGAAGGGGACTGGCTCAAGGGCCAGTCCCCTTCTTTATGTCTGATCCGGAATTCGGGGGGGCTTTTCGAAAACAATTTCCCCTCCGGCGTGTTTCCACGAAGTGCTACACCTGAATAATGGTTCTCCCCTTCGCAAAGGGGAGGACGCGGGTTCACCTTTATGAAGGGGAGAGGAACCAAGGCAGCTCATCCTGGAATTATCTGAAGAACCTTTACGATAGCGGCCACTTGCTTGTGTGCGGGTCGAAAGGCTGCTGCGCCCCTGCGGCAGGATTGTCGATGAGGACGGCTCGCACCGGTGCCCCGTCACCATCCTTCAGCTTCAAGGGGAGACAGATCAACTGGTATTCGCCTGGGGCGACTCCGCTCAGATTCACTCCCTCGATCACCGGAATGCCGCCGTTCAAAAGAATCCTGTGCACCTCGCCGTCCCCGTCCATCGGTTCCACCGAAAGGTAATCGACCGCGACCAGTTTCACCTTCATGTGGTGCAGGTAGTGCGCGCCCTCCACGGTCAGCGCGGCGAAGTCGCGGCGAAACTCCCGCTCGCCCCAAAACTCCGAGTTGCCCGTCTTGATCAATAGCCGCTCAACGCCCTTCAACTCAAGCGGTTCGAGTTCCCTCGTCCCGATCTTCTTGGCGTTGGGGATCTCCACCACCCGCGCCTGGCCGATAAGGAGATCGAGCGGAATTTCATCCACCGTGATGCCGGCGTCGTTGAAATGGCGGGGGGGGTCAATATGGGTACCAGAGTGGGTGCCCAGCGTGATGCGGGACAGGTTGGCTGTGTCGCCCTTGGCAATGCGGTGCCACGGCTCGACGGTAACGGAAGGGTCGCCCGGGTAGGAGGGGAGATCGGGTGACAAAGCGACGCTGATGTCGTGGATTCTCATGGGGCACCTCCCGGAAGAGCTTAATGTGAAGCAGGACCCGCAAAGTATAACGCAAGACGGCCTCACGCAAAGGCGCAAAGTCGCAAAGAAAGGCTGCAAAAACAAACAGGGACAAAAGGGTGAGGGGACGCGCCCCTAACCGGGGTTATCCCTTTCATCCCTTTTATCCCTGTTAATTGTCTTTCGCTCTACTCGATTTCTGCGATCAACCGCTCGAGGTCCGCTTCGTTGAAGCGGTAGCGTTCACCGCAGAATTCGCAGGTGACCTCGGCGCCGTGCTGCTCCTTGAGTATGCCGTTAAGCTCCTTCTTTCCCATCGAGATCAGCACCCGCTCGATGCGCTCCCTGCTGCAACTGCAGGCGAATCCGATGGCGCGCTTCTCCAGGACGTCGTACTCCATGCCGGCCAGGAGCATCTCCAGGATCTCCTCCGGCGTCTTGCCGTCGCGCAGCAACTCGCTCAAAGGGGGGAGCTTTTCGATATGGTCCATCAGTTCTTCGACCACCAGGGGGTCGATCGGGGGGACGGCCTGGATCAGGAAGCCGCCACACGCGCCGACCGTGCCGTCCTGCTCGATGAACTCGGCGATGCCGACCGCGGACGGGATCTGCTCGGATTCCACCAGGTATAGGGCGAGGTCTTCGGCGATGCCGCTGGTGTAAAGCTGCACGGTGCCGCGGTAAGGTTCCTTGAGTCCCAGGTCCTTGGCGACGGTGAGAAAGCCGGCACGACCGAGGGCGTTGGGGACATCAAGGGCGCCGTCGGGACGAAGCAGGTGCACCTGAGTGTCGCCCACGTAGCCGCGCACGGTTCCGTCGCTGTCAGCTTCGATGACGATCTTCTTGAGCGGGCCGTTCCCCTCGAAGCGCAGCGCCACCCGCTGGCCGGTTTTTAGCATGGCGCCCATGAGCGCGCCCGCGGTGAGGGAGCGTCCCAGGGCGGCGGTAGCCGTGGGGAGCGTGCCGTGGCGCCGGCAAACGTTGCTGACCGTGTCGGTGGTAACGCAGGTGAGGGCCCTCACCGTCCCGGACTTGGCTATAGCGCGCACCAGATAATCTGTCATAGAACCACCCCCACCCTTCCTCCTATTTCACCCCGCTTCAGCCAGAGCTCTTTCAATGTAATGTAATCCCAGATGCAGATCCCTTTCACCCGGTGGGCGAAAAGTTCGGCCAGGCGCGGCACCTGGTTCAGGTCGCACACCAGCAGGTCCCCCATCATGCTCAGCGACGGAATCCTCTGCACCACCTTCCTGGTCAGCCAGTCGAGGTCGAGCGGCGCCACCGGGCCGAGCTTCAGGAACACGCATTTGCGGGTGGTGCTGAACTCAATCCCCTCTATGGTGAAGCTGGCGGAAAAAGGGATGGCGAAGGGGACCAGCCGCTTCTTCAGCCGACCCGAAAGCTCGCAGTACCCGTTTTCGATGGCGACCTTGAACTCCACCAGTTCGTCGTCCAGCGCCTTGTCCAGGAACTCGCGCTGCAGGTATTCCTGCGTGATGCGGAATTCCCGGCGCAGCAGGAGGTCCTTGAGGCTCTGCTCCTGCACCAGCCCCATGAAGGCGGGATCGTTGAGCCGATCCTGGATGCGCCCCTTGATCTTGTCGATGATCCCCACGTCTTACACCAGCCCGGTGCTGAAGTTGAACTCCGAGGCGCCCGGTACCGCGACCCCCTTGCGGTACGCCTCCAGCACCCGCTCGCGCTCCTGCTGCTGCAGCGCGGAGAGGTCGAGCAGGAACTTAGCGCAGCCGAGCCCGCGCAGGTCGTTGCGGTACTGAGTCAGGGCGAACGGCGTCTGCGCGCTCACCACGGTCAGGTGGTCCTTGACCTTTACCGAATAGAGGTCGCCGCGGTCGGACGCGAGCGGCGCGTCCCCCTTCATGTCCTTGATGGCGATCTTCGAGGTGATCACCGGGATCGGCGCGAAGAGAAGCACGCCGCGGTCGATCTTCAGGTTGCTGGCGAGAAGCTGGGCCAGGTTGGCGCGGTCGTCCTCGATATAGAGGGTGGCGCGCGAGACGCCCAGTTCCTGCCAGGAGAGGAGCGCCTGGCTATTCAGCGAGAAGAGCCGGTAATCGGTGTTGAGCTCCGCGTCTGTTCCCTTGAAGAACTGGAAATGGGACAGGTTGGTGAGCTCGAAACGCTTGAAGCCCGCGCGCAGGATCCCCTGCACCGCGTCCTGGTAGAACGCGAGGTCCGCTTCGAAGATGATGAAGGGGAGCTGCCAGATGACCTTGTGCTCGCTTCCCTTCAGCTTGCGGGCGAAGGGGCCGAACTGGTGCAGGTTCGCCTTGGAGACAGGCAGCACCACCGTGTCGACCAGGTCGCGATGCAGCTCGTGCCACTCCTTGACGTGCTCGAGCTTTACTGCCAGTTCTTCTTTGCCGCGGGCGGCTCCGGGGCGCTTACCGACCAGGCTGGCCAGCGCCCTTGTCCGGTTCTGCGCGCTCCGGTCCTTGAGCGCGCCCAGTGACTGCTCGGAGAGCCAGGCGTAGAAGCGGCGCCGGATGTCCTTGAGGACGGGCGGGGGGATCATCAGCGCGGGGAAGCCGGGGGCCGACAGCGAGGACAAGGTGAACTCGGTATCGCCGCTCTTGGAGAACTGCGCGCGCAGCACCCCTTCCATGTCGCTGGTGCGGGAGGGCTCCAGTTCGCCGAGCTCAAATTCGGTGCTGAGTTCGCTGCCGAGCACCTTGGCGTCGATCTTCAGCTTTTGGTCCTGGTAGGAGAGGGTGAGCCGGCACGGGATGCTGCCCCCCTTCACCCCTTCCAACCTTCTCAGGCAGGCGTTCTCGCTCATGGTGAAGGCGGTCTCGGAGGAGACCTTGAACACCGAGTCGCCCAGCTTGAACGGGAAGGGGGACGGCGTCGCGACCAGGGTGTTTTCTTTGGCGTTCATCACCTTCTTGCCGCCCAGGTACAGCTCCTTGATGGTGAAGGCGCGGCCGGCCATGTCGCTTTTGGGTTGGACCCGGATCCGGTCGCCGACGTGTAGCGTGTCCTTGGTGTCGAAGCTGATCCGGTTGCCGCGGATCTCCCTGATGTCGCCGAGGTAACGCCCGGTGGCTCCCTTGATGGAAGGGGTGGCGATATCGGTCGGGGTGTGCGAAGCGAGAAAGCCCTTGGTCGGCACGCGCCCGAAGGAGAGTTTTAGGAGTTCCTTGGCCTCGGCCACCTTCGCCGCGTGTTGCCCCGGCGCCGCGTCCAGAACCATGCGGTAGGCCCCGATGACGCTTGCCACGTACTCCGCCGATTTCATCCTCCCCTCGATCTTGAGGGAATGGACGCCCGCCTCGATGAGCTGCGGGATCATTTCGATGCTGGAGAAGTCGTTGGTGGAGAGGTAGTAGCCTTCCTTTCCCTTGTGCTTGTATTGGCGGCGGCAGGGCTGCGCGCAGCGCCCGCGGTTGCCGCTGTGTCCTCCCAGGAAGGAGGAGAAGAAGCATTGGCCGGAGATGGAGAAGCAGAGGGCGCCATGGATGAAGCACTCGATCTCGGCGCGGCTCGCCGCCACGATGGTCTTGATCTCGTCGATGTGCAGCTCACGGGCCAGCACCACGCGCTCGAAACCGAGCTCCTCGAGCTGGCGCACGCCCAGCGAGTTGTGGATGGTCATCTGGGTCGAGGCGTGCAGCGGGATGCCGGGAAAGAACTCCCGCGCTAGGCGCGCGACGGCCATGTCCTGCAGGATGACACCGTCCACCCGCATCGCCTCCAGGGCGGCCAGGTTGTCGATCAGAAGCGGCAGTTCGTTTTCTTTGACGAGGGTGTTGAGGGTAACGTAGACCTTCCTGCTGTGGGCGTGGGCGTAGGAGGTCATGCGCTCCATCTGGGAGAGGGTGAAGTTCTTGGCCTTGGCGCGGGCCGAGAAGTCCCGCAGTCCGGCATAGACCGCGTCGGCGCCTTTCTCCATGGCGGCGAAAAAGGCTTCCAGCGAGCCGGCAGGCGACAGCAATTCGGGTTTATTGGTAACAGTACCGTTTAGTTTTAATGACATTCGCCTAGAGTACCGGAAGGGGTGGCATGGGTCAAGCTGACTCTTAATGTTACTTCTTGGGCTGGATGGGGAGGTACTTGTACCTGCGTTTGTGGGAGGAGAGATCGGCGAGCGAGTAAAGATCCGACTGGGAGACCGTCCAGGTAGCCCCCTCTTTCTTCAGGTGGATGGTCTTGGTGACGAATTCGGTGCCGGGGGTGCTGACCTCGAAGCCGAGCCGTGCCTGCACCACCGCGCTCTTGCCGCTCTTCAGCGAGACCCTGGGCTCTTGGATCTTCTCCCAGCAGCAAGCGGGCTTGCGCGGCGCCGAGGACAGTCGGTCCGCGAACTTCTCGCGGCCGTCCTTGCCGCCGTTGGTGTACCGGTACAGTTCGTCGAACCTACCGTCGCGCCAGAGGTCGAGGATGGTTTCGAAATCCTTGAGCACTTCCTGTTCGCTGGCGGATGAGGCGTCATGCGCGGGTGCACCGCGCCGGGCCCCTTCGGAGGGGACGGCCATGGCAACGACGAAGATCAGGATCAGCAAGGGGCGCAGCACGGACATAGGTCACCTCCTCCGGTGTAAGTACCCGGAGAGCATACCTTAAAATGTCATGTCATCCACTGTAGGGGCGAATAATCATTCGCCCGCTTTCCGCCATTTCCTGGTAGACGAGCCGCACCCGTGAGGCAACAGCGCTGGGCGAATAATTATTCGCCCCTACAGGGGCAGTGGCGGAGGTCGTGAGAGGGGAGGCCGGGAGGGGAAATGCTGCAACCTTCCCCTCCTAGCCCCCAGACCCTAGCCCCTGCCTTTATTCCCCGTCTTTACAGCGACTTGTCCGCCGCTTCCGCGAACAGCTTCAGGCGGTCCATCAATGCCTGGAACTTCTTCGGCTTCAGCGACTGCGGCCCGTCGGAGGAGGCCTTTTCCGGATCGGGATGAACCTCGATGATCAAGCCGTCGGCGCCGGCAGCGACCGCGGCGTAGGACATCGGCGCGATGTAGTGGTAGTTGCCGGTGCCGTGGGAGGGGTCGATGACGATGGGGAGGTGGGTCTTGTTCTTCAAGACCGGAATCGCGGAGAGGTCGAGGGTGTTCCTGGTGGCGGTCTCGAAGGTCCTGATGCCGCGCTCGCACAGGATCACGGACTGGTTCCCCTCGCTCATGATGTACTCGGCGCTCATCAGGAATTCCTGGATGGTCATGGACATGCCGCGCTTCAACAGGATCGGCTTGTTGATCTGCCCGACTTTCTTCAAGAGGGCAAAGTTCTGGGCGTTGCGGGCGCCGATCTGGAGCATGTCGGAGTAGGATGCGACCAAATCGACGGATTCGGGATCGATGACCTCGGTGACGAAGGGGAGGCCGGTCAGGTCGCGAGCCTTGGCGAGGAGCTTCAGGCCTTCTTCTTCAAGGCCCTGGAAGGAGTAGGGGGAGGTGCGGGGTTTGAAGGCGCCGCCCCTGAGCATCTGGGCGCCGGCCGCCTTGACCGCATGGGCCGATTCGATGATCTGCTCCTCGTTCTCCACCGAACAGGGGCCGGCCATGACCACCAGTTCCTTGCCGCCGATGGCGAGGGTGTCCGAGATGCGCACGATGCTCGGCTCTTTCTTCACTTCCTTGGACGCCAGTTTGTACGGTTGCAGGATGGGGACCACGCTCTCCACGCCCTGCATCGACTCGATCGTCTGCAGCACGCTCTTGCCCCGTTCGTCCCCGACCGCGCCGATCACGTCGCGGGTGGTGCCGTGGATGATGTGCGGGGTGTAGCCGAGTTCCTTGATCCTCTTGGTGACCGCGTCCCGTTCCTTCTTTGCCGCTCCTGCCTTCATTACCACGATCATACTCACGCTCCTTTTGGTCCCCGAAAGCGAAAAGGCCGGAGGATTGCTCCCCCGGCCCTTAGTATGATGTTCTGGTAAATCAGCTTCGCGAACCATAAGGGGGAGGAGAGTCCTGCCACCCCAGCTTCGGTTCGGAATTTAGTACCTGCTACCTAAATTACACCTCTACCCGGGGCGACGGCCTAAAATAAAAGCCGTACCAAAAGTAAAAGTTAGTAAAGGTAAAGTAGCCGGTGTTGATCATGACAGTGTTTATGCTACTCGCAGGCTCTAATGTCAACAAAAAAGTTGCCCCTGCTGTTACCTGTGACACCCCTCCTGCAGCGCACTCACTTAGTCCCGATTTAATTCAATGTTGTTTGACAATCAGCACCCTTTCCGCTAATTTGACCGGAATGCACGAGTGGCTGGTCAATTACGGGTTTTACTCCCTGTTTCTGCTGAGTTTCCTGGCCGCCACCCTGCTGCCGCTCGGCTCGGAATGGCTGGTCGTGGCGCTGTTGATCGGGGGGCAAAATCCTGTCGCCGTGGTCGCGGTTGCCACCGCCGGCAACTACTTGGGGGCGCTCAGCACCTACTGGATCGGCCTCTACGGCGGCGACTTCCTGCGGCGCCGGGTGCTGCGCATGGACGAGGCGACGACGAGGAAGGCGGAGCGGTTCTATGAGCGCTTCGGGTCGCTGTCGCTTCTGTTCAGTTTCCTGCCGGTGATCGGCGACCCGCTCTGTCTGGTCGGCGGCGTACTGCAGGTCGGTTTCATCCGCTTTTCCCTACTGGTCCTGACCGGCAAACTGGCGCGCTACGCGGCGGTCGCCTGGCTGACCGCGAAGGGGGCGGCACTCTGAAGTACGGAGGTTTGATGCTCAGTTGTACCAAGAAGGTTCTCCCCAACGGGCTGCGCCTCGTTTCAGTCGAGATGCCACACCTGCACAGCGCGGAGATTGCCATCTATATAAAGGCGGGAGGCCGTAACGACACCCCCGGCAAGGCCGGCATCTCCCATTTCCTGGAGCACATGCTCTTCCGCGGTTCCAGCGAATTTGTTTCCAACCTGGAACTTGAGATCGCCTTCGAAGCCATCGGCGGCAGCGTCAACGCGGCCACCGACGAGGAGACCACCTGCTACTTCTCCCGCGTCCATCCCGGCCAGATAGGCGAGGGGATTCGTCTTTTTTCCTCGATGCTTTTGTCCCCGACCCTGGAAGGGTTGGAGATAGAGAAGCGAATCATCACCGAGGAGGCGCTGGAGGACATCAACGAGCGCGGCGAGGAGACCAACACCAGCAACCTCTGCAGCAAGCTCTTGTGGCCCGATCATCCCCTGGGCACCCCCACCATCGGGGATCTCGACAGCATCAAGGGGATCACCGAACAGGACCTGCGCAGCTATCTCGCTGATCATTACGTTCCCGGCAACGCACTCATCGTAGCCGCGGGACGGCACAACTCGGAGCAGTTCTTCGCGGCGTGCGAGAAGTTCTTTGCTGGTTGGAGCGGCGGCAGCGCCATTCCGCCCCTCCCGGCCAACCAGGTGCAGCAGGAGCCGCGCGCTGTTTTCGTCAAGGATTCGGACAGCCAGGTGAACCTGCAGATCGCCTTCCGTGGTTTTGCCCGGCAGGACAAGCGCCTCATGGGGCTGCGGCTGATGCGGCGCATCCTTTCCGGCGGCGGGAGTTCGCGACTGCACCTGTCGCTGCGGGAGAAGCTCGGCATCGTCTACTCCGTGGATGCGTCGCTGTCGGCCTACGAGGAGACCGGGGCCTTCGCCATCGAACTGTCCACAGCGCCGGAGAACCTGGTGCTGGCCGTCTCCGAGGTGTTGCGCGAGGTGAAGAGTCTGGCGTTTGAGGAGGTCGGGGAGGCAGAGTTGGCGCGGGTCAAGGAAGGGTATTTCTACGATCTCGAGTACAGCGCCGATTCGACCTACGAGATGCAGGTCCGCTACGGCTGGGGCGAGTTGATGTCGCTGGTCCGGACTATCGAGGAGGATCGGATCGAGGCGGCCGCGGTCGGTGCGGAAGAGTTGAAGCAGATGGCCCAGGCCCTGTTCGCCCCGAAGAATCTGGTTCTCGCCGCAGTGGGCCCCTGGAAGGCGCCCGCCAAGCGCGCGGTGGAGAAGCTGGTGCGGGAGTATCAGAAGGGATGGAAAGGCTAAGGGCCGTTCAAGGTTCAACGTTCAACGTTCGATGTTTTGCTTCCAGCATGGCTTCAGAGCGGCGACGGCACGTGTGGACGTGCAGTGGAGCGGGGACAGCAGGCTCGCAAGTCGAGGTACGGTAGCACAAAAAACAGCAGTGGTAACTTGAACGTTGAACGTAGAACGTTGAACGGCTTTTGAGGTGTTCATGAAGACAGCATTACTCTTGATGGCTCACGGCAGCAGGATCGCCGACGCGAATAACGCGGTGCACGAAATCGCTAAACGGGTGCAGAAAATGACGCAGTTCGAGATCGTCGAGGTCTCCTTTCGCGAACAGCACCTTCCCAATATCCAGCAGGGGGTGGACGCCTGCGTGGCGCAGGGGGCGGAGCGCATCCTCCTGGTCCCCTACTTCCTCTACATGGGCGCTCACGTCCTGGAGGACCTCCCCGAGGAACTGGAAGAGGCGAGGAAACGCCACCCCGGCGTGGAGATGGTGCTCGGCAAACACCTGGGCGTGCACGACAAGCTGGCCGAGGTCGTGGTCGAGCGCGTCGCCGAAACCCTCACCGAGCAGAGGTGGCACTGATGTCGGTACACCTGCGCCCCGAAGAGATCGAGGCGGAGTCGTTCCGCATCATCGAGGAGGAACTGGGGCCGCACAACTGGAACGCGCAAAGCTGGCCCCTGGTCCGCCGCGCCATCCACACCAGCGCCGACTTCGACTACGCCCGCAGCATGGTGATCACGGAGCGGGCGGTAGCCGACGGCATCGAGGCGATCCGCGCCGGATCGGGCGTCGTGACCGACACCACCATGATCATCTCCGGCATTAACAAGGAGCGGCTCAACCGGTTCGGCGCGCAGCTCTCCTGTTTCGTCGCGGACCCGCAGGTGGCCAAGGAGGCCAAGGAGCTGGGGGTGACCCGTTCCATTCTCGCCATGCGTAAAGCGGCACGGGACGCGGCCAACGGCATCTTCGTCATCGGCAACGCACCCACGGCCCTTTTCGAATTGATCAGGCTCATCCGCGAGGAAGGGGTGCGCCCCAGACTGATCGTGGCGCTGCCGGTCGGCTTCGTCGGCGCTGCGGAGAGCAAGGACGCCCTGCGCGAACTGGCACGAGAATATCCGGAACTGCAGTTCGTCACCAACCTCGGGCGCAAGGGGGGCTCCAACGTTGCAGCCGCGGTGATGAACGCGATACTCATCCAGGCCGTCGGCGCTGAGCCTGGAAACTAGCCTTTTTGATGCCGGGAGCCCGTTACCGGCCGGTCTTTTTATGCAATTTTTTGTAATTTCCTTCTTCACATGGGATGAAGTATGAGCGGGAAAGAACTTAGATACGGCTTCACCACCGGTGCCTGTGCCGCCGCCGCCGTTAAAGGCGCCGCCCAGATGCTGCGCGACCAGTCCCTGGTCGACGAGGTGCAACTGACGCTCCCCTGCGGCCAGGGGGCGCGGTTCCGCATCGAGGGTGGCGTGCTGCACGAGAACACCGCTTCCTGCTACGTGGTCAAGGACGCCGGTGACGATCCGGACGTGACCAACGGCGCCCAGATCCACGTCACCGCCCAAGTCGACATGTTCACCAAGAACCGCATCGTGATCCTGGGGGGCGTCGGCATCGGCAAGGTGACCAAACCGGGGCTGGCGGTGCCGGTAGGCGAGTGGGCCATCAACCCCGTGCCGCGCAGCATGATCCTGGAGGTAGTGAAGGAAGTCTTCGCCGTCCGGTGCGTACCGGCCACCCTCACCTTTACCATCAGCATCCCCAACGGCGAGGAACTGGCCAAGAAAACGCTGAACGAACGGCTGGGGATCATCGGCGGGCTCTCGATCCTGGGAACCTCCGGGGTGGTCAAGCCGATATCCACCAGGGCCTGGACCGACACGGTTGACACCTCCATAGATGTGGCGCTCGCTTGCGGCTCCCGGACCGTGGTCCTCTCCACCGGACGCAGCTCGGAGCTGGCGGTGCAGCGGGTGCTCAAGCTGACCGAGGAATCGTTCGTCATGATGGGGGACCACTTCGGCTACTCGCTAGAGAGCTGCGCCAGGAAAGGCGTTCCCGAGGTGGTGGTGGCGGGTCAGTTCGCCAAGCTGGTGAAGGTCGCCTGCGGCCACGAGCAGACCCACGTCACCTCCTCCGAGCTGGACATGATGACGGTAGCCTCCTGGCTGAAGGAGAACCCGGCCACGGCGCACCTGGAAACACTGGCGCGTGAAGCCAATACGGCGCGTCATCTGCTGGAGGAGTCCGGCTTCGACAAGGTGCTGATCAAGCTGGTTTGCGGCAAGGTGGCCGAGGCCTGCGCCGAACTGGCGCCGTTTTTGAAAGTGCGGGTGTTCCTGGCGGGGTACCAGGGGGAAGCGCTTTACTTCGACAGGTAACAGGTTCCCTCTCCCTCTGGGAGAGGGTGCCCGAAGGGCGGGTGAGGGGGGTGCCGTAACCTTGGGCATCGCCTATCGCAGCGCCCTCACCCCGACCCTCTCCCAGGGGGAGAGGGGGATGGACCTAGTCGAAGAGTTTTTTGACACTGTGATGGAAAGGAGGGGGGCATGGCGGAACAAAAGATTTTCCTCGTCGGCGCGGGCATCGAGGGGTGGGAAGGCTTCGGCAAACAGGCACTCGAGGTGATCGACAACGCCGAGGTCCTGATCGGCCACAAGCGTCTGCTGGACATCTTCCCCGACTTCAAGGGGGAGAAACGTCTCCTTGAAGACCTCTCCATAATGCTGGAGCACCTGAAGAACACGGAGAAGAAGACCGTGGTGCTCGGCTCCGGTGACCCCAACTTCTTCGGTGTCGCGCGCTTCCTGCTCAGGAACCTCCCCAAAGAGCGCATCGAGATCTACCCCAACGTGACCAGCGTGCAGTACGCCTTCGCGCGGATCAAGGAGCCTTGGGACGACGCCACCTTCGTGTCCGTGCACGGCAGGGGGATCAAGCCGGCCCTGGACCGCATCGTGGCCTCCGAGAAGATCGCCATCCTCACCGACAGCGTTAATACCCCCGCGGTCCTGGCCCGGGAGTTGATCCACCGCGGTGCCGAGGGGTACGAGGCATGGGTCTGCGAGGACCTGGGGCTTGCCACTGAGAAATTCACCAAGACCGACATCCGCGGCCTGGCCGACTTCAAGTGCTCGCCGCTCAACATCCTGATCCTGATCAAGACCTGGGAGCCGAACCTCGAGAACTACCCGGTGATCGGCATCCGCGACGATGAGTTCGCCACCGCCAAGAAGCTGATCACCAAGGAAGAGGTGCGCGCCATCACCCTGGGCAAACTGCAACTGCAGGACGACCTGGTGATGTGGGACATCGGCGCCGGCAGCGGCTCCGTCTCCATCGAGGCGGGGAACCTGATGCCCAACGGCCGCATCTTCGCCCTGGAGAAGAACCCGCAGTACCTGACCTACCTCAAGGAGAACCTGAGGAAGTTCGTGGCCCGCAACGTCACCGTGGCCGAGGCCTTCGCGCCCGAAGGGCTGGAGGACCTGCCCGATCCCGACCGCGTCTTCATCGGCGGCTCCGGCGGCATGCTGGAGGAGATCATCGAGGCGGTGGACAAGCGCCTGAAGCCCGAAGGCTTCATCGTGCTCAACGCGGTGACCCTGGACACCCTGACCAAGTCGGTGGAATTCCTGGAAGACCACGGCTACACCGTCGAGGTCACCTGTGTCAACATCTCCAAGACCCGCAACCTCACCGACTACAAGATGTTCGCTGCTCACAATCCGGTGTACGTGATCGCCGCCTGGAAAGGGGAGGAGTAGTGGCGGTTGTCTACGCGGTAGGTGTCGGGCCGGGCGATCCGGAACTGTTGACCAGGAAGGCGGAGCGGATTTTACGGAGCGTGGATGTCATCTGTGCCCCTACCGGTGCGGCCGAAGGGGGGAGCTACGCCCTCTCCATCGTCGAGGAGTTCATCGACCGTAGCCGCCAGGAAGTGCTGATCCAGTTGTTCCCGATGGTGAAAGACCAGCAGGGGCTGGACCCGTTCTGGGAGGAGGCCGCGGACCAGGTGGCGCAGCGTATTGCCGCCGGCAAGGACGTCGCCTTCGTCACCATCGGCGACCCGTTTCTCTATTCCACCTACCTCTACATCCACAGGATCTTCCTCGCCAAGTACCCCGAGATAAAGATAGAAGTGGTGCCGGGCATTTCCAGTATCCTCGCCTCTTCCGCCATCTCCGGCCTTCCCCTTGGCCTCGGGGCGGAGCGTATCGCCATTCTCCCTGCCACCTACGAAAAGGACGAGCTGAAGCGCACCCTGGAAGATTTCGACACCGTGGTCCTCATGAAGGTGAACCGCGTCTTTGATTCCGTCTATGCCGCGCTCAAGGAGCTGGGGCGGGAAAAGAGCGGTGTCTTCGTGCGCCGGGTCGGTTCGGCGGAGGAAGAGGTGCACCACGACCTGGAGTCCCTGGTGGGCCAAAAGCTCGATTACCTCTCCATGCTGATCGTGAGGAAGAACCCGCTGTAATCGTGAGCTAAAGGATATAAACCTTCAACGCAAAGACGCGAAGGCGCAGAGCGCAAAGGTCAAAGCGTGAGGGTTTGTCTGCTTTTCCCCCGTTTCCGTTTTTCTTTGCGTCTCCGCGGCTTGGCGTCTTTGCGTTAATGCTTTGAGTAGTAAAGGGTTATCCCCCCTGTGAAAGGTTGATTCATGTCCCATGAGAACGTAGTCCATTTTGTCGGCGCCGGGCCCGGCGACGTTGAGCTGATCACCGTGAAGGGGGCGCGCCTCCTGGGTGAGGCAGATGTCGTCGTTTATGCCGGCAGCCTCGTCGATCGCGAACTCGTGCTCACCTATGCGCCGGATGCGCGGGTCTATGATTCCGCAGGGATGGACCTGGAGCAGACCACCACGGTCCTGGCAGAGGCGATACTGGCGGGGGAGCAGGTGGTGCGCCTGCACACCGGCGATCCCTCCATCTACGGCGCCATCCAGGAGCAGATGGTGGAGCTGGACCGGCTCGGCATCGGCTACGAGGTCGTTCCGGGCGTAACCAGCGCTTTCGCCGCGGCGGCAGCGTTGAAGCAGGAGTTGACCCTCCCCGAGGTGTCGCAGACCGTGGTGATCACGCGCCTGGCCGGGCGAACCCCCGTGCCCGAGCGGGAACAGTTGGGCAACATCGCGCAGATCGGCGCCACGCTGGTGATCTACCTTTCCATCTCCATGATCGACAAGGTTGTGGATGAACTCCTCTCCGGAGCTTACCAGGAGGACACGCCGGTCGCCGTGGTGGCCAAGGCTTCCTGGGCCGACGAGCAGGTGCTGACCGGTACGCTGGCGGACATCGCCGCCAAGGTGCGGGACGCGGGCATCGCCAAGCAGGCGCTCATCGTGGTCGGTGACGTGCTGCGGGCGCGCAGCGAGGGGATGAAGGCGAAGTCCCTGCTCTACGACAAGGGGTTCAGCCACGGGTGTCGGGAAGGGATCGTGACGTAGAAACCGTTCTACGTTCTATGTTCTAGGTTCTACGTTCACACCCTCGGACGCATCTGTAGGGGCGAATAATCATTCGCCCTGCACGGGTCCCATCGGAAATGAGGCTTCGCGCAGCGGCATCGGTGCCGCCGACCGCGGCTGGGCGAATAATTATTCGCCCCTACAGGAAACGATGTCCCCACCACGGGGACAACAAGAACTTTATG
This sequence comes from Geomonas propionica, assembly GCF_016458235.1. Lineage (GTDB taxonomy): Bacteria > Desulfobacterota > Desulfuromonadia > Geobacterales > Geobacteraceae > Geomonas > Geomonas propionica. The sequence goes on along the minus strand of NZ_JAEMHK010000012.1, from coordinate 69,819 downwards.
CGTGTCGCCATCATCGCCATAACCGCCAACGGCGCCAAGCTGGGCGTGACGCTCAAAGACGGCCTGCCGCAGAGCACGCTCTTCGTCCTTGAGAAGCACGCGACCGGCGTCGCAGTGCCTTTCTCGGAACGGGTACCGGCGCTGATGGCGCGGCTTTGGCCGGAGTGCGACGGATTCGTCTGCATCATGGCCACCGGCATCGTGGTCCGCTCCATCGCACCACTGTTGCAGGGAAAAGATCAGGACCCGGCCGTGGTGGTCATGGACGATGCCGGGCGCTTCGCCATCTCCCTTCTCTCCGGCCATCTCGGGGGCGCCAACGCCCTTGCCACGCAGTGCGCCGACCTTGCCGGCGCTACCGCGGTGATCACCACCGCCACCGACGTCAACGAGCTCCCTTCCTTCGACATGGTGGCACAGGAAAACAGCTGGCACATCGAGGACCTGTCCCGGGTCAAGGTGCTCAACGCGCTGCTCCTGGAGGGAAGACAGATCGCCGTTGTCGACCCGACCGGAAAGGTGGCAGAGGCGTGCGCAGGGAAGGGGAACCTTCTGTTGGTGGATGGCGTGGAGCAGGCGGCTCAAAGTGGCGCTAGCGGTGTGGTCCTGGTGACGAATGGGCTGCTCTCGCCAGCGGTTGAACTGGAACGGACCCTGGTGTTGCGTCCGGTCGATCTTTGCCTCGGCATCGGCTGCAACCGGGGCACTAAGGCCGATGAGGTCGAGTCGGTGGTCGCACGGCACCTGGCGCAACTCTCCCTGTCCGAGCGGAGCATCAAGTGCTTGGCGAGCGCAGAGGCGAAGGCTGATGAAGAAGGGCTGCTGAGCTATGCCAGGAACAAGGGTATCCCGCTGGTTTTCTTCAGCAGCGAGGAACTGAATGGTGTGGCGGTTCCCTCACCGCCGTCCGAGCATGCCTTTGCCGCCATTGGCGCGCGCGGGGTTGCTGAACCGGCCGCCGTGCTGGCCGCGGCGGGTGGCAAGCTGCTGCTGCACAAGGTTAAGGACGGCAACGTCACCCTTGCTGTTGCGCAGGCGGGCGAATGATTATTCGCCCCTACAATTCGAATTGATCAGAGGTTCCAGTTTAATGTCCAAGCTTTACGTAGTAGGCATCGGCCCCGGCGGCCTGAATCACATGACCTTCGAGGCGCGCCAGGCGATCGAGGACGCTGATGTCATCGTCGGGTACCAGGCCTACCTTGACTTCATTCAGCCGCTTCTTGCCGGCAAGATCCTTTATTCGTCCGGTATGATGCGCGAGGTGGAGCGCTGCTCGCAAGCCCTCACCATCGCCGCCTCGGGCAAGACCGTGGCGCTGGTTTCCAGCGGCGACGCGGGGATCTACGGCATGGCGGGCCTGGCGCTGGAACTCGCTGACGAGCCGGATGCGCCGGATGCGCCGGAGGGCGTCGAAGTCGTGGTGGTTCCCGGCGTCTCGGCGGTGCAGGCCGCGGCTTCGGTGCTCGGCGCGCCGCTCATGCACGACTTCGCTGTTATCTCCCTCTCCGATTTGCTGACCCCGCTCGACAAGATCCGCCAGCGGCTCAGGGCTGCCGCCGAGGCGGACTTCGTGGTGGCACTGTATAACCCGCGCAGCAAGGGGCGCACCACCCAGATCGAGGAGGCGGCCGCCATGCTGATCGCGGCGCGTGGCCCGCAGGTCCCGGTCGGCATCGTCCGCAACGCCTGCCGCGACGGCGAGGAGCGCATCATCACCACGCTCGGTGAGATGCTGAACCACCCCATCGACATGTTTTCCATCGTCATCATCGGCAACGCCTCGACCCGCCTCTGCAAGGACGGCAGGATCGTGACCCCGCGCGGTTACGCCACCCGCGGCGACAGCCAAAACCCCAACCGCAGGAAGCGAAACGCCGATCTTACCGATACCCCTGCCGATCCGCACGCCGTAATGTTCTGCGGCACCGGGTCCGACGTGGGCAAGTCGGTGCTGACGGCCGGCTTCTGCCGCATCCTCAAACGTCACGGCATCTCGGTCGCTCCCTTCAAGTCCCAGAACATGGCGCTCAACTCGGCGGTCACCCCCGAGGGGGGCGAGATCGGCCGCGCCCAGGGCGTCCAGGCCGACGCCTGCGGCATCCAGCCCCATACCGACATGAACCCGATCCTGTTGAAGCCGAACTCCGATACCGGCAGCCAGGTGATCGTGCAGGGCAAGGTGGTGCGCAACATGGGCGTAAAGGAGTACAACGCCTACAAGCCGGAGGCTTTCCTCAAGGTGCGGGAGAGTTTCCAGCGGCTGCGCGAGCGCTACTCCTTCATCGTCATGGAGGGGGCCGGGAGCATTGCGGAGATCAACCTGCGCGAGCACGATATCGCCAACCTCAAGGTGGCGGACATGGCGGGCGCTCCGGTGATCCTGGTCGCGGACATCGACCGCGGCGGCGTCTTCGCACAGATAGTGGGGACCCTGGAGCTGCTTACGCCGGAAGAGAAGGCGTTGGTGAAAGGGGTCATCATCAACAAGTTCCGGGGCGATGCATCGCTGCTCACCTCCGGGATCGAGTACGTGGAGAAAAGGACCGGCGTCCCGGTGCTGGGGGTGCTCCCCTGGTTCAAGGGGCTGGCACTCCCGGAAGAGGACAGCGTCGCCCTGCAAAAGAAACCGGCGGCTCCCAAAGAGCTGCCGTCGGCTGAGAAACTGCGCGTCGGCGTGGTCCGCCTGCCGCGCATCTCCAACTACACCGATTTCTCCGTGCTCGAGGCGGAGCCGGATGTGGACCTGTACTACATCCACTCCCCGTTGCTGGTGGAGACCATGGACCTGGTGATCATCCCGGGGACCAAGTCGACCATCGCCGACCTCGTCGCCATCAGGGAACAAGGAATCGCCGACGCCCTTTGCCGTTACCAGGGGCCGGTGGTCGGCATCTGCGGCGGCTACCAGATGCTCGGCACCACCGTGAACGATCCGGACCGGGTAGAATCCGCCCTGGAGAGCACGCAGGGGCTGGGGCTCTTGGATGTGGTGACCACCATGCTCCAGGAGAAGCAGACTCACCAGGCCGAGGGGGAGTTGCTGCCGGCGGCGCAGGGCGTGGCCCCCGGATGCAGACCGGCTCTTACCGGCTACGAGATCCACATGGGCGAAAGTGTCCTCGGCAGCGGCGCAAGCCCCTTCGCGCGGATCAGCAGCCGCTCCGGGATCGTGGCCGACCTGGAGGAGGGCGCCGTTTCCGCCGATGGCAGGGTCTTCGGCACCTACCTGCACGGCATCTTCGACAACCACGGCTTCCGGACCGCCTTCCTGAACCGGATCAGGCGGCAGAAGGGGATACCGGAGCGGACGGAAGTGGCGCTGGCCCCCGACGCGTTCGATGCACTCGCGGCACACATGGAAAAGCACCTTGACCTGGAGCGGATTTTCCAGATCTGCGGCATCTCGGACGGTCGATGACGTTCGCTGCGTCACCTGTCGCGGTAGTGCTCGGCGCCGTGCTGCTGGACCTGGTCCTCGGCGATCCGCGCGCCTTGCCCCACCCGGTCGTCGGTATTGGCGAGTTGATCTCGTCGCTGGAAAGCCCCCTGCGCCGCCTGATCCCCAATGCGCGTGTCGCGGGCGTTATGCTGCTGGTAATCACCGTCGGCGTCAGTTACGCGCTGGCCGCGTCCCTCATCTATGCGGCCTCGCTGCTTGCCCCGGCAGCAGGCTTTGCCGTCGCCCTCTACCTCGCCTGGGTTTCGCTGGCGGCGCGCTCGCTGCATCTGGAGTCTGCCAAGGTGGTGCGGGCGCTGCAAGACGGCGATCTTCCCGCGGCCAGGGTGGCGTTGTCGTACATCGTGGGGCGCGAGACTGCGGAGTTGGACGAGCCGGAGATCATCCGGGGAGCGGTGGAGACGGTGGCGGAGAATACCGGAGACGGTGTGATCGCGCCGCTTTTCTACCTGGTGCTCGGTGGCCCGGCGCTTGCCATCGCCTACAAGGCGGTCAATACGCTTGATTCGATGGTGGGGTACAAGAATGAGCGTTACCTCGATTTTGGCTGGGCCTCCGCCCGCTTTGACGATGTCGCCAACTACCTTCCGGCGCGGCTGACCGGGGTCCTCATGGTGCTCGCGGCCCCGCTGTGCGGTTTGAGCGGTGGCGGCGCCTGGCGGATCCTGCGCAGGGACGGCAGGAACCATTCTTCTCCCAACAGCGGCTTTCCCGAGGCGGCGGCAGCCGGAGCGCTCGGCGTCAGGCTGGGCGGGGCGAACCGCTACTTCGGCAAGATCGTGGAGAAACCGACCATCGGCGACTCGCTGCTGCCGCTTTCACAAGCGACGTACGCGAGCGTCGTGCGGTTGATGTACGGCAGCGAAGCGCTGCTGGTGGCAGGTTGGATCGCACTGGTCGCGCTGTTTAAACTGTAGGGGCAAATAATTATTCGCCCTGATTTTCGACAATGTCCACTCTTACCGGTGCAGCAATTGGGGCACGGCGGCGGGGCAAATAATTATTTGCCCTACAGGTGGACGACTGAGGCTGAAAAGGTAATCCTATGGCACTTCCACATGAACATGGCGGCAACGTCTTTGCCGTGGCCAGGAACCTCGGGCTGGCGCCGGAGCGGATCATCGACTTTTCCGCCAGCATCAACCCGCTGGGGATGGCGCCGGGGGTACGTGAGGCGCTGACGGCAAGCGTGGACCGCCTGCTCCATTACCCTGACAAGGGGGCGGCCGAGCTGAAGCAGGCTTTGGCCACGTTTCATGGCGTCGAGACCGCCGAGATCGCCGTAGCCAATGGCTCGACGGAGCTGATCCACCTGCTGCCGCGCACCTTCCCGGGGCGGAAGGCGCTGGTGGTCGCGCCTGCCTTCGCGGAGTACGCCCTGGCCCTGGAGCGGGCGGGGTGGCAGATCGACTACTTCACCCTTTCGCCCACCGACGACTTCGCCCTCGATGCCGCTGCGCTGGCGCAAAAGCTTGTCACCGGCTACGACATACTCTTTCTGTGCAATCCCGGTAATCCGGCCGGCAACCTGCTGCCGCTGTCGGCAGTTGCCAGCGTCATCGATGTCTGCCGGGAGAGCGGTACCTTCCTGGTGCTCGACGAGGCCTTCATCGACTTCTGCGAGGAGGAGTCGGCGAAGCATCTGATTCGCGCCAATCCCCGCGCGGTCCTGCTCCGCTCCATGACCAAGTTTTTCGGCATCCCCGGGTTGCGTCTGGGGTACGCCATAGCTGCTGCGGAAACGGTTGCCCAGATCGTCGCGCAGCAGGATCCCTGGAACGTGAACACCGCGGCCCAGGTGGCCGGCGTCGCTTCGCTGGCGGATGAGGATTACTGCCGCCGCACCAGGAGCTATATCGACCAGGAGCGTGCGCGACTCGCCCATGCGCTCTCCCAAATCCCCGGGCTGCAGGTATTCCCGGGGCGGGCGAATTACCTGCTAGTCCGGATACTGCGCCAGGGGGTGAGCGCGAGGCAGTTGCGCGAGGCGCTGCTCGCCAAAGGGATATTGATCAGGGACTGCGGCAATTTTCAGGGGTTGGACACAGGGTTCTTCAGGGTCGCTGTGCGGCTCGCGGAGGAAAATGAACTGCTGGTGAGATGCCTGGCGGCGGAGATGGGGTAAGGGGCGGGGCGGTTTGTGAAAAGGCAAATCCCCTCTGTCTCCCCTTCGCAAAGGGGAGGACGTGGGGGCGCCCGCAGCGCTTCGAGGCACAGGCAGTGCGGGTGCTCTATATTTATTGACCTAGCTGCTTACTGAGCTAGCTGCGCATATTTCTCGCAACAGAGGTTTACCATCCCCTCTCCTTCCGGGAGAGGGCTAGGGTGAGGGCTTACGATAAAAAAAGAGGCCAACCGGGGGTACGGTTGGCCTTGTCAGTTGCGGCATTACATAAATTTTATCGGCGGCTTGCCGGCCTCCGTTACGAAGCGTTGGTGAGCGAGTAGAAATCCTTGCGGCATAGCCTGATACGCTTGATCTCCTCGTTGCAGACGAAACGGACGATGGCGTCGCGATCCCTCTCGTTGATGTGCATGAAGCGCAGCCCAGCGCTGTGGACCATCCGGTCGCCGCTGGTGATCTTCTCGCAGTGCATTACCTGGGCGACCACCGGCACCACTTTCGGTTCGGGCAGCGGAAGGTGGAAGGTGGCATAGACGATGTCGTCCCGCGTCATCTCCATCTCGGTCTCGGTGCGCAACCCGCCGCCGCTGATGTTGACGATCCTGGGCAGGCTGCTCTGTGTCGCCACCCGTAGCCCGGCAGTGCCGCTTTCCTCGGCGGTGCCTGCGGTCACATTGAACAGGATCACCGGGATGTCGGTGCCAAGACGGAAGTACTCCCTCTGGTCCTCGGGGGTTACCCGATCGATGAAGCCCACCCGCAGGTCTTCCTCGCCATGGTCATCCAGCACCACCCCTTTGCAGCGATAGCTGTTGCCGCCTACGCCGACCCGGACCACCAGCGGCGCTTCCCGGCGCAGCAACACCCCGTCGGGGAGTTTCTCGCGGGAGAGCCGCAGGCGGACCTCGGCATCGTTTATCGCGGTGACCACTGCGCCGTCATTGAAAACCGTGTCCCCCGATAACGCCACTTCGACCCGCGCTTTCTGGCCGAGTTGGAAGTAGTCCTTATAGTTGTAGGTTCCGTTTTGCATGTGACGCCGCCCACCTAAATAAAATAACTGCATAGCTACAGCTGTTTAGAGGATGCAATACAAACGCCAAGGGCGCCCCGCGCAACGGTTAGGCATACAACTAATTGATCTAGCGAGGTAACGGTGTTCAGTGCTTCTAATTATGCCGCCGGCGTCACCGTCAAAGAGTGAAAATATCGGCCATATCACCAGAAGCGCTGGAATCTTAACGCAAAGCATCTTTTAATTACAATATTTTTCTTGACAAGAAGGCCATGCTGGCTATTCTAAAACGAAATCATTTCTATTTAGAGGCAGGTATGGACCAGCGTCACGCAACGGCCTTGAAGGCTGCCGGCATGAAGGCGACGCCGAAAAGGCTGGCGATCCTCGAGATGCTCGAGGCGGAGCCGGGGTACGCGAGTCCCGAGGAGCTGTGGAAGAGATTGAAGGACCGGTTCGACCGGCTGGGCCTGCCCACGGTGTACCGCAACCTGGAGGAACTCTCCGCAAGCGGCGTCCTTTCCAAGGTGATCCATCCTAATCGCCAGCTTTACTATTATTTCTGCAGCAACCGCGAGCACCATCACCACTTCGTCTGTCTCTCCTGCCGCAAGGTCGAGGATATCCCGGCTTGCGGCATCGAAGCGTTGGAGCAGGAGGTGTCCAAGCGCAACGGCGGGAAGGTGCTCTCGCACATCCTGCAGTTGAATGGACTGTGCGGCGGTTGTGCCGACAACGGGGAAAAACGATGAAATGGCTCATGGCCTTACTGCTGGCGCTGCTCCTGGTGGCGCCGGGGTGCAGCAAAGAAAAGCAGCAAACTGACGGTAAGCTCCAGGTGGTGACAACCCTGTTCCCGCTCTACGACTTCGCGAGGATCATCGGCGGGGACCGGGCCAAGGTCACCCTGCTGCTCCCGCCGGGCGTCGAGCCGCACTCCTTCGAGCCGCGCCCGGAGGACGTGGTCCGGGTCAACCGTGCCGACCTCTTCGTCTATACCAACGCGGTCATGGAACCTTGGGCCGCCAACATCATCGCCGGCCTCGACCGCGGCAAGGTCCAGGTGGTCGAGGGAGGGAAGGGAATCGCCCTGATGCAGGGGCCGGTGTCGGACCAGCATCGAGGTGAGCATGACGCCCACGAAGGGAAGGGGGTGGACCCCCACATCTGGCTCGACTTCGACAACGCCCGCGCCATCGTCAAAAATATCCTGGCCGCCTACGTCGCCCGTGATCCCGCCAACAAGGCTGTCTACGAGCAGAACGCGGCGAAGCTCGACGGACAACTGGGCGCCTTGGATCAGCGTTTCAAGGATACCCTGGCCCAGTGCCCGAAGAAGGTGCTGCTGCACGGCGGGCATTACGCCTTCGGGTACCTCGCCAGGCGCTACGGCCTGAAATATATCTCCGCCTCGGCGGTGAACGCCGATGCCGAACCGACCCCGGCGAAGCTGGCCGAACTGGTGCAGGTGATGCGCCGCGAGCACCTGAACTACGTCTATACCGAGGAACTCCTGAGCCCCCGGATCGCCGAAACCATCGCCCGCGAGACCGGCGCCAAGGTGCTCATGCTGCGCGCCGGGCACAACGTCACCAAGGACGACCTGGAACGCGGCGTCAGTTTCATCTCCCTCATGGAAGACAATCTCCGCAACCTGAAGACGGGACTGCAATGAAAGATAAGGCCCTCAGCGTCCGCAACCTCTGCGCCGGATACCACGGCACCGAGGTGCTGCAGGACATCAGCTTCAACGTGAACGCCGGCGACTACGTCGGCATCTGCGGCCCCAACGGGTCGGGCAAGAGCACCTTGATCAAGATCATCCTGCAGCTTTTGGCGCCGACTTCGGGGGAGGTGTCCCTTTTGGGGACCCCGCAGGCATCCTTCCGCGACTGGCACAAGATCGGCTACCTGCCGCAGGGGCTGCAGTTCTTCAACCCGCACTTCCCGGCCACGGTGGACGAGGTGATCCGCCTGGGGCGGCTCTCCGCGAAGAAGTTCCCGCGCCGCTTCAACCGCGACGACGCCTGGGCCGTGGACCGCACCATGGAATGGATGGGGATCTCGCACATCAGGGGGGCGATGATCGGCGAGCTGTCGGGGGGGCTTAGGCAGCGGGTGCTCCTGGCGCGCGCCCTGGTGAACGACCCGGCGCTGCTGGTGATGGACGAACCGACCACCGCGCTCGACCCGGAGACCAGGGAGAGTTTCTACAAGCTTATCTTCGAGATGAACCGGGAGAAGCAGTGCACCGTGCTCCTGGTCACCCACGACACGGCCACCATCGGCAAGTACGCCTCGCACCTGTTGTACTTGGATAAAAAGGTGGTCTTCTACGGCAGCTTTGACGACTTCTGCGCCTCCGACGAGATGACCGGCTTCTTCGGCGAGCACGGCCAGCACCTGGTTTGCCATAGGCATTAGGGCCGTGTCGTCCTGAAGCCGGCAGCGTTGGGCGAATGATTATTCGCCCCTACGTGCATAAATGACTGTTTCCTGTAGGGGCGAAAAACATTCGCCCGCCTTTCGAGGTTTTGAAATGAATTTGAACGAGATGCTCAGCTACGGTTTCATGCAGAGGGCCCTTATCGGCGGGTCGCTGATCGCCATCCTCTGCTCAGTGCTCGGGGTGTTCCTCGTGCTGCGCAGGCTTTCGCTGATCGGCGACGGCCTGGCCCACGTCACCTTCGGCAGCGTCGCGCTCGCGCTCTTTTTCAGGCTGCACTCGGTGTACATGACCCTCTCCATCATCCCGGTGGTGCTCGCCTCGGCGCTGGGCATCCTGAAGCTGGCCCAGAAGGCGAGGATCTACGGCGACGCCGCCATCGGCATGGTCTCCGCTATCGGCATCGCCACCGGCGTTATGCTCGCCAGCGTCGCGGGCGGCTTCAACATCGACCTTTTCAGCTACCTCTTCGGCAACATCCTGTCCATCAGCTCCAGCGAGCTTGCCATCGCGGCGGTGCTTTTCTTCATCGTCATCGCCGGCGTCATCATGTTCTACAATGAGCTCTTCGCCAGCACCTTCGACGAGGAACTGGCCAAGAGCTCCGGGCTCAACACGGACCGCATCAACACGGTGCTGGTGCTGTTAACCGCCCTGACCGTGGTGCTCGCCATGAAGGTGGTGGGCATCATGCTGATCTCGGCGCTCCTCATCCTCCCGGCCGTCTCGGCCCTCCAGATCGCCAAGGGCTTCAAGGCCGCCATCATTTCGGCGGCAGGCATCGGCGTCGCCACCGTCATCTGCGGAATATCCCTCTCCTTCGTCATGAACCTCCCCACCGGCGCCACCATCGTGCTGATCAACTTCGGAGTCTTTCTCTGCTCCTTCGCCGCGCGCACCCTGCTGCGACACCACTGAGTCCCGCTGCAATTTTTTCCCTGCCTGGTTAACTTTCCGGGAGCATCGCCGATAAGGACAACTGGGCGGAGTTTCCGCCAGAACGTGACGAGGCGACGGGAATGATAGAGGCAAAGGGATGGGTGACTGCAAAGGCAGGGGAAAAGTGCGCCGGTCATAACCGGGCACTGGGCGTAATTGCCTCGCTCCTGGTCGGGCTGGTGCTGCTCGACATCTACCTGGTCCACATGCAGCCCTCGTGGACGGTGTGGGTTGCACTCGCTTCCCTCGCCCTGGCGGGGTCCCTGCTCCTCACGCGGCGCTTGCTCCCGAACGGCCAGCTCAAGGCGTCGCTGGAGTTGGTGTTGCTCCTCCTCTACCTGGTGGTCGTCTGCTGGTTCACCGGCAGAACCGACAGCCCTTTCATCTCCGCCATCTACCTGGTGCTGATGGCGACCTCGCTCACTTTGGGGAGGCGCATCACCTATCTCATGGCCGCGCTGGCCGTCGCCTCCTATTCGCTTTTGGCCGCGGGCGAGTATCCCCCGCTCTGGAACGAGCTCCCCAGCTACCTAATCCGCGTTTTACCCTTCATCTTCATCGCCCATGTCGGCGCCATCTTGGCCGGCGAGACCGAGGCCGCTCACGCCGAGGTGGAGCGGCTGTCGCTCACGGACGATCTCACCGAGCTCAACAACATGCGCAGCTTCGAAACGCTCGCCCTGCAACAGGAGAGGATTTCGCGACGGTACCAGACCCCCTTCGCCATCTGCATGCTGGATGCGGACAATCTGAAGCAGATCAACGACCGCTACGGTCACCTGGCGGGGACGGAACTGATCAAGTGGACCGCGCGGGTGATCCGCTCCAGCATCCGGGAGAGCGACATCGCGGCGCGCTTTGGCGGGGACGAATTCATCATCCTGTACGCCGACCACGACAAGGAGCAGATCCTCCCGGCGGTGGAGCGGATCGTCAGCGCCATGAGCTCCTGCCCGTTCAGCTACGAGGGAGACCTGATCGACTGCACCCTGTCGGCGGGCATCGCCTCCTTCCCCTGCGACGGGGACGACCTGAAGAGCGTGGTGAAGCTGGCGGACCAGGCCATGTACCGCAGCAAGGAGATGGGTAAAAACCGGGTGACGTTGGCGGAATCGGAAGGGGAGCAAAAAGGAGAACGGGAGAAGCTACAGGTACGGGGAGAAAAGCTTGGCGGCCGCGTCCCGCAGCTTGACGGGCAGCGATCGGGCGTCCATCTCCGCAAGGGTGATCTCACGCGATAGCGCCAGGGTGGCCTGGCAGTGGTCCTCCAACTGGGCGGCGAAGCTCAGGTCGTAGACCTCCAGGTTGAACTCGAAGTTGAGCCTGAGGCTGCGGGGATCGAGATTGGCGCTGCCGATCAGGCTCCAGCTGCGGTCGATCACCATGAACTTACTGTGCACGAAGGGGGCGGGCTGGGCGTAGATGCGCACCCCCTGCTGCAGCAGCTCCCACAGGTAGGAGTTACTGGCCCACTGCAGGTAGGGGAGGTTGTTGACCTCCGGGAGCACCAGGGTGATCTCGACGCCGCGCAGGGCGGCGGTGATCAGGGCAGAGATCAGCGGCCGGTCCGGGATGAAGTAAGGGGTCACGATGGTGACCGCGCGCCTGGCGCAGGAAAGCGCTCCCAGGATGATCCAGTTCAATTTCCTGAAATCCTTGTCGGGTCCGTCGCTCACCGCCCGCACCAGGGCCGTTCCCGTCTCGGCGAGTGTCGGAAAGTAGCGCGCGTCGGTCAAATGCTTTCCCTTGGCGAAGTGCCAGTCCTCCAGGAAGGTGCGCTGCAGGTCCGCCACTACCGGGCCGGTCACCTGGAAGTGCAGGTCCTTGACCACGGGAGGCGGGCCGGTCACCATGTGCCTGCTGCCGATGTTCATCCCGCCGGTAAAGCCGGTCATCCCGTCCACCACCATGATCTTGCGGTGGTTGCGCAGGTTCAAGTATCCCCCCGGCCGCAGGGGGAGAAAGCGCATGAACTCCACCTTGGACCCCTTCAAGAGCTCCCACGCCGTGGGCACCGAGTATTTCTCCCCCAGGCTGTCCACGATGACCCGTACCTCCACCCCCCGGTTCGCCGCGCGCGTCAGGGTCCTGATGAAGCGCTTGCCGGTGTCGTCCCCGTCGAAGATGTAGGTGGACAGGTGTACCGAGGATTGGGCCGCATCGATGGCGGCAAGCATGGCGGGATAGGCCTCTTCGCCGTTCTCCAGGGGGGCCACGTGGTTGCCCGGCAACAGCCTCGTGCTCACCACGCGCTCGGAGAGGTTACGCAACTCCCTCAGGTAGGAAAGCTCGCCGGGGAGCTTTGTGGGGGGAAGGTCCGGTGCCGGCTGCGGAAGGACCAGGGCGGGGCCGGCTTCCCTGTGCCAGCGCTTGGCGCGGCTGTAGATGCGGTTCACGCCCATGCCCCAGTAGAAGATGGAGCCGAAGAACGGGATGGCGAGGCAGGTGATGATCCACCCCAGGGCCGAGCGGGGGTCGCGCTTGTTGATCAGCGCGTGCCCGGCGGAGAGGATGGCGAGCGAGGCCAGGGAAACCAGCAGGAGTGTGGTGAAGATGTGGTCCAGCACGTGTGCCATAGGGAGTGAGCCTGTCGTCCGCAAAGCATCCGGCGCAAAGCCGTCATATCATGTAAAAAAAGGGCGGCATTTGCCGCCCCCTTGGTGGAAATTGGCAACTGCGGGTGGTGCGGGGATCAAAGCAGCGTGAACGGCTGGGCCCGCTTGGTCCAGTCGCTGTCCGGATACTCTTTGGAGAGCTGCTGGTAGATTTCTTTCAGAGGCGTGGGATCGTGGCTCGAGCTGAAGCGGGCCACGCCGCGCAGGTAGACCGCCTCGGGGGCGGCGGCGCTTTTCGGACAGCCGTTCAGCAGGGTGGTGAACTGGTTCACCGCCTCGTTGAACTGGCCGTTGTCCAGGCACGCTTTCCCGATGCCCAAAAGTACCGAACCGACCATCTCGTCCGGAGGGAGATAACCCACGGTGCGTTGGTGCTCGCGGCCGTAGAGGTCGAGGGTGATCAGGGTCGGTGTCCAGGAGACGCGGAAATCTCCGGTCTGGGTGGTCGAGGAAACCGGGATCCGGACCGGGACCACGCGGTCCCCGATGAAGTTGACCACGTTGTCATCGACGAAGGTGACCTCCTCCATCTGCTTGCAGCCGATGCATTGCGGGCTGAAGAATTCGAGCAAGACGGTCTTCTGTTCAGCCTTCGCCCGAGCCAGCGCTTTGCCCATGTCCGTTTCCCAAGGTATCATGGTTAAACCCTCCTCCCGGTTATCATTAAACCCACGCTAAAGGGTAGCGTTTTGATTTCCTGTGTCAAGTCCCCTAACCGCTTGCAGTTTTGGGCGAAATGCATATAATGAATCCGGCTCAGCCCAGACACTCACGCCTGAAAGGAAGTATTTTGTCCAGCAAAAACCCGCGCCGCGCCGCCTTTGAGATCCTGCTTCGCATCGAAAAAGAGAAGTCCTTCGCCGACATCCTGATAGACCACGAACTGTCCAAGGACATGATCAAGGGGGCCGACCGCGGCCTTCTCACTGAACTGGTGTACGGCGTGCTGCGCCGGCAGGGGACACTGGACCACATTATCGGGCAGTTCTCCACGCAGAGAACCGACAAGCTCGAACTCTACGTGCTGCTCTTGTTGCGCCTGGGGCTGTACCAGTGCTTCTTCCTGGATCGCGTCCCGGTTTCGGCCGCGGTCAACGAGACGGTGAAGCTCGCCAAGGAACTCGCGCCACGGGCATCCGGCTTCATCAACGCCATCCTGAGGAACGCCGACCGCAACCGCGACAACATCAGCTACCCGGACCGCGCCGAGAACCCGGTGGGTTACCTGGCGGTGCGCTACTCCCACCCCGCTTGGCTGACCAAGCAGTGGTGCGACCAGTTGGGCGTGGACGGTGCCGAGGAACTCGCCGCCGCCATGTCGGAGCCGCCTCCCTTCACCATCCGGGTCAACACCCTGCGCACCTCCCGGGAGGCGCTCATGGCGCGTCTGACCGAGGAGGGGATCAACTGCAGCGCGACCCGCTGGTCTCCCGACGGCGTCAGGCTGAACCAGTCCGGGCTGATCTCGCGGCTCCCTTCATTCCGCGACGGCCTCTTCACCGTGCAGGACGAGTCCTCGCAACTGGCGCCCCTGTTCCTTTCTCCGGAAAAGGGTGATCGGGTGCTGGACGCCTGCGCCGCCCCCGGGGGCAAGACCACGCAGATCGCCCAGCTCATGGGGGACACCGGCGAGATCTACGCCTGCGACGTGAACCACAAGAAATTGAGACTGATCAAGGAGACCTGCGATCGCCTGGGCATCACCACGGTGCGCACCTTCACCATGGACGCCAACGCGCCGTCCCCCGCTATCAAGGACGTCACCTTCCAGCGCATCCTGGTCGATGCCCCCTGCTCGGGGCTGGGGGTGATCCGGCGCAACCCGGAAGGGAAGTGGAGCAAGTCCCCGGACGACCTGCTGCCGCAGGCGCGTACCCAGGTTTCCATCCTGGAGAACCTCTGCAAGTACCTGGACAAGCAGGGCACCCTCGTTTACGCCACCTGTTCCACCAGCGTGCAGGAGAACGAGTACGTGGTCGACACCTTCCTGCGCGAGCACCCCGAATTCGTCGCCGAGGACCTGCGCACGCTCTTCCCCGAGTTCGCGCCGCTCTTCACCGAGCGCGGCTTCTTCAGGAGCTGGCCGCACCGCGACGGCATGGACGGCTTTTTCGCCGCCCGTCTCAATAAAATCAAGTAGGAGAACCCATGAAAAAGATCGCACCTTCCATACTTTCCGCCGACTTCTCCCGTCTGGGCGAGGAGATCAAAGCTATCGAGACCGCCGGCGCCGACTACGTGCACATCGACGTGATGGACGGGCAGTTCGTCCCCAACATCACCATCGGCCCGCTCATCGTGGAAGCCGCACGCCGGGTGACCACGCTGCCGCTCGACGTGCACCTGATGATCGTGGACCCGGACCGTTACATCCCGGATTTCGCCAAGGCGGGGAGCGACATCATCGTGGTGCACGCGGAGGCGACCAACCACCTGCACCGCACCGTCCAGTTGATCAAGTCCTTCGGCAAGAAGGCGGGCGTCTCCCTGAACCCCGCGACCCCGCTCAACGTGCTCGACTACGTTATGGAGGAGCTGGACCTGATCCTTTTGATGACGGTGAACCCGGGCTTCGGCGGCCAGTCCTTTATCGAGGCCTGCATTCCCAAGATCCAGACGCTGCGCGCCACCATGGACCGCAGGGGGGTCGAGGCGGAGCTCGAGGTGGACGGCGGTGTCAAAACCGACAACATCGCCCGCATCGCCCACGCCGGCGCCGACGTCTTCGTGGCCGGCAGCGCCGTCTTCAACTCGCCCGACTACGCGGCCACCATCGCGGAACTGAAGCAGCGTGCCAAGGAGCCGGTGCTCTGATAGCGGAGCACGGGCAGGAACGGCCGGGGTCCCCGGCCGCGATTAGGGAGAGGCTCAAGACCTCTCTCGCCGCGCGCCGCCGTGTCCCTATGGAGGCGGGGCCCGTTCCCGCCGCCGTCCTGCTTCCCCTGTTCCTGAAGGACGGGGAGTACCACATCCTTTTCACCAAGCGCACCACCCACCTCACCCACCACAGCGGCGAGATCTCCTTCCCCGGCGGGCGCTGCGAGGAAAGCGACCGCGACAGCGCCGACACCGCCACCCGCGAAGCCTGGGAGGAAGTCGGCATCGACCCGGCCGACGTCGAGATCTTAGGCGAGCTGGACGACTGCCACTCCATCCACAACTACCTGGTCACCCCCGTGGTCGGCATCTTCCCGGAAAACTACACCCTCACCGTCAACGACGCCGAGATCGAGCGGCTGATCGAGGTGCCGCTGGCGCATTTCTCCGAGCCGGGCGTGTACCGGGTCGAGTACTGGGACCACAAGGGGATCAAGAACTACCCGATGTACTTCTATCTCTACGGGGACGACGAGATCTGGGGGCTGACCGCCCGCATCCTGAAGAACTTCCTGGACGTGTTCTGGGGCGTGGAGCAGGCGGGCGAGGAATCGGAGCAGTTCTAGCGGGCTTTCGCCAGTAGGATCCTTTCCAGGTTGATGGCCAGTCGCCTCTGCTCCTTTTGCAGCACGAAGCCCCGTTGCAGCGCCCCCGCCTCTATTCCTTTCATGTGCAGCGCCCCCCACGGAACCACCACCGTGTCGTACTTCTTGAGCGCCTTGTCGAGATAGCCGAGCAGCACCTCGTTGCGGCGGGTCAGGATGTCGCCCATGATCACCTCCTGCATCTGCGGGGTAACGTTTTGCTCCGCCCAGCGGTTCAGGTTGAGCGCCGCCTCCATGAACGATGGCGTTTTCTGCAGCTCTTTGCCCACCTGGTCCAGGAAACGCAGCGTCTCGGGGCGGAAGGTGCTCAAGTCGGTGTCGGCCACCAGGATGTCCGGCTCCTTCGCGGTCGGCTCCGGCGGCCCCTGCAAGCTCTTCTGGTCGATCACCCGCCCCGGAAAGAGCTGCTTCTCCTGCGAGGCGAGCCCGAGGAAGCTCGCTACACCGCGGTAATCGAAGTGGTGCCGCAGCGTCTGTTTCTTGTCCGTCACCCCCTCCGCCAGCACCACGGCCCGGCCGCTCGCCGGGACCCGCGCCACGTCCTGGTAATACCCTTTCTCCCCTATATGCACCATGCCCGTAAGGCGCAGCGTCTGGTTGCCGCGGCGGTACACGCGCTCGGTGAGGTAGACCCCGCGCGGCGTCACCCTGATGAAGCCCGCCGTGTTGTTGAGCGCCCAGGCGTCGGCCAGAAACAGGGTCATCGTCGCCAGCAGCACCGGTAGGAGCACGAGATTGATTCCGGCGAAGACGAAGGTATTCCTGGTTCCGAAGAACGGCCCCTCAAAGCGCCACGCGGGGAGCGTCAGCCCCGGGTCATGGTTGTCCCGGTAGCGGGCGATCAAGAGCGGTGGCACGACAAGCTGCAGCACCGCCATGGAGACCGCGTAGAGCCGGGAAGCGCCCAGCACCGGGAAGATCCAGGCCGCCAGGGGGCAGGCGAACAGGAAGGCGATCAGCGGGATGAAGAGCTTCTTGGGGAGGCGCCGGTCGATCCCCAGGCAGAGGTAGAGCGGGATGGCGAGGAGCAGCACCGCGTTGGCCACCTGAATCCTGAACAAGGTGAGCTGCGCCACCGGGGCCACCAGCGAGGAGAGTTCGTCCAGCACGGAAAGGAAGCCGTCGGCGAAGAACAGGATCAAAAAGACGTTGGCGAGTTTTTTCATGGTGTCCCGGGATTAGGAGTGGCGAGACAGCAGGCCCGACCAAGCGGGCAGCCGTCGCAGGAAGGTTTCTTGCGGCAATGGCGTTTGCACTGCTCCACGATCAGGGCGTGGTACTCGTTGAACAGCGGGGCCTCGGGCGGCAGGTGCTCCATGAACAGGGAGCGCACCCGGTGGTAGTCGTCCTTTTCGCTGA
The DNA here is from genome assembly GCF_016458235.1 of Geomonas propionica. GTDB lineage: Bacteria > Desulfobacterota > Desulfuromonadia > Geobacterales > Geobacteraceae > Geomonas > Geomonas propionica. Next base: position 52,378 of record NZ_JAEMHK010000012.1, on the reverse strand, counting down.
CCAGGCCGAGCCGGGAAAAGAGACGCCGGGTGTAGGCATCGACGACGAAGGAGGGCTTCCCGCCCGCGTAGAGGAGGATGGAGTCGCAGGTTTCCGGGCCGATGCCGGGGACCTTGACGAGCTCGTCGCGCAGGTCCTGCCAACCGCCGGCGAACATGGCGTCCAGGCTGCCGTGGCGGCGCAAGAGCCACTCGACAAATCCCTTCAGGCGCACGCTCTTCACGTTGAAGAACCCGGAAGGGCGGATCAGTTCTGCGAGGCGCTCCTGCGGGGTCTCGTGGATCGCCTGCACCGAGATGAGTCCCTCCCGCTTCAGGTTGACTATCGCCTTCTCGACGTTGATCCAGTTGGTGTTCTGGGTCAGGATGGCCCCGACGCAGACCTCGAACGGGGTGTCTGCGGGCCACCAGTTGAGGGCGCCATAGCGCCGGTACAGGGAGCCGAAAATTTCCAGCAGGCGGGTTTGCGGGTCGTTTGCTGCCAATAGGTTCTCCAGCTGGGGAAGTGCCGCAGGCGTGACCCGGCGGTCGACTCGGCTACGGTAGCAGCATTGCGGCCTCGGTGTCCAGAGGTTGTTGTGGGCGACGGGGGGGAGGGGGGGGGAGAATGGGAGCTGCAAAAGTTGAAAGCCAGGAGCTACTAGCCACGAAGCCTTGCAGACGCACTCGCGTTCCCCACTTTGCGAAGGGGGGACAGGGGGGATTTAGCTTCTGGCGGCACTAAAAAGGGCCGGCTGAAAACAGCCGGCCCTAAGTCGGTTTCTTTGTGTGGCGCGGCCTACGGTGCGATGTTCAGCTTCTGCGCCTCGGTCGCGGCATCTTCCAGGTATTCCCTGGAGTACCTGACATAGTTGCCGGCCGAACGGCCCAGCCAGGCGATCTCGTTCTCGGTAAGGTCCCGCTTGTACTTGGCGGGGGAGCCGACCCAGAGGGTGCCGGGGGGGATGACGGTTCCCTCGGTGACCAGGGCGCGGGCGCCGACCAGGGCCCCCTTGCCGACCACGGCCTTGTCCATGATCATCGCCTGCATTCCGATGAAGGCGCCGTCCTCGATGGTGCAGCCGTGCAGGGTGACGCTGTGGCCGACAGTGACGTCGTTGCCGATGACCAGCGGGGCGCCCGGGTCTTCGGCGTGTTTCTTGTGCGTTACGTGAAGCATGGAGAGGTCCTGGATGTTGGTCCGGTCGCCGATGCTGATCGAGTTGACGTCGCCGCGCACCACGCAGTTGTACCAGATGCTCGCTTCCTTGCCGATGCTGACGTCGCCGATGATTACCGCCCCCTCCGCAACGAAGGCGGACGGTGCGATCTTGGGATGCATGCCTTTGAAGGATCGAATCATACGTGCTCCTTGCGAAAGAAAGGTTCTACTAGCCCCTAGTCCCTAGTCCCCACCTTGTTAGTCCCTCGGGATGGCCAGCATCCGGTCCAAGGCGCGCTTGGCGGGGATGCGGACCTCCTCGGGGACCTTGACCACGGGGCTCATGCTGGTGAGCGCCTCGTGCACGTCTTCCAGCGAGGTGAGCTTCATGTTGGGGCAGATGAGGGCCGGGGAGGCGAGGATGAACTCCTTGTCCGGGTTCTCCCGCTTGAGGCGCCAAAGGATGCCGGCCTCGGTGCCGATGATGAAGCGCTTGGCGTCGCTTTTCTTGCAGTAGTCGTACATGCCGGTAGTGGAACAGACGTGGTCGGCCAGCGCCACCACGGCGGGGTTGCACTCGGGATGGCAGACGAAGGGCGCGCCGGGGTTCTGCTCTTTCAGTTCCTTGACCACTTCGGGGCGGAGCCTCTCGTGGGTCGGGCAGTACCCCTCCCAGAGGTGGAACTTCTTGTCGGTGAAGCGGGCCACGTAGCTCCCCAGGTTCTTGTCCGGCGCGAAGATGATCTCCTTCTCGCTCATGGACTGGACCACCTTGAGGGCGTTGGCGGAGGTGCAGCAGATGTCGCTCTCGGCCTTGACCGCGGCGGAAGAGTTCACGTAGGTCACCACCGGCACGCCGGGCAGCTGCGCCTTCAGTTTTTTCAGCTCCTCGGCCGAGACCATGTCAGCCATCGGGCAGCCGGCATCCAGGCGGGGGAGCAGTACGGTCTTTTCCGGTGCCAGGATGGAGGCCGATTCGGCCATGAAATGGACGCCGCAGAAGACGATCACGTCAGCGTCAGTCTTGGCCGCCTCCATGGACAGAGCCAGCGAGTCTCCGGTTATGTCAGCGATCTCCTGTACTTCGTCGCGCATGTAGTTGTGCGCCAGGAGGACGGCTTTACGCTCTTTGAGCAATGCCTTAATATCAGACTTTAAAGAATCCTGCGTCATGTTTGTCACCACCAAACTGTCATTCTCATTTGAAATATATGGTAAACAGGACCGATCTTAGACAATGTTCGGGATCATGTCAAACCAATTAAGGTCCTACCTTTGCAAGCTTGACACCCGTCGGTAAAACCTCTATTATTTTTTGGACTTTTTGTATGACAAACGCGTGTTTGACGCATACCAAGCGAGGTAAATAGTATGTTCGGAATCGGGATGCCTGAACTGGTCATCATTTTGGTCATAGCACTGATCGTCATCGGCCCGCAGAAGCTGCCGGACCTGGCGAAGTCCCTGGGCAAGGGGCTGGCCGAGTTTAAGAAGGCCACCGACGATTTCAAGCAGACCATAGAGGCCGACAGCAGGACCGAAGAGGAGAAAGAGCATCTGGCGAAGCTTGCCGAGGCCAAGAAGAAGGCCGAGGAAGAGAAGGTGCGTGAGGCCGAGGAGCTCAAGGCGAAGGTCGAGGGGACCGCTGCCGCCGAACCGGTACCGGCTGCCGCGACTGCAGCGACTGCAGCAGAAGCGGAGAAGAAGGCCTAACATCAGCCAAAATCTGGACGCGAAAAAGGCGGGGTGATCCCGCCTTTTTTCTTACCTGAAAGCTGCATGACCGAGGGCCCGCGCTGGGCGGCCACAGGTGACGCCATGTTAAATTGGTTCAGGAAGAAGAAAGAGGAACTGCAGTTTCCCGACAGCGCCGCTGCTTTCGCCCACGCCTGCTCCATCGGCTACACCCCGCTCATCGGCGGCCTAGTTCCGGCCCTGGTTGAGGAATCGGGCGGTCTGAACCGCGACGGCGAGCGCACCTTCCTGATAAGCCTCGCTGCCCCCGACCGGCCGTTGCACCTCTGGAGCTGCACCTTGAAAGGCGCGCCGGGCTATCCGGAGGAGGGGGAGTTCATCGGCTTCCGCGTGGTCACCATCGCCTCGGATCTGCCCGAGCCCGTCAACCTGATCGGCTACATCGCCTGCCGCCTGGAACCGAGACTGGTGCCGGGTAAGGGATGGATCGTGGCCCAGAACTACACTCCGGAGAACATCAAACCGGATTTCCGCCCCATGTAGCTAAAGGCGGGCGAATGATTATTCACCCCTACACCGCGCAGAACTCGTGCGAATTCCCCCCCCAGCCTATTTTTGCGCCAGCACCAACTCGGCCGGGACCGGCTCGCTCTCCCAGGTGATCTCCGGGTAGAGGGACTTGTCCAGCTTCAGGTAGGTGCCGTCCACCCCCGTCTCAGCCCACCAGCATTCGTTCCCCTTCACCGGGAGTTTGTCGAAAAGGTACAGGTCGTTGTTCTTGTCTCTGGCGAGGAACATGGTGCTCTCCTTTTCCCGTGGCGGCCGCGGCCGCAAACGGGAAGGCCCTCCCGCTCTGGCAGGAGGGCCTTTCGGTAATCGGTTCTTTGTTTTGAGCTACTTGATCTTGAACTTGTCTCTGGCGATCTTCGCCTCTTCCGATTTTGGGTGCTCGTCCACCAGCTTCTTCAGGATGTAGGCGGCGCTCTTGTTGTCTCCCAACTCCCTGAAAGCCATGCCCTGTTTCAGCATGGCGGCGGGCGCCTTTTCCTTGTCCGGATAGTTCTTGATGACTTCCTGGAACTCCAGCACCGCCTGCTCGTAGTTCTTCTCCTGGTAATAGCTCTCGCCGATCCAGTACTGGGCGTTGGCCGCCAGGTTGTGCTTAGGGTACTGCACCAGGAAGCTCGCGAACAGCTCGCGGGCCTTGGCACCCTGGCCGGCCTTGAGGGCATCCTGACCCTGCTGGTAGAGTTGCTCCGGGGACTTGAGCGCCGCAGCCGCCTTCGCTTGCTGCTCCTCGACCCCCTTCTCCAGCTTGGTCATGCGCGCCTCGAGCGCGGCCAGCCTCTTGTTCAGGTCTTCCTTCAATAGGGCGATGTCGTCGGCCGGCTTCTGGGCCAGGATGCGCACGTCGTCGACCTTGCCGGTCAAGAGCTGCATGTCCACCCTGGCGCTCTCCAGGGTCGCCTGCAGGTCCGCTCCACCCTTGCGGATGGTCGCCATCTCCTTTTGGTACCCCGCCATGTCAGCCTGTAGTGACTCCAGGCTTTGCCGGTAGCCGGCCAGGGACTTCTCCACCCCTTCCTTCACCTCGCCGCGGACCTCGTTCAGTCCCCGGTCCAGCGTGAAGAGACGGTTTTTGATCTCGTCGTTGTCGCGGCGCACCGACTCCAGGTCGGTCTGGCTGGCACAGCCGAAAAACGTAAGCAGTACCAGCGCTCCCAGCGCCCCCCTTGTAAACCTCATGACAAACCTCCTTTAAGGACGGTCGATAAAAAAAGGAGCCCGAAGGCTCCTTTGGGCTGCGTGGTACGCGTCACTTCGCGACGACGAATTCGTCCCTTCTGTTCTTGGCCCAAGCCGCTTCGTCGTGGCCTGCGTCGACAGGTTTCTCTTCGCCGTAGCTGATGATGCTGATGCGCTCGGAGGAGATGCCCAGGTTGACCAGGTAATCCTTGGCGGCCTTGGCCCTTCTCTCGCCCAGCGCCATGTTGTAGTCGTCGGAGCCGCGCTCGTCGCAGTTCCCCTCGATGCGGATCTTGAGCGACTGCTGCCTGCTCAGGTACTCGGCATTCTTGGTGAGGATGTTGCGCGACTCTTCGGAGAGGTCGGAAGAATCGAAGTTGAAGTAGATCTTCTGCAACTGCCCCTGCAGGTCGCCCGACGGCGCCTTGGAACTCTCGCGCACCGGCTCCTGCGCCACCACCGGCTCGCGGACCGGGGTCTGCTCGGTGACCGGGGCCTTCTGCGTCGGGGCCTCCTGGGCCGGTTTAGCCGTTTCGGGGGCGGGTGCCGTGACCGACGGAGCTGCCTCCTCGGGCTTGACCATGTCTTTCTTGGCGCAGCCTCCCGCTACCAAAGCTCCCATGCAAAGAACAACCAGGCATCCGGCGATATTCTTGCGCATTCCCCACTCCTTTTGATCTATGGAATATGGGCATCGCTGCTGCCGATGCCCCTTGTAAAAAACGACTGAGAGTATACCCACCTTTTCGAGGTTGGGCAACGGTAATGCTTCGCAATTACCAGTTCACCGACCAAGTCGGGTGGGTGTTCTGCGCCCGGTCCGGGGAGATCCTGGTCTGCCCGCTGCCGTCGGCGCGCATCAGGTACAGCCCCTCGCCGCCGTCGCGGGTCGAGCTGAAGACGATGAAACGTCCGTCGGGTGAGTAGCGCGGGTGCTCGTTGCTCCCCACCTTGGTCAACTGGGTGTCGCCGGTGCCGTCGGGATTGATCGCGTAGATCTGGAAGCCCCCCTCCTTGCGCGCGTAGACGATGCGATTCCCCTTGGGGGACCAGCGCGGGGTCACGTTGTAGGCACCGTTGGTGGTGAGGCGTCTCAGGTTGCCGCCGTTGGCGTCCATCACGAAGAGCTGCGGCTTGCCCAAGCGGTCGGAGACGAAGGCGATTCTGGAGCCGTCGGGAGACCAGGCGGGGGAGACGTCGATGGCGTGGTTGTTGGTGAGCCGCACCAACTCCTTGCCGTCCCGGCTCATCTGGTAGATCTCCGAGTTGCCGTCCTTGGAAAGGACTAGGGCGATCTTGTTGCCGTCCTGGGAGAAGACACCCATGGCGTTCAGGCCGCTTCTGGCAGAGACGCGCGCCTCCTGCCCGGTGAAAAGCTCGCGGCGATACAGGTCGGGATTCCCCTTCTTGTAGGAGGTGTAGATGATCTCCTTGCCGGAGGGGGCGAAGTCGGGGTAGAGGTTGATCGATCCGTTATTGGTGAGCCGCTGCGGGTTGCGCCCGTCGTAATCCATGATGAAGATCTCCTTGTTGCCGGAGGCTTTGGATACGTAGGCGATCTTGCCGGTGAAGGGGCCCTTCTCGCCGGTCAGCACGCGCAGCACCTCGTCGGAGAAGGCGTGCCCCATGCGGCGCAGGTCCTTGAGGCGGCCGCTGTAGCGCTTGGCGATGACCTCCCGGTTCAGCACCTGGTCCACCAGGCGGCACTCGAGGATGGCGGTGTCACCCTGCACGCCGTAGGCGCTCTTTAAAAGCAGCGTGCCCCCCGCCTCGGTCGGTGCGATCTCGAAGGGGCCGGCGATGCCGAGGTCGAACCCGAACAGCTCGGGGAGCTCCCGCGCGTCGCCGGCAACGGTGCCGGAGAGCGCCGTGGTGGGCGCGATGGCCAGCTTCATCTTCCCGGAGGTCGGGGCGGTGACGTCGAGGTAACTCTCCGCCGCGAAGCCCTGGGGCCCCATCAGCAGTATCAGCAGTAGCAGAAGGATTCTTGTTATCACTATTTCACCCCTTCAGGCATGAAGCGGAACACGCGTTTGTACTGAGTGTGGTTGGGCGGGGGCACCAGTGTCTTGCCTGCCAGCGCGACCGCCCGTTGCACGGCGTCGTCGAAGAAGGGGTCCCCCGACCCCTTTTCCACCCGGTAGTCGATGCTGCCGTCGGGGGAGACCGTGATGGTGGCGATCACCTGCGGTGCCTTGGTCTGCGTGGCGATGACCTGTTTGAGTGCGTCCCTGAGCCGGGACTGCAGGTAGGAGGAATAGTCGCTCCCCGCCTGGTTTCCGGTCGCTCCCGGCATCCCGGTGCGGCTACTCCCCCTTTTCTTGAGGGCATCCAGCACCGCGGCCTGGCGCCGCTCTTCGGCCTTTTGCTGCATTTTGGCCATTCGTTCGTTGAAGGCCTTGTCCTCGGCCTCTTTTTGCTGCGCTTCGGTTTGGGCCTTGGGTTTCGCGGGCGGCGTCTTCGCTGCGGGCTTGGTCGGCAGGGCCATGGCCGGCTTGGCAGGAGCCGGAGGGGCTGGGGCCGGCGCGGCGGGAGCCTTGGTCTCGGCCGGAGCAGGCGGCGCGGGCATGCCGCTTTGCGGTGAGGCTACCGGCAGCGTCACCATGTCGACGTAGGTAACCGGGGTTTCGTCCTGATGGAACTCAGGGAGGAAGTGCCAGTTGACGATGACCAGGAACACGACCAGGTGGCAGACGAGGGAGATGGCCAGCATCCCCCCCGGTCCCGGGTAGTTGCGCGTGAACGCGGTTTTCATCGGCGTTGCGGGGACTCCGTCACCATGCCCAGGCGCTCCACGCCGGCTCCCTTGATCTGGGCCATGACGCGGACCACGTCACCGTAGGGGACCGCCTGGTCCGCCTTGAGGAACACCTCGCGCTTCTCGCGGCCGGCCAGCATGGTGGTCAGTTTGTCTTTCAATTGGTCAGCCGGAATCTCGGTCGAGTTGATGAAAGTCTTGCCGGACTGCTCGACGGAGACCACCAGGGTGTCCTCCTTGGGCGCCAGCGACTTGGTGTCCGCCTTGGGGAGGTTGACCTGGACCCCCTGCTGCATCATCGGCGCGGTGACCATGAAGATGATCAAGAGCACCAGCATGACGTCGACCAGAGGTGTGACGTTTATCTGCGACATGGTGCCGCGATCGCCGTTTTCCCTGTTGCCGAACTCCATGGCTTATCTCCCCGCGAAGTTGCGCTGTACGATGTTGAGGAATTCGGTGGAGAAGCTGTCCATCTCGGAGATGAGCACCTTGATCTTGTGCTGGAAGTGGTTGTAGCCCATGACGGCCGGGATGGCGGCGACCAGGCCGATGGCAGTGGCGATGAGCGCCTCGGCGATGCCCGGGGCGACGACTGCCAGGGATGCGGAGCCACTCTGGCCGATCTTCTCGAAGGCGGTCATGATGCCCCAGACGGTGCCGAAGAGGCCGACGAACGGTGCGGTGGCGCCGGTGGTGGCCAGGAAGGTCAGGTACTTTTCCAGCCGGGTGATTTCGATCGTGGTGGCGCGGCGCAGGGCGCGGGCGATGTTGTCGACCCCGCCGAGGTCGGTGCTGACGCTGTTCGGATCAGCCTTCTCCTCGACCTTTTCCTGCAGTTTCCGAAGCTCGCCGTAGCCCTCCTGGAACAAGACGGTGAGGGGGGAGTGCTCGAAGCGGTCCAGTTGCGAGTTGATGGCGTCGAAGCGCTTGGCTTTCCAGAAGAATTCCAGGAAGCGCTCGGAGGCGCCGTTGGCGCGGTACACCTGCAGCAGCTTGTAGAAGATGATGCCCCAGGAGACCACCGAGAAATAGAGCAACAGCAAAAGTACCAGTTTTACGACCAGGCCGGTCGATGCAAGCATGCCCACGTAGCAACCCTCCGCGGTTAGATGGAAATCAAACTGGAAAAATATGCTGAACCATTGGGGAAGTCAACAGGAAACACGTGCCGTGCGGCGCTGGGGCAAGGCACATCCAAAAGCTTCAACGCAAAGACGCGGAGCCGCGAAGGCGCCAAGACTTTAAGCAGTTAAAACCTTCAGTCTTTTGTCAAAGTCTTTTCTTCGTGGCTTTGCGCCTTTGCGCCTTCGCGTTTGGCCTTTAGCTTTACCCTAATAGCACTCCGGCCGCCGGTCCTGAAAGCAGCTGATGCTTGCGCGCCAGGAGGTGATCTCGGCGGGGTCGAGGAGCGCGGTCGGCTCACAGTTCTCGTAGCCCCCTTCAGCCAGGAGCTCCCCTTTGGGGTTGACGATTAACGAGGAGCCGAAGAAGTCGAGCTTGCCGATCATGCCGCAGGTGTTGGTGGCGACCACGAAGAGCTGGTTTTCGATGGCGCGGGCGCGGATCAGGGTGCGCCAGTGCTCCTCGCGCGGCTTGGGCCACTCGCCGGTGACGACGATGATCTCGGCGCCGTCCACGGCAAGCCTGCGCGTAAGTTCCGGGAAGCGGAGATCGTAGCAGATGATGACGCCGATCTTGCCGACGCTGGTGTCGACCAGGCAGACGGCGTCGCCGCGGTCCAGGTGCCGGTCCTCCTGCATGAGGCCGAAGAGGTGCATCTTTCGGTAGCTGCCGGCCAACCTGCCGCGGTCGGCGACGTAGGCTGTGTTGTAGACCTTCTCGCCGTGCGGCTCCGGCAGGCTCCCCACGATGGTCATGGCCAGTTCCCCCGAAAGCGCCAGTATCCGCTCCACCAGGGCCGGGGTACGCAGGGCCAGCTGGTTCAACTGGCGGTAGTCGAAGCCGCAGCTCCACATCTCCGGCAGGACCGCGAGTTCCACCCCGTCGCGGGCGAGCTGGCGCAGTTTATCGGTGACGTAGGCGAGGTTCTTGTCGATGTCTCCGAGCGCTATGTTGAACTGCAGCGCGGCCGCCTTGATGCTCTTCTGCATGTCCCCTCCCGTTTTTCCCTTTGCGCCTTTGCGTCTTTGCGTGAGGCGCCTGAAGGTTTCGAAGTGTAATCTTCCTAATCGAGGATTTCAAGCATCTTCGTGCAGTTGCGGCGCTTTTGCGTGACAAGGAGAGTGCGGATCTGCTAGAACGTTAGCTGGCGTGTCAAGGAGCGCGAGAGCCATGAGAGCCGGTCTCTATATACATTTCCCCTTCTGCCTGAAAAAGTGCCTGTACTGCGACTTCAATTCCACCGCCTGGTCCGGCGCCGAACTGGACGGCTACGTGGAGCTTTTGCTGCGCGAGATGGAGCTGCGCCAGGAGGCCCTCCCCGAGCCGGTGCAGGCGCCGACCCTGTATCTCGGCGGCGGGACGCCGTCGCTCATGGTGCCGGAGCTGGTGGGGCGCCTGATCGAGCAGGCGGCGCTTCGCTTTGGCCTCGAGCAGGGGGCGGAGGTGACCCTGGAGGCGAACCCGGGGACCCTCACCCCGGAGCGGCTGGCCGGCTACCGGGCCGCGGGGGTGAACCGATTGTCGCTGGGGATCCAGTCCTTTGAGGAGCGCCTGCTGGAAAGGCTCGGCCGTGCGCATAGCGTGCCACAGGCGCTGGCTGCTTTCGACCAGGCACGCCGGGCCGGTTTCGACAATATCAGCATCGACCTGATGCACTCCCTCCCGGGGCAGACTCTTGAGGACTGGCGCGCCGCGCTGGCCCAAGGGATCGCGCTCGCTCCCGAGCACGTTTCGGCCTACGCGCTCTCCATCGAGGAGGGGACCCCGTTCGAGAAGCTCTACCAGGGCGGGGAGCTGGTCCTACCGGGGGAGGAAGAGGCGGCGCGCATGTTCGAGACGACGGCCGAGCTTTTGACCGGCGCCGGCTACCTCCATTACGAGATCTCCAACTTCGGCAGACCCGGCCGCTTTTCCCGCCACAACCAATCCTACTGGAGCCGGCAGAGCTACCTCGGTTTCGGCTCCGGCGCGCATTCCTTCTGGAACCCCGACGGCCTCGGGCGCCGCTGGAACAACGCCGCCGACTTGGACGACTACCGCACCGCCCTCGCCGCGGGCCTTCTCCCCGAGCGGGACGAGGTGCAGCTCTCGCTACAGGACGCGGTTGCCGAGAGCTTTTTCCTGGGGCTGCGCGTCCTGAGCGGCCTGGACCTCGCCCCCATCAAGGCTTGCTTCGGCGAGGACGCACTGGCAGGCCAGTTGGCGGAGGTGGAGCGGCTGCAGCAGGCCGGTCTCCTGGTCGCCGACGGAGGGCGCATCCGTCTCGCCGACAGCTCGGTAATCATCGCCAACAGCATCTTTTCCCGCTTTCTGTAAATCCGCTTTTATCTCGCCAGAGAACCCCTTGACAAAGCAAAGACGCGTTGCTAACTTGAAGTTCGTTTAGCACTCGAACTTTTTGAGTGCTAAACGCTTTTGAGGACCACGTCTATGGAAGAACAGCTCTCCGAAAGGGGTAAAAGAATCCTCGAAGCAGTCATCGAGGACTATATAACGACTGCCGAACCGGTAGGGAGCAGGACCATTACCCGCAGCCATGCGCTGGCGCTTTCGCCGGCCACGGTGCGCAACGTGATGTCCGACCTGGAGGAGATGGGGCTTTTGACCTCGCCGCATACCTCCGCCGGTCGCATCCCCACCGACAAGGCATACCGCCTCTACGTCAATTCGATCCTGGAGGCGAAACAGAATCTCACTGCGGGCAAGCGCGACGAGATCCGCAGGCGCTGCCGCATGGCGGGGAGGGATCCCGCCGAGATGCTCAAGGAAGCAAGCCGGCTCCTCTCCACCACTTCGAGCTACATGGGGGTGGTGATGGCGCCGCGGATGGCCGCCAACGTCTTCCACCAGATGGAATTCGTCAAGCTGTCCAGCCACCGCATCCTCGCCATCCTGGTCTCGCAGAACGGCACCGTGCAGAATCGGCTCCTGGAAACCGAGGAGGAGCTCCCGCAGGAGGATCTGGTCCGCATGGCCAACTACCTGAACGGGATGCTGCAGGGGCTGACCCTAGCCCAGGTGCGCGAACGGCTGATAGCCGAGATGCAGAGCGAGAAGGTGCGCTACGACTCAATGATGGCGAAGGCGCTGGCGCTCTCCGAGCAGACCATCAGAACCGACAGCGCCGAGATCTTCCTGGAGGGACAGGCGAACATCCTGGACCAGCCGGAATTCGCCGACACCGCCAAGATGCGCGAGATCTTCCGCGCCTTCGAGAAGAAGAGCCTCCTTCTGGACCTGCTGGACCGCTCCATGCAGGCCGAGGGGGTGCAGATCTTCATCGGCTCGGAATCCCCCCTGCTCAAGATGGAGGGGATGAGCCTGGTCACCTCGACCTACCTGACCGGTAAGGACACGGTCGGGGTGCTCGGAGTGATCGGCCCGACCCGGATGGGGTACGGCCGGGTGATCCCGATCGTCGATTACACCGCCAAACTGATCAGCCGCCTGCTCGAAACCGAGTAGCGCGAGAAAAGGAGAGTACAAAGGGATGGACAAGAAAAAACACGATGCGCACCAGCATGACAAAAAGGCGGAGGCGGCGCAGGACAACGTGGATCTCGCCCAGCCGCTGTCGGATGCGGATCGCATCAAGGAACTCGAGGAAGCCCTGGCCGCCAAGGGGCTTGAGTCGGCGGGCAACTGGGACAAGTACCTGCGCGAGCGGGCCGACCTGGAGAACTACCGGAAGCGGGTGCAGAAGGAGAAGGAAGAGATCCTGAAGTACGGCAACGAGCAGATCATCACCGAGCTGCTGCCGTCACTGGACAACCTGGAGCGCGCCATCGAGCACGCCAGCGAGGACGACCCCATCGTCGAGGGGGTGAAACTCACCCTGAACATGCTCGTCTCCACCTTGAAGAAGTTCGGCGTCACCGCGGTGGAAACTCCGCCGGGTACCCCGTTTGATCCTGCCTTTCACCAGGCCATGACCCAGGTGCCGAGCGAGGAGCAGGAGCCCAACACCGTCGTGAACGTGTTCCAGAAGGGGTATCTGCTGAACGACCGGCTGCTCCGTCCCGCCATGGTCACGGTCGCCGTTAAGCCGGCGGCTTAACGGCAGAATGAGACAAAGATAAAGATTAAGAACTTCGTGGGCTTTCCTTAGTCTTAATCTTTGTCTTTATCTTTTTTTTCCCCGCCCCTTGTTTTTTGCCGGGGGCATGACTAGTTTGCACAGCGATAGTTACCATATGAGGAGGCAATCACATGAGTAGAGTAATAGGAATCGACCTCGGGACCACCAACTCCTGCGTGGCAGTGATGGAAGGTGGGGAGCCGGTTGTCATAGCGAACGCAGAGGGAAGCCGCACCACCCCTTCCATGATCGCTTTCGCCGAGAACGGCGAGCGGCTGGTGGGCCAGCAGGCCAAGCGCCAGGCGGTCACCAACCCCGAGAACACCCTGTACGCCATCAAGCGCCTGATCGGGCGCAAGTACGATACCGAGGCGGTCAAGAAGGACATCGCCATCTCCCCGTTCAAGATCGTCAAGGCCGATAACGCCGACGCGTGGGTCGAGGTGCGCGGCCAGATGTACTCGCCGCCCGAGATCTCGGCCATGGTGTTGATGAAGATGAAAAAGACCGCCGAGGACTACCTCGGTGAGGCCGTCACCGACGCGGTCATCACCGTCCCGGCGTACTTCGACGACTCCCAGCGCCAGGCAACCAAGGACGCCGGCAAGATCGCGGGCCTGAACGTGCTGCGCATCATCAACGAGCCGACCGCGGCGGCGCTCGCCTACGGCCTGGACAAGAAGAAGGACGAGAAGATCGCCGTGTTCGACCTGGGCGGCGGCACCTTCGACGTCTCCATCCTGGAACTGGGTGAAGGGGTCTTCGAGGTGAAGTCCACCAACGGCGACACCTTCCTCGGTGGCGAGGACTTCGACCAGAAGATCATCGATCACATCGCCGACGAGTTCAAGAAGGACCAGGGCATCGATCTCAGGGGCGACAAAATGGCGCTGCAGAGGCTGAAAGAGGCGGGCGAGAAGGCGAAGTGCGAGCTCTCCACTTCGCTTGAGACCGACATCAACCTCCCCTTCATCACCGCCGACGCGTCCGGTCCCAAGCACCTGACCATGAAGCTCACCCGCGCCAAGCTGGAATCCATCTGCGCCGAGCTGATCGCCAAGCTGGAAGGCCCCTGCCGCACCGCACTGAAGGACGCCGGGCTCTCTGCTTCCGACATCGACGAGGTCATCCTAGTGGGCGGCATGACCCGCATGCCGATCGTGCAGAAGAAGGTGCAGGACATCTTCGGCAAGGTTCCCAACCGCGGCGTCAACCCGGACGAGGTGGTCGCCATCGGCGCTGCCATCCAGGGCGGCGTTCTGCGCGGCGACGTGAAGGACGTGCTGCTCCTCGACGTCACCCCGCTCTCCCTGGGCATCGAGACCCTAGGCGGCGTGATGACCAAGCTGATCGACAAGAACTCCACCATCCCGTGCCGCAAGAGCCAGGTGTTCTCCACCGCGGCCGACAACCAGCCGGCGGTTTCCATCCACGTACTGCAGGGCGAGCGCGAGATGGCGTCCGACAACAAGACCCTGGGCAACTTCGAGCTCTCCGGGATCCCGTCCGCTCCGCGCGGGGTGCCGCAGATCGAGGTCACCTTCGACATCGACGCCAACGGCATCGTCCACGTCTCCGCCAAGGACCTCGGCACCGGCAAGGAGCAGTCCATCCGCATCACCGCCTCCTCCGGCCTCTCCAAGGAGGAAGTCGAGAAGATGGTGCGCGACGCCGAGGCCCATGCCGCAGACGACAAGAAGAAGCGCGAGCTGATCGAGGCGAAGAACCAGGGCGACAACCTGATCTACTCCACAGAGAAGTCCTTGAACGAGTTCGGCGACAAGATCGACGCCGCCGAGAAGCAGAAGATCGAGGAAGGCATTGCCGCTCTCAAGAAGGCGCTGGAAGGAAGCGACGCCGACGAGATCAAGAAGGCGAGCGAGACCCTGATGCAGGCCTCCCACAAGCTGGCCGAGGCCGTATACGCCAAGGCGCAGGCAGCCGGCGCCGAAGGCGCCGAGCCGCACGCCGAGCCGGAAGCGGGCGGAGCCGCCAAGGGCGAGAAAGTCGTCGACGCAGATTTCGAAGAAGTGAAGGACGAGAAGAAGTAAGTAATGGTTGCAAACCGGTGCCCACTTGATAGAAGATGGCGCTGCATTTAGAAAATGAAAACGCGCAACGGGCAGCGTCTCATGAAATGGGACGCTGCTCTTTGTGTTACGAGGGCATACTTTGGCAAACGGTGAAAAACAGGATTACTACGAACTGCTCGAGGTGAACAAAAACGCCTCCGAGACCGAAATCAAGAAGGCGTACCGGCGTCTGGCCATCAAGCACCACCCGGACAAGAACCCCGGCGACAAGAGCTCCGAGGATAGATTCAAGGAGGTCTCCGAGGCCTATGAGGTGCTGTCCGATCCCGAGAAGCGCGCCCGCTACGACCAGTTCGGCCATGCCGGCATGGGGGGCGGCGGCTTCAACGGCTCCCCCTTCGGCGGCTTCAGCGGTTCCCCTTTCGGCGACATCTTCGGCGATATCTTCGGGGAGGTGTTCGGCGGGCGCCAGAAGACCTCGCGCGGCAAGCGGGGCGACGACCTACAGTACAACCTGGAGATCAACTTCGAAGAGGCCGCTTTCGGGGTCGAGAAGAAGATCGACATCCCCTACGCCAAGCGCTGCGAGACCTGCGACGGTTCCGGCGCCAAGGCCGGCACTCAGCCCAAGACCTGCCCCACCTGCCAGGGTGCGGGCCAGATGCGCTTCCAGCAGGGATTCTTCAGCGTTTCCAAGACCTGCTCGCATTGCAACGGGGAAGGGCGCGTGGTGGAGCATCCGTGCCCGAGCTGCCGCGGCACCGGCACTGTGCGGGACAAGAAGTCCATCTCGGTGAAGGTACCCGCCGGGGTGGAGACCGGCATCCGGCTCAAGCTCTCCGGCGAAGGGGGGCAGGGAGTCAAGGGGGGCGCCAACGGCGACCTCTACGTGGCGCTCACCGTGCGCGAACACTCCATCTTCCGGCGCGAAGACAACGACGTCGTGTGCGAGATCCCCATCAGCTTCACCCAGGCGGCTCTGGGATGCGAGATCGAGGTGCCCACGCTGGACGGCAAGGTGAACATGAAGATCCCGGAAGGAACCCAGTCCGGCGCCGTATTCAGGATGCGCGGCAAGGGCGTCCCGGCGCTGCAGGGATACGGGCGCGGCGACCACCTGGTCATCGCCAAGGTGGAAACCCCCATCAACCTGAACAAGCAGCAGCGTGAGCTCCTGGAGGAGCTGGCGCGCATCAGCGGCGAGGACGTGAATCCGATGCGCAGGAACTTCTTCGCCAAAGTGATGGACATTTTCACGTGATCAGGACGCTCACCCGGTGCGTGGCGGGGCTTGTGGCCGTTGTTTTCCTGGCCGCCCGTCCCGCGCCGGCCCTGAGCGCCCCCGCGCAGGCGACGCTGCTGGCGGACAGCGCCTACTCCGGCGCGATCACGGAGCGGATCCGCGGGGCGAAAAGGCGCATCATCTGCGCCTTTTACCTTTTCAAGGTCACCGGGCGCAGGGGGAACCTCCCGGCGCAGATCGCGCAGGACCTGGCCCAGGCCAGGGGGCGCGGGGTGGACGTCACCGTGATCCTGGAAGCGGAGGATTCGGTCGGGAGCGACAACTGCGCCGCCGCCGGTTATCTGGCGCGCCAGGGGGTACGGGTGATCTTCCCGCGTGGCAGGCGCACCACGCACGCCAAGGCCGTGGTCATCGACGATCGGTACGTCATGATCGGCAGCCACAACCTGTCCCACGCGGCGCTGACCCGGAACCGGGAGCTTTCAGTGCTGTTGGATGCACCCGAACTGGCGGCGCAGGTGACCAGGTACCTCGAAGGGATCAGGTAAAAAAAGGTCACGCAAAGCCGCGAAGCCGCAAAGCAGGACCGACTAACGCGGCATTTTAGGTTAACCTTTGCGCCTTCGCGTCTTTGCGTGAGGCCTCCCAAAGGAGTAGCACCTTGTTCAATAAGCTCTTCTCCCCGGTTCTCCTCCTCCTGGCGCTCACCTGCGCCGTTTCCGCCCACGCTTCCATCGCGACCTATCCCGAACTCCCGACCGGCTACACCTCGATCCGGGTCTTCGACGGGCAGCAGCGCTACGTGGGGCGCATCCTCCCCACCCAGCGCTACTGGGTCTCCATCGACCGGATCCCGCTTTTCCTGCGCAAGGCGCTGGTCGCCACCGAGGACGCCCGCTTCTACGAACACGGCGGCATCGACGTGCGTGGCATCGCCCGCGCCCTGGTGAAGGACGTGGTCAAGGGGCGGCTTGCCGAGGGTGGCTCCACCATCACTCAGCAGCTGATCAAGAACAAGTTCCTGACCGGCGAGAAGTCGCTCGACCGCAAGGTGAAGGAAGTGCAGCTCGCCATGGATTTCGAGAAGAAGTACACCAAGGACCAGATCTTGGAGATGTATTTCAACGAGATCTACTTCGGCAACGGCGCCTGGGGCATCGCCCAGGCGGCGCGGCAGTATTTCGACAAGAACCCGGAAGAACTCACCGAGGCGGAATGCGCCATCCTGGCCGGAGTGCCCAAGAACCCGGGACGCTACAACCCGCTGGGGGACTTGGCCAAGGTAAGCGCGCGGCGCAGCGTGGTGCTCTCCCGCATGGTCGCGGTCAAGATGATCACGCCGCAGCAGAAAAGGGCGATCGAGGCGCACCCTGCCACGGTGATCCAGCCGGGGCAGGCGCTGGGGTATCTCGAACTATTGCGCAAGCAACTCGTGGAGCGCTACGGCGCGCACATCGTGGAGCAGGGCGGGCTGGACGTGATCTCGGCCATGGACGTGAACCTGCAGAAGCAGGCGGAGCAGGTGCTGCGTGAGGGCGTGAAAAAGGTGAACCCGAACTTGCAGGGGGCGCTCATCTGCATGGACCTGAAGACCGGCGACGTGCTGGCCGCGGTGGGGGGCGTGGACAACGGCAAGGGGGGCTTCAACCGCGCCTTCTTGGCCAAGCGCCAGCCCGGCTCCTCCATCAAGCCGCTCATCTTCGCGGCGGCGCTGGAGCAGGGGTACACCCCGGCGAGCCTCGTGGATGATGCCCCGGTCTCCTACAACAAGGGGAACGGCCAAGCCTGGCGGCCGCACAACTATGAGAAGAAGAGTTTCGGGGAGCTGCCGCTTCGGCAGGCGCTCGCCCACTCCAACAACGTGATCACGGTGAAGCTGCTCGAATCGCTCGGGGTGAACAACTTCGTCACCTTCGCCGGGCGCCTGGGGCTTACCCTGCGCACCCCCAACGACCTCTCGCTTGCCCTGGGCACCGACGAGGTCACCCTGAACGACCTGGTCTCCGCCTATTCGCCCCTGGCCAACGGCGGCATGCGCAGCGAGGGGCGCACCATCATCCGCGTCTTCGACCGCAGCCGCAAGAGCTGGAACGAGAATCCGTCCCAGGTGACCCCGGTACTCTCGCCGGCCACTGCCTTCGTCACCACCTCGATGATGAAGGACGTGCTGACCTACGGCACCGCCAAGGGGCTCAAGAACTTTGCCCGTCAGCACCCTGCCGCCGGCAAGACCGGGACCACCGACGACTACCGCGACGCCTGGTTCGTGGGGTACACCCCGCAGCTGATCACGGGGGTCTGGGTGGGTTATGACAAGCCGAAGCCGGGGGGGAGGGGCTTTACCGGCGGCGCGGTATCGGCGCCGATCTGGGAACGGTTCATGCGGGTTGCCAGCGCCGGGAAGCCAGCGGCTGATTTCGCCAAGCCCGAAGGCGTGGTCACCGTCGAGATCGACCCCACTACCGGCCAGCTCGCCACCCCGGAATGCCCGACCACCAAGGAAGAGGACTTCATCGCCGGAACGGAGCCGACCACGTACTGCTCCAAGCACGGCGGCGACGCCATGCCGCCGGTCACGCCGGTCACGCCGGCCGCGCCGGCCCAGCCCGGCGTCACCGCTCCCGGGAAGGAGGCTCCGGTCAAGGAACCTGCCGAGGACGGCGGGGAGGATGGCGCTGACGGCGCTACCGGTCTTGAAGGGGACGTGCTGCGCTAGGCGGGGCCGCCGGTTTCGGTGGCGTAGTAGTGGCGAATCGGTTTCAGGTCGTCGTCAAGTTCGTACACCAAGGGCGTCCCGGTCGGAATCTCCAGGTGCACGATGTCCGAGTCGGAGACCCGGTCCAGGTACTTGATCAGGGCGCGCAGGCTGTTGCCGTGGGCGACGATGAGCGGGCGGCGGCACTCGCGCAGGGCGGGCGCGATCACCTGCTGCCAGCAGGGGAGCACCCGCTCCACTGTGTCCTGCAGGCACTCGGTGCGCGGGATCAGGTGCTGCGGCAGTAAGGCGTAGCGCGGGTCGCGGCCGGGGTAACGCTGGTCGCCCACCTCAAGTGCCGGCGGCCGGACATGGTAGCTGCGCCGCCACAGTTTCACCTGCTCCTCCCCGTACTTCTCCGCCGTCTGCGCCTTGTTCAGCCCCTGCAGCGCCCCGTAGTGCCTCTCGTTCAGGCGCCAATCCTTTTGTTCCGTGATCCACATCAGGTCCATCTCGCGCAGGATGATCCAGAGTGTCCCTATGGCCCGGCGCAGCATCGAGGTGAAGGCGACGTCGAAAACGAAGCCCTTCTCCTTCAGGAGCCGCCCCGCGTTCCTGCTCTCCTCCTCTCCCTGCGCTGACAGCTCGACGTCGGTCCAGCCGGTGAACAGGTTCTCCTTGTTCCAGACGCTCTCGCCATGTCGGATCAGTACCAGTTGCTGCATGTGCCCACCTCCGGAAGTCCTTCCCTCAGCGCTACTTAGCGCTTCCCGACTGCTTCGCCTCTTCCAGCTTGTCGGTGACGTTGTTTTTGATCCAGGAGGGATCCCACCACTCGATCGGGTTCACCTCTTGCCCCGAGACCACCACGCCGAAGTGGAGGTGGTCGCCGCCGGCAAGGCCCGTGTCCCCGGTGTCACCGATGATATCCCCCTTTTTCACCTGATCCCCTTCCTTCACCCCGATCCGGCTCAAATGCCCGTACAGGGTCTGCAGCCCCAAGCCATGGTCGATGATGACGCACTGGCCGTAGATGCCGAGGTCGTCGGCCCAGACCACACGGCCGTTGTTGGCCGCCGGTACCTTGGAATGTGCAAGGGAGGCGAGGTCGATCCCCAGGTGGTACTGCTCGTCGACCTGCTTGCCGTGGTAGAAGTAGCTGCGCAGCTGGCTGAAGCTTCCCTTGGGTGCGGAGTTGGGGAGGCGCAGGAACTCGCCCTCCCAAAACGGGGTGGTGGAGGTCTTGAGCCCCACCTGGTACAGGATCTTCCGGTCAGCCTGGCGCCCTTCGCCGTTCACCTTGAGAAAGATCTCCAACGGCGTCGCCGCCTTCGGGAAGCGGTCCTTGAATTCCCCCGAGACCTTTTCCAGGAAGGCGTCGGTAAGTTCGATCCGGTCCCTCGGGAAGGACTTCTCCAGCACGTGGTAATAAATGCCGGTGACACGCTCGTTGCCGGCTCGGTCCACGGCGAGCACCTTGGGGATGAAGCGCTCCTGCGGCAGATCGCTCGGGAAGGGGAAGAGGCAGGCGTAGAAGCCGCCGGGCTGTAGGTAGGCGGGGTAGAAGCGGTCGGCGAAAACGACGCCGGTTTTCACCAACTCCCGGTTCACCGAGTACACCACCAGTCCCACGCCGCCCCGGGAGATGTTGTGTGCGGAGCTGAGGATGGCGACCGCCGGAGGCTTGTTCTGGTACTCGAAATTGAAGGCCTGCTCGGTCCGGTTGCCCGAGCCGAAGCCGAAGAAGGAGCTATCCGCCGCCCTGACCTCCAGCCTGACCGGCCCTTCCTTGAGTCCGGGCTGGGCGGGGAGCCGGAAGGTTTCCGCCGCTTCCTTGGTGCCGGTGGGATACTCCTTGGCGAGGACGGGAAAGCTCTTCTGCCCCTGTACCAGGTTGACGCTCAAGGACCTCAGTCCCGACCGGTCGCGCAGCCTGAGTGTCACGTCGACCCTGGAGGAGATGGGGCCGCTCTGCCGGGAGAGCGCGAGGGCGGGGCCCGCGGTGTCGACAAAGTAGTACGCCCCGAAGCCGAGAAGAAGCAGGATGATCAGGATAACCGCCACAGCTGTCGTTTTCATGGGTCTCCCCCAGCGGCAGGTACGGCAGAGGGCGCTTTGGCCATCCAGCGCCCGTCGCTGTTGAATGATTAATCTGGATTAAGGCACCCACGGATTTTAGCATCCGGCCTTTCGAAGTCCAGTCTGGCGGCGCATAGGTGCTGTTATCGCTGCGGCGATGAGTGATAAAAAATGTTGCGGCTCTCTGTAAAAAAATCAGGCAGGTGATATATTACTATCAGCTAGCTAGCTGTAACAGAATGTCTCGGAAAAAGGAGGTAGCAGCATCGAGGTAACTTCCACTGAAGAGGATTCTAATTACCAGACAGCTGTACCAGCACCGACGCCCAAAGCGCCGGTATGACCCCAGTAAAGAGGGGATCGAGTAAATGAAGAGGCCCTGCGCATCATGTGCGGGCCTCTTTTATTGTCACTGAGATAGGGGATCGTATTGCAGGCACAGCTCAAGTAGATTAGCAGAAAAGGATCGTCTTCTGTTATATTAGGATAATCGGGATAGCATCTTTCCCCATCTTCATTCAAAGGTCCAGGAGGATATACGTATGAAAAGGATAACTGCGGCACTAGTTGCCATGGTGATCGCCATGGTTTCCCTGCAAGGCTGCTACGGCAAAATGGCGCTGACGAAAAAGGTGTATCAGGTGAACGGCCAAGTCGGAGACAGGTTCCTGCGCAGCCTGGTGACCTGGGTCTTCATCATCGTCCCGGTTTACCAGGTGTCGGCGCTGGTCGACTTCCTGCTGTTCAACACCATCGAGTTCTGGAGCGGTCATAACCCGGTGGCCCAGGGCGAGAAGGATTTCCAGTTCAGCGAAAACGGTGACACCTTCAAGGTGCACGCCAAAAAAAGCGGCGACACGTTGCGCTACACCTTCAACCGCTACCATGGTGATACCTATCTGGATACCCTCACCATCGACTGGAACGTAAAGAGCGGCAACTCGGTCGCGGCACTGCGGGAAGGGAGTGAGCTGACCCGGTTCGAGGCCACACGTGCTAATGGAGGCGTACAGGTGACGAGTTCGGCTCCCGGGGCTTTGAACGCGGGCAGGCAGATGACGGCTCTGTACCAGTAAGTGAGGGGATACTCAGGACGGTGGCGGATGATGACAAGGTTAGCGGATTCAAACTCATGGCGCGGGCAACTCAAGCAGTATATCCGGAAAAAAATTATTTGGACAGACTGTTTCTTTTCGCCCGGCAATGATATGTTTGACTCAGCTAGCTAGCTAAGAGGGATCTCGGAAAAAGGAGGTACTCAGCATCAAAGAAACTCCACCGATTCGGAATCTCACAACCTGAAGCTGTAACCTCCCGGTGCTTACGGGCACTGGCAACCACCCTTGAAAAGGGTACCCAAGCAGACGCAACAAAGAAGGCCCGCCATCATGGCGGGCCTTTTCAATTAGGTGCAGGCACGGAAGGCACGGAAGGCGGTTACCGCACCAGCAATGATAAAGGGTCGCAGACATGGTCTGCGACCCTTTATACTGGAGCCGAAGAGCGGACTCGAACCGCCGACTTGCTGATTACGAATCAGTAGATATCTTCTTTCGCAGTTGTTTCACCCTTTCCCGCAGTGTATCCTTCCTTTGATTATTACCTTGACATTCCAGTGGATTAGCTCTATAGCTTGTACTCAGTTGTACCGCATTTCACCACTGTAGCCCAGTGATTTGTGGATACATTAGCGGATACATGAGCAAATGTATCCTTTGAAAGGGAGGGGGCAATGGAAAAGCGCAAGCCGGGACAGTTTACGGATAAAGAGGTGAAGAACTACAAGCCTGAAGCCAAAGAGTATTGGAGGAGGGAGGGGCAAGGGTTCAGCCTGCGTGTGCTGCCGTCCGGTGTCAAAGCGTGGTACTACATCTACACCTTTGACGGGCGCAAACGGTACTTGCCGCTTGGTGATGGTAATTATCCCGAGGTGTCCGTTGCTCAGGCTAGAGAGCTTTGCACAGCAGCGAGGGTGAAAGTGGCGAAGGGCATAGACCCACTAGGAGAGAAAACTCAGGCAGCGCTTGAACGCAGACATACGCCTACTGTAGCTGACTTCATTGATGAGTACATCGAGGGGCACGCCAAGAGGTTGCGGCGTGGGAAGGAAGTAGAGCGCGCCCTCAAGGTTGAGGTGCTGCCTCGGTGGGGGAAGAGGAAGATCACCGACATCACCACCCGCGACATCAAGCTGCTAAGGGATGAAATAGCGGGTCGTGGGGCTCCCGTCATGGCTAACCGCTGTATGTCCTATGTAAGTGGGATGTTTGCTTATGCTGTTGATAAGGATGCAATTAAGGTTACTCCTTATGTCAACATCAAGCGTGCGGTCAAAGAAGAGTCAAGAGAGAGGACGCTGAAAGCGGACGAGGTTAAACAACTTTGGGAAGCTCTGGACGGTGACGGCCTCATGATGAGTGCAGAGATCAAGACTGCCCTCAAGCTGATTCTGCTAACGGCGCAGCGCCCTGGGGAGGTAATCGGAATACATGCTAAAGAGATTGAGGGTAGATGGTGGACTCTTCCCAAGGAAAGAACGAAGAACGGGAAGTCTCATAGGGTCTACCTCACTGATACAGCGCTGTCCCTTATCGGGAGCCTTGAGGGCAGAGAGTATGTATTTCCAGCATGGAGGGGTGGTGATGGCTGTGTCACCGTTGGCGCTCTTTCATATGCTATCCGTAGGAACATAAAAGGGCAGTCTGTTGTGACTGATAAGGTTAAGCGTAGAAAAGGTGAAGCCTACAAGAGGGGGCCGTACAGGACTAAGCAATCAGTTGAGGGTGTAAATAGAATAGGCTTTGAAATGTTTACACCTCATGATCTTAGACGAACTGCACTCACATTGATGGGCAGCGAAGGTATACAGTATGAAGTCAGAGAGAAGGTTGCAAATCATACGCTTGGGAAACTGGATGAAGTTTACAATAGGCATGATTATGACGATTTTAAACAAGAGGCTATGGAGGCTATAGAGAACAAACTTCACAGGATTCTGACGGGTGAGGTGAAAAAAGGTAAGCTGATTTCAATTCAACGAAGGAGAGCATAACATGGATTTCGCGGCACTCAGGCAACTTCAAAGGATGTACGGATTTGACCCGGAAATGATAGCGCAGCTTTGGCAAGTAGTGCGCCCTGCCTGCACTGGAACCGCTCACCCCTAACTACTGCAATTCAATCACAGGGAGAATGAAATGGAAATTAGGACTGTTACGCGCTACGTTGCTTCAATTCCGCAGGTTGACGGCACGAAGAAAGAGAAGGTGTACAAGTCGGAGAAAGGGGCACGGCGTGCATTGATAAGGGCGCACCGGGCGACCAGGGTACACACTTGCCCCGCTTGCCGTGGCTGTGCTACTTGCACTGAGTGCAATCCTTGCAGCCCTTGTGGCTGGTGTGACTCGGAAGCTACACAGGGAGCCTTAACGATGTAGAGGTGTAGAAGAAACTGAATAACCGCAACAGAGCGCCCTAGCCCTCCCCGGCTGGGGTTTTCTTTTGGTTCTCCTTTCCTCACCGAATAAACACGCTCTTCTTGATAGAGCGAGCTAGGAGAACAAGTAGTATAGAGAGATAAGAGCGTTAAGAGCACTCCATGCTCGCGCTTGTCTCACATGTGCGACTTCCGTTTTAGGGGATGGCTATTTAGCGGCCTGAGCCTCGTTGAGTCCTGCCCTGTGTATGCGTCGCCCCGTCTTTGGCCAGTACAGGGCAATCTCGTGCGTCCGCGTATCAGGGTTGGCCCATGACGCTACGGCGTATTGAATCAGCCGCGAGCTTGATTGCTTCCCGTTGGACTTCCTCTCGACTTTTCCCCATGTATCCCTCATCTGACACCATCATGTTGTAGTATCTGGAAGAGGTGCTAAGAAGCGCTTTCTTGTATGAAGACTTGAATGTCAGTCTGCTGAAGGTAAACAAGCCTAGCCCGCAGACAATCGCATTGACAGCAGCAAAGGTGTACCAGATAAGACCTAAGCTAGCTAAGGATAGTCCGTACACCATAAGTTCATACACGGCTTGGTTGCTACCATAATACCAGCTTGGCCTTGTCCCAATAAAGCAACGCACAGCCATAGTGTTCTTAAACAGGGTGAGAGGGAACACTAGCACGTACAGCAAGACAGTAAGACCTTCCATTTGCCTACCTCCATTAATCTGTATTAAACAGAGTGACTATAAGCTTGCTGTGTGAATCCGTCAACCTTTGTCTTGGCAAGGAACTTCCCGGTGCGCTCTGGAACAATTAACACGTAGTATAGATAGCTGAACGTACCGGGCTACCCGGCTAACAAATATTGTGAGGTGTAGAGAATGGCGCAGGTGTTTATGAAGAGGGCGGAAGTGGTGGCAATGGTGGGGCTTGGATACTCGACGATCTGGCGGCTTGAGCGGGCGGGTAAGTTCCCTGCACGCAGGAAGCTCACGGATTACCGGGTGGGCTGGGTGCGTTCAGAAGTGGAAGGGTGGATACAGGAGCGTGAAGCAGTGCCGCAGTTGCTAGCGGCCTAGAAGTTCAGCGGGGAGCAAAGCCCGTTTGTTGCAGCAGAGGTTCAACGGCCAACGTGGCCGCTCTTCTGCTTCGTGCCCCGTATCGGGCACTGTGCGCCTACATGGCGCTTTAGCCCCGTCTGTTCAGTTCAGGTACTTGAGGTTACGGTCAATGACCCGCCCTTGTTACGCTGGGATTGCAGGCGGGGCTCTTTTGTCTGTCTTCACCTTGTATTCCCCAGCTTGTACTTTCTCGGGGCAGGGGGGGGGCTATTCACACATCTCATTGCCAACGGTTTCAGTAACCCTAGCAACAATACTAACGGCCTTGTCTTGCAATATTTCGTGGCGGCTGTGAGGGCGCGGTCTAATTACAGATGAGATGTCAGAAAGTTCAACCCACATGGAATATCTATCACCTTGAAAGCCAAGGCTTTTAATAGCCTCCTTCCCAATGAAATTAGCAACCATGCCGCAATCGTTGCAAATATTAAACTTCTCTGTCTTGTTTAGTGCGGTTACGCTTCTGTATGATTTAGCTGCAACGGTAAAGCTCCATTCATTTTTATTGTTCTTGCGAACAGTTTCGACCTTAGACCTTTTGCATACCGGGCATATCCAATCATCATCAACCAGCTTCCAGTCACGGGATGATGTGACCTTCGCGACATGGCTACAATCTCCAGCAGTAGGGGTCTCTTTTGCCCCGACAAATGTCTTTGTCCTCCAACTAGAAAAGTCTTCAGCAGGCTTACCGCCGCCGCCAAGTCTGTGATAGGGGAGGGTGGAAATGTTGTAATACGTCTGTAGGGTAGATAGGCTTTTCTTGTATATGGTGTCAGGGTGATAATGAAAGTACACCTCTTGGTACCAGTGAGAATTAGTCGCAGCAATCTCGGCAATTCTATCAACAATTTTAAGTCGTAACGAGAAAGTGTCTTTATTCCCCTCCCATATCTCACATGCAATAGAGGCGTTTATGTCATGTGGGCTGTTGCTCTTAGATACAACGATACGCTTTATCTCTGATGGAGAGTATGAAAACTTAGGATGAGTGCCAGCGGCTTTCTTTGCACTGGCATCCGCTGCATTGCAATCTTGGCATATCAAAGTGTTGTCATAAGAGGCTACCATCGAGACGGCACGTCTTGCAAAACGTTCAGCCACCTCGTCAGCTACGACTTTTGATAATGACGCTGATGTTGACCTGAACCGCTCTAGTAGCAAGTCCTGCATATGATCGTGATGGCTAACCAGTTTGCACATGAGTTGGTTATGTGAGTTCTTTCGGACCAGTTGCTCCTTATTACGGTCACAGGCAGGGCATGTCCAGTGTTGTGGCGTCCTTATCCAGTATTCAGTCATATCTACGCCAGTAGCTCCCAGCTTTAAAAGTAGACGCTGAGTTAAAGGTGACATGATACCGTCTAAGTCCTTCCGCTTCCCGGTTGCAATATCCTCAATAAGTCTGTCTTCAGGAGACATTGTAGTCATAAAGCTGGCCTTTATAGCTGGTGGAATAGACATGTATGATGGGGTGCTTATATTGAAAGGTCAAGGGGAAAAGCCTTGTATCTCCTGTCACCCTGTGGCCCCTGCACTCATGATCCCTGTTTTATGACCAGTGCGTGTAAGCCCTCTGCCTGCCTGACCGGTTCTCATTTCTCCCCGTATGGGTTCGCCTGATGGTGTTTGTGGAAAGGCTGGGGCGGTGCCGGGTGCCTCCCTCGGAGGGAGCGCTTTTAGCTCGTGGATTAGCTTAAGCCTTGAACTTAAATCCACTCGGCAATTCAGCATCTTATGAATTAACACGCTCTTTAGATAGCGAGCTAGGGTAACAGGTAGGATAAGAGAGAGTCATAGCGCCTAGTAGGACTATCCCGTTATGAGCGCTACAGCTTCATCAGGAGATGAAGAAGGAAGGGGAGCTACTAGCGACCTTAAGAGCGAGGGCAGAGTATGTGCGCCGCTCGACACTCGCCAGCGCACCCGGCCTTGCCGGTTCACATAGTAGCCCGGTTGAACGCCCGAGGTTGAGCCAGCCTGCATCATGGCTCTCGGCTCCCTTGGGCGCTCCCGTGCCCACCGTTACGCCCTGCCCCTGTGCTGCAATCACACCGATTGCGCCGGGGGCTTTTTGTTGCGAAGGGGACGGGTAGGGGCGGCGGCTAAAGACGGCTCACAGGTCAAATATGGAAGCCGGACTGAGGCGGCTGCTCTTGCCCTGCCTGAGCTGTTGGCCGGGGGGGGCGGTCGAGAGGGGAGCCGGGCGGCTGTACTAACGGGACCGATTTAGTCCTTTATGCCTCTCCATCTGTTTGTTTTTTCTGGTTGCTGCCGGAGCGGGCTGGGTGCTGGGGGAGAGCTAGCGAGCTGTTTGCAGGATACGTGGGAGGATACATGGCTGTACTGAAACGACCAAAGGGCTACAGTGCGAGCTGTAACCCCTTGATTTAATGGAGCCGAAGAGCGGACTTGAACCGCCGACTTGCTGATTACGAATCAGCTACTCTACCAACTGAGTTACTCCGGCTGATCTGTTACCGAGGCTAATCTTTTACCGTAAATCCCCCCCCCAGTCAATCTCATTCTAAACTCCCAACCTTCAACTTCCCCAGTCATCCTCGGCTTGTGAGCGCATTCCCTCGCGCGGCAACTGCTTTTTCACATAGGCGTCTACGTTTGTATTTTCCCATTGAGCTCGGGTCATATCCAAACAGCTGTCGAGAGCAAAGGCGCAATCATGCAGGCCTGGGCGGGGTCGGCTGGATTAATTTTGGTATTACCAAAACGTTACCATTGAGGATAAGTCTAGTGGTAGCGTACCCAGCGTTTTCGCTGTTCTCTAATGTTATGCCCCCGCGGAACGGCGGAATTTGTCCCATTTCGGCTGATTTACTTTCTCCAGTTAAAGCTGAATGCAAAAATATTTTTAAGGAAAAAATGTCCAATTTGTTTCCTTTTAGCCGGGTGAAGGACCCTGCTCCGGGGGGAGGGGGCTGTTGCTAGGTATATTTCTTGCGAAGTCGTCCCCCTGAAAGGTGTCTTCGCACCTCTACATCGTCCATTCATGCACTTGAGCTTAGGGGACAGGGGAAGTCTATGCTGAGAAAAACACTGGCGGTTCTGGCTGCTACGGCCATCATATCGGGGGCGCTCTGGTCCTGGGCGGCAACATCGTACCAGATACAAACGAAGCTGGGCAGTACCGGTGGCACCCTCCAGGTCCGCAACAACGCAGTCCAGACCCTGGCGGGTTCCCTCGTCTACAGCAACTTCACCACTTCCGCCCCCGTCCCGGTGAAAGTGACCGCCAACCCCGGCTACAAGATCACCAGTCTGACCAAGACCGGGGTGGCCCAGGTCATCGGCAACTACACCTCTCATTACTCCACCACCTTCATCAAAGCCGACGGCTCGCCGCAGTCTCTGGTTGCCGCCTTCACCCTTCAGAAGTACACCGTGACCGGTACCGCTTCCGGGCCCGGCAGCGTCACCCCGGCCAGTACCCAGGTCAACTACGGTGGTAGCGCCGTTCTCACTGCCACGCCCAGCAGCGGGGCTGTGGTGACCGGTGTCGCCGGTGGTACGGCTACCGTTTCCGGCAGCCCGGCCACCTTCCCCAGTATGGCCCCGGTCACCGTCATGGTAAGCAATGTCACCAGCCCGCGCGCCGTTGCGGCGACCTTTGCCGTGGTCGGTGTCGACGCCGGTGTGGCCCAGACCGCCATGGTGATCACTAAGGTGACCTTGCGGGGGACCATGCAGGGGGGAGGCACCTTCACCTGGGTGCAGGACAGCGGCCCTGCCGTCACCCTCCAGGCTGCCAGCACGCTCAACCCGGAGTTCGTACCGACCCAGGTTGGCACTTACGTGTTCCGGCTCACCCAGTACCTGGACGGTGTGGTGGTCTCCAGCGCGACCACGCAGGTGAACGTGGTAGATTCTCTGATCAGCTCCATGAAGAGCGCCTGCAACGGCTGTCATTCCGCGACCGGCGTCTACCCGACGCCGCAGGCTTTCATCTCCTGGTCCTCCTCCAACCATAAGTCGCTGGGTGTTTCCTGCGTTTCCTGCCACACCAACGGCGCCATGCCGACTCCGGTCAACCCGACGACGGTGGATTCCAACACCTTTGTGAACCTCTATCCGCAGGCTGGTCCGGTGGGGGGATACTTCTGTGCCGCCTGCCACACCGATTCGATTTTCTCTGGCTACGATCGCTCCATGCATAAGAAGGTGGGGGTCGCCTGTACCGCCTGCCATAAGGGTGGGGCTCACACGCCCGAGGCGGACCCGGGTGTCTGCGCGGGGTGCCACTACAACGGCCTGGGCATCGTCCCCAACCATACGGTGGAAATCGGCCGGAACGTCCTCTGCATCTCCTGCCACAACCCGCATTCCAGCTTCGCGGCGGTGCAGGGGGACCTGGAGACGCTGCACTACGGCAACATGACCACGGGCGCCTACCCGGCCACCTACGTCACCTCGCGTTCGGCCTGCACCGACTGCCACTTCTCGACGGTGACCAACCAGGCGATCCGCCAGGCGTGGTACACCTCCGGCCACGCCAAGGGGAGCGCGCCGGCGTACTCCAGCTACGACTTCAAGACCATGGACGGCTGCGTGCAGTGCCACACCACCACCGGCTTCGTGAACTTCTCCACCGGCAAGGTGACCACGGCCTGGGGCGTCGCCTCGGACAAGACCAAGGAGATGGTCACCTGCCGCGCCTGCCACGTCGACATCGCCACCGGTGCGCTGCGTACGGTGCAGCCGTCCAAGCCGTTCACCAACGAGCCCACCTACGTGAACCCGGCGGTGGGCGAGTCCAACCTGTGCATGTCCTGCCACAGCGGCACCAACACCGGCCAGACCATCACTGCGCAGCTACAGGCGAACGCCGACTTCACCAACCTGGCCTTCATCCCGCCGCACTACGCGGCTGCCGCGGCCGCCATGTACGCCAAGGCGGGTTACCACTTCCCGGGTCGCAACTATGACCTGGGCGCCACCCACAGCAACCTGGGCAATACCAACGCCAAGGGGCCGTGCATCAGCTGCCACAGAAACAGCACCTACGACCACTCCTTCAGAAGCGGCGTGAGCACCCTGTGCACCACCTGCCACGGCGCCAACATGCCGGAAGAGCAGCGTCAGTTGGCGCGCGATTCCTTCGTGAGCCTCCTGGAAGTGCTCCGTGCCCAGCTGGCCGCCAAGGGCTTCGTGTACACCGGACAGGCGCCGCACTTCAACCAGCGCAACTGGGGCACCGGGCAGCAGGGCGCGAACGTCATGGGCGCCGCCTTCAACTATGCCTTCCTGGTGCGCGAGCTGGGCTCCTTCGGCCACAACCCGCGCTACTCCAAGCAGTTGGCCATGGACTCCATCGACATCCTCGACAACGGCGTGATCGACGACTCGGTGACCACGCTGGCGGTGCCGACGCTGCGCGACGCGGGCGCCATCAGCCAGGCGGTGGCCGATTCCGTCGTCGCCTACAAGGCGCGCAACCTGTGCATCACCTGCCACGGCGGCTCCGCCTCGACCCCGAGCCCGATGGCTACCAACCAGCACGCGACCCACATCAGCGCGGTCTACGGTCCGGGCAACTACCTGGGTAGCGAGTACACCGCCTGCCAGGCCTGCCACGTCGGGACCACCGCCACCCACAACAACGGGTCGCCGGACCTGAAGAGCGGCGACGGCTCCCTGTGCATGGGGTGCCATGCAGGCCAGTTGGTGGATTGGAAGACGACCTCCCGCATCGAATGCACGGTCTGCCACGCGCAAGACGCTGCGGTGCTTCCCAACGGCACCCAGGCCCCCTACAAGGGTTACTTCGGCACTAAAGGGCACGGCCGCTTCGCGGTGAGCAACCAGTGTACGGTGTGCCACGACCGGAACGCGACCCACATCACCGGCACGCTGGGCGACAGCAAGCGCCTGCTCATGAACAACGACAACACGCTGTGCGCCTCGTGCCATAACAACGCCGCCGTGGTCCCGGCCCGCATCGTGAACCTCGGCACGCACGTCACCAAGGAGAACGTGGATATCGCCTGCCGCGAGTGCCACGACACGCACGGCACCGGGAACCTCTCCATGATCAGGAGCGAGATCCGGGGCTTCAACATCTCGTACACCGACCGGGCCACCACACTGATCGAGACCACCTACAACCGCGGCCTGTGCCAGGTCTGCCACACCAAGACCAACTACTACCGTGCCGGCCTTCCGGAGTCGAGCCACTTCACCTCGGGCTGCCTCGACTGCCACACCCATACCAGTGCCGGCGGAGCCTTCAAGCCGATCGGCGGCGGCTGCGACTCCTGCCATGGCTATCCGCCGGCGCCGAAGAACACGGCGACCACGTTCGGCAGCTACGCCAACTGGGCCAACGCGCGCTTCGAGGACTACTCGGGCGGCGGCGGAGCGCACCTGGTGGCGGCGCACATCTCGCCGTTCGCGAAGGTTGAGGAGGGATGGACCAACTGCACCACCTGCCACAACGGCGGCGCCGTCGGGCTCACCCCGTACCATAAGATGGTGACCCCGGCGAAGGACCACATCGAGAACGTGACCGTGCTGGTGGACAACAGCCTGCGCTTCGCCAACAGCTTCACCATCTACACCGGCGCGAGCCTGACCAGCGTGCCGGGTGCCAACAAGACCGGCTCCTGCTTCAACATCGCCTGCCACATGAGCCCGTCGGCACGGTGGAGCACCGAAAGGTAGGGGCAGGCAAGCGCTGTAGTAGCAAGGTAGTACCTTTCTGAATCGATAAAGGATTCAGCGTTCAATACGATGCAGCTAACTGACACGAAGAGGAGGAGAAAAATGTTACCAAAGTATGGAGGGCACTGTTTGCTGGTGTTGGCACTGCTTGTGCTGACACTGGTACAGGTGACCGCGGGTAAGGCGCAAGCCGCCTCACAGTACAACTACGACTGTTCTTTCTGTCATACCATGCCACCGATGGACTCTGGCACGGCCAAGAAAGATCCCAGCACCGGCGCAGTGCCGGGTAACCACGCTGGGCACGCCACCTCGGCGGTCAACTCCTGCGTTACCTGCCACGGCAGCCAGGTGAGCACCTACCCGATGGCTCACCGCAACAAGACCATTGAGCTCTCCGACACCGTCGGCTACTCCAGGAAGATCGCGGCCGGCTTCGTGAACCAGACCTCGGTTCCGCCGAACCCGATGGGTTCCTGCTCCACCGTGGCCTGCCACAGTAACGGCAAGGGCACCTTGCGTGCGACCCCGGCCTGGGGTAGCGCGGCGCTTACCGTGCCGGGCGGCTGCTCATCCTGCCACGACGTCGCTCCCTCCACCGGCAACCACCCGACCGCCGGCAGCAAGCATGCCAACTACTACAGTACCGGCGTCGGCTCCTGCGTGAAGTGCCATACTGACCACTCGGTACAGGCCAAGCCGTTCAGCCACGCCACCTCGGCCGGCCACCGCTCCATCGAAGTGAAGTTCGCCGGCGGCGGCAGCTTCGCGTCGAACCAGTGCTCCAACGTCTACTGCCACAGCAACGGCCGCGGCACCTACACCCCGCCGACCTGGGGTGGGAGCCTTACCTGCGCCGGCTGCCACGGCGACGCGACCAGCAACACCCTGTCGGGCAACCACGCCAAGCACGTGAACAACGCCGCCTTCCTCGGCACCAACTACGGCTGCGTCGACTGCCACAACACCACCGTTTCCGACAACAGCACCGTCTCCAACTTCACCAACCACGTCAACAGCACCAAAGACGTGGCAGGCTCCAAGGTGGGCACCCCGGTATCGGGCACCTGCGCCACCTCCTACTGCCACAGCGACGGCAAAGGCACCATGAAGAGCGTGACCTGGACCGGTTCCACCGCGCTGACTTGTAAGTCGTGCCACGGCGCCGACGCAGCCCCGGCCTTCACCTCCAAAGCGGGCGAGCCGAACTACGCCAACGCCGGTGCCACCCTGCTGCGCGCCAACAGCCACCTCAACCACGTCGCTTCGGCTGCGGACTGCGTCAGCTGCCACGCCGACACCACCGTGGACGGCACCACCATCAAGGCGGGCACCTTCCACACCAACAACACTCGCGACCTCAAAGCCGGCAACGGCAAGGGCTTCACCGTGGTCGCAGGGGCCTGCTCGGCAGTATCCTGCCACAGCGGCAACGGCATCGTGGCCAACGTGGCCGATGTGAAATGGGGTGCCTCCCTTGGCTGCAACGGCTGCCACGGCAACGCCTCCAGCCTCGTGACCAACGCCCACCCTACCCACGTGAGCACCAAAGGTTACGCCTGTGACACCTGCCACGCTGCGACTGTCAGCGGCAACACCTTCTTCGTCAACAAGGCTCTCCACGGCGACGCCACCGTCGAGGTCGCCGGCGCCAACGTGACCACCTGGAGCGGCACCACCACCAAGACCTGCGCCACCTCCTGCCACCTCGCGGGAACCCCGAAGTGGAACGACCCGGCATCCGGCGCCTGCGGTACCTGCCATACCGCGCTCTCCAACACCACCGGCGGGCTGATCAACAGCAACGCGCACGTGCAGCACTTCACGGCCACCTACGGCCCGGGCTTCAACTCCACCCTGGCCACCTCCTGCTCCAACTGCCACACCTCGAACACCGCAAGTACCCACGTCGACGGCAACCTGCAGCTCGCCGGCGGCATGAACAAGATCGGCACCTGCTCCACCTGCCACCAGCAGAGCACCAACTGGACCACCGGTCGTGTCACCTGCGAAAGCTGCCACTCGACCGCTGGCGGCGCGCTCTCCGTCATCGGCGGCATCACCGCTCCTGACAAGACCAGCGCGGCTACCACGGGCCACGGCAAGGCCGGCATCGCCCAGGCCTGCTCCGCCTGCCACGACAGCAGCGCGGCTCACATCAGCGGCGTGCTGGGCGACCAGAAACGTCTGCTTTCCACCATGGTCGGCGCCACCAACAAAGAGTGTGACTACTGCCACACCAACGCCGCCAAGGTGACCGGCGCGGCCCTGAACGTGAAGGCCCACCAGGCTACCGGCCTGGGCGCCAAGTGCTCGGACTGCCACAACGCACACGGTACCACCAACACCATGATGGTTAACACCACCATCAACGGCACCGCCGTCAGCTTCACCGGCAACAACACCTTCGCCAACGGCGCAAGGACCGGTGTCTGCCAGGTCTGCCATACCAGCACCATGTACTTCACCAAGGCCGGCCAGCCGGTCCAGAACCACGTCGACTCGACCACGGACTGCACCACCTGCCACGCGCACAACCCGGCCACCGGCCTCGCGTTCGTGCCTAACGGCGGTTGCGACGCCTGCCACGGCTACCCGCCGGCACCGCGCAAGACCATCAGCGCCCTCACCTTCGGCGTTCAGGGCAACTGGTCTTCGGCCCGCTTCGAAGACTACTCCGGCGGTGGCGGTGCTCACATCCTCGTGGCGCACATCAAGAAGGACGCCAAGCCGAGCGAAGGCTGGGCAAACTGCCTTCCGTGCCACAAAGGGAGCGACGCTTCCCATGCCCGTGCCCTGCCGGTACGGACCCACGTGGAAAGCGTGAGCGTCGACATCGACCCGCAGTACCGCTTCTCCGGCGACGCCCTCGCCACCTACACCAGCGCTACGCTGGTTTCCGGCGGGACTAACAAGTCGGGCACCTGCTTCAACGTGAGCTGCCACTTCAAGCCGAGTCCGAAGTGGAGTATCGAAAGATAGGTTAATCGGGTACCTGTGTAGGAAGAAAAGCTGTACCCGTGTAGCAGAAGCATGTTGAAACCCCGGCGGGGGAGTGGATCCCCCCGCCGGGTAGTGGATTTAGATAGCACTACGGTCAGGTGTTTTGAGATAAAGGAGTGGAAATGAGGGGCTACCGCAGACTCGGATGGTATAACCCACGAGTGATAGCTTTGCTGATGACGCTGGGAGTTGCACTCTTGGCTGGCACGAAGGCCGAGGCCGCACCGCAGTACAACTACGGGTGCGACGCCTGCCACACCATGCCTCCTCTTGATTCGGCCAACGGACGGCGTATTCCCGTCTCCGGCGCATTCAAGGGCAATCATGGCAGCCATGCCGACAGTAACGCCCTGTCGTGCGTCAAGTGCCACGGCTCCGCCGTACTCGTGTACCAGAACGGCCACCGCACCGCTGACATCAAGGTCTCCGGGAGCATCAACGGTTCCGCGACGGGCAGCTACAGCCGCGCCTTCCTGAACCAGACCTCGGTGCCCCCGAGTCCGCTGGGTTCCTGCTCCAGCGTGAACTGCCACTTCGAGCGCACCAGCCCCGAGTGGGGGAGCACGGCCTATGCCAGCCCTGCGGATTGCAATAGCTGCCACGGTTCCTCGCTGAGTGCGGGCCACCCGGTTTCCGGTTCCAAGCACGGCACCTATTACGGCACCGGCACCGGCGCCTGCGTCAAGTGTCACGTGGACCACAGCGCCGAGGCGAAGCCGTTTGCCCACGCGACCAGTGTGACCCATCGCGGCATTGCGGTCAGCTTCACCGCGACCCCCAACAACGGCGGGAGCTACTCCGGCCCGACCAACGATTTTCTCCCGAGCCAGTCCAACACCTTTGGCACTTGCTCGGGCATCTACTGCCACAGTGACGGTACCTCGAAGACCAGTCCTTTCACGGTGACCACCGCCCCCAACTGGGGCAACGCGACCCTTGGCTGCAACGGCTGCCACGGCGGTCCGGCGTCCCTGGGGACCAAGATCCTCGCTACCGGCAAGCACCAGGCCCACATCAACAACAGCGGCACCCTGGGCAACAACTACGGCTGCGCCGACTGCCACGGCAAGACCGCGGCGAGCGACTCGGCCATCGGCACCGTCGCCAACCACGTCAACACCTTCGTCGAGTACTCCGGCGCCAAGGCCGGCAAGACCTATTCCGGAGGCTCCTGCTCCACCAGCTACTGCCACACCTCGGGCAAGAAGGGTGTGACCGGCATGGCATCGACCGTCGAGCCGGCAGCTCCCTCCTGGAGCGGCGCGGCCATGGTCTGCAACGGTTGCCACGGCGTCCAGCCGATGGGGACCGCAGGGGTCGCCTTCAGCTCCGTCGCGGGCGAACCTAACTATGTGAGCTCCGGCCTTGCCGCCGCCAACAGCCATCAGAAGCACGTCGGGGCGGCGGGCGCCTCCACCTGCAACAGCTGCCACGCCAAGACCACGACCACCGGCACCAGCATCGTCGCCGGCGGTCAGCACATCGACGGCTTCATCAACTACACCTCCGGCAGCGCCAGCTTCGGCAAGAAGGCCAACAAGACCTGCTCCAACATCAGCTGCCATTCCGGCAACGGCAAGGTCCCGGTGGTAGCGGACGCCCAATGGGGCGCCAGCCTCGGCTGCAACGGCTGTCATGGCGGCCCGCTTGCGCTGGGAAGCAACGTCATCAATACCGGGGCGCACACCCAGCACACGAACCAGCCCTCGGTGATCGGCGACAACATGGTGTGCGCCGAGTGCCACGCGAAGACTGTCGCGGTCGACACCGCCATCGCCACTCCGGCAAACCACATGAACAACTTCGTGGACTACTCCGGCGTCAGGGCTGGCAAGAGCAGCACGCTGGTCTCCGGCACCTGCTCCGCGACCTACTGTCACACCTCCGGCAAGAAGGGGCAGACCGGCATGGTCGCCACCGTCGAGCCTGCCAATCCGTCCTGGAGCGGACCGGCCATGGGTTGCAACGGCTGCCACGGCGCCAAGGCTATGGGTACCGCCGGGGTCGCCTTCACTTCCGTCGCGGGTGAGCCGAACTACGCGAGCTCGGGCCTTACCGCCGCCAACAGCCACGAAAAGCACGTCGGCGCTGCCGGCGCGACCACCTGTTCCAACTGCCACTCGAAAACCACGACCAACGGCACGTCCATCATCGCCGGAAGCCAGCATCTGGACCGCCTGGCCAACTACACCTCCGCTAATGGCAGCTTCGGCAAGGTCGCCAGCAAGAGCTGCTCCAACATCACCTGCCACAGCGGCAACGGCAAGGTGTCCGGCGTCTTCGACGCCCAGTGGGGCACCGCCCTGGGCTGCAACGGCTGCCACGGCGGCCCGGCGGCCCTGGGTACCAGGAAACTGGCCTCGGGCAAGCACGCGGCGCACATGGACCAGGCCAACGTCCTGGGGGACAACCTCGGTTGTGTCGAGTGCCACTCCAAGACCGTCTCCAGCGACTCTGTGGTTTCCACTCCGCTCAACCACCTGAACTCCTTCGTTGACTACTCCGGCGTCAGGGCGGGAAGAAGCACCACCTACAGCGGTGGCACCTGCTCCGCCAGCTACTGCCACACCTCCGGCAAGAAAGGGCAGTCCGGCATGGTGGCGACGGTCGAACCGGCAGCCCCCTCCTGGAGCGGCCCCGCCATGGGCTGCAACGGCTGCCACGGCGCCAGGCCTTTCGGGACCGCCGGGGTCGCCTTCACTTCCGTCGCGGGCGAGCCTAACTACGTAAGCTCCGGCCTCGCCGCCGCCAACAGCCATGAAAAGCACGTCGGCGCCGCCGGCGCCAGCACCTGCGCCAAGTGCCACGCGAAGACCACCGCAAACGGCACCACGCTGATCGCGGGTAACCAGCACCTGAACGGCTTCTCCAACTACACCGCCGCCGACCTCAGTTTCGGCAAGAAGGTGAACAAGACCTGCTCCAACATCAGCTGCCACTCGGGCAACGGCAAGGTCGTTTCGGTTGCCGACGCGCAGTGGGGCGCCACCTTGAACTGCAACGGCTGCCACGGCGGTCCGGCTGCTCTTGGCAGCAACATCATCAACACCGGTGCGCACACCCAGCACACCAACCAACCCCTGGTACTCGGGGACAACCTCGTCTGCGCCGAGTGCCACTCCAACACCGTCTCCAGCAATACCGCCATCGGCACGCCTGCGAACCACATGAACGCCTACGTGGACTACTCCGGCGCCAAGGCGGGCAAGAGGAGCACCCTGGTCTCGGGCACCTGCTCCGCGACCTACTGCCACACCTCCGGCAAGAAGGGGCAGGCCAACATGGTCGCCACCGTCGAGCCGGCGGCTCCGAACTGGAGCGCCACCGGCATGGGATGCAACGGCTGCCACGGCGCGCAGCCCTTCGGGACCGCAGGCGTCGACTTCCCTTCGGTAGCCGGCGAGCCCAACTACGTGAGCGGCACGGCCGGCTCCACCAATGCCAACTCCCATAAGAAACACGTGGGTGCAGCCGGGGCCACCACCTGTTCCAACTGCCACTCGAAGACCACGACCAACGGTACGGCCATCATCGTGGGTAGCCAGCACCTGGACCGCCTGGCCAACTACACCTCTGCCAACGGCAGCTTCGGAAAGGTCGCCAACAAGACCTGCTCCAACATCACCTGCCACAGCGGCAACGGCAAGGTGGTGGGCGTGGCCGACGCCCAGTGGGGCGACACCCTGCTGTGCAACGGCTGCCACGGCGGCCCGGCGGCCCTGGGCACCAAAAAGCTCAACACCGGCAGCCACCCGCAGCACATGGACCAGGCGAGCGTTCTGGGCGACAACCTGGGCTGCGTCGAGTGCCACTCGAAAACGGTGTCCAGCGACTCGCTGGTCTCCACGCCGCTCAACCACCTGAACACCTTCGTCGACTACTCCGGCGTCAAGGCCGGCAGGAGCACCACCTACAGCGGCGGCACCTGCTCCGCCACCTACTGCCACACCTCCGGCAAGAAGGGACAGACCGGGATGGTGGCGACGGTCGAACCGGCAGCCCCCTCCTGGGGCGGCGCGGCCATGGGCTGCAACGGCTGCCACGGCGCGAAAGCCATGGGTACCGCCGGGGTTGCCTTCAACTCCGTGGCGGGCGAGCCTAACTACGTGAGCTCCGGCCTTGCGGCCGCCAACAGTCACGAAAAGCACGTCGGCGCAGCCGGCGCCACTACCTGCGCCAAGTGCCACGCGAAGACCACCGCAAACGGCACCACCTTGATCGCCGGTAACCAGCACCTGAACGGCTTCTCCAACTACACCGCCGCCGACCTCAGTTTCGGGAAGAAGGTGAACAAGACCTGCTCCAACATCACCTGCCACTCAAGTAACGGCAAGATCGCCTCGGTCGCCGACGCGCAGTGGGGCGTAAGCCTTGGCTGCAACGGCTGCCACGGCGGCCCGGTTGGCCTTGCCACCAACAGGATCGTCACCGGGGCGCACGCGCAGCACACCAACCAGAGCACGGTGATCGGCGACAACCTGGCGTGCGTCGAGTGCCATGCCAACACGGTCACCAGCGACACCACCCTGGGCGCCGCCAACCATATGAACAACTTCGTGGACTACTCCGGTGTCAGGGCGGGCAAGAGGAGCACCGTAGTCGGCGGCACCTGCTCTGCGACCTACTGCCACACTTCCGGTAAGAAGGGGCAATCCGGCATGGTCGCCACCATCGAACCGGCGGCTCCCAACTGGAGCGGCACGGGCATGGGTTGCAACGGCTGCCACGGCGCGCAAGGCCTGGGTACCGCGGGAGTCGAATTCACTACCGCCGTCGGCGAGCCCAACTATACATCCGGCCTGCCGGGGACCGAGAGCGCCAACTCCCACAAGAAGCACGTGGGAAGCGGCGGGGCAGCGACCTGTGTCTTCTGCCATTCCAAGACCACCAGCAACGGCACTGCCATCATCAGCGGCAGCCAGCACCTGAACGGCTTCAACAACTTCACCTCGGGTGGCGGCAAAACCTTCTACAAACGCGCCAACAAGACCTGCTCCAACATCAGTTGCCACTCCGGCAACGGCAAGGTGGCGGGCGTGGCGGACGCGCAGTGGGGCGCCACACTCAACTGCAACGGTTGCCACGGCGGCCCGGTGGCCCTGGGCACCAACATCCTCGCTACCGGCTCGCATCCACAGCACGTGAACACCGGCTCCGCCGTGACCAACTACGGGTGTGTGGAGTGCCACGCGCAAAGTGTCTCCAGCGATACCCAGATCTACAACACGCTGGTCCACGCCGACACCTTCGTCAACTACTCCGGCGTCAAGGCCGGCAAGAGCAGCACCTATGTCGGCGGTATCTGCTCCGCCAGCTACTGCCACAGCTCCGGCAAGAAGGGCCTGACCGGGATGGTGGCGACCGTGGAACCGGCCAGCCCCTCCTGGGGCGGTACCACACTGGGCTGCAACGGCTGTCACGGCGCGAAAACCTTCGGCACCGCCGGGGTCGCCTTCACCTCGGTTGCCGGCGAGCCGAACTACACCAGCGGGTCCCAAGGGTCCCCCAGCGCCAACTCGCACCAGAAACACGTGAAAGCTGCCGGCGCCGCCACTTGCGTGCTGTGCCACAGCAGCACCGTGGACGCCACCGGCACCCAGATCATCGGCAACCACACCAACAAGGTGGCCGACGTTCAAAACGGCGGGACAGCAAGCTTCGGTTACCCGGGGAGCAAGACCTGCACCAACGTCTCCTGCCATGCCGGCACCGGCTACACAGCCGCTAACGCCGTGTGGGGCGCAGCGCTCGACTGCAAAGGGTGCCACGGGACCCTCTCCGGCGCGCACACCCGCCACGTCGGCACCGCCTGGGGCACCCTGCCGTTCTACAACTATACGGCTAACGTCTCCACCGGCACCGACACCGACGGCGTCACTTGGAAAGCCTACGGCTTCGGCTGTGCCAACTGCCACCCGGTCACCCTGGCCAACCACATGAACGGCAGCGTCGAGGTGGAGCTGAACACTGTCACCGGTGCCAGCACGCTCAGGAAGAAGAACAGCGCGGCTGGCCTCATCGGCAGCACCGGCACCGGCACGGTCTCCTGCTCCAACGTCTACTGCCACGAGAACACCACCACGCCGCAGTGGAACCAGACCTACACCGCCGCGACCCGCTGCTCGGGCTGCCACGAGAACGCACCGAGCACCGATTCGCACGCGGCGCACAAGGTCGGCATTCACTACGACGACATCTTCAGCGGCACCACCGGCCTCTTGCCGGCTTCCGGTGCGGTGGGCGTCAACGCCGGTCACGGTGACCCGGCCCAGTCGACCACCATCGGCTGCAACATCTGCCACTACACGACGGTCAACCTGCCGCGCAACAAGTACAACAGCTCCTGCTCCACCGCGTCCTGCCACGGCAACACCACCGGCAACAATGCAGACGCCATCGGCGCGGCCAGGATCACCAACCTTGCCAACCACGTCAACGGCAAGAATGACATCGCCTTCGTACCGAACGCCTACATGAAGTCGAAGGCGCAGGTTACCGATGCCGCGTTCGTCAACTACACCGGTGGCGTTGCGGGCTGGAACAAGACCCGCACCTATAAGCAGGGTGTTACTTCCTACGATACGTCGAAGAACTACCTGACAGTGGGCACTTACTCCAACGGCAGCTGCTCCAACATCGTCTGCCACAGCGGCAACGCCGTACACTGGACCAACGACTTCGGCGCGGCACGCGATTGCACCATGTGCCATCTCAACCTGTAACCACGCTCCTCCCGGGCTCCGGCCCGGGAGGGACCTTTAAAAAACTTTGAATTTCGATACATAACGGCAAAAAACGATGGGGAAGAGGTCACTATGAAAAAAGCAGTTGTAGAAGCAGGAATCCACCCGGAGAAAGGTTCGGATCTGGCAACTGTCCAGTCGCTGGATGGGATCATCGGGAACGTGAGCGGTCGTGTGCGCATGAACCTGGTAGCGGCACTCGTGATGGTCCTGCTGTTCTCCGGATTCTGTGTCACTTCTTACTTCATGCCCAACGCCAACGCGTGGCCGACCAAGTACACCTCCTGCAGCGCCTCGGGGTGTCACGTGCAGATCGACCCAGACGCGACCATCACCACAGCCATCAACGGCGTGGTGGGGACCGCGGTGACTGTCGCAGCCGGGGGGGCCTTCGAGGTGGACTGGAAGGTGACCAACGTGACCAACGCCGCAAGCAACGTAGGTGTTGGGGTGGAGATCAACCTGCCGACCGGCTGGACTCTCGCCAAGGGTACCGTGAACTCGCCGGCGATCCCCGGCTGGAACGCGGTCTGGGACGCGGCCGACGGCGTGGCGGCCGGCTGGGCCACCGCCAACAGCTACAGCGCCTCGGGCGAGTACCCGTCGAGCCCGGTGGGTTACACCATCAACTACGACACCTCTGCGTGGGACACCGGCACCAGGAACGCCGCCTACGACAACGCGACCGCCAAGGACCTTGACGGCATCGCCGACAACATGGGTACCGACGCCATCGTGACGGTCCCGGCCGGCACTGCCGCAGGCACCTACACGGTCGTGGTGCTCGGCGTCGGCCACGACTCCGCGAAGTCGCACGTCGAACAGGCGATCACCGTCACCGTCACCAGCGGCGGCGGGGGCGACACCACCAAGCCGGTGGTCTCCGCAGGCTTCGCTGCCACCACGCCGTCACTCTCCAAGACCATCACGGTTTCCGGCTTCGCAGCCACCGACAATACCGGGGTCACCGGGTACATTATCACCACCAGCTCCACCGCACCGCTTGCCGGCGCAGCAGGGTGGACTGGCACCGCGCCGACCAGCTACACCGTTGCCACTGACGGCAGCTACACCCTTTACCCCTGGGCCAAGGATGCCGCCGGCAACGTCTCCCTCGTGTACGGCGCGCCGGTCGCGGTCTTCGTAGACTCGACCAAGCCTGTGGTAACCGCGGGCTTCGCCGCCACGACGCCCTCGCTGTCCCGCACCATAACGGTCTCCGGGTTCGCAGCGACCGACGCCAACGGCGTTACCGGGTACATGATCACCACCAGTGCCACCGCACCGCTTGCCGGTGCCGCGGGCTGGCTGGGGACCGCCCCCACCAATTACACGGTCGCCTCCGACGGCAGCTTTACCCTCTACCCCTGGGCCAAGGACACCTACGGCAACGTCTCCGCGGTGTACGGCACGCCGGTCGCGGTAGTGGTCGACACTGTGAAACCGACGGTTTCCAGCACGGTGCCGGTCAACGGCGCCACCGGGACCAACCTGAACGGCGCGGTGACCCTGAACTTCAGCGAGAACATCAACTGC
This sequence comes from Geomonas propionica, assembly GCF_016458235.1. GTDB lineage: Bacteria > Desulfobacterota > Desulfuromonadia > Geobacterales > Geobacteraceae > Geomonas > Geomonas propionica. Next base: position 9,272 of record NZ_JAEMHK010000012.1, on the reverse strand, counting down.
ACCACGGTGACCACCAGCACGGTGACCATCTCTCCGGCGGTGACCTGGACCAGGTCCAGCTGCTCCGGGAGCCAGGCGGTGTTCACCCCTTCCGGCCAAGCCAACTCCACCAGCTACACGGTAACGGTGGGTGCGGCGGTAGCTGATACCGCCGGCAATACGCTGGCCGCCAGCTACCCCTTCAGCTACACCACCTCGGCCCCGGTCCCGAACAACGCTCCGGGCGCGCCGGCCACGCTGGTTCAGTACAAGAACGACGGCACCACGGTGCTGACCAAGGGCCTCTACACCAACCTGACCACGCTGATCTTCAAGGGGACGGTGACCGACCCGGACAGCGACACCGTGCAGCTTGACATCGAGCTTGCCGACGTCAGCGCCGGCTTCACCGGGAACCCGACCTGCAGCAGCTCGCTGGTCACCAGCGGCAGCTCCGCGGCCGCTACCTGCAGCAGTATTCCCAACGGGCGTTTCAAATGGCAGGCGCGCGCCACCGACAGCAAGGGCGCGACCGGCAGCTGGACGCAATACTAGATAGGAGCGCTCGATGAAGGATTTGAGGAGATCGATGAGAGTGTCGACAACTCAGGAAACAGTTGAAGCTGCATCCGGGCTGGGACTGCTGCGCAATATGAGCGGCCGTACCCGCATGAACCTGATAGGCTCGCTGGTGCTGACACTGGTTATCGCGATTTTCTGCGTTACCGCTATGCTCATGCCCCGCAACGCCAACGCGTGGCCGACCAAGTACACCTCCTGCAGCGCCTCGGGGTGCCACGTGCAGATCGACCCGGACGCGACCATCACCACAGCCATCAACGGCGTGGTGGGGACCGCGGTGACTGTCGCAGCCGGGGGGGCCTTCGAGGTGGACTGGAAGGTGACCAACGTGACCAACGCCGCAAGCAACGTAGGTGTTGGGGTGGAGATCAACCTGCCGACCGGCTGGACTCTCGCCAAGGGTACCGTGAACTCGCCGGCGATCCCCGGCTGGAACGCGGTCTGGGACGCGGCCGACGGCGTGGCGGCCGGCTGGGCCACCGCCAACAGCTACAGCGCCTCGGGCGAGTACCCGTCGAGCCCGGTGGGTTACACCATCAACTACGACACCTCTGCGTGGGACACTGGCACCAGGAACGCCGCCTACGACAACGCGACCGCCAAGGACCTCGACGGCATCGCCGACAACATGGGTACCGACGCTATCGTGACGGTTCCGGCCGGCACCGCCGCAGGGACCTACACGGTCGTGGTGCTCGGCGTCGGCCACGACTCCGCGAAATCGCACGTCGAGCAGGCGATCACCGTGACCGTCACCAGCGGCGGCGGGGGTGACACCACCAAGCCGGTGGTATCTGCAGGCTTCGCGGCCACAACGCCGTCACTCTCCAGGACCATCCCGGTTACCGGCTTCGCCGCGACCGACAACACCGGCGTCACCGGCTACATGATCACCACCACTTCGACCGCCCCGCTTGCCGGCGCAGCAGGCTGGACCGGCACCGCGCCGACCAGTTACACTGTGGCCACCGACGGCAGCTTTACCCTCTACCCCTGGGCCAAGGATGCGGCCGGCAACGTCTCCCTCGTGTACGGCTCGCCGGTCACCGTCGTGGTCGATACCGTTAAGCCGAGCGTGACGAGCACCGTCCCGACCAGCGGCGCCACCGGCATCACCCCGGACAGCACCGTAACCCTTAACTTCAGCGAGGCGGTCAACTGCGCCACGGTGACCACCAGCACGGTCACCATCTCCCCGGCCGTCACCTGGGCCAAGACCAGCTGCTCCGGCAGCCAGGCCGTGTTCACCCCGACCGGGCAGGCGGCCAACACCCCGTACACCGTAACTGCCGGCACCGGCATCACTGACAGCGCCGGCAACACGATGGCCAGCTCCTATCCGTTCAGCTACACCACCGCGACGGCTATTGTCCGCCCCGACACCGCGATCAGCGCGCCGCTGGCATCGGCAGTTCTCTCCACCAGCCCGGCTGCCATCACCGGTAGCGCCACTGCCGGAACCAACGCCCTCGGCTCGGTACAGGTCTCCACCAACAACGGCTCCACCTGGAGCGCGGCGACCGGCACCTCCGCCTGGTCCTTCTCCTGGACCCTCCCTGCCGAGGACTACGTCTCGCACACCATCCTGGTCAAGGCGGTCGACAACGCAGCCAACGAAGACACCTCCCCGGCCTCGGTCACCGTGATCGTCGATACCGTGGCCCCGGCTGGGCTTGCCAACTCGGCTCCGGCCAACCTGGCGACCAACCAGGCGCTGACCACGTCGCTTTCCTCCGGGACCGCCACCGACGCCAACGTGAGCGCGGCGGTGCAGTACTTCTTCGAGCTCGCCACCGACAGCGGTTTCACCACCGGCGTGCAGCAGAGCGGCTGGCAGACCACCAAGACCTTCGCACCGACCCTGGTAGGCGGCACCACCTACTACTGGCACGTGAGGGCGAAGGACGCCGCCGGCAACACCAGCGCCTACACCACCACCTGGAGCTTCACCACCATCGCTCCGACCGCGCCTAACGTCCCGTCCGCCAGCCAGTACCAGGCCGACGGCAGCACCGCGATCGCGCAGGCCGGCACCGCGACCTCCACCTCGGTAGTGATCAAGTCGACCGTCACCGACGTGAACGGCGACAACGTGACCCTTCAGGTGGAGATGATCACCAACGCCAACACCTTCTCCGGCACCCCGAACTGCTCCTCCACCTCGGTGGCAAGCGGCTCGGTGGCGAGCGCCACCTGCTCAGGCCTGACCGACGGCCTTGCCTATAAATGGCGCGCCCGTACCACTGACGGCACGCTGAGCAGCGCCTGGGTCGACTTCGGCGCCAGCAACCCCGACTTCACTGTCACGGTACCGAACACGACCCCGGCAGCGCCGACCGCCCTGGCCCAGTACCAGGCGGACGGCACCACCGCCATCGCCACCGGCGGCACCGCCAGCAGCAACGCGGTGGTCATCGGCGCCACCGTTGACGGCGGCAACGGCGACCCGGTCCTTCTCGAGGTCGACCTGAACAACGACGGCATCGCCGACTGCGCCAGCCCCTACGTCACCGGCCCCGCCACCGCCCAGGCCATCTGCAACGGTCTCGCCGACGGCTCCTACGACTGGAGGGTGCGCGCCAAGGACAGCAAGGCCGTTTCCAGCGCCTGGACGGCCTTCACCGGCACCCCCGACTTCCTGGTCTCCACCGGCCTCGACTTCGGCATCGACACCACCCCGCCGACCGACGGCATCGCCAGCGCCACCTCCGGCGACGGCTACATCACGGTGAGCTGGACCGCGGCCACCGACTCCGGCGCCGGCCTCGACCCCGTCAATACTTACAAGCTGGTCAAGTCGAGCGTCTCCACTCCGGCCGACTGCTCGGCCGCGGCGCTCTACGCCGGCAACGGCACTTCGTACTTCGACAGCGCCGTTACCAACGGCACCACTTATTACTATAGGGTGTGCGCCCTGGACGAGGCCACCAACCTCTCCGCAGGCGTCACCGTTTCCGGATCCCCCTCGACCATCGCGCTGCCCGATACCACCATCACCGCCCCGGCCGCCAACACCGTAGTTGGCACCGGCCCGGTATCCATCACCGGTGGTTCCAGCGCCGGCGCCAACCCGGTCGCATCGGTCCAGGTCTCCACCAATAACGGCACCACCTGGGCCGCCGCCACCGGCACCGCTCCCTGGTCCTTCACCTGGGCACCGCCCACCGAAGACTACGTCGCGCACACCATCCTCGCCAAGGGCGTGGACAGCCTGGGCTACGCCGACGCCACCCCGGCACAGGTCGTGGTCCGCGTCGACAACGTGGCGCCGGCCAACGTCGCCAACGCGACCCCGGCCAACCTAGCCACCAACGTGGCTCTGGCCACTTCCCTGACGTCTGCGGTGGCAACCGACGCCAACACCAGCACCGCGGTGCAGTACTTCTTCGAACTGGCAACCGACAACACCTTCACCACCGGAGTGCAGCAGAGCAGCTGGCAGACTGGCACCAGCTTTGCCCCGACGCTTGCCAGCGCCAACTCCTACTACTGGCACGTTAGGGCGAAGGACGCGGCGGGCAATATCTCCAACTACTCCACCACCTGGAGCTTCAGCACCATCGGCCAGAGCGGCCCGGATGCACCGGTAGCTGCCCAGTACCAGGCCGACGGCACCACCGCCATCGCCCAGGGGGGCAACGCCACCGGTTCCACCGTGGTCGTGAAGGCTCCCGTCTCCGACCCCAACGGTGACAACGTCACTCTGCAGGTCGAGATGATCACCAACGGCAACGCCTTCGCCGGCGCCGCCAATTGCTCCTCCACTGCGGTGACCAGCGGTTCGGTGGCTTCCGCCGCCTGCTCCGGCCTTACCGACGGACTCTCCTACAAATGGCGCGCCCGCACTACCGACGGGACTGCATACAGCGCCTGGGTCGACTTCGGCGGCAGCGATCCCGATTTCACCGTTGCGCTCACCAACGCCGCTCCGGCCGCGCCGACCGCCCTGGCCCAGTTCCAGGCCGACGGCACCACCGCCATCGCATCCGGCGCCGCCGCCTCCACCAACGTGGTGGTCATCGGCACCACTGTCGACGGCGGCAACGGCGATTCCGTCCTCCTCGAGGTTGATCTGAACAACGACGGCATCGCTGACTGTGCGAGCCCCTACGTCACCGGCCCGGCCACCGCCCAGGCCTTCTGCGGCGGTCTCGCCGACGGCTCCTTCGACTGGAGAGTGAGGGCGAAGGACAGCAAGGGTGCTGTCAGCGCCTGGACCGCGTTCACCGGCACCCCGGACTTCACCGTGGCCACCGGCCTCGACTTCGCGGTCGACACCACAGCTCCCATCGACGGCAGCGCGAGCGATTCCTCCGGCGACGGCTACATCAAGATCAGCTGGACCCCGGCCAGCGACGCCGGCGCCGGCCTCGACCCGGTTAATACCTATAAGGTGGTCAAGTCGAGCGTCTCCGCTCCGGCCGACTGCTCGGGCACCGCGCTCTACACCGGCAACGGCACCTCCTACTTCGATAACGCGGTAACCAACGGCACCACCTACTACTACAGGGTCTGCTCCCTGGACGAAGTAGGCAACCTCTCCGCAGGCGCCACCATCTCCGGTTCCGCCTCGGCCATCGCGCTCCCCGACACCATCATGAGCGCACCGGCCGCCAACGCGGTGATCACCACCGGTCCGGCTTCCATCACCGGTACCGCGAGCGCCGGCGCCAACCCGCTGGCCTCGGTCCAGGTTTCCACCAACAACGGCAGCACCTGGGCTGCCGCCACCGGCACCACCTCCTGGTCCTTCAGTTGGGCACTTGCCAGTGAGGACTACGTGGCACACACCATCCTCGCCAAGGGCGTCGATACGCTCGGTTATGCCGACGCCACCCCGGCGCAGGTCTCGGTCCGGGTGGATAACGTCGCCCCGGCAGGGTTGAACAACTCCGCCCCGGCAAACCTGGCCACGGCCGTGGCGCTTAATGCCTCGCTCGCCTCGACCACCGCCACCGACGGCAACACCTCGGCCGCGGTGCAGTACTTCTTCGAGATCGCCACCAACTCCGGCTTCACTACCGGCGTGCAGCAGAGCGGCTGGCAGCTTGGCACAAGCTTCACCCCGACCCTGGCTCCGGCTACCCAGTACTTCTGGCACGTCATGGCGAAGGACGCCGCCGGCAACACCACTGCCTACACCACCACCTGGAGCTTCACCTCCGGCGTGGTCGCTCCTGAAACCGTTCTCTCCGCCCCGACCGCCGGCACCGTCTTCTCGACCTCGCCGGCCGTGATCAGCGGTACCGCAACCGCCGGCACCAACGCGCTCGGCTCGGTACAGGTTTCCGTGAACAACGGTACCTCCTGGAACACCGCCATCGGTACCGGTTCCTGGAGCTACTCCTGGACCCTGCCTGCCGAGGACTACGTCGCGCACACCATCCTGGCGCGTGCGTTGGACAGCGCTTCCAACCCGGACGCGACGCCTTCCAGCGTCTCGGTCTACGTCGATACCGTGGCCCCGGCCGGCTTCGCCAACTCGTCTCCGGCCAACCTCGCCACCGCCGTGGCAACGACCGCGTCGCTGTCCACCAGCATGGCGACTGACGCCAACACCACGGCAGCGGTGCAGTACTTCTTCGAAATCGCCACCAACTCCGGCTTCACCGCCGGGGTCCAGCAGAGCGCATGGCAGACCGGTCTTTCCTTCGCGCCGACGCTCACCAACAGCACCACCTACTATTGGCACGTGAGGACGAAGGACGCCGCGGGCAACATCTCGGCATACAGCACCACCACGAGCTTCACCACCGCAGCGGCCACCACCACCGTGGGCCAGGGGACGGGCGAGATCAGCCTCACCATCCCTCCGGGAGGCACCGAGATCGACCTTGACGCCTTCACCCTGGCCACTCAGGCCGGGACCGACACCGTCACCGGCGTCACCGTGACTCTTGCCAACGGGACCTGGGCGGGTATCGCCTCGATCAACGTGACCGACGACACCGGCACCACCATTTACGGTACCGCCAACCCGGGGTCCAATACCGTGGCCATCACCTTGACCACCCCGATCACGGTGACGACGACGCCGACGCAGTACGTCTTGGTTATCAATGCCAAGACGGCGACGTCCATGCCGGTACCTCCGGGTGCAACCTATGCCGTAACCGGTACGGTGACCGCGATCGCATCCAGCAACCCGAAATCGTACGGTGACACCGCCTCTGCGACCGTCACCATCGACAACCTTTCCCCGGCCAACGTCACCGCAGCGGGTGGTGCCGCCGGCATCGCGTCCAACTCGCTGTACTGGACCAACCCGGCCGATACCGACTTCGCCGGTATCGTGGTGCTGCGCCGTGCCGGCAGCGCCGTCACCGACACCCCGGTGGAAGGTGTCAACTACCTGCAGGACAACATCATTGGCTCCAGCACCGTGGCGTACGTGGGGAGTCTCAATAACTTCATCGACGCACCGCTTACCAACGGCACGGTCTACTACTATAAGATCTTCGCGCTGGACGCCCGCGGCAACTACTCGGCAACCGGCGTAGCCGTCGGCCCCTACACCCCGGTGCGCACCGCATGGGCCAACAGCCCTATGCTGCATACCTCCACCACCACCGGCTCCACCAAGTGGAGTGCCAACGGCGGCTGGGGTGAGCCCGGCAAGAAGTACGGCGCCTTCACCTGCGCCACCTGCCACAACATGACCACCCCCAACATCATGCGCGCCGTCACCAGCGTAGCGACCGGCGATGGCAGCAACTGGGCCACCAACAGCAGCCCAACCATCGCGGTATCCTACCTGAACCCGGCGACCGACAAGGGTAGCGATACGGTTCACGCCACCTCGAACCGCATCTGCGAGGTCTGCCACAGCCAGACCGCCGCCCACAGGTACAACAACACCACCGCGGGCCACAACGGCACCGTGAACTGCACCCAGTGCCACTCGCACAACGCAGGCTTCAAGGGATCCGGCGGCAGCTGCCTCTTGTGCCACAACTCCCCGCGCGGCGTGCGCCAGCAGGTCGTGGGTGCTACCCTGGGCTCCACCGGCGACGACTTCGTCCGCCCGTCCAGGCACATCAAGAACACCTCGGTCAAGAACGTGGACTGCATCATCTGCCACGCCGAGGGCGACACCACTTCCACCGAGAGTTCGGTGAAGCAGGTAACCGCGCATGGCACCAGCGGCGCGCCGATACTGTTGAGGAACGTCGACAGCCAGGGCAACCCTGGCGTCGCAGGCACCAACTACTGGTCCTGGCCGGGACGACGCGCCGGCGGCACCACCATCAACTCCACCGACCGCGACAACATGGACCGCTTCTGCGTCAACTGCCACGACGCCGACGGCGCCTCCACCATCACCGTCAACACCGCCGGTGACGCCATCACCACCGGCACAGCCCTGGCGCGGAAGAATACTCCGTTCAACCCGCTGGACGGCGGCACGCCGCTCAACGTCAAATCGCAGTTCAACTCCGGCAACGCGGTGGGTAGCGCCTACGCCAGCCATCACAACCTGAATATCTACACCAAGCGCTATACTGCGGCCTACGCCTCCACCTATGCCTCCCGCGGTGGCTGGACCGGCACCTCGAAAGATGGTGTTGCCGTTACCTGGGATACCGGCCTGCACTGCTCCGACTGTCACCTGAACGAGAGCAATGCCCACGGTGCGAGGAACGCCACCCGGATGCTGCAGGACAAAAACGGCGCCGACGCGGCAGCCACCAACACCAACGATGGCAGCGCCACCTTCGTTTGCTACCGTTGCCATCTGAGCACCGTCTACAACTACAGCAACGTGACGGTGACCGGCAAATCCCGTATCGAACACAGCACCTTCGACAACGTGCCGTGGGGACCGGGCACCTACAATGACCACGGTATCGTCTGCTTCAACTGCCACATGGGCGGCGGGGTCAACACCATCGGCGGCATCCACGGTAACAACCGGTCCATCACCACGCTGACCGCCGGGGCCACCAAGAGCTACCGCTTCATCTACGGTGCGGAACTCGGTCTTAACATGTCCGAGGCCAACTGGGCCACCACCACGGCGCCTACCTGCTACACCGCCTCCTCCACCTGGGGCGGCGCCTGCAACAAGCATGACGGCTCCGCCGGCACCGGCAGAATTGGTACTCCTAACTACGCAAGGCCTCTGCAGTAACCCCTAGAGGGTGACGCCCCGGCCAGTCCGGGGCGTCACCCTCTGCTCTCCCCAATTTACGGTTAGCCGTGTCCAGGCTTTCGGCCTGGCGGCCACCCTAAACCGCGTGCCCCTCCTGGTTAGTTTTGCCTTACCTTTTTGTTGCCTTTTTATTGCCAACCCAGCCTTTTACCCCAAAAGCTTCCCGTGATATCCCCAAACAGCCCCCGCAGGGGGGTGCGCGCGGTGCTTTATTCTTAAAATTTGCCAAACCCTGCCAAGTATTGCCTTTTGAAAAATTTCTCTTTTCATTAGAGCGGTTGCTTCCCCTGTCCGACAAAATCAATCTTCCGCGATATGGCGTAGCGAATTTCGGGTATGGTTGTTGCTCATTAGAGACCGTCCGTAGGATTATTTCGCACCTCTAATCGTCCATTGCCGCACTAGAAGATGAGAGACAGGGGAAGGTTATGCTGAAAAAGACACTGGCTGTTCTGGCTGCTACGGCCATCATATCGGGGGCACTCTGGTCCTGGGCGGCAACATCGTACCAGATACAAACGAAGCTGGGCAGTACCGGTGGCACCCTCCAGGTCCGCAA
>NZ_JAEMHK010000011.1 GCF_016458235.1 Geomonas propionica | reverse complement strand
TGCGATTCGATCTCATGACACACCCTCCTGGTCCGTTAGGATATATGGTGTGTCCTCAAAAGTGAAGATAGCTCAGACTTTAAGTCTTGAAGCCAATGAGATTTTAGATTCAAGTCTTATCCCTTTTATCCCTTTTATCCCTGTTAAACGATTTGAAGGTTTACCCTTGCGCATTTGCGTTGAAGCTTTTCAGGTAAAAAAAACGGCCCCTGCCGAAACAGGGGCCGTCGGTACTGCGATTTCAGCATTAGTCCATTTTGACGGGTACTTTTGCCTTGAGGACGAACTTGCCGTCCTTGACTGCGAGGAGGCTCAGCGGGCTCTTGATCGGCTCGCGGTTAGCCTGCATGCTGATGGTGCCGGAAACGCCTTCGAACTTCTTGGTCTGTGCCAGAGCGGTTTTGAAGACTTTCGGGTCAACGCTGTTGCCACGCTTCATGGCATCAACCAGCAGCATCACAGCGTCGTAGCCCTGGGCGTCGAACAGGCCCGGGAGCTCGCCGTTGTGCTTGGCTTTGAACGCCTCGATGAACTTGGCGGTAGCAGGAGCTGCCTGCTCGGTGGAGAAGCCCAGAGCGGACATGGAGCCCTCGACGGCCGGGCCGCCCAGCTCGATGAATTTCGGGGAGAACAGGCCGTCGCCGCCGAACATCGGAGCCTTCAGACCCTGTTTGCGGGCCTCTTTCATGATGAGAGCGCCTTCGGTGTAGTAACCGGAGAACAGGATGACATCCGGCTTCTTGCTCTTGATGTTGGTGATCTGAGCGGAGAAGTCCTTGTCGCCGTCTTTCACTTTCTCGTCAGCAACGATCTTGATGGACGAAACCTTGGCAGCCGCATCGCGGAAGGTCTGAGACAGACCGACGGAGTAGTCATTGTTGTCGGAGGTCACGATGGCAACTTTCTTGAAGCCGAGGTCTTTCGCGAAGTACTCGATGCAGGCCGGGATGGCGATGGAGTCGAGCAGGGTGTCGCGGAAGATGAAGTCGCCCACTTCGACGACGCCCGGGCCGGTTGCGCCTGCGGAGAGAAGCACAACGCCTGCTTTCTGCGCGATCGGAGCGGCAACCTTGGTGATGCCGGTGGTCGGGTCGCCAACGATGGCGGTGACGTTGTCGCGGGAGATGAACTTCTGGGTGACAGAAGCGCCTTCCTGCTTGTCGCCGCGGTTGTCGGCTTCAACGATCTCGATCTTCTTGCCCTGAATGCCGCCGGCAGCGTTGATCTCGTCGGCAGCCATCTTCATGCCTTCGAGGGTCGGCTTGCCGAACATCGCCACGTCGCCGGTGAGAGCGCCGAGGAAGCCGATTTTGATGGTGTTGCCAGCCGGAGCGGCGGCCGGAGCAGCGCCCTCTTTGGCCTCTTCCTTCTTCTTGCAGCCGAATGCGCCGACTGCGAGCATTGCCACGAGCAGCAACGCACTGATCTTCTTAAAATTCATGCAGACTACCTCCTTAGGTTGATTGATCTCATTGTTAGGTCCAGCTTCAGTACGTCAACAGATTCTAATTGTCACTACTCGATTGTCAAGACAGTGGCACTGAATTCTCCCTCTCCGGCTCAGTTCAAGCCGGAGAGGAGAAAGTATCTGTCTTAGAAGTTGTACTTGACGATGAGTTTTGCATCCCACGGGTTGTCAGCATCAAGAGTCTTGAAGTGGTCGCCAAGGAACAGATAACCGGCACGTGCGCCGAGGGTTACGTTTGCGGTGAGCTTGTAGTAGGCTTCAGCATTGATCTCGGTACCGAGGTACTTGCTTTCGGTGTTGTTGAGATCCTTGGCAACGGCAGCGAAGCCGGCGTTGGCGCTGGCGGATACCTTGTCGTTGAAGGTGTAGTCATAGCCGAGGGTGCCCATGATGACGCCTTCGTCGTTGTTGTTCACGTCATAGATGATGGCGTTGTCAATGGTGGTCGCGTACTTGTCGCGGCCCAGCATGATCATCTCGGAGTCGTAGAACTGGCCACCCTCGGTGAAGCCGTTGTCGGAAGCCGGTACGTAGAAGGCGTTCTTGCCGCCGGAAACGTAGAGGAACTCGGAGCGGGCGGTGCCGCCTGCCAGCGGGATCTTGACGCCAACGTTCAAAGCGTAGCCTTTGGCGTCAACATTGGTGGTAATCTCGCCTGCCTGCTTGGCTGCGAACGCGGTCAGGGCCACCGGGCCGAAGTTGCCGGCAGCGTTCAGGCCGAAGGTGTGAACCTTGGCGTCCGGGAACACGGTGTACAGACCCGGGGTGTGCTGGTCGCGGATGAAGTAGTAGGCTGCGCCGACGGAGAGATCCTTGCTGATGTTGTACTTGCCGTCGAGGGAGTACATGTCGAAGGTGTTCTTGCCGAGGGTCACGCCGTCTTTGCCGCCATCAGCGGAGTCGTGGAAACGGAAGTAACCGGCGGCGATGCTGGCGTTGGAGTAGTCGTGGGAGAGGAGCACACCGGCCATGTCGGCGTCGAACAGGATCCCTTTGAAGGAGTCGTTGTACGGCTGCATACCGATCTTTGCGTTGATCTGCGGGTAGTTCAGGTCGAGGTAGATGTGCTTGGTCTCCATGTTGACGGAGTCAGCACCGAGGGCGCCGCCGCCACCACGTTTGTCGACGTAGGAGCTGTTGCCCCAGTAGTTGTAGTCGAACTCGAACTTGGTTACGAGTTTGACATGGTCGTCAGCCTTGGCAGTGTAGCCGAGACGGAAACGCTGTACGAAGTAGTTGGCGGTCGGTGCATTCTTCTCGAGGGTCCCGCTGCCTGCAAAGTTGCCGACATCGAAGAACGTGGTGAATGCGCCGCTGAACTGGTTCTCGAGAGCGAGAGCGGAGCTTGCGGATGCTGCGGTGAGAGCGGTTGCGATGGCTACTACTAACAGCTTCTTGTTGCTTTTTTTCATACTGCCTCCTCGTTGTGTAGTAATTGCATTACAGCATTTTTAAACTGTGTTGCCCGGTACAGAGAAGAAACTGATCCCCCCTTTCCTTTTACGGAATGAAAAAACGCGGATACAGAACTGGCCCCTGCTGACGCAGGGGCCAGCGATAAATCATAATATCTGGCTCAAAAACAATTTGGCGCGCTCGTGCGTGGGCGCGGTGAAGAAGTGCTCTGGCGTCCCCTCCTCCACGATGCGACCCGCGTCCATGAAAATGACACGGTCGGCGACCTCGCGGGCGAAACCCATCTCGTGCGTAACCACGGCCATGGTCATACCGTCCTTGGCGAGATCCTTCATGACGTCGAGCACCTCCCCGATCATCTCGGGGTCGAGCGCGGAAGTCGGCTCATCGAACAGCATGAGCTTCGGGTCCATGGCGAGCGAACGCGCGATGGCGACGCGCTGCTGCTGCCCGCCGGAGAGCTTGCCCGGGTACGACTTCGCCTTGGCGGCAAGCCCTACGCGCTCCAGAAGCGCCATGGCCTTCTCCTCGGCCTCATGCTTCGAGCGTTTGCGCACCACGATCTGGGCGAGGGTTAGGTTCTCCAGCACGGTCTTGTGCGGAAAGAGGTTGAAGGATTGGAACACCATGCCCACTTCCTCGCGCACCTTGCTGATGTCGGTCTTGGGATCGTAAAGGTCCATGCCGTCCACGACGATGGTGCCGCGGTCGATCTCCTCGAGCCTGTTGATGGAGCGCAGCAGGGTCGATTTGCCCGAACCGGAAGGTCCGATGATGACAACCTTTTCGCCGTCGAATACATCCAGGGAGACCCGGTCCAGGGCACGGAAAGAACCGTAGACCTTGATGATCTCTTTCGCCTCTACCATTTTCCTGCGGCTATTTATTGACACTGACACGCTCCTCCATTACGCCGATGATCTTCGAGAAGAACAAGGTGATGATCAGGTAGATCAGCGCGATGATCGTGTAGGTCTCAAAATAGGTGAAGGACTCGGAGGCGTACTCGCGGCCGCGACGCAAAAGGTCGGCGACGGCGATGATGGAGACCAGCGAGGAGTCCTTCAAGAGGGCGATGAATTCGTTGCCCACCGGCGGGAGGATGACCTTGACCGCCTGGGGTAGGATGACGTGAATCATGGTCTGACGACCGTTCATCCCGAGCGACAGGGCCGCCTCGCGCTGTCCCTTGGCGATGGACTCGATCCCGGCGCGTACCACCTCCCCCATATAGGCGCCATAGCAGACGGCCATGGCGATGATGGCGGAAAGGACGGCGGGGACCTTCACGATGGTGCCCAGTGCGTAGTAGATGTAGAAGATCTGCACCAGTAGCGGGATGCCGCGGATTACTTCCACATAAAGGGAGGCGGCGCCGTTGAAGAGGCGGTTCTTGGAGATCCGGCCCAGACCGGTCACCAGGCCGATGACGATGGCGAGCACGATCGCCCCGAGGGTCACCTGGAAGGTAACAGCGATGCCGTCGGGAACGAACTTGAGAATGTTGAGGTACGGGTCCGGCTTGGTGTAAGCCAGGTAGAAAATGGTGCCAATGGCGCCGAAGAACGCTATGCGCCAGGCGGTGAACAGGCCGCGGTCGCTTTTGCGCGGAATGGCGGCGCCGTCACCTACATCAATAATCTGTTTTTTTGCTTCAGTACTCATGCTGTCCTGTTACCATCCCGTACCGGCTACTGCCGGCGCTTGTTGATGCACTGCTATGCTGCTGGCTGTTATAGAAAGCTCCCGCAGAATCGGTTACTACGTTCGAGTAGTGGTCCGTTCTGCAGGAGCTTTTGAGGTGTTACTTAAGCTGCCACTTCTTCTTGAGCTGGGTGTCGATCTTCTTCTTCTGAACCGCCGCGATCCCCTTGTTCAACTGGGCCACCAGGTCCTTGTTCCCCTTCTTGACCACGATGCCGTAAGCCTCCTTGGTGAAGGACTTGCCCACGATCTTGAACTTGGAGCTGTACTCCTTCTTCTGGAGAGCGTAGGTGATGGCGGTCGGCTCGTCGCAGACGACGCCGGCAATGCGGCCGGCAGCCATGTCCTCGAAGGCCAGGCCGACTTCGTCATAGGTCTTCAGCTCGACGCCCGCAACCTTTTTGACTTCCATGGCGCCGGTGGTGCCGATCTGTGCGCCGACCTTCTTGCCCTTCAGGTCCGCAATCTTGGCACCCTTCTCAGCCTTGGGCACGACGAGGATCTGGCCGATCTGGACATACGGGTTGGTGAAGTCGTACTTGGCCTGACGCTCCGGGGTGATGGTGACCGAGGAGATGATGGCGTCGTACTGGCCCGCTTCCACGCCGGCGAAGATGCCGTCCCAAGCGGTGTTCTTGAAGGTAACCTGCAGGCCGGCCTCTTTGGCGACAGCGGTCATGAAATCGATGTCGAAACCGACGATCTTCTTGTTGGCGTCAACGAACTCCATCGGCGGCCAGGTTGCGTCAGACGCGACGGTGATCGCCTTCGGTGCGGCGAAAGCCGCGGAGACAAAACAGAGTCCCAAAGCCAAAACTGCAGTCAGAGTACGAAGTGCTTTCATGCTTCCTCCCTAAATTCTCTTTAATATTAAACGGCATACACCATTTAGCTTTTCGCCGCATACTTTTAAAGCTATTCCACCCTCTTGTCAACCACTTATTAATTTGGCGTTGCGCTCGTTTTAAGCTCATGTTAACTTGTCATACCACAATTTAGTGAATTCAAGGTTTTATGAGGTCAAAATTACTTTGTCATCTATGAAAAAATTTCGTGCGGGTATACTTCTTTTGATAACGACGTTCTTCTGGGGCGTAACTTTCACCGTGGTGAAGGACGCGATCAGTAAGGTTGACGTCTTCGTTTTTCTGTCTCAGAGATTTTTAATAGCCGCTGCAATCATGCTTCCCTTTGCTTTAACGCGCACTAATAGAATAACAATTAGATTATTCACACACGGAATCATTCTTGGAATTCTTTTATTTGCATCTTACGCCTTCCAGACCGTCGCCTTGAAGTACACCAGTGCCTCGAACACGGGCTTTTTGACCGGCCTCAGCGTCCTCCTCGTGCCGCTGTTCGGAGCGGCCATCTTCCGACACACCGTCGGCCCTGGCATCCGGTGGGGAGTCGGTCTCGCCACACCCGGGCTGTTCCTGCTCTGCACCGACGGCAGCCTAAGCTTCAACATCGGCGACATTCTAGGAGCGATCTGCGGAGCATGCGTCGCGCTGCATCTTCTCTACACAAGCCATTTCGCCCGCCACGCCGACAGCGACGTCTACCTGCTCACCACCTTGCAGCTGTCGGTGGTAGGCATCTTGAGCCTTGCCTCCGCCGGGTTGCGCGGCCAAGAAGTCTTCATCTGGCACCCGGAACTGTTCTGGACCCTGGTGGTCTGCGTGCTGATAGCGACCATCTTCGCCTTCCTGGTGCAGACCACCATGCAGAAGTGGATCAGCCCCGCTCACACTGCCCTTATCTTCTGCACCGAGCCCGTATTCGCCGCCGCCTACGCCTACTATGCGGCGGGGGAAAGGCTCGGGTTCCTCGGGTTCCTCGGTGCAGTCCTGATCCTCGCGGGGATGATCGTTTCCGAACTGATCCCCGACGGCGCCGTGAGCGCAGCCGGCGTAAGCGTCGCTGCCGAAGGGTGACCGGTAAGTTATCGGTTGACACCGGTTTCGCCTTGTAATAATTTTTTTGGCCTAGCCATACCGAGACAACACGCACAACGCGCACCTGCGGCGCCAAAAGGGGAAGCAATGATAAACACAGGGGATCACAGCGAGCTCAAGCACCACTTTGCCAGCGACAACTACGCAGGGATCTGCGCCGAGGCGTGGCAGGCGATGGCGGAGGCCAACAGCGGACTGGCCAGCTCCTACGGCGACGACCGCTGGACCGCACAGGCGTGCGAGAAGATCCGGGAGGTTTTCGAAACCGACTGCGAGGTTTTCTTCGTCTTCAACGGCACAGCCGCTAACTCCCTTGCGCTGGCATCGCTGTGCCAGTCCTACCACTCCATCGTCTGCCACGAGATGGCGCACATCGAGACCGACGAGTGCGGCGCGTCCGAGTTCTTTTCCAACGGCACCAAGGTGCTTTTGGTGCCCGGCGACAACGGCAAGATCAACCTCGATGCGGTCGAGCACACCATAACCAAGCGCAGCGACATCCATTACCCCAAGGCGCGCGCCTTGAGCATCACCCAGGCCACTGAGTTGGGCACGCTCTACTCCGTGGAGGAGTTACAGGCGATTGGAGAACTAGCGAAAAGGTTCGACCTGCGGGTGCACATGGACGGCGCCCGATTCGCCAACGCCGTGGCATCCCTGAACGTCGCACCCAAGGAGATCAGCTGGCAGGCGGGGGTTGACGTCCTCACCTTCGGCGGGACCAAGAACGGCTTCGCCGTTGGAGAGGCGGTGGTCTTCTTCAACAAGGCACTGGCCCACGAATTTGACTACCGCTGCAAGCAGGCCGGACAGTTGGCGTCCAAGATGCGTTTTCTCACCGCTCCCTGGATCGGGATGTTGGAAAGTGGCGCCTGGCTCAGAAACGCGACCCACGCCAACAGCTGCGCACGACTTTTAGCCAACGAGATCAAGAAGATACCGCAGGTCAGCATCATGTTCGAAAGCCAGGCCAACTCCGTCTTCCTGGAAATGGAGCCGGAGGCGCTGGAAAGGCTCAGAGCCCGCGGCTGGCACTTCTACACCTTCATCGGTTCGGGCGGCGCCCGCTTCATGTGCTCCTGGGACACCAAGGTCGATGAGGTCGCCAACCTGGTGGCTGACATCAAGGCCTGCGTATAACTTCAATCCATTAATTTCAATCGACGTGACGCGAGAAGGGGGCGCTGGCTATATGCAGCGCCCCCTTTTTCATCATCCAGCCACCTCGGCTGCTTGGCCTGAACATCGCCCCTCACGATCGTCCTTGCCAACAGGCTCCCACGCCCTGCACCTGCAACATCAGTGCTCCAACGTGCAACTTCCAGCCTGCAACATGGAGGTTCTCAGCCGCAACATGGAGGTTCTAAGCCGCAACATGGTAGTTCGGGCCTGCAACATGGACGTTCGAACCCGCAACACGAACGTTCGGACCCGCAATATTGTAATTCGGGCATGCAACATGGACGTTCGAACCCGCAACATGGACGTTAAACACGCAACACGAACGTTCGTACCTGCAACATGGAGGTTCTAGAACCGCCGCCCTTTATTCCCACCCCATATCCAATTGCTGCGCCTTAGTGAAGTAACTCCGGTACCCCTGCATGACAATGAGGTAGGCTGTGATGGCGACGGCGCCAGTTATGGCGCACATGATAGCTATCTGGTAGCGTACCGCAACCATCGGCTCGGTCCCCGAAAGAATCTGGCCCGTCATCATCCCGGGAAGGGATACGATCCCCATGGCGGCCATTGTATTGGTCGTCGGCATGATGGCGGCGCGAAAAGCGTTTCGCAGCGACGGTGTCGCCGCCTGCCGAGCACTTGCCCCTAGGCAGAGCGCGGTCTCTATCTCCTCGTGCCGCTCGCGCATCTCCGCGCCCAGGCGCTCGGCGGCGAGGCTCGCGCCGTTCATCGAGTTGCCGATGATCATTCCGGCCAGTGGGATCAGGTAGCGGGGATCGTACCAGGGGGAATAGTGGACGACGAGAGAGCAGAAGACGAAGGTGACGCCCCCGCAGCCGATCAAGAGTGCCGTCCCCACCACCTGGTAGAAACGTGGCATCTTGCGCTTGATGCGCGAGCCGATCACCTGCAGCGAAAACCCGCCCATGACCAGCAGGATCGCCAGTACCGGCAGCGGGTGCTGCACGGCGAAGATGAAATGGAGCAGATAACCCACGGCCAGCAACTGGAACACCATACGGAGGGAAGCCCAGAGCATCTGCCCTTCCTGGCCGATCCGCTTCAGTTTGCCGAGCCCGATGGCGAGCAGCACCAGGCTGTAGGCGACAACGAGATCCAGGATGCCGAGGTTCACCAATCCTTGATTATCCATCACCCCTCCTGGCCCGAAGGTTCCGACAGAAACCTCTTCAGTTCTGCTGTGACCGGGTGCGCCAGCAACTCGGCAGCCCTCCCCTGCTCGAGGATTCGTCCCGCTTC
The DNA here is from genome assembly GCF_016458235.1 of Geomonas propionica. Taxonomy (GTDB): domain Bacteria; phylum Desulfobacterota; class Desulfuromonadia; order Geobacterales; family Geobacteraceae; genus Geomonas; species Geomonas propionica. The sequence goes on along the minus strand of NZ_JAEMHK010000011.1, from coordinate 187,144 downwards.
CAGGTAGAAGCAGTAGTCGGCCACCTTTTCGGTCAGGCGCAGATCGTGAGTCACCATGATCATGGTGAGGTTCCTGCCGTGGCAGATCTCACGTAGGGTAGCGGCGAGTTCGTCCGAGGTTCTGCGGTCCAGCGCGCTGGTCGGCTCGTCCAGCAGGAGCACCTGGGGCTTGGTGATCAGGGCCCGGGCCACGCCCACCCGCTGCTGTTGTCCCAGCGACAGCGAGCGCGCGTCGCGTTCCAGCAGTTCCCGATCCAGCCGCGCCAGGGTGAGCACCTCGGCGACCTCGGCGCTTTGTGCGGCAGGTCCAGCCTCGTGCCGGTAACGAAAGGGCATCTGAAGGTTGTCGAGGACCGTCCCCTCGAACATGAACGGCTTCTGCGGCACCAGCGCCACCAACCGCCGCAACTGAAGCGGGTCCATGGTGCCGATGTCGACCCCGGCGACCGAGATGCGTCCGCCGCTCGGCTCCGTGAGCCGGTTGATCAGCCGGATCAGCGTACTCTTCCCGCCCCCTGACGGCCCGATGATGGCGGTTATCTCCCCCGCCTTGGCGGAGAAGGAGATGCCATCCAGCAACTTCACGCTGCCGCCATCGGCGTTGCGGCCTAAAAAGGTGACTCCATCAACCGTGACCATGTCTGTATCAGTTCCTCCACAAATGTCTCTCTATCTGCTCGAAAGAAGCCCAAGGCGTTCCGGCCTCGCCGCCCCCGGCTGCCCCCACTACTGCCTGCATGTTCTCAGCCTTTTTAATGCCAGCATTTGACTTGAGGCGCGACATATCGTATTGTACCGTTAGTGGTACAGCCAACAAAAGAGGAAGGCTATGAATACGATTACTTACAGCTCGGCCCGCAGCAATCTCGCAGAGACGATGGAAAAGGTTTGCGATGACCATGCTCCCATAATCATCACCCGAAAGGCGGCGAAGCCCGTGGTGATGATGTCTCTGGATGACTACGAAGCCCTTGAAGAAACTGCTTATCTCCTTAGAAGCCCGAAGAACGCTCGACGCCTGCTGGAGTCTATCGCGCAGCTTGAAACGGGCAAGGGTACCGAAAGAGAGTTGATCGAGTGAAGCTGATCTTCTCTGAAATTGCTTGGGAGGATTATCTCTATTGGCAAGGCGTCGACAAGAAAGTTGCCAAGCGAATCAACACTCTTATCAGAGAGATCCAAAGAACACCGCATGAGGGGATCGGAAAACCAGAGCCGCTTAAACATGCACTTTCAGGCTACTGGTCCCGCAGAATAAACGAGGAACACCGCATTATCTACAAAGTTGAAGACGACGCCGTGATGATTGCACAACTTCGCTATCACTACTGAGGTACCCCTACCACGAGAACTGGAAGTAGAACCTCATCCGATTGACGCCAACTCCAGTCGCCCACCCCAACGAAGCATCAGCTCTCCGCGCAGCCGTTCATGCCCTGACTGCTCCAGCTCAGGATCCTTGTCGACAAGGGCGAAAGCCTCCTTGCGCGCCTGTTCCAGCACGCCGCCGTCGCGCAGGATGTCCGCAACGCGCAACTCCGGCAGGCCCGCCTGCCGGGTCCCCAGGAAGTCGCCGGGGCCGCGGATCTGCAGGTCCGCTTCGGCGATGACGAAGCCGTCAGAACTCTGCACCATCACTTCCAACCGCTTCTGGCCGTCCTCGGAAAGCTTGTCGCCTGCTAACAAAATGCAGCGCGAGCGCTCGCTGCCGCGCCCTACCCTGCCGCGCAACTGATGCAACTGCGAGAGCCCGAAGCGCTCGGCGTGCTCGATCACCATCACCGTCGCGTTGGGGACGTCGATGCCCACCTCGATGACGGTGGTGGAAACCAGGATATCGGTTTCGCCCGCCTTGAATCCCTTCATCACAGCTTCCTTCTCCGCGGCGCTCATCCTGCCGTGCAGCACGGCCACGCGCAGGTCCGGGAACACCTCCTGGGCCAGGTGCTCGGCCATCTGCACGGCGGCCTTCAGGTCGATCTTTTCCGATTCCTCGACCAGCGGGTAGATGACGTAGGTCTGCCTCCCCTTCCCCACTTCCTCGCGCACCAGGGAGTAGATCTCGCGGCGGCGCGACTCGCGCACCATGCGGGTCTCGATCGGGGTCCGGCCCGGTGGCAATTCGTCGATCACCGAGAGGGAAAGGTCGCCGAAAACGGTCATGGATAATGTGCGCGGGATCGGCGTGGCCGTCATCACCAGAATGTCCGGGTTCGCCCCCTTCTTCTTCAAGAGCGCGCGCTGCACGACGCCGAAGCGGTGCTGTTCGTCGATGATGCCCAGCCCCAGCCGGTGGAACTCGACCTTGTCCTGGATCACGGCATGGGTCCCCACGACGATGCGGGTCTCACCTGAGGCAATTTTCTCCAGGGTGTCGTTCTTCCCCTTGATGCTGGCGGTCAAAAGGGCAACGGAGATGCCGAGCTTCTCGCAGTAGCCGTGGATGTTCAGGTAGTGCTGCTCGGCCAGAAGTTCCGTCGGGGCCATGATGGCGACCTGGTAGTCGTTCTCGACGCAGATGAGGGCAGCCATGAGAGCCACCAGGGTCTTGCCGCAGCCGACGTCCCCTTGCACCAGGCGGTGCATCGGGTGCGGCGCGATCATGTCCTCCTTGATCTCGGAGAGGACCCGCTTCTGCGCACCGGTCAGGCTGAAGGGGAGCAGTTTCAGCAGTTCTTTGGTGTAGCGGTGGCTGACCTGGAAGCTGATGCCGTCTTCGAGCGCGACGCCCCGCTTCTTCATGGCGAGGCCAAGTTGCAGGAAGAACAGTTCGTCGAAGGCGAGCGAACGATGTGCCGCCGAGCGCCCGCTGTTTAGATCGGCAAGCGAACTGGACGGGTCAGGCTGGTGCGCCTCCCTGAGCGCCACCGGGAGGCTCAGGAGGCGATGCCGGCGCAGGAGGTCTTCCGGTAACGCCTCTTTCACGTAACGGCTGTAGCGCGGCACGGCGTCGCGCATGATGCGGCGCATGACCTTCTGGCTCACCCCCTCGGTAAGCGGGTACACGGGGAGGATCCGGCCGAAGTTCTCAGGGTCCCGCGCCATGACCTGCTCGATATCCTCCCCTTCGCCGGCCCACTCAACCTCGGGGTGATGCATCTCGCGCTGAAAACCGAACTGGGCAACGTCTCCGATGAAGATGCCGCGCCGGCCGGCGACAAACTGCTTCTTAAGAAACTGGGGATGGAAGTGGAACCACTTGAGTGGCAGGCTGCCGGTCTCGTCCCTGACGATCGCCTCAAAGTAGCGTCGCCCCCCCTTGGTGACCTGCGCCTCGGCGGAGACTACGGTGGCGAAGAAGGCCTCGGAGTTTCCCGGGCGCAATTCAGCGATCCGCTTTAGCTGGCGCCGGTCCTCATAGCGGTTGGGAAGGAGGAACAGGGCGTCCTCGACGGTCGCGATCCCCTTTTTAGCCAGAATATCGGCGAGCTTGGGCCCTACCCCCTTGATCACGGTCATCGGGTTTTTCAGTTCTTCGGGGACGGAAACTAGAGCGGTTGGTGCGGGCTTAACGGGTTTGGCGGGCTTGGGGGCCGGGACGTGCCTGGCAACGCGGAGAGCGCCGTCGACGATCTCGACGCTGACTTGATCGCCTGGATTGAGCTTCAGGGAATCCCTGAGCTGTTCCGGAAGCTTGAGCGACCCGTCTGGTGCGAGCGTTATGATCGGCATGGGAGGTAAAAGAAAGGCGCCCGGAGTGTGCCCCGGGCGCCGGTCTTGTTATTCGAAGATCTTGTTGAGGTCGGCGACGATGGCGTCGACGCTGATGCCGTGGGCGGCGCAGCCCTGCTCGAGGGACTCGTTCTGAGCGCCCATGCAGCCGATGCAGCCGAGGTTGTATTTAGCAAGCACCTTGACGACGTCCGGGTGCATCCTCATTACTGCGGCAAAAGTCATGTCCTTGGTTACCTGAGCCATGTAAATCCTCCTGGTCACGCGCTGGCGCGCATGTTGGTTGTGGTGCGAAACGAGTGAGTGCTGCTGCTATTCGTAGCGAATCTCGATGATCTCGTATTCCTTCATCCCGGAAGGGACGCTGACACGGACGGAGTCGTCCAACTTGTGCCCGATCAGCGCCTTGCCCACCGGCGAGGTGCAGGAGATCTTGCCCAGCTTGATGTCGGCCTCGTCTTCACCGACGATCTTGTAGGTGATCTCTTCCTCGGTCGCGGTATCGTACACGGTGACCGTGGCGCCGAAGACCACCTTGTCCGGCTTCAGGTTGGACAGGTCTACCACGTAGGCCCTCGCCAGTTTGTCCTGCAGCTCCAATATGCGCCCCTCGATGAAACCCTGACGGTTCTTGGCCGCATCGTACTCCGCATTTTCAGAGAGATCGCCGTGTGCCCTGGCCTCTGCGATATCCTGGATTACCTTGGGGCGCTCTTCCTTAATCAGGCGTTTGAGGTCCTCTTGCAGGGCCTCGTAACTCTCCTTGGTCAATGGAACTGTCTGAGACATCGTGTTTTGCTCCTTGATGAACTTATAGGGGGGCCTGGAGGCCCCCCGCTGCGCTGCATGTGCTGGATTTGGAAAGGGAGCGCCTTGTGCGGCGCTCCCCAGTCGGTTACTTCAGATATTCCTGGATGGACTTCACTTCCAGCTTGGACTGCGCCGTGGCAATGATGCCGTCAACCGCGGCCCGTGCCCCCGATGCCGTCGTGTAGTAGGCGACGTTGTTGATCAGGGTGTTCCTGCGGATCGAGTAGGAATCCGCTACCGCCTGGGCCCCGTGGGTGGTGTTGATCACCATGCAGATCTCGTTGTTCTTGATCGCATCCACGATGTGGGGACGGCCTTCGAGTACCTTATTGACCACCTGGACCGGAATACCCTTTTCCTGCAGGTAGCTCGCGGTGCCGCGCGTGGCGACCAATTCGAAGCCCTGATCATACAGTCTTTTTGCCGCGCTGACAATATGTTTTTTGTCCAAGTCTTTCACTGATATGAAGACTTTACCGGTGGTCGGCAGTTTCACGTTGGCGCCCATCTGGGCCTTGGCGTAGGCCTTGGCGAAGGTGTCGCCGATGCCCATGACCTCGCCGGTGGACTTCATCTCCGGTCCGAGGATGGTGTCGACGCCGGGGAACTTGGCGAACGGGAAGACGGACTCTTTCACGGAGATGTGCGTCGGGATGATTTCTTCGGTGACGCCGAGTTCGGCCAGGGACTTGCCGGCCATGACGCGCGCCGCGATCTTCGCCAGCGGCCTGCCGGTCGCCTTGGAGACGAAGGGCGAGGTGCGCGAGGCGCGCGGGTTGACTTCGATGATGTAGATGTCGTTGTCCTTGACGGCGTACTGGACGTTCATCAAGCCCTTCACGTTCAGCTCGAGCGCCATCACCTTGGTCTGGCGCCTGATCTCCTCGACGATCTCCGGGGAGATGGAGTACGGCGGCAGCGAGCAGGCCGAGTCGCCGGAATGGATGCCGGCCTCCTCGATGTGCTCCATGATGCCGCCGATGACGGCGACCTTGCCGTCGCACAGGGCGTCCACGTCGATCTCGATCGCCTCGTCCAGGAACTTGTCGATCAGGATCGGGTGCTCCGGGGAAGCCTGCACCGCGGTGTGCATGTAACGGCGCAGGTTATCGACGTCGTAGACGATCTCCATGGCGCGGCCGCCCAGCACGTAAGAAGGACGAACCACGACGGGGTAGCCGATGCGGTCGGCGACGGCCTCGGCCTCCTCGAAGGAGCGGGCGGTGCCGTTCTCCGGCTGGCGCAGGTTCAGCTTCTGCAACATCTCCTGGAAACGCTCGCGGTCCTCGGCGCGGTCGATTGCGTCCGGCGAGGTGCCGATGATGGGTACGCCGGCTTTCTCAAGGGCGACGGCGAGTTTCAGCGGGGTCTGGCCGCCGAACTGCACGATGACGCCGGTCGGCTTTTCGACGTCCACGATATTGAGCACGTCCTCGAAGGTGAGCGGCTCGAAGTAGAGGCGATCCGAGGTGTCGTAGTCGGTGGAGACAGTCTCCGGGTTGCAGTTGACCATGATGGTCTCGTAGCCGTCCTCGGAGAGGGCGAAGACACCGTGCACGCAGCAGTAGTCAAATTCGATCCCCTGCCCGATGCGGTTCGGTCCGCCGCCCAGGATGATGATCTTTTTGCGGTCGGTCGGCTCCGCCTCGCACTCCTCCTCATAGGTCGAGTAGAGGTACGGGGTGTGGGCCACGAACTCGGCGGCGCAGGTGTCAACCCGCTTGAAGACGGGCTTCACGCCGACGGAGAGGCGCAGTTGGCGAACCTCACCCTCGGTGATCTTCCAGAGCTGTGCGAGGTACTTGTCGGAGAAGCCGTAGCGCTTGGCGTCCCAAAGGGTGTCGCGCAGGACGTCACCGCCCGCCTTGAGGTCGGCCTCTTTCAGGCACTCCTCCATCTCGATGATCTGGCGGATGTTGTGCAGGAACCAGGGATCGATGGCGGTGAGGGCGTAGATCTCCTCCACGGTCATGCCGCAGCGGAAGGCGTCGCCGACGTACCAGAGGCGGTCGCAGTTGGGGGTCCTGAGCTTGTCCAGGAGCAGGTTGCGCTCTTTTTCGGTGAGGGCGCGGCGGGTGTCGCCGCCCACGCCGAAGAAGCGGGACTCGAAGCCGCAGGAGCCGATCTCCAGGGAGCGTAGAGCCTTCTGGAAGCTCTCCTTGAAGGTGCGGCCGATGGACATCACCTCGCCCACCGACTTCATCTGGGTCGTGAGGGTCGCGTCGGCTGCCGGGAACTTCTCGAAGGTGAAGCGCGGGATCTTGGTCACCACGTAGTCGATGGTCGGCTCGAAGCAGGCCGGGGTCTCCTTGGTGATGTCGTTGGTGATCTCGTCCAGGGTGTAACCGACAGCGAGCTTGGCGGCGATCTTGGCGATCGGGAAGCCGGTTGCCTTGGAGGCGAGCGCCGAGGAGCGGGAAACGCGCGGGTTCATCTCGATGACGATGAGGCGGCCGTTTTTCGGGTTGATGCCGAACTGGATGTTCGACCCGCCGGTGTCGACGCCGATCTCGCGGATGATCTTGAGCGAAGCGTCGCGCAGGATCTGGTATTCCTTGTCGGTCAGCGTCTGTGCCGGGGCCACGGTGATGGAGTCGCCGGTGTGGACGCCCATGGCGTCGAAGTTCTCGATGGAGCAGATGATCACGACGTTGTCGGCCGTGTCGCGCATCACCTCGAGCTCGTACTCCTTCCAGCCGATCAGGGATTCTTCGACCAGGATCTCGTCTGTCGGGGAAGCCTCGATGCCGGCCATGGACATGCGCTCGTACTCTTCCATGTTGTAGGCGATGCCGCCGCCGGTGCCGCCCAGGGTGAAGGAAGGACGGATGATGGCCGGGAAGCCGACGTACTTGATGACGTCCATCGACTCCTGGTAGTTGTGCGCCAGACCGGACCTCGGCACGGCGAGGTCGATACGCACCATCGCCTCCTTGAACAGGGTGCGGTCCTCCGCCATCTTGATGGCCGGGAGCTTAGCGCCGATCAGTTCCACCCCGAATTTCTCCAGGGTGCCGTTCTCGGCCACTGCAACGGCGGTGTTGAGCGCGGTCTGGCCGCCCAGGGTCGGGAGCACCGCGTCCGGGCGCTCCTTCTCGATGATCCTGGCCAGCACCTCCGGGGTCACCGGTTCGATGTAGGTGGCGTCGGCGAAGTCCGGGTCGGTCATGATGGTTGCCGGGTTCGAGTTGAGGAGGACTACCTCGTATCCCTCCTCCTTGAGGGCCTTACAGGCCTGGGTGCCGGAGTAGTCGAACTCGCACGCCTGGCCGATGACGATCGGGCCCGCGCCGATGATGAGGATCTTCTTGATGTCTGTGCGTTTAGGCATTGTAAATCACTCCATTTACTCTTTATTAAACACGTTCCGTCGAAAGCGAATCTTTAAAGGCGGGCGAATGATTATTCGCCCCTACAGGTGCGAGCTCCTTGGCGAAGGATCACAAATTGTCTGCAGGTTGTGCCGTTGTAGGGGCGAATAATCATTCGCCCAGGGGTTCGTCCTGCACCCACCCGTTTTCCAGTTCCAGTTCTTCCAGCGCTTCGACCGCTTCGGCGTACTCTTCGCTGGTGATCCTTCTCTCTATCCCCGGCGTCTGCGCGGCGGCGTGGGCCGGGAAATACTGGCTCATCAGAGCGATGTGCGTTTCCGTGCCGAGGTGCTCGGCGATCCAGGCCAGCGTCTCGGGACTCCCCGCCTGCCGGAGCGGCAGCACCAGGTGCCGCACGATCAACCCGCGCACGGCAATGCCGTCCTCGTCGCATTCCAGATGCCCCACCTGCCGCAGCATCTCGGGCAGGGCCAGCCGGTTCGCCTCGGTATATCCCTTTGCGCCAGAGAGCTTTATGGCGACATCGTTGCAGCAGTACTTCATGTCGGGCAGGTAGACATCTACCACGCCGTCCAGCAGGGCCAGCGTATCGAGCCTCTCGTAACCGCTCGTGTTCCACACGATGGGAATCCGGAATCCCTTGCGGATGGCGAGATAGAGCGCAGCCAGGATCTGCGGCGTGAAGTGGGTCGGCGTGACGAAGTTTATGTTGTGCACGCCCTTCTTCTGCAGCCCCACCATCTTGTCCGCCAACTGCCCCGCCGTAAGGTCGGTGCCGTTTCGAAGCTGGCTGATCGGGAAGTTCTGGCAGAACTTGCAGTTTAGGGTGCATCCCGAAAGGAAGATGGTGCCGGAGCCCTTGGTGCCGGAGATGGGCGGTTCCTCGCCGCGGTGTACGTTGGCGGAGGCGATCCGGACTTCCTTACCGCTTTCACACAGCCCCGTCTCCCCCGCCATCCGGTTCACACCACAGGCATGGGGGCAGAGGTCGCAAGCGGCCAGACGGGCGTAGGCCATCTTGATGCGCCGGGACAGCTCGCCATTTTCATAAAGCTCTAAAAATTTCATCAACCTACAGCCGCTTCCTTCAACTTCTCACTGAACAGCTTCCCCCTCCCTACCCCTACCCCTCCGGGGGCGGGGACTCTTCGCCCCTCCCCCCGGAGGGGGGAGGCTGGGAGGGGGGAAGGTTTATTACCCTTTATGCTTCTCCATCATCTCCACGAACCTGTCGAACAGGTAGTGCGAGTCGTGCGGCCCCGGGGACGCCTCGGGGTGGTGCTGCACCGAGAAGATCGGCAGGCTCTTGTGCGCCATTCCCTCGACGGTCTGGTCGTTCAGGTTCTCGTGGGCGAGACCGGCGACGTTGGCGAGCGAGAGGATGTCGACCGAGAAACCGTGGTTCTGGGCGGTGATCTCGACCTTCTTGGTGGCGATGTCCATGACCGGAAGGTTGGAGCCGTGGTTGCCGAACTTCAGCTTGACGGTACGGCCGCCGAGAGCGAGCCCCAGGAGCTGATGGCCGAGGCAAATGCCGAAGATCGGCTTCTTGCCCACGAACTTCTTGATGTTCTCGATGACTTCCTTCATTGGCTCGGGGTCGCCCGGGCCGTTGGAGAGGAAGATGCCGTCAGGGTTCATGGCGAGCGCCGACTCGGCCGGGAAAGTAGCCGGCACCACGGTCACGTCGCAGCCTGCGGAGACTAGGCAGCGCAGGATGTTCAGCTTGATGCCGAAGTCGTAGGCGACCACCTTGTACTTCAGGTCCCTCTTGTCGACTTCCGGGTAGCCGGTCTGCAGGTCCCACAGCCCCTGGGTCCAGTGGTAGGGGGCGGAGCAGGTAACGCCGGTGGCGAGGTCGAGGCCGCTCATGGACGGGATGGCGCGGGCCTTTTTCACCAGGCTCTCCGGATCGAAGTCGATGGTGGAGATGATGCCGTTCTGGGCACCCTTGTCGCGCAGGTGCCGGGTCAGGGCGCGGGTGTCGATCCCCTGGATGCCCACGACGCCGTTCTCCTTCAAGTAGGCGTCCAGGCTCATGGTGGCGCGGTAGTTGGAGTAGCAATCGAGGTACTCGCGCACGATGAAGCCGGAGAGGTAGAGCTGGTTGCTCTCGATGTCCTCGGGGTTGATCCCGGTGTTCCCGATCTGGGTGTAGGTCATGGTGACCATCTGCCCCTTGTACGAGGGGTCGGTGAGCACTTCCTGGTAGCCCGACATGGCGGTGTTGAACACCACCTCGCCGCTGGTTTCGCCCGTTGCGCCGAAGGCCTTCCCTTTGAAAATCCGGCCGTCCGCCAGAGCTAGCACTGCTTTCATGTATCTTCTCCCGAATCCGTTATATTTCTGCCGCGCCAAAAGACGCGAGTTTTAAATCTGTCCCCCTCCCCTCGCGGGAGGGGGTTAGGGGGTGGGGGTAGGTGCCACAACTTGCTCTGCTTGCGGCTTCACCCACCCCCCTGCCCCCTCCCGTCAAGGGAGGGGGAGGAGAACATCCTTATGCCTGGTACACCACCTGTCCCTTGACCACGGTGTAGACCGCTTTCCCCTTCATCTTCCACCCAAGGAACGGCGAGTTCTTCGACTTCGATTCAAGCTTGGCCGCTTCCACCTGCCACTCCTTGCCCGGATCGATGACGGTGACGTCGCCGACCGCCCCAACCCTCAGGGTGCCACGATCCAGCCCGAGGATTTTTGCGGGGTTGCAGGACATCACCGAAACCAGCGCTTTAAGATCCAGCACCCCGTCCTCGACCAGCTTCAGCGACAGCGGCAGGGACGTTTCCAGGCCGACGATGCCGTTCAGCGCCACGTTAAACTCGACGTCCTTCTCGTCCGGGTGGTGCGGAGCATGGTCGGTGGCGATGGCGTCGATGGTGCCGTCGGCAAGCGCCGCCTTCATGGCCGCCACGTCGGACTCGCCTCTCAGCGGCGGGTTCATCTTGGCGTTGGTGTTGTAGCCGCGCACCGCGTCGTCGGTCAGGCTGAAGTAGTGCGGTGCGGTCTCACAGGTCACCTTCACGCCGCGGGCTTTCGCGTTGCGGATGATGCGCGCGGACCCGGCGGTGGAGATGTGGGCGATGTGCACCGGTGCACAGGCAAACTCGGCCAGGTAGACCTCGCGGGCCACCGCGATATCTTCGGCTGCCCAGGGGATCCCCTTGAGCCCGAGTTCGGTGGAGACGAACCCTTCGTTCATCACCCCCTCACCCACCAGGGCGAGATCCTCGGAGTGGGAGATCACGGTGATGCCGACCCCTTTGGCGTACTCGAGGGCGCGGCGCATCAACTCGGAGTTGCACACCGGTTTGCCGTCGTCCGATACTGCCACGCAGCCCGCCTCTTTAAGATCGCCCATCTCGGCCAGGCTGTCTCCCTTGCTCCCCTTGGTGATGGAACCGATCGGGAAGACATTGACCAGCGCCTCGCTCTGGGCCTTGTTCACCACGTAGCAGGCGACAGCCTTGTTGTCGATCACGGGAGAAGTGTTGGGCATGCAGGCGACCGAGGTGAAGCCGCCGGCGGCAGCGGCGCGGCTGCCGGTGGCGATGTCCTCTTTGTATTCGAGGCCCGGATCGCGCAGGTGCACGTGCATGTCGATCAGGCCCGGGGTGACCAGAAGCCCGGAGGCATCGATGGTCTGGGTACCTTCCGGTGCAGCAATCCCCTGCCCCAACTCGAGCACCACGCCGTCGGCAATAAGCACATCCATCGTTTCGTCGATCCCCTGCGAAGGATCGATAACACGCCCACCTTTTATCAGAAGATTCATGCAAACCTCCAAAAACAAGTTCTATGTTCTACGTTCTAGGTTCTACGTTAAAGGCCTTGGCCCCGGCGCAGGGTAGTACGAAGAACAGCCTCTCGATATTTCGTAAAAGGTTCGTCGTCTATGTCCAACGTAGAACGTAGAACATAGAACCTAGAACGGCCTCTCCCTTATTCCACCGGTTCGCCGCCGCAGACGTGGTACAGCATGGCCATCCTGACGGCGACGCCGTTCTCCACCTGCTTGAGGACCGCGGACTGGTCGCAATCGGCAACCGAGGAGGCAAGCTCCACGCCGCGGTTGATCGGGCCGGGGTGCATGACGATGGCGTCCTTCTTGGCCAGGGCGAGCACGGCGGGGTTGAGGCCGAAGTAGCGGGAGTATTCACGCATGCTGGGAACCAGGGTCTTGCCCTGGCGCTCCAGCTGGATCCTGAGCATCATGACCACGTCGGCCTGGTCCACCGCCTCGCGCATGTCCTTGCAGACGGTCACATTGCCCAGACGCTCGATACCGGGGGGCATCATGGTCGGGGGACCCGCCAAAAAGACGTGTGCGCCCATAGTGGTGAGGCCGTAGATATTGGAGCGGGCCACGCGGCTGTGGGTGATGTCGCCAACGATGGCGACCTTGAGACCGGCCAATTTGCCGAACTTCTGGCGCATGGTCAGCATGTCCAAAAGCCCCTGGGAGGGATGCTCGTGCGCGCCGTCACCGGCGTTGATCACCGAGCAGGAAACGCGCTTGGCGAGGTACTCGTGGGCGCCGGAGACCGAATGGCGCATGACGATGATGTCCGGCTTCATCGCGAGGATGTTGGCGGCGGTGTCGGAGAGGGTTTCGCCCTTAACCACGGAACTGGTCGACGCGGTGATGTTGACCGCATCGGCGGATAGGCGTTTAGCGGCGATCTCGAAGGAGGTGCGGGTCCTGGTGGAGGCCTCGTAGAAGAGGTTGATCACCGTCTTGCCGCGCAGAGTCGGCACCTTCTTGATGTCACGCTGGTTGATCTCGCTTAGGTTGTCCGCCGTGTCGAGGAGCAGTTCGATCTCCTCTTTGGTCAGATCCTTCAGGGCGATGATGTCTTTGTGCCTGAAACCCATGGTCCCCCCCCAGAAACTAGTTTTGCGCCACGCACCGTACGTGGCGCGTAAAAAACATTAAAAGAGTTGAAGCACCGTCAAGGGCGAATGATTATTCGCCCCTACTTTTGCAGGATGACCTCGGTCGGCTTGTTGTCGGCGTCGAAGGCGACCATGATGTTCTCGCTGCGGCTGGTCGGCACGTTGCGCCCGACGAAGTCGGCACGGATGGGGAGGTCGCGGTGCCCGCGGTCCACCAGCACGGCGAGCTGAATGCAGGCGGGACGCCCCTGGTCAAAGATGGCGTCCATGGCCGCCCTGATGGTGCGGCCGGTGAAGAGGACGTCGTCCACCAGCACCACTTTCTTGCCTTCCACGGAGAAAGGAAGCTCGGTCTTGCCGACCGGCAGGTGCTCGTGGTGTCCCTTGATGTCGTCACGGTACATGGTGATGTCCACCGCGCCGACCGGCACCTCGACCCCTTCGATCTCGCTCAGGCGGGCGCCCAGTTCCTGGGCCAGGTGCACCCCACCGGTCCTGATGCCGACCAGTACGAGTCCCTCGACTCCTTTGTTCTTCTCCAGTACTTCGTGGGCTATCCTGGTCAGGGCCCTTTTAACGCCGGTGCCGTCCAGTATCACAGTGTTTTCAGCCATAATAACCCCCTGTCATCGGCGTAGCGCCTGTCGTTGAACGTGGTCGCGCCGGGGCGCGTAATTAAAAAAGAGCCTTTCCGCGCAGATGGGCGAAAAGGCTCTTTCGTTAGATAGTAAAAGAGTGCTTTATGCTTCACCTTTGCTAACCTCACGGGGCTAATTTAAAAGGCATCAGATAAATTTGAGACAAACTAGCATCGAGGCTCAGCAGAGTCAAGAAAAACGAGGGCTGAATCAGGCGGAATCCGATTAAGTTTCACTCACAACCAGCCGATGCTTTCACCCTGCCCCCACGCCCTTTCGGGCAGCAACTCCGTCTTGCGTCGGCCCCTCTGAAAGACATTCAACGACATCATTTTCACTGTCCTTGCCATAGCAAGGGCAAAATGTTATAAAGCTCGCACCGTTCTCGGAATAATGAAGACTTTTTGCATGGTATCGGGCCCGCCCCGAAAGCCTGCATGGGTACAAAAGGAAGATGTGATGTTGACAGGAAAGCAGAAGAGATTTCTCCGGGCACTCGGGCATGGCCTGAAACCGGTGATCCAGGTGGGCAAGAGCGACGTCAGCGCGGCCCTGATCAAAGAAACCATCGAGGCGCTGGCAAGCCATGAACTGATCAAGGTGAAAGTGCTGGAGAGTTGCCTCATGGACCGCCACAGCGTCGCGGAAGAACTCTGCACCGCCTGCGAGGCGGAACTGGCGCAGGTGCTGGGACGGACCCTGCTGCTTTACAAGCAGGCCAAGGAGCCGAAACTGGAGCTGCCCAAGGTAAAATAAGCGCAGCCGCAACGGCAAGAAACAAAAAGCCTCCCCGGATCGACCGGGAGAGGCTTTTTCATTTTAGGTCCACCTCCCCTCTCCTCCTGGGAGAGGGTCAGGGTGCGGGTTGGCCCAACTAGCGCAGCCCGGAAGCGTTGAACAGGGCCGAGTACTTCATGTCGGTCCCCAGGATATGGTCCTGTAGCCAGCGTTTGAGGAATTCCAGGATCTCGGCGGTGAAGATGAGCCCGGCGTTATCGGCGCGGTCCTGCAGATCCAGGGCCTTGGCGGCGAACTCGTCATGCTCCCTTTTGTGCGCCAGGAATTCAGGGTACTGGAACTTCTGCATGTACGCCTCCTCCATTCGGAAGTGGTTGGCCACGTAGGTCACCATCGAGGCGATGATCTCCTTCTGCGCTTCTTTCCCGGCCCGCGCCATGTGCGCGTCATGCAGCGCATTCAGCATGTCCACCAGGTTCTTGTGCTGCTCGTCGATCTCCTTCACCTTGACGCTCAGCGCGTCACTCCATTCAAGATAAGCCATCCCAATCACCTCTACAGATATTGTTCTCCCGAGCGCCTTATTATCACAGCTTTCGGCTCAGGTTCAAGTCGCAGAGTTGATTCTTTTTGTTTACAGAAAGGGTACAGCCAGCTCCGCAGCGAGGACCAGCTCAGACCCTCTCGTACGGCTCGAAAAGCTTTTTGAACTCGTCCAGCGCGAAGCGGTCGGTCATGCCGGCTATGTAGTCGCAGATCACGCGCTCACGCCCTTCGCGTTCCATCTTCGCCTGGTGCTTCATGGGCAGCAGGGTCGGGTGCTTCAGGTAGACCTCGAACAGCTCGGCCAGGTAGCGCTCGGCCTTAACCCGCATCCGCTCTACCTTGTAGTGGCGGTACAGGTTCTGAAACAAAAAGCGCTTGAGCTGCGCGTTGCGCTCGGTCATGGCCGGGCTGAAAGAGACCACCGGCACGTTCACCCTTCTCAGGTCCTCCTGGGTCTTGATCTTCAGCTTGGCGATATTGTCCGCCGTGGTCTGCACCAGGTCGTTGATCAGTACGCCGATCAGCGCGCTCACGGTCTGACACACGCCGCGGTCGACGTCCAGGTCGGGGTAGCGCGACATGATTCCCTCGTGGACCTCGTTCCACAGTTCGGCCTTCTTGAGCTGGCCCAGGTTAATGTACCCGGATTTCAGGCCGTCGTCGATGTCGTGGTTGTTGTAGGCGATTTCATCGGCGAAGTTGATCAGCTGCGCCTCGATAGTGGGGACAATTCCGGGGAGGAACTCGCCGAAGATGGGGGCCGGGGAATCGTAGGGGGAGGAATGCTTGGCGATCCCCTCCCGCACCTCCCAGGAAAGGTTCAAGCCGTTGAAGCCGGGATAGCGCTCTTCCAGCTCGTCCACCACGCGCAGCGACTGCAGGTTGTGCTCGAAGCCGCCGCACCCTTCCATGAGGCGGTTCAGCACCTCCTCGCCGGTGTGCCCGAAGGGGGTGTGCCCGAGGTCGTGGGCGAGGGCCAGCGCCTCGGTGAGTTCTTCGTTCAGGCCGAGCCGGCGCGCGATACCCTTCCCGATCTGCGCCACTTCAAGCGAATGGGTGAGACGGGTACGGTAGTAATCCCCCTCGTGATTTACAAAGACCTGGGTCTTGTACTCCAGACGCCTGAATGCGGCACAGTGAATGATGCGGTCGCGATCCCTTTCAAAGGCGGGACGGTTGTCCCTGAAATCCTCGTGGTACCTGCGTCCGCGGGATGTGGCGCTGGTGGCCGCATAGCCGGCCAGATCGTTGCGCTCCAAGGCATTGCCCTCTTTCATCCGCCCCCCTGCCTAAGCCAGTTAAAAGTAGGTAATTTATATACTCGTCGCCAAGGCTGTCAACAGCAAACTTGATTGACCTTATCCATACATCGTGCTAATAGAGCAGCTGGCTACGCACTGTCATACATTGGCCCGCCGCTGATACGCTGCCGCGGGCAAGAGTCTCGCGCAGGCCGGGGAGTTGTTCTTTTGATGACGTATCGACACCGGAGGTGCTCTTCATGCGGGTGATCGCGGGAAGCGCCCGTGGCCGGCAGCTTTTGGCCCCGAAAAACCAGCGGGTACGCCCGACCGCGGACCGCGTCAAGGAAGCGCTTTTCAGCATCCTGGTGAGCCGCCTGGGGGAATTCTCCGGGATGCGGGTGCTGGATATCTTCGCCGGGACAGGAAACCTCGGCATCGAGGCGCTGAGCCGCGGCGCGGAAAGCGCCCTCTTCATCGATTCACACCGGGACTCCGCCGAACTGATCCGCAAGAACCTGGAGGCAACCAGGCTTGCCGAGCACGCCAGGGTCGTGGTGCAGGAAGCCGCCGCCGCAGTCCGGTGGCTCTCCCGCGGCGAGTCCCCGTTCCACCTGGTGTTCCTCGACCCTCCCTATGCCGAGGGGCACACGCAACGGCTACTGGAGCTTCTCTCGACCTCACCGCTCATTGACGGCGGCACTACCGTGGTCGCCGAGTTCTCCGCCAAAGAGGATGTACCAACGCGTTTCGGCAGGCTGGTTGAAAGCGAGCGCCGCGTCTACGGCGACACCGCCCTCTCCTTCCTGACCCTTTCAGACAGAGGTGAACCGTGCCCCTGAGAGTGGCTGTCTATCCAGGCTCTTTCGACCCCGTAACCTACGGCCATCTGGACATCATCGACCGCGCCCTGAAGATTTTTGACGGCGTGATCGTGGCAGTGGCCAGAAACTCGGAGAAGAACGCCCTGTTCACCGTTCAGGAGCGCATCGACATGCTCTCGGAGATCCTCAAGGACCGCCCGCAGGCCAAGGTCGAGACCTTCGAGGGGCTCCTGGTCGACTATGTGCGCCGCGCCGGCGCCACCGTGGTCATCCGCGGCTTACGGGCAGTGTCCGACTTCGAGTTCGAGTTCCAGTTGGCGCAGATGAACCGCAACATCACCCGCGAGGTGGAGACGCTGTTCATGATGACCTCGGTTCCCTACAGCTACCTCTCCTCCTCCATCGTCAAAGAGGTGAGCCACCTGAACGGTCCGGTAGACAAGCTGGTGCCGCCGCTGGTGAAGAGCGCCCTCGACGCCAAGTTCAGGCCGGGACGCTGACATGAACGGTTGCCAGACAGACCACCTTTGATAGCACGAAAGGCGCTTGCGGACAGCAGCGCCTTTTTTATTTCCGAAAAGACAGTCACAGGAGGCCGTATGATCAGCAAGGACATGACCATAAACGAAATCCTCAGGCGTTACCCCCAGACCCTCCCCGTCTTCGAACGGCACGGACTCGACTGTTTCGACTGCCAGATCGCCGACTTCGAGCAACTGGAACACGGCGCGACCGTGCACAAGGTCGACCTCCCCCTCCTCCTCGCAGAGTTGAATAAAATCATCTCCTGAGGGTGCCCACCCGTCGCCACCTGGCTGCTGCACCGGGAGAGCGACGCCCTGCACATCCCCTCTCCCGGTCGGAGATGGTGCCCGCAGGGCTGGTGAGGGCCCTGCCGCGCCCTATTCATTCTGTTGCCCCTGGCAAACACCCTCACCCTAACCCTATCCCGGAGGGAGAGGGGATCTCTGCTCTCCTTTCGTCATCACTCACCTATCCGCGGCAGGCGGCAGCTACGGGCGCACGGACACCTTGGCGGCATCGAAAAAGGCATCGCGAAGGGCTGGCGGTTCGATATCAGTAAACGCGATTTTAAAACACAGTAAAAGGATCGGCCCACACCTCCGCGCACCCTTGCCTGAAGGCCACCCAACGTGTTACTCTCAGTCGCCCCGCCACCTTACCGGTGGATTAATTTTTTCTAGTTTTTTACTATTTAAATTGACTTTTTACCAAAACTGAATAATTTTAGCCGAAGTAAAACGGTGGATTATTCACCACAGGAGCAGCCGCATGTCAGAGTACAACATCGGGTCGAGACTGAAGAAATTGCGACAGGCCCGAAAACTGACCCTGCAGGCAGTGGCCAACGAGACCGGTTTCTCCCCGGCCCTGATCTCGCAGATCGAAAACGACAACGTTTCCCCTCCGATAGCCACCCTCTCCAAGATCGCCAAGTTCTTCGACATCAAGCTTGCCCAGCTTTTCAGCGAAGACGAGGACGACCGCAAGTACGAGGTCGTGCGCGCGCACGAACGGCGTATCGTGCCCCGGGTTATCTCCAAGGAGGGGACCAAACAGGGCTACTTCTACGAATCCCTTTCCTTTTACAAGCAGAACAAGAAGATGGACGCCTTCATGGTCACCCTCACCGAGAAAGCGCCCGAGGCCAACACCTACAGCCATGACGGCGAGGAGTTCATCTACGTCATGAAGGGAAACGCCGATTTCCTGTTGGACGACAAGAAAATCACCCTGCACGAAGGGGATTCCCTCTATTTCGAGTCGAGCATCGGGCACCGCCTCCTGAGCCATGACGGCAAGGAGGTCAGGGTCCTCGTGGTCGTGACGAAGTAAAACCAAGAGCAGATGGATTCAATGGCGGGCAGCCGCTCATCCTATGGGTCAAAGGAGAATGAAATGAGCAAGAAATTAGGGGCACTCGACTACCACTCCGGCGGTAGAAAAGGAAAGATCGAAGTCATCGCCACCAAACCGTGCCAGACCGCGGCAGACCTGTCGCTTGCCTACTCCCCGGGTGTCGCCGAACCCTGCCTCGCCATCCAGGAAAACCCCGATGACGCCTACAAGTACACCGCCAAGGGGAACCTGGTCGCCGTCGTTTCCAACGGCACCGCGGTCCTTGGGCTTGGCAACCTGGGCGCGCTCGCCGGCAAGCCGGTCATGGAGGGTAAAGGGGTCCTCTTCAAGCGTTTCGCCGACATCGACGTCTTCGACATCGAGCTCGATACCGAGAACCCGGACGAAATCATCAAGGCCTGCCAGCTCCTGGAGCCGACCTTCGGCGGCATCAACCTGGAGGACATCAAGGCGCCCGAGTGCTTCTACATCGAGGAAGAGCTCAAAAAGACCATGAAGATCCCGGTCTTCCACGATGACCAGCACGGTACCGCCATCATCTCGTCGGCCGCCCTTTTGAACGCGCTGCAGCTCGTGGGCAAGAAGATCGAGGACATCAGGATCGTCGTCAACGGCGCCGGCGCCTCGGCCAACTCCTGCGCCAAGCTCGCCATCGCGCTGGGCGTGAAGCCCAACAACATGATCATGTGCGACACCAAGGGGGTCATCTACAAGGGCAGAGTGGAGGGGATGAATAAGTACAAGGAACTCTTCGCCGCCGACACCCATTTCCGGACGCTTGAGGAGGCGGCCAAAGGCGCCGACGTCCTCTTCGGCCTTTCCGCCAAGGGAGCCTTCACAGCGGAAATGATCCGGAGCATGGCGCCCAACCCGATCATCTTCGCCATGGCCAACCCCGACCCGGAGATCACCCCGGAGGAGGCGCACGGGGTGCGCGGAGACGTGATCATCGCCACCGGCAGGAGCGACTATCCCAACCAGGTGAACAACGTACTCGGCTTCCCCTTCATCTTCCGCGGGGCACTCGACGTACGCGCCACCGCCATCAACGAGGAGATGAAGCTCGCCGCGGTACACGCCCTGGCGCGACTTGCCCAGGAGGAGGTGCCCGACTCGGTCTCCAAGGCCTACGGCAACGAGAAGTTCTCCTTCGGCCCCAACTACATCATCCCCAAGCCGTTCGACCCGCGCGTCCTTTTGCACGTGGCACCCGCCATCGCCCAGGCCGCCATGAACAGCGGCGTCGCACGCATGCCCATCGAGGACATGTCTAAGTACATCGAGCAGCTGGAATCGACCCAGGGTCGCTCCAAAGAGATCATGCGCAGCATCATCAACAAGGCGAAGAGCGACCCCAAAAAGATCGTCTTCCCCGAAGGTGACAACGAGAAGATCCTGCGCGCGGCCCAGATCCTCGTAGAAGAAGGGATCGCCCAGCCGATCCTCGTGGGTGACCGCAAGAAGATCCAGCAGAAGATGGATGACCTGAACCTCGACCTCGAGGTCCCCATCGTCGATCCGACCGAGAGCGAGCACACCGACGATTACGCGCAGGAACTCTACCACCGGCGCCAGAGAAAGGGGCTCACCCTCTCCGAGTGCCAGCGCATCATGCGCCGCAAGTCCCGCGTGCAGTTCTCCACCATGATGGTGGCCCAGGGGCACGCTGACACCCTCTTGGGCGGCATCGACACCCACTATCCCGAGACCATCCGCCCGGCGCTCCAGGTGCTCGGCAAGCAGGCGGGACTCTCCAGCGTGCACGGCCTCTACATGATGGTGTTCAAGAAGGACGTCTACTTCCTGGCCGACACCACCGTGACCATCGACCCGACTGCGGAGGAGTTGGCCGAGACCGCCATCCTCGCCGCCGAGAAGGTCGCCATGCTGGGGGTGGAGCCGAGAATCGCCATGCTCTCCTTCTCCAACTTCGGCTCGGTGGACCACCCGCAGACCAGGAAGGTGAAGCGCGCCGTGGAACTGGTCAAGGAGCGCGCGCCCAGCCTGATCGTCGAGGGCGAGATGCAGGCGGACACCGCGGTGGTCCCGGAGCTTCTGGACGGCTTCACCTTCTCGAAGCTTAAGACCCCGGCCAACGTGCTCATCTTCCCGGACCTGAACTCGGGCAACATCTGCTACAAGCTCCTGCGCCGCCTCGGGGGCGCCGAGGCCATCGGCCCCATCCTCATGGGGATGAACAAGCCGGTGCACGTGCTGCAGCGGGGCGACGACGTGAATGACGTGGTCAACATGGCAGCCATCGCCGTCGTAGACGTTCAGAACGCGTAAAACGAAAAGGGCCCCCCGCCCGTATACCGGGCGGGGGCCCCTTTTGCTTGACTTGAGCGGAGTTTCGGCTTAAAAAACCGTTTTGCACATCAACCCGAAGGAAACGGAGAACAATGACTCTTCTCGATAAAGTCCTGACCCACAACAAGAAATTCGTCCGCCCCGGAGCGTTCCCTCCCCTGCCCAAAGACCCCAAGAAGCAGCTTGCCATCTTCACCTGCATGGACACCAGGCTGGTCGATTTCCTCGAACCCGCCATGGGCATCAAGCGCGGCGACGCCAAGGTGATCAAGAACGCCGGCAATACCCTGGTCGACCCCAACGGCGGCGTCATCCGCAGCCTGGTGGCGGCCGTATTCCTGCTGGGCGTGGAGGAGATCTTCGTGATCGGCCACAAGGATTGCGGCATGGGATCGGTGGACGTGGAGCAGCTCAAGGCGAAGATGGTGGAGCGCGGCGTCGATCCGGCCGCCATCGACGATCTGGACCCGGATCTGGGCCAGTGGGTGGGCGCCTTCAGCTGCCCGGAGGAGAACGTGGAGCGGGTCACCAGCATCATCCGCAACAGCCCGCTGATCCCCAAGGACGTGCCGGTGCACGGGCTCATCTTCTGCCCCAACGACGGTCACCTCGACGTCGTGGTGCCTGGGTACTAAGCCCGCGGCATCTTCTCTCATAGCCTTCCGAATTTCTGTCAAAGGCCCGTGACTCCCCGAAGGAGCACGGGCCTTGTTTGTGCCCCCCAGCCCCCCGCGAGCAAGTGGTCTTTTCTCCGACTGAACCGAGTTTTTTTCAACTTGACAATGAAGAGGGAAACTTCATAAAGTGATCGGCGTGAAAAGGCAATTTCTGCGCATATTCGGAGCACTGTTACTGGTTGTCTCCCTGTTGACCCTGAGCGGTGTGGCCGCGACGGCCGCCACCTTGGCGCAGGATCCCGTTCATGTCATCTGCTGCGATACCGGCGGCGAGCACCCGGCCACCGGCGCGGGCCACAGTTCCTCCCCGGATTGTCCTTGTTTCGCCTGCATCACCATGATCCTCCACGCCCCGGTGACGGTGGAGCGCGCGATCCTCGCCAAGGAAACGTTGCCCCAGCATCCTCCCAAGGGATACCCCTTGAGCGCCTTCGTGCGCAGCATAGACTATCCGCCCGAGGCGGCGTAACTCCTCCGTCGTTTCATACGGATCCGGCTGCGGGGATGGAGGTAACCTTCCCTCGCGGCCCACAATACATTTCAGGAGAATCAGCGTGCAAAAGACGATTATCATCGCGGTAGCCATCGTGCTCGGCGTGGCGCTTGCCGTCACGGTGGGAAAAGTCGGACAGGTAAAAACGGTCACCGTGGCCGAGGTTGGCACTAACCCTCAGTTCTTCACCGGGACCATCACCCTGACCGGCGTCATGGCGGGCATATCTCCCTATGACAAAGGCGTAATCGGCCTCATGGACACCAAAGAATCCCAGTGCAAAAACGGGTGCGAAAAGATCTACATACCGGTGAAGTACCCTGCCGCCCCCCCCAAGGTTGGCGACGAGATCGACGCGACCGGCAAGTTCGCCAAGTACAGCCAAGGCTACATGTTCATCGCCGAGAAGCTCAAGGTGGTGAAGCACGCCAAGGTCGGCAGCTAGCCATCCCCCTACTTGAAATGAAAAAGCCTGTCCGGTATCCCGGGCAGGCTTTTTTTGTCACCGCGCGACGGCCGGTCCCCCTAGAGAATCGAGGCCCCGAAGGCGGACGCGGTCAGCTCGACCGCAATCTTGGCGGTGCGGTTGCTGTTGTCGAGGATCGGGTTGATCTCGACGATGTCCATCGACCGCAAAAGGCCGGAGTCGGCAATGATCTCCATGAGCAGCTGCGCCTCACGGTAAGTGATGCCCCCGGGCGCGGTGGTCCCCACCCCCGGCACCTCGAGCGGGTCCAGCCCGTCCAGATCGAGACTCACGTGCAGCCGGGTGCGGTGGGCGAGCCGCCCCAGCGCCTCGTGCGCGATGGCCGCCATGCCCCGCTCGTCGATATCGCGCATGGTGTACCCCTTGATGCCGGAGGCGCGCAGGCGCTGCTTCTCCTCCGGGTCGAGCTCGCGCAGCCCGATCAGGATGATGTCGGAGACATGCAGCTTCGCCCCGGGACGCCCCACGTTGACCAGTTCCGGAAACCCCTCCCCCAAAAGCGCCGCCAGCGCCATGCCGTGGATGTTACCGCTGGGGCTGCTGTGCGGGGTATTGAAATCGCCATGCGCGTCCACCCAGATCACCGCAGCGGGCTGCTCGTCGGTCACCCCGCCGATGGAACCGATCGCCATAGAATGGTCCCCCCCCATGAAGATGGGCATGAAGCCCTGGGTGACGGCGCTGCGCCCGGCCTGGTATACCGTTTCGCAGACCTGCCGGATGGAGGGAA
This sequence comes from Geomonas propionica, assembly GCF_016458235.1. Lineage (GTDB taxonomy): Bacteria > Desulfobacterota > Desulfuromonadia > Geobacterales > Geobacteraceae > Geomonas > Geomonas propionica. The sequence continues at coordinate 163,872 of NZ_JAEMHK010000011.1, read as the reverse complement.
GGTAGCGCGCCTCCCGCTCGGCACCCAGCACGTCCCGCACCGGCACCGCGAGGTTGCCGATATCTTCCACGATGTATCCGAGACCCGACAACCGCGCCGAAAGCCCCGCGTAGCGCAGCGCCCCCGGCCCCAGATCCACGCCGCGCTGTTCCTGCCCGAGATCGAGCGGTACTCCTATCATCCTGATGCCGTTTTCCATGACCGTACCTTTCCTGTCTAACCAAGATTCTTGAGATGGTTCCAGAGGTTGACCACGAAGTCCTGGGCGTTGGTCAAAAGCCCCACCGCCTGGGCGGAGCCGCGGTTGGCGAGTTTGTCCACCGAGAACTCGGCCATGTCCACTACATAGAAGTACACCGGCCGTACCCCGCCATCAGGCTCGACCCGATAACTGGGCACCATGTTGCCGAAGGCGATGGAGTGCAGTTGGGTGGCTATTGCCAGGACCGTGGTCGCCTTCCGGGCATGGACCCGCATGGCATCCTGGGCCTGGTAGGCGTCCGGGATCACCTCGGGCAGCGGCCCATCGTCGCGGATCGAGCCGGCCAAGACAATGGGAATCTTCTTCCTGCTGCAGGCATACATGATGCCGTCATCGAGCCCGAGTTTCTCGATGGTGTGCGGGATCCCCCCCGCCTGGCGCGCCTCGTTGATGATGTCCAGGTGGTTGTAGTGCCCCATGGGCATGATGGCCTGGGTGTAGATGTTCTGCCCCAGGCCGGTGCGGAAGTGGGCCGCCTCCAGGTCGTGGGTGGCCAGGGCGTTGCCGGCCAGAAGCGCGTGGCAGTACCCCGCCTCGATCAGCCCCTGCATGGCGTTTCTGCAGTCCATGTCGAAGGCGACCGCCGGCCCCAGCACCCAGACGATGTAACCGTGGTCGCGGTCGTGCCGCAGCACCTGGTACAGCTCGTCGTAGGAGCGGGAAAAGGGGGTCTCCCTGGTGCCGCGGCTTCTGAAGGAGAACTTGTCAGCGAACGGCTCGGCGAGGTTCAAAAACCCTCCGATATGGAGATAGATCCCCTCCTCGCCGTTCTCGGTGCGCCCGATGGCCACCATGTCGCCCCGGCACACCCGGCGCGGCTCGACCACGTCCAACTCCTTGCCGCGCAACACCATGACGCAGTCCATTCTGCTCTGCGGCGCGAGGAGCCACTCCCCTCCCCCCAGGTGCACGTACTCGGGGTGATTGGAGGTGGCATGGAAATTCTCAGGCAGTACGCCGTCGGCGGGAGCGGGCGCGAACTTTGCCGCGGGCGCGGCCGCGAGCTTGGGGCGGCGGAAGTCGGGAGGGGTGTAGGAAGGAATCACGTCGGTATGCAGCGGCATAACACGCTCCTTTTGCTGTAGAGGATGGATGGCCGGGGCCTTCGGTGACGACTGGAAACTTTAGCATGCGCGCATCGGCTTACAACATCCGAGGCGAACCGGATCCACCCTGCTCTACAAGTTTAGCAATTGGCCCTCAAGTTTACAGTCATAATACCGATAACGCCCCTATATCCATCTGGGAAACCCGACCTCGGGTAGACATAAAGGGGGCTGTTATGAATTTCTGGATGAACCTGAAAGTTAAAACGAAGAGTCTATGTCTCGTGGCGATAGCCGTAATCACACTCATAGTCATCGCCGGTGCCAGCCTGCACAAGATGCGGGTCATGTCCGGGGATCAGGCCGAGATGAACACCTCCGTCATCCACGTAGGGATGCTCAACGACATGAAGAACGATCTGCTGGCCATCAGGCTGGACCTGGTCTACATGATGCTGCTGGAAGACCCGATCAAGATCAAGGAGCGGGTCGATGACCTGCAAAAAAGGAAGCAGCGCATAGAGGAGACCCAGGCGAAGTTCCTGAAGTATGACCTCGACGCCAAGGAGAAGGGCCTGATCGCGATGTTCAAGCAGGGGTACGAAGAGTACCTGGTGCAGGGAGCCAAGCTGCAGCAACTGACCCAGCAAAGTGCGGGCAACCCTGAGGCCCGCAAGGACACGGTCAACTTCGCAACCAGTTCGGTGGCGCCCCTTTACAAGAAGCCTGCGGACGCGATCAGCGACCTCGTCGCCGAAAACGAGAAGAGTGCCAAGGACCTCTACCAGCAGGACCTCGCCGCGTACAACTCCGCGCAGATCTTCATGATCGGTCTCACTGCGCTGTCCGCCGTGCTCCTGGCCGTCATCGGCCTGCTCATCGCGAACTCCATCAGCAGGCCGCTCAAGATGGTTTTCGACACCCTGGCCGAGGTGGCGAGTGGCGACCTCACCGCCCGCTCGAGCATCGCCACCCGCGACGAAATGGGGCTGCTGGCGGCGGAAGTGAACGAGATGGCGCAGAAGCTGAACGACACCATGAACCAGGTGGTGGCCAACAGCCTCCAGGTCGCCTCGGCCGCCAACGACCTGCACAGCACCTCTGAACAGATTGCCACCGGCGCCGAGGAGGTCGCGTCCCAGACCGGGACCGTGGCCACCGCCAGCGAGGAGATGGCTGCCACCTCCGCCGACATCGCGCAGAGCTGCCACAGGGCCGCCGCCGGGGGCGAGCAGGCGACCGGACGCGCCCAGGCCGGCACGGCCGTGGTCGAGCAGACCGTGCAGGTCATGAACCGGATCGCGGCCCAGGTGCAGACTTCGGCGGCGACGGTGGCGGGGCTTGGCGAGCGCAGCGACCAGATCGGAGCCATCATCGGCACCATCGAGGACATCGCCGACCAGACCAACCTCTTGGCCCTGAACGCCGCCATCGAGGCGGCGCGCGCCGGCGAGCAGGGACGCGGTTTCGCCGTAGTCGCCGACGAGGTCCGGGCACTGGCGGAACGCACCACCCGCGCCACCCGCGAGATCGGCGAGATGATCAAATCGATCCAGAACGAGACCCGCGAAGCCGTGGGAGCCATGGAAGAAGGGGTGCGCCAGGTCGAGCACGGCACCAGGGAGGCCGCCAAATCGGGCGAGTCGCTGCAGGAGATCCTGAGGCAAATCAGCGAGGTGACCGAGCAGGTGAACCAGATCGCCACCGCGGCCGAGGAACAGACCGCGACCACGGGCGAGATCACCAACAACATCATGCAGATCACCGAAGTGGTGCAGGACACCTCGCGCGGCGCACACACCTGCGCCAATGCGGCGAGCAACCTCGCCTCGCTTTCGCAGGACCTGCAGCGCCTGGTCGGCCAGTTCCGGCTGGCCTGATGCCGACGCGGGAGAGGGAAAAGCCCCCCCTCTCCCGCCCCTTCCCGCTCCCCGGGAACCCTGCCCCGCCCCTACCGCTAACCCCCGTTTACACCTAGAAATTCCTTTACAATTACCGCTTGTTTCTATATCCTTCGCGAGTTAATCTCCGCCCGATAAAGGACAATATGGTACTCGAGCATATCCGCAACTTTTCCATCATCGCCCACATCGACCACGGCAAATCCACCCTCGCCGACCGCCTGCTCGAATTCACGGGGACCGTTTCCGCCCGCGAGAAGCAGGACCAGTTCCTGGACAAGATGGACCTGGAACGCGAACGCGGCATCACCATCAAGGCCCAGACGGTCAGGCTCAACTACCGCGCCGACGACGGCAAGGACTACATCCTGAACCTGATCGACACTCCCGGACACGTCGACTTCACCTACGAGGTCTCCCGCTCGCTGACCGCCTGCGAGGGTGGCCTCCTGGTGGTCGATGCCTCCCAGGGGGTCGAGGCGCAGACGCTCGCCAACGTTTACCTGGCCCTGGACGCCAATCTCGAAGTGTTCGTAGTGCTGAACAAGATCGACCTTCCCGCCGCCGAACCGGAGCGTGTCAAGGCGGAGATCGAGGAGATCATCGGCCTCGACACCCATGACGCAGTCCTCGCCAGCGCCAAAGAAGGGATCGGCACCAAGGACATCCTGGAAGAGATCGTCAAGAAGATCCCGCCGCCACAGGGGGACCCGAACAAGCCGCTCAAGGCGCTCCTGTTCGATTCGTGGTACGACCAGTACCAGGGGGTCATCATCCTGGTGCGCATCGTGGACGGCACCTTGAAAAAGGGCGACAAGATCCAGCTCATGTCCAACCGCAAGACCCACGAAGTGCTGAAGGCCGGCGTATTCTCCCCGGAAATGCGCGAGGTCGCGGCGCTCACCGCGGGCGAGGTCGGTTTCATCATCGCGGGCATCAGGGATGTCTCCGACGCCAAGGTCGGCGACACGGTGACGCTTCTGCACAACCCGTGCGATGAGGCGCTGCCGGGCTACAAGGAAGTGAAGCCCATGGTGTTCTCCGGTCTCTACCCGATCGACACCGCGCAGTACGAGCAGTTGCGCGACGCGCTGGCCAAACTCAAGCTGAACGATTCCTCCTTCTCCTACGATCCCGAGACCTCGCTGGCGCTCGGCTTCGGCTTCCGCTGCGGCTTCCTCGGCCTGTTGCACATGGAGATCATCCAGGAGCGCCTGGAGCGCGAGTTCAACCTGGAATTGATCACCACCGCCCCCACCGTCGTCTACCGGGTGCACGGCACCGACGGCAGCCTGATCACGATCCAGAGCGCGAACCAGCTCCCGCCGACCCAGGAGATCGCCTACGTCGAGGAACCGTTCATCCTCGCCTCGATCCACGTCCCCAACGATTTCGTCGGTGGCATCCTCGCGCTTTGCGAGGAGAAACGTGGCATGCAGCGCGAGATCAAGTACCTGACCCCGACCCGCGTCATGGTGGTGTACGAACTGCCGCTGAACGAGGTGGTGCTTGATTTCTACGACCGCCTGAAGTCGATTACCAAGGGGTACGCCTCGCTCGATTATGAGCTGCTCGACTACCGCCAGAGCGAGCTGGTGCGCCTCAACATCATGATCAACGGTGAGGTAGTCGACGCCCTTTCCCTCATCATCCACAAGGACAAGGCCTACTATCGCGGCCGGGAGCTGGTCTCCAAGATGAAGGAACTGATCCCGCGCCAGATGTTCGAGATCGCCATCCAGGCTGCGGTCGGCACCAAGGTGATCGCCCGCGAGACCGTGAAGGCGATGAGGAAGGACGTTCTCGCCAAGTGCTACGGCGGCGACATCACCAGAAAGCGCAAACTTCTGGAGAAGCAGAAAGAAGGTAAGAAGCGCATGAAGAACGTGGGCAACGTGGAACTGCCGCAGGAGGCGTTTTTGGCCATCCTCAAAGTCGAAGGTTAGCATCCAAGGTCGGCTCGCGCCCTCCCATCCCCCCAAAAGGAAACAACAGCGAATGGAAGATTACAAAAACGTTTGCGAAGATAAATCCGCCGAGCCGGCAAAAGAACTGAAGCCGGCCAAAGCCAAGCACATCGTCCGGGAGTACCTCGAATCAATCATCATCGCGGTACTCCTGGCCATGGTCATCCGCACCTTCGTGGTGCAGGCGTTCAAGATTCCCTCTGGCTCCATGGAAGACACCCTGGCCATCGGGGACCACCTGCTGGTCAACAAGTTCATCTACGGCACCAAGATCCCCGGGTTCGAGGGGCGTTTCCTGAAGATCCGCGATCCGAAGCAGGGCGACGTCATCGTCTTCGAGTACCCCGAGGACCCGACCAAGGACTTCATCAAGCGCGTCATCGGCACTCCCGGCGACGTAGTCGAGGTGAAGAACAAGCGCGTCTACGTGAACGGGAAGCTCTACGCCAACCCGCACGAAGTGCACAAGGAGCCGGACACCGTGCCCAAGGAGTACAACCCGAGGGACTTCAAGGACCCGGTCACCGTCCCCGCCAACTCCTACTTCGTCATGGGCGACAACCGCGACCGCTCCTACGACAGCCGTTTCTGGGGCTTCGTGACGAACGACAAGATCAAGGGTCTCGCCTTCATCAAGTACTGGTCTTGGGACAAAGAGAAGATGCGCCCCCGCTTCGGCGCCATCGGCAAGCTGATCAACTAAAACAAGCATAAAACAGGTTCTAGGTTCTACGTTCTAAGTTCTACGTTAAAACCTCTTGTACGCGAAGGGCTCTCTGTATCGGAGAGCCCTTTTCTTTTGCAACCCCACAAACGTTTTAACAGGGATAAAAGGGATACAAGGGATTAAGACCAAGATGTTTTTTGGGTTTATCCCTTTCATCCCTCTCATCCCTGTTTGTATGAATCTATCCCTTTCTTAGCGCCTTTGCGGCTTCGCGTGAGGCATCAAACAGAAAAAAGCCCCTGCCGCGAATGCGGTCAGGGGCTTTTGATTCTTCAGGTTCTAACGTCGAACGTTGAACGTTGAACAGTTTCTGCCGTTCTTACGCCAGATCCTGCACACCCTTGTAGATGATGTCGAACAGTTCCGGGATGTCCTGCTCTGCGATGCAGGAGAAGGCGATGCGGAGGTCGGTCTTGGTGGTGGAGATGGCGCCGACACCGTACTTCTCGAGCAGGTGCACGCGCAGTTTCTCGGAGTCCACAGTCTTCAGCTTCAGGCACATGAAGTAGCCGGAGTTGAACGGGTAGTAATCCCAGGCCTTCTCGTACTTGCCGCTATCCAACACTTCTTTGGTCTTCAGCGCGCGCCCCCTCATGATCTGGAACTTCTCCTCCTTCTGCTTGAGGAAGTCCGGGGAACGCAGCGCCTCGATGACGAAGGTCTGGGAGGGGTGCGGGCAGTTGGAGATGCGGGCACGGATGATGCCCATTGCCTTTTTCTCCAGGGCGTTCATTACCGGCGCGTTCTCGTAATCGTTGCCGTCGGCGAAGGTGATGAAGCCGGTGCGGAAGCCCCAGACGAACTCCTCCTTGGTGGCGCCGTCCAGTTTGATGGTGAGGATGCGCGGATGCAGGTTGGCCAGCTTGCCGAAGAGCGACTCCTTCAGGCTGTCCTCGTAGAAGAGTCCGAAGTAAGCGTCGTCGGTGATGGCGACCACGTTGCAGCCACCTTCCGCGACTTCCTTGATGGCGGCGACCAGTGCGTCACCTTCGGCGACGGTCGGGGTGTAGCCGCTCGGGTTGTTCGGGAAGTTCAGCAGCACAATGACCTTCCCCTTCTCCTCTGCGGAGTTCTGCAAGGTCGCTTTGAAGGCGTCCACATCGAAGCCGCCGGTTGCGGTGAAGGTCGGGTACTTCTTCACGATGGCGCCGCTGCAGGTGCCGAAGGTCAGGTTGTAGTTGCCCCAGAGCATGTCCGGCAGGATCAGGTGATCCCCCTTGTCGACGAACATATCAGCGACGATGGAGAGGCCGTGGGTGAGTGCGTTGGTGACGATGGGGCTGCTGAAATGCTTGCCGACCTGGCTCGGGTTCTCGCGCAGCATCTTCTCGCGCCACAGGGCGCGCAGCTCCGGCTTGCCTGCCGGCGGTGCATACGGGTAGATGTCCTTCGGATCGAAACCGGTCAGCTTGTCCTGGATGCAGGAGAGGTACATCGGGCCGCCGTTCTCGGTGGCGATGCCGATGGTGGCGTTGAACTTGGTAGCTTTTTCCTTGGCTTCAGCCGACTGGGTAAGGATTCCCTTGGGGAAGAAGAGGTTCTTGCCGAGATCCGACAGCATCTCCAGGGCGTGGGGGCTGTGCTGGGCTAGGGACTCGTTTAATTCCGCGGCTAATGGATTCATCAAATTCCTCCTGAAGCTTAATGTGATATGCCCGGGGGCAGGACCGATGAGATTAGGAAGTAATAGACTGGCCATTAAAACCCGAGGCCAGGCAGTTGTCAACGCTTAATGTGAGGCGGTGTGGGATGATGTTCATTTTGATCCCCTCCCCCGGAGGGGGAGGGTCAGGGAGGGGGCTTTCGGTGGACTCAACTGAACTCCCCCCCTCCCGACCTCCCGACCTCCCGACCTCCCCCCTCCCGACCTCCCGACCTCCCCCCTCCCGACCTCCCCCCTCCAGGGGGAGGGGATGAGATCGGAGGTAAGGAAACAGCTACCACTAGCGGTTAAGCAGCATCTCCATGAGCTTATATCCCGGCTCCACCTTGAGTCCGGTCGCCGCCGCGGCAGCCTCGTCGTACCCTGCCACCCCCGCCTTCTCCTTTTCCTCGCCTGCATAGATCACGAAAGGAACCGGATCGGAGGTATGTGTCATCAGCATGATCGGTGTCGGATGGTCCGGTGCGCAGAGGATGCGGTATTCGCCGAACTGTTTCACCCCCTGCAGTACCGGGCCCACCACCTTCTCGTCGAAGAGCTCGATAGCCTTGATCTTGTCGGCGAGCTTGCCGGAGTGCGATGCCTCGTCCGGTGCCTCGACGTGCACGAATACGAAATCGTGCTCCTTGAGTGCGTCGATGGCGGCCTGGGCCTTGCCGTCAAAGTTGGTGTCAAGGTAGCCGGTGGCGCCGGGGACGTTGATGATGTCGAGGCCGGCGTAGACACCGATCCCTTTGATGAGATCAACTGCCGAGATGACGGCGCCGGTGAGGCCGAAGCGGGCGTCAAAGCTGTCCATGGCCGGAGCCTTGCCATGTCCCCAGAGCCAGATCGAGTTGGCCGGGACCTCTCCGTTGGCCGCCCGGCGCTTGTACTGCGGGTGGTTGTGGAAGATCATCTGCGAGGAGTTCATCAGGTAGATGAGCTTGTCGGCCCCCTCGCCGGTGGGCATGTGTTCGGTTATGGACTGCCCGGAGATATCGTGGGGCGGTGTCATCTTGATCTGGGTCCTGCCGCCGTGCCAGACCATGAGGTGGCGATAGCTGACGCCGGGGTGGAAGGAGAACTCCTCGTTGCCCAGTTGGCGCTGCAGTTCCTCGACCAGTTCGCGTCCGTCGGCGCTGGAGATGTGGCCCGCGGAGTAATCCTCCATGATCAGCTTGCCGCCGCGTGCCTCCAGGTGCACCAGGTTGAGGCGGAAGGCGACGTCGTCGGGGCCGAGAGACACGCCCATGCTGGCCGCTTCCAGCGGCGAGCGACCGGTGTAGCAGTCGACGGGGTTGTACCCGAACATGGAGAGGTTGGCGACGTCCGAGCCCGGGGCGTACCCTCCCGGCACCGTGTGGGCGAGGCCGAGCGTACCGCGGCGGGCCATGAAATCCATATTAGGCGTCTTAGCCGCCTGCAGCGGCGTTTTACCGTCCAAAGCCCCGACCGGCTGGTCCGACATCCCGTCCCCGAGCAACACAACATACTTCATAGCAGTATCCTTTTCACTTGATAGAGTTAGGCAAAACTTCAAAAGCGATCAAAAATCGAAAGTCAAAAGTCAAAAGCAGTTACGCAAAGAACACGAAGGGACCCCCCGCAAAGAAACGAAGAAAGCTTTTTGGGTTAATCAATCCAAGCTTACTCGGCGTACTTCGCGGAAACATTCCGTTCTTCGCGTAACTGCTTTTTTCCTCTTTTTATCTTCAAAAGCAAGTCAAAAGCGGTTACGCAAAGAACTCGAAGGGAAACCACGCAAAGAAACGAAGAAGGCTTTTTGGGTTAACCAATCCAAGCTTTCTCTGCGTACTTCGCGAATACTTTCCGTTCTTTGCGTAACTGCTTTTGCCTTTTGTTTTTATCCCCTCGGGTGCGCCTTCTCGTGCAGCCGCTTCAGCCGCTCGCGCGTCACGTGGGTGTAGATCTGGGTGGTCGAGAGGTCGGCGTGCCCGAGCATGATCTGCACGCTCCTCAAGTCCGCGCCGTTCTCCAACAGATGCGTCGCGAAGGAGTGGCGCAACGTGTGCGGCGAGATGCCGCTCCTGACGCCCGCCTGCAGCGCCCTCTTCTTGATGATGTTCCAGAAGGCCTGCCGCGTCATCCCTTCGCCCAGCCGGCTCAAAAAGAGCAGCGCCGAACTCTTCTGCTTCAACAGTTCCTGGCGCGCCTGCTCCAGGTACTCTCCCACCGCGTGACAGGCGCTGCCCCCCATGGGGATCAACCGCTCCTTGTCCCCCTTGCCGATGGTCATCAGATACCCGGCGTCGATGTTGACGTCGCCGATCTTCAGCCCCACCAACTCGGAAACCCTGAGCCCCGTCGCGTAGAGAAGCTCCAGCATCGCCTTGTCACGCAACTCTATGGCGCCGGTGTCAAGCGGCGAGGCCAGCAGCGCCTCCACCTCGCGCGAACTGAGCACGCTCGGCAGCTTCTGGAGCCCCTTGGGCGCCTCCACGATAGCGGTCGGGTTCACCTCGCAGTACCCTTCGCGGACCAGGAAGCGGTGCAACATCCTGAGCGCGGAAAGCGCCCTCGCGCGACTGCGGGGCGAGATCCCCTCCCCTTTGAGCTTGGCCAGATACCCGGTGACGTCGCTTGCCCTCACCTGCGCAGGCTCGCGCTCCCCGAGAAAAGCCAGGTAACGGGTCAGATCACGGCTGTAAGCGGCCACGGTGTTGGCGGCGGCTCCCTTCTCGACCACCAGGTAATTCAGAAAGAGGTCGAGGTAGCGGTCCACTAGCCGTCCACGGCGGCGAGAAGTTCCTTGCGGATCTCCTCGAGCTTGCCCGGCTCGGAGATCTTCTGCCCGAAGATGTCCTTCACGTAGAACACGTCGGCGACCTGGTCCACCTTGGTGGAGATCTTGGACACGCCGATGTAGAGCCCGAGCCTGGTGAGCGTGCTGGTGATGCTGTACAAAAGTCCGATCTTGTCGTGCGCGTAGATGTCGATGACCGTGTAGTCGGAAGAGACCTCGTTGTCGATTTCCACCCGCGCGGGTACGGTCGGCTTCGCCTTCTCGGTAAGAATGCTGGGGCGGTTGCGCTTGGCCACCAGTTGCCCCACCCGGACCTTTCCTTCCAGTACCTGTCTGAGATCCGACTCGAAACGGGTCCAGCGGCTTTCCTCGGTGATCACGAAGCCCTGCGGCGAGTTCACCTGCAGGATGTCCAGCACCTTCTCGTTGGTGTTGGTATGGATCTGCGCGCCGAGGATGTTCATGCCGTTGGCCGCCATCACCCCGGTGATCATGGAGAAGAGCCCCGGTATGTCATAGGTGCAGATGGTGCAGTTGGTATAGCCCCGGTCTACCTCGTGGGACAACTGCAGTACCAAAAGCTTCGTGGGCAGCTCGAGCAGGGTGCGCACGTGCCCCGAGAGGATCTCGGGAGAATAGGAAAGCAGGTGCCGGGTGGTGAGGGCCTGCAACTCGTCCTTGACCAACTGACCCGGGTAGTCGTCCGCCAGCAGGTCGAAGACGGTCCTCTTGACACGGCGCACCCGGTCCCCGGACGCCTCCAGCTTGAAGTCGCCGCGTTCCAAAACGGTGAAGGCCTTCTCGTAGAGTTCCTGCAGCAGGAGCGCCTTCCACTCGGTCCACACCTCCGGCCCCACCGCCTTGATGTCGGCGTAGGTCAGAAGATAGAGCATCTTCAGGTTCTCACTCTTCTCCATCTGGCGCGCGAACTGGATGATCATCCGTTCGTCGTGCAGGTCGCGGCGCTGGGCGATGTGGGCCAACAGGAGGTGCTGGCGCACAAGGAATTGCAGGCGCTCCGAATCTTCCTTGATGAGCCCCATGCGGCGGGCGATGGTCTTGGTCAACTCGGCGCCCACCTCGGCGTGGCCGCCCCCGCCCCCCTTGCCGATGTCGTGGAACAAGACGGCCAGGAGCAGCAGCCAGCGCTTGTCGATCTCCATGGCGAGCTGGGTCAGAAGCGGCAGGGTCTCCTTGTGCTCGCCGCGCCACAGCTTCGCGATCTCCTCGACCGCGAACAGGGTGTGGGTGTCGACCGTGTAGATGTGGTAGACGTCGTGCTGCACCTTGCAGTAGATCCGTTCGAATTCCGGGATGAAGCGGATCAGAAAGCCCAGGTGGTGCATCTGCTGCAGGGTGTCGTAGAGCTTCTTCTCGGACTGCAGGATGTTGATGAAGGAGGCGTTGGCCTCCTTGGAGCGGCGGAACTTGTCGTTCACCAGGTCCAGGTTGTTGCGGATCAGGGTCTTGGTCGCCAGCGAGAGCGCCACCCCCTGTTTCTGGGCGTGCTCGAAGATCTTGATGAGCCGCACCGGGTCCTTGGCGATCACGGTCTCGTCCGGGATCACCAACTCCCCCTTCATGACGTAGAAGCCGTCCCCCACCGGCCGGCGGGTGAAGTAGCCCAGGATCTTGCGGGCGGAGTCCTCGCGCTGGCTGCACTTGGTGATGAGGAGGGAACTGAAATGTTCGACGCGGTTGGCGTGCAGGTAGAAGTCCTGCATGAACTGTTCGACGGCGAGGGTCTTCCCTTTGTCGTCATAGCCGAAGAAGCGGGCGATGGTGGTCTGCGCCTCGAAGGTGAGCTGGTCGTTCTTCCTGCCGGCCAGATAATGCAGCTCGTTGCGGATGCGCCAGAGATAGGAAAGCGAGCTGTAGTACATGCCGAGCTCCTCTTCCGAGAGGACCCCCTTCATGACCAGCTCGCGCGGCTCATCCACCTTGTACTTGATCTTCGCGACCCACATCGCGGTGTGCAGGTCCCGGAGGCACCCTTCCCCTTCCTTGATGTTGGGTTCCAGGATGTAGACGCTGGAGCCGTACTTCTCGCGCCTTTTCCTCAATTCCTCGAGCTTCTCGTTGATGAAGGAGTCACTTCTCTTGGCGAGCACCTGGGTCACCATCATCTTCTTCAGTTCCGAGAAGAGGTGCTCGCTGCCGATGAGCAGGCGCGCGTCCAGAAGTGCCGTCTTCACCGTGACGTCGTTGCCCGCCATCTCGACGCAGTCTGCGATGGTGCGCACCGAGTAGCCGACGTCGAGGCGCAGGTCCCACAGGAAGTAGAGCAGGCGGTTGGCCGCCTCTTCCACGACTTTCAAGTCCTTGCCGCTGTACAAAAAGAGCAGGTCCAGGTCGGAATAAGGGTTCAGCTCGCGCCGCCCGTAGCCGCCGACCGCGATCAGGGCGAGCTGCCCGGACTTGTGCATCTGCAAATCGTCGGAAAGTGCGGTGAAAAGCCGTGTCACCAGCGCGTCGGTCATGGCGGTGATCGACTGCACCACCGCGATGCCGTCTTCCCCTTCCCGGTGCGAGCGCTTGGACTCCTCGCGGAAATGCTCCAGGAACTCGCGCGCGGCCGCGAGGTAGGCGCCGCGCTTCTCCTCGAAGCTCTTGCCGTCCCCCTTCATCGCCTCCGAGAGGTATGCGTTTATGTTGAGGCGCATCACTCTTCCTTGGCGATACGCACTACCTGCAGCACCCCGGGAAACGCCTTGATGTCCGACTCCGGGAGAGTTTCGGTGTCGCCGATGACGCCGATGATGACACGGTTCGCGCCCGTGGACTGGTGGATATCGAAACCACGCTCGATGAGGTACGACTTGATCTCTTCCTGGGCCTTTTCGTCGGCCGTCTTACGCATAACGATCAGCACCTGCCAACCTCCCTTTAGTGTTCGCCTCGGGTCATGATGCGCTCCAGGCGGCGCGATTCGTCGATCACCCTCTCGAAAAGACGCACGATGGCCTGGTCGTCCAGGGGCCCCTCGTTCTCCGACGTCATCCGGGCGAAGATCCGCTTCTCCCGGGCGGGGTCGTAGACCGGCAGGTCGAGCCCCTTCTTGATCTCGCCTATCCTGAGGGCGAGGGAGGCGCGCTCGTTGAAGATACGCAGCAGTTCGCTGTCCAGCCGGTCGATCTCATCCCTGATCTCGTCAATGCGCATGGCGATCCTCAGAACTTCTTCTTGATGTGGGTGTCGCGCTTCCAGTTCACGTCGTCGACGCCCGGGTAATCGATGTTGTAGTTGAGCCCGCGCGATTCCTTGCGCATCTGGGCGCAGGCGACGATCAACTGGGCCACCGTGGCGATGTTTCTCAACTCGATCAGGTCCGAGGTGACGATGAAGTTCCAGTAGTACTCCTCGATCTCGTCCTGGATCAGCTCGATGCGGCGCATAGCGCGCGCGAGGCGCTTGTCGCTTCTCACGATGCCGACGTAGTTCCACATGAAGCGGCGGATTTCGTCCCAGTTCTGGGACACCACCACCATCTCGTCCGAGTTGGTCGCGGTGCCGGCGTCCCACTCAGGGATCTGCGGGAAGGAGAACTGCTCGTCTTTCAGGATCTGCACCGCGTGCTCATAGGCGCGCCCCGCGTAGACGGCCGCTTCCAGGAGCGAGTTACTGGCAAGACGGTTGCCGCCGTGCAGGCCAGTGAAGGCGACCTCGCCGATGGCGTAGAGGTGCTTGATGTCGGTCTCGGCGTTGAAATCCACCTGCACGCCGCCGCAGAGGTAATGCGCCGCGGGGACGACCGGGAGCATCTCGGTGGTCATGTCGATGCCGTACTCCAGGCAGGTCTGGTAGATATTGGGGAAGCGGGAGGTGATGTACTCGGCGCCGCGGTGCCTGATGTCCAGGTAGACGCAGTCGTCGCCGTAGGTCTTCATCTCGTTGTCGATGGCGCGGGCCACGATGTCGCGCGGCGCCAGGTCCTTCAGGTGATGGTACTTCTCCATGAAGGCGGTGCCGTCGCGCCGCTTTAGGATGGCCCCCTCACCACGCACCGCCTCGGAGATGAGGAAGGAACGGGCGTTGGGGTGGTACAGCGTGGTCGGGTGGAACTGCATGAATTCCATGTTGGCAATGGTCGCGCCGGCGCGGTAGGCCATGGCGACGCCGTCACCGGTGGCGACGTCCGGGTTGCAGGTATAAAGATATACCTTGCCGGCGCCGCCCGAAGCCAAGAGCGTGATGCGCGCCGCAAAGGTCCGCACCACCCCGGACTCCTTGTCCAGCACGTGGGCGCCCAGGCAGCGGTTGTGCTCCAGCTTCTGCTTCATCACCTTAGACTCGGTTACCAGGTCGATGGCGATGTGGTTCTCGTAGATGGTGATGTTCTCGTGCTTCTTGGCAGCCGCCACCAGGGCGCGCTCGATCTCGCGGCCGGTGATGTCCTCGGCATGCAGGATGCGCCGCGCGCTGTGCCCCCCCTCGCGGGTGAGATCGTAGTCGTCGCCGCTCTTGGTGAACTGCACCCCCCAGTCGATCAGGTTGCGGATCACCTGGGGCCCTTCCTCGACCACCATGCGCACCACGTCCTCGTGGCAGATGCCGGCGCCGGCGACCAGGGTGTCCTGCACGTGCGCGTCGAACGTATCGTCTTCCGAGGAGACCGTGGCGATCCCCCCCTGCGCGTAGTTCGTGGCCGACTCCGAGATGTCCCTTTTGGTAACCACCGCGACCTTGCCGTGGGCCGCAGCCTGCAGCGCGAAGGAAAGCCCCGCGATACCGCTGCCGATCACCAGAAAATCAGTTTTCTCCTTCATCAAACTACCCCCCGATAAGCTGGATTAGGCGTTTCTTGAGACCGAAAAATGAGACGAAGCCGTGCAGCAGTCGCGAGTACTTCAGGAAAGGCTTAGGGGGTCATGGCGGCAACGTTGGGCCTGTGCCCTCAAAGGGAGTTTTCTTGGTGTGCGTCGCGGGTACCTTGCGTCCTTCGCGTAACCGGCTCGGGAAAACCCGCAAATTATTGATCCGCCCAAGATTTTTGTCAAGACTTTTGACATGTTATAGCCCGCCAACCTCACATTAGACCTTGAATTATCATGCTTATTGGTCTATATATTTCGATGGCGGAATTCTCTGTCCCATTAAAAAAGGAAGCTCATGCGCTTGACGTCACACCGAGTTTTTCTGGCAGCCCTCCTGACCCTGGCCGCGTTGTCGTGGTGTATTCCTGCACCCGCTCGCGCCGACATATATAAATACGAAGATCCCGATGGCACCGTCCATTTCACCGACGCACCCACCGACAACCGTTTCAAAATCTTCATGCGCGACATAAAGAAGGACAAGCGCCTGAGGACCGCCTTCAAGCTCTCCGGCTATGCCCGCAACCCCGCCGAGTTCGAACCCATCATCACTTCCTGCTCGCGCGAGTTCGGCGTGGACAGCTCGCTGGTGAAAGCGGTGATCCATGCCGAGAGCGGCTACAACCCGAGCGCGGTGTCGCCCAAGGGCGCCCAGGGGCTGATGCAGCTCATGCCCAAGACCGCCCAGGGGCTCAAGGTCGCCGACTCCTTCAACCCCTCCGACAACATCCGGGGCGGCGTGCGTTACCTGAGGTTTCTCTTGGACACCTTCAAGGGCAACGAATCGCTGGCCGTGGCCGCTTACAACTGCGGGCTGAATGCGGTCGCGAAGCACGGCGGCATCCCCCCCTATCCCGAAACCCAGACTTACGTGTCCAAGGTACTCAGTTACCGTAACAGCTACAGATAGCGCAAAGGCCAAGCATGCCCTCCACCCGAGCCCAGATCATGAACCTCCCGAATATCCTGACCATGCTGCGCATAGCGGCCATCCCGCTTTTGTGCGTCCTTTTGCTGTCGCCCGATCGCGAGCCCGGCTTCTGGGCCGCGGCGTTATTCGCCGCCGCATCGGTCACCGACTGGCTGGACGGGTATCTCGCCAGGAAAATGGGGATCGTCACCGTCTTCGGCAAGTTCCTGGACCCGATCGCCGACAAGCTGATCGTCATGGCCGCGCTGATCATGATCCTCCCCTTCAACCGGGTGCCCGCCTGGATGGTGCTGGTGATCCTTGGGCGCGAGATGATCATCACCGGTCTGCGTGGCATCGCCTCCACCGAAGGTATCGTCATCCCTGCCAGCAACCTGGGCAAGTTCAAGACCATCTTCCAGTTGGTGGCCATCATCGGGCTGTTGCTGCACTACGACTACCATTGGTTCTTCGGCGTCCACCATCCGCTGGTGATTGTGAACATGCATAACGTCGGCATGTTCTATCTCTGGATCGCGACCATCATAACCATCTGGAGCGGTGTGGACTACCTGAACAAATTTGTGAGAGTGATAGCCAAATAAAAATTTCGTATTGACACCGGCGAGGGAATCAGGTTATAAACGGGCTCCTTCGATGTACAAGGCGGCATGGCCAAGTGGTAAGGCAAAGGACTGCAAATCCTTCACTCATCGGTTCAAATCCGATTGCCGCCTCCAAATAGAAAGGGCTTACAGTGACACACTGTAAGCCCTTTTTCTTTTCGTCGTAGTTCATATTACATTTTAGTACTCTCCGCCTCCCCCCGCCCCCCTCTATCTCCGCCCCATCACCCCGCTCCAAAATCAGCAATTTCAGTCTACAAGGTCTGCAACGACCAAGATCCAACCTTATCCGAAGTAGTCGTAATCCGCACCCCGCTACAATCTGGTACGATCGACGCCTTCCTTCCCCACAGCGCCCCCGCACTTGCCCCCAGCACTCGGCTCCGCCAGCAAAATTAGCTTGATGCAAAGGATATCTTAATTTAAAGTGCCTCAGCCGGCCAAGTGGTGGCTGAAGAGGATGAACAGTTTTCTGCTCATCCTCCCATTTGGCACAAAATCCCTCCACGACCAGGCGTCATACCGACATCTTACGCCGATAGCTTAGTTAGGCTTATCACTAAAGATAATAACTTCCTCCACGGGAATCTTATGAACTTATGTGCGTCCCCCTGGTGCCTGGTGCCCCCGGGAAACACTCAACCAGCGCCGAAAGCATAAGGAAAAACCTCACCAGAATATCAGCAATTCGCTGAGTTTACTTCGCATATCGCACCTTCCCCAACCTAAAAGACTGAAAAACATGAACAATATCAAAAGGTCTTGATCAACACATCGCGGAGTGCTACGTTCGATGCGTTTGCCAACTCGGCATTCTAAGCATAAATATCTTATGAAAAGGAGGAAGTATGCGGAGAATTGTTGCATCGATGCTTGCTTGCGCGGCGGTGGTTACGATGGCCAATGGCGCTGTCGCCGGTGAACGACAGGGGGCTTTTTCGGTGTCGCCCTTTGTCGGCGGGTACACCTTTGACGGGGAGCAGCACCTGGAGACGGCCCCGGTGTTCGGTTTGCGCCTGGGCTACGACCTGACCAAGAACTGGGGTGTGGAAGCCGTTGCCGATTTTCTGGCGACCGAAGGAACACGCAATGACCGCAGCGTCAACGCCTTGTCCTATCGCCTGGACATCCTCTACAACTTTTTGCCGGACGGGCCGCTGGTGCCGTACCTTGCAGTGGGCGGCGGCGGCATCACCTATGGGCACGGCCATGACGGTCTTAAAATCAGCGACAGGACCACCGACGCCACCATCAATGCGGGCGGGGGCATCAAGTACTTTCTGACCGATTCTGTCGCCCTGCGCGCCGACGCCCGGCAGCTCTTTTTGCTGGAAAGCCCGGACAGCCCCAAGTACAACTGGGAATACACCGCCGGCTTGACCTTCCTTTTCGGCGGGCAGGCAGCTCCTGCGCCAGTGGCGGCTCCGGCACCTGCGCCAGCAAAGGTTGTCGCCCCTCCCCCTGCCCCGGCTCCCGTGCCGAAACCGGCTCCTGTGGTCGCTCCGGCACCTGCCCCAGTGCCGCCGGCACCGTCGGCCGCCCTTTCCATCACCCCGAATTCGATCACCAGGGGTGAAACCGCCACCCTGGCGTGGAGCTCTAAGAACGCCACCAACTGCACGATCCAGCCCGAAGTCGGCGCCGTCCAGCCCCAGGGCTCCGTGACCATCACCCCCGCCGACAATGCTGCCTACACGTTGACCTGCAATGGTGCCGGCGGCAGCGCCGAGAGCGCGGCAAGGGTTGCGGTAGCTGCTCCTGCGCCGGTTGTGGCAGCGCCTGCGGCTCCGGTTCCCGCTCCTGCTCCGAAACTTTGCAGCCCCGCGGTGATAAACATCCAGTTCGACACCAACAAGGCCGATCTCAAGCCCCAGTTTCGCAACGAACTCAAAGCGCTGGCTGATTTCTTGAAAGAGTTCCCCAATGCCAAGGGCGTCATCGAGGGGCACACCGATAACGTCGGCCCCAAAGCGCTCAACATGAAACTGTCCCAGCGGCGTGCCGACACGATCCGCGATTATCTCGTCAAGGAGTTCGGCATCGCTCCCGACAGAATCAAGGCTGTCGGCTACGGTCCCACCAGGCCCGTCGCCAGCAACAAAACCAAAGCAGGGAAAGCGCAGAACCGCAGGATCGAATCCAATTTCACCTGCAACGATAAATAACAATCGATACTGAGATGTTGACCGGCAGAACACCCTTTACTATAAGGGTGTTCTGCCGGCTTTGATCCGGGTGTTCGCATTCAACTACCTACAACAGCATAGCCTTGTTAAGATCAATACAACAATGAAGAATCCAACTCTGAACAAATCAAGAAAGTAATCGCTATGGCGATTCCCTGGGATCGACAAGTCCTGTGAGGATCCCTTCATCTGCTAGACAAAAAGCGCGAGCATTGCATAACCTTGGGTGAATGTCCGACTGCTTGCCATTGTCAAGGCAAGGTTCATTATCCCCTACGGAGGTATGACCATGAGCATCGTCAAGGAGTTCAAGGAATTTGCGGTTAAAGGCAATGTCGTTGACATGGCGGTCGGCATCATCATCGGCGCGGCGTTCGCCAAGATAGTGTCTTCCTTCGTCGGTGACGTTGTCATGCCGCCCATCGGAGTCCTCGTGGGTGGAGTGGATTTTTCCCAACTCGCGATCACCGTCAAGGAAGGATCTGGCAACAAACCGCCGGTACTGATCAGCTACGGCAAATTTATTCAAACCATCATAGACTTCACCATCGTCGCCGCTGCCGTGTTTGCTGCAGTGAAAGGGATCAATGCCCTGAAGAAAAAAGAAGCAGCAGCACCGGAGGTTCCCCCCGCACCAACAAGGGAAGAGATGCTGCTGGGCGAAATCAGGGATCTCCTCAAAAGCGGCAGATGATGTTGCAGTAGCACTCGGAAGTTCGTAAAAGGTAACGGATAAACGACAATACTAAACCATCCGCGAGGATGGGACGGAAAGCCTACTGGGTCTCACCGAGACAGCCGGATCGCCGAAATATCTTCCCAGGATATGCAGGTGATCCCGGCTTTTTTGTCCAGGGAGCCAAAGGGACGCACATCAAGAATAAGTTTCGACCGGGCGGGGACGTTGCTGATTTTGAGATTATCATACCTTGCCCACCTCAGTGCTTGGTTTCGCCGTCATCCTTCCTCTTTGACGCAGGCATGGCCGGTTGCTCGGGGCCGCTGGCTATCGGTAGATGCCAGCCCCAGCGGATAGCCATGAGCCGCAGCCCGAAACAAAGGACCGCACCGGTAATCGTCACCGCCGTCGCAGGCAACCGCAACGCAGAGCCGATCACAACTACGGCGGCGCCAGCCAAGGCCGCCATGGCATATATATCGGAGCGCAACACGGTGGGAACCTCGGTCAGGAGCACATCGCGGCTCATGCCGCCTCCGATGCCGGTCAGCATGCCGAGCACCGCTGCCATGGCCGGGTTGAGACCGAATACCAAGGCCTTTTGCGTGCCGGCAACAGCGAAGAGCCCTAGTCCAGCGGCGTCGAACAGGAGCACTGGGTTGCGCAAACGATCGATGATGGAGGGGCGCCAAAAGGTTACAAGGCCAGCGAGCAGTGAAGCCGCCAGGTAGTACCAGTTGCTGATCGCTGCCGGTGGCGTAGCGTCGATCAACAAGTCGCGGACTATGCCTCCGGCATTCCCGGCCGCAAAGGACAGGACCAAGACGCCGAACAGGTCGAGGCGGCGCTTCATTCCGGCCGTTGCACCGCTCAACGCAAAAACAAACGTGCCCGTGAGATCAAGCACTAGGAGAAGCGTCCCCATCCCGTCCTCTCTCATCTCAAACTCCGCGATACCTCGCCGCACCGTTCACCGGCTTGCTACCCCTACGGCGCCAGCCATGTGAGCGCCGCGACGACTAAGGTCTCGACACCGGTTTCCAACGTTGGATGGAGCACAGGGGCGAACAGGGGGCTATGGTTAACCGGCAGCTTATTGACGGTTCCGGCCTCTTTGGCCTTTGAATAGGTTTCCATGTCGGTGCCGCCGACAAACCAGAAGACAGATGGCACGCGCCAAGCTGTGCCGAAACAGCCAAAGTCTTCGCTCGCCGGCGCGGGTCCGGTGTGGTGCACTCGCGCTGGGGAGAAATGAGAGCGGAAGGCTTCCGCGATCCGTTGGCTTGCCGCCTCGTCGTTTACATTGAGCGGATACTGGTCCAAGGGCGTGATCTCCGGGCTCCGGGGAGCACCTGAAGCTACCGCCTCGGCGTTGACGATCCGCTCGATCGCAGCCAATACGCGCTGGCGGACACCGGCATCGAAAGTCCGAACGTTCAGCTTTATGATCGCCTCGTCCGGTATGACGTTCTCCTTCGTGCCGGCTTGCAAGACTCCAACCGTGACGACTGCGGCCTCGGTCGCGGCCACCTCGCGGGAAACGATAGTCTGAAGCCGCAAAACGATGGTGGCGGCCATGACCACGGGATCAACGCTGGCTTGCGGCATCGATCCGTGTGCACCACGACCGAACAGCTTGATTTGAAGGCTGTCGGCCGCCGAGGTGATGGGGCCGGCACTTCCGGCGATGTCGCCGGCCACTCCTACCATGACGTGTTGCCCAAGCACGACAACCGGCCGGGGGAAACGGGCGAGGAGGCCGTCGTCGATCATGGCCTGGGCGCCCTGCGCCGTCTCCTCGCCGGGCTGGAAGACCACCATCAACGTCCCTCGCCAGGCATTCGGTGCCTGAGCGAACAAGGCGGCGGCGCCGGCAAGCCAAGCCACATGCATGTCATGGCCACACATATGCCCAACCGGCACGGTTTTCCCTTCCGCGTCCGTCGTGGTCTCTTGGCTTGCGTAGGAAAGATTGGTTGCCTCTTCAATGGGGAGCGCATCCATATCGGCGCGCAGCATGACCGTCGGCCCTTCCCCGTTGCGGAGCAGCCCTACCACCCCCGTCTTGCCGACGCCGGTGGTCACCTCGTAACCTGCCCTGACAAGCCAGTCCGCCGCTAACGCAGCGGTTCGCGTCTCTTGCATCGACAACTCTGGATGGGCATGCACGTCCTTGTAGAAGGCTTCGATGTCTGGGGTGAGCCGATCGAGATTCTTCAGGACAAGATCCGAGGCAGTTGCAGTCTTCGTATTCATACTTTCTTTCCTCGCAACACGTGTGGGGCTAGGTTTTGACCGCCGGCGGCCGTCTCGCGTGGCTACGCACTCTTCTTGTGCTAACCTCGAATCCATCATCGCTCACGAGCCAGCGCACCGGTCCTCGCTCTTTGTCGACGGCGTGAGTTCGTAAAGTAAACCATAAAAAGCTTGTGCCACAATCGATGCCTAGCGATCAGGAGTCGTATGATCTCTATGCCATACTCTCTCTCCACAAAGGGGAGAGGTGGTACCATCCATGCCCCCAGCACCGGAAAATTAACTTGATACAAAGTATTTCCCAATTTAAAGTGCATCGGCCGCACCGTGCAGCACCGCGAGCTACTGATGGCGGTCGGAGGGGTAAGAGGTCGACACAGGACAGGCATATAGCATGTCAGTAAATCTGGGCACCGATTAAAAGGGCCTTCGTGGGAACGCTGCTGAGATTTTGAGACTTGCAGGAGCAAAGAATCAAAATGACAAGAACGCGCCCTCTTCTGATCACAACAACAACAATTTAAAAAGAGGGAGCCATGGTTAAAATCTTACTGCTATTACTTTCATTGCTTGCTACCTGTCCATTTGCCGCGGCCGATGACCATGCGCCTAATAAGAATGAGGTCGAGGGGCTGAGAGAACAGGGATATTCGTTGAAAACTATTTCCCCGATTTTCAGTCAACTGGTTATGTTCTCCTTTCCCAAAAGCTTTACACCGGTTTATGAGAATACCAAAGGTGGCCAATACATCCGCGAATCAGTGCTCCCCGGGGAAAGCACAGAGAAGTGGTCGCAGATGATCACCATTACAGGAGCAAAGGGGCTTGCATCGAACGCTAACGTGACTCCGCAGGTTTTTGCGAATTCCATTGCTGGGGGTTTTAAGAAGGCTTGCCCCACCTCATTCAGCGGAGCAGGACTAGGCGGATTCAAGATCGACAACCACGATGCGTTCGCTGCTGTTGTCGGTTGTGGAGTCGCGAACCCTACGGGCGATTTGTATAGCGAGACCATGCTCCTCATCGTCATCAAAGGTCAGAGCGACTACTACACCATTCAATGGGCAGAAAGAAGCGCTGCATCGCCGACTCCAATCAAGATCGACGACGCCAAATGGGCCGACCGTCTCAAGCGGCTTACGCCGATCAAGCTGTGCCCCATCGTCCCAGGGGAACCCACCCCCTACGCTAGTTGCGTCGGCGGCGCATAAAGGGCGGAATGGGGTCAGGTTTGACATTAGGGCACAGAAGAAACAAAGAGAGGAGCCGCAGCTCCTCTCTTTTCTACCCTGCCCTACTTATTAAATTATTTCACAAATTCCTTGAAATTCTTCCCCACGCACTAAGCTCCAACCATTATCGTTGTTTCCATACCTTGCATCCCCCCACCCCTCACACCCCCGGCACCACGAACATTTGCTCTTGCAATGCCCTTTCGCCATGCTACGGTATGTGAGTTTTCTAATTCAACAAAATGGAGGCCAACCACATGGGGAAAAATCGCAACGGCGGGGAAAAGGACGAGGACATCATCCGCGCAGCCGGTGATCTCCTTACCAGCTTGAGCAAAGATCCATCCATCATGCGAAGCATCTATTACCTGTTACCAGATCAGGAGAGAATGCAGGCCGCCCACGATCAGCACCGTAACCTTTTCCATGAGGTGCTCGGCGGTGCCCATGACAAGGAGGGGGAACTGGAGGCGGCGCGTAATGAAGTCGTTCGACAGATGAGCATGGTTCACAGCATGGCGAATCTCACCGGCAAACACGACCCGACGATTCCGCAGAAATTGGGGATGGCATCAACGCCATCGACACCCAAGCGCACTTCCTCTCCCTATCCATCGACGATGACCTTGAAGGTCGTATATCAGGACAATAAATTGGTAGCGAGGGCAAATGGTGTTAAAAGCGTCAAGAGCTACGATGTGTGGGTCTGCGAAGGCGACCCGTTCGTGGAGAGTAGCTGGAGGCACCATGCCACTTCAACCCGGGCCAAACGCATTGTCTTGACCGGCCTCACGCCGGGCAAGATGTACTATTTCAGGATCAGGGCACTGACCACACATGGGGAAGGACCTTGGTCCAACTTCGTCAATATCATGGCCATTTGATAATTCCTCCCAGGCGGCCACTACTGAGCCTTCCGGTCTCAGTAGTGGCCGCCTTTCCGCCTTCTGCAACCCCATTCCCATCAGCCAAACTCTTCCCCCCATGAGCCTGAACGCGAGTTCTATCTTACAATCCCTCTAAAATGTTCCATTTCGGTACGCCGCACGGCCGCAACTGCCTACTCGCCGGTGGGAACTGCATAGTTGTTTAGGAAAACTGCGGACTTGAGGGCGAGAACGCTATAGTGATGGCAGCAACTATAGAGTTGTTGAGGTGAACTTGGTGGTTGTTGACAAGAACTGTGTAGTTGCCGCTGAGAACTATACGGTTATTGGCCATAAATGCGTGGTTAGTTGAGGGAACTGCGGAGTTCCCCCTAGGAAATATGGGGTTGCCTCAAGGAACTGCGATGTTGCTTCCAAGAAACAGGGACTCCTGGCGAGAGGGTCCACTGATTTCAGGATGTTATCAATCCAAATCCCGCTACAAGCTGAGTGACCACGCCAGAGTGCGAGTATGATGATGCATCCATTTAGTCACCTGGATCCCCGCATCCGTTACTTTAGTATTTCACTTCTTACTTTGTCCTTGATTTTTACGAGTTTTTTGGTTAGTTATGCCGTGGCAGTTACTTTACCATGGAGGTTGTGAAATGAAGGGGTCTATTGCGAGGCTTTTCTTGACTATTGCGATGTTATTGTTAGTAGCCACCGGGGCTTATGCCTCGGCAGCAAAGCAAGGGTACAAAGGTTATGCCCGGGGCAACGCCCTGATCACGGCTGCTGAGCTGAAACACCTCATCGACTCGAAGGACCCCAACCTGATCATCGTGGCTGCCGAGAACGAGCTGGAGTACCGCGTCGGTCATATCCCCGGCTCTTTCATGGTGGACCGTCCCGAGTACGAGGCTCCGGCGGAAACGCAGAACGGGGTGACCGGCAACCTCATCAATGCTGAAGGGTTCACCAAACTGGCAAAACAACTGGGCATCAACAAGAACTCAAAGGTCGTCATTTACGACACCAAGTACGACGCTACCCGGCTCTGGTGGGCCTTCTTATACTACGGCAAAACCGATGTGAGGGTATTGGACGGCGGGATCAAAGCCTGGAAGGAGAGCGGCTACGACACGGACTTCCTGGCTCCGGAAAAACGTCACAACGGCAGTTTGGTGGCCAAGGTCGCCTATCCCCGGCTCAGGGTCGATACACCGGAGATCGTAGCGCTGAAGGACTCGCCCAAAGGGCAGCTTTGGGATGAACGTGAACAGAAGGAATTCTGCGGCGAGGAACTGAAGAAAGGTGCCTATCGCAAGGGGCGCATCCCCTGGGGGAAATTCGCCAACTGGGAACTCTTTAAACTGAAGGCGAACAAGGCGGAGTGGGTTTCCGCCGAGGAAGCTGCCGCTACCTTGAAGAAACTCGGAGCCGACCCGAAGAAGGACCAGTACTTCTTCTGCCAGTCCGGCGTGCGCTCCACGCAGGCTCTGTTCACCTTCTACCTGCTCGGCTGGTCGCTGGACAAACTGCACAACTACGACAGTTCCTGGATCGGCTGGTCCAAGGATCCTTCCCTGCCGATCGTCTCCGGTTGCAGCACAACGCCTACCGTAGCGGCCATCCCTTGATCATCCATCTCAACTGCGGTGGGGAGTCCCCTCCCCACCCTGGGAAATAGACAATGGCAGTATCCGACAAGACACTTATGGCACCCAGCGCAGCGGCCGGCAATATCGGCAATTGCACTGGGTGCAACCTTTGCGTGAAGGAATGTGATTTCCTGCAGCGGACGGGGAACCCGAAGACTCTCGCATGTGGAGGGGCCGACTATGACCCCTTCGAGTGCACCCTTTGCGGCCTGTGCACCGCGGTCTGTCCGTTTGATGTCGACCCGGCGGCGTTTTTCTTGGAGCGCCGGCGACAGATCCGGGAGCAAAGGGGGAATGACGACCCGCGCCACGCACCGTTGATCGCTTATGAAAAGAAAGGTACCTCCCCGGCCTTCACCTTTTACGGGCTGCCGGAGCGATGCGACACCGTCTTTTTCCCCGGCTGCGCCCTCCCCGGTTCGCGTCCCGACGCGGTGTGGGGCGTGTACGAGGAGTTGAAGCGGACGGTCCCGGATCTCGGCATCGTCCTCGATTGCTGCCTCAAACCCTCGCACAGCCTGGGCAGGAAAGAACATTTCGACGCCTCATTCCAGGAGATCACCGGCTACCTCCTGGGAAAAGGCATCAAGAAGGTGCTGGTCGCGTGCCCCAACTGTCACCGTATCTTCAGCGAGTATGGCGGGCACTTCAGTGTAGAGACGGTTTACCAGGCTTTCGCTAGCACCCACGGAACAATATCGACCACCAGCTCCACCGACGTCGTCATTCACGATCCCTGCGTATCGAGGGAGATGGCATCGATGCAGGACGCCGTCCGTGAACTTGCACGACGCCGTGGCCTGCACGTGGAGGAGATGAAACATTCACGACAAAGGACCCAGTGCTGCGGACGCGGCGGCGGCGTCAACTTCCTGCGCCCCGAATCCCTCACGGAGGCGGCCGCGTCACGCGCCGCTGAAGCGGCAGGAAGACCGATCGTGACCTACTGCGCGGCATGTGCGGAAACCTATCGCGGCAAAGCTAAGACCGTGCACGTGCTCGACCTCTGGTTGAGCCCGGAAGCAGCGATGGCGGGCAAGGCCAAGGTGTCTCGGGCTCCCTTCACCTACTTGAACCGGCTGGCGCTGAAGCGCAGATTGCGCAGAAAGTGGACATTTCGCCGTAATGCGGGAAAGAGGAGGGAAAGAGGTGAGCGCCGAGACGAACAAAGGGATAAAGGCGGCCACCACATTGCTTTTGATCGCCACGGCAGCCGTGCTGTTCCGGCTGGCGGGCGGAAGCCGGCTCTGCGACCCGACAGCCTTGAAGCAGGTGCTGCAGGGGCACGAGGTGCTGGCCCCTGTGATCTTCGTGTTGCTATACGGCATCACGCCGGTACTCTTTCTGCCCGGCCTGCCGATGGCCATCGCGGCCGGTTTACTGTTCGGACCGGTATGGGGAGTTGTCTATGCCATAACCGGAGCCACCTTGGGCGCCTCAGCCTCCTTCCTGGTAGCAAGGCACCTGGCAAGGGAGTGGGTGGTAGGGAAACTCAGTGGGGAGATGTGGCAGAACCTCGATCAGAAGGTAGGCGAACAGGGATGGAAGATCGTCGCCGTCACCCGACTGGTCCCCCTCTTCCCGTTCAACCTGCTCAACTACGCCTTCGGCCTGACCAGGATACCTTTCTGGCACTATGTCATAGCCAGCTTCCTGTTCATGCTGCCGGGGTGCACAGCATTCATCGTGTTCTCAAGCTCACTGCCGCAACTACTCAAAGGGAAGGCCTCCCCGTCGCTCTTTGTAGGGGCCGCACTGATTGCCGCGGTCATGCTGCTGCCGGCGTGGTACAGAAAAAGAGCACTCCAATAAAAAAAGATTTGCAGTCTTTAATTGACATACGCAAATCTTATTCTATACTGCGTAACTCCAACCAAAGATCGTGCCGCAGCACGGAAGGAGTTACACAATGGGAATCTGCAACGACTGTAAAGGTAAAAAGATCATCACCTGTCCTGAGTGCGGCGGTACGGGAAACCGGTACTTCGTGCCGGTGCTGGACATCTGGGAATCTGATTGCGGTACCTGTTTTGGCAGCGGGACCGTCAGTTGCCCGGCCTGCGAGGCGGCGCCCCTTGGTTCAAAAATCCCCATGCCGCCCGCAGCCTGGCCCCCCTCCGTGCCGGCAACGCTTTGAATCGACTAACATGAAACGGCGCAGGACCGGCATAACCGCGGTTCCTGCGCCGTTTCGGACCTTTGCACCGGCCAACGCTCCGACCTGTAATCCATTCCGCTGCCCCCTTGCCGCCCCCCTACCACTCCTTGAAACATCCCCAAAAGTCTGTAGACTCTTGCTTATGAGAAAGCTACCCGTTCTACCCTAATTAACGTCAACGCACCTCAACACATGCACCCGCACCCAATGAACACATTCTCGCTCAGCATAGCCGGCCTCATCAAGGGATTCGCTTGGGATCACCTGCGCAAGAAAGAGCTTAGACGGTTTGTGGAACCGGACAAGCCTCGCTGGCTCCCCGCCAGGGTGCAAATCGAGGTGACCAACGCGTGCAACCTCAGGTGCCCCTCCTGCTCCAATTCCAGGGATTCCGGCAAGGGGAGGCACCTTGGCCGGGAAGAATACTCGACCGCATCCCCAAGGTGCCACGCGTCGTCATGAGCGGCATCGGCGAACCGCTTGTGCACCCGGACTTCTTCGGGCTTGTCGACACGCTGTCCCAGCGCGGCATGGCCTGCGAATTCATCAGCAACGGGACCCTACTCACCGCAGTGCACCGGGAAGCCATTCTGTCGCGGGAAAGCATCACATCATTGCTGATATCCTGTGACAGCGCGCGTGGTGAGCGGTTTGAAGCGCTGCGGCGTGGGGCGAACCACGAACGCTGGCAGGAGTCAGTCCTGGCGCTCAACGCCCAGCGGCAAACCAGGCGTCCCCGCACCCTGCAAACCCGCATGATCTCCGTGCTCAGCAGGGAGAACATTGACGAGGTGGAAGAACTGGTGCGCCACGCCGCACGGCTTGGCTTCGACGGTCTTGACCTCATGAACCTTATCCCCATCGATGAGGAGGCGGCCGCCATGAGCCTCACCCCGGCGCAGGAGGCGAGCATCGACGACGACACCTTGAAGGAGATGGGAAGAAAGCTCGGAGTACACGTCTGCCACTACTGTATCGCCCGCCCCACTCCGCCTCCGAAGGGAATGCTCCGCTGCCTCGACCCATGGGAATACATCTTCATCCGCTCCAACGGCGACGTCTACCCGTGTCACGTCCTGTTCGGCTCACAGCGAACCGCTGCGGTGGGCAACATTCTGCAACAGGAGTTGGCGGAGATCTGGCATGGCGAGCCCTTCCGCGCCTTCCGTCTCGCCAGCGCACGCGGAACTAACGGTCTATGCCGCGATTGCAATTTCTACTGAAGACTGTGCCTGTGCGGTGACAAGATCATCGCGAACCGCCCCCCCACCGATGATACGCTGGATACGTAGTTGGGTCTTTCCTGCCTCTTTCGCAGGGGGGCTACTGGTGAATGGACAGCTTCTTCATCAGGTCGTAGAGGGTGGGCCGGCTGACGCCCAATTCTTCCGCAGCCTTCAGTATATTCCCCGATTGCCGTTCTATGGCGTTCAGGATCATCTCCCGCTCCATCCGCTCACGCGCTTCCCTGAGTGAGAGGTTGTCGCTGCTGGGAACCGGCATCGGCGGTGGTTCCACGTCACAGCCCAGGTCCAGCGGCCCGATGCTGGAACCGTCGCACATGATGACCGCCCGCTGGATGCGATTCTTCAACTCGCGCACGTTGCCGGGCCAATCATGCCTTTTCAAGAAGGAGATGGCCGCCGGCGCCAAGCGTACCTTTTTCTTGCTCTCCTTGCAGTACAGCTTTAGGAAGGTTTCCCCCAGCAGGAGGACGTCATCGCCGCGCTCCCTCAGTGGAGGAAGCTTGATGGTGACAACGCCGATCCGGTAGTAGAGGTCCTCACGGAAACGTCCCTCCTCGATCGCCTTGTGAATGTCGATGTTGGTGGCGCAGGTGGTGCGGGCATCGATGGGGATCTCCTCCCGCCCGCCGACCCGCTGGATGGAGCCCTCCTGCAGAAAGCGCAGCAGCTTCACCTGCAGGTTCACGGGAAGTTCGCCGATCTCGTCGAGAAAGAGCGTCCCCTTGTGGGCATACTGGAGCTTGCCGCGCACGGCCGTGTGGGCGCCGGTGAATGCGCCCTTCTCGTGCCCGAAAAGCTCGCTTTCCAGGAGGTTCTCCGGGATAGCGCCGCAGTTGATCGCCACTAGCGGCCCCTTGCGACGCTGGCTCGCCTCGTGAATCGCTGCCGCCACCAGCTCCTTGCCGGTGCCGCTTTCACCGATGATCAGGATGGGCGCGTTGGACGTCGCCACCTTCCTGATGGTGGTGTAGACTGCCTGCATCTCGGCGCACTTGCCGACCATGCCCCACTGTTCTTCCGCTTCACCGTGCGACGAGAGCGCGCTGTTTTGCTCCTCGATGTTGGCGATATGGAAGGCCCGCCCGATCATCACCTTGAGCTCGGACAGGACGGGGGGCTTGGCGTAAAAGTCGAAAGCGCCCATGCGCATCGCCTTCAGCGCGTTTTCCCGCTCGTTGTTGCCGGTCAGCATAATGACCTTGGTCACCGGATTTAACCCCAGCATCTCGTCCAAGCAGCGGAACCCCTCGACCGAGCTGTCCTGGTAGGGAGGCAGCCCCAGGTCGAGCACCACCACCGCCGGGCGTTCGTTCTTGAAAAGGGAAAGCGCCTCACGGGCGTCGGCCGCCAAAAGCACCTGGTACTCCTGGTTCAAGCCCCATTTCAACTGCTGCCTGATATCCTCATTGTCGTCCACGATCAAAAGCTTTCTCACCTACTCCTCCTTCATGCAGCCGCGATCGCGCCGGAAGCTGGATCGTCCTCGGCGACGGGAAGGTGGACGGTGAAGACGGTCCCCTCCCCTTCCACGCTGGCAACCTCGATGCTGCCGCCGTGGGCCGTCACGATCTGGCGCGACTGGTACAAACCGATGCCGAGACCGGTCTGTTTGGAACTGCGAAACGGCACAAACAGGTCGTTTCTGATAAAACGCGGCGACATGCCGCAGCCCCGGTCGGTCACCTTGACGAAAGGGGTGCCGTTGCACCCGACTTCCACGGCTATGGGGGCATCGGAGGGGGACGCCTCGACCGCATTCAGGAACAGGTTCAGCAGCACTTTCTGCAGTTCCTCGCGGTCCCCAAGCACAACCTGCTGGCTCCCCTGCACCGAGATCATCCTCCCCTGCACCATCCCGGCGCAAGTCTCAGTAAGCCTCAACAGATCGACCGGGCGCCTCTGCAATAGTTCGCTCTCGCCCAGGTTGCGCAGGCGGCCGATCAGGTGGTGCATCTTCCTGGTCGTATTGCCCAGGCTGTTCAGCATGTCCTGCTGGAACTCCGGGTTGTCGATATGCTCCCGCGCATTCTCAAGCACCAGCGATATGGTCGCCGCCAGGTTTTTCAGGTCGTGCACCACGAAGGTGGCGAGCCCCCCCACGGCCTCCATGGCCTTGGACTGGGTGAGCTGTTCGGAGAGGCGCTGATGCTGAACGGCCACCGACACCTGGCGTGCGATGGTCTTCATGAGATCGAAATCCTCGTAGCGGTACTGTTCATCCGGGACGACCTGCGCACCGAGCACGACGAAACCGGAGAGGGTCTCTTCCTCGAACAGGGGGACCACGAAGGAGATGCCGTAGCGGCGCAGGAACTCCCACTCGCGCGCGCCAAGCTCCCGATTGGGGTCGCTGCTGCAAAAGACCCACCTGCGCTCCCGCAGGGAGTTGAGGATCGGGTTGTCGTCGCTGATCGTTTCCCGAAGCGGCTCCAGTTCCAGCGTCGAGGCGACGCAGTACCAGCCGCACCCCTGCTGGTGTTGGTACAGGGCGGCTCCCTGGACGCCGAAGATCTCGCAATAGGCAAGGAGCACCCTTTTAACCAGGTCGTCTCCGTCTTCGAAGGTCGACAGCCGTTCGGTCAGCCCCAGCCACTGGGCGCGATAGTCATACTTGCTCTGGTAGAAGTGCTTGTGCAGCAGCACCTTAATCTCCCGCTTGGCCCGGTCGGAGAGCAGCAGCAACAGCAACAGGATCCCCGCGATGAACCCTAAGGACAAGGTGAGCATCCGCGGGAAGAGCGGCCCGAAATACTTCATACCCTCGCCCAGAACGCCGAGCATGATGAG
Source organism: Geomonas propionica (assembly GCF_016458235.1). Lineage (GTDB taxonomy): Bacteria > Desulfobacterota > Desulfuromonadia > Geobacterales > Geobacteraceae > Geomonas > Geomonas propionica. The sequence continues at coordinate 132,135 of NZ_JAEMHK010000011.1, read as the reverse complement.
GTAGGCGGCGACCACGGCCATGACCACCGATTTCAGCAGGACTGCCTGGGAGATCTTGACGCGGGCGCTACCGCGCCAGTGGGAGCGAGTGTAGAGCATCATCACCGACGCGATCACAAAAAGCAGGGAACGCAGCGGCGCGAGCTCCAGGTTGAGGGAGCGGTACAACAAGGCGTTGGAATAGTAGAAGGCGAGCACCGCGAGCATGGAGCCGAGCGCGACGATATCGAGCTTCACCCGCCACAGCGCTTCCGAAGAGGCGTTCGCCAAGGTGGACTCGAAGTTGATCAGGGCCACCACGAGTAGCACCAGGATGGTGACATAGAAGTAAAAGCCGGCGTCACCCAGAAACAGCACCGGCTCGGCGGGGAAATCCGGTGCGTAGTAGAAGGAGCCGCGCGGCAGGAATGCGGGGACCAGCACCAGCAGTGAACTGATGCCGACCAGCAGGCGGTTCTTCAGCGGGAGCCCCCGCTCCGGGATGTCGCGAGCGTAGGTGACGCTCAAAAGGAGCCACAGAGACGGCAAAAGCGCCTCCACGAACAGGGCGCACCGCATCCAGTCCGTTTCCGGCCATATGTCGTTGAGGGCAAAGTAATCGAACAGTTCCAGGACGGCTATGGCGAAAAAGGGCGCAGCGAGGTAGCTTAGTGCTCCGCTTCGTCTCTCCAGCAGCACGATGCGCAGCACGGATACCAGCAGCAGCAAGACTGAAATCAGCATAAGCGCCATCGTTACCTCTCGGGCAAGACACCAGCAAAGCCCCTGATGCCCTCCCCATCTCACCTGTTCTGCCTGGTAAAGACCAAGTCGAAGCGTGCCGATGTCTTTGGCACTCAGTAAGCACCTGCCAGCAACTGTCAACTGCCTGCTGCACAGCCATAAAAGCAGGCCAGTGCCTGCTATACCTATACAGCCTAAGGCATAAATTGACAAGTGCTAATTGTTTGTGTTAAACCTTCGAATGGCTGAGGTAAAATCAGAGCCGGAGGCACTGTGATGACTTGTCCTACGTCCCAAAGACATAAGCACGAAACGAACATCATCAGCAGCATCCCCTTCTTCTCGTCCCTGACACTTGACGAGGTAGACCAGGTCGAGAAGCTGTTCAGAAAGAAGAATTACGAGAAGGAACAGATAGTGCTGTACGAGGAGGATACCTCCAGCTACATGTACCTGATCTATTCCGGAAAGGTGCGGGTGGTGAAGATGAACGACGAGGGGAAAGAGCAGATCATCACCATCCACAAGAAGAACGACTTCTTCGGAGAGATGTCGCTTCTGGATAACAAGACCTCACCGGCCACCATCATTGCCCACGAGGACTCGGTGATCGGGCTTTTGCACAAGGACGATTTCCAGCAGCACCTGATGCGCAACGACGAAATCCGCAGAAAGATCATCGAGCTCTTGTGCAGCCGGCTGCGCGAATCGTGGGAGATGATCAAGATCCTGAGCTTCAACGCCGAGAACGCACAGGACCGGGTGCTGTCACTGCTGGACCGGCTGGGCGAACTCTACGGGGTCCGCGACGACCGTGGCGTCATCATAGACGTGAAGATGACCCATCAGCAGATGGCGAGCTACGCCTCGGTAACCCGCGAGACCATGAGTCGCGTGTTGCGCAGCCTGGAAAGGTCGGCCGTGATCAGCATCCTGGACAGCAAGGCGATCCTGCTCAACAAGAACTTCTTCGATACACGGAGCAACGGCAAGAGGCACTAAAACCGGATTTAGGGTCTACGTTCTACATTTTAAGTTCTACGGTTCGCCACTCAGACGTCCCGACTCGGCGCTACGCGTTGCTCGCAGTGCCTGGGCTGTCCCCCCTTTCCTGCCGCACGCCGGCGCCCCTTCCTCGTCACCCGCAACTAATAAACCTACTGGATCAGCGTGCCGTTACGGTCATAGACAGCTGTCACGGCAATGCCGAAGTCGCTTGCCTGGGCGCCCGACGGAACGTTGGCAAAGGTGACGGTCATGATCTCGCCGGAGGCTACATCGCTGCTGACGAGGATAAGGCCATTGGTGCCCGAGATGCTGGCAAAACCGCTAGCCGCGTACCCCCCCGAGGTGGCCACTGCCGACAAGGTGGCCCCGGGTGGCATGGTCACTGCGAAGTTGAGACCGTAAGGGGCCGCCACCGCAAGTCCAGTCACCGACACGGTGCCGACGGCGGTGGTGCCGGTCACCACGGTAGCCATGGTGGCGCGAATCGGAACCGTCACCGTAACCTCAGCCCCTCCCCCGCCTCCACATGCTGTAACCACTAGCATGATCATCACCAGCACTATCCGTTGTAAAATGCCCATGGCACCTCCTGAACTTGCCGTATAACTCTCTTCCCATGAACCGTGAGCTTTGCCTGCTCATTTCATAGCTTGCCAGTCAGTTTGGCGAGGATAACCACGACATCACCGGTATCGACCTTGCCGTTAGGCGCGGGCTGGCCGTTCAGGTAAGGCGCCAAGTCCAGGCGCTGCACCTGGTCAATGGTCGGGCTCTGCTGCCCCGAGGCAATCAGCAGTGCGAGTTGGGCATCTGCCAAGGTAAGCGGAGCGGCTTCAGTCGAGGTCGAGGTCGAGGTTGTGGTGGAAGGTGGTGTTGAGGCGGTCTGGCTGGTGCCGTTGTCGACTACGACGGTCGCTGATGCGACGCCGCTGTTGCCGGCCGCGTCATAGGCCCTGGCGCTGATGACATGGCTGCCGTTGGCGAAGTTGGCGGTGTTCCAGATGTAGCTTACCGGGCTCTGATTGCTGCTCAGTAACAGCGTCCCGTCGATGGAGAGCTCCAGCTTGGAGATACCGAGGTTATCGCTGGCGGCTGCCGATACGTTGATGGTTCCGGCTACACTGGCATCGGGGGGAGGGACCGCCAGGGAAACGGTGGGCGAGATCACGTCGCCGACAACGGAGACGTTCACGGCTTTCGACACGGCGGCGTTGCCCGAAAGGTCGATGGCCCTGGCGGCGATGGTGTAGCTCCCGGCGGGAAGGGCTGCCGCGTTCCAGGTGTAGGTGTAGGGAACAGCGCTGGTCTCGTACACCGGGGTGCCATTCACGAGGAACTGGACTTTCGCAACGCCGACGTTGTCGGTTGCGGCCGCGCTGATGGCAAGGGTGGTGGCGACGGAAGCGTTGTCCGCGGGCGAGGTTATGCTGACCAGGGGGGGCAGGGTTTCTGGGATCTGCACGACGTTGGAGTAGACGCTCTCCTGCCCGCTTGAGTTGTAAGCCGTCACCGCGAAGTAATAGGCGTTGGCGGGATCAAGGCCGCTGATGCTGGCCACGGTGACGTTGCCTCCATCGACGGGGGCGTTCCCCTCGACGGCTCCGGTCCCCTGGAAGGGGAGATCACTGTTGTTGGCCTGGTAGTAGATCCGGTATCCCGCCAGGTCGGTGTCGGGACTGGGGTCCCAGGCCAGCGTGACGGTAGCGGCAAGACAGGAATAGGGAACGAACAGCAGCAAGAACAAAAAAAACAGTACCGACACGGGGCTCACCCCCGTCCTTCCGCACACTTCCATCTATGACTCCCAAGGATCGGCGTGGGCCTTGGGCTTTTGTCAGAGGGAGGAAATAGAAAAGCCGGGACCGCAGCACCAGTACTTGGCATTTCGGCGACCCGGCTGTCTCAGAGAGACCCTATAGGCTTTCCGTCCCACCCTCGCGGATGGTTTAGTATTATCGTCTACCTGTATTCGGTTGGATGCGCGGGAGTCCCCGCCATCGGGTGCGGATACTATGTGATTTATAAAGAGAATGCAACTTATTTCTTCCAATAAATAACGATACAGGGTCCCCGTTCCTCCACGCTTTGGCTCTGTGCGCCCTCCCTCTGCTACCTGGACACGGAGACCGCCCTGCTCCCCTTGTTTCCTGCCGCGTCGTAGGCGTTGACGGTGACGGTATGAGTACCGGCGCCCACCTTTGCGCTGGCGCTGATGGAGCCGGAATTGGTGCCCAAAAGCAGCGCCCCGTCGAGGTAGACTTCCATCCTCACCACGGCCACGTTGTCGACCGCGGAAGCGGCGATCTTCAAATTGGCGTTGCCAAGTACCGGCGAGGAGGGGGAAATGATATTGACGTTCGGGGGGATGAGATCGTTGGCCACCGTCACGGTCACGCTGGCGGAACCGGCGTTGCCGGCGGCATCGGAGGCTATGGCCACCAGGGTATGGGTTCCGTTCACGGCGCCGGCGGTGTTCCAGTTGTAGTTGAGGCTACCCTGGTTGGCGGCGTAGATAAGGGTGGAGTTGTCGTAGAGGGCCAAGCCGGTCACGCCGACGTTGTCGGTGGCGTTGGCAGTCACGGCTACCGTGCCGCTGACCTGCTTGTTGTTTCCCGGCCCAGTGAAGGTGACCGTCGGCACAGCGGTGTCGCCGGCGACGTAGACCACTTCATCGGTGCTGCCCACGTTGCCGGCAGCGTCGTAGGCCTTCGCGGTGAGCGTGTACTGTCCGGGGGCAAGCGAGGCGGTAGGCCAGTTGAACGCGTAGGGGGCAGAGTTGGCGCTGGCGAGGAGGTTCCCGTTCACGTACAACTCGACGTTACTGACCCCGACGTTGTCAGCGGCATTGACCCAGACCGCAACCGAGCCAGTCACCGCCGCATTCGCCGAAGGTGCGGTGATACCGACCACGGGGGGAACCATCTCCTTTACCTGCACGAGGTTCGAGTACACGCTCTCGGCGCCGCTGGTGTTGTAGGCGGTGACCGCGAAATAGTAGGAGTTGCCGGGATCGAGCCCGCTTATTGAGGCGGTGGTGCTGGTGGAAACATCGACGGGAGCGCTCCCTTCGACAGCGCCGCCGCCGACGAAAGGCTGTGCGGAAGAATTGGCTTGGTAGTAAACCCGGTAGCCAGCGAGCTCAGCATCGGTGGAAGGGTCCCACTGCAGGATCACAGTAGATGGGAAAGCGGCGCAAGGAACAAGGACGAACACCACAACCAGCAATACATGCTTTACTTTCAACTGTGACCTCCACAAGAGGCCGAACCCGTATTTCAGGCAAAAAAAAGCCGGGCACCGACCTGTAGTGCAGGCATTTCGGCGACCCGGCTGTCTCAGAGAGACCCTATAGGCTTTCCGTCCCACCCTCGCGGATGGTTTAGTATTGTCGTGTACCTCAAGTTTTATACCTTTCTAACTGAACTGGCGCTCATCCGCTGTGATCCAAATCACGTTTATAGAATTACATGGCCTGGCAGGCCGATATGCCCCTCATTGTGGCGCTTACGTCGGAGAGTCGTCCACCCCGGTCAGCAACATGTCCCTTTAAACAGCGGTCAGGAAACCACGGTGTAGACCAGAAGTTTCAGGTACTCGATCCACAGGGGGTAGTATATTTCCTGGCTGCTGGCGAGGTCAGTAGCCGCGTAGGGCACGACGCCCACCAGCGGGGGAAGAGCCCTCCGGAAGGCAAGGAGCGCCCTCCGCATATGCGGGGCTGAACTCACGATCACAACCTGCCGTACACCAGTAGGGAGATGCAAGGCAAGGGTCCTGGCCTCGGCGCGGGTCCCGAAAAATCCGTGACTGCTCGGAATGAAGCTAATGCGCTCTGCCGGCACTCCGCGCCAGATGAGGTAATCGACGTACCACTTGCCCCTGCTCCAGGAACGTCCAGCACGAACGTTGTACTGGTCCCTGGAGGGGGCATCCATCAGGTAGATGCGCGGCACCCTCCCTAGGTGCACCAGGTCTGCGGCGGCATTGAGGCGCTCCCAGACCGTTTCCCCTCCCGCCAGTACGTAGCAGGCATCCCCTTTAGCCTCGGTATCGGTCACGCGAAGTGGAGCGGCAATAATGGCCCGTACCCTGGGGAAGGAGGGAACCAGCACGAAAAGCAGGAAACAGGAGAAAACCACTGCCGCAACTTTAACCCGCATAGGCCATCACCTCTCGGACGGAGTCCACATCACCAGGCGATTTCCACGCAGGTAACGCAACCAGGCGACGGCAATGGCAAAGTTCACCGTAAGGAAGTAAAGCGGGATCCTTACCGTGAGGCGACGGGCCAGCATGGGGCTTTTCCAACCGGCCACTCCCAGAAAGTAGAAGGCGCACTGAAGCAGGAAGAGGAAGAGGTACAGGGGGTGCGACGGGGCGAGTGCGGCGTTGATCAGAAAGGCTGCTGCCAGGAAAAAAGGGACCAGCCAGCGCAGCAGTTTGTGGCAGAAAAACTGGTAAGAGAACAGGCCATAGCGAAATACATTCAAAAATTCCAGGTTCTTAAAGAAGACAGTCAGTCCCCTGAGTACGGTCCTCACCTTGCGGTCGAACTCCCGGTTGCTGTCAGCCACATCTTGGTAATGCCCGATCACCCGGTTATCGCCGATCCCGCGCAACCCGAACCGCATGCTGTTCAGCAAAGTCCGGAAATCGCTCTGCATGTCAGGCGAGAAGTCCCGGCAGACCTCCTTTCGGGCCGCGAAAAAGGAACCACTCAGTCCCACCAGTGAGTTCACCCTCCCCTCCAGGTCCCTCAGCCACATCTCGTAGCGCACGTAGGCCCCCTCACCGCACGGCTTCCCGTCGCGCCCGACGACCCGGTCGACGCTGCTAACGCATCCGATGCAAGGGTCGGCGAAGTTGGCCATCATGTGGTGCAGGCTCTCGGGGTCAATGACCGTCGCCACGTCAGAGAACACCAGAATGTCACCATCCGCCGCGGCGACTGCCTCCTTCTGGGCGTTCTCTTTCCCCCCCCGGTCCTTCACCTCGAGGAGTCGCACCCCATTTGCCGCGAACTCCCTCACTATCTCGTTAGTGCGGTCGGTGGAACCGTCGGAGGCGACTATGATCTGTATAAGTTCTGGGGCATAGGTGAGCGCCAGCGTATTTTCCAGCTTTTGCCGGATGCGCTTTTCCTCGTTGAAGGCGGTGATGATGAAGGTCACCCTGGGTGTGCAGGGCGCCCTGCGCACTTCCCTTACCTTGAACCTTGAGATGAGGTAAAGGGATAAAGGGTAGCCGAAGTAGGCGAAGAAGACGAGGAAGATAAACAAGGACAGGAGAAGGGCCATAGGTATGCTCCGGTTTCAGTCTGCCAGCACTTCCTGATAGATCCGGTAGTAGTGTTGCGCCATCTGCCGTGAGGAAAACTCACGGTCCGCTTTCAGGCGCGCGGCGCGCGACATCGCTGCGTGCAGTTCCGAATTGTCGGCCAACTCCAGGCAGCGCCGGGCAAAGGCCTCCGGGTCACGCCCGTCGACCAGGAACCCCTCCACGCCGTGCTCGACGATCTCGCCGATCCCCCCCCACTGCCGGGGCCACGACCGGTACCCCCCGTGCCATCGCCTCCAGAATGGTCATTGGGATCCCCTCGTGCCGGGAAGTGTTGAGGTAGAGGTCGAGCCCCCGGTAGAAGGAGTCCATGTCATCAAGATGCCCGGCGAGAACGAAGCGTCCATCCAGGCCGCGCGCAGTTATAGACGCGGCAATTTCTCCCCGGCAGCTCCCCTCCCCGGCCAGCAGAAACCGGGCCTGGCGTTTCGCACAAACGATGCTGGCAACTGCGACCATTAGGGGGTAGTCTTTCACCTGGCAAAGCCGCCCCGAGGAGCCGATGCGGAAACCGGCGACGCAGGAGGCGGGAGAAACGTTTTCAGAAGGGATCGGAACGCCGTTGTGGATCACGGCAACGCGGTCGTCACGAAAGCCCAGGCTCTGTACCAGGTGGTCCCGGATATCCCTGGAAACAGCTACAGTCCTATCGAAAAACCGGCTCATCAGGAAAAAGTTCGCCCTCACCTTGGCTCCCTGTAGCAGGGAGAGCCCATTCTCTTCCGGAAGGCCATGCTGAGTGGCGATCAGGCGGGTGCGGGGGCTCCCCGCGCTCCCCATAAGGGCAAGGAGGTTCTCCTTGTACCTGTGCGAATGGATCAGGTCTGGGGGGTCCTTCTTGAGGAAATTGCGGACCTCACCGGCCAGTTTTGTGAAAGAGCAACGGCTCTCGTCGAATACGGTGACGGAAAGGCCTGCTTCCCTCAGTTCAGCCGCCAGCCGCCCGTCGTTTAGCAGCAGCACATAAAGCCTCAGCTCCTCTGTGAGGACAAGTTCCCGCAGCAGGTGGCACGCCATAACCTCGGCGCCAGCCCAGAGATCCCCGGAGATGATGTGACAGACCTTGATCATGCCGAAAATATAAAACGACAATGAAAATTATGCAATCTGAATCACCATACTCTGCAAGATAGGCAAAAAAGTACAGCCTGTGCAAAAAATACCTTCTGCAAGCTAATTGATTGACAAACCGAGACAAAATATAAATCATAATGACATTGCCACGCGTGCGGAAAGGATTTAAACTGTCAGATAGCCCCTGACTATCCGCCTCCTACTAGGCACCTTCCCCACTGATTGAGCATGGCTATGTTGCGGCACTCTAGGCGTATGTCTGACGAACGCCACTGCGGAGCGAGACAGTACATCCGCCTGCAGAAAGGAGCTGATCATGCAGAGTCCAAACCTGTTTCAAAGGATTTCCAGGCGTGCGCTCGGGCAGATACTGCTCGATGGCAAATTCGTGTCGAAGCGCGCCCTCGATCGAGCCCTCAGGGAGCAAAAGACGACCCACGAGCTGCTTGGCGGCGTCCTGGTCAGAATGGGGGTCCTGAACCCTGAGGACGTCGCGGCCCCGCTGTCCATCCAGCAGCACCTAAGCCACATGGAGAACGCTGTCAAACTGGCGGCTGGCGACCGGCAGCTGCTGGGCGCCCTACTGGTGCAGTCGGGGAGGATCACCGCGCAGCAGCTCGACCATGCCATCGCCGAGCAGAAAAAGAGCGGGGAGCGTCTGGGCGAGGTCTTCATGCGCCTTGGGATACTCACCGAACTGCAGCTAAAAGGGCTCCTTGACTGGCAGCAGAACCAGGCAATCCCGGCAGGTACGCCCCTCAGGCTGGGCGAGCTGCTCATTTCCACCGGCCACGTCACCCGCGAACAGCTGGAGTCGGCCCTCGCCAAACAGGGCCAGACCGGAAGAAAACTCGGCGATATCCTTGTCGCTGAGGGGTACGTGCGCAGGAGCGAGATCAACCACGCGGTACGCCTGCAGAAGATGTGCGTCAACGCGGTCGTTGCCGCCATCATGGCCATGGGGATGAGCAGCGCGGCTTCCGCGTCCTCCGTTTCCCTGCAATGGGACCCCTCGCCGGACACCGCCGTGGTCGGCTACAAGGTCCACTACCAGCCCGACTCCACCGTGCAACCGTTCCAGGGGCCGGCCCCGGTTGACGTGCAGAACATCACCACGGCCTCCATCGCCAACCTCGACCCCGCCCACTCCTACAGTTTCGCCGTCACCGCCTACAACGCGGCCGGCGAGGAGAGCGCTTATTCCAACGTGGTAACCGTCGCCGAGATGCAGGCACCCACCACCGCCATCACCTACCCCTCAAATTCCGCGACGGTGGCAGGCACCGTGTCGGTCACGGCTGACGCTGCCGACAACGTCGGGGTGACCAAGGTGGAGTTCTACGTGAACGGCGCGCTGCAGGCGACCATCCCCTCCTCCCCCTACGTCTACTCCTGGAACACCGGAGCCCTCGCCCCGGGGAGCTACACCCTGATGACCAAGGCTTACGATGCCGCCGGAAACATCGGGCAGTCCCAGAGCGTCACGGTAAACGTGGCCAACGACCTCACAGCCCCCACCGTCTCCCTCACTTCCCCCGGAAACAACATGACCGTGAGCGGGTCGGTGAACATCGCCGCCAGTGCCTCGGACAACGTCGGCGTGAGCAGGGTCGAGTTCTACCTGAACAACGCCCTGCTATCAGCCACGAACATGGCCCCCTACTCCTACGCGTGGAACAGCAAGACAGTCGCCAACGGCGTGTACAACCTGACGGCCAAGGCGTACGACGCGGCGGGGAACCTGGGGCAGTCGCAGGTACTGACAGTCAATGTATCGAACGATCTCATCGCCCCGAGTGTGGCGCTTTCCTCCCCAATTACGGGGGCCACGGTCAGCGGCACGGTCACGGTTACCGCCAGCGCCAGTGACAACGTAGGTGTCAGCAAGGTCGAGTTTTACAGCAACAACGTGCTGCAAGCCACCGTCGCCACAGCTCCCTACAGCTACAGCTGGGATACCAGGACCGTGGCAAACGGCAGCTACACCCTGGTGGCAAAAGCCTTCGATGCCGCAGGAAACGCCACCCAATCGCAGAGCTCTGTGGTCTCGGTAAGTAACGACACCACCGCTCCGACCGTTGCTGTAACCTCGCCTACCAGTGGCAGCACGGTGAGCGGGACGGTCACAGTGACCGCCAGCGCGTCCGACAATGTCGGGGTCAGTAAAGTCGAGTTCTACAGAAACGGCGCACTGGTCGCAACCAGCAGCGCGGCGCCGTACGCCTACAGCTGGAACACCACAGCCGTTGCCAACGGCAGCTACACGCTGACGGCCAAAGCGTACGACGCCGCCGGCAACGCCGGGGCGTCCCAGAGCACGTCAGTCAACGTCTCCAACGTAACCCCCGACGCCACGGCTCCAACCGTCGCCGTAACCTCGCCCGCCAGTGGCAGCACCGTGAGCGGGACGGTCACCGTAACCGCCAGCGCGTCAGACAACATCGGGGTCAGTAAAGTCGAGTTCTACCGAAACGGCGTCCTGGTCGCGACCAGTAGCGCCGCCCCGTACGCCTACAGTTGGAACACTACAGCCGTTGCCAACGGCAGCTATACGCTGACAGCAAAGGCCTACGACGCAGCAGGCAACGCCGGAATATCGCAAAGCAACGCGGTCAACGTCTCCAACCCAACGACCGATACCATAGCTCCCACGATAGCCATAACGTCGCCGGCTACGAAAACCTATGTAAGCGGGTTGGTTACCATCAAGGCCAACGCCACTGACAACGTCGGTGTCACTAAAGTCGATTTCTTCGTCAGCGGGAAGTTGGTGGCTACGGTCACTCAAGCTCCCTACAGTTACGTCTGGGACACCACGACAGTAGCTAATAACACTTCATACACGCTCTCAGCCAAGGCCTATGATGCCGCGGGCAATACAAAGCAGGCTTCCAACGTGTACGTCACAGTCAAAAACCGGAAACGGTAGGTTAGAATAAGTGATTCCGGCGCTTGCAGTCACAGTTTTGAGAGTCGTTTTGCCGCAGTATTGACAACCAAATAAAGTAATCGATAAAACCAAACCATTCGCAAGGATGGGACGGAAAGCCACGGGTCTCACCGAGACGGCCGGGATGCCGAAAGCCCCCAAAAGAGTTAGCGCCCCAGGCTTTCGGCATAGAACGTGTGAAACAAGATCATGAATTACGAACTCAGTTCAAGGAGCTCACAATGTCAAACAAAAGAGCGAATGCAAAAGAGAGGCTTTTTATAACACTGTGCGCTGTGCTCATATTTCCTGCCGCTGGACTTGCGGCGGTGGCACCACCTTTCATTTCGAGTGTGAGCAGCGTGCTAAGCCACGGCCAAAATGTAACAATAACGGGAAGTAGCTTTGGGACGAAGTCGCCTGCAGCCCCAATAAAATGGGATAATTTTGAGTCATATCCTGATGGCGCAGATATGGTGGTTAACGCAGGTTACGACAACCTGGGGGGAGATGGATCCAAGGCCTACATAAAAACAGATAATTTTTTTGGAAATAACGGTTCCAAAAGTGCAAAGATGGATTACACCACTGGTAAAAACTCGATGTTTCCTAGGATCGGCACGAATTTACCATCTGGAACAATGGAACTCTATGTCACTTACCAAGCCTACTGGACCCACTATACAGGAACAGAGAGTGCTCCATTCATATTTAAATGGACGCGTGGTGGTTCCAACCCTTCTTATTCTGGAGTGCCAAAATTCTATGAGACTGTTCGCCCAAACTCAGCAGGCACGGTAACTGGCACTGACAGGGGATTTGTTACAGATACAGGGACTACTTATGCACAAAACGTGGTAGCAGGACAGAACGCCAAGTTGTGGAACAGGGTTGAATACCACTACAAGCTTTCGAATCCACCGGGCACAGCAAATGGTGCTTACGAACAGTGGGTAAACAACAAAAAGAACGTGGATCTGATTGGCAAAATTACGAGGACAGCAAACGAACCCAACAGTACCATCGATTACGTCATGTCACCGTTTGATGGCAATGACAGTTATGGCAACACTAACGGTTATTTTTTCTGGTTCGATGATTATTATATAGACAACACTCCTGCCAGAGTAGAAGTATGCTCAGGGTCCACATGGGACACCAAGGGGAATTGCACAATTCAGATTCCTGTTGCATGGTCAAGCACTTCAATAACCTTTACGGTAAATCAGGGTAGCATCCCCAGCAATGGCAGTGGGTATCTTTATGTTGTTGATGTAAACCAAACTCCTTCAAACGGAGTATTGGTGAATTTCGGAGACTCCGTGTCACCTCCGTCGAATCTAAAACCAACAACAATCTTGAAATAAAATGGCTTTAAAGGCAAGACCTCGGTATTCATTACCCAAGGTCTTGCCTTTTTGCGACTGCATATTTTGTGTATCTTAAACTTCTACCTATAAAATACGAGAAGTAGATCGGCCACAGCATACCCAAGTGCCAAATTTTATTATAAAATTCATTCCCCTCGGCAGCTTTTTTTGCCGCTACAACAAGGGGGACCAAAAACAATACCATCAAGGAGATAAGACATAGTAAATATTGCCCCATAACCAAACCAGCCACGAGAACAAGCAGAGAAAGACAAAACATCATTGAAAGTAGATTCATAGCCTCCAAAAGCCCTGTAGGGCAAGGCACCACTGTTCCACCAAACAAAACCTGCCTTATCGCTAAAGCCCCGAGCGTGGCCGGATAGCCCAGATGGGTCACGGCACATCCCGGAGCGTTCAGCAAAACGAGTTCCTGCGAAACGATCCTTCTGGAGAGGTCATCATCTTCTGCCACGACTATAGTTTCATCAAAGCCCCCGAGCTTTTCAAATAGTTCGCGACGTATGATGAAATTGCTGCCCGCCAGACAGTTCGTATACCTGACGGAGTCAGAACTACAGGTCGTCCAGGCCTTTTCGACCCACGTCCCTGTCTCAGGAGCTCGACAGACACCGCCGACTGCACCGACACCGCCAACTTCAAGCGCTTCCACCGCACTTGCTATCCATGTGGTCCCAACAACGATGTCCGAATCAGTAAAAGCTAAGACATCACCTTTGGCGTGTACAGCTCCAAGGTTTCGGACACCACCAACCTTAAGCCCAGAAGCATCATAGACAGCAGCACCGTATTGCGTGGCGATTTCAGCAGTATCGTCAGTAGAGCCGTTATCCGCCACTATGATTTCCACCAGGTGGCGAGGGTACTCAACGCTAGTCAAAGAGGCGAGGCATTGCCGAAGGTACTTGGAAGCGTTACGGGCAGGGATAACTACTGAAACAGTTGGGAGAAGGTCCATATCCTTAATGAACCTCACTCAAAAGCCTTTTATAGAGACACTCATATTCGGCAGCAGTATTCTTAATGCTCAAGGAATTCTCGGCAACTTTTCGCCCCGCGACGCCGATACTTGTTCTGAGATTCGGGGTTTCAACCAGTTTGTAGATGGCTGCGGCCAGTGCTTTTGGGTCCTCCTTAGGAACTATGAGCGCATCAAGACCATCCTGAACCATCGGAACAATCCCCCCAACGTTTGTTGTAACCAAGGGTAGTGCGTATGACATCGCCTCTGCGGTAGCTAATGACAGACCTTCAAAACGCGAAGAACATACAAAAATGTCCGCTTCTCGGTATTCGGCCGCAGGCGAAGAAGAAAACCCAGGCATAGCCACAAAATCTGAAATTCCAAGCATGCGAGCCTTATCCAGCAACCCCCCCCTAAGATTTCCTTCGCCCACTATGCGTAGATTGGCTTTCACTCCTTTTCCCAGCACTAATGCGAAAGCTTCGAGCAGTACGTCATACCCCTTTTGATAGTCAAGACGTCCAAGACTAAGAATAACTGGAACTGACGTTTTTTTCTTTGAAGGATAATCTAAAACACCTATCGGGACTCCATTGTTGATAGTCACGGTAGGTAGCCCAGGCATGGCTGCATCGACAAGACCGCGAACGGAACTGGATACGCAAACCACTGAACTGCTGTATTTAGTCAACGACCGGTATTCCAGACGCAACTTAAGCTGCTCCCGCAGTGTTCTTGGTTTAAAATGGGGATATTCATTATGAATAGTTGCGACATGAACGGCATCTGGCAGAAAATGACGGCTCAGGATGCCGGGAAGAAAACTGTGCGAGTGAAGTAATTCGGGCTTTAGATTATTCAGTTTACGTTTGAATCGAAAAGTCGATGACAGTGGGTTGATATCAAAATCAAAATTGGTGATTGACGTAGCAGATCTAATCATCTCGTTGTTCCGATCGCATGAGTTCAGAATTAACACGTGATGCTCAAACCCAGGATTGAAGTTTTGAATCAACGATTCGACGAACTTCAAGATGCCACCATTGCAATAATGTAAAGTATGAACGACCCTCATGAGGACCTCAGCGTAAAAGCTTGTGAAATAAAAAACATGCCTTTCCTATCGCGTTCCCCTTAAAAAAATTCCGTAGAAAAAAAAACATTTTCCGGAGCTGCAACTCCTTTTCAATACTGCGCTCAGCCCGGTCGTGAGTAGCGTCAATACCCTCTGGAGACTCAGCATCCATAAACCGCTTTAAAGTCTCCAAGCGTTCGACTGCGGCTTTGTTATCTGCGGAGTTCAGCACGTGTATCTTTCCACCTCTGCATTTACAGAAATGCAGATCCCAACTGACCCGACTTCCCTTGGGCCCCAACCGGATCTCAGCAACTACCCCGAGTGAATATTGCGGCGACCATTCGAGGTCGAACAGGAGGTTCCCCAAGCTGTAAAAAATAAGGCCATTCCCCCAGGGTTCTACCGGTCTGACGACATGAGAATGATGGCCCAGGATCACACTGGCCCCGCTTTCTATCAGATGCCGTCCAAGACTTATTTCTGCAGATGATGGAATGGCTGGTCCTTCAGTTCCCCAGTGAATGGATACAATCAAATGATCAACGGTCGCAGCAACTGTGCGCACACAATCTGCAAGTTGGGCTACTTCGGGTTTGTCATAGGTTACTTCGCGAGTGTTGTGACGCTTATCGGGAACGAGAGATACAGCGATGAAGCCAAGGTTGAGGTTCGCCACGTTGCGAAAAATTGGGTTTATGGCATGTCCTTCAGCCGAGTTCCCGACTGGTTGTATCCCCGCCTGTACCAAACTGTCCAACGTTTCATCAAAAGCAGCCTTACCATGTTGGAGCACATGGTTGTTTGCAACACACAGCAACGCCACCCCCCCCTTCCGGATGATAGGAGCAACGACTGGCGAACCACGAAAAGCTTTTTGTTCATAGCTTTCCCTAGCTACGGTAACCCTACTAAGAGGGCATTCCAAATTCGCTATCGCAAGATCCGCGCGCCGTAACAAGGGGGCAAGAGCGCCTAACCCCTCTTCGACTTTTGTCGGATCGGCAAAACCGTGCCCTAGCGTGAAGTAATGATCAGCAGGGCAAAGGTCGCCCGCAGCCATAAGGGTTACAGTCCCCACCGTTGTGCCTGGTTTAGCCTCGTACATGCGAGATGACGGCTCTGAATTTTCCATTGGGTTCTCTTGGAATAGCATCCATTTTCTCGATTTCGATAATGAGTTGCCCCCCCAACCTCCCCTTAAGCGCCATGAGCAGCTTGTCCTCATCCTTTTCACAAAAGTTTTTCGCAGGGACAAGGCGGACCAGCAGAGTGTCGTTTTGGGTTTGGACAAGTTGCGTTTCGATGATATTACTCAGCCCTTTGAACAGGGGATCCAGTCGGCCAACGATGCGCCCGTCGGGAGTACGAATGGCATCATCTTTCCGGCCTATGATTTGTGCGACAATTGGGAAATGGAGGCCGCACCCACATGAGGATGGTTCGGGAGCCGTCAGCAGGTCCCCCAGTCGATACCGCACCAAAGGCATAGTTTTATTAACGAAGACGGTGCAAATGGCTTCACCAAGTTGGCCAGCGGGTGTAGCCTCACCATGGGAATCCAAAACTTCAAGCAGACTGTAGTCCGAATTCAAATGATATGAGCCGTAAGGACATTGGCTGACGAATATCGCCATCTCGGTACAACCGTACTGATCAGCGACTGGGACCTTAAATGCCTCTTCCATTGCAAGTCTTTGGTCAGGCAACAGTGTTTCGGCTGAGGTAAACACCACACGAAGGCTTGGCAAGGGAGGCAGATCGTGCTCTAAAATATATCTGGCTATTACCGAGATCGCCGAGGGATATCCATCAAGGTATGCCGGCTCATAACGACGCAGTTTCTCGAGGTAAAAAGGAATATTGGCATCGCAAATGTGATAAGAAGAGAACAGCAGGTTATTCTGAACCGGGTCATGACGCCAAAATGGTGCGGTGTTCCGCATTTGAGGAACGATCAACCTGCCACAGAATGTTGCTCGCCGTGAGTTACTTCCAACACCGTACCATTTGAGAAACCTTTCCCAGTAGGCATAATGGCGGCGACGGGACTCTACGTCGCAAAAAATCGTCAGGGGCTTCCCAGTGGTACCGCTTGTATGTAACTGGAACGTACCCCGCTTATTCAGATATCCGCTTGCGCAGTAGAATTCGGGATTGGCCCGTATAGCATCCTTGTCGATAATAGGCAAATATCTGATATCGCGAATGTGTTTTATGTCAGCAGGGTGGAGGTGGTTTTTTGAATTCCAGTCTTGGTAAAAAGGGACCGCGTGCAGGCAGTAACCAACCAAGTCCCTCAGCAACTGAATCCGCAGTTCCTCTAAAAGGGTAGACGTTAGTTTCTCGGTCGCCAAGGCTTCAGCCAGATAGCGCCCGTATCCGCCACCCTTCCGTTGAAAATGAAGACGCAGCCCAGCCGCTGTAACGAAAACCTGTTGTAACCATACAGGCGAATTGTTATAGACGGTCTCTAACATAAGCCACTCCACTCAGCAAGCCGCACCAAGAACCGTGCGATAAAGAAGCTGATACTTTTGCATCATCGTGGCAGAGGAAAACGTTGACTTAGCGACATCCAAAGCTTTCGCAGCACAAGTTTTGGCCTTCGAACTGGCGCCGTAAACATCAACGATTGCAGTTGCCAAGGTCTGGGCGTCACAAGGTTTTACGAGAAATCCCGTTTCACCATCTTGGATGATTTCTTCAGGCCCCCCGCTCCGAGTCGCTATGACTGGAACCCCGCACGCCATTGCTTCAAGAGTTGATATGGAAAAGCCTTCTGTAACCGATGGTAACACGAAGATGTCAAGATTATTCAAGAAGGTAGCTACATCCGGCTGGTAGTCCAAGAAGAAGAAGTTATTTTCAAGCATCAAGTCCTTTCTAAGCTGAAGCAGCTTGTCCCGCAGCCCTCCTCCTCCGCCCCCAGCGACTGCGAAATGGAATCGAGGGTTACAGTCGACGACCCGCCTTGCGGCATTTAGCAGGTATTCATACCCTTTAGCAGTGCGGATGTTGCCAACGGAACCGACAAGAATGTCCTCCTCCGTTAAACCAATTGATGTCCTGATACTGTTGTCAACGCATGGACAATACCTCGAAGTGTCGACTCCATTATGTATAGTTACGGACTTATCGCGGCGGAACCCCCTCTGATCCACATAGAAGCTTCTCAGGTTCTCAGAAACGTAGACTAAAAAAGACGCCCCGGTGTTAATGATAAATGATTTGACCCGTGCAAAACGCTCGTTGGATTGGACATCTACATAACCGTGAAAAGTGGCAACTACTGGAACACGGCACAGCATTCCAGCCAGACTCGCATATAAATTAGCGCCAAGCAGGTGCGACTGCACAACGTCTATTCTATATTCCCGAATGCAACGGACCAATTGCCAGAGGTAGGCGAAACTCAGAGAACCCTTGGAGTTAATGTATATCGGTGACACCCCTAATTTAAGCAGTTCATCGTTGACCCATCCCGGCCCCCGTATAGCGACGAAATTGCAGAATTCCTTTTCATCAAGCCTCCTGACAAGATCGAGGAAAACCGCCTCCGCTCCACCCGGACCCGTCGTGTCTATCGTATGCAGAATGTTGATCAAGGTTTCACCTCAACAGGTTACGCACGTATCCGCTCGCTTCGGCTATGATTGGGCCGAGATCGTCAACGGCAAAGACATCTGACGACCGGTTTTTTCCCCATACGTTGAAAAGTTCCTGCAGTGCATATCCATATGAAGGGAGGGTCGGGTCATTAAAGAGGTCCCTGTTTTTAAGCCTGATGATTAAGTGATCCAATAAGCCAAAAGACCACTTCAACTTGTGGCCAGTCTTGTACATGGCTAAATGATTCAGACTATTTTTATTGAGGTAGTACTCCAGACATAGCGCAGGGAAATTGACGCCGGAGGCGATGGCCAATTGCAGTGACCCCCAGAACCTACCATTGATTTCCATGAGTTTGGGCTTGCCGTCTCTTCGGTCTCTTTTAAATTCAACCATGGCAACGCCCGTCCACCCTACCGTGGTTAACAGCCTACTTGCTGCGTCAACCATGACTTCATCTAGTGGTATGCTTTCGCAAAGTACACTCACGCCGCCAGTTGGGGGCTTTTCAAGCAGCCTGCGATGGGAAAACAGGGCGAGATGATGGTCCCTGGAAAACAGAGTAAACAAACCACTTCCCTCGCCTTGAATCCTTTCCTGGATGACAGACGGATATTTAAGCGCAGGGTTAGTGGCGTATAGCTCCATCAACTGTTCTTTATCGTTGGCGTATGCTACACCTGCGGCGAGGACTGTATCTCCGTCCACAGTTTTTGAAAAAGCGGGTTTAACTACAACCGGGAAAGATGCCAGTTTATTTACTGCTTCATCTATATGCTCGGGGTCAGTGACGTAAACGGTGGAGGGGATATCGATCCCTAACCGATCCGCCATCTTATATAGCTCATATTTGTTTCTTATTGCTTCTATCTGGCTGTTCATTGGAGAAGCGATAATAACATTTGCACCTAGCAAACTTCTCACATTATTGATAGAATATGTTGATTCTTCAGTAATTGGGAAAACAACTTCTATATTGTTGTTAGTGATAATATCCAATATTTCATTACAGTACGAGGTCAACCCATAAAGAGGACTGGGAGTGCATAGTGCTTTATGGCAGAATTTCGAAGCGGCAGAAAGATTACCACTACTTCTCCCACAAACGTAAACGGCGTGCCCGAGTCTACCAAGCGACCTGGTCACCGCAAGTGCGGCTCTATTTTCCCCATCAGTGACTAATATGTTCATTTAAAATTTCCTAAATAACAATCTAGACCTGAGCCTGGAAATGGTGCTGGTGACGCCTTGGTGTATGGCAACTCTGGGAATGGCAAACGGGTTCGTCGCCGAGGTCACAACCCCCCTGGTTGTAGTCACCGCCGCGCTATAACCATTTGTTGCAACAACATCTTGCAGTTGCACATTGTGATTGCCGTTGGGAAAGGCGAAGATATTGGAAACACTGCAGCACTTGGCGCGTAATGCCGAACCCGAACCAGCAATTTCTTCCGCGGCGAGAGTTGCATCTATTGAGTCGAGGATCTGATGGTGGACAGAGTGAGCACCGAATCTCACCAGTCCAGTTTTACCCATTGCATTAACCTCTTCCCAGTTCAGCATCAACCTCCCCGCATCACATGGTCCTAGTATCTGGCTAAAAGCGGCAAGAGTGTCCTTTCGTATCCGCTCCGAAGCCAACTTCATATGCTCAATGAACCCAGCACAGAAGTTGTCGTCAAAGGCGGCATCGCGTTTTCCATAATCATTAAAAGGATCGGCGAGCGACGGCGGCACATCGTCAATCCCCACCTTCTTCACGGACAACCGCTTAAGATAGCACCAAAGTTCTTCAGGCCAGAAATTCGAGTCGGTACCGATGTAACCGGTAGCCAGGAAAATTGTGGCGGGAGCCCGATGCTTCTCTAGCACGGGCAATGCGTGCGTGTAGTTGTCGAGCCACCCGTCATCAAAGGTGATCGCACAGCAGTTGGCGACGCTTTCATTTCTCAGTAGTTTGGCGACCAGTTCATCCAGAAAAACTACGTGGAAATTATCCATGAGATAGCCGACATGCTTATCGAACGTGCTGACATCTACGTACATGCCTGGATGCACGGCCCCATCGTTGGCAGAACTGGCAAGCACACGATGATACATGAGGACTAGGGCACTTTCCTTCAGGAGCATGCGCTCCAGAAGGGAAAGCATGCCGGACTTCGCAAGAAGACCTGATACAATCAACTTTCCTAAAGACTTGACAGAATCAAAGGATGGTTTCTGCATACAGCCTCGTCACCGTATCAGTAAGTTTAGCGATATGCTCTTTTAGGGAAAAGTTCTCCACGACCCTCTGCCGGGCCGCCCTCCCCATTCGATCGCGCAATTCCTTGTCACTCAGCAACACCTCGATTTTATCGGCTAATGCCATATGATCACCAGGCGTGACGAGAAAACCGGTACGTTCGGGTTCGATCGTTTCTTTTAAACCCTGTAAATCGGAAACGACAAGAGGCAATCCCGAGGAAGCCATTTCCATAGAAGACATAGTGAAGGAATCCCACCCCGTCGAGGCTATAACACCCGCGTAACAAGAGGAATGGATGCGACTCACATCATTACGGTATCCCCCAAAGGTGATGAAACCTTCCGCCTTGGTTCCGAGATACATGGATTCAAACCGCTTCTCCTGCCCATCGACATTTCCCAGTATGAGAAAATGTGCGTCTTTTCGGTTTCTTACGTCCACCAACTCTTTGGCGCAGTTTACAATTACATGAACACCTTTTCGTTCCTCCATATGTCCCGAGTAAAAAAAAATTTTACGATTAGTGGGGATCTTAAAGTGATCGTAGGCATATTTCCACGAACTAATATCAGGCTTGTATACGTTCGTATCAACAGCATTATAGACAACACTCACGTCTTCAGCACTGACACCTCTGCCAAATACAGCAGAATCAGCCATGGCTTTCGACTGGAAGATATAATGATCAGGTTTGTAGTGCGTAAGCCTGACTTGAAGACGTTTGAATAAAAGTTTCACCCCATGATTGATATCACTCATGGGGGCACCCCAATAGGAAACTATCAGTTTAACACCGGCTTTTTTCATCACTCTATAGGACTTGGATTTGACAGGTTGGTCAAATCCAAAAACAATTTCTATACGGTTTTGTTTAATGTAATGTGAAAGCTGGTCCAAATCCTTAACAACGTCGGGATCAAACTTTATTACGTTGTTGAACGAGGAAGGTAAGTAGTCAGGAAACCCGCCGTCAAGGCTTGTGTACCCTACGTGTACATGACTCATGTCACCGGTCAACGTCTCCGCCATTGTAAAAAAGTCCGGTTCATGCCGACCTATTGCATAGCCCGTATTTGACCTACAGTGATAATAGACCAAGATGCCTGAGGGTCTCATCACGCCCCCACCTGTTGAAGAGACAACTCTGCATTGTGAGCGACGACCTGAGTTGTTTCCCCCCTAGATCCTGCAATGTTTCTCAGCGCCACAGTCATGG
The DNA here is from genome assembly GCF_016458235.1 of Geomonas propionica. Classification (GTDB taxonomy): domain Bacteria; phylum Desulfobacterota; class Desulfuromonadia; order Geobacterales; family Geobacteraceae; genus Geomonas; species Geomonas propionica. The sequence continues at coordinate 110,558 of NZ_JAEMHK010000011.1, read as the reverse complement.
ACAAATTGATCCAGAAATAGGGATAGTAAAGGACCGTGACAAAGAAACCACTGACAAGAAATCCCACTAGAGCTGCGTCAAGCCCGTCGGCCATGAGGGATAAAAATCTCCCGTCCACAGAGGATTTGAGCAGTTCTCTGCTTTGGTGATTGTTGTAAAAGGTGTATCCGATTAAGAGGACAAAGCAGACAAGTCCGGAGAGGCCAAGTTCGGCCGCGCACTCTATGAAAACATTATGCGGCAACAATTGGTTTTGCGTTCCATAGACCTCGGCTTGTGCGACTCCCCAATTTTTGTACCCTACGCCCAGCACAGGATGGCGACGCACCATATCCAGGCCTACCTCCCATAATTGCAACCTACTGACAGAAGTATTGTCCTGGCCTGAGGCGACAAGCCTCTCTTTCTGTTTGTCCGGCAGCAAAACGAAAGCGAGGCAAACTGTGATTATAACGAGGAAGAGTACTTTAAGTTTGTTTTTTGTCTTGAACATCATGAACAATAGAATGCCAGCCACTCCGACTAAAGCACCACGAGACGAACAGGAGATCGCCCCTGTGAGAGCGGTAAGCGGGAAAAGTATAAAGAACACCTTTTTTACCTTTGACCAGTGATGGTGCAGTGCATAATAAAAGCATGATGCAAGCGGCAAAAATATACACATCTGTATGCCGAATTCGCCCGAGTTGTTGAACCATCCGGGGCCGCCCCCCGTCCCCTCCCTGCGGAAACTGAACCCAGTAGCTACCCAGTTCAGAAAGGAAAACTGGGACATCTTGAAGCTGTAAAGCAAAAAGGCCAGCATAAAAATCAAAAATCTGTCTTCCGTATTAATAGCATTGACTATTATGAAATAAATAAATAGCCATGATATGAATTCTGACACCTTGCCAAAAGCAATGCCCGGGGATAGAGCGTTAGCTGAAGAAATCAATATTACCAACAACATCATAATCATTAACTTATTTACTGGATTTTTTACGAACTTATTGAGGTTTCCGAGCAAAAGAAAAAACATACCCAAAGCGATTGTAATTCTTGCGAATGGCAACACTGCAATCGATGGATAAAGCGTCTGAGGACGCACATATTCAAGAAATAAATAAATATTAGCCAACCAGAACAAAGTATCCTGTGCAGAAAGTGATTGCCATATATCTTTAACCCGGATGAAGTATAGTTTACTCATAGCCTTTGCCTCTCATTATGAACTGCCTGTTCAGACTGTCCACCGCCCTTACCATCTGCCTAAAACAACGAGCCAACTCAGCCTCACCCAACCCAAAAGGATCATAGATATTAGTGATCAGCCGATATGGCAAAGGTGCGAAAGCTGACAACAAAAGTATCCTTTGGGCGAGGACGGGGAACATCTTTCTAAGCCTGACAACTTGCTGATATTCCATGGCGATGACCATGTCAGCCGTTTCCATTTTCGTTGAGAGGATTCCTTTTGAACGATGCGGCTTCAGGTCCACACCAAAGGACGTGGCAACCTGGACAGCATCAGGAGGAGAAAGGCATTCCCGCGTGACTTCCAGTCCGCAGGACTCTACTAGCACAGACATGTCAGAAAGGATGGACTTGAGATAGTATTCTGCAAACGCGCTCCGGCAGACGTTGCCCTGGCAAACGAACACGATGTGCTCAATCTTTTCAAAATGAGGCATCTTTCGATAAACAGGGTACCTTGCAAAATCGGTCAGGCTTAAAGCGGACCGACGCAAAAGACGCTTTATCTTGGGCACGCCTTGCGGGTCTGGCATGTTTAGTAGCCTGAACATAGTAGTCTCCAAAGCAGTCCAATAGAAGTCACAGGGCATCTTTAAGACCTTGCACGTCAGACTTGGCCATTGCCTTGAAAATCGCAGATCCACCTCGTAGTTCCTCGTAGGTGCCTGACTCGACAATGCGCCCTTTGTCAATAACGAATATAACGTCGCAGTCTTTCAGGGTCGTCAGTCTGTGCGCTATGGTTATGATGGTTTTTCTCCCGGCAAGGTTCCGGATCGCCTGAATGACAGCCTCCTCAGTTATCCCGTCCAAGGCACTTGTCGCTTCATCCATGACAAGAACCGGAGGATCGTGATACAGCGCACGAGCAATGCCGATCCTCTGACGCTGCCCTCCACTTAAGCGAATACCCCGTTCACCAATTACCGTCTCATATCCTTCAGGAAGCTCGGTAATGACAAAATCGTGCAAGTTGGCAATTTTAGCTGCAATTTCGACGGCCCGGTAATCGATGTCTTCACGCGTGACGCCTAAAGCTATGTTGGCAGCAAGAGAATCATCGGACAGGAACACCGATTGGGGCACGAAACCTATGTTTCTTTGCCACATAAGTTTGTTTCCCGGGGTAACTGGTGTGCCATCCACAGTAAAAGAGCCCTTCTCTGGCGACAACAACCCCAGAATGAGGTCGACTAAAGTCGATTTCCCGGCCCCTGTCGGCCCCATCAACCCGATGCTCTGATTCTTTTCAATGGTGAGCGACAGATTCTGGATCACAGGGAACTCAGCGGAGGGATAGGCGAAAAAGACGGAGGACAGCTGTATCTTTCTCTCGAAAGGCAGAGCAATAACCTCAGATGTTTTCCATTCATTGGGTACATCCGCAACACCGGAGAGGCTCTCTTGGAGTGAATTCACCACCGCCACGTTGAAACGCAGAAGTGTGACGGCTGAAAATATGCCTTGCAGGGCAGGCATTAACCGATAGCCGGAAAAGGCATAGAGAGCGATGACGGGAAGGGTATTACCGAGGCTTTGTTTTACTAGAAGGAAGTAGAGCACAATTATTAAAATTCCGCCAAACGTCAGACATTCCATGATGTAACTGGGCAGGTTCGAGATGAGGTTGCTGGTCGCCATGTTGTTTTCGATTTTGTAGGCATTGGCAGAAAAGACGTCAAAAAATGCCCGCTCACGATTCAACACCTTCAGTTCTTTTATCGCGCCGAAAACCTCTGTAACCACCTTAGATCTTATGACATTCGCAGCGAATCTTTCGTCCCCAAGTTTTGCGAGTCTACTTTGAAACAAAAAGTAAATAGCCAGATAGGAGCCACCAAGAGTTGTGGTTATTATAACAGCCAAAACTGGATCTATGAATACAAGAAACGCCACGATAAAAAAAACCACAAATATTCTGGATAGTATTTGGGTCAATGGCATCAGTACGTGATGACAGAATAACGAAACTTCTTGGAGTATATTTTTGCAAAGAATTGCATCATTCTGGTTCATGTAAAACGTATAAGGCTGCATAAGGTATGAGTACAAGAGTCTTCTTGAAATAGAATAAAGCCTGAAATGGATAAATAACAATTGGTATTTAAGTACAAGTGTTTTAACTGCATTACTGAATATTATTACCACGAAAACAAGACCACCCAAAATTAACAAAAAGTCATTGGTTGTTTTAGCATTGGTGATTTTATACAACTTCAAAAGACTATTGTTTGTATTTATAACATCCGGATTGCCAACAACTGCCATGAATGGCATTATAGATGCGACACCAGCTACATCAATCAATGAAACAGCAATCATTGACATTACCAACCAACACAGCAATACCCTTTCATGCTTTGTCAACAAGGACAATATTTTATAGTAAGTTGAAAACATCGGGGCCTTTCCCTGCAACATTCAGTCACTGTTCAAGAGGCCAGTGGTGAGGCAAGAGGTTAATAACTTTTGCTGCAAAATGTTCCACCCGTTGTTTCTCGGACGGCAAGGACTTCTCAGAAACCAAGGCACTTACACGAACAAAGGCACCGTCACTGCGATTGTCTATCACCCTGCCAAGAAACCGCTCCAAATTCTGACGCAACCCCGAGGAGACCACCTTGTCGCCGGCGGTCTGGTACCAGTGCAGCATCATGATGTTATACTCGTTACGCGCCAAAATGTAGTTGACCTTAACCGGCGCCGCGCCTGGTTTCACCGAAAGAAAGGCGTTCTTCGCCTCAAGTATCGTGATTCCGGCACCGGGAAGGCAGGCATAGGGGTTATGGCCGGTCCTGCCCCCCTTGGCGGTCCCGTAGTAGCCGATGTAGAGATCGATGACGCTGCCGTCGGCGGAGCGGTAGTGGCGGTAGACGTGCTTGTCGGCATTCAACTCCTTGTATACGGACTCGGGAAAGGTGTCTTCGACGGCACGGTAACCGTCGATCTCCATCGGCAGTTTTTCCAGGTTGGTGGCGACCACCACCGGAATGGGACGGTACGCCATGAGGGTGCTGGCTACGCCTGTCATGAGAAGCAGAACCAGTGCGGTTATGAAGCTAGCGTTTCGCATCAGGCCACCTTCTTCGTGTTCAAAAGGGTGTACAAAAGCCCGAGAACGGCCAAGCCGAAGGCGAAAACCACCAGCCCGGAAAATTCGTGCAGAAACCCGCGCGCCACGCGGTCGCCGAAGAAATTGGCTAGGACACCGGTACCGGTGACCCTCATGATGTTGGCGGCCATGGCGATCGGAATGGCGGCAAGCACGAGGACGATGCGCCGCCCCCACCCGGTGTGGGACATGTAGGCGAAAATGGTCCCCAGCATGGCGAGCGACATGATGGAGCGCACACCGCTGCAGGCCTCGGCAACCTCCAACTGGGTCCCCACGAAGTAGAGCATGTTCCCTTCGCGGTACACCGGGATGGAAAGGTGCTGGATGATCTGGGCGGAAAGCTTTGTCGCCAAGAGCTGCAGCGGCATGGAGACCATGCCGATCACGGAGACCGGCACCGGGATCATGAAAAGAAGAAACAGCACCGGGAAGGCGAGTAGCCTCATCCATGCGGGCCCAAGGCAGAACCAAAGGAGCCCGAAAAGTGAAAGCACCATGGCGACCCGCGCCGGAAAGCCCCCCCCTCCCGCAAAACTCAAGAGAAAGATGACCAACCCCGCCACGAGGACCACCGCCCCCCACTTCGAACTGTCGATCTGCATGGAGATGAGTTCGTCCTTTTTCTGCCAGATGAGGTACAACGTTATCAAGGGGACCAGGAACCCATGGTTGTTGTCGGAATGGCCGGCCCACTCCCGCACCATCTCTGGCAGTATGGGATAGAAGACCAAGAACCACAGCACGAGCAGCAGCGACAATTTGTATTTGTCCGTATTTCCTAAAGCCATGGCAGGTTCTCGCTTAGTATGGACCATTTAGGTGACGCTTTTAAGCTTTTTAGACAATTGGTTCGATGGCTTCTCGATAAATTTCCAAAGGAGGTGAGCAGCACAAATCGACACGGCAAGACCGACAGCAAAAAGCAATAAGAATCCAGCTAAATTGATTTTATAAGGCAAAAAGCGCTTTCCTACCGAAATAATTTTCCAACCAATATCAGCATGAATTATGTATAGACTGTATGAGATAGAACCTAGATATTGAAATGGTCTGAAGTCGAGACCCGTTTGTAGCTTCCGCAATTTAATCGCGGAATAGCAGAGTATTGCCGTCATACAGCCAGCAACAACGTTTGCATTTATGTCAGATACAAACAATATCAGCGCTTCATAGCCAATAAAACCAAATAACAACATCGAAAATTTTTGATCAACAAATACCATATAGGTAAGAACACCCAATAAAAAAAAATGATAATACTGTATAAACAGTCCATGTATACCAGCAGGTACTATTTGCGAGTACGCTGCAGCAGAATATACTCCAACAATAACATGAATTATAATATATATGTAGTTATTTGACGTCTTAAAGATCCTGGCAAGCCACAACGCAACACCACTCAACAATATGTACGCTAAATACAGTTGAATTTCCAAACACAATGTCCAGTACACAGCTGACAAAGGTTTGTAATGCAAGAGGTCTTGTGCATAAAACAAATGTGCGAAGATACTATTTTTATCAGGCCAAACTTCGTTACTTGAAAGCCCAACGGAACATGCCTTTAAATTGAGTAGCAACAATGAAACGGCTATCGTAAACCAATAGGGAGGGTCTAAGCGAACTGCCCGCCGTAACGCAAACCTTCCGGTATAGGCAGGGCTTATTTTTTGACAGTCGACGCTATGAGTAATCACAAATCCACTGATCACGAAAAAAACTGGGACCCCCAAGTAACCATGAGTAATGACCAGATGCGCCGAGATTGGAAACCATTCTTTAACATTAATACTGAGATTCGCATACAGATGCTGAAAAACCACCGCTAAAGCAGCTATACCGCGCAAGGCGTCAAGCATTAAAAACCTGTTACTTGGAGACACGATAGAAACTGAATGTTCCATTTTTTGCCTCACAACACTAGTAGCTCTTCAATCAACAAATGATTAATCGGAATACTGTCTATAAAGTTCGTATATCCGTTTTATATCTGATGATGTGACGTAAGGATTAACCGGCAAGGTCACGATCCTTTTTGCTACATATTCTGCGTGAGGAAATTCTGTTTCATCGTATCTGTCTTTAAGTTCAGGAATTTTTGGAACTGTACCAGGGTAAACAGCCGATATCCCAAGGCCCAGCAACTCGCTTTGCAACAACAATCGACCTCGAGCATCAACATCATTAACAAGAATCGGAAATTTGATTATGTTGGGGGCACAATGATTTGAAATAACCGGCCCACAGACCCCAGCAGTTATCATTGCCATGACACTCTTTAAACGTGTTTCACGTAGCGCAGCTATCTTTTCCTGCCAACCATTAGAGAGGCCTGCTTGAAAGTCTCCGAGTCGCTTGAGTTCGAAAGAGGCATCGAAGATGGTTTCACCCAGCTTCAAAATGGCAATAGCTTTCGGTAGCCAGAAAAAATTAGGTCTAACCAGCACAAGCAAGGCCAGTGCATAGCTGATGTTCTTCAAGTTCTCGTGGCATCCCTCCACTGGCAGAACCCCTACCACGCCCGCGATGGCCTCCCCCAACTCGTCGCTGCCGGTCAGGATGATCCCGCCGGAGACGGTGGAAAGCGCCTTGCCCCGTCCCAGGCTGAACAGGGCGACATCCCCCAGAGTGCCGATCTTTCTGCCGCCGACCTCCCCCCCCATGGCCTGGGCGGCGTCCTCGATGACGGTCACGCCATGCCCTGCCGCCATTCGCTTCAGCCGTTCGACGTCGGCCGGTAGTCCGAAGAGGTGGGTGGAGACGGCGCCCAGAAGGCGCCCCCCCGCCATCGCCTCCCCGACCCTGCTCCAGTCGTAATCCAGCGTCTGCGGATCTATGTCGCAGGGGCGCACTTTGAGCCCGGCCCGGATGACAGCGGCCGGCACCGAGTAGCAGGTATAGGCCGGGACCAGCACCTCGTCCCGGTCCGGGTTGAGTTCCTTCAGCGCCAGAAGGATCACCGCGAGCGCCGCCTTCCCCGATGAAAGGAGAAAGACGTGCGGCACCCGGTAGTATTCCCTCAGCTCCGCCTCAAACCTCTCCCGGGCCGCAGCGCCGGGAAGGAGTGCTGCCAGCCCGGAGAGGATCTCCTTTAACGATAACGGCGCAGCCGCCGGTGGTAGTGTTCTGCCTATGCGCATGGAGCCAACCGCCCCTTTACGGTATGTTCCTGACGATCCGCGGCCCCAAAAGCCTGGTGAGTGCTACAGGGAGCCTCTGCCACCCCCGCACTGCCAGGCGGAACTTGGGGTTCGCCGGGTTCAGCTCGGGGAGCGAAGCACCTTCCCGCAGCAGGTACTGCCAGTACAAGGGGACCGGCTCCGCCCCCCACTGCTTCTTGAAGTTGTAGGTCCCCTCGCCCGGCGTGGAACGTCCGAAGTCGAAGGAGACCGCCCCCTCCCCGATGGCCAGACGGATCGCCTCCCAGTAAAGCAGGTTGTTGGGGCAGCACTCCCGGTAGTCCCGGTTGGAGGAGGCCCAGGGGACCTCCACGCTTTCCCTGAAACGGGTCATGATGCCGGAGGCTACGGCGCGCCCCCCGAGGGTCACCGAGACAACCCGGGCATGTGCCTGCGGCGCATCCAGCAGGTTCTCAAAAAACTTCCTGCCGTAAACGGGCGTCCCGAGGTCACGCATGTTGCGGCAGAACACCTCGTAGAATCCATCCAGGAGATCCTCCCCCCCGGTCGCCACCTCAAGCCCGCTTTTTTGGGCCTTCCGCACCTGGTTGCGCAGCTTTGGGGGGAATCGTCGCCATTGGCTCTCGGCGTCGGCGGCGAGTCTCAGGATCATGGTGACCTTGTGACTGCGGGTGGGAAGGCCCGGCAGCGACTCGCCCAGGTGTCGCAGCTCAAGGTGTGCAGCGCCGGTTTTCCGCATGAGCCGCCTTCCCTCTTCCAGCAGGGCCGGGACCACGGCGAGATCGCTGCAGAGCACCCCGCCGTAGTTGAAAAAGGGTACCGAGACCAGGAAATTGCCAAAGAGCCTGCTTTTCATGTGCACCAGGGGGAGCACGCCTGCCGGGGCTCCGCCGCAGCGGGCCAGCAGGTAATACCCCCGGTGCCCGAAGCTCTTCTCCACCACCTCCTTCCAGAGGTAGCGGTGGTAGCTGGTGGCGGCCGGCTGGGAGGCGACGAAGCCGTCCCACTCGCGGCCATCACCTTGGTAGAGCTCAACCGAGATCCGGCTCACGGGTAAACACCCGCCGGCGCCTGGACCAGACCGCCAAGCCCGCCGCGGCGCCCCATGACCTCGCTCATGGTGCCAAAGGGTATCTCCGACAGGAGGCAGCGCAGCTTCCCCTCCGTCTTCTCCAGGTTCAGATAATGCCTAAAGCGCGACCTGAGCCCCGCGCGGATGCGCGGTTGTGACGGGTCGATCTCCCAGGGGTGGAAGTACAGTACCGCCGGCTCCCCTTCCCGGCGGTTGATCGAGGCGATGCAACGCTTCAGAAACCAGGCCGGGAACAACCTGAGGTACCCCCCCCCTGCCACGGGGAGCAGAAACTGCCGACCCCCAAACTGCAGCGGATAGGTGGTCAGGGGGAATTCCGCGAGCACCCCTGCCTCGCGCCGGATCAGGTGCGGAAAGCGCGGCGCGCCCGGCAAGCCGTAGATGTCGTGATATACCGGGAAGACGCTGGAGTCGTACTCGAACCCTTCCTCGATCAGGACGTCCAACGCCCAGAGCGACTTCGCCGTGATGGAGTAGCTCGGTGCCCGGTACCCGCGAACCGGGCATCCCGAAATGTCCTCCAGGAGTGCCTTGGCGCTCCGCACGTCCTCCCTGAACCGTTCCGCCCCGATGTCGTACACCAGCTGGTGGCCAAAGCCGTGGCAGGAGATTTCGTGCCCGCGGTCCCGGATCTCCCTAACCAGCGCGGGGCAGCGCCTAGCCACCCACCCTAGGATGAAGAAGGTGGCCCTGACACCGAAGGATTCGAAGAGCTCCAGCACCCGGGCCGTGTTCTCCTCCACCCGCAGCGGGTACCGGTCCCACTGGTCACGGTCGACGTAGCGCGCGAAGGCGGAGACTTGAAAATAGTCCTCCACGTCCACGGTGAGTGCGTTCAGCAAGGTCACAACGAAAGCCTCATCTCCACGATGGCCCGGTTCACCTCGACGGCGCCTTTGGTGCTCCCCAGGTCGTTTCGGTAGCTTATGTAGCTGTAGTTCGCCCCTAGCACCAGATGCTGACTGAGCGAGTAGTCCACGGCGAGACCGCCGGTCAGGTGATACGGGTATTCGGTCCCGATGGTGCGATCCAGGCGGTCCCCGGAAAGGTTCAGGGTCAGGGCCAGATACTGGAGCAGCTCATAGCGGCCGGAAAGCCCGAGGAGCACCTTTTTCTGGACGTCGCGCACCAGGAGGTCCTGCTTGTCGTACTTCGAGTATGAGGCGTTGAAACTCGCGAAACCGCGCGGGAAGTTTCGGCTCAGGGTGGCGTAATGGCTCACGTTACGGGTCGCAATGGTCTGCGGGTCTTCGGTGTACTGCACCTTCGTGCCTATCACGGCGGTGAGAACACCGAAGTCGCGTCCTGCGCCCAGGTCCCAGAAGGGGTCACTGCTACTTTTGCCGTTGTCGAAGTACTGCCAGTCGTAGCCCAGGTTGCCGTAGAGGAAGTTGCCGGTCCCGTAGTCGTATCTGAGCCCCGCGTACACCTCGTGGCGGTCCAGCGCGGCCAGCTCGGAGTTCACCCGTGCGTAGCTGTAGGCTGCACTCAGCACCATGCCGGCCTTTATTTCCCGGCTCCACTCGGCGTAGCCGTCGTGCTCGATCTTGTCGATGCCGTCACCCTCCCAGTAGCGGACGTCACGGTAGCGGTAGCCGGTCTTTAGCTTGGAGCCGCCAGGGAGATGCCAAGTGAGGTAGGGCGAGATCAGCGCGTTGTTCTGAAGGGTCTGGTTCACCACCAGGCTCTCGTTCACCACGTCCCGCGCCACGTTGCTGGATACGCGGCTGTAGGTATCGGCAAGGTCGAGATGCAGGAAATCCTCGGGGGAACCGAAGCTCCCCTTCATGGCGGCGCGGTGATCGAACTGGTCCTTGCGACTGCCTTTTGCGAAGTAGCGGTAATCGATGCCGTAGGAGAGGTCGGTCGAGAACCCGCCTCCCGTGGCGTTCAACGCCAGCGACGGCTGCACCCGGGTGACAAAGTCGGTCTTCGCGTTGCTGGCGCTTTGGAAGAGGTTATCGTTGTACTCCTCGCCAACGACGAGGGACGGGATCAGGCGGTAATCCGCTCCCAGGGCCGGAAGGGGTGCCTGGCAGGAAAGGATGAGCGCCGCGACTCCAAGGGGTGTCCTGTAAAGGCGCGCGTTCATTTCTTCACCCCCATGCCTACGCCGTTCATAAGCCGCTGGGCGAAGCCCGCAGCGGCGGGACGGGTGGCCGAAGAGAGCGCCAGACTCTCTATGGTATACGACACCGTCTCCAGCTTCTCCCGGAGTTCCGCGACCTGCTGGTCGTTCCTGCCGATCCGGGCGGCGAACTCCCCTTTCATCTGCTGCATGCCCTCCTCCACGCTCCTGAGCGCCTGCGCCAGCCCCCCCCCCAACTCCTCCTCGATCCCTTCCAAGCGCTGCTCGATGCGCCCCAGCACCTCTTTCCCCTTCCCGGGCGGCGACTCCCCCTCCGGGTCTTCCAAACCGGTGGCGCCCCCCCAGTAGGTCCTTTCGAAATCGAGGTCGTGCGCCACCTCCCGGGTCATCTCGGCGGTGACGGTCCGGGTCTCGTCGGCGAAAGCGGCCAGCATCAGGAAATCGCAGATGATGTTGACCAGACGCGGTATGCCGTGGCTGAACTGGTAGATAAGGTCGATCGCCTCGTCGGTAAAGAGCACAGCCTCCGGGTTTCCCGCCACCTTCATGCGGTGCAGGATATAGGCGAGGCTCTCGTCGCGCGACAGGGCGTGCAGGTGACAACTGACGCTGATCCTCTGGCGCAGCTGCATAAGGCCCGGGCTCGCCATGGTGTCGCGCAGTTCTGGCTGCCCCACCAGGATGATCTGCAGAAGCTTGTTGTGGGAGCTCTCCAGGTTGGACAAAAGGCGCACCTCCTCCAGGAGGTCAGCCTCGAGGTTCTGCGCCTCGTCGATGATCAGGATCGGGTGGTTCCCCGCGGCGTACTGCTCCAGGAGGAAGTCGTTCAGGTCCCGGATCAGGGCCACCTTGTCCTTCCCGGCGCTCTCCAGCCCGTAGTCGTCGTTGATCATGGCCAAGAGCTGCTCGATGGTGACCCGGGTGTTGAACACCTTGGCCAGCACCACCCGCTCGTATTTCTTGCCGATCAGGTCCCGGATCAGGGTGGTCTTGCCGCTCCCCACGTCGCCGGTCAGAAGGAGAAAGCCCGCCCGCTCCCGGATGCCGTAGTCGAGGTAGGTGATCGCCTTGCGGTGCGAGCGGGAAAGATAGATGAAATCCGGGTCCGGCACCAACTCGAACGGCTTTCTGGTGAAGCTGAAGAATTCTTCGTACATATCTGCTCCGGTGCGGCGTCACGACTAGGACACGGGCGTCTTCTGGTAATGCTTGTAGTAGGAGTACCTCTCGTCTCCCGCCGGGGCCTCGGCGGCGTTATACACCACCCCCAGAAGACCGCTCCCCTTGAGGTGGTCATAGGCTTCCCTGATCTCGGTTTGCGAGGCGAGCCGCTCCTTGACCACGAAAAGGACCCCGTCGACCACGTTCGCCAGGGCACGGCTCTCGGCGAAGGGGAGTACCGGCGGGGTGTCGAAGATGATGTAGCGGTCCGGGTAGCGCATCTTCAACTCGTCCACCACCCCTCTCATCTTCTGCGAGGAGAAGAGCTCGACCGGATTATCCACCTGGCTCCCCCCCCGGATCACGGCCAGCTTCCCTATGCCGGTCTGAACGATAGTCTGACTGATCTCCGCCTCCCCCTTGAGGATGTCGGACAGGCCGGTCCCCTGCGCTATCCCCAGATACTCGTGCAGGGAGGGGCGGCGCAGGTCGGCGTCGACCAGAAGCACCGTGTGGTCCAGGCCCTGGGCGAGAGTCACCGCCAGGTTCAGCGCGGTGAGGCTCTTCCCTTCCCGCGGGACGGAACTCGTAACCATGATGGTGTTCTTGAAGTTCTCGCCGTCGGTCAGTTTGACCAGCATCGACTTAAGCTTCCGGTACTCCTCCGCCGCCTGGCTGTGCGGATCATGGATAGTGGCCAGGAAGGGATCTTTGGGGGAGAGCGCCTGGCTCGCCGGAACGACGGGGGGAGCGCTCTCCGCCTCGCGCGGCAGAGGCGCCGCGGCTGCAGGCGACGAGTCGGTGCGTGCCTTAGCCTGCTCCTGCTCGGGGGGTTGCCCCCCGTTCTCCCTAAGGCGCGCCGCTTTTTCCATTGCCATCTCAATTCTGCTCATAGGCCCCTCGATGATGAAAAATCAAAAACGTGAACGGTGTCAGCGCATAAGCCCCTTCACCCCTTGGGTGATGCCAGGGGAGGTAATCCGGTCCAGGACCTGGTCCATGTAGGGAAGCTTCATGATCTCCATGGCGGGAAAGACCAAAAGCAGCAAGAAATAACACGAGGAGACCGCGAAGATGCGCAGGGACCGGCGGTGCCTTCTCACCACCTCCTCGGGGATCTGCATCAGCGGCACTACTGCGAGCACCGGCGCCCCCAGGGACTTCACGAAGTCGACGTCCTTGGCCGAGCTGTCCACCCGGTCAAGCAGCACCAGCAGGAAGAGACTTCCCGCCACCGCGCCGGCAATCCCCACAAGCATGATCATCAGGCGGTTGGGGCTGGTCGGGCTGGTCGGGAGCACGGCGGGGTCTACGATACGGAAGGTGGTGGACTTGTCCTGCACCTCCATCTGCTTGGAGACCTCGGACTGGCCGTGCCTCGAGTAGAGTTCGTCGTAGATCTTCTTCTGGTTCTCCCGCTCCACCTCAAGCTTGGCGAGCCCAGCCTTCGCCTCCGGAATGCTCCGCAGAAGCTGGCGGTTGGTGTCGACGTGGCGCCGAAGTCCGGCCTCGGCTACCTTCAGTGCCGCTATCTCCGAGTCGATCTTGGCGAGTTCCTGGGGGTCCAGCGGCAGGCTCTCGCCTCCCTTGCGCTCCTTCAGCTGCGCCTTGACCGTCTCGATGTCCCCTTTGACCGTGAGCACGTCCGGGTAGCTGTCGGTGTACTGCACACTCAGGTCGTCCAGGCGCTTTTGCAGGGAGGCCAACTTGACCTGGAGGGGATCGTTGCTCCTTCTGGTGACCTGGCGCATCCCTTCGAGCTGTCTGCGCCTCAATTCCAGGTCGTAGAGCTTTTGCTGCGCGACGTTGATCTCCTCGAAAAGTTTCCCCTCGTCGATGGAGATCACCCCCCCCCTGGAGCGCTTGTAGGCATTCACCTCGGCCTCCGCCGATTGCAGCTTCTGGTTGAAGGTCTGGATCTGTTCGGAGAGGAATTTGGTGGCGCCGTAGGACTCCCCGCGCTTGGAAGAGGTGCTCTGCTCGATGTAGACCCTGACCAGGGTGTTCACCAGGTCGCGCGCGATGCGTGGATCGGTGTGCACGAAGGAGATGGTGAAGAGGTTGTTCTTCTCCTTCACCTTTACCGTGAGGTTCTTCTGCAGCTCCTTGATGAGCTCCTCGTCCCCCTCCTTGCCGAGGTTCATGTCGAGGCTCTCCACGACCTTGGTCAGAAGGGTCCGGCTGGTGATGGCATAGGTGAGGACGTTGATGGTGTCGTCCATGGAGGGGGTCACCGTGAGCCCCTTCACCAGCTCGCTGATCACGTTCTTCTCGATGAAGACGGTGCTGGAGGACTCGTACTTCCTGGGCAAGAGGTAGCTCACCAGGAAGATGGCGGTCATGATCAGCAAGGCTACGACGACGAAGAACTCGCGGCGTCTCGCGATGAGCTGCATGTATTTCTTGTATTCCGATTCCTGCACGGCGCACCCCCTCGCGTCTTCTAGAAGAAGGCTTCTTTGACCAGAACGTAGTCACCGGCCTTCAGTTCGATGTTCTGGGACAGGTCCCCCTCCTTGAACAGCTTCTTCGCCTTCACCTCGAGCGCCTGCGCCTTGTCCCCGTCCTTCCTGCGCACCACCACGTCGTTTTGGTCGGCGAACTTGCTGAACCCACCAGCCTCAAGGATCGCCTCCATCACCTTCATCCCCTCACGGTACTCAATCGCCTTGGGGAGGTTCACCGCGCCCAGAACGTAGACGCTGCGGTCCACGAGAAGCGGGATGAAGATGGAGTCGTTGGACTCGAGCACGAGGTCCTGACTCATGTCCCCTTTTATGAAGAGGCGGTGCAGGTCCGTCTTCACCCTCCCACCCGTCCGCAACAGGTAGGCGTTGGCCAGGTCCGCCGTCTTCACCTCCGGAAGCATGCACAGAAGCTGCAGGAGCGTGGTGCGCCGGGAGAGGTCGACGACCGCGGCCTTCACACCGGAGCCGAAGATGTAGACCTTCGAGTTGGTGATCTCACGGACCGTCACTGTGACGATGGGGTTCTTGACCAGCTCCTTCAGCCTCACGCCCAGGTGCACCTGGAGCTGGCTCGGGGTGGAACCGCTGGCCACCACCTCCCCAAGCCCGGGGACCGTGATCTTGCCGTCGGGGCGCACCTTGACCGGGAAGTTCAGTTCCTTCACACCCCACACCGAGATGTCGAGGCTGTCCCCCTCCCCGATCACGTAGTCGGCGCCGTGCGCCCAAAGGGGGGCGCAGAACAAAAGCACGGACAAAAGCAGTACTCGCAGTTTCATGGCTTCCTCCATCGGCAGGGCAGCCGTGCCGCCCCGAGGTCTCCGCTACCTCCCCCTTCCGAACAGGACCACCTTCACCGTCTCGAAGAGGATCTGCAGGTCCAGAAAAAAGGAGAGGTTCTTGATGTAGTAAAGGTCGTAACGCAGTTTCTCTATGGCGTCCTGCACCGTGGCGCCGTATGGGTAGCGCACCTGGGCCCAGCCGGTAAGCCCCGGCTTTATGGTGTGCCGTTTCGAGTAGTAGTAGATGTCCCTCTTCAGGTCCTCCACGAACTCGGGACGCTCGGGTCTTGGGCCGATCAGACTCATATCCCCCTTGAGGACGTTGTAGAGCTGGGGTAACTCGTCGATCCTGGAGTTCCTGAGGATCGCCCCGACCCGGGTTATGCGCGCGTCGTTCTTGGCGGCCCAGACTGCCCCACCACGCTCGGCGTCCTGGCACATGGACCGGAACTTGTAGAGGATGAACGGCTTCTCACCCATCCCCACCCGCTGCTGCTTGAAAAAGAGCGGCCCCGGGGAATCCAGCTTGATGGCCAGGGCGATGAGCGGAAAAAAAGGGGCCACCACCAGAAGGCCAACCAGGGAGAGGATGACGTCGAGGATGCGCTTGTACACCTTGGCGAACGCGGTCCTGTGAAACCCTCTGGAAAATATGATCCAGGAGGGGGTCATCTCCTCCAGAAGGAGCTTCCCCTGCACCATCTCGTAGAACGTGGGGGCATCCAGCACCTCCAGCCCGTTCAGCTTGCAGCGCATCATCTCCTGCAGCGGCAGCACCCCCCTTCTCTCGGCCAGCGCCACCACGATGGCGCAGGCCTTGTGCTCGCGCGCGGTCTGCAGCAGGTCCCCGTGCCACGGCACGATCTGGGAACCGAAAAGCTCCTGCTGGTGCACGGTCTCGGTCGGAAGGTGCCCCTGCCCGCAGTCGAGGTAACCGGCCAAGGTGAAGGCCCCCCGTTGCGAAGTAACAAGCCCGCCAAGCTGGCAGGCGACGTCACCAGTCCCAAGGATGAGGACGCGCCGTGAGAAGGGGACCCTGCGGGCGCCGATGCCGGAGAGCGCATACCAGGAAAACTGGAACACGATGAAAAAGCCGAGCGCGAAAAAGAGGACCCCCCGCCCCAGCATGAGATCCGGGGCGAGGTAGTACACCACGGACAGGAAGAAGAAGGCGGCGCACCCCCCCTGCACGCAGGTGGCCAGTATGTCACGCTTGCGGCTGTCCCTTGGCAGGGTGTAGACCTCCATCAGGTACGACGAGAAGATGCTCACCGCCACGAAGATGGCTGCCGCCTTCGCCCAGTGGTCCAGATCCCACCCCTTGCGCGGGGAAAAACCGCCGAAACGGACCCCGGCTGCCAGGACCAGGGAGACCAGGGCCAGCACGGCGTCGGTAAAAATATAAACTGGCACTCGCAGATCCATAATGAATGTCGGTGTTTTCCGTTTAGCGCGAAGCGAGCGGCTTTCCCCGCGGCCGGCGCCTATTTCAGCTGAGCAAGCAGCGTCCTTGCCGCTCCGCTGTCGGGGGACTCCCCCAGCGCCAGGCAATCCTGCAGGGCCTTTTGTGAACGAACCTTGTCCCCCGCCTGGTGGTAGGCAAGCCCGAGATGGTAGCGGACGGTGGGGTTGCCGGGAAGAAGGGTCGCCGCCCGTTCCAGGAGCTTGACCGCGTCCTGATTACGCCCGTTTTTGTAAAGCGCGTAGCCGACCGTGTCGGTGATGCTCGGGTTCCCCGGCTCCAGCCGGTAGGCGCTGATGGCGAGCCTCAGGGCGTCCTCCTTTTTCCCGTAGCCGTCGGCGCTCAGGTAGGCAAGGTTGTTGAGAGCCGGGACGTAGCTGCCGTTGAGGGCGAGAATGCCGCGGTACATCGAGGCGGCCTCCTGCTTCTTCCCGGTCCCCTCCAAATGGGTAGCCAGCGCGAACCTGGCGGCCAGGGAGTCCGGCTGCGCCTTGAGCGCGCCCTGGAAGGCGGCCATGGCCTGTGCGTTGTCTTTTTTGGCACGGTACAGCTCTCCCAGAAGTACGCGCGCCTCGGCGCTTTTGCCATCGATGCGGATGGCCTGGTTCGCCTGGGCGATGGCGGAGGCCGTGTCCCCCGCCCCCTGGTAGACGTTGGCCAGGAGAAGGTACCCCTGCACCGAGGAGGGGCGGCTCGTGATCAGCCGCTTGGCCTGCTCCACAGCCTTGTCACCCTGTTTCATGGCGAGGTAGCACCCGACTTTGAGCAAAGCCCCCCGGTCAGGGTTCAGGGATGTGAGCTCGTCATAGGCCTTGAGCGCCTGCTTGTAATTCTTCTGCGCCACCAGGAGGCGCCCCTTCGCCTCAAGCGGCACGGGATTGCGCGGGTCGTTTTTCACCGCCTCGTCCAGCACATCGAGCGCCTTTTGCGGAGCCTTCTTCTTCTGGTGGTAGGCGGCCAGGGCCAGGTAGCCGTTCATGGCCCCCGTCTGCCGCGCCTTCTCGTAATAGCTAAGGGCATCAGATTCGCGGCCGGCGATCTCGCTTAGAGAGGCGAGCCCCAAAAGGGCAGCGACGTCTGCCGGGACCTTCGCGTGCAGGGCGGCCAGTTCGGCCAGCGCCCTGGGGTAATCGGCGCGGGCCGCGTAGTAGGCGGCGAGCTTTTGGTAGCTTGCTGCGAATAGAGGATCGGCCCGCTTGGCCGCCTCCAGGCTGCCAAGCGCCGCGGCCTCGTCTCCGGATAGAAACTTGAGCGCGGCCAGCGCGTTGTAAAGAGGTGCATCCCCCCTGGAGCCGTTAAGGCCGGCCTTTAGCAGCGCGACAGCCTTCTCGTTTTTCCCCTGCCTCTTGTAGCGGGAGGCGAGCAGCAGCCTGCTTTTCAGCACGTCCGGCGCTGCCTTCACCGCGGTGACCAGCTCACCCTCCCCTTCGGCTTCTCTCCCCCTGCTGAAATAGAACGCACCCTTCTTCAGGTGGGCGTTGACCAGTTTCGGGTCGAGCCTCGTGGCGCGGTCGAGTTCCCGCATACCCTCGTCGAACTGCCCCTGCACGAGGTAGGCGTTCCCCAGGATGTAGTGGGCCGTGGCATCCTCGTCGTTTACGGCGATGACCTTCTTGACCTCGCTTACCGCGTCGTCGACCCGTTTTTGGGCTAGCAGTATCTGGGCGGTCATGAGCCGCTCCCGGCGCGAGTCGGGAACCCGGTCCAGTATGATCCGGAACTGGCTCAGGGCCGTTTCCAGCTCCCCCTTACCGCAATAACTCATGCCGAGGAAGTGGTACCCCTCGAGAGTCGGTCCCAGTTTGA
Source organism: Geomonas propionica (assembly GCF_016458235.1). GTDB lineage: Bacteria > Desulfobacterota > Desulfuromonadia > Geobacterales > Geobacteraceae > Geomonas > Geomonas propionica. The sequence continues at coordinate 92,206 of NZ_JAEMHK010000011.1, read as the reverse complement.
TCGACTGCTGCAGCTGGGTTATGGCCTCCGCGTAGTTTTTCCTGTAGTAGGCGACCATCCCTTTTAGAAGGTAGCCCTCACCCCTCTTGGGATGTTCCTTGATCAGTTGGTCGGCTGCGGCCTCCGCCTGGTCCGGATCCTTTTTCTCCAGCATCAGGCTGGCGAGCTTGAAGCGCGCCGCTACCTGATTCTGGTCCAGTTGCAGGATCTTCTTGTAGATCGCCACGGCCCGGTCCCTCGCCCCGGCCGCAAGTTCCAATGACGCCAGCATGTAGTGCGCCTTGAAGTTGCGGGGATCGGCGTTGAGCAACTCGCCTAAAACTCCTCTGGCCTGCTCGACGTTTCCCATGGAGATATGGAGCGCCGCAAGCTCCAACTTCACCGAACCGCGTTTTGGGTCCGCCTGCAGGGATCGGGTCAGGTAGGAGAGTGCCTCGCCGTGTTTCTTGTTAAGGGCATAGGATACCCCGGTCACCTCTAGCCCCTCGGGGCTGTCCGGGTGCCGGGAAAGGTACTGCCCTGCCAGTTCGCGGGCACGATCCCACTTGCCGCCGGCGTTGCTGATCTTCGCCAGTTCCAAAAGCACGTCGTCCCGGGAGGGGTTCTGGGCGAGAACCTTGTTGAACTCCTTCTCGGCCTGCTCCGCCTTGCCCATCGCAGCGTACGCCTTGGCCAACTGAAAACGCGCCTCGAAGAAGTTGGCATCCTTCTCCAGGGCGTTCTTGAAATAGACCACAGCGGCAGAGGGGTTTGCGGCTTCAATCTGCTTCATCCCCTCGTCATAGAGATTTTCCTTGGTCTTGCTGCCGCAGGCCGTGCAGGCCAGGAGCACTATCAAGAGTAAGGGCAGTATTCTCACAGTAAAACCTCCCCCCGTCAGCAAAGCGGTACCGCACAGTGAGGCCTAGAACATTAACGCTATTGTCGGAAAATTTAACACCGAATGCGGCAATATCAAGACAGTACAAGAAAATTAAATGACAGGCAGTAAAGCGGTGAATGTCTTGTAACTGACGACATGATGGGCAGTTCATGGCTTCCACATTCAGGACATTCAAAGACTGCTGAGTAGCAGCGGACCCAAAAGTAACACATTGTCATTTGTTTTTGCAAATTAATTCTATTAAATATTTACACATCAACGGCCCTGATTTTGGAAGGGGAGGGGCGCATCTGTCGGGATTCATTACACCCGGGACAGCCCCCCCCAAGGCGGCGACACGGGAAAGTGCGACAAAACGGGAGCATATCCCGCCGGCTGCTGGGTGGCACGGTCGTTGCTAAAAATTAGCGCTGTTTAATTTTTTTGAAAAGGGGGAGTTAAATGAAACGAGTAGCAGTCATACTGACAGGAACCGCGCTGTTTCTGTCCACGGCCAATGCGATGGCGACAACCGTCGCCCAATCAGGCGGCGGAAACGGTTCGGAGTGGAACATGCAGCAGATACTCGACGGCATCACCGAAGGAGGCACGAGCCGCGTTAACGCCTTCGAGGATTTCTTCCGGGATCCGGGTGACGCCCTCTGGACCACCGGGGGAACCGGGAGTTCATCGGCAACCATGATCCTGGAGATCGCCGGCAACAGCTCCATCAACAGCTTCGGCATATACGACGCGAGCAACAAAGGTAACAAGGCCCCGCTTTTCAACGGCTACGCCGGCGAGGGAACCAAAGTGGGCTTTAGCTTCGATGAGAACTTAAGGCTCACCGTCGCCAACTACACCGAGCAGAGCTTCGCAAACTACAGCTTCGGCTCGGGGACCTTCGGCTTCTACTTGGACAACGGCAGCGAGACCTTCTACAGCGACACCTCGAACAACGTTGACGGTTTTGACCACATGGTCGCCTATGCCAGCCAGGGGGGACAGGTGAGGCTCCCCGGCAGTTCCACCTACACTCCCTGGCTGCAAAACGAGTACGTGCTTGGCTTCGAGGACACCTTTGGCGGTGGCGACAGCGACTACAACGACCTGGTCCTGATGGTGGAGTCGGTGGCGCCCGTTCCCGAGCCCGGAACCCTGGTCCTTCTCGGGGCAGGCTTTTTTTCCCTGGCAGTCTGCGCCAAGCGCAGAAAAAGCGCCTGAGCATTTCCCGCCGGTCACGACAGGTAACGCCGGTTCGGCGGTGGCTGTCCTGTCCTTGCGACCACTGTAAGACTCCCCGCCCCCAGTCCCCTGGGGGCGCCCCCCTCTGCCGGCTACGCCCTGGGCTGTAAGAAACCCGCGGCTCGCGCCCGCCGGGCCTCAGCATCGAAGACACCCGCGCGGCTCACCTGCGGCGGGAGGCGGGAGGCGCCGCAACAGCGATCGGGGCTCTGCAGTTCCCTGCCACAGGGGCAGAAATCCCCCAGGCGAACCTCCTTGAGCACCGAGCGCTCCATTCCCCTTTCCCGGGCGTAATGAAGGAACTGCTCAAGGCTCTCGAAGAACCTGCGGGTGTCGGCGTCGCTTCTGTTGAAGGGGGAAAGTCCCTTGACGAGGGAATTAGAATGAAAGAAGAGGTTCAGGTAGTTTATGCCCAGGCGCTCGAAGCGCTTGGCCAAATTGACCATCGACTTGCCGGACGCGGTCTCGGGGGAGAGTGCCACTTTGTTCAGGAGCCGGAGCCGGTCCAGCAAACCGCAAAGCCTCATCTGCTTTAGGGGATTTTTCCTCAGCAGTTCATGGGCACGGCTACAGATGTCGAAGTGGGGCTGCAGAAACCCCACCGAGGCAGGGTACTGCAGGAGTTCACCACTGTCGTCCGATGCCAGGATGTTTTCCGAGGAAAAGCGGTAAGGACGCGGAGGCACAGCGGAGTAGTCCACCCCGTTGCCCCCCCAGTCGGTATAGGAGGTGACCGAGGTGTCTATCTTCAGGCCGAGCTTTTGGATCGACCGGGCCGTGGAACTGCCGAAGGCCCACCGGCCGGCGCGGAACGAGACAGGGGTGACCCCGAAATTATCCCGGATGGCGTCTCTGAGTGTCTTCAGCTTGCGGTACTGCAGCTCCTCCGGAAGGTTGCACAGCATGCTGTTGAAGGAGCAGAGCGACTCCTCATAGGGGGGGGTGTTCCAGGGATGGCAGTGCATGCCGATCTCGCAGCTGTCCTTGGCAAGGAAGTGGGAGAACAGTTCGATGGCAAGCGGGTCGGTAGCGACCGGGTAGTTGATCAGGTAAGTCGGCCGAACCCCGTAACGGTCGAACAACGTCTGGAGCTCATGGAGCTTTAGCAGGTTTTTTAAGGAATAGCTCCTGTCGGTGTACTGCCCCCAGTTATCCTCTTCGGTATCGATGGTAACGACCAGAAACATGACCTTCACCTCCCAGACGGGGTGCCGCAGCAATTGAGGCAACAATCAGGAAAAAGTGGTGGTATGTGTCACCTGCAGGGTTATCAACGCGGACCGCTACTGCCTGAAGCGTTCCAGACAGTAGCGCACCACGCGGAATCTTTTCAGGTACAGTTTCCAGCCGTAGCTGGTGAGGTACTCAAGCGTCCCGGCCACAGAAGCCGGAAAGACTCTGATCACGCCGCTGGAACCGGTCTTGTCGGTCCACTCCATCTTCCAGGGCTCGCAGACCCCGCGCAGATCGCAGAGGGCGAAGCCCCCCTGGTCCCGACAATAGCTGAGCACCTCCTCAAGAAGCAGGATCCCCGGGGTCAGGTGGCGGTACCCTTCGTCGTAGCCGGTCTTCAGCACGAAAAGGGTTTTCCCCCGCGCGAGGCAGAAGCAGGCCGCCGTCACCCGGTCGTCAAGCCTCAGCAGGAACAGAAGCAGCGCCTGCTCTTGCATCGCCTGGCGGGCGAGGGCGCGATAGAAGGAGTCGGCGTCTTCCCTGCACTTTACGGCAGTGCCTGCCCTCCCCTTCCAGCTTCGGTACTCGGCGTCGAATACCTCGGAAAGGACCGCGTCGAGGCAGTCGCTCCCGGTAACCACCTGCAGGGAGAGGTGCCCTTCCCTCTGCGCTCTCTTGCGGCTTTGCCGCAGCGTTTTTTGCAGCCTCCCGGAAAGCCGCCCTGAAAGCTCGCTTGCGCAGGAGGGGACCTGCAGCCAGGGGGCGCAGGGGGTGAAGCTGTCGTAAAAGCATCCCCTTCTCGCCGCCAGAACTTCCAGAAAGAGCTGCGTGTTCGGGCCACCCTCCGGCATCTTGTCGATGGTGATGCCCTTCCCCGGGAAGAGCCTCTGGGCGGTGCTGAGAAATCGGGAAAGGGTCTCCCGGCGCCCCTGTTCCTCCACCAGAAAGTCGAAGCAGTGGCTCTCGCTGTTGGTAAGGGACCGGATGCCCAGTTCCCGGCGAGAGCTTTTACCCGGCGCCAACTGGCACGGGAAGATCCCCCTGACCTCCCCCGCGTGGCGGATTACCGTGACCAGGGGCTCCGCAGCGCCTCCAAAGGAATCCCACCAGCAGGTGAAGGCGCCATGGGTCAGGAAGACCCCCGCATCTCCATAGGCCGACGCCAGGCCGTTCCAGCGGGTAACGAGTTCGGCGGAGAAGGACCACTGCCGGTAGACGGTTGCCTCCCACTGGTCGGAGAGCTCGACTGTCAATGGTGTATTGGCCATCCCGCACCCCGCTAGTGGACCTTGCGCAGCCAGTCGGTCTTCCAAAAGTAGTAGCAGCAGCGGTCACACCCCTCCTTGTCGTAGAGCTCGGCGCCGTCGCAGATGACATCCCTCAGTACGAGGGTGTCCTTTACCCGCACCATCTTCCAGGCACGCTCGTCGAACATGGTCTTCACCGGTTTCAGCACGGTGAACCGCTTTCCCGCGAAACGCCACATGCCCGGCATAAACTGCAACTTCCCGCAGCAGTTGTTGCCGTCCAGCGTGCGCAGGATCTCCTCAGCCGTCAACACCTCGACCAGTTCCCCCGGCTGGAAGCACCCTCCATGAGCCGATGAGAGGAGATTGGCGGTACGGTTTATCACCGACGCACCCCCGGCACTGATCTCTTGTATGCCGCTGAAGCGGCTGACCAGGCGACGCTTGATGGCGCTGTTGATGCGCAGCGCAAAGGTCCTCGCCCTGTCGAAGAGGGTTAGGGGATGACCTGACTGATAGACCACCTGAAGTTGACACGTCCTTAGCCCTTCCATGGCATCCTCCATCACCGTACCTGCACGCCCTACCTAAGCAGCAGCTTCCCCGCCTGGCGGGCCATTCCCCACATTGCCGCGGCCACGCCGGCTGGCGACTTGCGCCACAGCCTCAGCTGCAGCGTACGCCTGCCCCCGGCGGCCCAGTGGAACTTGTACGCCTCATCCCCCTTGAGAAAGTCGTAGCTGCCGTACCCCTGCTCCAGGGCGCTCAGGATGCACTTCCCCAACAGCAGATGCCCTGCGCTGATCCTGGGGTTGAAGCCCTTGTCCACCGCCACCAGGTATAAAAAAAGTTCGTTTTTGTAGTCGAAATGGAGCAGCGCCGCGATCTCCCTGCCGTCCACCGCAAGGGTGTCTACCCGAAGCGGGTTTCCCGCGCGCCGGTTACGGAACCCCTGCAGGATGGGGCGCAGCCTCTCCCCGGACCTGCCGCTTACCCTCTCATAGAAGCTGAAGAAGCTCTCAAGCTCGGAGCAGGAGGGACCGACCATCTGCACGGTGTGTTCCACGCCCCCTTCCCGCTCCAGCACGGCCAGTTCCCTGACGAACTTCTTCCTGCAGCCGTCGCTTGCCGCAGCAGGCCAACCGTCCCGCAGTCCCTTGAGGGAGGTTACCGGACAGAAGGCTTTGCAGCCGAGTTCTGCATGTTTTCCCTCCTCATCGAGCCTGTTCAAAAAGCGAAGCAGGAAAACCGATTCGGCGGGGATATCCTGCAGGTGCAGCAGATCCCATGCCTGCCGCCCCTCACCCATGAGAAAGTCGTACAACCGGTCGGCGATCTCACGCTCGCATCCCTTGCGGCAAACGACGTCCAGGTAGTCGCTTCCCCCCTCCGGCCCTCCCAGGAAGCGGACAGTGCGCAACGGGAGCATGCCGTGGCCGGTCTCTATGTAGAACGGGGCGCACCCGACCAAGTGCCCCTTGTCCTGAAAGGCAAGCACGAAAAGCCTGCGGTTCGCTCCAAGGCAACTCTCGACCCAGGAGGAAATCCACTCCCAGGTGAGAAACACGCTGTCGGAAACCGAGGCGCTCAGCAGTTCGCTCCAGGAAGGCGCGAGGGAGAGCAACTCGGGGGGGGAATCGATGACGGTGATGGACGGTTTGCTCATTTCCCCCCGCGGCGCGAAGACAGCTTCCTCTCGAAGTCAGTGCCGCGCTTTTGAAGAAGATTCACTTCTGTATGTGACAGCAGAAATGGCCATGATGACTTAGTCTACAGCGTCGAAAAAATACAGCAACTGTCCCGGATGCTCTATGTGAAAGATTCCACAGAGGCAGTGGCCCTTCAATTTTGCTCCCTGACACATACCCCGCGAGAACCGTTTAGTATCAACCTAGGCCGCCAACTGCGCAGATGGACAGGGCACCGGCGGTATGCTTAAATTACTGTCATTATGATCGAGCTTACTGCCAAAATCACGCGCTTGGACCGCGGCACCTTGTACCGCGTCCTCCCCTTCGCCATCTTCATGGTCTTCATCGGCCTTGATGAAGTGGTGCGCCTTCTGGCCGGGCACCAGTTGCTTGCCAGCCCGCAACTTGCGCTGCATGCCCTGTACCCCGTCAAGGTCCTGTCCGTCGCGCTGCTTTTGTATCTGTGGCGTAGTCACTACGGCGAGTTGCAGCTAAAGGATCTGATGCGCCTCGAGACTTCATCAGCCTCAATTGCGACAGGTATGGCGATCTTTGTGCTGTGGATCAACATCCCCGTGACTTTGCCTCTTATACCCAGGCCGGCCGGCTTCGACCCGGCCCTCTTTCCGGAGGGGGCGGTCCGCGCAGTGATGGTTGCGACACGGGTGACTGGGGCCTTCATCGTCGTCCCGGTCATGGAGGAACTGTTCTGGCGCTCCTTCCTGCTGCGCTACATCATCGACCCGGCCTTCGAAAGAGTGCCGCTTGGGCGGTTCACCTGGGGGTCCTTTCTCGCGGCTTCACTTCTCTTTGGTCTAGAACACCACCAGTTCGCGGCAGGGGTCATTGCCGGCGCGGCATACAGCATCGTGCTGTACCGGACACACAGCCTCATGCAGTGCGTACTTGCCCATGCGGTCACCAATCTCGCCCTCAGCCTGTACGTGCTCCACACCGGAAACTGGCATTACTGGTAGAGGGCCTGCGGGGAGATGCATGTCGGCATAATTTACACTCGGGATCGAGTGCTCCCCCCGAGGCTACAAAATCAACGACTTGCGGATTGGCACCCGGCTTGCACCACACCTCAGCAACAGTACTCATAGGTCCCAAAAGGAGGTAACAAGCCATGAGAAAGTTTCTTCTAGCTACTGCACTGCTTCTAACAATGGCCATCAACGCCTATGCAGTCCCAACTCTTCAACTCGGCATAGACGGCGGCTACTATGACCCCATCACCGAAACGACCATTGCCAGCAGCCCGACCTTCGACCTGAAGGCATACCTTGTTCCGGACGCTGGCAATCCGATCTCCGACACCTACTGGATCTCGGTAGCGCTCCTTACCGCCAACGGCAGTAAGGTTGACACCTCAGCAAGCCTGGGCAGCTTCAGCTTCGCCGGGACCAGCTACGACGTAACGGCGGACATGAGCTACGGCACTCCCCCGCTCGCGTACCTCAAGCAAGATGACCTGCCGGGACATGGCATTTTCCCGACTTACTTCATCGAAAAAGATTTCCAGTTTTCAGGCTCCGACTTCCTGAACCCTGCGATAAACACGCAGGATGGAAGTACGGCAAACGGGGTTACCCAGTACTGGAAAAGCTTCGCGGTTGACGTTACCGGGTTGGACAGCGGCTACCTTCTCCACTTCGATCTCTACAACGTCGACGGCACTCAGGTAACTGAATTTGCACCTTTCTCTCACGACGCTCAGAGCGGTCCGCCGGTGGTACCGGAACCGGCAACCTTGCTGCTGCTTGGCACCGGGTTCCTTGGCCTTGCCATCTATGGCAAACGCCGCAGAAACGTCTAGTATCGAATAGAAATATTCGGCCGGAAACAATGAGGCGGTGTCACTTGGTGACACCGCCTTTTGCGTCATTCAGCACCGGTGACGGGAGAATCCCGGACTACCCAACGAAGCCCCCTGCGGCGCTGCCAGAACCAGGAACCGTGTCGGTACTCAGCGTAAATCAAGCGCGCATAAGAAAAGGCGTCCTCTGGAGGATGTCCTGCGAGAAGATATCTTCCCCCCGAGTTTGGGAAAAAGACAGATGACCGCATAAAAAAAGGCGCCCTCTACTGAAGACGCCGTCGAAACCGCATATGGGAAACAGAAAGTCCGAATTCACCGAACAAAGTGGGCTGCTCCCCTTTGTTCGGTTGCTTTTGTCAAGGAATCCGACATGGTGCATGGCATGTGTAAAGGAGTCCGACAATTCCACTTTTAAGCGGCGGCTTTTCCCATCTGCCTTCGCTCAGGCCCCTGGTAGGGCTTTTTGCTTCGAGACGACCGGACCGGATCTACGCCGACCGTCACCCAACCGGAAGAGCGCAAAAACCTTGAGACGACGCCGGCCTCGATCAGACTATTCAGCATATAGTCCTTCACGTAATCGTACCTTTTGTTTGTCCAATGCACTTGAACCAGCATACCCGCCCCCTCGCGCCGCAGCGTCTGTTACTGACCGTTTTTCTCAGGGACTCATGATGAAAAAACGTGTGCAATATTCACACCTCCCTTATCAATAAACTGGTCTGGCGGCTGGTTATCCGGGTGGCGGCTAGAACTGTCCCAAAACCACCCGGGCCTGCCTCGAAGAGATGCTCAAGGGGGTGCCACCCCCTTCATGGGCACGTGCCAGGCGCAGCATGTTGGCTGCTTCCTCCCTGAGATCGTGAACCGAGGAGCCTTGGTCCGCGGATGGTGGCAGGTCCGGTGTGTGGAACGCGGAACCTGCCGCGCTGTTGCAACAGGCATTTTCCTGCGGCTGCAATAACGCCTGACCGGGCTGACTTGAATCAGAGTAGTCCATAGCCGCTCCTTGTTATGCAGAGGGCGGGATGGCCTGGGCCATCCCGCCGGCAGGTTCTAGAACAGCTTGAGGATGGACTGGGCGGCCGCCGACGAGAGGCTGAGCGAGGTGGTGCCCAGCGACTGGCGGGTCTGCAGCATGAGCATGTTGGCGCCTTCCTCGTTCATGTCGGCGAGGGTCAGGTTGTCGGCGCCGGTCTGCAGGGTATTGATCATCTCGTCGGTGAAGCTCTGGCGGGTGGTGATGATGTTCAGGTTGGCGGCCAGCGCCTGTGTGTTGACCCTGAGGGTCGAGATGGCGGTGTCCATCTTGGCGGTGTCCGTGGTGATATCAGAAACGGTCTGCCAGCTGCCGCTGGCCGCGGTGAGGCTAAGGCCGCTGGAACTGGCCACGAAGCCGACCACGTCCAGGGTCGAGCTGGCGTCCTCGTTGAAGTTGACGGTGAGGGTGTTGATCGAGCTCAACAGGTTGAGGCCGCGGTAGCCGGAGTCGGAAGAGAGGTTATCGATCTGACTGCGGATGGTGTTGTACTGGTTCGCCAGCTTCGACTGGACGGTGGTGTCGCTGGTGGAGAGGGCGGACTGCGCCACGCCTTTGGCGGCGTTGATGAGACCGGTGATGGCGGTGATCCCCGCATTGGTCGCGTTAACCGTCTGCACCGCCTCGGACATGCCGTCCTTGCGGTCAGAGAGGTCGCTCGCGCGCTGGTTGGCGTTCTGGGCGGCGAAGTAGTTGGTGGGGTTGTCTAGGGCGCTGTTCACCTTCTTCCCGGAGGAAAGCCTCTGCTGGGTCCGGTTCAGCAGCTGGCTTGTGTTCTGCAGGTACAGAAGGTTGGTCCTCATGCCGGCGGTCAAAGAGATATCACTTACTGTCATGGCGTAACTCCTTTTCTGGGCGACCCGGCGTTCTGCCGGTGGTTTTCCAACCGTTGGCGCTGCTCGCACGGAAAAAGGTCGCAGAGTGGCCAGTCCGGCGCCCCCTCCGCGCGCACGATAGACTGCTTATCGACGCGGGCAAGCATAACTTAAGTAATTTTTAATTCAAAAAAATCAATTTTAATACAAGGCGATGCGGGGAGGGCACGGAACGAAAGGTGGGGAATCCGGCGCCCCCAGGTCAGGGGAGGCGCCGGAAACTGTTCTAGGGAGTGGGATGCGCAAAGCGGACCATGACCTCGCCGTCGGAGGGAGGAGCGGTCGCCTTGCGGCGGTTGGCACCGCCTGAGAAGAGAAGGTAGCCGTATTTGCCGTAGTGGGTCACTTTGGGACCATAGACGGCGGCTGCCGCCTGCGATCCCGGCTCGAAGATCGCGACCACCCCCTTGGCCGGGGCGCTGCGCTGCAGCACCGCGAAACGGAGCATGTCACCCTCCCCCCCCTCGCCTGCGGGGAGGACCGCTGCAGCGCCGGTCGGCAAGAGCGAGCGATCGCGGGGGAGTCCGCAAAAGAGAAGGTCGTGCCCTGCCAGCTGCGCCGGTTTCAAATCCGCCTCGTCGACCACTGCCGCCTTCGCCTGAGAGAGAGAGGAGAGAAAGCTGCGGAAACTATCGCGTTCGGCCCGGCAGCTCCGGGTGATGACCCCGATCAGGTTGCCCGACCCCTTGACGCTGTTCACCGTAGCCGGGATCTCGCCGGGAGAGAGGATACGGAAGATCTCGGCGTCGGGATCGAGCAGGAGGCGCTGCGGCTCACCCGGCGCCGTGAGGTCGAAGGAAGTGGCATCCTGCGCCGGGACCGGCAAGAGCCTGGTAACCGCCCCCGACGAACTCTCCAGGCGCAACGGAACCCCCTGTGCGAAGTACGGCGGCGATTGCCTGACCGTCCCGTTCACCTTCCATCCGGCTCCGGAGCGTCGGCTCTGCGTGTCGCTCAGCGCCAGCCGCGGCCCCCCCTTCCCCTCGATGAGCGGCCTGATCTGCGCGAGGTCCCGGCCCGACCTCTGTTCGAAACCGCGCAAAAGATCGCTCCAGGAGGCGGAGCGGTACATCCGCTGCCGCGCCAGCTCCCGTAGCGCGCCGAAAAAGGCGGCGTCCCCGATCCGGGACCGGATCATGTGGAACACCATGGCGGACTTACCGTAGCCGATGGCCCGGGAGGCGGGGTCATTGCGGCTTACGAAGGCGGTAAGCGGAAAATCGTTGTCAGGGGTGACCAGGGAGGCGTAGTCGATGAGGAGTTGCCTGCGGTATTCCGCCCCCTCGGCCTGCGAGCGGCGCTCCTTCAAGAGGTAATCGGCCAGGTAGGTGACCAGCCCCTCGCACCAGTTTCCTTCGGAGAGGTTGACATCGATCCCGTTGCCCCACCAGGAATGGGCGATCTCGTGGGGGAGGCTGGTGTCGACGATGAAGGGGAGCCTGATCACGGAACCGCCGAGCAGAGTGAAGGAGGGAAAACCGTAGCCGGTGGGAAAGAAGTTCTCCACCACGGCGAATTTCTCGAAGGGATAGGGGCCGAAGAGCTCCTGGTACAGGGTGAGGTATTTCGCCGCAGCGTCGAGGTAGCGCGGCGCCAGTTCCGCATTGTCACGGTAGAAGTAGCTGTAGAGGGTGATGCCCGCCGCCTTGCGCTCCTCGACCAGGTACGGGCCGGCGCATAGCGACAGAGCCCCGACCGGGTTGTTCTCCTGCCACACCGATCGGGTGGCGTCGCCGGAGGTTTCCCTGGCCAGCCGGGCGCCGAAGGTGATGGCTTCGATTCCTGCCGGCGCCGTGATGGCGACCTTGCGGCTGGCGGGGACCTGGTCCGGCACCGGGTACCAGTAGGCGCCCCCCCCCAGGAAGGTCCCCTCGCTGCCGATGGTGGCGTTGACGCCGTAGCTTGGGTCCTCCCCCGCCGCGGGGTGTCGGGAGACCTGGTCGTCGAAGTTGGCCCGGTAGGAGATCGCCACGCTGTCTTTCCCCTCGGGGAGTTCCAGGTCAACCGCACCGGAGCGGAATGTGAAGGGAAGGTCGCGACCAGTGCAGCGTACCGACTCGACGCGAGCCTGGCGGGCGAGCCTGAGACGGACCCTGCGGCTTCCGGGGGCGAAGACAATGCGGCTTTCACCGGAAAGAGCGTGCCGCGCAGGATCGAGGCTCACCGCTATCTCCTGGCTCACCACGGCTCCCTCCCCGGTCGCCGAGGCGAGGCAGGGAAAGCCCGCCAAAAACAGCATAAAAAGCAGCGACGACAACATGTAAACCACCCGCATGCGCACCTCCTTAAAGCAGGACGCCTCGCGCCGGGTGACTCTGGCACCGCCGGCAAGAAGCAATTAAAGTTGTGATCTTAGTGGCGTTGGTGTAGGCTGCAGTTTCCAAACCAGCCAGACCCAGGACCTCAGATGACCATGCCCAAAACCATCGCCTTGTTCTTCGTCGCCCTCTGCACCTTGACCCTTCCTTTTAGCGCAGTCGCCGGCCAGGCCATCACCCGCGTCAGCGACCGCCAGCCGGTTTCCCTGCAGCAGCTTTGCGCCAAGGCCGAGGCCGCCGACCTGGTCATGATCGGCGAGGTGCATGACCAAACGGCTCATCACGACCTGCAGCTGGAAGTGATCCGCCAGCTCAAAGCCCGCAAGCTTCCCTTGGCTGTCGGCGTTGAGGTGATGCAGTCGGACAATCAGAAGGAGCTGGACGCCTTTCTGGCAGGCACCATGTCCGAGGCGGATTTCCAGCCGGTGTTCGCCAGGAACTGGTCTTACGACTGGCGCCTTTACCGCGACATCTTCCTGTTCGCCCGGGACAACAAGATACCGATGATCGCACTGAACGTCCCCAAGGAACTGGTGATCAAGGTGTCACGCCAGGGTTACGCGACGCTCACCGCTGAGGAGCGCAGAAAGCTCCCCGAAGGCACCACCTGCGACGTCAACAACCCGCACACCGAATTCCTGAAGCAGTCGTTCGGCGAAATCTTCAAGCGCTCAGCCAGGGGACGGGTCTTCGACTACTTCTGCGAGGCGCAGACCCTGCGCAATTCGGGAATGGCGACCAACATCAGCCTGTACCGGAAGAAGGCCCCGAAGACCAAGATCGTCGCCCTGACCGGCATCTGGCACGGGGTGAAAAACGCGATCCCGGAGCAGCTCTCACGTAGCGGCGCCAAGCTCTCCACCCTGGTCGTCATGCCCGAGATAGCTGAGTTCAGCGGCGGCAAGGCCTCGCCCGAGGTCATAGACTATCTGGTCAGCTTCCCCTCCCCTTGAGGGGAAGCGCCACCTTAAGATCATTCCCCTCCGATTGCAAGTCTTCCCTTAGAAAAGTTTGTTCCAGATCAGCGTGACGCCGTTGCCCGACCGCCCGTTGCGCATCACCCCCGACTCCCAGCTCCAGGCGAGGTAAAGCGACGAATCCCAGACGAAGGCGCTGTCGATGGCGACGGTGGCGGCTGCCCCGTGCATCTCGTCGAAGTCGACCCGGTTATTGCCCACCGCGCTGGAGCGGTCCGCCCAGATGTAGGAGCCGATTGTGCTCAGGTAGAGAAAGAAGGCGAGTTCGCGGCGGTAGCCGGCACTGGCGGTGGCGTAGCCGCGCGCGAGCACCCGGTCGTAGATCACGCCGGAATAGTGGGGCCAGGCGAGGTCGTACTGCTCGCTCGGGAAAGGCGCGCCGTCCAGACGGAAGGCGTTAAAGCGATCCCCCTTCCCCGCGGCGGTCACCCCGCCGTAGAGACTGAACAGGAGCCGGTTGCGCTCGGAGAGCCCCGGCACCCCCGCCGCGGCGACCAGATGCCCCTCCACCTGGGTGTAGTCGCGGTTGCCCGGGTCCCCTGCCCCTCCCTCCCCCTGCCACCGGTCCCGGTGCAGGTAGTCAATGTCGAAGCCGGCCGCCACACCCTGGTGCGGCAGCTCCAAAAGGTTGCGGCGCAACCCGTCGTAGCGGCAGCGCAAGCGCGCCCCGTACAGCGGGGTGTTGGGAGGGACCCAGAGGCCGGGGGCGGTGTCTTTCTCGGGGTGGGCGTAGAAGTACCCCCCCCGCGCCACTAGTTGCACCCTGAAGTCATTATCTACCTGGAAGGGGTGGACCGGCCGGCGCCAGCCGACGCCAAGCGAGCCGAGCAGCACCCCGTGGTAAAGCGCGGTACCCCGGATCTCCTCGCCGTCACGAAGTTCCCTCCCCGCGACCGGAAGGGTGTCGCTGTCGAACTGTGCCACCAGGTCCCAGCCGCCCAGGTCGCGCAGGTAGTCGAGCTCGTTGACGAACACCGCCACCATGGCCCGGGCGGCGCTGTGCTCGGTGATGCGCCGGTGGTAGAGGGCGGCCACCGGGATGACCGGACTCTGCCCCTGGGCCGGTGCCAGAAGCGACGCGCCCACGGTGATGGAGGTCATGTTGGTGCGGTCCACCGCCGGGATGTCCACCTGCTGCCCCATGAAGGTCACCCGCTTCGCCTCGCCGGCCAGCGGGGTGTGGTAGACCGGCTCCTCCGCGGCCAGGCACGGCGAGTACGGGTGCAGGAGCAGCCAGGCGACTAGCGCGACGAGCGCGAGCCGGATGCCCGGTCGGCATCCGCCCCCGTAGGCGCCCCACGTACCGGGCCGTCGGCATCCTCCCCCAAAGCTTCCGGCTTGTTCCCCCTGCCCACACCACCTTGCGCCCTTTGTCTGCGTTGCCTTATTTGCCATGGCTGCCTCCGTTTTCGCTTGGACTGGCGCTGCACCACCAGGAACAACGATTCACTATAATTGGAAAAAACCAATACTCAAGGAAGCCACCCCAGCCCACTTTGCTGTTGACAGGGGTTGGTTACCATTTAGTATGGTTGCCACAAGGTAACCAGGAGGTGATACGGATGGAGCAGTTGACGCCACGGCAACAGGAAGTGCTGGACATCGTTTCCCGGCACATAGAGACCTATGGGTACCCCCCCACCCTGCGCGAGATCGGCGCCAAGCTCGGGGTGAGCGGCACCTTGGGGGTGTTGAAGCACCTGGAGGCGCTGGAGAAGAAGGGATATCTGCGCCGCCAGGAGGGGAGCACGCGGGGGATCACATTGAGCCGGCAGGGGCAGGGGGCGAGCCTTCCCATCGTGGGAACGGTGCGGGCCGGGGCGCTACACCCGGCCATCGAGGACGTCGAGGGACATTTCACCATCGACCGCTCGCAATTGGACAAGGGGGGGACCTTCTTCCTGCGCGTCAAGGGGGACTCCATGATCCACGCCCACATCAAGGAGGGTGACCTCGCCCTGGTGCGCCCGCAACCCGACGCGAACAACGGGGACATCGTGGTGGCCATGGTGGCCGGCGAGGCGACCCTGAAGCGCTTTTACCACGAGGCGAACCGGATCCGCCTGCAGCCGGAGAACCCCAACTACGCTCCCATCATCGTCCAGGAAGGCGACGGCGAGGTCTCCATCGTGGGGAAAGTTGTTGGCATCTATCGGCAGATGGAGTAATTTCATGCAGCGCCTGTGCGACAGTGTCAGGGTAGCGGCCATCTTCGCCCCTGGCGCCGGGATCCGGCCGGTCTGGTTCGAGTGGCGCCGGCAAAAGTGCTGCATCACCCGCCTGGCATACTGCTGGAAGGACTCCATGGGGGGCGCCACCCGCTTGCACTTCGCGGTCTGCGACGACAGCAACCTCTACGAACTGATGTACGACACCTCCGACCAGAACTGGACCCTCGTGGGGGTCGAGGAGCAGTAGGACTTGGCAGAGAACAGGATCATCCTGCACATCGACATGAACGCCTTCTTCGCTTCGGTCGAGCAGCAGTCAAACCCCGCCCTGCAGGGAAAACCGGTGGCGGTGATCGGCGCGGCCAAGCGCACCATCATCACCACCTGCTCCTACGAAGCGCGGGCCTTCGGGGTCAGGACCGGGATGAACAGCTGGGAGGCGCGCCAGAAGTGCCCGGAGCTGATCTTCGTGGTGGGGAACAACAAGAAGTACAGCTACACCTCGAAGCAGATCATCGGCATCATGCGTGAGTACACGCCGCTCGTGGAGGTCTTCTCCATCGACGAGGCCTTCCTCGACGTGACCGGGAGCTTGAGCCTGTTCGGCTCGGCCGAAGAGATCTCCCGAATGATCAAGGAGCGCATCAGGGAACGCTTCGGCCTCACCTGCTCGGTCGGCATCGCGCCTAACAAGCTCCTGGCCAAGCTCGCCTCGGACATGCAGAAGCCGGACGGGCTGACCGTGATCGCGCCGGACCAGGTGGCCCGAGTCCTGGAGCGGCTGCCGATCCAGCATCTCTGCGGCATTGGGGCGAAAACCCACCAGCAACTGGCGGCTTTTGGCATCAGGACCTGCGGTGAGCTGGCGAGATTCCCGGTCGAGGTCCTCAAGAAGAAGTTCGGTGTCACCGGAGAGCGGCTGCACTACATGGGGCTCGGTGTGGACGACACCCCGGTGGTCCCCGAGGAGGAGGCCGAGGAGGTCAAGAGCGTCGGTCACAGCACCACGCTGGACACGGACCGTAGCCTGCGCTCGGAGATACTGGCGGTACTGCTGCAACTCTCGGAGATGGTGGGAAGGCGCGCCAGGAAATACCGCGTCACCGGCAAGACGGTGACCCTCACCGTCCGCTACCCGGACTTCACCACCTTCTCCCGTCAGATGAGCCGTTCCGCCCCCACCAACAACAGCGATGAAATCTACCGGGACGCGGTGCAGATCCTGGATCAACTGGAGCTGGCCCAGCCGGTGCGCCTATTGGGTGTGCGTCTCACCAACCTGAGCCACCAGGCGGAACAGCTGCCCCTGTTCGAGAGCGAACGAAAAAAGGCGCTCGTGACGAGCGCCATGGATCACGTCAACAACAGGTTTGGGGATTTTTCCGTTACTTTCGGCACCCTGCTCGGCAAGGAGTGCGGCGCCAAGGTGATCTCGCCGGCCTGGAAGCCGGAGGGGGTGCGCAACGTCGACGCTGACTGAAGGCGTCACGGCAGACAAGGAGCTAAGGGGAGCGATGCCGCACCGGTCTACGCCGGTCTATTCGGAAGCGGCATCACAGCTTCCGGATCAGTTGTAACAAGAGGCTGCCGTTAGCCGCCGGGTTGAAGTAGCGCTTGCACTTGTCCGCCCCGCTTAGTCCGATTTTGGCAACTGTTTCAGGGTGATCGAGGCAGTATTCGAGGGCGCCGGCAATGGCGGAGACGTTGCCCGGCTCGACGATGATGGCGTCCTCCATGTGACTCAGGTAGCGACGCACGTCTCCGACGTCCGAGACGATGACGGGGTTGCCGGTGGCAAGGTACTCACCGAGCTTGAAGGGGAACCCGGCGTTGGCGTAGGTCGAGCCGGTTCGGGTGACACACAGGACGTCCGCCCCCAGCAGGAACCGGTAAAAGGCGCTGTCATCCAGGTAGCCGATGTACTGTATGGCGGGGTTCGCGGCGATGCGCGGCTGGTACAACTTGACGCTGGCCCCGGTGCCGCACAGCATCAGGGTGCAGTTCCCCTTCTTTTGCTGCACCGTCTCGAAAGCGTCCAGCAGCTGGTCGATGCCATCCTTTTTGGCAAAGGACCCCGCGTAAACGATCCGCATCGGCCCCGGCTCCCGCCCGGGGCGGTTTTCCACCGCGCACCGGGCCGAGATCGGGATCAGGCACAAGGGGACCGACGCCGCCAGCTTCTTGCCGTAGAGTCCCCTTAAATAGTTAGAAATCACCACAACCCCGTCGGCAAGCCCCAAGAAGAACCGGTCCAGGACTTCCCCCGCCAGCCACCTGATCTTCCCCGGGAGGCTTAGCTTGTCCTCAATGAAGGTGTTGTCCTCCACGATGTCGAAGATGACCAGGTACCCCAGACGCTTCGCCGCCAGGATGAAGAGGACATTTTCCAGGGTAACCCCGCCGTAACTGTAGAGGACGTTCCTCCCCCCCGGTATCCGCCACCGCTTCAGTGAATCCACCCCCTCCTTCAGGTACCGGTACAGCGCCGGAACCAGGGACCGGTCCAGCTTCAGGTCGGCGCCGATGCGCCGGTACTCGGTCCCCAGGTAGCTCCCGGCTTGCTCCTCGTCCGCGCCCTCATCGGTCGACCGAAGCTGCAGTACCCTCGTTGTCGTCGACAAGACGTTCAGGTAGTCCAGAAAATGCTGGATCCGTTTGGTCGATGCCATGCCGGAGGGGTACCCGAATTTACCCATGAACACCACGTTGATGTCGTTTCCCATGACTGGCTCTCCGTTTCTCCCTAAAACCCCGGCACGCCTGTCGGGACTTGGTCCCAGTAGGTGACCGAACCGTTATGCCAGCGCACGATCTGGACCGTTTCGTCCTGCGAGATCACGATGGCTATGGCCTGGTGCAGCCGCTGGCAGAGGCGGTATGCCGCCCGGTGCCTGGTCCCCACCCCCTCGCTCAGCACCGACTCGCACTGCCCCCCCTCGGTGTCCAAGGCGTGCGCCACCATCCCCACGCTGTCCAAATCCCCGGAGATTACCCCCCCGAAGCCGAGCAATTCCTGCCGCTTAGTGATGACCACCGCGCCGTCCACGGCGGACAACGCCGCGATGAAGTGGGCGACGTCGAAGATCGCCTCGTCGAGGAGGGCGATGTTCTCATTCTTGCTGTTGACGTACTCGAGCCACCCCACCATCCTCCCCTCGTCGGCAGCTCCCCCGTTGATCTCGGCCAATGTATTCATGATGCGCAACGTGAGCGAGAGAAAGCGCTGCCGCGAATCGAATTCCAGGAACTGGTATTTCAGGGTCAGGTACGGGTTCTGTTCCATGATCTCGTCGGCCATCTCGGCAGGCAGGTAGACCAGCAACCCGCCGTGGTTGGAGTTCCTGATCACGCTGATGATGCGACGGATCGCCTGCTGGCCGATCTTTGAGCCGAACTCGGGGTCGAGGCTGGCCCAGGGTCGCTCCGCCCGCTCCCGTGCCTTGCGGTGCAGTGCGAAGGTCTCGTCGTTCAACGGGGCGAGGCTCTTGGTCATCCAGCCGGAGTTGAACACGTCCAGAGACGGACAGTTGATCTGCCCCCCGTTTAGGGAGGCGATGATCTCGTCCCCGAGACAGACCGAGATCTGCCCCGGCCCGGTGACGTAGACCACCAGGCTGGGCGGCATGGGAGGGGAGGTCTTCCTGCCGCCGTACACGGCATGCATCCAGCGGGTCCCGGAGTGGAGCAGCCCCCAGATCTGCGCCCCAAGCGCCGGATCGATAAAGATGCCGATCAGGGTCCGGTAGAAGTCGGCGGCCGGGGCCAGGCGGTGCAGTTCGTACTCGTTGAAGGGGCGCGTCCTGGAGAAGATGAGGCGGTGCATCCCGGTAGGAGGGCCCTCTTGGGCCGCGAAAAGGTAGGAATCGCGGATGATGAGCCGGAACATGACCGGACGCTCCTCCTCGCGCAGGAGGCTCGCCTGGTAACAGGTGGAGATGACCTGCTCCAGCACCCCGCGCTCAGGAAGCTGCAGGCTCCCCTGCTCCGCCTTAGGGCAGACCCGGTCCAGAAAGGCCTCGTCGCGCCACCTGGCGTAGATGAAGGCAACCAGTTCCCTGGGGTAGCTGTGTCCGTCTCTCATCCCCTCCCCCACGCCTTCACAGGCACCAGACCCGGATCCCGGCCGCCGCCATCTGGTGGGTGTCGTAGATACCTTTGACGTCGATGAGGACCGGGTTCTCGACCATGAGGCTCGCGAACTTGGCCGGGCTCCACTGCCGGTAGGCGTCGTGGGCCACCGCGACCACCACGGCGACCGCAGGCTGCAGGCGGTCCGGGTCCTTGAGGGTCACGCCATAGGCGCTCCTCGCCTCCTGGGTGTCGGCCATGGGGTCGCAGACCTGGACCTTGAGGCCGTAGTCCCCCAGCTCGTTCAGGATGTCCACCACCTTGGAGTTCCTCAGGTCCGGGCAGTTCTCCTTGAAGGTGAGCCCGAGCACCGTGACGTAGGAGCCGAGCACGTGGTGCCCCGCCCGGATGATCTCCTTCACCGCGCGCTGGGCAACGAACTTACCCATACCGTCGTTGATGCGCCGGCCCGCCAGGATCACCTGCGGGATGTAGCCGATCTTCTCTGCCTGGTAGGTGAGGTAGTAGGGGTCGACGCCGATACAGTGTCCCCCTACCAGCCCCGGCTTGAAATTGAGGAAGTTCCACTTGCTCCCCGCCGCGGCGAGTACCTCGCTGGTGTCGATGCCGAGCCGGTCGAAAATCAGGGCCAGCTCGTTCATAAGGGCGATGTTCAAGTCGCGCTGGGTGTTTTCGATCACCTTGGCGGCCTCAGCGACCTTGATCGAGGGGGCGCGGTGCACCCCCGGGACCACCACCTCGGAGTACACCGACGCGATCACGTCCAAGGTGCGCGTGTCCTGTCCCGACACCACCTTGAGGATGCTGGTAAAGGTGTGCTCCTTGTCGCCGGGGTTGATACGTTCCGGGCTATACCCCACCGTAAAATCGGCCGGGCTCTTCATCCCCGAGACCCGTTCCAGGATCGGGAGGCAGATCTCTTCGGTGACGCCGGGGTAGACCGTGGATTCGTACACCACGATGTCCCCCTTCTTGAGGGCCTTGCCCACGGTCTCCGACGCGCAGCACAACAGGGTGAGATCCGGCTGGTTGGCCGGGTCGACCGGCGTCGGAACGGCCACCACGTGAAAGTCCGCCTCGCGCAGGTCCTCGATCCTGTTGGTGTAGCAGATGTTCGCGCTGACCAGCTCCTCGGTGCCCACCTCGCCGGTCCGGTCGCACCCCGCGCGCAACTCGTCGATCCTTCTCGTGCTGATGTCAAAGCCGATGGTGCTGCGCACCTTGCCGAACGCCACCGCCACCGGCAACCCGACGTAGCCAAGCCCCACCACCGAGATCTTTCGTCCATGCCCCATGCTGCACCTCCCTTTGCCGGCATCCCTGGTGGTGCCGGTCCGCTCTCGCCTGCGTCACGTACGCCCCTCCCCCTGCAGCGCCACTAGAGGCTGCGTGGCGGGGTCCACGAAAAAAACATTAGGCAATTTTAAGGTATTTGTCGCAAAGCTCCAGAGAGCGGGTGTAAAAAAAGGTTTTTTCCGCTGCGGGGCCCGCCAAGCATCCTCCCGTCTCCCCCGCCGGCCGATTCCTCACTGAGGCCGGGCGGGGAAGCTTTACATGGACACGCTATTTTGTTAAGATGCCGGCGTTTCTTTCCCCCGAAAAGGTTTCCAAATGTCTGAAATGACGCCCATGATGCGGCAGTTCCTCGAGATTAAGGCAGAACACCCCGACGCCATCCTCTTCTTTCGATGCGGCGACTTCTACGAGATGTTCCTGGACGATGCGGTGAAGGCCTCCCGCATTCTCGGTATCACCCTCACCTCGCGCAATAAAAACGCCGACGGATCGGAAGTCCCCTTGTGCGGAGTCCCCTACCACTCCTGTGCCCCTTACATCGCCAAGCTGGTCGAGGCGGGTGAAAAGGTCGCCATCTGCGAGCAAGCGGAGGACCCGAAGCTCGCCAAGGGAATCGTGAAGCGCGAGGTGGTCAAGGTGATCACCCCAGGCCTCGTGGTCGAGGACGCCTCGCTTTCTCCCAAGGAAAACAACTACCTGCTTGCCCTTTGCTGCGACGGCGACTGCTACGGCCTCTCCTACCTGGACCTCTCCACCGGCGAATTCCGGGTCACCGAGCTCTCCGGGCTGCAGGCGGCGCTGGCCGAGGTGGCCTGCATCGCGCCGCGCGAGATCATCCTCCCCTCCTCTTTCCGGGAGCCGCAAAGGGCCAAGGAAATGGTGCCGGCGGCCTCCGACCGCAGCGTCACCTACTTCGAGGAGTGGGTCTACGACGCGGACTACTGTAGCCGCCTGATCGGCAACCAGTTCAAAGGGGCGACGGCCGAGACCCTCGGGTGCCACACCCTGCCGGTCGCGCTCCTCGCCGCTGGTGCCGTGCTGCACTACCTGGTGGACACCCAGAAGGGAAACGCCCCGCACGTCACCGGTATCACCCCCTACAACCAAAACCAGCACCTGCTCCTGGACGAGTCGACCCGGCGCAACCTGGAGCTGACCCAGACCATCTCCGACGGCAAGAGGAAGGGGTCACTCCTTGGGCTCATGGACCGGACCGTCACCGCCATGGGGGGGCGTAAGCTCAAGCAGTGGATCAACTACCCGCTCATGGACCAGGGGAAGATCCGCGGGCGTCAGGACGCGTTGCAGGAGCTGATTGAGTTCCCAGGGGTGCGGGCCGAGCTGAAGACGCTCCTCTCCGGGGTCTACGACCTGGAGCGCCTGAATGGGCGCATCAGCCTCGCCTCGGCGTCGGCGAAGGACCTGGCCGCGCTCAAGGCGTCGCTGTCCCGGCTCCCCGCCATCAAGGAGCAGGTGGCGGCCTGCGCGGCGCTACTTTTGAAGGAACTCGACGCCGGCATCGACCCGCTCTCCGAGATCTGCGACCTGATCACCCGCGCCATCGTCGATGATCCCCCCTTCGTGCTGCGCGACGGCGGCATCATCGCCGACGGCTACAACGCGGAACTGGACGATCTGCGCGCCATCAGCCGTGAGGGAAAGGGGTTCATCGCCCGTCTGGAGGCCCAGGAGAAGGCGCGCACCGGGATCTCCTCGCTGAAGATCCGCTACAACAAGGTGTTCGGCTACTACATCGAGGTCACCAAGGCCAACGTCTCCGCCATCCCCGAGGACTACATCAGGCGGCAGACCCTCGCCAACGCCGAGCGCTACATCACCCCGGAGCTGAAGGAATACGAGGAGAAGGTGCTCGGTGCCGAGGACCGCATCAAGGACCTCGAGTTCAACCTGTTCCAGCAGGTGCGCGAGGCCGCCGCGGCGCAGGGCGAGCGCATCGCCAGGAGCGCCGACCGCCTGGCCTGCCTGGACGTCCTCGCCTCGCTCGCGGAGCTCGCCCACGACAAGGGTTACTGCCGTCCCGAGGTGCACGAGGGGAGCGAGCTCTCCATCACCGAGGGGAGGCACCCGGTCATCGAGGACATGCACTCGTCGGAGCGCTTCGTCCCCAACGATACGCTGCTCGACAACGGCGAGAACCAGCTCATCATCATCACCGGCCCCAACATGGCGGGTAAGTCGACCTTCATGCGCCAGGTGGCCCTGATCACCCTGATGGCGCAGATGGGGAGCTTCGTGCCGGCCGAGAAGGCGCGCATCCCGCTGGTGGACCGCATCTTCACCCGCGTCGGCGCCTCGGACAACCTGGCCCGCGGCCACTCCACCTTCATGGTGGAGATGATGGAGAGTGCGGCGATCCTGAGGGGTGCCACGGCCAAGAGTTTGGTGATCCTGGACGAGATCGGT
Source organism: Geomonas propionica (assembly GCF_016458235.1). GTDB lineage: Bacteria > Desulfobacterota > Desulfuromonadia > Geobacterales > Geobacteraceae > Geomonas > Geomonas propionica. The sequence continues at coordinate 68,977 of NZ_JAEMHK010000011.1, read as the reverse complement.
CGCGGCACCTCCACCTTTGACGGGGTCTCCATCGCCTGGGCCGTCGCGGAGTTCCTGCACGACAACAAGGCGCACGCGGCCAAGACGCTCTTCGCCACGCACTACCACGAGCTCACCGAGCTCGCCGTGACCCGTCCCGGCATCAAGAACTTCAACATCGCGGTCCGCGAGTGGAACGAGCGCATCATCTTCCTGAGGAAGATCGTCCCCGGCGGCGCCTCGCACTCCTACGGCATCCAGGTGGCGCGCCTGGCCGGGCTGCCGCAGGCGGTCATCGACCGCGCCAAGGAGATCCTCACCAACCTGGAAAAAGGGGAGTACGGCGAAGGGGGCGTACCGCGACTGGCGCGGGGCAAGAAAAACCCGCCCCCCTCACCCCAGCTCTCGCTCTTCGGCGGGGGTGACGACCAGATCAGGGAGAGGCTGAAGGACGTGGAAGTGGCGCTGTTGACACCGCTCGAGGCGCTCAACTTGGTGGACGAACTGAAGAGGATGCTGTAATGGCACAAAGAGAGGTCAAGGCGCATGAAGCGTAGGGAATTCGTCAAATACCTGGGACTTGCCGCCCCCTACTGCCGCTGGCTCGCCTGCCGGGCCGTGGCGGCCCAGGGCTCCTTACTGCTCGCCCCGCTTTGGAACGGCTCGGCTCAGGCCGCCCCCGGCGCCCCGCTGGTGCCGGTCACCGAGTTGAAGCACTGGTCCACCCCGGACTACACCAGGGTCTCCATCACCCTGGACCAGGAGGTGCGCTTCGAGCACCACAAGCTCCCCAACCGGCTCTACCTCGACCTGCAGGGGACCCACCTCAACCCCGGCGTCAAGGACCTCACCATCGGCGACGGCCTGTTGAAAAGCGTCCGCATCGCTCAGTTCGCCGCCTCGACAGTGCGCGTGGTGCTCGACCTGGACAGCATCAAGGAATACAAGGTCTTCACCTTCTCCGAGCCTTACCGGATCATCGTGGACGTGAAGGGGGATCGCAGGCAGGAGATCTCCGCCTCCAAAGAGGTGATTGAGAGTGCCCCCGCCGAGCCGAAGAGCGTGGAGAAGGTGAACCCGCCGGAGAAGCCCAAGACGGTGGAGAAAGGAAAGCAGGCGAAGTTCAAGCCGGGACGGATCCGCAGGATCGTGATCGATCCGGGGCATGGCGGACACGACCCGGGGGCGGTAAGCCCGTCGGGGACCCGGGAGAAGGACATCGTGCTGCAGATCGGCCTGGATCTGGCCCAGAAGATACGGGAGGAGCTCGGGATCGACGTCGTCATGACCCGTTCCACCGACGTGTTCATCGAACTGCAGGAGCGGACCGCCATCGCCAACAAGGTGGGCGCCGACCTCTTCGTCTCCATCCACGCCAACGCCTCGCTGAACCACAACGCCAACGGCATCGAGACCTATTACCTGAACCTCGCCAAGACCGAGAAGGTGGCCCAACTCGCGGCCAAGGAAAACGGGACTTCGCTGGAGAAAGTGAGTACGCTGCAGGCCATCCTTTTCGACCTGATGGCGAACTACAAGCTGAACGATTCCGCGCACCTGGCCGACGAGGTGCAAAAGGCGCTCTACAAGAAGGCGCAAACCGGCTACCCCACGGTCAAGAACCTCGGCGTCAAGCAGGGCCCCTTCTACGTCCTGGTCGGCGCCACCATGCCGAGCATCCTGGTGGAGACCGCGTTTTTAAGCAACGAACGTGACGAGCAGAAGCTCAAGGATCCGCACTACCAGGCGCTGACTGCGGACGGCATCCTCGCCGGGATCAAGGGTTACATCACCAGCCTCAACAAGGCCTGAGCAACCGCCCCCAACAGCAAATCCCCTCTGTCTTCCCTTCGCAAAGGGGAGGACGCTCGTTCTGGTGCTGCGCTTCGTGACAACGGATAGCCGCCCTGGAAATCCCGCATCAACCTTGCGAAAGCGGAACACGGGGAATTTAATGAAACGCAAAAAGGCCGGCAAATGCCGGCCTTTTTTATTGTCGCTGGTTGATGGTCTTTCTGTTTACTGCCCGGCGGCCACCGTGGAGCCGACCACCTCGACGCCGAAGTCGGCAGCTTCCTTGGGCACGTTGGCGATAGCCACCACGAAACCGATGGACTGGTCCGGCTTGACGCCAAGGTTGGAGAGCGAGTCGCCGAACTGGTTGTTCATGATGGACTCGATCTTGGTGAAGGGAAGCGTGCTCAACTGCTCCGCCGAGAGGCGGTTGCCGCAGTAGGCGGTCTTTTGCAGCAGCACCTTGCCTGCCTTGTCGAAGATGCTCACCTTGACCTGGATCGAGGCGCGCGATTTGCGGTAGGAATTGACAGCCTCGCCGTTCACCACGAACAGTTCGCCCGCCTCCTTGTTCTGGTGGAAGGAAGCGAGGGCGTTCTTGATGGTGATGCGCCCCTCCTCCGGGGCCTCCATGCCGAACCATTTGGCGACGAAACCTATGCCGTACTGGTCCAGCTTCTTCATCGCCTCGGGACCGCGTTGCAGCAGGTACAACCCGGCGCCGCTCAGCGCCAGCACCACGACCACACAGATGGCGACAATGGCGATGGTAAGGACGGAACGCCCCTTGCGCCGGGAAGATATCGACAGCGGCGGAAGTTCCTCTTCGAACCCTTCCTCCGGGACGGCAGCGGCGAAGGACTTGTCGCCGAAGCTGAAGTCGAGGGAAGACTTGGCGGCCGGTTTGGGCTCGGCGGTGGCGCCGGGCATGGCTACCTCCTCCTCGTCGCGGACAGCGTCGACTGCAGCAACAGCACCTGCCAGTCCCGCGGCGGCGACCGCTGCCGGAACAGCCCCTTCTGCCTCATCCTTTGGCTCGGCCTCGGGCTGGGCCTTGGGCGCGTCGGCGAAGGAGAAGTCGCCGAAACTGAACTCCTCATCCCGGGCCGGCGCAGGCCCCTCTCCTTGCTCATCGCCCTGACCGAAAGCGGCCGTTTCCGCGGCTCCCTCGCCGGCGGCCTCGGACACCGCGTCGTCTTCGAAGGAGAAGGATCCAGCTTCCGGTCCGGCAGGCTCTTCCTGGGCGGGAGGCGCCGGTTCTTCGAAGGAAAAATCCCCGAAATCGAAGGAATCGGCGCCAGCCGCTGGCGCAGGTTCTTCCTTGGGAGCGGCTGCCGGCTCGTCGAAGGAGAAGTCCCCGTACTCCGGCGTTTCCTCGGCAGGTGCGGTTTGCTCTTTGGCAGCCGAAGGTGTCTCGTCAAAAGAGAATTCACCAAAGTCCGCCGCAGCGGCAGGCGCTTCCGAGGGAGATTCCTCGGCCGGGGCAGAGGTCTCCTCGAAAGAGAACTCGCCGAAGTCGAACGCGTCCTCGGCGGACTGGGCGGCGGCAGTTGCCTCCTCCTTAGCCGCAGGCGCAGTTTCTTCGAAAGTAAGTTCGCCGAACGCCATCGCATCAGGTATCGGGGTAGCGGCCTCCTCCTGCTTACCCGCCGCGGCAGGTTCATCGAAGGAGAGATCACCGAAATCCAGGGCAGAATCTGCGGCTGCCGGAGCGGGCTCCGCAGTTGGCGCCGGTGAATCATCAAAGGAGAGTTCGCCGAAATCAAGATCTGGCGCCGCCGCTGTCGGAGCATTCGGGGCGGGATTCACGGGTTCTTCATTGAACTCGATCTCGCCGAACCCGGTATCGGCAGGGGCAGGAGTCTCGTGCCCGGCCGGCATGCCGGTCTCAATGTTGATGTCACCGAAATCGATATCGTCTGCGCCGGCAGCCGCAGCACCAGCGGCTGCAACACCCGGTTTGGATGCGGGGGCCGGCTCAGGTTCGGGTTCGAAACCGAACTCCGCGAGATCGTTCTGCTGCGGCTGGGAAGCATCAACACCGAATTTGGGAGACGGCGTCTCTTGGTCGGCCTGAGCGGCAGTCGGTTCCTGTTCGGCCTGCGCCGGGGCCTGAGCCCCGAGTCCGGACAAAAGGGCGTCGAAGTCCGACTCTTCCGCTTTCTGCTCGGCACCGGCCACAAAGACGTGCCGGCACTTGGAGCAACGGACCTTGACACCGCCCGGCTTAAGCTTGGAATCGTCCAGCCTGAACTTCGTATTGCACTGGTCGCATTGAAGAATCATCGACCCCTCCGGATTGTTTTGGATATTCCATTAATTTTCTCAACGGTTTCCTATAACAGAAGCCAATTATAGTGTCAATCATTCTGGTCGCCCTGACACCTTTGTGGTATAAATAGTCGGTGCGCCGCATCCCAGCGATAATTCAAGAGGAACACCATGAGACACCTTCCGCCTGTATGCATTCTGCTCCTGCTCGTCACCCTGTGCAGCGCCGCCATAGCCCTGGCGGCACCGGAACTCTCCGTAGACCGGGGTACTTTCAACTTCGGCACCGTTGCCCAGGGAAAGAAGGTCCAGCATACCTTCACCATCAGGAATAACGGCGATGCCCCGCTTCAGATCAAGAAGCTTGAGGCTTCTTGTGGCTGCACCGCCGCCAAGCCATCCACCTCGATCATCCCCCCCGGCAAGAGCGCCGAGATAGAAGTAACATTCGACTCCGGCTCGTTCTCCGGCAAGGTACAAAAGACCGTGACGCTGAATAGCAACGCCGGCAAGACCCCGGTCTACACCTTCACCATCGAGGGGACCGTGCTCGATCAGTTGCAGGTAACGCCGCGGCAGGTGAGCCTCGGCGCCGTGAGCAGCAGCACCGCTACCCAGGCCAAGGTAAGCGTCACCAACAACAGTAACGTGACCGTAAAGCTGCTGAACGTGAGCGCCACATCCTCCTCTTTGCAGATCAGGCCCACCATCAGGAAAGCGGAATTAAAGCCGGGAGAGAGCGGCACAATCGAGATCTCGGTGCAGGCCAAGCCGGATGCAAAAATACTGAGCGGGTACCTGCATATCACGACCAGTCACCCCCAGAGGAAGGAGATCACCGTACCTGTGTATGGTTCCATCGCGAAGTGAGAGTCGGGATCAGAAGCCGCTTTTTTTAAAGTTTAATCTTGAGTTGATTCTCAAAATAGTGTAGTAATGAGTTCTTTCCCGGGCGGGTAGCTCAGCTGGATAGAGTACTGGCCTCCGAAGCCAGGGGTCACGGGTTCGAATCCCGTCTCGCCCACCAAGTTTTACGACAAAAATGCTCCGAACCTCTTGCAGATGTTGCAGAGAAGTTCGGAGCATTTTTCGTTTTCAGCCCCTGCTCGTACTGCGCAGCCGAGTACAGCGAGGAAAAAGGCCAAGGTAGAAGCCTCGGTCTGGGAATCGCTAATCTTGGCTTCCAGATGCAGTAGTTTTCTCACGGCCCGCCGGGGTCGCGGCGCGCTCTGCCGGGCCTAGAACGCGGGGATGATCGCTGCACCGTACTTTTCCTTGAGAAACTGCTTGAGTTCGGGGGACTGCAGCGCCGCCAACAGTTTCTTGATGTCGTCCCGATTCTCCTCGCCCTTCCGCACAACGACGATGTTGGCATAATGAGACTTGGCGTCCTCGCGCGCGATGGCGCTCTGCGGATCGATCTTGGCGTCCAGTATGAAGTTCGTGTTGATCACCGCGCCGTCCACATCCGGGAGGGTCCTGGTGAGCTGGGCCGCCTCGACCTCGACGAACTTGATCTTCTTCGGGTTCTCCACGATGTCCTGCGGCGTCGCCTGGAAGTTGGAGATGCCTGGTTTGAGCTTGATGAGCCCCTGCTTCTCCAGGAGCGCCAGGGCACGGTACTCGTTGGAGGGATTGTTCGGGACAGCGATCTGGGCGCCGTTTTTCAGTTCGGCCACAGACTTGATCTTCTTAGAGTAGAGGCCGATCGGCTCCACGTGGATGCTGCCGGCCACGTTGAACTGGTAGTTCTTCTCCTTCACCACGGCCTCGAGGTAGGGAACGTGCTGGAAGTAGTTGGCATCGATCTGTTTCTCGGAGAGGGCCGGGTTGAGCTGCACCTCGTCGTCGAAGGTCACCACCTCAAGATTCACTCCCTGCTCCTTCAGTTTCGGCACCACGAACTTGAGGATGTCGGCGTGCGGCACCACAGCCGCGCCGACCTTCAAGGTCTTCCCAGCCACCGGGGCCGTGTTCTCGGCGCCCTTACCGGCATCACCTTCCTTTTTCTTGCAACCCGCCGCGGCCGCTGCAACCAGTGCCAGTGCGACCAGGGCGACGCTCAACCTGCCGGTAAATCTGCTTTTCATCTTTGTGTCCCTCCGTTGGTAATCAGGCCCTTAGCCGAGCCTATGTTGGTTTCTATTGATCCGTCGCGCCAGTCGGTCGCCACCCCACTGCACCCCCTGGACGAAAATGACGAGAATGAGGACGGTCGCGAACATGACGTCCTCGCGGTAGCGCATGTAGCCGTAACGGATGGCGAGGCTCCCCAGCCCCCCTGCCCCGATCGCCCCGGCGGTCGCCGTGAACCCGGTAATGGTAATAACCGCGAGGGTAACGCCGAGCACCAGCGACGACAACGCCTCGGGAATCAGCACCTTGCGCACGATCTGCAGCGGCGTCGCCCCCATGGCAAGGGCCGCCTCCACCTTGCCGCGGTCGACCTCTTTCAGACTATTCTCGATGATGCGTGCCAGAAACGGTGCCGCGGCGATCGAGAGCGGAACGCTGGCGGCCGTGGCTCCCAGCGTAGTCCCCACCAGAAAGCGCGACAGCGGCAACAGCAACACGATCATGATGATAAAGGGAAAGGAGCGGGTGATGTTGATCACGGCGCCCAGAATGCGATTCAGCCGCGGCGACTCGAGGACATGGCCGGTCGACGTGATCACGACCAGCACCCCGAGCGGGAGTCCCAACACGATGGCGGCGACGGTGGACAGCACTACCATGTACAGCGTTTCTCCGAAGCCCGTGAGGAGCATCGGTATCAGGTCTTCATGCATCGTCATCTCCTCCCGTTTAAATACCTGCTCCGTAGCCCTGCAGCAGCGCGCTGTGCTCCAAAAACAGTTTCATGGTCGCGCTGGATGGCGCGGAAAAGACCTGCTGCATCGATCCACACTCGACGATCTCGCCCCGGTCCAGGACTGCCACCTTGCTGCAGATCTGCTTGATCACGCTCATTTCGTGGGTGATCAGGACGATGGTCAGCCCAAGCTTGCGGTTGATGTCGGCCAGCAGTTCCAGGATCGAGCTGGTCGTTTGCGGATCAAGCGCGGAGGTGGCCTCGTCACTCAGGAGCACCTCCGGGTGGTTGGCAAGGGCACGCGCGATACCGACCCGCTGTTTCTGCCCACCGGACAGCTGCGCGGGGTAGCTGCCTGCCTTGTCCGAAAGCCCGACCAGGTCCAGGATCTCCTCGACCCGCTGTGCAATCGCCTTGTGCGAGTACCCGGCCAACTCCAGGGGAAAAGCGACGTTCCCCTGCACCGTCCGCGAATCGAGCAGGTTGAAGTGCTGGAAGATCATTCCGATCTTCTTGCGCGCCTCGCGCAACTCGTGCGTCACCAGCCGGGTGATCTCCCGGCCGTCGATGACGATGCTGCCGCTGTCAGGCTCCTCGAGCCGGTTCAGGCAACGGATCAGGGTGGACTTCCCCGCCCCGCTCAGCCCGATAATACCGAAGATGTCCCCCTTCTCGATGTGCAGGTTGACGTCGCGCAACGCGGTGAACGTTCCGCGCGGCGTATGGTACTGCTTGTTCAGGCCGTTGATGGTAATCACTCGCCCCCCGGGGAATTCGACGCTGATGCAAAAAGAAGGCAAAGGAAACTTCTTATGCCTCCAGCTTTCTGGTCGGCGTCTAGCGCTTTCTACTTTAATCAATTGTAGGTGATACGGGGTTTATCAAAATTGACCATAAAAGTCAAGTAAGCAATGCAATTGAGACCAGTTAACACACAGCGCATTGATGTAGAATTACTGTCACCCATTCCTGCTCAGATGCCTAAGCCTCCGTGTACCGCCCCGGTCTCCCACCTCGGCCATGATGTCTCCCCAACTGCCGGCCCAGCGCTTCATGGCGCCCTCGTCCAACGGCTTCGGACGACGCTGTACCCCCTCCTCGGCAAGCGTTATCGCCAGTTTTCGAACACCACTTCACGCGACAAAAAGGTTGCATCGGCGAAGCGCCGATCCACTGTAATAAAACGGATACCATGGTACGTCCGGCCGCAGCGGCTGGCTGCTAAGAAAATTGGAAGTGCCAAATTTACACCTTGCCACCCAAAAATAAGACGGTATCAATAATAAGTTTTAATCATGATGACTTCCTCCCGATAAGGGATGAAGGAGTGCAGTGTAGTGGTCGAAGCGGGATGAATCTGCGGGGACCGTGCATGGGGGAAAGGATGGCTACCGCCAGTGTACAAGCGCGGAATTCGGAACGGCAACGCACGGCGCAGGGGTGCACCATTTTGTTGGTGGACGACAGCCCCACCCAGGTGAAGCGACTGGAACACCTGCTCCGGGCGGAGGGGTACCGCGTGCTGGTATGCCGGGACGCAGGCGAGGCGCTGGCCGGAATTGGCGTAACGGAACCGGACCTGGTCATCAGCGACGTCGTCATGCCCGGGATGGACGGCTTCGAGCTCTGCCGCCGGATCAGGGACCTGAAGGAAGCGAGCCAGCTCCCGATCATCCTGCTCACTCACCTCAACGACCCCACCCACGTGCTGCGCAGCCTGGAAGCCGGGGCCAACTACTTCATCTCGAAGCCTTATCACAACGGCATCCTGCTGTCGCGGGTGGCCGCCGCCCTGCGGCGGGACCAGGGAGGCTGCATCGCCCAGAACGACGGCACCGTCAGCTGCAACTACTACGGCAACCGCTACGCGATCGCCGCTTCCAAACCACAGATCATCGATCTTCTGCTGGCGACCTACGAACTCGCAGTAGACAAAAACCAGGAAATATCGAAGACCCAGGACGCCCTGAGAAGGCTGAACGAAGAACTGGAATCGCGGGTGGCAAAGCGGACGGCGGAACTGCGCAACACCATCAGCGAACTGAGACAGGAGATAGCCGAGCGGGAAAGCGCCGAGGAGTGCGTGCGGCGGCTGAACCGGCTGCACTCGGTGCTCTCCGAGACCAGCAAGGCGGTGGTGCACATCAAGGACCGGCAATCGCTGTTCCACGACTTCTGCCGCATCGCCGTTGACCACGGCTGCTTCAAGCTGGCCTGGGTGGGGCTCCTCGACCAAACGGGGACGGTGGTGCAGGTGGCGGCGGCGCGCGGAACCACTGCCTACCTCAACGGCGTCACCATCACCCTGGACCGGGAACCAACCGGCAGCGGCCCGACCGCCAGCGCCATCAAGAACGGGAGTTTCTACATCTGTAACGACTTTCTCAACGCCGACAACACCGCCACTTGGCACGAGCGCGGCAGGGAATACGGTATCCGCGCCTCGGCAAGCATCGCCCTGCAGCAGGAGGGACGGGTCATCGGGGCTCTCACCCTGTACGCGGACAAAAGGAACTACTTCGACCGCCCCCAGGTGGAACTCCTGCGCCAGATGGGCGCCGACATATCCTTCGCCCTGGGCAACATGGTACGGGACGACCACAGGCTGGAGGTGGAACGGGCCCTCCTCGAAGAGACGTCACGTCGCCTGCAGGAAAGGGAACAGCATACCCAGAAAATCGAGTATCTCGCGCACTACGACCCGGTCACCAAGCTCCCCAACCGCTTCAGCCTCATGGCCCGGTTGGGCCACTCCCTGGAACTCGCCAAACGGTGCGGCAGCAGGCTGGCACTGATCTTCATCGATCTCGACCGTTTCAAGAACATCAACGATTCCTTGGGGCACCACGTGGGCGACCAACTGCTCTTCCAGGTAGCGGGGCGCCTCCTGGAAACGATCCGCAGCGCGGACATCGTGGCCCGGTTGGGCGGCGACGAGTTCGTGGTGGGGCTCCCCCTGATCCGCTCCAACGTCTCAGCGGCACACACCATCGGCAAGATCCAGCATGCCCTGTCCCAGAGCTACTACGTCGAGGGACACGAATTGAGCGTTACGCCGAGTATCGGCGTCAGCATATTCCCCGAGGACGGCGAAACGGTTCAGGAGCTTATGAAAAACGCCGACCTCGCCATGTACCACGCCAAAGCCGGCGGGCGCAACAACTACCAGTTCTTCACCCAGGAGATGAACCAGACGGTGCAGGCAAGGCTGGTGCTGGAGGGGGACCTGAGGGTGGCGATCGAGCGGGGGGAATTCCTGCTGCATTACCAGCCGCAAATCGAGATGAGCAGCGGTCGGGTGGTGGGCGTGGAGGCGCTTTTGCGCTGGCAGCACCCGGTCCACGGGCTGGTCGCTCCGGACCGCTTCATTCCGTTGGCGGAGGAAACGGGGATGATCGTCGCCATAGGTGAGCTGGCGCTGAAAAGTGCCTGTCGCCAGCTCGCCTCCTGGCTCGCCGCCGGTCTGCCGCCGCTCAGGGTATCGGTCAACCTCTCGCCGCGGCAGTTCAGGCAGAACAACCTCCCTGCCCTGCTGCTGGAGATACTGCGGGAGACCGGGATTGCTTCGAACCTTTTGGAACTGGAGATTACCGAGAGTTCCGCGATGGACAACCCCGCCGAGGCGATCCTGCACCTGCAGGGATTCCGGGAGATGGGGGTGGAACTGGCCATCGACGACTTCGGCACCGGCTACTCTTCGCTCAGTTACCTAAAGCTCTTTCCGGTGCACCGCCTGAAAATCGACCGCTCCTTCGTGAAGGACATCGACACCGACACCGACGACGCCGAAATCGCGGCGGCCACCATCGCGCTCGCCCACACGCTGGGCAAGGAAGTGGTGGCCGAAGGGGTGGAAACCGAGGCCCAGTGCCGCTTCCTGCAAGAGCAGAACTGCGACATCGTGCAGGGGTATTACTTCAGCCGCCCCCTGCCGCCGGAAGAACTCGTTCCCTACCTGAAAAACTCCCCAGCCCCAGCCCTCTTGCCGAGAAACTGACCAATGATCAGAGGATATAGTCGGTGGAGAGGAAGTGAGACTTTCTTTCCTTCACGATGCCGGTGATGATGTCGCGGTTGGCGTCGGTCTCCCGCGCCGCCACCACGATCCGGATCGAGAAGACACGCAGGGCGTCGGCGACGGACTGGGTCCCCTCGGCGGAGTTCTTGCGGCCGTTGAAGGGGAAACTGTCCGGGCTTCTCTGGCACTTGCTGTTGATGTTGATGCGGCAGACCTGGTTCACCAGGGCGTCGATCAACTGCGACAACTGCTCCTCGTTCCTGCCGAAGATGCTCGCCTGCTGGCCGTAGTTGGAGCGCACCACGTAGTCGATCGTTTCTTTCAGGTCGTCGTAGACCACCACCGGGACCACTGGGCCGAACTGCTCCTCGTGGTAGAGCCGCATCTGGTCGGTGACCGGGTAGAGAAGCGCCGGGTAGAAGAAGGAGCCGCTCTTAGTCCCGCCGCCGGGATTCACCACGCGGGCGCCAAAGGACTCGGCGTCGCGCCGGAGCCCCTCCAGGTACTCCGGCTTCTCCGGCTCGGGGAGCGCGGTGATGGCCACCCCTTCCTGCCAGGGAACCCCGCACTTGAGCCCCGCGATCCCCCGCGCCATCCCGTCCAGAAACGGCTCGGCGATGTCGCGGTGCACGAAGATGATCTTGAGAGCGGTGCAGCGCTGGCCGTTGAAGCCGAGGGCGCCGGAGACGCACTCCTCCACCGCAAGGTCGAGGTCTGCATCGGGGAGAATGATGGCGGGGTTCTTGGCGTCCAGCCCGAGCACGCAGCGCAGCCGGTGCGGACGGGGATGGCTCGCACGCAGGGCGTCCGCCACGCGGCTGGTGCCGATGAAGCCCAAGACGTCGATGCGGCCGGTGGCCATCAGGGGGGGAAGCACTACCTCGCCGTCACCGTAGACCGTGTTGACCACGCCGGCCGGGAAGCAGTCGCGGAAGGCCTCCAAAAGAGGCGCGAACAGGAGGATGCCGAAGCGCGGCGGCTTGAGGATGATGGTGTTGCCCATGACCAGTGCCGGGATCAGCGTGGTGAAGGTTTCGTACAGTGGGAAGTTGTAGGGTCCCATGCAGAGCACGACACCCAGGGGCGCGCGGCGGATCTGGCCGATGATCCCCTGCTGGATCACGAAACGGGAGGAGACCCGGTCCAGTTCCTTGAGCGCCTCCACGGTGTCCTTCAGGTAGTCGAGCGCACGGTCGAATTCGGCCTCGGCCTCCTTGAGCGACTTGCCTATCTCCCACATGAGGAGTTTGACCACCTCGGCGCGCTCTGCCCGAACGGCGCTGCTGAAGCAGTTCACGCACTTGATGCGCTCGCCGACCGACATGGTGGGCCAGGCACCCCGACCGTTGTCGTAGGCCTCTACAGAGACGTCCAGCGCCTCAAGGGACGCCTCCACGGAGAGGGCGGGCGCCTCCCCTATCCGCTGCGCCTTCGGCTCGCTCCCGTGAAGCACCTGCACCGGCGAGAGCACCTCCTGCATGGGGCCGTCCCAGCGGCGCAGTTCGCCGCCGACCAGGTAATAGTCCTGGCGGATCGGGTTATCTATACGATAGAGAGCGGGGATTTCCTGCGGCAGCGGGGACAGTCCTGCGATCTTCTTCTTCACTTTGCCTTCCTTGCTGACAGACGTGGTTGCCGGACAGCGGAGGTCCGGTCTCTGGTCGACGCCGAGCGTCACTCATGAGCTATACGCCAACACAGAAGCAGGGTCAACAGTTTGATCACCCTTTCCGAACACTGGGACACTGATTGCGCAAACGCGAAGCGCCAGTATACTCCTTTGAGTCTGCGTTATTCCCAATGACACTACGATTGCCAAAGGAGACATAGAGATGGGATCTAAGGGACGTGAAATAGTCGGCATGGACGTCGAGGAACTCCTGACACTGCTAAACCGCGCCTTCTGCGACGAGTGGTTCGCCTACTACCAGTATTGGTTGGGAGCGAAGCTGGTGAAGGGACCGATGAAAGACGCGGTGGGTGCGGAACTTTTGGTACATGCCACCGAGGAGTTGGCCCATGCCGACCTGGTGGCGCTGCGCATCATCCAGCTGGGCGGCACCCCGGTCACCAAGCCCGAGGAGTGGTACAAGCTCAGCAACTGCGGCTACGACGCGCCGGACGATCCCTTCGTGAAGACCATCCTGGAGCAGAACATCAAGGGCGAGCAGTGCGCCATCGGGGTGTACAAGAGGCTTTTGGATCTGACCCGCGAGAAGGACCCGGTCACCTATAACATGGTGCTCACCATCCTGCAGCAGGAGGTCGAACACGAGGAGGACCTGCAGGCGCTCCTTGAGGATTACGAGCTGCTGGTGGGAGCGATGAAGGGATAGTCGAAATTGCCTATAGATCAACAAAGCCCCGTCCGTCCGGACGGGGCTTTGTTTTTACAGCAGGGGATCGGTTTCAGGAGACTTTGGACAAGACTTCGGCGGCCCACTGGTTGAGGCTCATGCCGTGCGCCTCCGCCATCATTGCGGCGCGAGCATGCACCTCGGGAGGAAGCCGCAGCATGACCTTGCCGGAGTAAGGCTTTTGGGGCGCGCGCGCCAGTTTTTCGCAGGTGGCAAGATAGTCATCAACGGCCTCCTCGAAGGCGGTGCGCAGCGCCTTGACCGATTCCGCATGAAAACCGATCACATCCTTGATACCGGCGATCCGGCCAATAAAGCAGGCATCTTCATCGCTGTACTCGATCCTCGCTGCATATCCCTTGTAAGTCATAGTGCTCATGGCTTTACTCCTGCATTTTCCAGAAAAGTTCTCGCGTCTCTCACCGGGTACGCCTTCGCCTCCTTCGCGGGGTGAGGCCGGTGAAAAGTGGCAACGACACCGTTGAGAAAGAAGCGCACGCGGGAACCACTGCCCTCTATGGTTTGTGCGCCCAATGCTATGAACAATGCCTCAATCCGTCGCCATTCCATACCGGTAGGTACAGGATGTGTGAAGATGGCTTCTAGAGTCTGGCGGTGGCTTTTGTTCATGGCGTAAGGTACCTGGGCGAGGAACAACTTGCAATCACATTCCGATATCACTCTTCGGTCTTGGCAGGATTGAATCTGCCAAAATGGCAGGATCTGCAGGTTCGTTGTCCTTGAACGTGAGCGGGTGTTGTGCAATGATTCCGGCAGGCTAGCAACGACTGAAACGGGAGGTACCATGGACGCGCCCATCACCATCGCGGTAGCAGGCTACGAAGGCGCCGAGCTGCTGGACGTAACCGGGCCCATCGAGGTCTTCAACATGCTGAACCGCTGCCTGGGCGAATCCGAGCCGCAGCGCCCGGGTTACCGGGTCGTGATCCTGGCCGAAAAGGCAGGCCCTTTCACCACCTGCCCGGGAGTGCGCATCGTGGCGGACCACGCCTGGCAGGACCTGCCCGTAAAGGCGGACACCATCCTGGTCCCGGGAAGCCCCGACGACGCGCTGGGACAGGCCATGCGGGACCAGAGCTTCCTCTCCTGGCTGGCAACGGAGGGGCCGCGGGCGCGGCGCCTGGTCTCGGTCTGCACGGGATCGCTGATTCTGGCCGAGGCGGGACTGTTAAACGGGAAGCGGGCGACCACCCACTGGATGGACCTGGAGCGGCTGCGGTGCGACTACCCGGAGGTGCTGGTGGAGAACGACGCCATCTACACGCGCGACGGGTCGGTGGCGACGTCGGCGGGGGTTACCGCGGGGATGGACCTGGCGCTCGCCCTGGTGGAGGAGGATTTCGGGAGGAAGACGGCACTTGCGGTGGCGCGGCGCCTGGTGATGTTCTTGAAGCGTCCCGGCGGCCAAGCCCAGTTCAGCACCCAGCTACGGGCCCAGATGGTCGAGGGGGGACAGCTCGCGCCGCTGCTGGCCTGGCTCAGGGAGAACCCGTGCAGCAAGGCGACGGTGGAGGACCTGGCGCAGCGGGCCGCGATGAGCCCGCGCAACTTCGCCCGGGTGTTCCTGCGCGAGACAGGAAAGACGCCGGCCAGGTACCTGGACCAACTCCGGCTGGAGCGCTCGGTAGCCTTTTTGGAGGAAACTACCCTGCCACTGGAACGGGTCGCCCGCGACAGCGGCTTTACCAGCGCCGAGCAGATGCGGCGCACCTTCATCCGGGACATCGGCGTCACCCCCCTCGCCTACCGGACCCGGTTTTAAGAGAGGCTCCACTTCCAACTGCAAATCCCCTCTGTCTCCCCTTCGCAAAGGGGAGGACGCGAGGTAACGTGCTGCGCTTCGTGAACAGCAGTTGGAGTGATCGTGGGTTGGTGGACGTGAAGTCTGAGAGGAGGCCCGTTTTTGAGAAGTTCATCTGAGAATTCCGAGGTATGTGACCACGAGAGGTACACGTGACCTGAGGTTCCCCCCTTTGCGAAAGGGGGGACAGGGGGGATTTGCTCTTGCACTTCCGCTACGCTTCGTGAACAGCTGTTGGGGTGACGCCGGAATGCCCTGTTGAATGTTTTGAGAGAAGAGAGAAGCCTGAGAGGAGGTTTTTGTGCGCTACCTGTTGGCCCAAGGAGAAATCGTCGCCCTGAAAACGGATGACGCCATCGAATCGCTGTCGCTGATCGCCGGGACGATCTGGCTCACCCGTTCTTCGGACACCCGCGACTACTGCCTGCAGGAGGGGACCCGCCTGGCGGTACTGCACGGCGAGATGCTAATCATCGAAGCGATCACTTCTGCCACCCTGACCGTCATCTGCCACGAACGCCGCACCGGGCTGCACATCACCACGGCCTGGCCCCAGACCTCCCCCCGCATCGCCTGAACCGCCCCAATTACCCCTTGACCGCCGGGGCGACCGGCCAACTGATGATCACGACGCCCAGGATGCAGGTGGCGATGCCGACCAGCCGCAGCCAGTGCATCTCTCCCCCCAGGAACCACCAGGAGAGCAGCAGCACCAGGGCGGACTGGCAGCCGATGATGGCCAGCGCGTACCCCGCGTTGGCGCTCGACGAGGTGGCGAGGAACATGGCCCAGTTGCCAAGCACGCTGCAGGCGCCGGCCGCTACGAGCAGCGGCACGGCGGATTTCCACACCGGCCACATCCCCCACTCCCCCGCCGACCAGGCGGCAAAGCTCACAGTAAGCACCAGCGAGAGCACCAGCATGGAGAACTGCACGGAAACGCCCCGTTTGACCGCGGCGGTCATGAACAGCACCATGAAAGCGAAGCTCACCAGCGCGGTGAGGGCCTGGGTTACGTAGTTCCACATGCCTGACCTCCTTGTAACTACTGGGCTGCGAGTTGGTGATCCAGCACCTGACGGATGGTCCGCCCCAGGGTCCTCGACGTGTACGGCTTCATCAGGCAGGCACGAATTCCGTACTCGGCATCCCTTTCGTCGACGGTCTCTTTGAACCCGGTGCAGAGGATGATGGGGATGTCGGGGCGCAAGGTCGTGATCTCCTTGGCCAACGCCTTCCCCGACAACCCGGGCATGGTGAGGTCGGTGATCACCAGGTCGAAACGGGAGGGATCGACGCGAAAAAGATCCAGGGCGCGCACGCTGTTGCTGGATGTAACCACGCTGTAGCCCAGGTTCTCCAGGATCCCCTGCCCCAGCACGGTGAGGGACTCCTCGTCGTCCACGAACAGGATCCGCTCGCTTCCCAGCAGCAGCTGCTCCGGAAGTTCCTCTTCGCGCTGGATCTCCAGGGACACCGCCGGCAGTAACACCTCGAAACAGGTCCCCGCTCCAGGTTCGCTGTGCACCGCGATGACGCCGCCGTGGTTCTTCACGATCCCCTGCACCACGGCCAGGCCGAGGCCGGTCCCCTCACCCGCCGGCTTGGTGGTGAAATAGGGATCGAAGATCCGCTCCAATATGCGGCTTTCCATGCCGCGGCCGGTGTCGCGCACGCACAGTTGCAGGTGATCCACGCGATCGAGGAAGGGATAAGGAGCGAGTTGGGGGGACGCGGCTGGAACGGTACGCAGGGAGACGGTCAGGGTTCCCCCTTCGGGAAGCATGGCGTGGGCCGCGTTGGTGCCGAGGTTCATCAGCACCTGGTGCAACTGGGTAGGATCGGCAAGCACCTTGTCCGCGTCGGAGGGAACGTCGATCTCCTGGACCATGGCAATCGAGGTGGGCAGGGAGGAGCGCAGCAGGCGGAAGGCTTCTTCGATGACGCCAGCCAAGTGCACCGGCTTTCTTTCCTGCTCGGAATGCCTGCTGAAACTGAGGATCTGCCGCACCAGGTCCGCCGCCCGCTGTGCCGAAATGAAAACCTGCTGCATTTCGGACCGCCCCACGCCCCCCTCGGGGACCTTGTGCAGCACCATGTCGGTGAAGCCCAGGATGGAAGTGAGGATGTTGTTGAAGTCGTGGGCGATACCGGCGGCGAGCGTGCCGATCGCCTCCATTTTCTGCGCCTGGCGCAGTTCCTTCTCCGTCTTTCTCAGTTCCGCCGTGCGGGCCTCGACCCGCATTTCCAGCAGGTCGTTCGCCTCCAGGACGGCGCGCGTCGCCACCTCGGCCCGCTCCTTGGCCGCCACCAGTTCCTCGGTCCGCTCCCGGACCAGGTCCTCCAGGTGGTCCCGGTACTTGATCAGCTCGGCCTCGGCGACCTTCTGCTCCGTGATGTCGGTACCGCTGCCGATCCAGCGCACGGTACGCCCTTCTGCGTCCTTCTGCGCCACGGCGCGAGACAGGACCCAGCGGTACTGCCCGTCGAAGCGCCGGTTGCGGTGCAGGCAGCTGTAGGGCTCGCCCGTCGCCAGGGAGTGTTTCCATTTCTGGGCGGTGATTTCAACGTCATCGGGATGGATGATGCTGCGCCACGGCTCCGGGTCGGGCTCGCCGGGGATCAGGCCATTGAACTCGTACCAGCGTAGGTTGGCGAAGTCCTGGGCGCCATCGGGCGTGGCGGTCCAGACGATTTGGGGGATCGTGTCGATGATGAAGCGACAGAGCTCTTCGGTGGGGTTTAAACTGTTTGTCACTCGACCCTCTGTTACAGACAGGCTTTTACATCGGGATCAGACGAGCGGCTACTATGTTTGGGAAACATATACAGAGCTTTTATGACAGTACAAGTTTTATATCATAATGCGTAATAAGACATGAACATTTTTTGAGAGAGAAGAGTGCCGGAAGGGATAGCTTTCCGAATGGACTCACTTCAAGAGCGTATGCTCCAGCAGGATCTTGAGACCGATCAGACAGAGCACCACACCGCCGCAGACCTCGACGCGCTTGCCCCAGTTGTCCCCGAGCCGACGCCCCAGGAGCATCCCGATGACGGTCAGCACGCCGGCGACGAGGCCAATAACCACCGAAGGTATCCACACGCTCACCCCGAGCATGGCCAGCGACAGCCCGACCGCGAAAGCGTCGATGCTGGTGGCCACCGAGAGCATGACCATAGTAAGTCCCTTGGTCGGGTCGGACTGGGAGGTGTCGTCGTCTTCCTCGAACGCCTCGACGATCATTCTCCCGCCGACGTAGGCCAAGAGGCCGAAGGCGATCCAATGGTCGTAAGCGGTGATCCATTTCTGGACTGTGAGGCCGAGGAGCCACCCCGCTATGGGCATGAGAGCCTGGAACAGGCCGAAATGAAAACCGAGGCGGAACAGGTGCCGCCCGGTCACCGGGTTCAATACCGCGCCGGTAGCCAGGGCGACGGCGAAGGCATCCATGGCCAAGGCCAGGGCGATGCCCAAAATGCTGATCCAATCCATTAAAACTCCAACTCTGCTTAATCATTGAGGGGTGAGCGACTGGAACGCCGGTGGAAGTCACCAATTGCTTCCGGGTAGGGAGAGGCAAATCCCCCCTGTCCCCCCTGTCCCCCCTTCGCAAAGGGGGGCACGTTAGGTCACGTGCAACGCTTTGTGGGGCAACATATTCCCAGGTCGCTAGTCAGGAACCTTAGTAGCCGTAATCGAGGCTCTGGATGCGGGAGACGCGGCCGTCCTGCAGCTCCAACTGGTACTGGAACTCGCTGGGGCCGAAGTTGAAGATCCAGTTGTCAACGATGATGTTGGTGATGCTCCTGGTCGCCCCGTACGGCTGATCCTTCTGCACCACTTTCTTGGAACTCTGACTGGTCGTGGCGGGTTGGCCGCACTTGGCGAGGACCTCTCCCGCGGAGTCGCCGACCGATACGATGCCACCTTTGCACCTCATGGTGTCGCTGTCGGCATAAGCGGGGGCGGACAGCATCACGACGGCCGAGAGGGCGCCGATCAGGTTAACAGCTTTTTTCATGCTCCATCCTCCTTTGTTCTCCTGTTGGCAAAACAGATAGGAATATAAGGCACAAGCGATGTTTTGCAAAGCGCTATTTACACGGCGCGCCTAGGGAGAAGGTGGACGGAGGTGGCCTTGAAGGAGGCGTGGATCTCCTTGCCTTCATACAGGGCAAGTTCGGTGAAGGACTCGCGGGTGACGTAGGCGGTGAGCGGGAAACCACAGTCGAGCCGCAGCTTGAGGAATGGCCCCATGGCGGCGATCTCGACGATGCGCCCTTCGAAGTGGTTCCTGGCGCTACTTTTGTTCTCGGGATGCCCGACGGTGACGGTGACGTTCTCGGGGCGGATGCAGCAGTACACCTGCGTCCCGGGCGCGTCGTCCCCCACCGTGTCGATTTCCCCTCCGGCAACGCGCACGGTGAGTTGCTGGTGGCGGTTGTTGGCAACCTCCCCCTCGAGGATAGTCTCCATCCCCACGAAGTTGGCGACGAACTCGTTCACCGGGTGGTTCATCACCGCGGCCGGGGTCCCCTGCTGCACGATCCGGCCGGCGTTCATCACCACGATGCGCTGCGACATCCTGAGCGCCTCGGACTGGTCGTGGGTGACCAGGATGGCGGCGATGCCGCGGTCCCGGATGATGCGGTCCATGTCCTCGGTGAGCGCCTGCCGGGTGGGCGGGTCGAGGTTTGCAAACGGTTCGTCGAAAAAGATCACCTCAGGATCCACCGCGAAGGCGCGCGCGAGGCTCACGCGCCGGGCCTCGCCGCCTGAGAGCTTGCGCGCCGAGCGCTGCGCCATGTGGGCAAGGTTGAAGCGCTCCAGGTAGGTGGCGACCCGGCTCTTGATCTCGGTGCGCCCCACCCCCCTGAGCTTTAGCCCGCTCGCCACATTGTCGAAGACGGTGCTGTCGAAAAGAAGCGGGTCCTGCAGCACCATGGCGGTGCGGCGGCGCAGGTCGAGCCACTGGGCGGGGGATGCGACAGCCGCGCCCCGGTAGGTAACCGTGCCAGTCTCATGCTTCATGAGCCCCAAAAGCGACAATAGCAGGGTCGACTTGCCGGCGCCGTTGGGGCCGATCAGCGAGATGAACTCGTTTTGGCATAAAGAAAAAGAGGGTATGTCGAGTACGGTCACGCCGCCTCGATCAACCCTCAGCTCTTTCAGGTCGAGCAGGTGTTGTTGCTGCGTCATCTGGGCCTTTCCCGCTGCTGGATGTAGGTGAGGATGTAGTTGACGGCGAAGCAGAATAGCAGAAGTATCACCGACAGGGCAATGGCCATGTCGAAGTTGCCCCGCCCGGTCTCCATCACGGTGGCCGTCGTGAGCACGCGCGTGTAGCCCCTCACGTTGCCGCCGACCATGATGGAGGCGCCCACCTCGGAGATCACCCCGCCGAAACCGGCCATGACGCCGGCCATGAGCGGCAGCCGCGCCTCCTTGATCAGCATCCAGACCATCTGCACCCGGGTGGCGCCCAGGGCGAGGATCTGCAGCCTCAAGTTGGCCGGGAGGTTCTGCATGGCGCCGATGGTGACCCCCATGACGATGGGGGTCGCGATCACGGTCTGGGCGATAACGATGGCGGTCGGCGTGTAGAGGAGCTCCAGGTACCCCAGCGGGCCGTTTCTCCAGAGCATGATGGACACGAAGAGGCCCACCACCACCGGCGGCAGCCCCATCCCCGTATTGACTACGCTCACCAGGATCTTCTTGCCGGGGAAGCTGGTGAGCGCCACCAGCGTCCCCACCGACAGGCCAATTACCAGCGAGAAGAGCGTGGCGAGCCCGGAGACCTTGAGCGACAGCAAGGCGATGCCCAGCACCTCGCGATCAAGCGACGCGAGGAGCTGGAACGCCTTGCTGAAACCTTCGAGAATCACGTCCATTTACAGCCCCAGGGACTCCGGCTTCTTGCCGGCATCCGGGAAGAAGAGCGGGGAGCCGAACTCCTTCTTACCGAAGGTGGAGATGATCTCCTGGGTCTTCTTGGAGACCATGAAGTCGGCGAAGGCCTTGGCACCGGCGTTGTTCACCTTGGGCCACTTGGCCGGGTTCACCTCGATGACGTGGTAGATGTTGAGGAGCTTCGGCTCTCCCTGGACCATGATCTCGAGGCCCAGGTGCGCCTTCTTGTTGAGCGCCAGGTAGGTGCCGCGGTCAGCCAAGAGGTACCCCTTCTTCTCGGCGGCGACGTTCAGGGTCTCGCCCATGCCCAGGCCGGTCTGCTGGAACCACTTCTGACCTTCGGGGTTGATGCCGGCGGCCTTGAAGAGCCCCTTCTCCTTCGCGTGGGTGCCGGAGTTGTCCCCGCGGGAGAGCCAGAGCGCGTTGGCCTTGGCGATCGCCTTCAGCGCATCGGCGGCGGTCTTGGTGCCGCGGATCTTGGCCGTGTCGTTGGCCGGTCCCAGCACGATGAAGTCGTTGTGCATGACCAGTTTGCGGTTGACGCCGAAGCCGTCAGCCATGAACTTCTTCTCGGCGTCCGGCGAGTGCACCAGCAGCACGTCGGCCTCACCCTTCTCACCCATCTTCATGGCCTGGCCGGAGCCGACCGAGATGGTCTTCACGAAGTAGCCGGTCTGCTTTTCGAAGATCGGGATCAGCACGTCCAGAAGGCCGGAGTCCTGGGTGGAGGTGGTGGTGGCGAGGATCAGGTTCTTCTGTTCGGCGGCCCAACTGGTGGAGACCGAGGCTACTGCACTGAACAGGAACAGGGCAACAAACAGCGGCAACATTCTGAAAATTCGGGTCATGGTCAAACTCCTTCTTTTGATGTTTTCCTGATATTGGAACAACCGTTATGGTGTATCAGCTACAGCGGGTGGCCGTAAAAAGGGGAACGGCGGGCCGCCCCCCTTCGCTTCAGCTTACCCCGAGGATGACGCTGGAGGCCTTGAACAGGGTGCAGGCGTGGGCGCCGACCTTGAGGCCGAGGTTGGTCCCGCTTTCGTGGGTGATGACGGCGCTGATGGTGTTGCCGCCGCCGACCTCGACGTCGACCTCGGTGGAAACCGGACCTTCCACGATCTTGGCCACGGTGCCGCACATGACGTTGCGGGCGCTGATCTTGGCGTCGTGCAGATCGGTGCCGACCATGACCGAGCTTGCCTTGATGATGGCGTAGGCCGAACTTCCTTCCTTGAGGGCAAGGTTATCGACGGCGCCGTTGGTGATCACGGCTATCAGCGGCGCGCCGCCGGTGAGCACCATGGTCACCTCGGCGTTCACCGCACCCTTGGTTATCTTGGTGATGGTTCCGGACAAAACGTTACGAGCACTTACCTTCATGGATATCCTCCTCAAAAGCCGGTACAGGCTGGCGCTGTCGCCCAACCGTCCCTCCAGGTTCTCCAGAAATCTGCGATGCTCCTCCTGGAGCACGCCGTACTGCTTGACCACTTCCTTGCCGTAGGCGGTGAGGGTCGTCCCTCCTCCTCCCCTGCCGCCGGTCACCCGCTCCACCAGCGGTTTTTCCGCGAGGTTGTTGATCATGTTGACCAGGTCCCAGGCGTTTTTGTAGCTGATGCCGACGGCCTTGGCCGCCTTGGTGATGGAACCGAGTTCGTCGATCTTCTGTAGCAGCGCGATCCGGTCCAGCCCCAGGAACTTCTGCTCATCCTTGTGAAACCAGAGAGCCCCTTCGAGCTCTATGCCGCGTTTTGCGCTACGACTCAATGCACACCTCGTGTAGGAGCAGAGACTGTGACGTGTTTTCTTGCACAGGCATCTGCCAGTATTCACTGAGTATACGATCATATCTTTGAGAGTAAAGAGGCACTTGTCCTGTTCCTCTCATTGTGGGCTACACGTTATATCATAAACATTATAGCGTAGACACAAAAAGTGAACATTGGTTGTGTATACCTTGTTTCAGCGGGGAAACCGGCTGTTGGCATAAGGGAACAACTGATCCAGGGGTGACGCCGGCTCATTCACCGGCGTCGGTGGCGGAGAGATATTCGGCGCGGTTCCAGGTGGTCATGCAGGAAGGATCCTCTGGGTCCGGGTGGCAGAGGTAGATCTCGTCTCCCGGGTGACCGGCGATCTTCAACCCCGCCGAGCGGAGCATCGCCTCCACCCCGGCGTGGTTGGCGATCCACCAGTTGGTCGGGTCCCCCGCGAAGCGCTCCTCGATGAAGGCCATCTTGGGCCACCCCTCGTCGTGCAGGGCGTCCCGTTCGTTGATCCAGAAGTCGTGCTGCCCCGCGACCTTTCGGCCGGGCATGGTGATGGTCTGGAACAGCATCATCCCCGCCGTCTTCTGCGCCACGATGTCGAGCGCCAACAGCGGATAGCGCAGGTGGTAGAACACCCCCATGAACAGCACCAGGTCGAACTTTCCCTTCACCCGCGCCAGGTCGTAGACCTGCATCTGGCGAAACTCCACCAGATCCTGCAGCCCGTACTGCACAGCGGCCCAGTTGGCCTGGTCGAGGTAATGGGTGTCGCAGTCTATGCCGAGCACGCGGGCGCCGCGGCGCGCCAGTTCGAAGGAGTAAAAACCCGCGTTGCAGCCGATGTCGAGGGCGCTCCACCCGGTCAGGTCCTCGGGGATGCTGCCCGAGATCTCGCGCCACTTGAAACTTGGGAAGTCTCCCAGGAAATGGTCCGGCGCCGTCTCGGTCCCGTCCGGGAGGTGCAGGTTGTGGAACCAGGGGGAGAGTTCCTTGATGTCGTCTTCCAGCGTTCTAGGTTTGGCGTGGGTCATCCCTTTCCTCTCTTTCACAGCGCGGTCAGATAATCCTCCAGCTCCTCGGCGCGGCAGGCGGCCGAGTGGGACTCCAAGACCCGGGCGCGGGCGCGCTCTCCGATGGCGCGGCGCTCGTCATCCGGGAAACGCTGCAGGATGCGTAGCATCTCCTGGCTCCCCGAGGCGAGCAGGATCTCCTTGCCCGGCACGAAGAACTGCTCCAGTCCCGCCCAGTGATCGCTGACGATGGGAACGGCGCAGGCCGCCGCCTCGAACAGGCGCACGCTCGGGGAGTAGCCGGCGATCTGCATCTGCTTCCTGGTCAGGTTCAGGGTGAAGCGCTGCGAGCTGTAGAACTCGCTGTGGCACTCCGGCGGCAGATGCTCGATGCGGTGCGTGTTCTTGGACCACTTGAGGTCCGATGGGTACTGCGCCCCGGCGACCACGAAGCGTCCCTTTTCCCAGGAGGCCGCGGGCTGGCAGAGGAGTTGATCCAGGCCCGGCTGACGGTCCCGGCTGTAGGTGCCCAGGTAGCCCAGGTCCCAGCGCGGGGTGATCTGCATCGGGTAGTGCACCTGGGGATCTACCGAGCAGTACAGGGGACGCGCCGCCCGCGAGCCGTAGTGGCGCTCGATGTGGTCCAGGGTCGGGCCGCCGGTGAAGGAGAGATAGAGGTCGTAGCAGGGGATGAGATCCTCGCTCAGGTACTGGCACTCCCCCCGGTCCAGGGAGGCCAGGGTCACCGGGGTGTCGATGTCGTAGAAAGCCTTGATTCCCTTGACGTGCTTACTGACCCACTTGCCCACCTCGATCCCTTGGTAGACATAGGAGCCGACGATAACGCAGTCGGCGTCGCAGATCTCGGGGCCGTACTCGGCGAAGAGTTCGTCCAGCGACTTGTAGATCTGGGTGTTGCAAAAAGGTGGTTCGGGGAGGTCGCGATGGTTTTCGTACCACTGCGCGTCCCGCTCCAGGAACAGGATCTCGTGACCGCGCCGGTCCATCTCCCGCAAGAGGCCGCGGTAGGTGGTAGCGTGGCCGTTGCCCCAGGACGAGGTGATGGACAGGCCGAAGACGACGATTTTCATGGTGCCCCTCCGATGTACGCCCCGCGTAACGGCCTGGCGGTGAAGATCTCCTGGAACTGCCTGGCCCGGTGCGCATAGGTGTGGTGCGCCCGCACCCGCGCCAACGCCCGGGTCCCCATGGCCGCCGCGATCGACGGGGTGAGCCGCTCCAGGATCTCCGCCACCTGGTCGCAGTTTCGGGCCACACAGATCTCCCGCTCCGGCTCGAAGAAATGCTCGATCCCCTCCCAGTGGTCGGTGATCATGCAGGCGCCGGCACCGGCCGCCTCGAAGACGCGGGTGGCGGGGGAAAAGCCGTTACGCGCCATGCCGTCGCGGCTCACGTTGAGAACGGCCATGGCACTGCAGTTGAACGCGTTGTGATCGCAGGTGCCCAGGTGCCCCAGGTAGCGCACGTTGCCGGAGCGCTCCTTGCCCTCCCAGCCGCTGCCAGCCAGCAGGAAGCTCCGATTAGGCAGCTTGCCGGCCACGGACAGGAAGAAATCTTCGACCCGGCGCTCGCGGTCCGGCAGGCGGTTGCCCAGGAAGGAAAGATCAGCCCTGAGCCGCGGATCGGGAGGGACCGGGTAATGGGTGTCGGGGTCGAGCGCGTTGTAGATGGGGATGCAGCAGCGGGCGCCGAAGCCGCGGTAGGCGCGCACGATAGGGTCGCCGCCGCCATAGGTGAGCACCAGGTCGTACTGCGGGATCAGGGCGCGGAACGGGTCCTGGGTGTCACTACCGATCCGCTCCAAGGTGGCCGGTGCGTCCACATCCCAGAAGATCACCTGGGTCCCCGACCGTTTCAGGCGCAGCACCTCGCGCTCCAGCAGTTCGTCGAAAACCCCGACCCCGCTTGCCTTGATGACGAGGTCGGAGCCCTTGGCCGCTTCCAGGGAGCGCAACACCCCCTGCTCGGTGGCGGGGTAAACCACCACGGTGGCCCAGTCCGGGTCCTCGATGTCCCGGTGCGCCTGCCGCTCGTAGGCGTCGGGTTCGTAGAAGGTGATGCGGTGTCCGAGGCGGGAAAGCGCCCGTACCATGCCGCGGTAGTAGGTGGCAGCGCCGTTCCAGTAGGCGGAGACCAGGCTCGAGGCGAAGAAGGAGATGTTTAGAGGGGCGGCCATGGTGGTTCCTTTCATGTAGAAGAAGTTAAAAGCAAAGCTGTTACGCAAAGCACACGAAGCAGGCGCAAAGTACGCGAAGAAAAGCTTTTATTGTATCCCAAGCATTCTTTCCGTCCTCAGCGGATTCTTTGTGCCCTTTGCGTAACCGCTTTTTGGATTCACGCGATGCCCAGTTCGCGGCAGATGGACAGCAGTTCTTCCACGCGGTGCCGGCAGGTGTGCCGGGCCAGGATGGTCTCCCGGCCATGCTCGGACAGGCTCCTTGCCAAGTCCGGATCCTGCAGCAGGCTCCGCATCTGCCGCTCCATCTCCCGGCCGTCCCTGGCGTAGAGGAGGTCTACTCCGCCGGTGAAAAGCCGGTCGCTGTCGACCCAGGGGGCGGAGACCAGCGGGATGCCGCAGGCGAGCGCCTCGAAGGGGCGGATGGTTGGAATGCCGGGGAGGGCCTCCACATAGGGACGGCGCGGAATGTGGACCGTGAGCCGGAACCGGCTGAACACGCGCGGCACCTCGAAGTTGGGAAGCCAGCCGCCGTAGCCGATTCCCGCCTCGGCCAGAAGTTGCAGCGCCTGTTTCGGGTAGCGCACGCCGTAGACCACCCCTTTCAGGTGCAGCCTCCGCACCGGCTCGATGAAGAACTCCCGGATCTCCTGGCTGCGTTCGTCGTCGCCCCAGTTGCCGATCCAGACCACGTCGCCCACCTTGTCCGGCGACTGCAGGGGCCGGAATACCCGCACGTCCGCCGCCTCGTGCCATAGCCAGACCCGCTTCGCCCACCCCCGGTCAAGGTAGATATCCCGGATCCGCGCGCCGTAGGCCAGCACTCCGTCGAAGCCGGAGAGGTCGTAGGCGGCCATGGCGGGCTCGTCGGTGACGCTCCGATGGTGGGTGTCGTGGAACAGCAGGCGGTACCTGCCGCCGCCTTTACGGTGCTCCCCCAGGCGCCGGACAAGCTCGTGGTCGCTCCACTCGTGCACGACAACCAAGTCAGCGCCGGCAAGGATGCGGTCGAGGTCCAGTTCCTCGAGCCGGTAGGTGGCGCCAGCAAGCCCGGGGTAGGCCCGCTGGAAACCGTGCAGCACCGCCTCGCCGCTGTCGCGCAGCATGTTGCTGTAGCTCCAGCCGTTTTCCGGCTCGTAGACCGTCACCTCGTGTCCGAGCTGCCCCAGTTCGGTGACGATGCCCCGCAGGAAATGGGCGTTGCCGTGGTTCCAGTCGGAAAGGAGTGATTGGTAAAACATCACGATGCGCATGGCTCAGACTTCCTCCGTCATTGATTTCCCTCGACGCAGCCGGTGGTACAGCGCCAGGTAGCCGTCGGTCATCCTGCCGGCGGTGAAGCTGCGGCTTCGCTCCAGCGCCTTTTCCCTGAGGCTCGCCTGGCGGTTGCGGTCGGCGCAGAGAGCGCGCAGCTGCTTTTGCAGGTCCATCGCGGAATCCGGATCGACGAACAGCGCCGCCCCGTCCCAGAGTTCGCGCAGGCTGGGGATGTCGCCGAGCACCAGCGCGCAGCCGGATTGGGCCGCCTCGAGGACGGTGAGGCCGAAGGGTTCGTAGCGCGCCGGGAGGACGTAGATGGCGGCGGCGGCATACCAGGGGGCCAGCGATTCCGGCGCCAGGAATCCCAACCGATTCACGCCGTCGACGTTGGCCGCTCCACCGCCTGGTTGGTTGATCTCCCCCGCCACGTACACCGGCCAAGGAAGATCGTACGCGTTACGCACCAGGGCCCCGATGTTCTTCGCCTCATCCCAGACCCGCCCCACGGAAAGGATGAAGTCCTCCTTCCTGCCGGGGCGGAACCTGGTGCGACCGCGGGCGTTGTAGACCACCTGGGCGTCGGGGAGCGGCAGGTAAAGCCTCCTGATGCAATCGAGCATCGCCGAGGAAGGTGCGGCCACCAGGTCCGCCGCGGCCAGCCCACGGGAGACCCGGGTCCGGTAGTCGTCGAGCCGCTGCGGCACTTGCTCCCCGCGCACCGCCTCCCACCAGGAAAGGACGCAGGAGTGGGCGACCACGAGGCACGGGCTGCGCCAGGGGAGCGCGGCGTGGGCGTAGCCGTTCAGGTGCACCAAGTCGGGCTTGAGCTCCGCCTCCAGGGACAGCAGCCACTCCCCGCTTTTTTCCACATCGCCCCAGGGGTTGTCCATCCACTCGAGGCGGTACTTGCTCTCGAACAGCGTGACATTCCCCTCGTCGGCCACCTCCCGGCGCTGCCCCGGGGAAAGTGGGCGTCCCATGGTGGCAAGCGCGACGTTTACCCCATGGGGGGCCAGGCCGCGGCTCAATTCCAGGACGTAGTTCCAGACCCCCCCGATGGGATCGGCGGCCATGAGGATCAGTCCGGGCGCGCTCGGAAGCGCTTGGTTGTCTGCTCCTATGCTGGGAATCAAATTATTCATGAATAAAAAATCCCGGACTACAGGGTGATGGTAAAAACAACTGAAATATTAACCACTAAGACCCCGCCACCTCATGAGACGGAGAGGACGCTTCGGCCGAGCGACACCTCCGCCCCCTCGTCCTTACCGGCCCGAGGGGTTCCTGAAGCGCCGCCCGGCGCGGCTTATCGTCTTATCTAATTATCGCTGTATCTGCTTACCGGTTTACCTTGAATCATCTTCCATAGGCGGCGTCGAGCACCTCGGCCACCCGGACCAGTTGCTCCGCCTGAGGATCGAAGCCGTTGCCTCCTAATCTCAATTGACGCGCCCAAGCCACGGCGCACCGCCCCCCCCACTCGTCCGGGGGCGCGGCGATGGTCTCTGTGGAGGTACCGCGGAAGCGCTCGGCCACGAAGTCGTAGAAGGAGCCTTGCACGTTCTTGAAGCTCACGCCGCCGTGGGTCCCGTAGAAGCTCGACTCGATGACGGCGTCCCGTCCCGC
This sequence comes from Geomonas propionica, assembly GCF_016458235.1. GTDB lineage: Bacteria > Desulfobacterota > Desulfuromonadia > Geobacterales > Geobacteraceae > Geomonas > Geomonas propionica. Next base: position 40,142 of record NZ_JAEMHK010000011.1, on the reverse strand, counting down.
AGAGACGTTCCAGGAGCAGGCCACCCGCACCGCGTGCCCATCCTCCAGCACCATGGAAACCACCGCGTAGTCTTCGACTTTCCTGGAGCCGACCTTGAGCCGCTCACCGCCGGAGAAGATGGAACTGGAGACGCTGCGCACTTCGGGGTAGCCGAAGAACCAGAGGGCGAGATCCACCAGGTGGCTGCCGAGGTCCATGAGGCAGCCCCCCCCGGAGAGTTCCGGGTCGTAGAACCAGTCCTTGTCGGGGCCGTAGGCGTTGTGAAAGACGAGATCGGCCGCGTAAACCTGGCCCAGCTCGCCCGAACTCACCAGTTGATGCATCTTCTGGATGGCGTCGGTGTAGCGGTAGGAGAAATCAACGCCCAAAAGCCGGTTCACCGCCCGCGCCGCGGCCACCACGAGCTGCGCCTCTTCCGCGTTTCTCCCCAAGGGCTTCTGGCAGAACACGGCCAGGCCGCGGTCCAGGGCGCGCAGCGCGTGGTAGCAGTGCCCCGCGCTCGGGGTCGCGATCACCACTCCGTCCAAATCCAGTTCGAGCAGTTCCTCCAGGGACTCCACGACCAGCGCCCCGGGCGCGAGCGTCCCCGCCTCCCGGGCGCTCTCAGGGCAGAGGTCCGCGATAGCGGCCACCTCGGCCTCCCCGCTCTTGACGATCGCCTCCATCCGGTGCCGGCCGATCCAGCCGGTCCCGAGGAACCCGAGCCTGGGTAATGCCTGTTTCTTCTTCATCCCTTCCCCTTTCTTAATGCTCAATGCGGATCATCCCTTTTAGGAATCCGTCGGGACGCCCTTCCAGCGCCTGGTAGGCGCGTCCCAGTTCTGCCAGGGTGAAACTGTGGGTGATCAGCTCCTTAAGCGGGAACATCCTCGACTCCACGGCGGCAATGCCGGCACGGATCCCCTCGAGGTAGACCCGCGGGTCGCGCTCGTGCGCGTTGATGACGTCGATCCCCTTCCAGTTCCAGAGTTGGAGGTTGACCTGGCGCAGACCGTCCTGGTGATACCCTGCGATGACGATCTTACCCCCTTCCCGCACCAGTTCCCCGGCCAGATCCAGCGGCCACTGGTGCCCGGTTGCCTCCACGACCCGGTCGCAGCCGCGCTCCCCGGCCAACTGCCGCACCCAATCCATGACCCGCTGGTGGTCGTCCAGGACCACGGTCTCCTCGGCGCCGCAGCGCTTGGCGAGTTCCAGGGCGAAGCCGCGCCGCGAGATGGCGATCACGCGCGCGCCGCGCGCCGTGGCGAGCGCGGTGAAGATGGCGCCCAAAAACCCCGCCCCGATCAGGGCGACGGTCTGCCCCGGTTCGATGGCGGAGCGGCGGAACACGTTCATGGCGCAGCCGACCGGCTCTCCCGGGAAAGGCTGCCCGTCCAGAGAGGCCGGGATCTTCACCAGGGCGTCCGACCGCACCATGTCGTACTGGGCGTAAGCGTTGTAGGAAAGGAAGGTGACCCGATCCCCCACATGCACGCCCTGCACCCCTTCTCCCAGCGCCCGCACCCGCCCCCACCCCTCGTGCCCGGGGGCACCGGGAAGCGCCGGGTAATTGAACCAGGTGCGCCCCTGCCATAAGGGCAGGTTCGAGGCGCAGACACCGCATCCCTCCAGCGCCACCAGCACCTCTCCCGCCTGCGGTTCCGGCCGGGGCACCAGTTGCACGGCGGCCTCGCCCGGGCCGGTGATCACCGCCGCCTGCATCATCTCGCTCATCACATGGCCTCCACACCCGATGCCGGGTAGCTTTTTGTCTTGGTGTCCTCCACGGGGCGCTGCGGGACGCTCATCGACTGGCAAAGCCAGCTATAGAGCCGCTCCACCCCCTCCCGCACGGAATGGCGCGGGGTCCAACCGGTTGCCGTTGCGAATTTCCTGGTGTCGGAGACGTAGTAGCGCTGGTCCCCGGTGCGCCAGTCGTCGAAGCTGATCTGGGGTAGGGAGCCGTGCAGATCGCGCAACAGCTCCAAAAGTTCCAGAAGGCTCGCGGCGCGGTCGGTGCCGCCGCCGATGTTGAAGGCCTGGCCGGAGATCTGCGGCATCATCGCACCGGCGCGGCACATGGCGTCCACCAGGTCCTCGACGAAGAGGAGGTCGCGCACCTGGTAACCGTCGCCGTAGAGGGTGATGGGCTCCCCTTTCAGGGTCCGGATGGCGAAGTGGGCCACCCACCCCTGGTCCTCGGTGCCGTACTGGTGCGGGCCGTAAATGCAGCTCATCCGGAACACGGCGGCGTTGATGCCGAAGCTGCGGGCGTAGTCGAGCACGTATTGGTCGGCGCACCCCTTGGAGCAACCGTAAGGGCTCAGGAAATCAAGCGGCGTCCCCTCGCCGAAGCCATAGCGCTGAAGTTCCGGGTCCAGCGGCTCGTAACGCGCGCCGTTTTTCCGGATGCGGCACCCCTCGATGCCGCCGTAGACCTTGTTGGTCGAGGTGAACAACAGGGAGGGACGCTCCTTGGCGGTGCGGATCGCCTCCAGAAGGGCGAAGGTGCCCTGCCCGTTGATGGCGAAGTCCGCGGCGGGATTGTCGATGCTGGTGGTGACTGCGACCTGGGCGGCGAAATGATACACGTGGGAGCACTGGGTGATGGCGTCGTGCAGAGCCAGGTGGTTCCTCGTGTCGGCGATCCTCACCTCGAGCCGGTCGCCGCAGGTTTCCTTGAGCCAGAGGAGGTTCTCCTCCACGCCGGGCCGCGACAGGTTGTCATAGACGATGACCCGTTGCCCCTCGCGGGTCAGGTGGTGCACCAGGTTGGTGCCGATGAAGCCGGCCCCGCCGGTGACGAGGATCGCCTTTTCCGCAGTCGAGCCGGCCCGAGCCGGTGCCGCCGTCGCCACTTGCCCCACCTTTTTCAGCGCCGTCACTTTCCCCTCCTCGAGCAGGCGGTAGAGCAGCTTCGGTGTACCGTCCGCCTTGCGGAAGCCGAAATAGTATTCGCGCTCGTCCAGATGGAAACGGTCCACCGCGGCCAGACCCGGGTCCAGATCGTCGGCGCCGTACCAGTACAGCCGCTGCGCCGGGGCCTCCAGGAATTCCAGGAAGACCCGGGCCTGCTTGAACTCGTCGTGCTGCCAAGTGGAGAAGCCGGCCTCGGTGACCCAGATCTCGCAGGGGGAGTCGTGCTGGTCCAGGATCTCCCGCACCATGGCGATGTTTCTCCCCCACCCCTTCCAGGTGTAGTCGAAGATATCCGGGAAGCCGTGGATCCCCACCACGTCGATGTACTCCATGACGCCTAAGTCGAACATGCGGCAGAGCCAGTGCCCGTCAATGGGGCTCATCCCGCCCAGAACCGTCTTCTTGCCGCGCTTTTTGGCCCAGTGCGCCGCCGCCCCGATCATCTCGCCGAAGCCGGTCCAGTGGGGATCGAGGGTCCAGTCCCATTCGCTTAAATTGTTGGGCTCGTTCCAGAGTTCCACGTACTCGAAATGTTCCCCGAAGGCAGTGATGAAGAGATCGATGAAGTCGGCGTAGTCACGGGGCCTTCTGGGAGGAGAGGAGGTCTTGGCCTCGACGCCGATGGAGGGAGGGGTGTAGAGCACGCAGGGCAGGAGCTCCACCTCACTGCAAAGGCGCGGCACCAGCCACTCGTACCATTCTTTCCCCTCGCTGGTGTACCAGTCGGCCCAAGAGATGCCGGTGCGCAGACGCTTCGCCCCGAGCTTCTTCATGTCCGCCAGCACCCGCTCCACCCGCTCCCGCTCCCCGGGACGGAACCACTCGACCATGCCGAACTTCTCCGGCAGCGACTCCACAACCGGCCGGCTCATAGGGTCAATCCCCGCTGGGCCAGCTCGGCGTGCGCCTGGGCGACCCTGTCTATCGCCACTTCCCCTTCCAGCCATCCCGCCAGCTCCCGGAGCCCCTCTTCGAAGCTGACCCGGGGGGCGTACCCCAGCACCTCTTTGGCGCTGGTGATGTCGGCGAAGCAGTGGCGGATGTCGCCGGCGCGGTAGCTGCCGGTAATCTCCGGCTCGATGGAGTCGATGTTGAGCACCTGGCAAAAACGCTCAAGCACCTGCAGCACCGAGATCTTGGCGCCGCTGCCTATGTTGAAGAGCTGCTGCTTTTGCTGGTCCACCTCCAGCGCCAGGCGGCAGGCGGCGACCACGTCGTGTACGCTGACGAAATCGCGCTGCTGCCGGCCGTCCTCGAAGATGCGCGGCGGGTTGCCGTTCATGAGCCTGGAGGCGAAGATGGCCAAGACGCCGGTGTAGGGGTTGGACAGCGCCTGCCTGGTGCCGTAGACGTTGAAAAAGCGCAGCGCGATCACCGGGATGCCGTAGCACCCGCCGACGATAAGCGCCATGCGCTCCTGGTCATATTTAGAAAGGGCGTACACCGAGGCGAGCGAGGGTGCTTTCTCTTCCGGGGTGGGGACCGGAATAAGAGGTTCGCTTTCCTTAAGCAGCGGCTCCCAACTCCCCCGCTGCAGCTGCCCGACCTCCCTTCTCACGTTGTCGTAATACGCCCCGCTGCCGTCCCGGTAACGCCCTTCACCGTAGATGCTCATGCTGGAGGCGACGATGAGCTTGCGCTCACCCTTAGCCTGTGCCATCGCCTCGAGCAGCACAGCGGTGCCGCAGTTGTTCACCGAGGTGTAGCGCTCGATCTCGTACATGCTCTGCCCTACCCCGACCATGGCGGCGAAATGGAATATCGCCTCGGTGCCGGCCAGCGCCTTTTGCACCGCCGCCGGATCCCGCATGTCTCCCTTGATCAGTTCGACCTCGGGGTCGAGGTACGCCGGCCGGCCGGCATCGGGACCGTGAACCTGCGGCACCAGGCTGTCCAGCACGCGCACCCGGTAGCCGTGACGCAGCAGCTCGTCCGCCAGATGGGAACCGATGAAACCGGCCCCCCCGGTGATAAGAACGCTCCCTGACATAGGATCCTCCCTAAGGGGTGAGATATCTGCGGTAGCGGTCATCTAATTAATACAAAATTAATCAGTTCAAATTAACAAAACTCAATACTAGCAGTGACGGATTTTCTGTCAAACCAGTTCACGCAAAAAACAGCTCTTTCCCCCAATAAGATGGCGGACATGGCGGTGGTTGCCTCCCCTCCCGTCGCAAACAGTTGCGTCATTCGCTCCCTTCCCGCAAAGGAAAGGAAGGCACATGAAGAAGGCCCGGCCCCGCTTCGGTTTTAAAATTCGCGGAGTGTGTTATTTTAAAGCGTGTTAATTTTTCCGAACAGTGGACGGCTCGGGAGGGGTGATGGCTTCGGTACAGAGAAGGATGCCGATCGGTGCGGAAGTGATGCCGGAAGGGGTGCATTTCAGGGTCTGGGCGCCCGGGCACATGGAGGTGGAGGTGGTGCTCGAGGGGACTCCGGCGCCGCAGTCGACTGTCCTCGCCCCGGAGGAAGGTGGCTACTTTTCCGGCACCTGCCGCGACGCAGCTGTCGGCTCGCGTTACCGTTACTGCCTCGACGGCGGCGACTGTTTCCCCGACCCCGCCTCCCGCTTCCAGCCCGAGGGGCCGCACGGCCCCTCCCAGGTGATCGACCCAAACAGTTTCTCCTGGAGCGATCAGGAGTGGACCGGGGTGGAGCGCGAGGGGCACGTCATCTACGAGCTGCACCTGGGCACCTTCACCATGGAGGGGACGTGGCGCGCGGCTGAAGAGCAACTCCCGGCACTTAAGGACCTCGGCATCACCCTGGTCGAGGTGATGCCAGTGGCGGACTTCCCCGGCCGGTTCGGTTGGGGGTACGACGGGGTGAACCACTTTGCCCCCACCCGCCTTTACGGCAAGCCTGACGACATGCGCGGCTTCGTGGACCGCGCCCACAGCCTCGGGCTGGGCGTCTTGCTGGACGTGGTCTACAACCACTTCGGCCCCGAGGGGAACTACTTGGCCCGCTACTCCGACTTTTACTACGGCGAGCATGAAAGCGACTGGGGTAAGGTGATGAACTTCGACGGCAGGCAGTGCGGCCCGGTGCGCGAATTCTTCATGGCCAACGCCGCCTACTGGATCGACGAATTTCACATCGACGGACTGCGCTTCGACGCCACCCACGCCATCATCGACAATTCCGAGATCCATATCCTGGGGGACATCACCAGCCGGGTCCGGGAGCACGCCGGCAAGCGCCGGCTGCTGCTGGTGGCGGAAAACGAGGAACAGGACTTCCGTTGCCTGCGCCCCAGGGAGGAAGGGGGCTTCGGCATGGACGGGGTCTGGAACGACGACTTCCACCACAGTGCCCACGTCGCCCTCACCGGCTATCACGACGCCTACTACTCCGAATACTTCGGTTCTCCCCAGGAGATGATCTCCTGCGCCAAGTGGAGCTACCTGTTCCAAGGACAGTTCTACTTCTGGCAGGGGAAACGGCGCGGCTCCCCCACCCTGGGCAAAAGCCCGAGTTGCTATATCAATTACATCCAGAACCACGACCAGATCGGCAACTCAGCCTGGGGTATTCGCATCGACCGGCTCACCAACCCTGCGGGCCTGCGCGCCATGACGGCACTGCTGTTGCTCCTCCCCCAGACCCCGATGATCTTCCAGGGGCAGGAGTTCGCCGCCAGCGCCCCCTTCCTTTACTTCGCCGATCTCAATCCCGAAATCTCGCAGCAGGTCCACACCGGCCGCATCGAGTTCCTGAAACAGTTCACCAACGTCGACTCCCCCGAGGTGATCGAAACCATCGACAAGCCGTACGAACTGGAGACCTTCCAGCAGTCGCGCCTGGACCTGAGGGAGCGGGAGCGCCACGGCAAGGTCTATGCGCTCTACCGCGACTTGATCCGGCTGCGACGTGAGGATCCGGTGTTCAGTCGCGGCTACACCTGTCATATCGAGGGGGCGGTGCTGGGAACTACGGGCTTTTTGCTGCGCTACTTCCTGCAAGAGGAGCAGCGCCTGGTGCTGGTGAACCTGGGGCGCGAACAGCATCTGGTGCCGATCCCGGAGCCGATGCTCGCCCCGCCCCTGGGGTGCGCCTGGGAGATACTCTGGAGCAGTGAAAAGATCGAGTTCCGCGGTTCCGGCACGCCCAAGCTCGACACCGAGAAATTCTGGCGCCTGCAGGGGTATGCAACGCTGGTACTGATTCCGGTGCCGGAAGGAGGGAACCAGTCATGACCACGGTGACGCGGGAATTTCATTTCGACCGCCACGACGAGGAAGTGAAGACGCGGCAACTCTTGGAGCAGGAGTGGCTTTTGACCAACGGCCTCGGGGGATACGCCTCCGGGACCGTCTGCGGCGCACTGACCCGGCGCTACCACGGCCTGCTCATCGCCGCCTACCCTTCGCCCATGGGGCGCATCGTGATGCTGAACCGGCTAACCGAGGCGATCCGCTTCCCGGACGGAAGCATGGTGCGCTTCGGCGGCGACCAGAAGGAGGCGGGGCTCGACTTTCACGGCATGGAGTACCTGACCGGGTTCCGCCTGGAAGACGGCCTGCCGGTCTGGCGCTACGAGATCAACGGGACCGTGATCGAGAAGCAGCTGGTCATGGTGCATCGCCAGAACACGGTGCACCTGATCTACCGCCTCATCTCCGGGGACAAGCTGGTGCGCCTGAAGTTGCAACCCTACCTGCAGTTCCGGCCCCACGACGCCTCGGTGGACATCACCTCCGACGATCCCTACATGTTCACCGCGGTGCAGAACCGCTACCAGATCTCCTCCGGCGCCAACTCGCCGCAGCTTCGGCTGGTCATCAACGGCGGCAGGGGGAACTTCACCCTGGAGGAGAAACATAAAACCGACATCTTCTACGACGTCGAGAGTTCCCGCGGCTACGACTCGCTGGGGACGCTCTGGACCGCCGGCTACTTCGCGGTGGACCTCGGCATCGGCCAGGACGCGGCGCTTACCGCCTCGACCGAGACCTGGGAGACCATCGCGGCACTGTCACCGGCAGCAGCCCTGGAGATGGAACGGGAGCGGCGCCGGTTGCTCCTGGCCGCGGCGGATCCGAGGGCGCGCCAGGGGCTTCCTGCCGAACTGGTCCTCGCCACCGACCAGTTCATCATTACCCCTGCCGGGCGGCACAAGGAAAGCGTGCGCGCCCACGCCATGGGGGACGAAGTCTGCACAGTGATCGCCGGCTACCACTGGTTCACCGACTGGGGGCGCGACACCATGATCTCGCTGGAGGGGCTCACCCTGGCCACCGGGCGCCACACCGAGGCAGGGTGGATACTGCGCACCTTCGCCCACTACGTGAAGAACGGGCTCATCCCCAACCTCTTTCCCGAGGGGCACAGCGAGGGGTTGTACCACACCGCCGACGCGAGCCTTTGGTTCTTCCACGCCCTGAACCGCTACCTGGAATACACCAACGACCGTGCCACGCTGCACATGATCATGCCCCAGATGCGCGAGATCATCGACCGGCACCTGTCCGGCACCAGTTTCGGCATCGGCGTCGACCCGAGCGACGGCCTCTTGAAACAGGGCGCCGAAGGCTACCAGCTCACCTGGATGGACGCCAAGGTCGGGGACTGGGTGGTGACGCCCCGGCGCGGCAAGGCGGTGGAGTTAAACGCGCTCTGGTACAACGCCTTGCGCCTGATGCAGCAGTGGGCCGAGCATATGGGGGACGAACAGTACTCGCGCCAGTTGGGCGCCTACGCCGACCAGACCTACCGCTCCTTCAACCAGCGCTTCTGGTACACCGACGGCGGCTACCTCTACGACGTCGTGGACGGCGAACTCGGCGACGACAACGCCTGCCGTCCCAACCAGCTCTTCGCCATCTCGCTCCCCTACCCGGTCCTGGAGCGCGAACGCTGGTCCAATGTGCTGGACACGGTGCGCCAGCGCCTGCTGACACCGGTTGGTCTGCGCACCCTCGCCCCCGGACATCCCGACTACAAACCGACCTACCACGGCGACCTCAGGGCCCGCGACGCCGCCTATCACCAGGGGACGGTATGGCCCTGGCTCATCGGCACCTTCGTCGATGCCTGGCTGAAGCTCTACCCGGAAGAGGTCGGCGCCGCGCGCGCCTTCCTGGACGGCCTGGTGCAGCAACTGAACCAGCAGTGCATCGGCTCCATCAGCGAGATCTTCGACGCCGAACAGCCCTACAACCCGCGGGGATGCATCGCCCAGGCCTGGAGCGTGGCGGAGATGCTGCGCTGCTGGCTCAAGACGGCCCAGTGACAGCGGATGCGCGTCTTCCAGATCACGGCGCTCTTGACCACGCTCACCGCGACCTTCGCCTACATCAACTACCGCTTCCTGAAACTGGAGCCTACCGTGGGGCTCCTGCTGCAGAGCCTGCTCTTGTCCCTGTTGCTGTGGCTTTTGCTCGCATTGGCGATCGACGTAATGACCCCGGCGCAGCGGATCATGAGCCGCATCGACTTCGACGTACTGTTCCTGCAGGGGATCCTGAGCCTGCTCCTCTTCACCGGCGGTCTCTTCGTCAAGGTGGAAGAACTCCTCAACGTGAAGCTCAGCATCGCCCTCTTCGCCGTGGCCGGGGTGCTGGTCTCGGCCGGGGCGATCGGCGCCGCATTTTACGCCATCACGCTCCTCTTGGGGCTCAAGGTCGGGCTGGCCCAGTCGCTGCTCTTTGGTGCCATCATGTCCCCCACCGACCCGGTGGCCGTGCTCCCGACGCTCTACCTGTCGCCCCTGTTGTCGCTCTGTTCCGCACTGACGGCGGGCACCGTGCTGCGCGCGGCTGGAGGCATCTTCTTCGGCCTGGGACATCCCGAGGCCTTCTCCAAGTTCGGCACCCGCCACCGGGGAAGAGGGATCGGAGACCGGTCACTCCCACGGCCCGATACCTCGGATCATGCTGCTCCTTTGCTGCCTCCTGGCGGGGATGCTGCCGCAGTTGCAGCTGGTCGCCCAAGAAGCGGCGGATCGTTTCGTCGACAGTGCGAGTTATCACGCGCTGGTACTGCAAGGGCGGCCAACGCCAATACTTCAACCGGAACAGCAGACAAGGCCGGGACTCGCTGCCCCCCTGGCCACCACGGTAACGGCGCTGGCCATCGCCGCACTATTCCTCGGCCCCGGGCGCTGCGGGGGCGGCACAGAGAGCAGGTCAAGTGGCTGCTGCGCGGTCCGGTAGGTCTGTTGCGCCACATCCACAGCGGCTACATCGGCGATTACGTCACCTGGTTCATATGCGGCACCAGTGTCATGATGGTGCTGGCACAGTACTGGTTCTGATACTGTTCCCGCGTCAATGTGAGCTGGCTTTTTGTATTGATTAAAAAAAACCAATTCAATACAATCGACTTGTGATCGGGAAAAAGTACATCAGCAAAAGGAGGAAGTTATGGCAACCCGAGGCACTGGTCATTCACCGGCGAACGTGACAAAACATCTCAAAGGCATTGACTTCCCGGCTGAGAAACAGGATCTACTCAAACATGCTCAGCACATGAAAGCAGAGAAAGTAGTTCTCGACGAAATCCAGAAAATGGAAGACCGGGAATACGGCAACATGGCCGACGTCATGAAGTCCTTCGGGAAAGGCAGTGAGGAATCCGGCGAATCCAAATCCGGCAAGGTGTCAGGCAAGGCGAAACAACAGACAAGCGGACAGGCAAAATCCCACAGCAGGGCTCATCACTAAAGAAAAAAGCCCCCTCCCGAAAGGGAGGGGGCTTTTTTGTGCCGTTACTTGGTGATCAGGTCGTTCTTTACTTCCCTGACACCCTTCACACCGCGGGCAATATCACCCGCCCTTCTCGCATTCTCAGCCGAGTCCACGAACCCGCTCAACTGCACCACCCCTTGGTAAGTGGTCACATTGATCTGGAAGGTCTTCAGCGCCAGTTCGTCGAAGATGGCAGCCTTGACGCGGGTGGTGACGGCAGCGTCATCGACGTACTCGCCCGCAGTTTCGTGCTTGGTGGTGTGGGTGTGGGTACACCCGACCAAAGAAGTGAGCAGGCAGGCGCTGACAAGGACCGTGACGATGCGTTTCGCTTTTCCCATGACGATCTCCTTTCTAGCTGAAATTTGCCACCCTGGAACCGATTAAGGATAGCTAATCAACATTAGGAGTCAAGAAAAGGGGCGCACGACAGGTTTGAATTATCTATCAAGAACTCTATACTTGGCGGGGTGAATCGGGGAACCAATACTGTCGCTGGAGGTGGTCTATGAAGCAGATGCTGCTGATTCTGATGTTCCTGCTGTCTGTCGGAACGGAACGGGCACTGGCGCTGGACGCGACCATTTGCAACCCCGGTTCAGACATCATCTACTATCCCAACGGCGATCTCAAATCGTGCAACCTGAAAGACATCACCATCTTGAGCGGTGTAACCTGCAACATGCTGTCGACCGCGGAATTCTATGAACTGGGCATGCTGAAAAGCTGCATCACCAAGAACTTTTTCTACTACGAGAACTTGGTCTGCAATGAGTACGGCTTGATCAGCTTTTACCAGTCGGGGAAGCTGGAGAGTTGCGTCCTGGCCACGCGGGTCGAGGTGGACGGCAAGATGTGCGTCGAGCAGCAGCCCATCGCCCTCTTCGAAAGCGGCCGGTTGAAGTCGTGCGCCACCCCGCACTAGGATGCCCCTGCCAGCCGGCGCATCACAAGCTTCATGTCCTCCCAGACGTGGCGCTTGAGCCCCTCGTCCTCCAGCAGGAGTTCGGGGTGCAGGGTCGGCATCACCGCCCTCCCCCGGACATCCTGCCATTGGCCGCGCACCTGCTCCAGGGAAGCATGTGGGCCGAGCAGCAGCGAGGTCGCCTCCTCGCCCAGCGCGACCACCACCTCAGGCGCCACCGTGTTGATCCTTGCTGCGATGCTGCGCGCCCCAACCGCGGCGTCCCCCCCCGCATCGAAGCTGAGCAGGCAGACGTCGTTGGTGCTGAACTTCATCGCGCCGATGATCTTGGCCAGCAGATCCCCGGCCGCTCCAGCGTACCCGGCGCCGGCCATCAGGAAAAGCAGGCGCGCGCGCGGGTTCCCCTCCTGACGGCACACCGGCTCAACGCCCGCGGGAGAGTCGGGGGCTGTGGATACTTGGGGTACTTCGGACGCTGCGGATGTGGCACCCGGCACCGGCTCGGCAGGCGCTACGGGATTCGCGGCTGAAGCCGAAGCGGCCACGGCCGCAGGCCCGGCGGACACTGCCACCACTGGGGCGGCCGCGACGGGTCCGGCACCGAAGGCAAGTTCGTCCACGCCGCTGTCGGCCAGGTCCCCCAGGTAACCCTTCAGCGAGCGTAACAACAGCTCCCGCTCCTCCATCTCCGCCATCCTAAACCCCTTTACATTTCCGGTTTCATTAACTATGCTCGAATGCATGCCGCTTTTACTTCTCGTCACATCCCTGCTTGTCTTGGCGCTCCCCGAGCAGGCCCTCGCCTGGGGCGCCGGGGTGCACCTTCAACTGGGCATGAACGTGCTGAACAACCTCGATGCCCTGAAATCGGCCGTCGCCGCCATCATCTCGGCACATCCCTACGACTTCCTCTACGGCACCATCGCCGCCGACATCACCCTGGGCAAGAAGTTCACCCACTACCTGCACCACTGCCACCGCTGGAGCGTCGGCCACCGGGTCCTGGACAAGGCGAGCGACCCCGCCCAGCAGGCCTGCGCCTACGGGTATCTCTCCCACCTGGCCGCGGACTGCATCGCCCACAACTACTACGTCCCGTACAAGGTGATGCGCAGCTTCTCCTCGCTCACCCTGAAACACGCCTATTGGGAGATGCGCTTCGAGAACTACGTGGACAAGGAAATCTGGGAGACCGCCAGGAAGGTTTCGCTGGAACACTTCTCCAGCAACGACCAGTTGCTGCGCAAGGTTGTCTCGGACACCATCTTCTCCTTCGGCACCAACAAGAAGATCTTCAACTCCATCCTGCTGGTGAGCCGCCTGGAGAAGTGGCAGAGCATCCTGCAGACCCTGTCCGACACCTCGCGCTACGCCCTCGAGGAAAACGACCGGGAGGAGTACATGCATCTGGCCCAGGAAGCGGTGTTCGACTTCCTGAACAACGACGACTCCTCGCGCTTCTTCCACGCCGACCCCACCGGGGAGCGAGCGCTGGCGGCGGCGGAGGCGGTGCGTAAGAACCTGAGGCTTCTGTACCGCACCGGGAAGATCACCAAGCCGCAGGCTTACGCCGAGCTCGACGAATTGAAGCTGAAACTGAAGGAAGCCATCTGCGAGCCAGAACTGCTGCTGCAGATCCTGTCAAAGTAGTTCCGTCGCCGACGTATTTACCAACAGAGCGGATGCTTCCGGCGCAGCTGGGCGAATGATTATTCGCCCCTACAGCGTGTCGCTCCGTTCTACGACTTTTTCTTGTCGCCCGCGCCCCGCTTTCCCCGCAACCCTTCCACCGTTTCCAGGATCACCCCCGCCAGTTCCTCTTTGCCCATCATGGGGAGTTCCTCGACGCGGCCGTCGCTGAACAAGAACTTGGCGATGTTGGTGTCCACGTTGAAGCCGGCCCCTTCCTGGGAGACGTCGTTGGCTACCACCAGATCCAGGTTCTTCCCCTTGAGCTTCGCCCCGGCGTTACGGACCAGGTCCTGCGTCTCGGCGGCGAAACCGACCAGGATCCGCTCCCCCTTGTTGGCGCCGAGCTCAGCCAGGATGTCCGGGTTCTTCTCCAGTTCGATGGTGAGGCTCTCCTGGCTCTTCTTGACCTTTTCGCCGGCGCGCGTCTTGGGCCGATAATCCGCTACGGCGGCCGCCTTGATGACGACGTCGATCCGGGGGAGGCACCCTTGCACCGCGTCCCGCATCTCCTGGGCGCTCCGGACCCGGATCACCTCCACACCGACCGGCGGGGTGAGGCAGCTCGGCCCGGTCACAAGGGTCACCTCCGCCCCCCTCAGCCGCGCCTGGCGCGCGATGGCGTACCCCATCTTCCCGGAGGAATGGTTGCTGATGTAACGCACGGGATCGATCTCCTCGAGCGTCGGTCCGGCGGTGACGAGAATCCTCTCTCCCGCGAGGCGCTTCGGGGTCAGGGCCGCCACGGCCTCCTCGAGGATCACCTCGGGCGCCTGCAGCTTCCCCTCCCCCTCGTAGCCGCAGGCGAGCATGCCGCAGGCGGGGGCGACGAAGAGGTAACCGTGCCGCTTCAGGCGCGCCTCATTCTCGCGGTAGATGCTGTTGCGGTACATGTTGACGTTCATGGCGGGGGCGATCAGGACCGGCGCCCTGGTCGCCATGACCGTGGTGGTGAGGAGGTCGTCCGCGATGCCGTTGGCCAGCTTGCCGATGCAGTTGGCGGTGGCCGGGGCGATGATGTAGAGGTCGGCGCGGTCGGCAAGGGCGATGTGCCCGATCTTCTCCTCGGAAATGAGGTTGAAGAGCTCCAGGTGCACCGGGTTGCGGGACAGGGTCTGGAAGGTGAGCGGCGATACGAATTCGGTGGCGGACTGGGTCATCACCACGTGCACGTTGGCGCCCGCCTTCACCAGCAGGCGCAGCAGCTCCACCGCCTTGTAGACGGCGATGCCGCCGGTTACCCCGAGAACGATCTCCTTGCCTTTGAGCATGTGCTCCCCCTACTCGTTGAGGTACGGGTTGAAGTTCCGCTCCTGCCCGATGGTGCTGGAGGGGCCGTGGCCGGGCCAGACGACGGTGTCGTCGGGGAGCGGCATGAGCTTCGCCTTGATGGAGTCGATCAGCTGCTGGTGGCTGCCGCCGGGGAGGTCGGTGCGCCCCACCGAGTCGGCGAACAGGGTGTCCCCGGTAATCACGAGCTTCTCGTTGGCGAGGTAGAGACAGCATCCGCCTTGGGTGTGCCCCGGGGTGTGCAGCACCTCGATCACCCGTCGCCCCAGTTCCAGCTTCATACCGTCGGTCAAGAAAGCATCCGGCTCCGGGGAGTTCTCCACGGTAAGCCCGTACTTCTGGGCGGAGCGCGCGGCGTTGACCAGGAACGGGACGTCTTCCTTGTGGGCCAACAGCTGCGCCCCGGTCTTCTCCTTCAGGGTGCGGTTGCAGCCGATATGGTCGAAGTGGCCATGGGTGTTGACGATGTACTTGATCTCGATGCCGAAATGGTTCACCGCGGCGAGGATCATCTCGCAGTCGGCGCCGGGATCGACGATCATCCCTTCGTTACTCTGTTTATCCCCGAGGATGAAGCAGTTCACCCCCAAAGGCCCCACCACTATAGTCTCAAATAACATGACAATTCCTCCGTGCTGGCAGCGCCCGGCCTGTGCCGTCGGGAACTCACCGATAGATGCGGACTGCCGTCACTTCTTCAGGACGGCAAAAGGGTTGTTGCTGAAAGACTTGCGCCCCTGGTCGCCTCCCCGCGGGTCCTGGCGCGGCTTGTCCGGTGCAGGGCTTGCGGGCTCGCTCGCCGGCGGCGCCGGGGCCGACACCGTTTCCGGCATCAACTCCGAAGGCTCCAGGCACTCCGCCTGGCTCGGGGTCGGGATCGGTTCCCCGGGCAGCTCCCCTCCCATCTCCGCGGCGAGCGGCTTCTCCTTGAAGAAGTAGCGGTCGTAGAGGCGGTGGTACGCGGTCCAGCGCGAGGGGTTGTCCGGCTCCTTGCGGATGTGGGTCCTGATGCCGTTGATCTTGGAGTCGAGGTCGTCCAGGTAGTTCAGGATGGTCGCCTCCAGCGTCTTCGGGCGCTTGGGGGAACCGTACTCGTACTGGCCGTGGTGCGACAGGATCATGTGTTTCAGGAGCATGGCGAGCTCGACCGGGAAACCGGGGAGCCGCGCGATGCGCTCCTGCAGCATCTCAACGCCGATGGTGATGTGGCCGAGGAGTTTGCCCTCGTCGGAGTAGTCGAAGCAGCGCAGGTAGGTCATCTCGCGCACCTTGCCGATGTCGTGCAGCAGCGCGCCGGTAACGAGGAGGTCGCGGTTCAGCCCCTGGTAGAGCGGCACCATGGCGTCAACCAGCTTGGCGACGGCAAGCGAGTGCTCCAGGAGCCCACCCAGGTAGACGTGGTGCATCCCCTTGGCGGCAGGGGCGGTGCGGTACTGGGCCAGGAGCTCCTCGTCCTCGAAGAAGGAGCGCAAAAGGCGCGCCAGGTCCGGATCGGCGAGGCTCGCCACCAGGGCGTGCAGCTCGGCGACCATGGCCTTGATGTCGCTGTCGGTCTCGGGCAGGAAGTCGGCCAACTGCACCGATTCCTCAGGGACCCGCTTCAGCTCCGAGACGATCAGCTGCATCTTGCCCAGGTAGACGCTTGCCTTTCCCTTGACCGCGAGGAAGTCGTTACGGTCGAAAAGGGAGCCAACCTGGTCCGCGTTGTCCCAGACCTTGGCGTCCACCTCCCCCGTCTTGTCCATCAGCTTCAGGGTGAGGTACGGCTTGCCGTTCTTGGCCATGGCGATGATCTTATCCTTGACCAGGAAGACCGCTTCCACGATGTCGCGGTCCTTGATTTCGGCAACGGTTTTTTTCAAAGTAAGGCTCCTTGTAATGAAAGGCCCCGTGTTGGGGCAGCCGGTTCCATTGCATCTTTGCGGCATGGCTTTAGAAGCAGTTACGCAAAGTACGCAAAGTAGGCGCGATGTACACGAAGAAAGCTTTTTGTTGTTAAACCCAAAGTCTTTCTTTGTGTTCTTTGCGGATACTCCGCGTTCTTTGCGATACCGCTTCTAAAAGCAGTGACGCAAAGCACGCCAAGTAGGCGCGATGTACACGAAGAAAGCTTTTGTTGTTAAACCCAAAGTCTTTCTTTCCGTTCTTTGCGGATACCCCGCGTTCTTTGCGTGACTGCTTCTAAAAGCAGTCACGCAAAGCACGCCAAGTAGGCGCGAGGTACGCGAAGAAAGCTTTTTGTTGTTAAACCCGAAGTCTTTCTTTCCGTTCTTTGCGGATACCCAGCGTTCTTTGCGATACTGCTTCTAAAAGCAGTCACGCAAAGCACGCCAAGTAGGCGCGATGTACACGAAGAAAACTTCTTGTTGTTAAACCCAAAGTCTTTCTTTCCGTTCTTTGCGGATACTCCGCGTTCTTTGCGATACCGCTTTTAGCTTGCGGCAATCCTGGCGGCGATGGCGTCGGCCACCCGGATGCCATCGAGGGCAGCGCTCATGATGCCCCCGGCATACCCCGCCCCCTCCCCGGTCGGGTAGAGGCCGCGGTGGCTCAGGGACTGCAGATCCGCCCCGCGCACGATGCGCAGGGGCGCGGAGGTCCGGGTCTCGACCGCGGTGAGGGTCGCCTCGGCGCTGATGAAGCCGCGCATCTTGCGGTCGAAGTGCTCGATCCCCTCACGCAAAGTCACGGCCACCGGTGCCGGGAGCAAGGAGGCGAGGTCGTATTCGGTGACGCCGGGACGATAGCTGGAGAGGATCCTCCCGCCGCCCCGCCCCAGGAAGTCGAGCAGGCTCTGTGCGGGTGCATGATAGGTTCCCCCACCGGCTGCGAAGGCACGCCGCTCCAGTTCGCGCTGGAATTCAACCCCGGACAGCGGGGAATTGCCGGCAAAGTCAGCCGGGCCCACCGTGGCCACCAGGGCGCTGTTGGCGTAGGGACCGTTGCGGCGGTAACCGCTCATGCCGTTCACCACCACCCCGCCCGCCTCCGAGGCGGCCGCCACGACCACCCCGCCCGGGCACATGCAGAAGGAATAGGCGGAGCGCCCGGTCGTTTCGTTGTTGTAGGTCTGGGCGTACTCGGCCGGGGGCAGCGCGGCATGGGCGTTGCGGCCATACTGGATCTCGTTGATCAGGGCCTGCGGATGCTCCACCCGGAGCCCCACCGCGAAAGGCTTCTGCTCCAGGGTGACTCCCAGTTGGTACAAAAGGGCATAGGTGTCGCGCGCGCTGTGTCCGGGCGCGAGCACCAATGAGTCGCAGGGCTCCTCGTCGGCGTCGTTCACCACCACGCTCTGCACGCACCCCTGGCCGATGCCGATGCCGGTGAGACGGCTCTCGAAGCCGACCCGGAAGCCGGTTTCGATCAGGCGCTCCCGGATGCCGCGCACCACGGCGCGCAGCCGGTCGGTGCCGATGTGGGGCTTGGCGGCGTAGAGGATCTCGGGGGGGGCGCCGAATTCGACCAGGCGCTCCAGCACCCAGCCGCAGTTGGGGTCCTTCACCCTCGTGGTCAGCTTGCCGTCGGAGAAGGTCCCTGCCCCCCCCTCGCCGAACTGCACGTTACTCTGCTCGCAAAGCTCCCCCAGGCGCCAGAAACGCGACACGTCCGTGGCGCGGCGGTCCACGTCGCGGCCGCGCTCCAGGACCCGCGCCGTAATACCGTATTCGGCAAGCCGCAGCGCCGCGAAGAGCCCGGCCGGGCCCATGCCGACGATGACGATCCGCTCCGGGGAGGCGAGCTTCGGGAAACGCAGGGGCGCGCCGGTCTCGACCCGCGCGACGTCGCCGTCAGGACGCACCCGCGACTCGTCCCTGAGCGTCACCTGTACCGTGTACACCAGCTTGATGGCGCCTTTTTTCCTGGCGTCCACTCCCTTTCTGACCAGGGTGAGCGCCGTGATATCGGATTCGCGCACGCCCAGCTTGGCCGCGGCCAGCGGGCGTAGCGCGCTCTCCTCCACCCCGGGGCTCAGGGTGAGGTTACGTAGCAAAAATGGCATGGGGTGTCCGTCAGGCGGCGCCGGTGCCGCGCCCTTTTCTTTCCAGGAGCTGTTCGACGATGATGACGATGTCCAACGGAGAGGTGGATTTCGGGATGTGCACCTTGGCGCCCATCTCGGGGATGGGGTGCTCGTGCGGGGCGCCCTGGAACATGGAGGTCAACATGATGATGATCGGGTCCGCCTCCTTGGCCAGGCGCGCGATCTCCAGCGAAGCGCTCACCCCTCCCATCCGGGGCATGACCAGGTCGAGGATGACGGCGTCGAAAGTCTCGGCGGCGTAGGCCTCGACCCCAAGAACACCGTCCTCTGCGGTCACTACGGAGAAGCCCGCGCCCGTGAAGGCATCGGACATCACCTTCAGGAAGAACTTATCGTCGTCTACCAGGAGTATTTTGCCCCTGTTCTCTGCTGTCATTTCGACCTCAAGGCATGATGGAATGCGACATCATACAAAAATGCGGCCGAAAAGAAAAGTGTAAACCGCCCCTTATCTCGGCGCGTTGAGCGGCAGACGCACCGCGAAGGTGGTTCCGGTGGGGTCGCTTTTCTCCACTTCGATCTTGCCCCGGTAGGTCTTGACGATGCGCAGCACCACCGAAAGCCCAAGACCGGTGCCCCGGCTGTTGGTGGTGAAGAAGGGATCGAAGATGTTGGGGAGGTTCTCGGGCGGGATGCCGGGGCCGGTATCGGAGACCCTGAGCTTGATGTAATCCTGGTCCTGGTCCAGTTCCACGGTGAGGGTGCCGTCCTCGGGCATGACGTGAATCGAGTTCAGGAACAGGTTGGTGAAGATCTGCTCGATCTCCATCGGGTCCGCCTTGATGGCGGGGGGAATGTTTCTGAAGTCGCGCACCACCTTGATCCGCTTCTGGCGCAACTGCGGCGTGAAGGCCTCCAGGGTGTGCTCCAGGATGCGGTCCACCCGAACCTCGCTGATCTCGAACTTGGGGCGCTTGGAGGCGTCCAGGAGCTTGCCCAGGATGTTGTCGATCCGGTCCACTTCCTTAAGGATCTTGTCCACGTACTCCTGACGCTCCGGTTCGTCCAGCCCCCCCTTGATGAGCTGCACGAAGAGCGCGATGGAGTTGAGCGGGTTGCGGATCTCGTGCGCCATGCCGGCGGAGAGGTAGCCAAGGGAAGCGAGCTTCTCCGACTGGACCACCTCGGCCTGGGCGCGCGACAGGGCCTCGCTCTTTTCCTGCACCCGGGCCTCCAGCTCGCGGTTCCAGTCCGCGATCTCGGCCAGAAGTCGCTCGCGTTCGCTCAAGAGAGCCTTGTTCTGCAGCTCGATGCCGCGCAGCTTCAGGACGCTCTCGATCCTCTCGACGAGGTCCTGGTTGTTGAAGGGCTTGAGGATATAGTCGGAAGCGCCGGCCTTCATCAGCTCGACGGCGATCTCCTCGCTCCCCTTGCCGGTGAACATGATCACGTAGGTGTCGGGGTAGAGCCTCTTGATCTCCTTGAGCGCGGTGAGGCCGTCCATGTTGGGCATCATGTAGTCCAAAAGGACCAACTCGGGGCGCTCGACCTCTATGGTCGCCAACCCCTCCTGCGCGCTCAGGGCGGTAAAGACTTGATAGCCGCGGTTTTTGAGGATGATGCCGGTGAGATCGAGGATGACCTTCTCGTCATCGACGATGAGCACGCGGCCGCGCGGCTCTTTCTCCGTATTGGTCATATCGGGGCCTGCTCCTTCCAATCGAGATCACATTCGTCAAAAAAAAGGGGCAGCGAACGCTGCCCCGCATGGATGTATGCCGCTGCCGTCAGGGGAGCCTGACGGTGACCACCGGACAGTGGGCCTTTCGCACCACGCGTTCAGCGGTTGAGCCGAACAGCAGGTGGTCGATGCCGCTTCTCCCCTGGGTCCCCAGCACGATGCAGGAAGAGCGGTCGGTATCGGCCCGCTTCAGGATCTCCTCCCAGGGCACGCCGGTCACGATCGCGGTCTCGTAGTTGTTGAAACCGGAGATGTTGCTGGCCACGAAGGTCGCCATCATCTTCTGCGCCCCCTCCTCGATCTCCTTCTCCAGATTCTCGAAGGAAACGTGCGGGACGTAGAAGCCGCGCAGGTCCACCGGCTCGTTGATGACGTGGATGATGGTCAACCGGCTGTTGAACTGCTTGGCAAGGGTCAGTGCGTACTCGAAGGCGTGGTCGGAGTTTTCGGAGAAATCGGTGGCGAAGAGAATCTTATCGAAAGTTGGCATCTGTTCCCCCGCTGCTGCGAATTTGACGCGACGGGCATCAAACCCGCCGCCCTTGGGTCAGTGACTTGTTTCCTTGAAGATCTTTTTCAGGATCGACTTCAATTCATCGATCTTCACCGGCTTGTTGATGTACTCGAAAGCGCCCAGGTTCATCGCCTCGATGTAGGATTCCACGCCGCCGTAGGCGGTGATCATGATCACGTTGCTCGCGGGATAGCTGCGGTTCAACTCCTTCAAAAAGGTGATCCCGTTCATCTCCGGCATGTTGATGTCGGTAACGATCAGGTTCACCTCCTGCTCACGCAGGTAGTTGAGCGCCTCGAATCCGTTTGCCACACTGTCTACCAGGAACCCTTCCTTGGCCAGCAACCGGGAGAGGCCGATGCGCGCATTCTCCTCGTCGTCTACTACTAGTATTCGCTTCGGCTGCTTTGGCAAGATCGGCTCCAGATTCTTATTAAAAACCGCAGGATTGATTCTAACACTGCGGGTAGATGTGTCAAGCGTGGTTGCGCGCTCCGCGCGCTATTATCTACCCGCGGGCTAACTCCTCGTAAATTAAAGCTTCCAACGATGCGGGGGATTGTACTTGATTTGCTTTAGGCGGTGTGCGCGAGAGAGCCCTTCCCATTAAGCTGGTTAAGCACCCTTTGGTAAGGAGGCGGAGAAGGTCGCGCGCCGTCACGGCGCAGGCTGGTCACTCTTGAGTTCCACGTGCGCAGGCTTGCCCGACTCGCCCAGTGCCTTCAACGGGCGCCCATTGAACTCGGCCTCGACCGCACCGCCGTCACCCAGGTCCAGGGCGAACGAGCGCTGCCCCTTCCACTCGATGAGGTCGCCCGCTTTCAGGTCGTAACGCTGGGTGATGCTGTCGTCGATGGTGATGCTGAGCCAGCTGTCGCGGTTGAAGCGCAGTTTCAGCACGATGCCGCTTTGCTTTCCGGCAGGCGCCGCTGCAGGGGTCTCGGGTCCGGGCGGCACGGGGGCAGCCGCATTGTGCGCACTGCTCAACGGTTTTTGCACGGGTTGGGCGACCGGCGCCGGTGCCGGAGGAGCGGCCGGGGCGCTTGCGGGCGCCTGCACCCTGGGCTGTTCGCCCTCGGTGAAGAAGAGCGCCGCCACCACCACGGCAACTAAAAGCAGCGCCGGGACGATCCAGCGACCGGGGGTGCGGATCTTGGCCCGTTCCAGGGTATCGATCCCGGTCTGCGGCGCCATCCCCTGCGACCGCGGAGCGTGCGCTGCATGCGGGGCGCTCGCTTCGGGATGAGCTGCCGGCTGCGGGGCAAGCCCCCTCTCGTAGCGCGCCACCACCTCGTCCCCGGAGAGGGAGAGATAGCCTGCGTACAGCCTCAAAAACCCCTTGATGTAGGCCGCGTTAGGAAGCTTTTGGAACTCCCCCTGCTCGATGGCGGCAAGGTAGTTCTTGCTGATCTTGGTGACCCGCGACGCCTCCTCGAGCTGGAGCCCCTTCCCCTCACGAACCCCGCGCAGGTATTCCCCGACCGGTACTTCCGCGCCGTTTTCAACCTCTGGCTCAGCCACGTTACCTCACCTTGAGCAGGTCCAGGTACTCCCTGGAGAGCTGCCCCATCTCGGAATCAGGCGCGATCCGGACCACTTCCTGGAAGGCGCTCTTGGCGGCTTCGGCGTCCTTCAGCTTCATCAGCGCCAGCCCCAGGTGATAGTGGGCGCTGGCGTAGGAATGGTTCAGGCGGAGGGCCTTTTGGTACTCCTCCACGGCCAACTCGGTGCGGTCCATGGCGAAGTAGACCCGGCCGAGACTCACCCTGCTGCGCGGGTCGTTGCCGTTTTTACCGACCAGACCGCGCAGCACGGCCAGAGCCTGCGGGTAGTCCCCTTTGCCGAGGTAGGCAAGCCCGAGGTTGCTGGCGGCGTTGTCCTGACCGGAGTAGAAGAGGTCCTCCTGCACGATTTTGAACTGGGCGATGGCGTCGTCCCAGCGCTTCATCTCCAGGTAGTTCACCCCGAGGTTGTTGCGTGCCTCGGAGTAGTTCTCCCGTAGGTGGAGCGCCTTCAGATACTTGGCTTCCGCCAGTTCATAGCGACCCTTGCGGAAATAGGTGAGCCCCAACAGGTTGAGCAGTTCGGGGTCTTTGGGCGTGAGCTTCTCGGCCTCCGTGAGCTCCTGGAGGGCACCGGTGAAGTTATTCTCGGCAAAGAAGGACTGTCCCATCTGGTAGTGATAGATGGACTGGTTCTTCTCGGCCTGGTTCAGGGCGCATCCCGAAGCAAGCAGGAGGATGGCAACCGGCATCAAGGCTCTGGAGCGGATCATAAACCTCACGGGGTACTGGCGGAAATGCACCTGCAAAAATTAACAGATATGATCATCATTGTCAATGAAGACGCTCTTACCAGACGCCTTGCCGGCGCGGGTTACAGCTCACCTACGCCCTGAAAATGAGTCATGTTCTTGAAGCTGCGGTAGCGGGCTTCGATCTCCGGGTAGGTCAAGGTCTTCAGTCGGTCCAGGCTGAAGGCCTCGACGTTGAAGGAAGCCATCACGGAGCCGAAGACGATCGCCTGGCGCACCCCCTCGTCCGAGAGGTTGCCGGTGTTGGCAAGATACCCCATGAAGCCGCCGGCAAAGGTGTCCCCGGCGCCGGTCGGGTCGAAGACTTCCTCGAGGGGATAGGCGGGGGCCGCGAACACGGAGTGGCCGTTGAACATGAGCACGCCGTACTCGCCGCGCTTGACGATCAGGTTCTTTACGCCGAGGGCGATGATGGCGCGGGCGGCCTTGACCAGGTTGACCTCGCCGGAGAGCTGGCGCGCCTCGCCCTCGTTGATGATCAGGAAGTCGACCCGGCTGATCACCTTCTTGAGCGCCTCGATCTTGGAGGAGATCCAGAAATTCATGGTGTCGCAGGCAACCACGCGCGGGTTCTTCACCTGGTTCAACACCTCCATCTGCAGTTCGGGGTCGATATTGGCGAGGATCAGGTACTGCGCGTCGGCGTAAGCCTCCGGGATCACCGGTTTGAAGGTCTCGAAGACGTTCAGGTGGGTCTCCAGGGTCTGTGCCTCGTTCAGGTCGTAGCCGTAGCGCCCTTTCCAGTGGAAGGTCTCGCCAGGGACACGGGAGAGCCCGGTAAGGTCGATGTTTCGGGAAGCGAGGAAACGGGTGTGCTCCTCGGGGAAGTCCTCCCCAACGACGGCGACGAGATTGACGTCGGTAAAGAAGCTTGCCGAGGTGGAGAAGTAGGTAGCCGAGCCGCCAAGAACTCGCTCCCTTTGCCCGAAGGGGGTTTCAACAGAATCAAGCGCGACGGATCCAACGACGAGTATGCTCATAAAGCCTCCGGTGTGGTGCGGGATCGTATTGCTGTTGTTTTCAGAGATACTGCCGAGCCTCAGGCCGCGGCAGGAAACGGCCCTCGCCGCTTACAGGTATTTCCCAAGGATCAGGTCGAGGTTCTCGCGGGTCTCCACCGGGATCACCGAGGTGTCGGAGATAACTGCATACTTCAGCGCCTCGCCGCAGGCACAGCCGCGGCCGGCGGCGACCTGGGCCACGGCCTTGCGGATGATCTTCTTGGCGGTGGCGACGTTGTTCTTGATGATTTCGATGATCGCCTCGACCGAGACGTCGTCGTGGGACTCGTGCCAGCAGTCGTAGTCGGTGGAGAGGGCGATGACCCCGTAGCAGATCTCCGCCTCGCGGGCCAGCTTCGCCTCGGTGAGGTTGGTCATGCCGATGATGGAGGCGCCGAAGGAGCGGTACATATGGCTCTCGGCGCGGGTGGAGAAGGCCGGCCCCTCCATGCAGATGTAGCAGCCACCCTTGTGCACGGTGGCGCCCACCTCGCCCGCCGAGCGGTACAGGATCTCGGAGAGCTCACCGCAGACGGGGTCGGCGAACTGGACGTGGCCTACGATGCCGTTGCCGAAGAAGGTGTCTTTCCTGAAGCCGCGGGTGCGGTCGATGAACTGGTCCGGCACCACGATGTGCCCCGGGACGATCTCCTCCCTGAGGCTTCCCACCGCCGAAACCGAGATGATTCTGGTGACGCCGAGCTTCTTCATGCCGTAGATGTTGGCGCGGTAGTTCACCTCGCTCGGGGTGAAGCGGTGCCCCTTGCCGTGGCGCGGCAAGAAGACCATCTGCACGCCGTCCAGCGTCCCGATCACGTACTCGTCGCTGGGGCGGCCGAAGGGGGTATCGACGGTCACCTGGGTCACCCCGGTCATCCCTTCCATCTCGTACAGGCCGCTGCCGCCGATTACACCGATTACCTCGTTAGCCATAGCTCCCTCCAGCGTCATTGAAATATAAATTTACGGATCACCCACCTGCCGCAACGCACGTCCACATCCCCTCTCCCTCCGGGAGAGGGTCAGGGTGAGGGGAAACGACGCAACACATCCCTCACCTGCCCTTCGGGCACCCTCTCCCGGAGGGAGAGGGGTCTAATCTTGCTGCTGCGCCTGGTCCAGCTTCCCCTTCAACTGCCCGCAGGCGGCCGAGATGTCCCCTCCGCGACTGGAGCGGGTGATCACGGTGACGTTCTTGTCCAAAAGATACTTGTGGAAACGGTCGATGGTCTCCTGGGTCGGGCTCTTGAAGCCGCAACCGTCGTGTTCGTTGAACGGGATCAGGTTCACCTTGGACGGGATGTTGCTGATCAGGCGCACCAGGCGCTTGGCGTCGTCCAGGGTATCGTTCAGATCGCGGATCATGACGTACTCGATAGTAATCCAGCGCCGCGAAGGAAGCGGGAAGGCCTTGCAGGCGGCCAGAAGCTCCTTCAGGGGGTAGGCGCGGTTCACCGGCATGATCTGGTTCCTCACCTCGTCGGTGGTGGCGTTCAGGGAGACCGCCAGGTTGACGGTGCAGCCGCGCCCAAGTTCCGCCATCTCGGGCACGAGCCCCGAAGTGGAGACGGTGACCTTGCGGGTGGAGAACTGGAAGCCGTCCGGGTCGGTGAGGATGTTCACCGCCGGGATCACGGCGGCGAGGTTTGCCAAGGGCTCCCCCATCCCCATGAAGACGATGTTGTTCACCGGGTGCTCACGCTTCACCGCGCAGACCTGGTTCACGATCTCCGCCGTGGTCAGGTTGCGTGACAGGCCGAAGGTGCCGGTCAGGCAGAAGGCGCACTTCATGGCGCAGCCGACCTGGCTGGAGATGCAGAGCGTGTTTCTCCCCTCGTCGGGGATCAGCACGCTCTCCACGGCGGCGCCGTCACTCAACCGGAACAGGTACTTCCTGGTGCCGTCACCGGAGGCCTCGACCGCCTCGGGGATCAGGTTGCTGATCTCGGCCCGCTCCTTGAGCACGGACCGGAACTCCTTGGAGACGTTGGTCATCTCGTCGAAGTCCATGGCGTCCATCTGGTAGAGCCACTTGAAGATCTGCTTGGCGCGGAAACGCTCCTTGCCGAGGCCGGAGATATAGGCCTCGAGGCCGGAGAGGGTCAAATTCTTTATGTCTGTTTTTTCCATACTTTCCGGATACTAAAAAAGCCCTTCTCGCGAAGGGCTCTTGATCTGCCTGAACCTGCTCGGATTAAACCAGTTCCAGCTGATTGAAGAAATAGGGGATCTCGTAGGAAGCGGACTCCGGGGAATCCGAGCCGTGTACGGTGTTCTCCTCGATGCTCACGCCCAGCTCCTTGCGGATGGTGCCCGCGTCGGCGTTGGCCGGGTTGGTAGCGCCCATCAGGCCGCGCCAGTCGGCGATGGCGTTTTCTTTCTCCAGTACCAGCGCGATGACCGGACCGCGGGACATGAAGGTGCAGAGGTCGCCGAAGAACGGACGCTCTTTGTGCACGTAGTAGAAGCCTTCCACCTGTGCCCTGGAGAGCAGGATCTTCTTCATGCCGACGACCTTGAAGCCAGCCGCCTCGATCATGGCGAGCACCTTGCCGGTGACGTTTCTCTCGACTGCATCAGGCTTTATGATGGCAAATGTTCTTTCCATTGTTTCCTCCGAACTCATTGTAGTTGACGACCCTTTTAATTAGCATTCCGGCCCGCCCGTTGTCAAGGCAAATGGCCGGATAGAGAGACAAAAAAAGCCCACAGGTGACTGTGGGCTTCGTGAAACAGGGAGACCCTGTTTCAGATTACTTCTTTTCAGCCGGAGCGGCCGGAGCAGCGGGAGCAGCTTCCGGAGCTTTAGCGGAGGACATCGGAGCCTGAGCCGGAGCGGCCGGAGCAGCCTGCTCAGCAGCCGGAGCAGCCGGAGCCTCTTCTTTCTTCTTGCAGCCAGCAGCAAAGGACAGGGCCAGAGCCAGGCAAAGTGCCAAGGAGATCAGTTTTTTCATTGACGATATCACCTCTTTTCTTTTTAGATTTACCATTACTGCGCAAGGCGCATGGTTTTTTTGTGCGACAACAAAGGGCGAATATACTAGCATTCCTGGAAAAGTCAACAATTTTTAAAGCTGCAAATCGCAAAAAAATATTAACGCTCGTTCCGGAACGGTTGTATGATCCCGCCAAACATGCGGAAAAGAAAATGTCTCGGGCTGACGCCGGCGATGCAGGAGCCACCCGCCGCGCAAACTCCCGTTTCTGCGTCAGAAACCCGCGCAACGCGCGCCACCACCGGATCCGCCCCGTCTCACGCCCTCCTCGTTTGCTCGCCGGGGCAGGCAACCCTCGGCTCCCCTTCCCGGGAAGCGGTGAAAAACGGAAGAAAATTGGCCGGTGCACTGCGCTTCTTTCTTGTAAACGGTGCCCAAATATATTATTTTGGGCCCATTAATCTCCGGCGACCACGGAGCAACGCCACCGAGGGGGAACCCGTGAACGATACGCTCAATTCCGCAGACAAGAAACTTCTTTTGGACCTGGCCCGGGAGGCAATCAACGCCACGGTACAGACCGGGAAGTTGAAGATGCAGCAAGTGACCGAAGACAAGCTGTCCGCACTGCAAGGGTGCTTCGTCACCATAAAGAAACAGGGGACCCTGCGGGGGTGCATCGGCAATTTCAACTCCGACAAGCCGCTCTACCAACTGGTGCAGGAAATGGCCGCCTCCGCCGCCACGCGCGACCCGCGTTTCTACCCCATGAAGGAGGCGGATCTCGTCGACTTCGAGCTGGAGATCTCCGTACTGTCTCCCTTGAGCAAGATCTCCTCCCCCGAAGAGGTGGAAGTCGGCAAACACGGCCTATACCTGGAGAAGAACTTCTCCCGCGGGGTCCTGCTGCCGCAGGTTGCCGTGGAACACAACTGGGACCGGGAGACCTTCCTGAACCAGACCGCCCTGAAGGCCGGCCTCAAAAAGGACGACTGGAAGGAGGGGGCGGATCTTTACGTCTTCAGCGCCGAGGTATTCGGCGAACAGCGGTAACAGTAAGCAGAGTCATGAGCCGCCCATCCCCCGGGCGGCTTGCCTTCCCCTTCCCCCCCTCCCTGCACCTGATCATCTTTCCTTACGAGCCACGTGTCAAAGCAGTAGCGCAAAGAACGCAGAGAATCCGCGAAGAACACGAAGAAGGCCTTGTGATTACTAAAAGCCTTCCTGGCGACCTTCGCGCCTGCTTCGCGTTCTTTGCGTAACTGCTTTAAGCGGTAAAGCAGTTAAAAAAAAGGGGACACCGGAGTGTCCCCTCTTCTCATATTACGGTTGCCCGGCGAAAGCCGAATTACATCTTCCTGCCGCCCTCGGCAGCCCACTTCTCGAGCATGTCGGTGGTGACGGACTTCGGACGCTCGATGGCGTAACCCAGACCACGGTCCCAAGTGATGTTGGCCATGCAGCCCAGAGCGCGGCCCACACCGAAGAGAACGGTGTAGAAGTCCCACTCTTTGAGGCCGTAGTACCACTGGATGACGCCGGACTGTGCGTCGACGTTCGGCCAGGGGTTCTTGGTCTTGCCGTGCTCGGTGAGGACGCCCGGGGCGGTCTCGAAGATCATGGCGACCAGCTTGAACAGCTGATCGTCCTTGAGGCCCGGGGTCTTGAGGCAGAACTCGCGCTGTGCGGTGTAGCGCGGGTCGGTCTTCCTGAGAACGGCGTGGCCGTAGCCCGGAACAACCTGGCCTGCGTTGAGGGTATCCCAGAGAGCCTTGGTGACGTTCTCTTTGGTCGGCTCAGCGCCGTTGAGCTTCTTCTGGAACTCCATGATCCAGCCGAGAACTTCCTGGTTGGCAAGGCCGTGCAGCGGGCCGGCGAGGCCGTTCAGGCCTGCGGCGTACGCGTAGTACGGGTCGGAGAGGGCCGAGTGCACCAGGTGGGTGGTGTGGGCCGAAACGTTGCCGGACTCGTGGTCGGAGTGCAGGATGAAGTACATCCTTGCCACGTCCTTGTACTGCTCGCTCTGGCCGATCATGTGAGCGAAGTTGGCACCCATGTCGAGCTTCGGATCGATGGCGATCTGCTTGTCACCGCGGTACTTCAGGTTGTAGATGAAAGCCGCGAGAACCGGGATACGGGCGACGATGTCGCTGGCATCCTCGTACACGTACTCCCAAGCATCCATCTTGTTGAACTTGCCGCCGGAGTAGAAGGCAGCGAACTTGGAGTCTTTCTGCATGGCCATGATGCCCACGGAGAGCATGACCATCGGGTGGCTGTCCCTCGGGAGAGCGCGCACGGCGGTGTAAACGTACTCCGGAACGACCTGGCGGGTCTTGAACTCAGCCTCGACAGCGGCGACCTGATCCAGAGTCGGGACCTCGCCGGTCAAAAGGAAGTACCAGAAGGACTCGACGGTCGGGTACTCGGAGCCGGCAGCTTTCGGCAGCGCCTCAAAGGTCTCGGGAATGGTCTTGCCGCGGAAACGGATGCCTTCCTGCGGATCAAGATAGGAGATGTCGGTGACGAGCGACCTGATGTCGCGGGCGCCGCCGATGCACTGACCGATGTCCACCTTGTCGATAACCACGGAGCCGAACTCCTTGGTCAGTCGGGTGATGCGGGGACGGTGGGCCTGGATCTTCTCAAACAACTTCTCTTTTAATTGCGTCATGTGCCAGATCTCCTTTGCTGTTGGGGTTGAGGTACATACGTTGGAATTAACAAATTCGAATCGCCCGCTGACACCGTGCCGGTCGATGATGTCACTCGGCCGGTTGCGTGAGGTAGGTATACTGTATACAAAGATTTTTCAAATGTATACCATTGCGCAGATCCAATTTCAACACAAAAAAATTGTGTTCTAGTATTTTGCATACATTTTAATTCACGCTAAAGCAGTACCAGATCCTGGCTTGAGAAGGTGAGACGCTTAAGTCCTTGTTCGGAGAGATAAAATGAATTTTCGATGCCGACGGCCCCCTCCCCGGGAAACACGAGTTT
Organism: Geomonas propionica; assembly: GCF_016458235.1. Taxonomy (GTDB): domain Bacteria; phylum Desulfobacterota; class Desulfuromonadia; order Geobacterales; family Geobacteraceae; genus Geomonas; species Geomonas propionica. The sequence goes on along the minus strand of NZ_JAEMHK010000011.1, from coordinate 10,148 downwards.
CGGCTCGAACGCGAAGGCCATGCCCACTTGCAGAGTCTCGTCGCCAAACCCTTCCGCTATGAAGGGGAATTCGTCTATTTCAATGCCGAGGCCGTGTCCTATGAAAGAGATCTGGCTGCCGGGAGTCCCCATGAAGTGCTCCGCGTACCCCATCCGCCGCGCCATTTCCAGGCAGGCGTCGTAGATCCCCCCCCAGGTGGCGCCCTCTACGGCGCGCTCCACCATCAGTTCCTCTACGCGCAGCATGTCGTCATAGCCGCGCCGGATGCGCTCGGAGACTGAGCCGATGGCGAAGACGCGGGTCTGGTCCGCCAGGTAGCCGTCATAGCAACTGGCGAGGTCCACAATGATCGGTTCGTCGCGCCTGATCCTGTTGTAGCTGGCGCCGTGACCGAAGGCGGGGGTAAGCCCCATGCCGCCCAGGGCGGTGTTGGTGCAGGCGGGAGCGGCGCCGTCCGCGCCGGAAAGGACCTGGACGCCGGAGAGCTCGCCGTTGAAGGCGCGCATCCGGACGTAGCCCTGGTGCCCTTCCTGGCGGGACAGGTGCTCCAGCTCGGCGGCAAGGTCCACCTCGCTCATCCCCTCGCGGATCACCTCGGTGGCGCGACGGTAAACCTTGTCGGCCTGGGTGCCGGCATCCTGGAGAATGTGGATCTCGTAGTGGGTCTTGATCATGCGCACCCGCCTGATGGCGGGGGAGGCGTCCAGCGCCTGTGCGTTGGGAAAGAGAGCAAGGTACTTCTGGTAGAGGTTGACCGGCAGGACGTCGAGTTCGAGCCCGAGCCGTTGCGGCAGCGGGTGGCCGTGTTCGGCGATCAGCCCGGTCAGTGCGTTCAGGGAGGGGAGCGGGACCACGTCGGCCAGGCCGCTCTCCATGCGCGCTCGCATGAAGTCGCGGCGCACGAGGTACAGCGGACGCCCGGAGGCGGGGACGTAGAGCACACCGGTCTGCACGGTTCCGGTGAAATAGAAAAGGTCGGCGTTTTGGACCATGAGGACCGCGTCCATGCCAGCGGCCGCCATCTCCACCTGCAGTTTCCGGTAGCGGTGTTCCAGTTCGTTCTTCGGCGTAAGCCGCATATCCCCTCCTCTCTCCCCATGAGGCAGGCTCATGAGGAGGAGAAGGAAAGATAACTCACAATCGAAACCGCGTCAACGGATCAATCAGATCAAGGGGTTATTAGAAAAGCTGCACAGCAAATCAGACATTTTCTTCCAGCTGCAGTTCGCGGATCGCCATCTCGCGCAGTTTGAACTTCTGGATTTTCCCGCTGGCGGTCATCGGGTAGGAATCGACAAAACGGACGTACTTGGGGATCTTGTAGTTGGCGATCCTGCCGCGGCAGAACTCCTTCACTTCCTCCTCGGTCATCTCGCTCCCCTGCTTCAGGACCACAGCCGCCATCACCTGCTCACCGTACTTGCGGTCGGGAACCCCGTAGACCTGGATGTCGGAGATCTTCGGGTGGGTGTAGAGGAACTCCTCGATCTCGCGCGGATAGATGTTCTCACCGCCGCGGATGATCATGTTCTTGATCCGGCCGGTGATCTTGCAGTAGCCGTTCTCGTCCATGACGGCCAGGTCGCCGGTGTGGAGCCAGCCGTCGGCGTCAATCGCTTTGGCGGTTTCGTCCGGCATCTGGTAGTACCCCTTCATCACCAGGTAGCCGCGGGTGCAGAGTTCCCCCTGCTTCCCCGGGGGGAGTTCGGCACCGGTCTCGATGTCGACGATCTTCAACTCGACGTTGGGGAGCACGCGTCCCACGGTGGCGACCTTCAGCTCGATGGGGTCGTCGGTGCGGGTCTGGGTGATCACCGGAGAGGACTCGGTCTGGCCGTAGGCGATGGTGATTTCGCTGGCATGCATGTCGCGGATGACGCGGCGCATCACCTCGATGGGGCAGTTGGAGCCGGCCATGATGCCGGTCCGAAGCGAAGTGAGATCGAACTCGGCGAAACGGGGGTGCTCCAGTTCCGCGATGAACATGGTCGGCACGCCGTGCACCGCGGTGCAGCGCTCCTGCTCAATGGCCTGCAGCACCTTGAGCGGATCGAAGATCTCCACCGGGACCATGGTGGTGCCGTGGGTGACGCAGGCCATGACGCCCAGCACGCAGCCGAAGCAGTGGAAGAAGGGAACCGGGATGCAGAGGCGGTCCTTCTCGGTGAAGCGCATGCACTCGCCGATGTTGAAGCCGTTATTGACCACGTTGTGGTGGGTCAGCATCACCCCTTTGGGGAACCCGGTGGTGCCGGAGGTGTACTGCATGTTGATCACGTCGTGGATGGAGAGGGTCGCCTCCACCGCGGCCAGCTCGGCGTCGGAAACCTCTTTCCCGAGCTCGACAATCTGCTCGAAGTTGATCATCCCGTCGGGGGCACCGTCTCCTATGAAGACCACGTGCTTCAGACAGGGGAGCGTAGCGCTGGTGAGCTGCCCCGGCGTGCTGCCGGCAAGCTCGGGCACGACGGTGCCGAGGGTCTCTATATAGTTGGTGTCCTTGAAGCCCTGTACCAGGAACAGCACGCTGGCGTCGGACTGCTTCAGCAGGTACTCCAGTTCGGCCGATTTGTAGCTCGTATTGACGGTTACCAGCACCGCGCCGATCTTGGCCGTGGCAAACTGCAGCGTCACCCACTCGGGCACGTTGTAGGCCCAGATGGCGAGGTGGTCGCCCTTCTTGACCCCCATGCGCAAAAGGCCTTTGGCCACCAGGCGGCACCTCTCGTTGAACTCGCGATAGCTGTAACGCAGGCCGCGCTCCACGTAGACCAGCGCGTCGTTATCCGGGAACCTCGCCGCTATATCGTCAAGCAATGCCCCGACCGTGAGTTCGATCTGTTGTGACATGAGTCCCCCTGTTTCTTTGCACGAAACTTTTGTTACGCCCATTAAGTCATTAAAATAAAGAGCTTTCGATCTATCACAGCGTCTGCGGCATGTCAACAAGGTTTATGGTGCCGTTGGTTGCCGAGCGAACCGTGCTGAAAGCTCTTGTATTGCCTTTGCGATGCACATATATATAGTCGGGCGGGTCGGGAGTCGGAATCGGCGACCTTCTCCTTAAAAAAAGGCTTGACAGATATTCGCTCAGCCGTTCCGACACTTACAGCAAGCTACTGGAATCATTCATGTTGCACCACCAACATCAGGTCCGTGCACTGCCTAAAACTTAGGCAAAACGCTGATCCCCGCAATGTGAAAGCGCTTTTGCCCCGGTTCCACACTTTATCCACAATGCTTTCCACAGCAGGTGTGGAGCTGCGGCTTTTATGTATACATTCCGCACCATTACACGTGGGGAAGTTTAACTGCATCCCCACCGGGAGGGAGAATCGATGCAAACGGTGCTGATAGTCGAGGATGAAACCGACCTCGCCGAACTGATAGCCTTTCACCTGAAGAAGGAAGGTTTTCGCGCCCTCATCGCCAATGACGGTAACGCGGGGTTGCAGGAGGCCCGAAACGCCCAGCCCGATCTTATCCTGCTGGACCTGATGCTTCCGGGGATGATGGGGACGGAACTGTGCCGGGTCCTAAAAAGCGGGGAGCACACCGCGTCCATTCCCATCATCATGCTGACCGCGAAAGGGGAGGAGATCGACCGGGTGGTCGGTTTCGAGGTGGGCGCGGACGACTACGTGGTGAAACCGTTCTCGACGCGGGAACTGATGCTGCGGGTGCGGGCCGTGCTGAGAAGAACCAGCGAGCAGGGGCATAAGGGGGCAACCCTGATCATCGGCGAGCTGATTATCGACACCGAGCGTCACCTTGTCAGCGTCAGCGGCCAGGAGGTCACCCTCACCTCGACGGAGTACAAGCTGTTGATGAACCTGGCCGAGCGTACCGACCGGGTGCAAAGCAGGGAGCTTCTGCTGCAAAACGTCTGGGGATACAACTACCTGGGCGACACCCGCACCGTCGATACCCACCTGACCAGGCTGCGCACCAAGCTGGGCCCCGCCGGTGACCTGATCAAGACCGTGCGCGGCTTCGGCTACAAATTGGAGAAGCCATGACCAGCACCTTCCGCTCCAAGCTGATGGCCTCCTACCTCATCCTGGTGCTCCTCCTCGGTGCCGGCCTCTACTCCTACCTCGCCCTCAACCTCGAGGACAGCATCACCTCAGGTACCAGGCGCCACCTCGAGGATGAAGCGCGCGTCGCCTCCCTGATGGCCTCCAAGGAGATCCGCGACCTGCGCCGGGACGCGCCCGATCTCACCGGCTCGCTGTCCCAGGCCATCAGGGCCAGGGTGAGCGTGATCGCAGGAGACGGCGAGGTCATGGCCGATTCGGAGGTCCCCCCCTTGCAACTGGGGAGGCTGGAAAACCATGGCGACCGCCCCGAGGTGCGCCAGGCGCTGCGCAACGGGACCGGCAGCGCCGTTCGATACTCGGCGACGCTGCATACCGACATGATGTACGTCGCCTCCTCATTCGGGAAAGGGGCAGTGATCAGGCTGGCCCTGCCGCTCTCCGGCCTCGAGCAGGCCAAGTTGCAGCTACAGCGGACTTTGGCGGCAGCGCTGGCGGTGGCGGTAGCGGCGTCGATCGTGCTCTCGTACATCCTCACCAACGTCAACTCGCGCCACCTGAGGACCCTCAGCGCCGGCGCCTCCCGCATCGGGAACGGCGAGTTCGGCACCAGGATCACCGTGCGCAGCTCCGACGAGATGGGAGAGCTGGCGCAGGTGATGAACGACATGGCGGACCGGATCGAACAGCAGATGGAGCGCATCTCCACCGAGAAGAACCGCCTGGACGCCATCCTCGGTGGCATGGGAGAGGGGGTGATGGTCACCGACGCGGCCGCCGTGGTCACCTTGGTGAACCCCGCATTCTGCAGCATGTTCGGCGCCACGGACCAGGTTGTCGGCAAGCAACTGCTGGAGATCACCCGGCACCCGGACCTGCACGCCTTCTGTCGGCAGGTGCTCTCCAGCAGGGATGAGGAGCACCAGGAACTGACACTTCCCGACGGCAGGGCTGCCCTGGTGCACTGGGTTCCCCTGCAGGATGGGGAAAAGCTGCACGGCGTGGTGGCGGTATTCCACGACATCAGCGCCCTGAAGAAGGCGGACCGCATCCGCCGCGATTTCGTGGCCAACGTCTCCCACGAGCTGAGGACGCCGATCACCGTGATCAAGGGGTACGCCGAGACCCTTCTTTCCGGCGATTTGGCCGATGATCCGGCACGCAGGGACCGCTTTCTGGGCATCATCCAGAACCACGCCGAGCGGCTCACCACCTTGGTGCGCGACCTGCTTGCCCTTTCCGAATTGGAGTCGGGCGAACTCGCCATGCAGCCGCAGAGCGTGCTGATCGAGGACGCGGTCCGGCAGGCCTTTCTCCTGGTCTCCGAGCGCGCCGAGGCCAAGGGTATCGCCATGGAGTGGGTCGGGACCGACGTTGCGGAGAGCGTTCTGGCGGACCGGGGCCGCCTGGACCAGGTGCTGATAAACCTCCTGGACAACGCCATCAAGTACAGCGGCACCGGCGCGAAGATCAGGGTAGATGCGACTCGCCAGGGGGAGATGGTGCGGGTTTCCGTGCGGGACGAGGGGATCGGCATCCCCGAGAAGGATCTTGGCCGTCTGTTCGAGCGGTTCTACCGGGTCGACGAGGCGCGCAGCCGCGAGCGGGGAGGCACCGGTTTGGGGCTCTCCATCGTGAAGCACATCGTCCAGGCGCACGGGGGCGGCGTCTTCGTCGAAAGCACCCTCGGGAAAGGCTCCGTATTCTCCTTCACCCTTCCCGCGGCCGAGGCCTAGCGAGCGGAACTTTTTCTGCAGAAACAACAAAAAAGCCGGGCGGAGCCCCCCTCCCCCGGCTTTTTTGCGTCCGTCCAGCGCCGGGTGGTCGGCGCATCCGCCACACCAACGCTTGGCAGCGGGAGCGTTGCCCATTGCCGCCTAGACCACGTTCACCACGTTGCGCGGCGTCCCCGCCAGGAAGGCGGCGATGTTGCCGGCGGTGATGGCCATGAGCCGGCGCCGGGCCGCCAGGGTGGCCCAGGCGACGTGCGGGGTGACGATGCAGTTTCTTGCCGACAGCAAGGGACTGTCCGCGGGGATCGGCTCGCGGGCCGCGACGTCCACGGCAGCGCCGGCTATCACGCCGCGGTTTAGCGCATCCGCCAGGTCCGGCTCGCTGACCAGCCCGCCCCGGGCGGTGTTGATGAGGAGGGCATGGGGTTGCATCAGGGCGAGCCGGGTCGCGTTCACCATCTCCTCGTTTTGGGTGGTGAGCGGGCAGTGCAGGCTCACCACGTCCGCCTGGGCGAACAGTTCGTCGAGCTCCAGCCAGCGCACTGCCAGCCCTTCTGGCGCCACCCGGTGGCGCGGGTTGTAGGCGAGGATCTCCATCCCCAGCGCCTGCGCCACGGCGGCGACCCGCGCACCGATGCTCCCGAGTCCCACGATCCCGATGGACCTGCCGTGCAGTTCGGTCAAAGGCTGCGCCACCAGGGTGAAATCGGGCGAATGCGACCATTCCCCCCTCTGCACGGCTTCGTGGTAGCGCGCCACTCCGTTGGTCAGCTCCAGGAGCAGGGCGATGGTATGCTGGGCCACCGAGTCGCTGCCGTATTCCGGGACGTTCACCACGGGGATACCGAGCCGCGCCGCCCCTTCCAGATCGACCACGTTGTAGCCGGTCGCCAATACACCGATCAGCCTGAGTTCGGGAAGCTGCGCTATGATCTCACCGCCGAGCCTGGTCTTGTTGGTGAGAAGGATCTGCGCGCCGCGGCAGCGCTCCAGCACCAGTTCATTCGGGGTGCGGTCGTACACCGCCAGCTCCCCGAAAAAGGCCACCTCGTCCCATGGGTTGTCGCCCGGGTTCAGTGTGTAGCCGTCCAGCACCACGATCTTCACGAGAACCTCCCTAGTGCACCACCGCGCCGCCGGAAACCACGAACTTCACCGCATCCTCCACGGAGAGGCCGCAGTCGTATACCTCGTGCTCCTTGAAGAAGAGTGCGAACCCGGAGGTGGGATTGGGCATGGTGGGAACGTACACCACCACCAGTTTCTCGCCGTCGCGCTCCACCTCCGCGGTGACGAACCCCACGGCGCGCACGCCAGTACGCGGCCACTCGACGAAAACCGCCCTGCGGTAGGAAGCCTTCCCCTCCTTGAAAACCTGGGTCAGCTGCTTGCTCGAGTTGTAGATCGACTTCACCAGCGGGATGCGCGACAACAGCTCGTCCCACCACCTGAGTATCCTGGTGCCCATCACGTTGGTCGCCAAAATTCCCGAGACGTAGATGACGATGACGCCGGTGAGCATGCCGAGGCCCGGTATATAAGAATGGTCGTTGATGAGCGCCGCCAAGAGGGAGTCGAGGTAGCTGCCGAGGATGCCGTCGGCGAAGTTGAAGAGGAATTTCAGGATGAATATCGTGATGCCCAGGGGTACCACCACGAACAAGCCGGTGATGAACTTCCCCTTAAAATGCTTGACCAATCTTTCCATTACGCCTCCAGTTGGATGGTTCCGCTTGGTTTATGCAACAAAAGCGGTGCAGTGTCAACGGTTTTGGGTGCCGGCAACCAAGGCGCGGCGCCCGCCGACAGCGGCGTACGGGGTTTAACTTGCAGTTGACAACTACACGCGCAAAAACTACATTAACACGTTGTTCCCGATCCCCTAAAGACACGTCAAAGGCACCGATCTTGAAAAAAGCATTAGCCATATCAGCCGTCGCCCTCCTGCTGGCCGGAATCTTCTTTATGTTGCCGCTTATGGACAAGGAAGAACGGGCACGCAGGAGCGAGGCGGAATACGTCTCGATGTTCAAAGAAGTGGTCGACATCGTCAAGACGAGCTACGTCGACAAGGTCGACGACAAGAAGCTCATGACCGGCGCCATCAACGGCATGCTGGCCGCGCTCGACCCGCACAGCACCTACCTCCCCGTCACCGAATACTCGGAGATGAAGGTGCACATGGCAGGCGCCTTCGGCGGCGTGGGCATCGAACTGGACATGCGTAACGGCAAGCTGATGGTGAACGCCCCCATCGAGGACACCCCCGCCTTCCGGGCCGGCATCCTGGCGGGCGACCACATCCTGCAGATCGACGGCAAACCGACCAAGGACCTGCCCATCGCCGAGTGCGTAAGCCGCATGCGCGGCACGCCCGGCACGAAGGTGACCCTCGCCATCGTACGAGAGGGGGCGGCCAAGCCGCTCAGCTTCCAGCTGACCCGCGCCATCATAAAGACCAAGAGCCTGAAGGCGAGGCTCCTGGAGCAGGGGTACGGCTATATCCGCATCGCCGAATTCCAGGAGCGCACCGGGGAGGACTTCGAGAAGGCCCTGAGAACCCTCGCCGCCGACAACGGCGCGCCCCTGTCCGGCCTGGTGCTGGACCTGCGCTACAACCCGGGCGGGCTGGTCGACCAGGCTTACCGCGTCGCCGACCGGTTCATCGGTGAAGGACTGAGTAACGGCGACATCGTCACCACCAAGGGGCGCGATGCGGCTTCCGTGCACACCCTGACCGCGACCATCGGGCAGAAGGAGCCGAAATACCCCATGGTGGTGCTGATCAACGGCGGTTCCGCCTCCGCCTCCGAGATCGTCGCCGGTGCACTGCAGGACCACAAGCGCGCCGTGATCATGGGCACCCAGAGCTTCGGCAAGGGGAGCGTTCAGTCCATCATGACGCTGGACAACGGCGACGGCCTCAAACTGACCACCGCCCGTTACTACACGCCAAGCGGCCGCTCCATCCAGGCCAAGGGGATTACACCCGATATCTCGGTCGAGTTCGCCAAGGCCCCGGCAGCAGTGAAGAAGGAGCAGGAGCCTGACCTCCGCGAGCAGGATCTCGACGGGCACATGCAGGAGGTCCCGGAGGCCGGCAAGAAGCCCGCTCCCGCACCGGCACCCGCGCCCAAAACAGCCCCCGCAGTGCCGGGGGGTCACCCCGTGCTGCCCCCGGTCAAAGCGCCCGGCAAGGAGCTGAGCGAACAGGAACTTTTGCAAAAGGATAACCAGCTCGCCCGCGCCTTGGAGCTGCTCAAGGGCGTCAACGTCCTGCAAAAGGGCCTGCCGCATTGAGCCGGGTGGGCGGCAGCGCTGCGCCCGGCACCCCGAATCTGTTGGTGATACTCGGGGCGACCGCTTCCGGCAAGACCCGGCTCGGGGTGGAACTTGCCAGGCGGTTCCACGGCGAGATCATCTCGGCCGACTCGCGCCAGGTCTACCGCGGCATGGACATCGGCACCGGCAAGGACCTGCACGAGTACCAGGAGATCCCCTACCACCTGATCGACGTGGCACCTCCCGGCCACGAGTTCAACCTGTTCCAGTTCCAGCGTCTTTTCCTCGATTCCTTCTCTGACATCTCCGGGCGTGGCCGGCTGGCAGTGCTGGTCGGCGGCAGCGGCATGTACCTAGACTGCGTCCTGCGCGGCTACCGGCTGGTCGAGGTCCCCGAGCATCCCGCGCTCAGGCGGGAGCTCGCACCGTTATCGATGACGGAACTTGCCGAGCGGCTTGCCCGCGCCAATCCCAGACTGCACAACAGCACCGACCTCACCGAGCGAAGCCGCCTGGAGCGCGCCATAGAGATCGCCGAATACCAGGGTGGGGACGATGAGCCCTGGCCGGAGATCACCCCCTTCACCATCGGGATCCGGTGGGAGCGTGCACAGCTCAGGGAGAGGATCACCAAGAGATTGAAGGAGCGCCTGGAAGCGGGGATGATCGAGGAGGTGCAGCGGCTGCATGATGCCGGCACCGGCTGGGACAAGTTCGAGTTTTACGGCCTGGAGTACCGCTATGTGGCGCGCTACCTCAAGGGGGAGCTGTCCAAAAACGACATGTTCCAGAAGCTCAACGCCGCCATCCACGACTTCGCCAAGAAACAGGAAAACTGGTTCAAGCGGATGCAAAGCCACGGCACGGTGATCCACTGGGTCGAGGGGGCGGGAGACCCGCTTTCGGAGTCGCTGGAACTGATGCAAAACCTACTGTAACAGGGATAAAAGGGATGAAAGGGATAAAGGCTTAAAAGCTTTGCTCACGCAAAGACGCAAAGGCGCAAAGTCAGACACATCTGACAACACGTTTGGTTCAACCCAAGATCTTTTGATTTAGGGTTTATCCCTTTTATCCCTTGTATCCCTGTTAAAT
>NZ_JAEMHK010000010.1 GCF_016458235.1 Geomonas propionica | reverse complement strand
CTTGCGATTCGATCTCATGACACACCCTCCTGGTCCGTTAGGATATATGGTGTGTCCTCAAAAGTGAAGATAGCTCAGAGAGGCAAATCCCCCCTGTCCCCCCTTCGCAAAGGGGGGACGCTGGTTCGCGTGCAGCCCTTAGGTGCAGCATGTTCCATGTTCGGCCGGACCTTTTCACAAGTCAGATACTTCCTGCGTTTCTCATTGGAAGCCTTGCCAAGCGGGCCGGCGCACGCTAGAGTGTCCCTCATGCCCGCAAGCGTCCGCCAACACTACGAACTTTACCCCTACCCGGACTACCCGCTCTTCGCCTCGGTGCGCCGCCGCGATACCTACGCCAACAACCTGGACGCCCTCTGGTCCCTCTTCAACGGCGAGCTCGCCCCCGCTCCCTCGCGGCGCATCCTGATCGCCGGCTGCGGCAGCTTCGCACCCTATCCCTTCGCCCTGGCCAATCCCGATATAGCCATCACGGCGCTCGACCTATCCGACAAGAGCCTCCGGCGGGCGCGGCTGCACTGCCTCTTGCACGGCATCTCCGGCGTCGACTTCGTCCCCGGAGACCTCTGCGACCCGGGCATGACACCCGGCCCCTACGGGTTCATCGACGCCTACGGCGTGCTGCACCACCTGGCGGACCCGCAGGCGGGGTTGCGCGCGCTGGCGGCGCGGCTGGGCGAGGGGGGGATCCTGCGGGTAATGGTCTACAGCCACTACACGCGCAGGGAGGAGGACTCCATTCGCCGCGCGCTCAGACTCTTGCAGGTGCGGGACCCGGAACAGGTGCGGGGGATGGTGCGCAGAAGCGGGAAGGACTCCCGCCTGAGGGGCTTCTTCGAGAGTTCCGACGAGGTCGCCAGCCGCTCCGGGCTCGCCGACGCGCTGCTCCACCCGCAGGTGACCAGCTACCGCATCGATCCCTTCCTGGAACTGGTGGCGGAGAGCGGCCTCACCCCCCTGCGCTTCGCCCACCACGGCGCGCTGCCGGAGCCGGAGCGGGAGATCGCGCGGATACGGGCCCTGGAGGCGGAAAAGCAGGCGCCGGGGAACTTCGTGCTTTACCTGGGGCGCCACAGCAAGGGGCCCTGCACGGGCCCGCATGGGGTGTTCCGGCTCAACCCCTGCCTGGCCACGGCGCTCGCCACCTGGCGCTTGGGGACGCTGCACCTGCCCGGGCGCCTCGGGCACAAAAATGCCGCCCTGAACGGCGCCGAACGCGGCTTCCTGCGCCGCTTCCGCAACCCCGTCCCGGCGGCTGATCTCTCTCCCACGGAGCTCGCCCGCGCCGGCGACTACGCCGACCGCCTTTTGCTCATGCACAGCCGCAGCTGACGCTGCTAGGCGTCCAGCATCTCCCGGACCTTCTGCAAAAGCTCCCGCGGCCGCACCGGCTTCATGAGCAGTTCCGTCCCCTCCTCGAGCAGGTCCCGACTCTTGATGATGTCCATGGTGTAGCCGCTGGTGTAGAGCACGCGCGCGTTCGGGTCGATCGCCCGGATCGCCTTGCAGGCATCCTTGCCGCTCATCCCGGGCATGATCATGTCCATGAGCACCAGCGAGATCTCCTTGCCGGACTTCGCGTACTGCTGGATCGCCACCGCGCCATTTTCCGCCATGATGACCCGGTATCCAGCGCCGGTGAGGATCTGCTCCAGGAGGACGCGCAGGTCGGCCTCGTCCTCGACCACCATGATGGTCTCGCTCCCCCCTTTGGGCTGTTCCATATCCCGGAGCACTGCCTCGGCAAGCGGGCTGGTCACGCTGAGGGGGAGGTAGATCCTGAAGGTCGTGCCGATGCCGGGCTCGCTGTAGACGTTGACGAAGCCGGAATGCTGCTTGATGATCCCGTAGACGATGGACATGCCCAGGCCCGTGCCCTTGCCCACCTCCTTGGTGGTGAAGAAGGGCTCGAAGATCCTCTTCCTGGTGGCGTCGTCCATGCCGACGCCGGTGTCCGAGATGGAGATCACCGCGTAGGGGCCGGGCTCCCCGATGCCGTTGGCCTGGACGAAGCCGGCGTCGATGCGCAGCAGCGAGGTTTCCACGGTGAGGAGCCCGCCCTGCGGCATGGCGTCGCGCGCGTTGGTGGAGAGGTTCACCAGGACCTGCTCGATCTGGTTGGCGTCGATGTCCACCGGCAGGGGGTGGCGGGCGAACACGGCCTTTAGCTGCACGTCCTCGCCGATGATGCGGGACAGGAACTTCTCCACGTGCCGGATTACTTCGTTGAGATCGGCGGTCTGGGTCTTGATCACCTGCTTGCGGCTGAAGGTGAGCAGTCCGGAGGTGAGCTGCGCCGCCTTGTCGGCCGCGTCCATGATCCGGTCCACCTGTTCGCGGTGCGGCGCCGCCAGGGCGGCGTCGTTTCTGAGCATGCTGCCGTACCCGAGGATCACCATGAGGATGTTGTTGAAGTCATGGGCGACACCGCCCGCCAGCTGCCCGATGGCCTCCATCTTCTGGGATTGGACCAGCTTCTCCTCGAGCTGCTTGCGCTCGGTGATGTCTTCGGCGATGCCGAGCAGATAGCGGGCTTTGCCCTGTCCGTCCAGCAGCGGGATCTTCTTGGTGCGCAGCACCCGGTCCCCGACCGGCGTGGAAACCACCTCTTCGGGGATCTCGACCAGCTCCCCCTGCTCGAGGGTTTCCCGGTCTTTCTGGCTGAAGAACTCGGCCTGGTCGGGGGGGAAAAGATCGGCGTTGCTTTTGCCGAGGATTTCGCGCCGGGTGTACCCGAGTAGTTCCTCGCCGTACTTGTTGATGGTGATGAAGCGCAGCTGCTGGGCGTCCTTGGCGAAGATCATGGCGGGGATGTGGTCGACGATGTTCTTCAGGAACTCTTCGCTTTGGCGCAGCGCCTCCTCGACGGCCCGCCTCTGGGTGATGTCGCGGGCAACGGCCAGGACGTAGGCGCGGTCCCGGAAGTGCATCCGGTTCAGCATCAGTTCGGCCCAGAAGCTACCGCCATCCTGCCGGTGCAGCTCGGTGACGATCAGGTCGCGCACCTCGGCGGCATCGGCCGTGGAGCGGATCAGGGAGACGGCGGCGGGGTTGTCCTGCAGGTCGGAAAGATCGAAAAGGGATTTCTCCAGCAGCTCGGCCCGGCTCCAGCCCAACTGCCGGCTGGCGGACTCGTTGAGGTCGACGATCCTCCCGGTCAGCACCTCGACCAGGAAGATGGCGTCGTTACTGTGGTCCAGAAAAGCCTTGAGGCGCTCCAGCTCCTCCAGGCGCTGCTGTAGTTCTGGATAGTAGGTCTTGCGCATGGAGGTTTCCCCGAGCCCGGCCAGCTTGCGCTGCAGCGCTTCCAGCGCGTCCTGGGCGGAGGCTTCGGCGGAGTCCTGCGGTTCGTCGGCGTCGCCAGGGAGACGGGGGTCAGAGGGATTCTTCATAGACAACCTCTATGTCCCTCTTGGAGGCGCGGCGCGGGTTGGTGGCCATGCAGGGGTCTTTCAGGGCGTGCTTGGAGAAGAGCGTCAGGTCGTCGCGCCCCACCCCGACCTCGGCCAGGGTGCGTCCCACACCGGCTTCGGCTTTCAGATTGCGGACGTGTTCCAGGAGGCGTTTCTTCTTTTCGGGTTGGGTCAGGCCGCGCAGGTCGAGCCCTAAGGCCTGGGCGATCCGCTCGAAACGCTCCGGGGTCGCGTCGAAATTGAATTCGATGACGTGATCGAGGAGGATGGCGTTGCACTCGCCGTGGGCCAGGTCCAGCGCGCCCCCCAGGCTGTGGGCCATGGCGTGGTTGGCGCCGAGGATGGCGTTGGAGAAGGCGAGACCGGCCTGCAGGCTCCCCATCATCACGTTGCCGCGCAGCTCCTCGTTGTCCAACTCCCGGATGCTCGGCACCAGGTTCGCCGACAAAAGCCTCAGGGCCTCCAGGGCGTGCAGGTCCGTCATGGTGGAACTGGCGGTGGAGACGAAGGCCTCGATGGCGTGGGTCATGGCGTCCAACCCGGTGCAGGCGGTGAGATAGGGATCCATGGTGATCAGGGTGACCGGGTCGATGAGCGCTATGTCCGGCACCACGGACTTGCTGATGATGGCGATCTTAACCCGCTCGCGCGGATTGCTGATGATGGTGAACTGGGAGACGTCGGCGGAGGTGCCGCCGGTGGTCGGGATGCAGATCAGGGGGGGCATGGGGGCCTTGACCATGTCGACCCCCTCGAACTCGAGGATGTGCTTGTGGTTGGAGGTGACGATGCCGATACCCTTGGCGCAGTCGATGGGACTGCCGCCCCCGACTGCCACCAGCGCGTCGCAGTGCTCCGCCTGGTACAGCGCGACGCCGGCCATGACCTCGTCGGCCTTGGGGTTGGGGGTCAGGGCGGTGAAGAGGACCCAGGAGACGCCGGCAGCATCCAGGCTGTCGGTGACGTCCTTGGTCCACCCCGCCTTGACCACACCCGGGTCCGACACCACCAGGACCTTGCGCCCGCCGAGGTTCTTGGCGTAGCGCCCGGCCAACTCACGCGCTCCAGCTCCGAAGATGAACTCGGGAGCAAGAAATTTTCTAAGCTGCAGACCTTCCGCCATCTCCCATCTCCCTGATCGAACAATCACCCGTCAATCACAGACTGCAAGGACAGCAAAACCTACCGGCAACCCACGTAGTGTAGCAGTATTTGTACGTTATTGCCATGGTTAAGCACCTCTTGTTTAGTGCACTTTAATCGACCGGTGGCGCAAAAACTTTATGACAAATTTGACGTCGGTGGAAATCTTCGAGCTCTGAGTCGGAACGTCGGCAGCTGCGGTACGACTTACAGTGAGTGCGGAATGGAGACAGTAAAAAACTGTGCAGAGACTGTTGCGCGAGAACTCCCATTATTGGGGCGACCCTGTGAGGCTCTGTGACAGCAATAGCTTCTGTCGTAGGGAGAACGGAAGACGCGGGTTCGTTTATTCTCATTCATGAAAAGCGGCCCGCTTCCGAATAGCTCAGCTGGAACAAGGTTTTTCATAAGAGCCAAAGGAGAAGCGCATGTCTACCATACGGGCCAAGATGATCGTCAACTTGGTGGTAATGCTGATCACCATCGCCGTCATCGTTACCTTGGAATTCCGTACCATCGCCATGCTCGGGACCATGCAGGACGAAAGCGCGCAGCGCTCCGACGCGGCGGTCCTCGCCAAAGAGGCCTCCATGGGGGGGGTCGCGCTGTACCGGATCATAGCCGATGCCGAGATCAACGGGGATCTGGAGCAGACATCGAAGAATTGGCAGGCCAAGAAGGCGGAGGTGCTCAAGTCGCTACGGGACGCCGTGGCGAACGCCGATACCACGGAGGAAAAGAAGCTGGCGGCGGAAGTAGAGGTCGCCACGACCAGCGTGATCCGGACCTTCGAGGAACAGATGCTGCCGGCACTGAAGGCCGGGCGCGGCAACACCAAGGAGGTAAAAGATCTGGACAACCAGATCGACGCCCACTTGGACAAGATCGAGAAGGCGATGGACCAGGTGACCGACTCCCTGGTCAAGGAGATGCGCCAGGCTGACAAGGATTTCGACGCCCAGCGCAAAAAGGCGCTGGCGCTGGCGGTCGGCATCGGTATCGCGGGTGCCCTGCTGCAGGGAGCTCTGGGCCTCGTGCTGCTTAGGGCGATCATGGCTTCGGTCAATGCCATCCGTGCGCTGCTCACCTCGGTGAGCGCCGGGGACCTCACCTGTCGGGCCACTATCAACAGTCGGGACGAACTCGCGCAAACCGCCGGCGATTTCAACGAGTTCGTGCAGGAGCTGCAAGGCATGGTGCGGCAAATAGCCGCGAATTCGCAGCAGGTGGTGGCAGAGTCGGGACGGCTCAGTGCCGGTGCGGAAAAAATAGCCGCGGCTGCGGAGCAGGTGGCGCAGCAATCGACGACGGTAGCCACCGCGGGTGAGGAGATGTCCGCTACCTCCGGGGACATCGCCAGCAACTGCCTGAAGGCGTCCGAAGGCGCCAATCTCGCCAGCGCCACTGCCCAGGAAGGCGCCCAGGTGGTGGATCGGACCGTGTCGGCCATGGCGGACATCGCGACGAAGGTTCAGGAATCGGCCCAGGCGGTGGCGAGTCTTGGGGAGCGTTCCGACCAGATCGGCGCCATCATCGTCACCATCGATGAAATTGCCGACCAAACCAACCTGCTTGCGCTGAATGCCGCTATCGAAGCGGCCCGTGCCGGCGAACAGGGCAGAGGATTTGCCGTGGTCGCCGACGAAGTGCGGGCCCTGGCGGAACGGACCAGCCGTGCCACCCGCGAGATTGATGACATGATCAAGGCCATCCAGAGAGAAACGCGGGGCGCGGTCGCGGTGATGGAACAGGGGGTCGAGCAGGTGACGGCGGGGACGGCGGAGGCAGCCAAATCGGGTGACGCCCTGCGCGCGATACTGGACCAGGTGCATGACGTGGCCATGCAGGTGAACCAGGTGGCGACGGCGGCCGAGGAGCAGACCGCGACGACCGGGGAGATTTCCGGCAGCATGCAGCAGATCACCCTGATCGTGCAGCAGACGGCTTCAGGCGCCAACGAGTCGGCCGTTGCTGCGCGCGAACTTTACCGGAATGCGGAACAGTTGCAGCAGATGGTGGAGCATTTCCAGGTATAGGTGCAGGCCGACAAAAAGATTGCAGGCAGGGGAGCGGGGCGGAAACGCCTCGGCAAGCGAGCAGATGTCGGCCACCGCCGAAGAGCTCTCCTCGCAGTCCGAGCAGCTGCAGGGGTGCCGCGCCATACTTCAGCAACTTTCCCTTTCTACCTGCTCCAGTAGCTCCAGGGCGGCCTCGTCATCGTACTCCTCGAAGAGCCCGCGGATGTCGTTGATGTAGGAGTGCACCAGGAACAACTCGTCCAGGCTGCGTCCGCCGTTTTGGTCCGGCTGCCCGACCCGCGCCAGCTTCTCCTTGAACTTCTCCCAGAATGGGTTGCTTTTGCCCGGGGCGTCGATGTGCCGGCGCAAGAGTGCGACCAGCTCTCGGGAGTTCTTATACCCTTCTATCCCCGCAAAGGAAATGTAACGATCCGGTTTGTCCTGCTTCTGCATCTCGGCGCTCCTCGGTAGGCTACCGGACCAGGTCCAGGCGCAGCGCGAAGGTGAGGTTGTAGCCGGCCAAGGGGTGATTGCCATCCAGTGTCACCGCTTCCTCGCTCACCTCGGTCACCAGCATCACCCGCGCCGTGCCGCCGGCGAACTCGATGCCCAGTTTTTGCCCCGCCCTGATTTCTTTTTCCGCAGGGAAACTGCGGCGGGGAACCTTGATGACGTTCTCGGTGAGCCGGGCGCCGTACGCCTCGTCGGCACTCAGGGCGATGTTCCGGGTTTCGGCCGGGCGCATGCCGATGATCGCTTTCTCCAGCGCGGGAAACAGTTCCCCCGCCCCCAGAGTGACCGTCAGCGGGCCTTCCGCCTCGGTGCTGTGGAAGATGGTGCCGTCGTCCAGGGTGCCGATGTAGCTGATGGTGATGGTGTCTCCCATGCTGGCTGCCGCCATAGCTGCGTCTCCTTAGCTGCTGTTTTTGCCGGCGCCGACAGGCAGGTGCCGACGGGGCATAGGACGGGCTTGCAACTCCTAGACCAGCGGCAACATTGCGATGGGAGGTATAGGAAGGGCGGGCGAAGGCGGGGCTTGGGCGGGAGAGCGGGAGAGCGGGAAGTGATGACGGTACAAGTTCTAGGAATTGCCACCGTAGGGGTCGGTGTAGGGGGAGGCATCTGGAGGGGGTGCGCCGGGCATAGCGGGGGCGGGTGAAACCTCTTTGAGCGGGGTCCGGTCTTTCACCCGGAACACTTCGATGGCGGCCTTTCCTTCCAAGGGGCAGACGTTCTCGCAGATGCCGCAGCCGTTGCAGAGCTCATCTACGACGTAGGGCTGCTGCACGACTCTCTTCACCCCGTCGAAGCCGGTCAACTCGACCCGCTCGGAGCGGATCGCCTTGCCGGGGATGGGGCAGTGCTCCTCGCAGACGATGCAGTCGATCCTCTTGGCGAAGGGGAGGCAGTGGTTCTTGTCGAAGACAGCTTTGCCGATCACCTGGCGCTGCTTCTCTTCCCTGCCGAGATCGGGAATGGCGCCGGTGGGACAGACCTGGCCGCAGAGGGTGCAGTTGTACTCGCAATAGCCAAGGCGCGGCACCAGTAGCGGCGTGTACATCCCTTCTACCCCGGCCTGGAAGAAGGCGGGATAGAGCGCGCTTCTCAGGCAGACCTTCATGCACTCGCCGCAGCGCACGCACTTTTTCAGGAAGTCATCCTCGTCGCGCACACCCGGCGGCCGCAAGAGCTTCGCCTGCGCGGCGGGCTCCCGGAAGCGGAACCCCTTGGCCAGTACCACCCCGCCCACAAGCCCCCCGAGGAAGACGCGCCGCTCCATGACCGGCCCGACCTGTGGGCACGACCCGGCAAACCGGAAGCGAACCCGCTGCGACGGGCAGCGCAGGGAGCACTCCAGGCAAAGGATGCATTCATCCATTTGCAGCAGATCCCGGTCGAAGGAGGTGGGGCAGTGCTCGCGACAGGCCTGGCAGTCGGCGCATAGCTTCGCGGGGGTGCGGTGCAGGGGACCCAGGCGGGAGACCAGCCCGAGCAGCGTCCCGAGCGGACAGAGGCGGCGGCACCAGGCGCGCCTTTCGTAGCGTTCCAGGAACAGGATCAGCATGAACAGAAAGGCGGAGAGAAAGGCGAGCGGGTAGAGGGTTTCCCGGAAAGGGAGCAGGTAATCGCGCAGCAGGCGGTAGCCGGGGTCGAGCAGGTCGCGCCGCTCCCCCATGACGCCGTACAGTGAGCGCCAGCCGCCGCGCACGGTGTCGCCGAACAGGGGGTGGAAGAAGAAGGTGAGTGCGCGCAGGAGGAGCGCGATGGGGTCGAAGAGGCCGGCCAGGTTCACCCCGAGCAGGGAGGCGGTCAATAGCGGCAGGAGTAGCCAGTACTTGGCGCGTCCGGTGAGGGCGCGGAGGGCGCCGACCTTGCGGATCCTGCCGGTGACGAGGTCGAGGATGGTGCCGAGCGGGCAGATCCAGCCGCAGAAGAAGCGGCCCAGGAACAGGGCCGCAACGAGCACGAGCAGGCCGGGCAACAGTAGCGGCTGGTACTCTCTCGCCGCCAGCATGGTGCTGGCGGCGGTGAGCGGGTTGGCGCGGAAAAATCCGTTCACCGCCGCCACGATGCGGTCGCTCCCCCGGTACTCGGTCATCAGGAACAGGACCAGGAACAGGGCGAGGAACAAAAGCTGGGAGATGCGGGAGGAGGTGACCTTTTTCAAACCCGAACGATCCTCATCTTGTCGAGGTCCATCTCGCCCAGCCCGCGCTGGTAGGCGGCACGGGTCACGGCGATATCGGCGGGTTTCAGGCCGAAGAGAGTGGTGGCGTAGGCGTCGGCGGCGACGATGTCGGTGGAGGCGATCACCTGGTTCAGGACCTTGACGTCGGCGAGGTTCCCGCCTTGGGGGCCGTGTGCGGTGAGGATCCTGGTGGCGTCGATCAGGGTGAGTTGAGGACGGAAGGAGGCGTTCACGTCGGCGAGCGCCTGGTCGATGTTCTTGTGAATGGAGCCGCGGTTGCCTCCCATGATCCCCATCACGTTCTTCATGCCGAGGGTAAGGCGGCTCAGACCGTGGTGCTTGGCAACTGGGACGTTGATGTAGACGTCGGCGGAGAGCGCTTCACCGTAGAGTTCCCACTCCTTGAGCACCTTTCCGTTCAACGCCACCTTCTTGAAGCGCTCCTCCTCGAGGTGCTTCACCTCAACCCCTTTCATGCCGTGTAGCGCAGACTCGATGCCGCTGGAGGCGTAGCAGCGCCGCGCGTCGTTGCAGGTCCGGTCGAATACCTTCACCCTTTTCGCGCCCGCCTTCAGGCACTCCTCCACCAACGTCTTCACCACGACCGGATTGGTGGTGGCTGCATACTCGGGGGTGCGGTCCCAGCCGATATTGGGCTTCACCACCACGGTCTGCCCCGGTTTCACGAAGCGCTGCATGCCGCCCAGCGCCGCCAGTGCCTTGCGGGTGATGGCGGCATGGTCGGTGCCTTGCGCCACTGCCACCACGGGCCCTTGCGCCGCAAAGAGGTTGCGCAGCCAGCCATGCAGGAAAAGAGAGGACATGCCCAGTATCTTGATAAACTGCCGTCTTTCCATGGAAACCTCCCGGCAAAGATGTGAGCGGCGTGACGCCAGGTCTCATTATAGGGGCGTGCACCGGGAATTCAACGCGTGCAGAGGAAAAAGGGAGGCCCGCCGCGCAAAGCGTCAGCCTCCCACGCTTTCTCGCGCCCCCGCCCTCCGTCCCCTGTCCCTCGTTCCGCGAACATTGAACGTTGAACATCTTTCGTTTTTCTATTGACCCGTCTACAGCTTCACGGTTTAGTATGCCTGCTGTCATGGCCATGACGCCACAAACAGCACAAAGGAGCGACGACTATGAGCAAAGTGACAGTTGAGGAGTGGACGGCCCGGTTCCGGGCGATAGGGCTGGACGATGCGGCCATGGAACAGTGGCATCGCCTGTTCGAGCGGGAGAATCCGGAGGGGCACCAGGAGTTCCTGAAATGGCTGGGGCTTCCGGCCGAGCGCATCGCGGCCGTCCGCAAGCATCACGCCTGATCTCGCGGCCCCGGGTAGGCCCGGGGCCGCTTCCTTCGCAGGAGGTTTCATGTACCGCATCAGCCAGTTGGCCCGGAAGTTCGGCCTGTCCCGCAGCACGCTGCTCTACTACGACCAGGAGAGACTACTCTCACCCTCCGGGCGCAGCGAGGCAGGTTACCGGCTCTACTCCGAGACCGATCTGGAGCGACTGGCGGCTATCGTCTCCTTCCGCAAGGCGGGGCTCTCCGTCGAGGAGACCCGCGCCGTCCTGGAGTCGCAGGAAGGGGAAACATCGGTGCTCAGGAAGCGCCTTGCCGCCATCGGCGCAGAGATCCGCGCCCTTCAGGTCCAGCAGCACCTGCTGGCCCGGATGCTGCGGGTGCAGTCGGAGGGGGGGCTCCCCGAGAGCGTGGACAAGGAGACTTGGGTAGCGATGCTGCGTGCCGCGGGCATGGACGACAAAGCCATGGAAACCTGGCATGCCGAGTTCGAGCGGCGGGCCCCCCAGGCGCACCACACCTTCCTGCTCGGCCTCGGCATTCCCGAGCAGGAGGCGCAGGTGATCCGGGAGTGGTCCGCGGCAGCCGCGC
Organism: Geomonas propionica; assembly: GCF_016458235.1. Taxonomy (GTDB): domain Bacteria; phylum Desulfobacterota; class Desulfuromonadia; order Geobacterales; family Geobacteraceae; genus Geomonas; species Geomonas propionica. The sequence goes on along the minus strand of NZ_JAEMHK010000010.1, from coordinate 193,904 downwards.
CGGCCCGGTCTTCCCGGACGCGCTAGAACTTCCCGCTCCGCGTTGAATTCTCCAAGCATATAGTTAGAATGTGCTGATTGTTTGCAGGCCCATTCGACCTGACCAAGGAGAACCACATGAAAACAACCGAGATGTTCGCCGCCCATCCCAGAAAACTCACCATGGACATTACGGCTATCACCGAGTGCATCAACTCGCTGGTGGAGTGCGCCGACGTCTGCACAAGCTGCGCTGATGCCTGCCTGGGCGAGCAGATGGTGCAGGACCTCACCAAGTGCATCAGTCTCAACCTCGACTGCGCCGACATCTGCCAGACCACCGCCCGCATCCTTGCCCGCCAGACCGATCCCGTCCCCCAACTGCTCAGGACCCAACTCGAGAGCTGCGCCGTCGCCTGCCGCCTCTGTATGCAGGAGTGCGAGGTCCATTCCGAGATGCACCAGCACTGCCGTATCTGCCGGGCCAGCTGCCAGAACTGCGAGAAGATCTGCCAGGACCTGATCTCGCGCCTGTCCGAGGGAACCAGGACCACCTTCCTGTAACAGTGCCGGGGGCGGCTTAGGCCGCCCCCCATTCCGAGCCGGGACAAGACCGGGAGGCTGCACATGAGCAAGCTGGCCTGTAACGTCGTCGCGTATCGACCTGATCCGGAAATGCTTGCCGCACGCTTCGAGCCGCGCCAGGTCGAGGTGCTGCTGGAGCAGGCGGAGGGACTGCTGGCGCGCGCTGTCGCCGAATTCAGGGAGTATGCCGCGTTGGACCGGGCTTGGCAGGAGCTAAGCCATGACCTGGAGATCCTGGAGCAGGAACTGAAACTGGACCGGCAGCGGGTGGAAGGGGAGGAACCGCCGGCGGCGGAGGAGCCTGTCCCGGAACCGGCGGCTGCCGAGGAGCAGGCCCCGGGAGAAGAACCGCAGCAGGAGGCGGAGGGAGAGGTGCCGGCAGAGGCGGCACCCGAGGCGGAGAGCGCCGGCGAAGCCGTAGCGGAAGAAGAGCCGGTTGTCATCACCAGCATGCTCGAACTGCGCGGCGAGTCGATCCGGCGCAGGAAGGAACTGGTGGCCGCGGGGGGACCCCTGGCGCTCGACGAGCAGCGCGACCTGGTACTCAGGCGTCTGTGCCGCGACTACGAGGAGGGGCTGAACCGGGTCGCGGTGGCGGAGGAGGGGTTGAGGCGCATCTTCGGCTACGAGGTCGCCTCGCCGCTCAGTGCCTGGTCGGAAACCCTGGGTGCCTCCCTCGCCAGCAACATCATCTGGACGCGGAACGCGCTGGAATGGCTCGCGCTCTACCTGCAGGGGGAACAGGCCTTCACCCGCGCCTTTTCCGTTCGCGCCCTCATGAACCGCAACGCCTGGGGGCAGTTGCGCCATGCCCGGGACAGCTTCTCGGTGCGGCTCCAGGTCCCGGCCGAACTCTTCCAGGGCTTCGAGAACTGCCGCTTCCGTGGCGTGAGTGCGTCGTTGCTCGGCGAGGCGGGTGGCATCCCCTGGTCGGCCGTGGTGCGGCTCCCCGAGGCGGCGCATTACCTGAGGTCCGGTCAGCGGGTGGAGGTGGACCAGCGCGAGCTCGCTCCGATCCTGCTAGGGCGGGTGGAGAACCGGCGCTCCGTACGCCGCTCCGAATTCTGCGGCATGGCCACCCACCTGAACGCGAGCCCGGTGGGAAGGGCGGTGAATGAGGGGCAATGGTACGTGGAACTGCTGCGGCCGGTGGGAGCCGTCTCGGAGCAGTTCGCCCAGGTGGACGACCTGGTGATCGAGGTGAAGGTTTCCGCGGTTATGCAGAAGACAGAGCGATGACAAGGCGTGCCGGCGCACCAGGCGCCGGTACAGGAAAAGGGGGTTACTCATGGAAAAGTTGCGGTTAACCAGCCCGGCCTTTCAGGATAACGGGCGCATTCCCGCCCGATACACCTGCGACGGCGACAACATGAACCCCGAATTGAGGTTCGAGAACATCCCGGAAAGGGCCAAGTCGCTGGCGCTCGTCATGGAGGACCCGGACGCCCCGAACGGGCTGTGGGTGCACTGGATACTCTGGAATATCGGGCCGAGGGTGACTTCGCTGGTGGAGCAGGCCGAGCCGCGCGAGGTGGTGATCGGCAAGAACAGTTGGGGGCATAACCAGTACGGCGGGCCCTGCCCCCCTTCGGGGAGCCACCGCTACATCTTCCGGCTCTACGCGCTGGACACTACCCTGGACTTGCCCGGGACCGCCAGCAAGGGGCAACTGGACGTGGCCATGCAGGACCACATCCTCGCGGAGGCGTCGCTTACCGGACTTTACGGCGGGGGGTAGCGGAAGGGAGGAAAACCAAGGGACGGGGCACCCGGTCGCTGGTACAGGGCCGGGTGCCTTTTTGTCAGGATTCGGTGCGTTCGTTGATGAAGTTGGTGAAGGCGCGGTCGGTGTTCTGGATGTGGCCCACCAGCCAGTCCTTGAGGAATACCAGTACGTCGATGGCTACGAAGGATTCGCCGGCATCGGAGCGGTCCTTAAAGTTGTTGATGGAGTTGATGAACTTGCGGTGGGCGGCGGCGTGCGAGGGGGCCGCGGCATAGTCGAGCTCCGCCATCAACTGCTCCTCGGTCCGGAAATGGTACTGGGTGTAGTCGAGCAGCTCCGCGACCACCCCCTCCAACTCGTGGCTGTGGTCGTGCAGCATGAGCGCACGGTAGCACCGGTTCAGGATGTCGACCAGCTTTTGGTGATGTTCATCGATCTGCGGCATTCCCAGGATCAGCGTGTTGTCCCACTCTACCAGAGTCATTGATTACCCCGACTGCAACTGTCAAAAATAAGCAACTCGGTCATATCATCGGCAGGAACACATAAAACTGCAACACTTTATTGCCGGTTACTTGAAAGCGATCACTTCCAGGTGGCCGTAGTCCCCCCGCTGTGCCTTGAGGGCGCGCCGCTCGAACTCTTTTTCCCTTCTTTGGCGCGCCACATCATCCCGCTCGCCGGCGCCGGTACGTGACAGCACCCGCCGCAGCACGAGCCCACCTACCAGCAGCGAAGCCAAGCCGTACCTGCGCTTGTAGATAAGGCCGAGGGCGCCACCCACCAGCAGCGCCGCCCGCGGGTCGCTAAAGAGATCCAGGGCCGACTGCAGCCCAAGCTTCAGGTTCAACTGCCTGACTTGGGGGTCCAGGTTGCTGCGCTGGTCCCTCCGGTAGTTGAGGGGGAGATCCGCCAGCCGTGCCAGATTGTCGCTGTTCATGCGTTAGCTCCTTTTGCCGGGGATGACGACGAAGCTTATCTTAACAGCGCCACCCGGTTCCTCAATACGCGCCCTGATTTTTTCGGCAGGAGCAGCGGACCGGCGCCGGTACTTGACTTCGCCACCGCCGCAGATAAAGTGGGATTTTGTTAATTTGCCCGGGAGGCGTGGGGGAATCGTCATGGCAGCCGACCTTAACAGGGAGTTGGCCGAGGGGGCCCTCGGCAACAGTGTCAGTATCATCGACCCGCTGCGCAACCACCGCTGGGACCGCTTCGTACAGCAGCACCCTTACGGCTGGATCACGCACCTGTCAGGATGGAAGCGGGTACTGGATGCCAATTTCCCCCATATGTACGGCTACTACCTGGTCATCAAGGATGCCGCGGACGGGATCAAGGCGGCGCTCCCGGTATATAGCGTGGAAAGCTGGCTCACGGGCCGGCGGCTGGTAAGCATCCCCTTCGCCACCCTGTGTGACCCCTTGGTGACCGATGCAGGAGACATGGAGCTGCTGAGCGAAGCGGTGCTGTGCCTGGCGCAGTGCCTGGGCATCTCCCGCGTCGAGATCAGGACCGCGGCCGCCGCGCACCTGCTGAACAGGGATCGGTTCCACGCCGACTGCCTCCGCAAACACCACTCGCTTACCCTGTGCGACGACCCGGAGCAGGTCTGGCAACGCTTTCATCGCAGTTGCGTGCGGCAGCGCATCGCCCGCGCGGAGCGGTGTGACCTGCACCTGATCCGCGGCAAGCGCGAGTCGGACCTCAGGGAGTTTTACCTGCTGCACCGCGTCACCAGGAAGCGGAAGGGCTTGCCTCCCCACCCCTACCTGCTGGTGAAGGCGCTCTGGCAGACCTTTGGGCCGCAGGGGCTGGTGGAGCTGCTGTTGTGCCGCAAGGGGAGCGAAACCGTCGCCGGCCTGCTCCTTTTCAAGTTCAAAAGCCGCGTCTCCATCGAGTACTCGGCGGTCAACGCCCTGCACAACGACTCGAGCCCGGTGCATTTCCTGTTCTGGACTGCGATCAGGGAGGCCTGCCTGCAGGGATACCGGGTGCTGGATTTCGGCCAGACCTCGGAGCACAACAAGAGCCTGATGGAGTTCAAGTCCCACTGGGGTGCACAGGTCACCGACCTCCCCCATTTCCTTTACCCCAACGCTCCACCCCACTCCAGCGCCATGGGGGACGAGTCCATGGCCAAGAAGCTGCTGCAGTTCGTTTGCAACAAGGCCCCCGATACGGCGCTCAGCTACCTGGGTGACTTCTGTTACCGCCACCTGGGATAGCGCCGGTTGGTTTTGAAGGTTTCTCTGCTACCCTTGTACCGCCTGGTGGGAACAGGCTAATGGCGCAGTGAGCCACAGTGGCTCGGGATCATCCCAACCGGGATGGAAGGAGGAAGACATGGCCGAGGCAAGAAGGATTCAGGTTCAGGAGGCACGAAGGAAGGTGCAGGCAGGCGAGGCGCTCTTTGTCTGCTCATACGACAGCGAGGAGATGTGTGGCGGCATCCGGCTGGAAAAAGCCTGGACGATGGGCGAGTTCAACGCCAGGCTCCCCGAGGTGAAGAAAGACCAGGAGATCATCTTCTACTGCAATTGACCGCAAGAACATACGTCTGCCGGTCGGGCAGCTGAGTTTGCAGAGAAGGGATTCACCAAGGTATGGGCGCTGCAGGGCGGGGTGAACGCCTGGAAAGAGGCGGGGTACAAGTAGGGGGAGATCCATGGACGGAAAAGGGCCCTCCGGCAGTTGCCGGAGGGCCCTTTTTGTTTATTCGGCGTCGGGCGCTTCCGTCGGCTCCTTCTTGTCGGGCGCCTCGCCCAGGAAGGTGGCGATGCCGTCCCGGGTCCACATCACGGCCTGCTTGCTCCGGAAGGGCTGCAGGAAGTAGTAACTCTTGGGGTCGATGGGCTGGGTGTCCTTCTCGTAGCTGATCAGCGCGATCTTGTCGTGGGTCGCCGCGTAGGCGCGGATCTCGTCGCGGCTGCGGAGTTCAACCAGAGGCTGGCTCAGCCTTGCCAGGAAATGGAATTGCCCGTGGTATTTGCCAGTGTGCAGCACCTGGTATCCCTCGGCCTGTTTCTGCCGCACCGCTTCGGCGATCGGGTGCAGGTCGTAGCGCTGGAACATGGTGTTCCCCCCAACCAGGAACAGGAGGCAGCAGGCCAGCGAGGCGACGGCTACCTGGTTGACCAGGGCGGGCATGGTGCGCGGGCGCAGCATAAAGAGCACTGCCCCCAGTACGATCAGCCCGGCTGCGGCGATCCTGATCTCCATGAGGTCGAAGTGCTTCAAGAGCTTGCCGTGTTTGATGAGCGACGCGGTGATCAGTCCGGCCCCCAGAAAGAGGTAGAGGCCGGCGATGGGGAAGCGGAAGCGCGCCGCCTCTCCCTGCTCCTCGGCGACGCTGCGGGCCATAAGCAGGCTGAAGGTCGGCAGCACCGGGATCAGGTAGTGCACCTGCTTGCCACTCAGAAGCGAAAAGACGACCACGCTCCCCGCGCCCCAGATCAGCACCATCTTAAAGCCCGGGTCGGACGAGAGGCGCTTCCACGCCCGCCACGCCGGCGGAAAAAGGGTCCAGGGCATCAACAGCGTCGGGATCCAGGGAAGGTACCACCAGATGGGGCGTTTGTGCGCGAAGGAGTTCGCCATCCGGTTTACGGTCTGCCCCCACAGGATGGCGCGCCGGTAGGTTTCGCCGCCGGTGAGCGCCGCCGGGACCAGCCAGAAGAGCACCACGCCGATGCCGATCAGAATAGAGAGCCCGAGCCAGGCGTACCATTTGCCGGAGAAGCGCTCCCTCGGCACCCAGAGAAAGCCCAGAAGGGCGACCGGGAGGACGTAGACCAGCACCACCGGCCCCTTGGTCAGGATGCCGCCACCGATGGCTACGCCGAGTTGCAGGTACCAGGCGAGCCGGTGTTCCTGGGCCGCCGAGACCACCGCCAGCACCGCGACGAGCACCCAGAAGGCCAGGATCACGTCGAACATGATCACGCTGGACCAGAGCAGGTAGGAGAGCATGGAGGCGAGGATCACCGCCGCGTAGCGCGCCACCTGCCGGTCGTCCCACAGTTTGAGCGCGATGCGGTACACCAGGGTGAGGTTCAAGAGGCTGAAGATGAGCGGGATGAAGCGCAGCGTCCCCTCGTTGACCCCGAACAGGAGCCAGTCCAGGTTCAAGAGCCAGAAGAGCAGCGGCGGCTTGTGCGAGTAGGGGAGCCCGTTTTGCAGCGGCACGATGAAGGAGTGGTTGTTCCACATCTCCCACGCCACGCCGAGGTAGCGCGTTTCATCCACCGGGAAGTAGGGGAGCAGCAGGGCAAGCACGATCCCGGGGATGACCAGGATCGCGATGGGGAGGCGCAGCTCTCTAATCAGCAGCCGGATCGCTTGCGGCATCTTTCTTTTCCTTGTGGATGAAGAAGAGGTTCCTAAGGTAGACGGTGGTGCCGAAGGCCTGGCCCAGGATGAAGACCGGGTCCTTGCGGTACAGGGAGTAGACCAGCAGGATCAACGAGCCGAAGATGCTGAAGTACCAGAATGACTCGGGAATGACGCTCTTTCTCTTTTTCTCGGTGGCGATCCACTGCACCACGAAGCGCATGGTGAAGAAGAACTGCCCGGCCAGGCCGATGGCCACCCAGGCCTTTTCCGTTAAAACCATCTAGTCGCACCTCGTGATCTTTACGTTCTTTGCGCGCATGCGCAGCCAGCACACCCCGAAGATGTCGACGATGCCGACCCAGAGGCGGTTCAATGTCCCGTACTTGGAGACCCCCGCGGTGCGTGGGCGGTGATGCACCTCGACGGAGATGACGTCGCCACCCTTCATCTTGATCAACGCGGGGAGGAAGCGGTGCATGTGGTCGAAGAAGGGAAGCTCCAGGAACGCCGCGCGGTAGAAGACCTTGAGGCCGCAGCCGGTGTCCGGCGTCTCGTCGCGCAGGAAGGAGCGGCGATATGCGTTGGCCAGCTTGGACGAGATGATGCGCCAGGGAGGATCGTCCCTCTTCTTGCGGTAACCCGCCACCATCTTCAGGTTCGGGTTGTCGCTTTTCAGGATCGCCTCGACCATCTTGGGGACATCGGCCGGGTTGTTCTGGCCGTCGCCGTCCATGGTGGCGATGATGGTGCCGCCGGCCTGCCTGATGCCGGTGGCCACCGCGGCGCTCTGGCCGTAGGCGCGGTCGTGCTGGACCACCTTGAGGGAGGGTACCGAGTTCTTCAGGGCGAGCAGCCGGGCATGGGTGTCGTCGGTGCTGCCGTCGTCGACGACGACGATTTCGCACTCAAGTCCCGTGGCGACGATTTCCTGTACCAGGTTCCCTATGTTGTCCGCCTCGTTGTGGGCCGGTATTACGACTGAGATAGTGTTCATTTTTTCTCTGTTTTTTCAATTGGATGCTGCCACGATTGGCAGGAACGGACAATTTGACAACATATCACAACGTCCGTGGTGAGTCATAGCTTTTTTTGAATGACAAAACTGTCATCTTCCGCGGCTCTAGCGGGTTTTCAGCATCGTTTCCAGCACACAGCGGACTGCGGAAAATTTGGTATACGCGGTTACGTTTACAACTGTTTAGTGCTAGTCTTTGCCAATGGTTACTTCACTGCTCTCCACTGACGATCTCACACAGGCCCGGGCGCTACTCGAAGCAACCGGCCTGCAGTTCGAGACACCCTATGACGATCTGGTCGGCATCTTCGCGGCCGGGCGCCTGGTCGCTGTCGGCGCGAGGCAGGGGCGCACCCTGAAGATGCTCGCGGTGGCCCCCTCGCACCAGGGCGGGACACTACTGGACGAGGTGGTGACCGAACTGGTCGGACGCGGCTACCAGGAGGGGGTCGACTCTTTTTTCATATTCACCTCGCCCGCACTGGCGCCCAACTTCGAGACCCTCAATTTCAACCTTCTGGCCGCTTCCGGCAAGACCGCCCTCCTCGAGTACGGCGACGGCCTCAAGCGCTACCTCACCCGGTACACCCGCCTCATCCGCCCCGGCAACAACGGCGCCATCGTCGCCAACTGCAACCCGTTCACCCTGGGGCACCGCCATCTGGTGGAACAGGCCGCGGCCGCAGTGGACCAGCTCTTCCTGTTCGTGGTGCGCGAGGAGCGTTCCCTGTTTCCCTTCGTCGCCCGCATGCGCATGGCCCAGGACGGCACCGCCGATCTCCCCAACGTCACCGTGATCGATACCTCGTGGTACGCCGTCTCCAGCATCACCTTCCCCACCTATTTCCTGAAAGACGGGGACCCCGGCGGGGCCATCCAGATGGAACTCGACCTCCTGCTTTTCGCGCAGCGGATCGCGCCGCACTTCCACGTTAAGTCCCGTTTCGTCGGGAGCGAGCCCCTGTGCGGCACCACCGCCGCCTATAACGAGGCCATGCACCGCATCCTCCCGCCGCTGGGGATCGAGGTGCGGGAAACAGAGAGAAAGAACGCGGACCAGCAGCCGATCTCCGCCTCGCGCATACGTGACATGCTGCTGCGCGGCGAACTGGAGGGGATCGCGGAGCTGGTGCCGGTCAGCACCCTGGACTTCCTTCTCTCAAGCGAGGGAATCAAGATCTGGGACAAGGGAGGAGCTAAATGAAGATCGTGAAGAAGGCGCAGGCAGGGACCATGCAGTCCAGCGACCTGATGGTGTTCCTGGAGCCGGCCGAGACGCTGAACGTGACCATAGAGTCGACGGTACTGAAGCAGTTCGGGGCGCTGATCCGGGCCAAGGTGGACGAGATGCTGCAAAAGCACGGCATCGACGCGGGCGAGGTGCGTATCACCGACCGTGGCGCGCTCGACTACGCCATCGAGGCACGCCTGGAGACGGCGATCATGCGGGGGACGGAGGGGTAAATGGAAGGTCTCTGGTACAAGGAGTGCAGTAACGGCAGGCGCTTCATCATCAAGATCACGCCGGGTGAAAGTCTCACCACCCGGCTTTTGCAATTCGCCCACCTGACCGACGTGCGCTACGCCATGATCGTCTCGGCGCTCGGCAGCGTGAAGAACGTGCGCCTGAGGGGGATCAAGACCGGCGCCAAGCTTCCCATCACCCCGCCGCGGGTCACCATCCACGACATCGAGGGGCCCTGCGAACTTCTGGGGCTGCAGGGGAACATCGTCCCCGGCGAGGACGACCTGCTGGACTGCCACTTCCACATCATGATGTCCAAATCATCGGGCGAAGTGGTGGGGGGGCATCTCTACGAGGCCGAGGTCTTCGCCACCTGCGAGATCATCCTCACCGAACTCGACGTCTCCGGCGTCGAACGCCACGTTTCCAAGGTCGGGGGGATCCCCACCATCTACATCGACGAGGAGGCGCCCTGATGGCCGGCTTCAAGCTGCGACGCTCCCTGCTCTACGTTCCGGGCAACATGCCCTCCATGCTGCAAAACATCCCCATCTTCAACTGCGATTCCGTCATCATCGACCTCGAGGACGCGGTCCCCCTCTCCGAGAAGGACGCGGCGCGCCATCTGGTACGGCACTTCCTGCTGAACTACACCGACCGCAACAAGGAACTCCTGGTCCGCATCAACCCGCTCGACACCAAGTGGGGCTACGAGGACCTGAAGGTGGTGCTCCCGGCCATGCCCGACGGCATTCGGCTCCCAAAGGCGGACACCCCGGAGATCGTGGAGCGGCTGGACACGCTCTTGACCGAGTTCGAGGAGGAACTCGAGGTGGAGATCGGCCGATTCGGCATCCTCCCCTCGCTGGAGAGCGCGCTCGGGGTCATCAACGCGGTCGGCATCGCCAATAGTTCCGAGCGCATCTTCGCGCTCGCCTTCGGCGCCGAGGACTACACCGCCAGTATGGAAATCGAGAGAAGCCGCGGCGGCGAGGAACTCTTCAACGCCCGGACCCGCGTGCTTTGGGCCGCCAAGGCCAAGGGAATCCAGGCGGTAGATACCATCTTCGCCGACGTCTCCGACATGGAGGGGCTCCGCAACGAAACCGAGCTGGCGAAAAGGCTCGGCTACACCGGCAAGTGCCTGGTCAACCCGCGCCAGATCGAGGTGGTGCACGACGTCTTCGCCCCCAAGCAGCACGAGGTCGAGTACGCCCTGCAGGTCATCGAAGCGATCCAGCGGGCGCGCCAGTTGGGTACCGGCGTTATCGCGCTGGGCGGCAAGATGGTGGACGCCCCGGTGGTGAAGCGCGCCGCCCGCGTGCTGCGCACCGCCTACGCCCACGGCATGGTGGACACCTTGATTGACGAGGAGGCGATACATGGCGCTCAATAGCCTGGGACGGGAGATCCCGGAAAGCTACGCGGGAAAACCGCTCATCCCTTACGGCGACCCTTTCGCCATCCGGCCGGTAGGCACCGTGGCGGCCCGTCCCCTGAAGCGGGTGAACCCGGGTGAGAAGAAGCTCCTCTCGTCGCTTCGGGAGGCTATCGAGGCGAGCGGGCTCAAAGACGGCATGACCATCGCCACGCACCACTCCTTGCGCAACGGTGACTTCCTGCTGAACCGGATCGTGGCCGAGATCGCGGATCTTGGCCTCAGGGGGATCTGGATAGCCTCCTCCTCGGTGCACCCGGTGCACGCCGAGATCATCCCGCACATCAAGAGCGGCGTCATCGCCGGCTTCCAGTGCGGCGTGAACGGCCTGATCGGGGAGATGGCCACCAAGGGCGAGATCTCCTGCCCCATCGTGGTGCGCACCCACGGCGGCCGCGCCCGCTCGGTGATCGAGGGGAGCGTGCCCATCGACGTCGCCTTCATCGCGGCGCCGTGCTGCGACGAGTACGGCAACATGAACGGCTACTACGGCCCCTCGGCCTGCGGCAGCCTGGGCTACGCCCAGATCGACGCCACCTACGCCTCCCGCGTCGTCGCCGTCACCGACAACCTGGTCCCGTTCCCGGTGGTCCCGGTCAGCATCCCGCAGACCCTGGTGGACTACGTGGTGGTCGTGGATCGGCTCGGCGACCCGGCCAAAATCGTCTCCACCACCACCCGCGTCACCACCGATCCGGTCGGACTGCAGATCGCGAGCTATGCGGCGCAGGTGATCGAGGCGGCGGGGCTGTTGCGGGACGGCTTCTCCTTCCAGACCGGCTCGGGCGGCATCTCTTTGGCCGTGGCCGAAAAGGTGCGTAACGCCATGCGCAAGGGCTCCATCAAGGGGAGCTTCGGTTGCGGCGGCATCACCGGCTACTTCGTGGAGATGCTGGAGGAGGGGCTCTTCTCGGCGCTCATGGATGTGCAGTGCTTCGACCAGGAGGCGGTACAGTCCATCGGGAGGAACCGCGCCCACCAGGAGATCAGCGCCGACATGTACGCGAACCCCTTCAACGCGGGGGCGGTGGTGAACCGGCTCGACTGCGTCATCCTCGGCGCCACCGAGGTCGACACCTCCTTCAACGTCAACGTGAACACCGAGTCCAACGGCTACCTCTTGCACAACACCGGCGGGCACTCCGACACCGCGGCCGGCGCCAAGCTCTCCATCATCGTCGCCCCCTCCATCCGCGGGCGGCTCCCCATCGTCAGGGACCGGGTCACCACCATCACTACCCCCGGCGAAACCATCGGCGTGGTGGTCACCGAGCGCGGTATCGCGGTGAACGAGAAGCACGCCGAACTCAAGGAAGAGCTGATCAGGAGGAAGCTCCCGGTCAAGGAGATCGGGGAATTGCAGCGTGAGATATGTCGGGTCACCGGGACGCCGCGCCCCCTGGAATTCGAGGACGAGGTGGTGGCGGTGATCGAGTATCGGGACGGGAGCATTATCGATGTCGTCAGACGCGTTAAGGAATAGCATCCTCGCAGCGCGGGATGCCCGCCAGGAGCTTGTGGACGGGCTGTTCCCGACCCCGTTCCCAGCCACGGTGATGTTGTCGCTGAACCTGCCGGGGGCGGCGAAGACCGGGCCGCATGCGGAGCGCCTCTTCGCCTGGGGCGAAAAGGAACTCGTCTCCGCCATGAAGGTGACGCCTGCCTTCTCGGGCGCCGATGCCCTCGGACCCTTCGCGCTGTACCGTACCCGGCTCCAAGTCACCCAGGTGAAACGGCTGGGGATGGCGCTGGAGGCCAGGCACCCGGCCGGGCGACTCCTCGACCTCGACGTCTATGACCATGCCGGCCGCCAGGTCGGTCGCGCCGAACTCGACATCGCCCCCCGCAGTTGCCTGATCTGCCGCGAGCCCGCTCTCGCCTGCATCCATGCCAAGCGCCACAGCACCGAGGAACTGGTGCTCAAGGCGCGGGCGGTGATCGATGCGATCTGAACTGAGGCGGCTGGCCGACAACCTGGTGCGCGGCGCCTTTCTGGAACTCTACCTGACCCCCAAGCCCGGGCTCGTCGACCTGAACGATGCCGGCTCCCACCACGACCTCTCCATCAGCCGCATGGAAGCATCCCTGGCAGTAGTCTCCGGTTACCTCCGCCGCCTGGCCGATTCGCTGGTGCGAGGTGAGGAACTCACGGCCCAGGTGCGTTTGGGAATCGAGGCCGAGCAGGCGATGCTGGAGCGCGCCGGCACCAACTGCCACAAGGGGTACATCTTCTTGAGCGGTCTTTTGCTAGCTGCGGCCGCCCGGTCGCATAGGGCAGGGGAGGCGGCGCTCAGCGCAGCCGTCGCGGACGTCGCCGCCCGGCTTTTCGAGGTGGCCGGGCAGGATGACAGTAACGGCAGCCGCGCCTGCGACAACTACGGCGCCCGCGGCATCAGGGGGGAGGCCCTGGACGGGCTCCCAGCGCTGTTTCGGGAAGCGCTCCCCGCTTTCCGTTGCGAGCTGGCGGCGGGCAACAGGGGCAGCGCGGCGTACGCCATGCTGGGACGGCTGATGGCCACTGTCGAAGACACGACCGCTCTGCACCGCTGCGGCAGGGAAGGGCTACGCACCGTTCGGGAGGATGGCCGGGCGCTGGAGCAGTTGGTCGAGCAACGCGACGACTTCATGAGTTTTCTGGCCCAGCGCAACGAGCACTACGTGAGCCGCAATCTCACCATGGGGGGAGTCGCCGACCTGTTGGCCCTCTCCTTTGCATGGCTTAGCCACACCGGCGAACTGGAGCCCCCCCGGCAGTAGCGCCGCCGTTTGACAATGACAAGTTAATGATATTTAATTTCGCCTATGGCTCATTACAGCGTGCCCCATAGCGTCATCGCCCTCCTCTTCTTCCTCTGCAGCGCCGCACCCGCGGCGATCAGCCTCTTTTCCGGTTTCCTACTGCCTCGCCTACTGCACTACAACCATCTCGACCACCCTAAAAGCGAAAAGAAAGATAGCAACTCCATCATCAAGCGGCTGTCCTTTCGCGCGCTGATTTCCGCGGCCAGCGCAGGTCTCGCCTGTGAAATGAGGTACTAGCCATGGACGCTAGCAAAAGGGAAGGGCGCTCCCCCCGGCATCCATGGGAGAGGGCGCGGGCCGGGGCGCTGGCAGCCCTGCTGGGAAACACGCTGCACGAGGGGGTAAAGGTGCTCGGGGTGGGCTGCGGCGACGGCTATCTTTGCCGCACCATCTTCGGGGGGCTGCAGAGCAAGGAGGTAGCCGCGGTCGACCCGGACCTCCCCGAGACGCGGTTGAACGAGGAGCCCGACCCGGGGATCAGCTACGGACGGGAGCTTCCCCCGGCTAGGAACAGATACGACCTCACCCTGATCGTGGACGTGCTGGAACGGGTGCAGGATGACCGGGGCTATCTGAAGCGGGTGGTACGGCAGCACGTGGCTCCCAAGGGGCGTGTCCTGGTTACTGTCCCCGCCTTCGAGGCGCTCTACAGCGGTCATGACTGGTTTCGCGGTCACTACCGTCGCTATCGACTGAAGCAGGTGGAACAGCTCGCTTGGAGCGCAGGGTTGGTCGTTGTGAGCTCCGGGTACCTGTTCGGCTCATTGCTGATCCCGAGGTTCCTGTCATCCAGACTCTACCATTGGGGCCGGGTGAGGGATCGCGGACGCTGGCGTGGTGGGCGACTCCTCGCGATGCTGGTCGGCAAGCTCCTGGAATGGGACAATGCCGTGATGATCTCGCTGGCGCGCGCCGGCATCCTCATCCCGGGAGCAACGGCCTGGGCCTTGTGCGAGAACCGACACGGCGGCAATTGACACATTGTTTTAATTTGACAGCGGGCTTGCTGATAACGTATACAGATTTAAATAAATTACCGGGGGTTACTTAGGCATGGTTGTTTCATCAGAACAAACTGCCGGTTCGGAGCCCACCACACAAGGGACGGAAAAGTACATGCTGAATCTGAAACCGGAGGTCGTAGCCCAGCTCGAGCGCGTGCTCAGCTCAGTCGAAATGTTGCTTCCCAAGGCGGTCAAGGCCGTCAACTGGGCCACCTGCCCCGCCGCCAACTGGCGTCGTCATTCCTTTTCGGGATACCTGGAGGCGGTCAAGGTCACCGACCAGACCAGGCTCGACGACCTCCTGGGTTGCGAGAAGCAGAAAGAAATCATGGTGTTCAACACCCGCCAGTTCCTGAAAGGGCTCCCGGCCAACAACGCGCTCCTTTGGGGTTCGCGCGGCACCGGCAAGTCCTCTATGGTGAAGGCGCTTTTGAACGAGTATGCCCCCGAGGGGCTGCGCGTCATCCAGGTGGAGAAGGAAGACCTCATTTACCTCTCCGAGATCTTCAGCGCCGTCGAGGACCAGCCCTACCGTTTCATCCTTTTGTGCGACGACCTCACCTTCGAGATCGGCGAACTCTCCTACAAGATGCTGAAGAGCGCCCTGGACGGCTCGGTCTACTCTGCGCCGGAGAACGTGCTCATCTACGTCACCTCCAACCGTCGCCACCTGCTGCCGCAGTACAACACCGACCTTTTGGGCGGCAAGTACGTCAACGGCGAACTGCAGGAGAGCGAGGCGATGGAGGAGAAGGTTTCCCTCTCCGACCGCTTCGGCCTCTGGGTCGCCTTCCACGTCTTCACCCAGGATCGCTATCTCGACGCTGTCCGCCAGTGCGTGGAGCGCGAGGCGAAGGCCCGCAAGGTGACCATCCCCTGGAGCAAAGAACTGGAACTCGACGCGATCCAGTGGTCGCACGACAAGACCAAGCGCTGTGGCCGCACCGCGATGCAGTTCTCCCGGCACTGGGTCGGGCGCTACCTGCTCAATCAGGCCGGCGCCTGATCGCGTAAAACGGCTCGTACCAAACATGGCGCGCTCCCTCGGGGGCGCGCTTTTTTTTTCATGTGCGGCGGAACCCGTCGCCTCTAAGTGTTAAACTTCTAGCTTTCCGAAAAGGTGCATGACACCGATGCTTATACCGTTATTACCTTGACAATTGTCACATCTGAATATATATAAGAATTCGAATATATCTCGATGCGATATTCTGACTGTACCGGCAAGGAGGTTTCCGGGTGAATCACAGATTGCTACCGCTCATCGCTCTGCTCGCCGCATCCTTTGCGGCGCCTGCTTTTGGCGAGGTGGTCACGCTGCCTGAGGCGGTCAAGCGCGCCCTGCAAAGTAACCACCTTCTCAAGGCGGCCTCGCTGGAGCGCGGTGCGGCGGAGCATGATGTGGCGTCCAGCCGGAGTCGTTACCTTCCCCGCGTGGCGCTGGATAGCGGCGCCGTCCTCTCCAACACGCCCAGCGCGGTCTTCATGATGAAGCTGGACGAGGGGCGCATCAACCCGGGGAAGGACTTCGCCGCCGACACCCTGAACAACCCTTCGCCCCGCGGCGATTTCAAGACTGCGGTGACGCTGGAGCAGCCGTTGATCGATTTCGGTATCTCCACCGGCGTGGCCCTGGCGGGGAAAGGTTCGGAGGCTGCAGCGTTCTCCGAGGAGGCGAAACGCGAGGAGATCGCCTTCCGCGTCTATCTGGCCTACCTGGGCGTCCGCAAGGCGCTGGCCTATCGCGAGGTGGCCGACCAGGCGCTTCTGAATGCGCGGGAGCACGATCGCCTGGCGGCGGTGCGCGAGAAGGACGGCATCGGTCTCAAGTCGGACCGGCTGCGCACCGCGACCTCGGTCGCCCAGGCGGACCAACGCGTGATCTCGGCGAAAAACGACCTGCTGCTCGCCCGGCTCAGGCTCAACTTGGTGGTCGGCGGAGCGCAGGGAGAGCCTCTTGATGTGGCGGAACTCCCCAAGCTGGCGGAGCCCGCGCAAGAGCTGGAACAACTGATTGCCCTGGCGCGGCAGAATCGCCCGGATCTGAAGCTGGCTGAGAATTCGGAGCAGCGCGGCGAACTGGCGGTCAGGCAGGCGAAAAACGCCTATCTTCCCACCCTGTATGCGCGGGGGAGCTACCAGATCAACGATCGGGACATCCCCTTGGGGACTGACAAGGATTCCTGGACCGTCGGTGTCAACCTGCGCTGGGACCTCTTCGATGGCGGCAAGCGCTCCCATGACAAGGAGAAGGCGGAGCTTGTGCGCCAGAGCGCGGCGGAAGTGCTGGAAAACGAGCGCAGGGAAGTGGCGCTGCAGGTGACCGAGAGCGTGCTGCGCCGCCAGGAGGCGCGCCTGAAATTGGAAAGCGCGCAGTCCGCAGTGCGGGATGCCGAGGAAAGTCGGCGCCTGGTGACGCTGCGTTTCGGCAACGGGCTGTCATCCCTGGTCGAGGTGATGGACGCGGAGACCGCGCTCACCCAGGCCCGCGCCAACTTGGTGGAGGTCGACAACGGCTTCCACGCCGCTACCGGAGAGATCTACTTCCGCACTGGCGTGTTTGTTAAGGAGGTTCTGCAATGAGACCATATCGGGCGGCATTGATTGCCCTAGTGATAGCGAGCGCCTTCGGCTGCGGCAAGAAGGAGGGGCACAGCGTCGCTCCGGCTCCGCCGCCGGTGGTTAAGGGCGCCACGGTGCAGACCCTTGCGGCGGAGGATCTTCCTGACGTCCAGGAGGCGGTCGGCACGGTGCGGGCGCGCAACAGCGCCCAAATCGCGGCCCGGATTCCCGGCAGCGTGAGCCGGGTCTTTGTGCGCGAAGGGGACCGGGTCGGCCGGGGTACGCTGCTCGTCGCCATCGAGGCCGTTGAAAGCGGTGCCGCTGCGGCCGGCGCGGCGTCCGGTGTCGAGGAGGCGGCGCGCGCCCTCTCCGAGGCGCAGGCGCAGAAGAAGTTGGCCGACGTTACCTTCGACCGGTACTCCCGTCTCTTTGCCGAGCAGGCGGTGACCCGCCAGGAGTACGACACCCGGAAGACAGAGCAGGAGGTGGCGGCGCAGGGGGTGGCAAGGGCCGAGGCGCGCCTGGCCCAGGCCCGGCACGGTGCCAAGGCCGCTGGCGCGGTAGCCGGGTACGGCAGGGTGACTTCTCCCATCTCCGGCGTGGTGGTCGCCAAGCAGGTCGAGGCGGGGCAGACCGTCTTCCCGGGGACGCCGCTTCTGACCGTCGAAGGGGATGAAGGTTTCCGCCTGGAAGTGGCCGCCCCCGAGATGCTTCTGGGTAAGGTGAAGGCGGGTGACCAGATCGGTATCGCGGTAGAGGGGGCGCCGGCGACCGGTCGCGTCGCCGAGGTGGTCCCGGTGGTGGATCCCGCCACCCGCACCTTCACCGTAAAGGTCGATCTCCCCTCCAAGGGGCTTCGTTCCGGCAGTTACGGCAAGGCCTTCTTCAAGACCGGCTCCCGCAAGGGGGTCGCGGTCCCGGAAACGGCGGTGGTGCAGCGTTCCTCGCTAACCTCGGTGTGGGTGGTGTCCCCCGAGGGGCTCGCCCGCCTGCGCCTGGTCAAGCCCGGACGGGCACAGGGCGGACGCGTGGAGATCCTCTCCGGCCTCGCCCCCGGCGAAAAAGTAGTCACGGCAGGCCTCGACAAGATGGTAGATGGCGCCAAGGTGCAGTAGGTCGGAGAACTTCATGAACAACCTCGGCTTCGCGGGGAAGATTGCCCGCGCTTTCATAGATTCCAAGCTGACGCCGCTCATCGTGGTGGCTTCGCTCTTGATCGGGCTCTACTCGGTCATCGCGACGCCGCGCGAGGAGGAGCCGCAGATCAATGTCCCCATGGTGGACATCTACCTCCCCATGCCCGGCTCTTCCCCGAAAGAGGTCGAGGAGCGGGTGGTGACCACCTTCGAGAAGAAGATCTGGGAGATCAACGGCGTCGAGTACATCTACTCCGCCAGCCGCCAGGGGATGGGCATCATCACGGTCCGCTTCCTGGTCGGCGAGAGCATGGAAGACTCCCTGGTCAAGCTCTACAACAAGGTGATGAGCAACCGCAACCTCCTCCCTCCCGGCGCCGGCGAACCGCTGGTGGTCTCGAAGTCCATCGACGACGTCCCGATCCTCTCGCTCACCCTCTGGTCGGACCGCTACGACCACAACGCGCTGCGCCGCGTGGCGCGCGAACTGTGCGACGACCTGCAGAAGGTGGATAACGTCGCCCACTCGGAGATCAAGGGGGGGCTGTCGCGCGAGCTCAAGGTGCAGCTCGACCCGGCCCGGCTCTCTTCCTACGGACTGACCCCGCTCGCCGTTATGAGCGCACTGGAGAAGGCCAATGTGTCGCAACGTGCCGGCACCTTCGCCTCGGGCAACCGCGAATACACCCTGGAAGCGGGGGGCTTCATCGCGGATCCCTCCGATGCCGGCCGCCTGGTGGTCAGTGTCAAGGACGGCCGCCCGGTCTACCTCTCTGACGTCGCCACGGTGACCGACGGGGTGCAGGAGCCCAAGGACTTCGTCTTCTTCGGCCTCGGCCCGGCAGCGGCCCAAAAAAACCTGAAAGGTGGCGCCGCCGACTATCCGGCGGTGACCATCGCCATCGCCAAAAGGAAGGGGGCCAACGCCACCTGGGTGGCCGAAGACCTCCTGAAGCGGGTCGAGTTCCAGAAGGGGAAGCTGATCCCCTCGGAGATGCAGGTCACCGTCACCAGGAACTACGGCGAAACGGCCAAGGACAAGAACGACGAGCTGTTGTTCCACATGTTCCTGGCCGCGATCTCGGTCACCATCCTGATCGCCGTCTTCATGGGGTGGCGCGCCGGCGCGGTGGCGGCCATCGCGATCCCGGTGACGCTCGCGCTCACCATGTTCATCTTCAACCGGATCGGCTACACGCTGAACCGGATCACGCTATTCGCGCTGATCTTCTCCATCGGCATCCTGGTGGACGACGCCATCGTGGTGGTGGAGAACATCCACCGCTACTTCACCACGACCACCTTCAAGCCGCTGGAGGCGGCGGTCCGGGCGGTGGATGAGATCGGTAACCCGACCATGCTGGCCACCCTGGCGGTGATCGCCTCCATTCTCCCGATGGGGTTCGTGGGCGGGCTCATGGGCCCGTACATGCGCCCGATTCCGGTGGGCGCCTCTATGGCCATGGTGTTCTCGCTCCTGATCGCGCTGATCGTCACCCCCTACTTCGCCTACCGCTTCATGAAGGGGGAGTCGCACTACGGCAGCGAGGCCGCTCCCGAAGAAACGTGGATGACCCGGTTCTACCGGCGCATGATGGGGCGACTGTTGCACGACGCCAAGGTGCGCCACGGCTTCCTGGCCATGGTGGTCATCCTGCTGATCCTGTCCTGCTCGCTGATCTACTTCAAGGCCGTCACGGTCAAGATGCTTCCCTTCGACAACAAGAGCGAGCTGCAGTTGATCGTGGACGCGCCGGAGGGGACGACGCTCGAGGAGAACGCGCGCATGGTGGCGGAGCTTGGCGACGCGCTCAGGAAGGTGCCCGAGGTGACCGATTTCCAGAGTTACGTCGGCACCAGTTCCCCCTTCAACTTCAATGGGTTGGTGCGCCACTATTACCTGCGCCAGGGGCCGAGTGTCGCCGAGATCCAGGTCAACCTGGAGGGCAAGGACGAAAGAAGCAGCCAGTCGCACGACATCGCCAAACGGATCCGTCCCACGCTGAAGGCGATCACCGACCGCTACGGCGCGCGCCTCAAGGTGGCCGAGATCCCGCCGGGACCGCCGGTCCTCTCTACCCTGGTGGCCGAGGTCTACGGCCCGGACCAGCAAAGCCGCGTGGACATCGCCAGGAAGATACGCGACATCTTCAAAAACACGGCGGGTGTGGTCGATGTCGACTGGTACCAGGAGGACGATCAGCCCACCTTGCGCTTTGAGGTAGATCGCGAGAAGGCCGCGCTCTCCGGCGTGGACGCGGCCCAGGTGGTGCAGACCTTGAAGCTTGCCGTGGGCGGGACCGATGTCGGGCTCATGCACGTGCCGCAGGAGAAGGAGCCGATCCGGATCAACCTGCGCCTGCCGGTCGGTTCCCGAAGCGACGTCTCCTCCCTCTCGTCCATCTACGTCGCCGGGAGCAAGGGGAACGTGCCGCTCTCCGAGCTCGTGCGCGTGGTGCGCGGCGTGGAAGAGAAATCGCTTTATCGCAAGAACATGAAGAGCGTGGTCTACGTCATCGGCGACGTCGCCGGCAAGATCGAGGCGCCGGTCTACGCCATCCTGAAGATGCGCAAGGATATCGATAACATCCCGCTTCCGGGGGGGTACCACATCGAGCAGCGCGCCGCCTCCCAGCCCTGGAGCGAGGAGCGCCCCGGCATCAAGTGGGACGGCGAATGGCACATCACCTACGAGGTGTTCCGCGACTTGGGTGCCGCCTTCGCGGCGGTCATGGTGCTCATCTACGTGCTGGTGGTGGCCTGGTTCCGCGACTTCACCACGCCGCTGGTGATCATGGCGCCCATCCCGCTCACCCTGATCGGCATCCTGCCGGGTCACGCCATCATGGGGGCTTTCTTCACGGCGACCAGTATGATAGGCTTCATCGCCTTGGCTGGGATCATCGTAAGGAACTCCATCATCCTCATCGACTTCGCCGAACTGCGGCGCCGGGAGGGGATGGCGCTGGACGAGGCGATCATCGACGCGGGTGCGGTCCGTTTCCGCCCCATGCTGCTCACGGCGGCGGCGGTCGTCGTCGGGAGTTTCGTTATCCTGTTCGACCCGATCTTCCAGGGGCTCGCGCTGGCCATGATGTGCGGCGAAATCGCCTCCACCACGCTTTCCAGGATCACCATCCCGATCCTGTATTTCATGGTGCAGTCGTGGAAGGAAAAACATAGAAAACCGGTTGAGGTAGCGCCTTAACCTGCCTTTAGGAGGATTCAGTGTTCTGGTTGCGAAAAAATGTCGCTGAAAAAGTGAATGGGGAATCGGTAGCCGAGAAGGTTGCCAACGAGGCGGAAGGGTTCTACCGCTCCGGCAAGATGCACTGCGCCGAGGCGGTGCTCGCGGCGGTGAAAAACGAATTCCTGCCCGAGGCGGGAGACGAACTGGTGCACTTGGCCTCCGGTTTCGGCGGAGGCTCTGGCGCCGGCTGCATCTGCGGCGCGGTGGCCGGCGGCACCATGGCCATCGGCCTCGTGGTTAAGGACCGTAAGGCGGCCGCCGCGCTGACCAAAGAGCTGCACCACTGGTTCAAGGACCAGTACCGCGTCACCTGCTGCAAGGCGCTCACCGCTGACGGCAAAAAGCGCTGCGTCGAGTTCACCGCCAATACGGCGGGCAAAGTCGCCGAACTGCTGCAGCAAACGAAGTAACTGGATAAACGGGAGGTTCGCATGTACATCGACAGACTGTTGAGGCTTATCGCCGGCACCTTCACCCTGATCTCCCTGGCGCTGGCCCACTTTCACAATCCGAACTGGCTCTGGTTCACCGCCTTCATCGGCTTGAACCTGCTCCAGTCCGGCTTCACCAACTGGTGCCCGATGATGACCATCCTGGACAAGCTGGGCGTGCCCAAGCTGCCGCCGGCAGAGTGCCGCAAATGATCTGCCGCATCCGGGTCCTCTGCGACAACACCGCCGGGGCGATTTCCGGAACGCTCGGGGAGCACGGCTTCGCCGCCTTGGTACAGGCTGGGGACCAGCCGCTCCTTTTCGACACCGGTGGCGGGCACACGCTTTTGCACAACGCCCAACGCATGAACGTGGACCTGAAAAGCGTGGACCAAGTGGTGCTCTCCCATGGCCATTACGACCATGCCGGTGGGCTCTGGCCGCTTTTGCAGGCGGCGGGTCCCAAGCGGATACTGGCGCACCCCGGGGTCTTCACCCGGCGCTACGTGCTCCGCGAGGGGAGCACCCGCTCGGTCGGCATCCCGTATTCCGAGGATTTTCTGACCGGGCTCGGGGCGAGCTTTTCCTACAGCGACGCCTTCCGCGAGGTGATGCCCGGCGTGTTTCTCACCGGCGAGGTGCCGCGGGCTACCAGCTACGAGGAAGGGGATGCCGGGCTGTTCTGCGACGAAGCCGGCTGCCAGAGGGACCAGGTCACCGACGACCAATCCCTGGTCATCGTGACCGAGAAGGGGCTTTTGCTGCTTTTGGGATGCTGCCACGCCGGCGTCGTGAACACCCTGGAGTTGGCGCGGGAGCGGACCGGGGTGGAACAGGTCTACGGGGTGGTGGGAGGGTGCCATCTCGCCTTCTCTTCGCAGCCCCAGATTGACGCCACCATCAAAGCGCTGAAGCGCTACGGGCTGAAGAAGATCTGTCCCGGCCATTGCACTGGTTTTCATGCCGCCGCGCGGCTCGCTACCGCTTTTCCAGGCGGATTCAAGCCGATGCAGGTGGGATACGTACTGGAAGTAGACTAGTTCATATCGCAAAGAGAGGTTTATTCATGAGATTCATCGCCGTACTGTTTTCCGTTTTGCTGCTGACAGCTTCCCTTTCCCAGGCCGTCGAGCCCGCCAACGTCACCTCGAGGCAGGCGCAGGCGCTATTGGCCAAGAACGCCAAGATGGTGCTGCTGGATGTGCGCACCCCGGACGAGTATCGCCAGGCGCACCTGAAGGGGGCGCAGTTGATCCCGCTGGGGGAATTGAACCGACGCGTGCAGGAGGTTCCCCGCGACCGGCCGGTGCTGGTGTACTGCGCCGTGGGCGCCCGCTCCTCCACCGCAGCCAGCTTCCTCGCTACCAAGGGGTACCGCGAGATTTACAACATGACCGACGGCATCGTCGGCTGGTACAAGAACGGCCTGCCGCTGCAGATGGGTCGCTAGCGCCTTCCCCCTCCCCATCCCTCCCCCTCCGGGGGAGGGAGCCCCAGCCCCCTTCCCCAACTTCCGGTTTTCCCTTATTCCCATAAATCCCATCACTCCCACAATTCCCATCCTCTCTCCCTCTGGTAAACTTTTGCAGTTCTTTTGGCTCAAGCTATGCACAAGGGTTCCGATAAGCAAAAACAGGGCTTTGAAGCTGGAGGTGTCATGCAGGAGGAACGTGAAAACCTGGCGGCGCGCCTGCTGGAGGAAGTGGATTGCGGAGCGGTCTACCTCGACGCCGGCGGCAAGGTGCTCTTCATCAACCGCAGGGCCGAGGACATCCTGCACGTCGAGCGTGCCAAGGTCCTCGGGAAGCGGGTGGACATGCTGCCGCTTCGCACACCTATCTATCGCGTGCTCAGCGAGAACGCGCAGGACGAGCCGGTGGAGGTCAGCATCGACGGGGCGGTGATCCAGGTCCGCTCCGCGCCCTTGGGCGGGTCCGCGCCGGAAGGGGAACTCTACCAGCTGCGCGACATCAGCCACGACAAGAAGGAAAAACGCCAGCGCGAGGAGTTCGTGGCCATGATGACCCACGACCTCAAGTCGCCGCTTACCGTGATCATGGGATACATGCAGGCGCTCATGGGGGAGATGCCCTCAAAGATGGACCCCTCGCTACATCCCTTCGTGAAGGAGATGGACAAGAGCGCGGTCAAGATGCTCTCCATGATCGACGACGTCCTGGACGCCTACCGCCTGGAGGCGGGGCTTTTGCAGATCGACCGTCAGCCCTGCGACGCCCACGCCCTCCTGGAGGGGTGCTGCCGCGACGGCGAGCAGGAGGCCGCGGTGCACGGCTCCTACTTCCTGAGCGAGCTCTGCGACGGCCTTCCGCCACTGGAGCTGGACGAAAAGCAGATTACCCGGGTCTTCGCCAACCTGATCGGCAACGCGGTCAAGTTCACCCCCAGGCGCGGCACCATCAGCGTCACCAGCACCATCGAGGGGGACTGCCTGCTGGTCCGGGTCAGCGATACCGGCATAGGGATCCCCGAGAGCGAGCTGCCGCGCATCTTCAACAAGTACTTTCGAGCCTCGGGGGCCCAGGGGTTCAAGGGGACCGGGCTCGGGCTCACCATCAGCAAGGCGATAGTCGAGGCGCACGGCGGCAGCATCCGCGTCGAGAGCAGCGCCGGCAAAGGGAGCTGCTTCTCGGTCCTTTTGCCGCTGCACAGCGAACGGTGCAGCTTCACATCCTGATTTAAGGGTTAAAGTTCCCGTCATCCTGCGCCGATTAGGCAGTCATCGGGCTACTCCGTCACAAGAAGAATAAGCCGCCCCGGGCGCGCACAGATAAACAGCCAAGGAGGAGAACAGCATGGGCAACGTATTGATAGTGGACGATTCCTCGACCATGAGAAAGATCATTTCCCGCAGCCTGCGCCAGGCGGGGCTCGCCATCGACGACATCTACGAGGCCGGCGACGGTATCGAGGCCCTCTCCGCCATGGAGGGGAAAACCATCGACTTGATCCTCTCCGACATAAACATGCCCAACATGGACGGACTGGAGTTCATCAAGTGCGTCCGGGGCAAAGGGGTCAACACCCCGATCGTGATGATCACCACCGAGGGGGGGGAGGACATCCTCAAGGAGGCGATCAACAACGGCGCCAGCGACAGCATCAAGAAACCGTTCACGCCCGACCAGTTGAACGAGAAGCTCGGAGGACTTTTATGATGTCCCTGAACCAGGATATCGCAGCCGCGACACACCTTCAGGAGGCGGATCTGGCGACCTATGTCATCAACGCCACCAAGGAGGTGTTCGAAACCATGGTGATGATGGCCCTGGAGGACAGCTATCCCCTCAAGGAGCCGGTCACCTCTTTCCACTGCTCGGTCACCGGCATGGTCGGCCTGGCGGGGACCTATACCGGCATCCTTTCCATCCACTGCCCGCAGCACCTGGCCTTGCGGATCACCTCCAACATGCTGGGGATGGACGTGGAGGAGGTGGGCGAGGACGTTAACGACGCGTTGGGCGAGATCGCCAACATGCTCGGCGGCTACGTGAAGCAGATCCTCTCCAAGGGGGGGCTGGACATCAACCTCTCCATCCCCACGGTCATCTCCGGTGAGGATTACACGGTCAACTCCATGGCCGACAGCGATTGCGTCATCATCCCCTTCACCAACGAGGGTGACCGCTTCCTGGTCGGGTTGAAACTCAAGAAGGAAGTCTAGGCGGTACGGTAATGGCTGCATTCGAAAAACTACAATCCATGCTGGACGCCGCCATGAAGCAGGCCGGGGAGGAGAGCAGCATGCTCCTGGGCCAGAGCATGTCCGTGGCCGCCTCCGACGTCCTCAACACCAACCGCACGAGCTACCTGGGGGACGAGGATAATCCCATCTACGTGGT
Source organism: Geomonas propionica (assembly GCF_016458235.1). Taxonomy (GTDB): domain Bacteria; phylum Desulfobacterota; class Desulfuromonadia; order Geobacterales; family Geobacteraceae; genus Geomonas; species Geomonas propionica. The sequence continues at coordinate 168,317 of NZ_JAEMHK010000010.1, read as the reverse complement.
GGGTGTGGAGTCGCGGGAGGCGTATCCCGGCTTCTTCTACCTCCTCTTCTCGCTGGGCGACACCATCGTCATGAGCTCCATCCTTTTGGGGATCCCGGGGCCGAGGATACAGGAGAAGCGCCGGCTTTCCATCCAGGAACCGGACGACGTGGACGCCTTCGGCGAGATCGCCAACCAGATCATCGGCTCCTTCAACTCGGTGTTCCAGCCCAACCTGCCGGACAAGGTGCATCTGAAGCTCCTCCCGCCGCAGAAGTACGTTCCCGGCACCGACCCGCTCAGCGATGAGCTCCCGTTCCCGGACGGCGAGTACCTGATGTACCGTGCCCCCCTGCAGATCGAGGGGCACGAGATGAACATGGTGGACATCCTGATCCCCCATCCCCTGGCCAACCTCTTCGACCCGCAGCCGGAGGAGGCTGCGGTCGAGGCTGAGCCCGAGGTCGAGGCGGCCGCCGAGGAAAGCGCCGGTCCGCTCCCCTCCATCCTGGTGCTGGGCGACGACCAGGGGCGCCAGGAGCTGGTGCTGGGGCTGGCCGACAGCGGCCTCAACCTGATCGACGCCCCCTTGGGTGCCGACCTCCCGGGGCTCTTCGCCCAGGGCGAGGTCCGTGCCGCATTCATCTTCCTGAAGCAGACCTCCGACCGCGACCTGGCCATCTGCAAGCGGGTGGTCCCGATGGTGGACCGTAGCGGCGGGGCAGTTCTGCTCTCAGCCCCCGAGTGGACCCGCACTGCGGTGCTGAAGGCGCTCAAGGCGGGGGTGAAGGGGGTTGTCATGCCCCCCTACGCCCCGCACGAACTCGCCGAAAAGCTGGAGCAGATCCTGCACCACTGACAGGCGAGTCAAAAAAACATCCCCGGGCTTCGTTTTTTTGACTGGCCGGCCGCCTCAGGCGCGCTGCCGGCGCCATGAAAAAAATCCTCGCTGGTAAAACCCCGCAGTTACGACAGGTTGGCGCGACGATGCCGGCGCGCGCCCCTACGGCATGCCTTTTGCCTTGCACTCCCCCATGACCTTTACGCTGCGCATACCCGCCCCCGGTCTTCTCCTGGGGCTCGTCACGATACTGCTCGCCTGCGCCCAGCCGCAAAGCGTCCTGGCGCAGCAGGAAAACCGCCTGTTGCGCATCGCGGTGCACCCCCACCAGGGGTACACCAGGGTCAACCTCTTTTTCCAGTCCCCCCCCGACTACACGCTCCGGGCCCTTCCCGGGCGGGTCAGGCTCGAGGTGCGCGACGCCGATTCCCCCAGCTTCAAGAAACTGCGTGCCTTGAACGACAAGCAGGTCGCCGGTGTCACCACGTCACAACTGCGCGGCGCGCTCAACGTCTCCATCCCGATGCGCGTGGCGGACGCCGGTGTCCAGGTGGTCTCCTGTGCCAACCCGAGTGTGCTGTCGCTGGACATCGGTCCCGGGTTGAAGCGGGCGGTGCGGGTCGACATCGCCCCCGGGCGGGAGCCGATTCTCTCCGGCACCGAGCGTTTCGTGCGCGATTTCGACGCCGATCCCGGCGGGGTCCCCTTCGCCCCCACCGACGGCAAGGTCCTCAAGGGGCTCCTTCCCGAGGGGGAGGCGCTCCTGTTCCAGCAGGGGGAAAGCCTCTTGTACCGGGACCGGGCCGAGGAGGCGGTCAACGTCTTCTCCATGTTCACCAACAAGGCCACTGGCCCCAAGGCGCTCGCCTGCTACCGGCTCGGCGAGGCGCTGGAGCGGCTGGGACGGCACCAGGACGCGGTCTCCTACTTCAGACAGGGGGAGGGGCTCTGGCCCCAGTACCTGGAGCAGGCACCGGAACTGCTGCAGCCCTACTCCGACGCGCTGTCTCGGACCGGCAACTTCCCCGCCGCGCGCGCCATGCTGCTGCGCCTCATGGACCGCTACCTGGGCACCCCCTACCAGGCCGAACTCCTGAACCGCCTGGCCGACCTCATCGAGCGCAACGGGCAGAAGGAGGCGGCGCTGGCCATGTACCGCAGCGTGGTGGTCTACTCCCCCGGGAGCGCCGCCGCCGGCAGGGCGCGCCTGAAGCTCGCCGACCGCGACCTTTTCACCCTCTCCCGCGACCGCTACCAGGAACTGCTGGCCAAGTACCGGGCCATCTACCAGGAACCGGGCGATCCCGCCTCGCGCGACGAGGCGCTCTTCAAGATGACGCTGCTCCTCTCGCTGTACGCCTCCCCAAAGGAGGCCCTGGAGACCGTAGTCACCTATGACCGGCGCTACCCGCGCGGCATCTTCAGCACCATCATCAAGAAGATGCGGGAGGAGATCCTCTTCCCGGTGTACCAGGATCTGGCCGCCTCCGGCAACGACCAGGGGCTGGTACAACTCGCTCTCGACAACCGGGAGTACCTGGCCCGCTGCTTCGGCGATCCCGGCTTCGCCGAGAGGATTGCCCAGGCCTTCGAGAAGACCGGCGCCACAGCTAAGGAGCTGGAGCTCTTCGGCTACCTGCAGCAGAAGAACTGGGCCGCAGGCAGCGCCCCCTTCCTCGTGGCCCGCATGGTGGACGATGCCGTCGCCTTCGGCAACGTGCCGCTGGCCGAGGCGACCGCGCGCGACTTCCTGGCCCGCTTCCCCCGCGATCCGCACCTGGGGCGGGTGCGCGAGCAGTTGGGGCGACTGGCCTTCGAGCGGGGCGACCTCCCCGGAGCAGCGGCGCAGCTTGCCTTTCTGGGCGCCAAGGGTGCCCAGGCGCAGCTGCCGGAGAGCGAATACTACCTGGGCAAGGCGCTAACGGCGGCCAAGGACCACGGTGGCGCGGTGCGCAGCCTGTCCCGGTTCACCGCGGCGGCCAAGCGGGATGATCCGTTCCTCCCGGACGGTTACTTCACCCTGGCCACGGCCCTCGCCGCCGGTCACGATTACCAGCGGGCTCTGGCGGCCTGCCAGGTGGGGGGGAGCGTAGCCTCCGGCGAGATGAGCGGCCAGTTCCTGTACAAGACCGGGGAGCTGCAGCTGCAGCTGGGCGAGGTGCGCCAGGCCAAGGCGAGCTGGGACAAGGCCGCCGGCCTGGGCGGCACCTGGGGCAAGCTCGCCGCCGAGGCGGTCAGCGACCTGAACTGGCGCATGAAGATTGCGGGACAGCTCCCTTGACGCTGTCAAAAAGATGACCCGGCCGTGGCTCGGCGGTGTAACCTGCCGAAAACAGGAGCCAGCCGTGGGTGGTACGCCTTTTGCTGTTGCAGCTTGGCGACCAAGGAGGAAGAGATGCCAGTACAAGGATTATTCGGGACCAGCGTTGAACTTCTGGGCAAGACCCTGGACCTTAGGGCGAAGCGGCAGACCATGATCTCGGCCAACCTGGCCAACGTGGAGACGCCGGGCTACACCAGCACCGACCTCTCCTTCGAGGGGCAGCTGAAGAGCGCCCTGAAGCAGGGTCCCAACGCCGGTTCGGTGACCAACCCGCGCCACATCCCGCTCAAGGGTGGCTCAGCGGCCTCCCTGGAGAAGGTGCAGGGTGACGTGGTCGAGGTGAATTCCCGCAACATGGCCCCCGACGGCAACGGCGTGGAGATGGAGACCGAGATGGGGCGCCTGGCCGAGAACCAGATCATGTACAACGCCAGCGTGCAGATCCTCAGCAAGAAGTTCGAGGAACTGAAGCAGGCCATAAGGGGTACCTTATAATGGACTTTTTCACTTCCATGGACATCAGCGCCTCGGCCCTCGCCGCCGAGCGCACCCGCATGAACCTGATCTCCTCCAACCTGGCCAACGTCAACTCCACCAGGACCGCGGAGGGGGGACCGTACCGGCGCAAGGACGCGGTGTTCACGGCCACCCCGGTCAAGGAAGGGAACTCCTTCGGGGCCGCGCTCTCCCGCGCCAACGATGCCAGGAGTGTCCAGGTGACCCAGATCAACGAAGACCAGAGGCCACCCAGGCTGCAGTACGAGCCGGGGCACCCCGACGCGGACCCTAACGGCTACGTGGCCTACCCCAACGTCAACGTGGTGGAGGAGATGGCCGACATGATCACGGCCAGCCGCAGCTATGAGGCGAACATTACGGCGACCCAGGCAGCCAAGAGCATGGCGTTGAAGACGCTTGACCTGCTGCGCTAGGTAACGGAGGCAATAGATGGAAATATCGGCACTTACCAAGGTAGGCGGACTCTCCCAGGCTTTTCCCACCCAGGAGACGCAGGGGATCCAGGGGGCGCAGGGCAACCCCACTGTCGGTTTCGGCAAGTTTCTGGAGGAAATGGTCTCCAAGGTGAACGAGCAGCAGGGCGTCGCCGACCGCTCCATCCAGGGGCTCGCCACCGGCGAGAGCAAGGGGCTGCACGAGGTGATGCTCGCGGTGGAAAAGGCGAGTATCTCCTTCCAGATGCTGACCCAGGTGCGCAACAAGGCGGTCGAGGCGTACCAGGAGATCATGAGGATGCCGGTTTAAAAGGGTAAGGGGATACCATGCCGGAAGGGCTTAAAAAACTGCTGGAACCTTTTCTCGCCATGTCGACCGGGAAGCGGATGGTCGTTGCGGGGGTGGCGGTCGCGTCGCTGCTCGCCTTCGCCGCGCTGATCACCGTGGCGAACAAGACCGACTACCGTCCGCTGTTCGCCAACCTGAACAGCGACGACGCCGGCGAGATTGTCAAAAAATTGAAAGAGCAGAAGGTCCCCTACCAGATCGCCGCCGACGGCAAGGCGATCCTGGTGCCTTCGGACAAGGTGTACGACCTGAGGCTCTCCATGGCCAGCGACGGTCTCCCCCAGGGGGGCGGCGTCGGCTACGAGATCTTCGACCGCAAGAACTTCGGCATGACCGAGTTCGTGCAGAAGCTGAACTATCAGCGCGCCTTGCAGGGCGAGCTGTCGCGTACCATCTCCCAGATCGCCGGGGTCGAGTCGGCCCGGGTGCACCTGGCCATACCCGAGAAGACCCTGTTCAAGGACTCCGAGAAGCCGGCCACCGCCTCGGTCGTGCTCAAGATGAAATCGAACCGGTTGCTGCGGGAGGCCGAGGTGCAGGGGATCGTGCACCTGGTCGCCTCGTCCATCGAGGGGATGGACCCGGAGCAGGTCACCGTCCTGGACAGCCGGGGCAAGATGCTCTCCGGCAGCACCACCTCCGACCCGGCCAGCAAGCTCACCGGCTCGCGCCAGGAGACCCAGCGCAACTTCGAGAAGACCCAGGAGGACAAGCTGCAGACGCTCTTGGACCGCGTGGTCGGCTCCGGCAAGTGCGTGGCGCGGGTCACCGCCAACTTCGACTTCAAGCAGGTCGAGAAGTACGAGGAGCGCTACGACCCCGAGTCCGCCGCGGTGAGAAGCGAGCAGAGAAGCGAGGAGAAGGGGGGCACCACGACCAGCGCCTCCGGCGTTCCCGGCGCGCAGACCAACCTCGGCCGTGCCCCCGGCGCAGCTCCCGGCCAGAGTGGCGGCGGCTCGAAAACCGATGAAACCCTGAACTACGAGGTGAGCCGCTCCACCGCCCGCATCATCGAGCCGGTGGGGGCGCTCTCCAAGGTGTCGGTGGCGGTCCTGGTGGACGGCAAGTACGACCTCCCGGTGGGGGCGAAGCCGGGTGCGCAGCCCAAGTACCAGCCCCGCACCCCGGACGAGATGCAGAAGATCGAGGCGCTGGTGAAGAGTGCCGTCGGCTTCAACGCCGAGCGCGGCGACCAGGTCACCGTGGCCAACATCCCGTTCCAGGAGACCGGCGAGACCGGCAGCGAGGCGCCCAAGTGGTACGACGCCCCCATCGTGCAGACCCTGATCAAGAACGGCCTGATCGGGCTTGGCTTCCTGGCCCTGATCCTGTTCGTGCTCCGGCCGCTGTTGAAGATGCTGAAGAGCGAGAAGCCGGCCACCTCGTTCATGCCGGTGCAGGATGAGGCCGAGAACGCCCACATGCTCGAGATGCAGCGGATGGCCCAGGAGAAGATGCGGGTGACCCAGATCGAGCTGGTGGAGAAGGTGAAGCAGGACCCCTACCAGGCCGCCCAGATCCTGCAGAACTGGCTGTCGCGCAAGGAATAGATGAAAACCATGACCTTTAGAGGTGCAGCATGACCGGAGCCGAAAAGGCCGCCATACTCCTTTTGTACCTGGGCCCCGAGGCGACCGCCAAGGTATTCGGGCATATGGACGACGGCGATATCAAGCGGATCAGCCAGAGCATGTCCAAGCTCGGCCACGTCCCGCGCGAGGAGATCGCCTCGGTGGTGGAGGAGTTCACCGACATCACCAACCCGGAAACCGGCTTTTTCTCCCAAGGGGAGGAGTTCGTCAAAAAGATCCTGGAGAAGGCGCTGGGTCCGCTGCGTGCCGAGACCCTCTTGCAGGAGATCCGCACCTCGGGTATCGGCGACATGGCCGACATCCTCTCCACCATGGACCCCCGCACCATCGCCAACTTCTTTTCCCAGGAGCACCCGCAGACCATCGCGGTGGTGCTGGCCAAGCTGAAGCCGAAGCAGACCAGCGAGATTATCGCCCTCTTGCCGCAGGAGCTGCAGGCCGAGGTGGTGATCCGCATCGCGGAGGTGGACCAGGTCTCGCCGGAGATCCTGGCCGAGATCGACGAGGTGATTCGGGTGGAATTGACCGCCCTGGGCGGGGTGCAGCGCTTCAAGGTCGGCGGCGTGGAGAAGGTGGTGGACATGTTCGCGCACCTCGACCGCAGCCGCGAGAAGAAGATCCTGGACAAGCTCGACACCATGAACCCGCCGCTGGCCGAGGTGATCAGGAAGCACCTGTTCACCTTCGAGGACATCTTCAAGCTGGACGACCGCGCCATCCAGTCCATCATGCGCGAGGTCTCCAACGACACCCTGACCCTAGCCATGAAGACCTCGGTGGACGAGGTCAAGGACAAGATCTTCCGCAACATCTCCAGCCGCGCGGCCGAGATGATCAAGGAGGACCTGGAGGTCATGGGGCCGGTACGTCTCTCCGACGTGGAGAAGGCGCAGAGCGAGATCATCAAGATCGTCCGGAAGATGGAGGAGGAAGGGAAGGTGGTCATCGCGGGACGCGGGGCGGAAGATGTCCTCGTTTAAGATCATCAGGAAGGGGATCGCCTCCGCGGCCTACACCTTGGAGCCGCTGGGAGACGTGCTGGTTCCCCCGACCGGGCAGGAGGTGTTCCGTCCCATCCAGTTGGGGGGGGAGGAACCCGCTCCGGTCGAGGAAGAAGAGGAGCCCGAGGTCGCTCCCGCCATGATCGCCGAGGATGAGGCGCTGAGAAGGATCCAGCAGGCCCATGCCGAGGGGATCAAGAAGGGGAGGCAGCAGGCCGAGGAGGATCTGGCCAAGGTGAGCGAGGCGCTGGCCCAGGGGCTCTTGTCAACGGGGGCCTTGCGCGCCCAGCTCATGCACGACGCGGAGGAGGACCTCCTGAAGCTCTCGGTGCTGATCGCCCGCAAGGTGATGCTGCGCGAGCTCTCCCTGGACCCGGGCCTCATCGCGGGGCTGGTGCACGGAGCGGTGGAGCTGGCCGCGGACGAAGGCGAGATCGTGGTGCGGTTGAACCTCGAGGAGTACCAGGTGGTGGCGTACTCGCCGCAGTTCCAGGCGCTCACCCGGGACCGCAAGAAGATCACGCTACGCGAGGACCCCGCGCTGGGTCCGGCGAGCTGCCTGGTGGAGACGGTGCGCGGCAACATCGACGCCGGTCTCGACGCCCAGCTCGAGGAGATCATGCGCCGGCTCTCCGAGGAGAAGAACGCGCGGCGGGAGGAAGAAGAACGTGGGGATTGATCTGGCGCGCTACATGCCGGTGGTCGAGGCGGCCAAGCCGGTGCGCTTCCACGGCAAGGTGACCCAGGTGGTCGGCCTGGTCATCGAGGGGTTCTGCCCGGAGACCGCAGTGGGGAGCGTGTGCGAGGTCCACTCCGAGGGGCATCCCTCCATTCCCGCCGAGGTGGTCGGTTTCCGCGACAACAAGACCCTGCTGATGCCGCTGGGGGAGTTGCGCGGCGTGGGACTGGGGAGCGTCATTTCGGTTCGGCGCGAGAAGGCGGCCCTGGGGGTCGGCCCGGCGCTGTTGGGGCGGGTCATCGACGGTCTGGGCGAACCCATCGACGACAAGGGCCCCATCGAGACCGTGGACGAATACCCGATCTACGCCCTCCCGGTGAACCCGATGAAAAGGCGCCCGATAAGGAAGCCCTTGAACCTCGGCATCCGCCCCATCAACGGTCTGTTGACCTGCGGCGAGGGGCAAAGGGTCGGCATCATGGCCGGCTCCGGCGTGGGCAAGTCGACCCTCCTGGGCATGATCGCCCGCTACACCGAGGCCGACGTCAACGTGATCGCCCTGATCGGCGAGCGCGGCAGGGAGCTGCGGGAATTCATCGAGAAGGACCTGCAGGCGGAAGGGCTCAGGAAATCGGTCGTGGTGGTGGCGACCTCCGATCAGCCCCCGCTGGTGCGCATGCGCGGCGCCTACATAGCGACCACCATCGCCGAGTATTTTCAGGCCCAGGGAAAGAAGGTGCTCCTCATGATGGATTCCGCCACCCGTTTCGCCATGGCGATGCGCGAGGTGGGGCTGGCCATCGGCGAGCCCCCCACCACCAAGGGGTACACCCCGAGCGTGTTCGCGGCGCTGCCGAGGCTTTTGGAGCGGACCGGCAACTTCCAGGGGGGGAGCATCACCGGCCTCTACACGGTCCTGGTCGAGGGGGACGACTTCAACGAGCCGATTTCCGACGCCATGCGCAGCATCCTGGACGGGCACATCATCCTGACCCGGGAGTTGGCGGCCCGGAACATCTATCCCCCTATCGACCTCTTGAACAGCGCGAGCCGCGTCATGAGCGACGTGACCAGCCGTGAGCACCGGGCGCTTGCCGGGCAGTTCAAGGAGACCCTGGCCACCTACCGCCAGGCCGAGGACATGATCAACATCGGCGCCTACAAGGCAGGCAGCAACCCGAAAATCGATCTTGCCATCTCCCGGATGGACCAGATGATCGCCTACCTGAAGCAGGACGTGGCGGACCAGGTCACCTTCGAGGAGTCGATCGAGGCCCTGGCGCGGATCTTCGGAACAGGCAGTCTAAACGATTAGCAGGCCGCAGCGTAGCGGCGGACAGAAGATAACAGTGAGGTTGCGGGGGCTTGCCCACCGTAGCCTTGGCGAAGGTGGGTGGGAGGTAGACCGTGGCAGGACAGGAATTCAGGCTCGAACAGGTGCTCAAGTTCCGCAAGGAAGTGGAGAAAATGCACCAACTGGAACTCGCGGCGGCCAAGCAGCAGCACGAGAGCGCCAGGGAGCGGCTGAAGAACGAGAAGGCCATGATGGAGCAACTGGAGCAGGAATGCGCCCAGCGGCAGGCGTCAGGTATCGAGGCCAAGGACCTGCAGCTCTATGGCGACTTCTCCCGGCGCAAATCCCAGGAGATCCACCAGTTGCGCGACAGCCTGGTGCTGCTGGAGAAGGCGGTCCAGGAAAAGCGCGAGGCGCTCATGGTCGCAGCCAAGGAAAAGAAGGCGCTGGAGGTCTTCAAGGAGAAGAAGATGCGGGACCTGAGGTTGGAGCAGTTGAACCGCGAACGGGCCTTCCTGGACGAGATTGCCATCCAGGGGAGGGGGCATAAGTGAAAAAGCTGATCGGCGCGCTGGTGCTGTTGCTTGTGGCCCTGCCGCTGTTATGGAACGAACGCGACTTTTTTCAGGCCCAGGCGGCCGAGGTGAAGAACCCGCCCCGCTCGCTCTCCAGCGACGGCGCGGCCCTGGAGACCAAACGGCAGCAACTGGCGCAGAAGGAGGCGGCGCTTGCCGCCAAGGAAGCGGCCTTGAACCAACTCTCTGCCAAGCTCGACGCCCGGGTGGCCGAGCTGAACGCGGCCAAGAAGGGGATCGAGGAATCGCTCACCGCCAAGAAGAAGCAGGACGACGACCGCTACAAGAAGATGATCAAGATATACAAGGGGTTGAAGCCTGAAGAGGCAGGGAACCTGCTCAACAAGCTGGACGACAAGATGGTGATCCAGATGTTGAACCAGATGGACCAGAAAACTGCGGTGAAGCTGATCCCCTTCATCAGCCAGCCCCGGGTCCTGGAGTGGACCAGGCTGAACCTCGCCGGCAAGTAACCGGCTGACCTCTGTTCGAACCGCTGCTTACCGCGGCGGATTCCGACCGGTTGCGTATCGGCGCAGCCGTATTTCAAGAAAGAGGAGGTGACACGTACATGATGGTTCAAAACGCAGCATTTATTCCAGACGCCATCCCGGCCCCAGCGGCGCAAAGCGGGATGGCAAACGCAGCGGCAGCCCCCGGTGCGGGGGTGTTCCAGCAGCTGCTGCAGGGGAGGCAGACCCCGGGGAGACCCGCCGAGACGCCGGCACGACCGACGTCGGAGCAGCACCCGAAGGCCCCTTCCCGTTCCGCCAAGGCCGACGACAAAGCCAGACCGGCTCAGGCACAGGAAACCGGTTCCTCACACGAGGAAAAACCCGCCCGCGCAGCACACGCATCGGCGGCAGCAAAGGCGGCGGGCAAGCACCAAGCCCGCAAGGCCGACTCCGACCAGGACGCGGCGCAGCCGGCGCAGGAAACGGCAGCGGAGGCCGCGGCCGGAAACGCGGCGACGGAACCGGCGCTGCCGGCGACGCCGGAAAGCGCGCTTGCCAGTGAGGCAGGCGAGGCGGCAACCGGGACGGTCCCGGAAGTGAAGCCGGACCCGAACCCCGGGCTGGTAGTGGCCATGGCCGTGGTCGAGGCCAAGGTGGCGGCAAGGGGCGAGGACGCCAACGCGGCAGCAGGCACCACCGCGTTGGAAAGGCTCGCAGCCCTGCAGCAGCGCACGCAGCAAGACCCGGCGGCGGCAACGGCAGCAGGCGCAGGCGAGGTGCAAGCGGAGCTGGCGCAGCAGGCAGCGCAACAGCAGCAACAGACCACCACCGGCACGTCCGGTAACCAGCTTGGCCAGAAGGCCGAGTCGGCGCAGCTTCCCCCCGCACAGGGGCAAGCCCCGGTGGTCGCTTCGACGGGCGCGACAGAAGGAGCGCAGGTTGACAAGCCCCAGACGCAGGTTGCGCCAGCAGCGGGCGAGCGGCAGGAAGCTCCGGCACTGCCGGATGCCGCCAAAACCGCCGTCACGGCCGATCAGACGGTGGCAGCCGCCCACCTGGCGGCGAAGGAAACGGGTGCCGGGCGCTTCGTGGCCATGCCGGTCAGAAAGCAGGCAGAGCCGGGAGCGACCGATCCCGCAACGGCAGCAGTGGCCGGACAGGAGAGCGCGCCGGTCGAGCAGGACGCGGCCGCGACGCAGGATGCAGCAGTAGCGCAGGACGCGACCCCGCAGCAGGTGCAGACCCCGCAACCGGGGACGGCCGGCGCGGCAGCCGCGGATAACAAGGGCACCACGGTCCGGGAGATTAGGCCCGAGGTGGCAGCGGCGCAGGTGAAGGCGCACCCGGAACAGCAGGGGGAACCGGCAGCGGTGTCCCAGGAGCAGGCTGGCCAGGCGGATCAGGCCGCCCAGCCGCAACGCAAGGACTCGCACCAGGCCGAACCCGGCAAGCAGGTGCGGGAAGCGGTGCAGGCCCAGCAGGGCAACGTCGTCAAAAACGCTGCAGAGGACGTTTCCGGCACCAAGAGTGCAGCGACGGCAACAGCCAAATCGGTCTCCGAGCTGGCAGCGGCGCGGGATACGTCGGGCTCCCAGGGGGAGCAGGGACAGTCGCACCAGAAAGGGCAGGAAAACCAGAACGGCCAGATGCTGGGCGTCGGACTGACGGCGCAGGGGACCCCGGCGGAAGCGGTGCAGGGGGAAACCAAGCTGGCCGGCAAAAGCCTGCTGCACGAAAACATCCTTTCCCAGGTCCGGGAAGGGGTGGTGACCCACGACGGCAAGGGAAACGGCCAGATGAGCATCAGGCTGAACCCCGGCGAGCTGGGAGAGCTGAAGATCCAGCTCCGCATGGAGAACAACCGGCTCAACGTGGAGGTCCACGCGGACAACGGCATGGTCAAGGACCTCCTGATGAGCAACCTCGACTCGCTGCGCGAGGCGCTTTCCGGGAAGAATCTCACCATGGAAGGGTTCAACGTCTCCACAGGCGGTGGCGGGTTCAACGCGCCCCTCAACGAGGAGAGGGGGAATCAGCAGCAGCAACAGCCCCAAAGGTTCGCCCGGGGCGCAGGGTACGACGGACAGGATGCACCCCGGGTCAATTATCTGACTGCCGAGGTCAACAGCCTGCTCGACGTACGATTCTAACAAGGAGGTAGTGATGATAACCGACGCAACATCCGCAGCAACCACGGCCTCGGCCTCGGCAGCGATGAAGAAAGCGACCGGCATGAACAAGGACGATTTCCTGAAATTGTTCGTGACCCAGCTGCAGAACCAGGACCCCCTGAATCCGCAGGACGGTACCCAGTTCATCTCGCAGCTCGCCCAGCTCACCCAGGTCGAGCAGGCCTACAACACCAACACCAACCTGCAGAACCTCTTGGGTCAGGGAAGCAACGCGGGCACCCTCGCGGCGGTATCGCTGATCGGCAAGCAGGTGGAGGCGGCCGGCTCACAGGTGGAACTCACCTCCGGGAGCAGCAGCGCCATCAACTACAACCTCGGGAAGAGCGCGCAAACGGTCACCGTTTCCGTCCTCGATGCCAACGGCAAGGTGGTCAAGACCATCACTGGCGGCGCCCAGAACTCGGGCAACAACAGCGTCACCTGGGACGGCACCGACAACTCGGGCGCGGCCCTCACCCCTGGCGCCTACAGCTTCTCCGTCTCCGCGAAGGACGCGGCGGGAAGCGCCATCTCCGCCACCGGCCTGGTGCGCGGCAAAGTGAACGGCGTCGACATGTCCGGCAGCACCCCGGTGCTCTCGATAGGGGCGCTGAAAATCAACCTGACCGATGTCAGCTCGGTGACCGAGGGAGCCTAAGATGATCGACAACAGCATCTTGTTCCCCCAACCGATCCAGGCGCCGGTCAAGCCGAATCAAAACGGCGTCAAGCCGGCGGCGAAGAACACCGGCAGCGGCACACCGTTCGCACAGGTCCTGGACCAGAAACTGCCGGGGCAGCCGGTCAAACTCTCCCAGCACGCCCAGGAGCGGCTCAAGTCCCGCGGCATCACCCTCTCCGACGCCGACATGAAGCAGCTGGAAGGGGCGGTGGACAGCGTGGCGCAAAAGGGTGGTAAGGAATCGCTGATCCTGATGGGAGACGCGGCCCTGGTGGTAAGCGTCAAAAACCGGACAGTGGTGACCGCCATGGATCGTCAGGGGATGAAAGGGAACGTTTTCACCAACATCGACTCGGCAGTTTTTTTCTAACCGCAAACGACAACTGAAACGGGCTGGCCCTCCAGAAGGAAAGCCCGCGGGACACCGACCGACTGAGGAGTCCCACAACCAAGCCTAAGGAGGCAAAAAAATGAGTGTTACTTCCGCATTGTTTACCGGCGTTACCGGCCTTTTGCAGAACGGCGAAGCGATGAACGTCATCGGCAACAACATCTCCAACGTCAACACGGTAGGCTTCAAGGGGGCGAGGACCCTCTTTTCCGACATGCTGTCCCAGAACGTCGGCGGGGGCTCCCAGATCGGTAAGGGCGTGCAGATGCAGGTGGTGCAGAACGTGTTCAGCCAGGGGTCGACCCAGAGCTCGGAGAACGTGACCGACCTCGCCATCCAGGGGACCAGCTTCTTCGCCCTTGCGCCGCCCACCGCCACCGTGCCCGTCGCCAGCCAAAACTCCGCGTTCCTCTCCCGCGCCGGCGCCTTCCAGGTGGACAACAACCTGACCCTGGTGAACCCGGACGGCTACCAGGTGCTGGACACCCAGGGTAACCCGATCAAGTTCGTGAACTCCGGCGCCGCGCCGACCACCGATTTTGGCAAGATCATCAGCATCGACAACTCCGGCCTGATCACCTATCTCGCCACCGACGGCATCACCCAGAACTACTACAACACCTCCGGTGCCGTCGGCGTCGCCGCAACCACCGCCAACGCCGCCACCGTGCAGCGCCTGGCCGTGGTCACCGCCTCCGACCCTACCGCGCTCACCAAGCTGGGGGGCTCGCTGTACCAGGCCACCACCGACGCCGGCGTCTCCGGCGCCGCCTTCTCCCTGGCCGCCAACAAGCCCAACGGCGTCAGTGAGAAGATCCTCTCCAACACCCTCGAGCAGAGCAACGTCGACATGGCGAGCGAATTCGTGAAGATGATCATCACCCAGCGCGCCTACTCCGCCAACTCCAAGACCATCACCACCACGGACCAGATGACGCAGGAAGTCCTGCAACTGATCCGCTAGGACAAGCAGGGGGCGCGGCGCACGCCGCGCCCCCTACGCCTGCCGTGTCAAAGGCACCCCCGGCGTCGGAGGTCTGACACCGACCCTGCCGGCCGGAACTCTGACGCCCACCGGCCAGATCCCGCCGGTTCCAGGCGTCGTGGCACCGGTGCGCCCGGTTGCCCTCTTTTTTCGGGCTCGCGGCCCCCTCGCGCCCAGCCTGGCCCACCGTGCGGCCGGGAGAGGGGACCTGTCACCCCGGTCAAAATCTTGACCCTGGCTCCTTTTCACCCCTCCCCCCCTGCGCTGGGCAATATATTCACTCCACCCGCAACATTCCGTAACATAACGTTTTCCCCGCCCCTTTTCTATCTCCGGTGACGGTTCCTGAAGGCTTATCTGGCGCGGCGCTACCGATCTGGCATTTCGGTTGCAAGGTGTTCAAATCGAATACACCAGCTTGAGCTGTTTCAAAAAGGAGAACCCAGCATGGCCGAACCGGCGAAGCCGCAAGAGACCCCGGAAAAGAACAACAAGAAGCTCTTCATCATCATCGGCGCCGTGGTAGCGGTCCTTGCCATCGGAGGGGCGGCAGCCTTCTTCATGGGGGGAAGCAAGAAGGAAAAGGCGCCCGCAGAAGGCGCCAAAGTCGAAGCCAAGGCCGAAGGAGGCGGCGGGGAGCACGGCGCGCCCGCCAAGGGAGGCGAGGGGGCAACTGCCGGCGGCGGCACCGTTTATCCCCTGGAGCCTTTCATCGTCAACATCTACGACGGCCAGGAGCTGCGCTACCTGAAGCTCAAGGTCGAGTTCGAGATGGCCAACCCGCAGGCGAAGGCGGAGCTCGACGCGAAGCTCGCCCCGCTGCGCGACGCCATCCTGATCCTGTTGACCACCAAGACCATGCAGGAGATCCAGGACCTGCAGGGGAAAAACCAGCTGCGCGAGCAGATCCTCGCCGCGGTTTCCAAGGTGGTCCCGCCCAGCAAGGTAACCAAGGTTTACTTCACTGATTTCGTGGTGCAGTAAAAGGTGCCATCGATGGAAAAACTCCTTACCAAGGAAGAGATCGACGCCCTCGTGGCGGCCGTTTTCGACGGGTCCCTGATCCCCGACAACGAGCTGGCCAAGGCAGGGCCTCAGGCTGAGCAGTTCGACCTGCTCGATATCGAGGCCCACCGCGCCATCCCGAACCTGGACATCGTCTACGACGGTTTCATCCGCTACAACCGGGTCACCATGTCGAACCGGCTGGGGCGCATGGTGGACATCAAGAAGGAGGAGGCGGTCCCTTACAAGTTCGGGGACTTCCTGAGCGTGCTCCCGTCGCCGGTCTGTATGGCCATCTACAAGATGGACCCGTTGAAGGGGGCGGCGCTGATCGCCTTCGACAGCACCCTGGTGTTCACCATCGTGGACAGCATCCTGGGTGGTTCGGGGGTGCCGTCGGGGCAGGGGATGAACCGGCTTTTCACCTCGATCGAGCTGCGCCTGGTCGAGAAGATCGTCAAGGATGCGCTCGCCGACCTGGAGCGCGCCTGGGCGCCGCTTTGCCCGGCCAGCATGAACCTGTTGCGCCTGGAGATGAACCCGCGCCTGGTCAACATCGTCCCCCCCGAGTACCAGGTGGTCACCATGAGCATGAAGATCCAGATCGAGGAGACCGTGGGCAACATGACGCTGGCGATCCCGTTTTTGACCATCGAGCCGATCCGCGACAAGCTGAAGCGCGGGGTGCAGATGGACATGATGGTGGTGGACCCGCTCTGGTCCTACCGACTTTCCGAGGAGCTGATGGGGGCGCCCATGGACATGTCGGTGGAGATGGGTGGGGCGACCATATCACTGGCGGACCTGATGGGGCTCACCCCCGGGGACGTGATCATGCTCGACTCCAGCGGCAAGGATGAACTGGTGGTAAAGGTGGGGGGCACTAAGAAGTTTATGGGTATTGCCGGGGTAAGCGGCGGCAACAAGGCGGTACAGATCACGCGCACCCTGACAGGAGGTGAAGATTGAGCGAAAAACTCGCTTTGGACGAACAAAAGGATGTTCCGCAGCCGAAGAACCTGGACTTCATCATGGACATCCCGCTGCAGCTCACCGTGGAGCTGGGGCGAACCAAGCTCCTGGTGCGGGACGTCTTGCAACTGAACCAGGGCTCGGTGGTGGAACTGACCAAGCTCGCGGGCGAGCCGCTGGATGTCTTCGTGAACTCCAAGCTGGTGGCGCGCGGTGAGGCGGTGGTGGTGAACGACAAGTTCGGCATCCGGCTCCTGGATATCGTGAGCCCCAATGAGAGGGTGGACAAGGTGCTATGAGAAAGCTCGCGGCGGTGACAACGGCGACGTTGCTCCTTCCAGCGGCGGCGCATGCCGACAGCGGCGGCCCCGACCTGTTGGGGAGCCTGGCGCAGATGGTCGGATCGCTGATCCTGGTGATCGGCATCATCCTGGTGCTCTACTACCTGGCCGGCAAGCTCATGAAGATGCCGCAGGGGAAATCGGCGGGGTACATCCGGGTGGTAGAGACCAAGCACCTGGCCCCCAAGAAGTCGCTGATGCTGGTCGAGGTGGGGGGCGAGTATCTGCTCCTATCCAACAGCGGCGAAGGGGTGAGCCTGATCAAGCAGGTGGAGATGCTGGAAGAGATCGAGGTGGTCGAGGATAGAAGCGCCGCGGCGCTGATCCCGGGCCAGCTCAGGAAGAAGCTGGAGGCCCTGGCCGGCGGACTCCCCCGTAAGGAGGCGCCGCTTGGGCAACTCGGCAAAAGCGGTGGGTTTGCGTGAAACATAAAAAGATGCTGGGGGCGCTGCTCCTGGTGGCTCTATCCCTGATACTGGCGGCGACCGCAGGCGCGGAACCGCTCTCCCTCCCTACGGTGAGCCTGGGAGTCGGCAAGGTCAGCAAACCCGCCGACGTCTCCGTGGTGCTGCAGATCTTCTTCGTGATGACCATCATCTCGCTGGCGCCGAGCCTCTTGATGATGACCACCTCCTTCACCCGTATCGTCGTGGTGCTTTCCTTTCTCCGGTCGGCGCTGGGGACCCAGCAGGCCCCCTCGAACCAGATCGTGGTGGGGCTGTCGCTGTTTCTCACCTTCTTCATCATGACGCCGGTCTGGCAGCAGGTGAACACCCAGGCGCTGCAGCCGTACAAGGCGCAGACCATCACCCAGGAGGAGGCGCTCAAGCGCGGCGTGGCGCCGTTAAGAAAGTTCATGCTCTCGCAGGTGCGCGAGAAGGACCTGGCCCTCTTCATCAGCCTCTCCAAGCTTCCCAGGCCGCGCAACGCCGACGACATCCCGACCATGACGCTGATCCCGGCGTACATGGTGAGCGAGTTGAAGACCGCGTTCCAGATCGGCTTCTTGATCTTCATCCCGTTCCTGGTGCTGGACATGGTGGTCGCCTCGGTGCTCATGTCCATGGGTATGATGATGCTGCCGCCGGTGATGATCTCGCTCCCCTTCAAGATACTGCTGTTCGTGCTGGTGGACGGCTGGGGGCTCGTCATCGGATCGCTGGTGAAGAGCTTCGGATAAGACAGGAGTTAGTATGACCCCGGAAATGGTAGTTCAACTGGGCAGGAGAAGCTTCGAGGCGGTGATCCTCCTCTCGGCGCCGCTACTGATCACCGCCCTGGTGGTGGGCCTGCTCATCAGCATCTTCCAGGCGGTGACCTCGATCAACGAGGCGACCCTCGCCTTCGCACCCAAGATCATCGCGGTCATGGTGGCCATGGTCGTCTTCTTCCCCTGGATGATGATGTACATGAGCGACTTCACCCGCGAGATCTACGGCATGATCGCCAACATGAGGCACTAGTGTTCGACGCCCTCCCGCTCAAGGCCCTGGCCGACCTGATCCCCTTCGCCCTGGTCCTGGCCCGGGTCGCGGCTCTCTTCATGGCGATCCCGATGTTCGGCGCCCGCCTGGTCCCCAACCGCATCAAGGTGGCGCTCATCTTCGCCATGACCCTGGTCATCTTCCCCATCATCCGGTTGCAGGCCGTCCCCGTCGATACCGATTCCCTCTCCTTGATGATCCTGGTGCTGCGCGAAACGCTGATCGGACTGACCCTCGGGGCGATCTCGCAGTTCGTCTTCGCCGCGGTGGAATTCGGCGGACAGCTGGTGGGGACCCAGATGGGGATCTCCATCGCCGCCCAGTTCGACCCGACCACCCAGAACAACGTCCCCACCATCGCCATCTTCGAGGGGGCACTGGCCACCCTGATCTTCCTCGCGCTCGACGTGCACCATTTCTTCATCAAGGGGATCGTGGAGAGCTATCAGGTGATCCCCCTGGGGGCCTGGCACGTGAGCGGCGGCCTGTTGAAGTTCATGATCCAGGCCAGCACCGGCATCTTCGTCATCGCCCTCAAGCTGGCGGCACCGGTCTCGGTGGCGCTTCTGGCCACCACCGTGGCGCTCGGCATCGTGGCGCGCAGCTTCCCGGCCATGAACGTCTTCATGGTCAGCATGCCGCTCAACATCGGCATCGGCTTCCTGATCCTGGGGATCTCGCTGCCGGTGTTCCTGCGCGTGCTCAACGTCAGCTTCGGCGGTCTCGTGCAGCAGATGCACACCCTGTTCAAGCTGCTCGCCTAGGGGGCGGCCATGTCAGACGACAAACATTCCAAAACAGAACAACCTACCAGTAAGAAGATCACCGATGCCAAGAGCAAGGGGAACGTAGCGCGCAGCCGCGAGATGACCTCGGCGGTCACCCTGATTGCTGCGATGGTGGCGCTCTACGCCAGTTCGGGGATCATGTTGACCACCCTGCAGGGGACCATGAAGGACATCTTCGGCGGGCTGGCCACCATGGAGATCACCCCGGCGGGCGTGCACCACCTGATGATCAAGGAGTTCGCCAACCTGGCCATCATGCTAACGCCGTTCATGCTGGCCTGCGTGATCGCGGGGCTCGGGGTGGAGATCAGCCAGGGGGGGATCAACCTGAGCTCCGAGAAGCTCAAGTTCGACCTGGGGCGCCTGAACCCGGTGCAGGGGGTGGGGAGGCTCTTCAACAAGGACTCCCTGTTCGAGGTCGCCAAGTCCTTCATCAAGATGGGGATCGTGGGGTACATGGCCTACAAGATCCTGGCCGAGGAGATGGAGGGGATCATCTTCCTGGTCGATCAAGACCTGCAGGGAATCCTGCAGTTCATCGGCCATATCGCCTTCAAGATCGTGCTGCACACCTGCGGGGTGCTGATCATCCTCGCGGTGCTCGACCTGGCCTTCGTCAAGTGGCGCTTCATCGACAACCTGAAGATGACCAAGCAGGAGGTGAAGGACGAGCACAAGAATACCGAGGGCGATCCCGCCATCAAGGGGAAGCAGCGCCAGAAGGCCTTCCAGATGGCGCGCCGGCGCATGCGCCAGATCATCCCGACCGCGGACGTGGTGGTCACCAACCCGACCCACTACGCGGTGGCGCTCAAGTACGACCGCTTCAAGATGTCGGCCCCGGTGGTGCTCTTCAAGGGGGTGGACCAGATGGCGCTGCAGATGAAGATCGTTGCGCGGGAAAACAACGTGACCCTGGTGGAGAACCGTTTCCTGGCCCGCGAGCTCTACGCCCAGGTGGAGGAGGGATACGAGATCCCGGAAGGGCTTTTTGCAGCCGTCGCCGAGATCCTCGCCTACGTGTACAGCCTGAAAAAGAGGTGAGGCTCTCGCCCCACCTCCTTATCAGCCACTCTACGCAATAAATCTTACCGGCTCATCCCCAAAGGATCAGCCCCGGGTCGTACACGGTGCCCACCTCCGGGTGCCGCGGCATGACCCGCAGCAGGAAGCCATGCCGGCCGCAGAAGCGGCATTCCAGCTCGCCGCCGAAGTGGCCCACCTTGTCCGGGTCCGTGGCGGGGTCGAGCGGCACCACCTCTCCCCCCATGATGGAACCGCGCGAATCCAGCACCCCGAAGTAAACCTCCACCGAGATCTCGGAGAGCGGCACGTCTCCCGGCGTGATTTGCACCGAGATGGGAACCCTCTGCCCTACCGTCACCTCGCTCTCGCATCCGGCCTGGACCGCCACGATGGAGAGCCCCCCCCACACGCCGTGCAGCCGCTCCTTCCAGCGCGCCAATTCGACCGCGAGCCTCAGGTCGTCCCGGTTCAGCCGCTCCCAGTTCTCGAAGGCGGGGAGGTAGCAGCGCCGGGCGTACTCCTGCACCATGCGGTCGGTGGAAAAGACGGGGCAAAGGGTCTGCATCGAGGCCTTCATGAAGGCGGTCCACCCCCGCGGCACGCCGTCGCTGCCGCGGTTGTAGAACAGCGGCACGATCTCCTTCTCCAGGAGATCGTAGATGGCCCGGCTTTCCACCTCGTTCTGGTAGGCCAAGTCGTCGTACACCTCACCCCTGCCGATGGCCCAGCCGTTGTTGCCGCGGTACCCCTCGCACCACCAGCCGTCCAGGATGCTCATGTTCAGCCCGCCGTTGAAGGCGACCTTCATGCCGCTGGTGCCGCTGGCCTCCTGGGGTCTGAGCGGCGTGTTCAGCCAGACGTCCACCCCCTGCACCAGGCGCCGCGCCACCGAGATGTCGTAGTCCTCCAGGAACACGATACGGCGCCGGAATTTCTCCTGCTGCGCGAGCTGCACGATCTGCCGGATCAGTTCCTTGCCCTGGTGGTCGGCTGGGTGGGCCTTGCCGGCGAAGACGATCTGCACCGGCCGCTCCGGGTGGTTCAGTATCCGCTCCAGCCGCTCCTTGTCGTGCAACAGGAGCGTGCCGCGCTTGTAGGTGGCGAAACGGCGTGCGAAGCCGATGGTGAGGATCTCCGGGTCGAGCACGTCGCCGGCGCGGTCGATCTCCTTGGTCCCGGCGTCGAGTTTCTGCAACTGCGCCCTGAGACTGGTGCGGGCGTAGTCCACCAGGCGCTCGGTGCCGCGGCGGTGGGTACGCCACAGCTCCGCGTCCGGGATACGGGAGACCTTGCGCCAGAGCGCGTCGTCGCTTTGTTCCAGCCAGCGCGTGCCGAGGTAGCGGATCAGGAGGTTGCTCATCTCCTCGGAGAGCCAGCTCTTCTGGTGCACGCCGTTGGTGACGTAGGTGAGGGGAAGTTGTTCTTCGGGAAGGTCGGGCCAGACGTCGGCCCACATGCGGCGCGACACCATGCCGTGCAACTCGCTGACGCCGTTTGAGTGCAGCGAGAGCTTCATGGCCAGGACCGCCATGCAGAAGTTCTCGTTGCTGCGGCCGTGGTTCTGCATCCCCAGGGTGAGGAACTGCTCGCGGGTGAGCCCCAGGTGGCGGTAGTAGTACCCCAAGTAGCGCTCCATGAGCTCGCCGGGGAAATGGTCGATGCCCGCCTCGACCGGGGTGTGGGTGGTGAAGACGTTGCCGCCCCGGACCGCCTCGGTGGCCTCGCAGAAGTTGAGCGAGCGCTGCTCCATGAGGATGCGGATCCGCTCCAAGGCGAGGAAGGCGGCGTGCCCCTCGTTCATGTGGCAGACGTTGGGCTCGATCCCCAGAAGGCGCAGGGCGCGGATGCCGCCGATCCCCAGGAGAATCTCCTGCCTGATGCGCATCTCCTGGTCGCCGCCGTAGAGCCTCGTGGTGATCTCGCGGTCGACCGGGGTGTTCTCCTCCAGGTTGCTGTCCAAAAGGTAGAGCCGCACCCGTCCCACCTGGACCCGCCAGATCTGGATCCGCACGCTCCTCCCGGGGTACTCCATCTCCAGGGTGAGTGGCGTCCCGGAGGCGTCACGCTCCAGGTGCAGGGGGAGGTTGTAGAAGTCGTTCTCGGGGTAGATCTCCTGCTGCCACCCCTCGAAGTTCAGGTGCTGCCGGAAGTACCCCTGGCGGTACAAAAGCCCCACGCCGACCAGCGGCAGCCCGAGGTCGCTGGCGGACTTCAGGTGGTCGCCGGCCAGGATGCCGAGGCCCCCGGAGTAGATGGGGAGCGACTCGTGCAGGCCGAATTCCATCGAGAAGTAGGCGATGCGCGCGCGCGGGTTGCCGTGCCGCTCGTACCAGGTGCGCGAGGCGAGGTACTCGTCGAGCCTCTCCTCCACCTGGGCGAGATGCGACATGAACCCCTCGTCCATCATGAGGCTGTCGTAGGTGGCCTGCTGCAGGCAGCCCAGCATCTCCAGGGGGTTGTGGCGCGTCGCCCGCCAAAGTTCCGGGTCGAGGCGCTTGAAAAGTCCAATGGCCTCCGGTTCCCAAGTCCACCAGAGGTTGTATGCGATCCGTTGCAGCCCGGACAGCTCCTTCGGGAGCGAGGGGACAACGGTGAAGCGGTGCAGCGTCGAGAAGAGGTTCATGCCGCCTCCTCGCTACTTACTCCGGCCTCCCTATACCGAACTTCTCCAGCCGGTATTGTAGCGTCTTGTAGCTCATGCCGAGAAGTGGTGCTGCTTTGGCGATGACCCAGTCGGCTCGCTGCATCGCCTTGGTGATCAGGTCGCGTTCCAGGTTGTCGATTGAAATCCCTTCGGCCGGAAAGTCGAAGGGGAGGGACCCGGCGGGGGAGGCGTCGTGGTGCACCTCCGCCGGAAGGTCCTCTGGTTGAATGTAGTCGCTTTCCGCCATCAGCACGCCGCGCTCGATCACGCTTTCGAGCTGGCGCACGTTGCCGGGCCAATTGTAATCCAGGAGTATCTTGAGCGCCGGCTTGCCGATCCCCTTGACCGAGATGCCGGAGGCCTGGCTGTACTTCTTCAGGAAGAAGTTGGCCAGGGTCACGATGTCGTTGCCCCGCTCCCGCAAGGGGGGCAGGGTGATGCGGATCACGTTGAGCCGGTAGAAAAGGTCCTCCCGGAAGTGCCCGCGCTTGGTTTCCTGCTCCAGGTCCTTGTTGGTGGCCGAGATGATCCTCACGTCGATGGGGATGTTCACCTTGCCTCCCACCCGGCGGATCTCCTTCTCCTGGATGGCGCGCAAGAGCTTCGCCTGCATGGAGACGTTCATCTCTCCGATCTCGTCCAGAAAGACCGTCCCCCCGTCCGCCGCCTCGAAGATGCCGATCTCGCGGCTGCCGGCGCCGGTGAAAGACCCCTTCTCGTGGCCGAAGAGCTCGCTCTCGATCAGGGCGTCCGGGATGGCGGCGCAGTTGATGGCGAAGAAGGCCTTGTCCTTGCGCGGGCTGCCGTCGTGGATGCCGCGGGCGACCAGTTCCTTGCCGGTTCCCGATTCCCCGTAGATGAGCACCGTGGTGGAGGTGGGGGCGATCTTGTGGATGATGCGCGCCACCTCCATCATCTTCGGGTGTTCCCCGATCATGTTCGGGAGCGTCCTGGTCTCCGCCAGCTTCTTGTGCAGTACCCGGTTTTCCCTCACCAGCATGATGCGTTCAAAGGCGCGCTGCACGGTGAGGATCAGGTCCTCACGCTCAAGCGGCTTCTCCAGGTAGTCGAAGGCCCCTTTCTTCATCGCCTCCACTGCGGAATCGATGGTGCCGTGAGCGGTCATCATGACCACGCACTGGGACGGGTTGTCGGAGAGCACCCGTTCCATCAGTTCCATCCCCGAGATCCCCTGCATCTTCAGGTCGGTGAGCAGAAGGTCGTACTCGGCCTGCTCCAGCTCCTGCAACGCCTCTTCACCACTGGGCACCGCGGTGATCCGGTACCCCTTCTTGGACAGGATGGCGCTCAGGATGTCGCGCTGCCCTTTCTCGTCGTCAACTATCAGGATGCTGCCGCTCATCGCCACTCCAAGTCTCTTAGTTTCCAGCTGCGTCGTCCGGGCCGCCCGGCAAGAGCTTCGCCTGTCGCCCGTTTTCTTCGGTGGAAGCCACCGCCAACGCCCCTGCAGGAAGGATCACCGTGAAGGTGGTCCCTTCCCCCTTGCGGCTTTCCACGCAGATGCGCCCGCCGTGCTCCTTGACGATGCGCTCCGTGATGGCCAGCCCCAGCCCGATCCCCGCCTCGCGGGTGGTGAAGTAAGGCTGGAATACCTTTTCCAGATCCTGCTCGTCGATGCCCACGCCGCTATCCCTGAAGCTCAACCGGCATTCCCCGGTCTCCGGGTCCACCGCGGCTCCCAGGGTGATGGTGCCGCCGTCGGTCATGGCCTGCATGCTGTTGCTGATGAAGTTGCACAGGCAGTTGCGCATCAGTTCCGGGTCGATCTGCATGGCCGGTAGGTCCGCCGGGATCTCGCGCACCACCTGCATGCTCCTTTCAGTGAGCCTATCCTGCATGATGCGGATCGCCTTGTCGACCAGGTCGGCGTAGCACACCTGTTGCAGCTTGAGCTTGAGCGGCCGGCCGTAGTTCATGAAGTTGAGCACCATGTAGTTGGCCTTGCGCACCTCTTCCTTGATGTTGTTGGCGATGGCCTCCAGCTCACCCCCTTTGCCGGGGCAGGACGGGAGCAACTCGCTTTTTAGGTGGTCGATGGCGAGGCTTATGTAGTTTAGCGGATTCCGGATCTCGTGCGCGATTCCCGCTGCAAGTTGTCCCACCTTGGAGAGGTGTTCCGCCTCGTAGAGCCTTTTCTCCAACAGTTCCTTTTCTTTGAGCTTCTTCACCATCTCGTTGAGATTCTCGGCAAGTTCGCCGATCTCGTCGCCGCTTTCCACCTCGAAGGTGACGCTCAGGTCGCCGGCGGAGACGTTGTTGACCCCGGTGGCCAGGCGGTGGATCGGGTTGGTGTAGCGCCGTGCCAGGAAGATGATCAGGATCATGCCACCCATGAACACCAGCACCGTCGCGGAGAGGCGCCGGACGAAGTTGGCATGCTGGATGTCGCGGATGTTGTCCAAAAGGAGGTTGATCTGCACGTAACCCAGCTGCTCGTCGCCGACGATGACCGGCACCACCAGGTCGTAAGGCTTAAGAGAGCTCCCCCCCCCACCGCCGCGGCGCGACGCCTTGAGCCCCTTCTCCAGTTTCTTGATCTCGCGCTTCTTACCGACCTGGGCGGGGTCGGAGGAGTTGATGATCTCCCCCTCGTTGTTGATGATGTTGATCTCGTTGATGCCCTTGTTTTTGGCGTGGCTGAGGTACTCCGAGAGACGGGTGGATTCCTCTTCCGAGGTCAGGTCCTCGACGCTCAGCTGAATGGCCTTGGAAACGACGGTGGAGCTTTCCTGGATCTCCTGCACCAGATCGTTCTGGCTGAACTGGTTCAGAACGAAGAGGATCAGCGTGGCTACTACCAGCATGGTGAGCATGATCATCACCAGCTTTGTGTTCAGTTTCATGACGTTCTTTCCGATCTATGAGTTTTCACTAAGCTCGCAAGTATACAGTACCCCCCTTGGCTAGACAAGGCCGAAGTCCGGGAGACGGGCGGTAACCGATTAATTGTCTTCCATTAGCGAGGGCTTGCTGCTAAGATGCCGGTCGTTAAATGCGCCAGGACCATAAGCGATGGGAGGAGGCATGAGCTACAGCGTCGACAGGATTTCTGGGGGGCTGAAGATCGACCCGGACGCCGGGGGGCAGGAGCATCAGCGCAGGCGGGGCAGGCCGGCACAGAAGACGGAGCCTGCCGACAGCGTAAGCATCTCCGACGAAGCGAAGAGACTGCTTGAAAAAGCTGAAGCCGAGGATGCCTCCGACTAGCGCCTAGCTGGTGAAAATCGCCTTGTCCTCAGCGAAGGCCTTGTCGAAGGCCTCCAGCATCTCGGCCGCGTTCTCTTCCGTGATCTTCAACAACTGGCCTGCCTTGGAAGCGGCAATGTCCAGGTCTTCCAGGGGTTCCCTGACCCCGATGCCGAGCTTGAGGCAGAACTGGTCGGCCAGCGAGGTTATCGCGGTCAGTCTGATCAGAGCGGGGTCGTCCAGCTCACCGAAGTCCAGCTGGTGGTGCTGCAGGATAGCCGAGGTCAATATTTCGGGGAAATTCCACTTCTTGATTACGTACGCACCCACCTCGTCATGGGTGAAGGGGTAGACACCCTTCTCCGCCTGCCCGAAGGTAATACCCTCATTGTAACAGTGCTGCATCACCTCCTGGAACTTGTCGCGATCCAGGGTGTTCATGATGATCTTGCCGATGTCGTGGAACAGTCCGGCGAGGAAGGCCTCCTCCTCGTTGGCGGCGCGGGTACGCCTGGCGATAACCCTGGCGGCAAGCCCGGCTGCGAAGGAGTGTTCCCAGAGCATCTTCTCGGTGAGACCGTAGGGCTTATAGACCTGCTTCACCGATGCGGCCACCACGAGGCTTCTTAGGGTGCTGAACCCGAGGATGACGATGGCGCTGGAAAGGGTCTGGATTTGCCTGCGGCAGCCGTAAAAGGAGGAGTTCGAAATTTTAAGGACCCTCGCCGCCACTGCCGGGTCAGAGGAGACGATCTTGGCGAGTTCTTCGGCCGTCGCGTTTTCGCTTTCGATCAACTCCATAACCTTGATGGCAACGATGGGAATGGTGGGCAGGTCCGCCGCGGTCATGATCGCAGTCTCGAGTTCTTTATTCATGCCTAGATCCTTGCGTTGGTGAGGGGGCTCAATCAGGTTCAAAAATATACCAAAACCTTCGCTTTAAGCAAGCTCGGATTTAATGATTGAAAGGGGCCTCGCCGCGGTCTATACTGCCCGGAAAAAAGGGATAAGGTTCCACATTGATTGTAAAAAGTACAGAGTTCATTAAAAGCGCAACCCGCCCCGCGCACTACCCGGAGGGAAACCTCCCTGAGATCGCCTTCGCGGGACGCTCCAACGTCGGCAAGTCTTCATTGGTCAACGTGCTGGTGAACCGGAAGAACCTGGTGCGCACCAGCTCCACCCCCGGCCGCACTCAGCTGATCAACTTCTTCCAGGTGAACGACGACTTCATGCTGGTCGACCTCCCCGGCTACGGTTACGCCAAGGTTCCGCTGGCGGTGAAAAAGGACTGGCGCCCGATGATGGAGACCTACCTCGCCAAGAGGAAGAACCTGCGCGGGGTGGTGCTGATTCTGGACATTCGCCGGGTCCCCAACGAGGACGATCTGCAGATGCTCGCCTGGCTGCGCGCCTACTCCATCGCCCCCATCATCGTGGTCACCAAGTGCGACAAGCTCTCCAAGAACGAGCGTGCCCGCCAGACCGCCGTGATCTGCACCACCCTCCATGTCGACAAGCAGGAACTCACCTTTTTCTCCGCTTTGAATAAAGAAGGCAAGGATGCCGTCTGGGCCCGCATCGACGCGGCCCTTGCCCCCGGAAAGGGCGAACCCGGTGAATTTGCAGAAGAAGCAGCGCCGCTTAGTGATTGACTTTACCGGCGGCGTCTGTTACTAAACACCTCGCTGCAAAAAATACATAAAGTTCGTCTTGGTGCCCCGAGAGGGGTTAAAAGGGAAGAGGGTGGGAATCCCTCGCTGTCCCGCAACTGTGAACGGAGATGAAAGCCGCAACAACGCCACTGATCGCATCGGGAAGGCGCGGCGAGTAAGACGACCCGTGAGTCAGGAAACCTGCCAGGATGAGAAGCTTGTTGGAACCTCCGTGGCAGAGGGGCTAAAGCCGGAATCGCACCTGTAGTGCGCATTTTGACCCGCCTTCCGTCATGGGAAGGGGGGTTTTTTTATGTCCAAAGTGGTCCTGGTCACCGGCGGCGCCCGTAGCGGCAAGAGCCGCTTCGCCGAAGGGTTGGCCGATACGTATGCGCCGCTGCGGGGCTACCTCGCCACCGGCGAGCCGGGGGACGCCGAGATGGCGGACCGCATCGCGCGGCACCAGGGGCGGCGCGGCCCGGAATGGCAGACCGTTGAGGAGCCGCTTAAAGTGGCGGAGGCGATCCGCAGCCACGAGGGGCGCTTCAACGTGATGCTGCTGGACTGCGTCACCCTCTGGATCTCCAACCTCCTCTTTCGCTGCCCGGGGGGCGCCGCCGAGGCCCTGGCCGAGGTGGAAAGTTTCGCCGGCAGCTTTGCCTCCCTCAGGACCCCGCTCATTATCGTCACCAACGAGGTCGGGATGGGGATCGTCCCCGAGCACCCGCTCTCCCGCAGCTTTCGGGACCTGGCCGGCGAGGCCAACGAGCTGATCGCCGCCGCTGCCGACGAGGTCTACGTAACCATTTCCGGACTGCCGCTCAGGCTGAAGTGATATGCCATGAAATTCAAGGAGGAAACGATGCAACTTCTGGAAACAACACTTGCCAAGATCCAGCCGGTGGACGAGGCACTGCTTGCCAAGGCCCAGGCCAAACTCGATAACAAGACCAAGCCGCTCGGCTCACTGGGACGCCTGGAGGAAGTAGGCCGCCGCTTCGCCGCCATCACCGGCGACCTCGCCCCCGATACCGCCAAGAAGGTCATTTTCACCTTCGCCGGCGACCACGGCATCGTGGAGGAGGGGGTCTCCCTGTTCCCGAAGGAGGTCACTCCGCAGATGGTGCTCAACTTCCTGCGCGGCGGCGCCGGGGTCAACGTGCTTGCCCGCCACAGCGGCGCCGAGGTGCGCGTAGTCGATGTGGGTGTCGACTATGACTTCGAGCCGGCCCCTGGCCTGATCATCCGCAAAATCGCCAAGGGGACCCGCAACTTCGCCAAGGGGAGCGCCATGACCCGCGAGGAGGCGGTCGCCGCCATCGAGGTCGGCATCGCGCTGGCCGACGAGGCCAAGAAGGAAGGGGTCGCCATGGTCGGCACCGGCGAGATGGGAATAGGCAATACCAGCCCCTCCTCCGCCATCATCGCGGCTATTGCCGGATGCACCGTCCGCGAGGTGACCCACCGCGGCACCGGCATCGGCGACGAAACACTGGAGCACAAGATCAAGGTGATCCAGGCCGGACTCGACCTGAACCGCCCCGAGCCGCAGGATCCGCTGGACGTCCTCACCAAGGTGGGTGGACTGGAGATTGCCGGTATTGCCGGCCTCGTCCTCGGCGCCGCCGCCAACCGGATGCCGGTGGTGGTCGACGGGTTCATTTCCACAGCCGGTGCGCTGATTGCTTCCGAGATGCACCCGGCCGTGCGCGACTACATTTTCACCGCCCACACCTCGGTCGAAATTGGCCACCAGATGATGCTGGAGCGCATCGGCGTCAAGCCGCTGCTCGACCTGCAGCTGCGTCTGGGCGAGGGGACCGGGGCCGCGCTGGCCATGGGGCTCATCGAGGCCGGGGTCAAGATCTTGAAAGAGATGGCAACCTTTGAAGAGGCCGGGGTGGCCTCCTCCTAGCCGGCGCCGAGGTAACAGAATGAGGTTATTCATCATCGCTTTCCAGTTCCTGACCATAGTGCCGTTGCCGGTCTCGGTGCGCTGCGAGGAAAAGGACCTGGGACGCTCCATGGCGCTGTTCCCGTTGGTGGGACTCGCCCTGGGCGCGCTGCTGGCGGGAGTAGATTTCCTGCTGACACCGCTTTTGCCCCGCTCCGTGGCGGACCTGGTGTTGGTCGCCATCCTGAGCGTAGTCACCGGGGCGCTGCATCTGGACGGCCTCTCCGATGTCTGCGACGGGCTGGCCGCGCGCGGCTCGCGTGAGCGCTTCCTGGAGATCATGAAGGACTCCCGGGTCGGTGCGGTGGGGGCGGTCGGGCTGGTGCTGGGGCTCATGCTCAAGTACCAGGCGCTGCTGGCACTCCCTGCCGAGTATAAGCGGGAAGCGCTCCTGTTCTTCCCGATGGCTGCCCGTTTCGCCCAAGTGCAGATGACGGTCGGCTCGCAGCGGGCCCGCAAGGACGGCTTGGGCCATGCCTTCGTCGGTGGAGCGGGAACGCTGCAACTGGTCCTGGCCGGGATCTGCACCGTCGCGGTCGCGGGGGCGCTGCTCCAGTTGTCCGGCCTCATCACCCTGCTGCTCCTGTTCCTGCTGACCTTGGGCATCAAGGGGTGGGCGCACCGTAAGCTCGGTGGCGTTACCGGCGACGTGATTGGCTGCGCCAGCGAATTGAACGAGATCTTCTGCCTTATCTTCCTGCTGGCGCTGTTAGGCAAGCTTGGGTAGTTGGAGGGGACTGGCTCCGCCAGGTGCCTGTCCCCCTGCCTCTCCCCGCAATTAGGAGCAAGCATGACCGAAAGAACGAGGATCCACCTGATCCGCCACGGCGAGGTGGAGCGCGCCTACTGCTACAACGGCCACTTCGACGTCCGCCTCACCCCGCGCGGCGAGGAGATGTACCACCAGCTGAAGCCGCGCCTCGACCCGGACCGGATCAGCGCCCTCTACACCAGTGACCTGCAGCGCACCGTGCGCGGCGGCGAGATCCTGGGACCCTTCCTCGGGGTGGAGCCGGTCACGGTACCCGCCCTGCGCGAGCTGAACTGCGGCGTCTGGGAAGGGCTTTCCGTGACGCAGATCCAGGAACAGCGCCCGGACGAGTGGGCGGCGCGCCTGGCGGACCTGGAAAACTTCTGCGCGCCCGGCGGCGAGAGCCTGGGCGAATTGGCGGGGCGCGTGCTGCCCGCCCTCAAAGGGATTGTGGAGCGGCACCGGGGCGAAGAGGTTCTGGTGGTGGCCCACGGCGGGGTGAATCGCATCATCCTGCTGGACGCCGTCAAGGCGCCGCTGGGCTCTTTCTTTAGCATCGACCAGCAGTACTGCGCCGTGAACATCATCGACTACTGGGCCGACGGCAATACCGTGGTCCAACTGGTCAACGGTTGACGGGGACTCTCAGGGCATGAAACGCATCGTCATCGCAGCGCCGCACAGCGGCTCCGGGAAAACCACCGTGACCCTCGGCATCATGGCTGCGCTGAAGCGTCGCGGCCTCAAAGTGGCGCCGTTCAAGGTGGGACCCGACTTCATCGACCCCGGCTACCATGCCCAGGTCACCGGTGCTCCGTCCATAAACCTCGATGGCTGGATGTGCCCGCTGGAGTTCGTCAGGGACACCTTTGCGTTACATGCGGCCGCCGCGGGCATCGCGGTCATCGAGGGGGTGATGGGGCTCTTCGATGGCATTGACGGCAGTTCCGATGCCGGGAGTACGGCGCAGATTGCCAAGGAACTGGCGGCGCCGGTCGTCCTGGTGGTGGATGCCCGCAGCCAGGCCCGCAGCGCGGCAGCTTTGGTGAGTGGTTTCGCCGGGTTCGATCCGGGGGTGAAGGTCGCGGCAGTCGTCTTCAACAACGTGGCGAGCGCCAACCATGAGCGGATACTGCGCGAGGCGCTGGCGGCGTATCTACCCGAAGTAAAGGTGCTGGGGTGCATGCCGCGGGACGCGGTGCTGGCTATCCCTTCGCGCCACCTGGGTCTTACCACGGCCGAGGACAACCCGCTCTCCCCGGAGTTTATGGACCACCTGGTCGAGGTCGTCGAGCGGCACCTCGACCTGGAGACCCTCCTGGAATTGGAACAGCGGGAACTTCCGACATCGGCCCAGTCGGAGCCGCCGGTAACGGATGCCGAGGATGGTGGTCCGGTGCGCATCGCCGTGGCCCGCGATGCCGCCTTTTGCTTCTCTTACCCGGATAACCTGCGGCTTCTTGCCGAAGCGGGCGCCGATATCTGCTGCTTCTCGCCCTTGGAGGATGCAGCTTTGCCGGATGCAATCGGCGGCATCTATCTTCCAGGCGGCTACCCGGAACTCTTCGCTGGCAAGCTCGCTGCCAACGAGCCGATGCGGCAGGCTATTCGCCAAGCTGTCGAGGCGGGGATGCCGGTCTACGCCGAGTGCGGCGGCTTCATCTACCTGACGGAAGGGGTTGTCGTAGACGGGGGGACGGCTCCCTTCGTCGGTGTGTTCCCGGTGCAGACCCGGATGCTGCCGCGCCGTAAGGCGCTCGGGTACCGGGAGATCGAGCTGGTAGCCGACGGTGTCATAGGGACCAGGGGCACCGTTGCCCGGGGACACGAATTTCATTATTCAGAGATGGAGGAGATGCCGGAGGGGATCGAGCGGCTCTACCGGGTCAGCAGGAAGGGCGCAGACCTGGGGCTGGAGGGCTACCGCTACCGGAACTGCCTGGCCTCCTACATCCATTTACACTTCGGCAGCTCGCCGGGTATCGCACAGAACTTCGTGGGACACTGCAGGGCATACCGGACCAGGAGTCTCACATGAAAACACAGATCGAGTCGGCACGCGCGGGGATCATTACCCCGCAGATGGCACAGGTTGCCTTTGATGAGGCACAAACACCGGAGTACGTCCGGGACAAGGTGGCTGCGGGGCAGATCGTCATCCCCTGGAACCACGTCAGGAAGCCCAAGGTGGCCGGCATCGGCACCGGGCTGCGCACCAAGGTGAACGCGTCCATCGGCACCTCTTCGGACATCGTCGACTACGCGGCCGAAGTGCGTAAGGCGAAGGTGGCCCAAGAGGCGGGGGCGGACACCCTGATGGAGCTTTCCGTCGGCGGCGATCTGGACAGGGTGCGGCGCGAGGTGATCGCCGCCGTCGACCTGCCGGTGGGGAACGTACCGCTGTACCAAGCCTTCTGCGAAGCCGCGCGCAAGTACGGCGACCCGAACAAGCTGGACGAGGAGATGCTCTTCGATATCATCGAGCGCCAGTGCGCCGACGGCATGGCCTTCATGGCGGTGCACTGCGGCATCAACCTCTACACCCTGGAGCGCCTGAGGAAGCAGGGGTACCGTTACGGCGGCCTCGTTTCCAAGGGTGGCGTGAGCATGGCCGCCTGGATGATTGCCAACAACCGCGAGAACCCGCTTTATGAGAAGTTCGACCGCGTGGTGGAGATCCTGAAGCGTTACGACACCGTGCTCTCGCTGGGTAACGGTCTCCGGGCCGGCGCCATCCACGACTCCAGCGATCGCGCCCAGATCCAGGAACTGCTGATCAACTGCGAGTTGGCCGAGATTGGCCGCGACATGGGATGCCAGATGCTGGTGGAAGGTCCGGGGCACGTGCCGCTGGACGAGATCGAAGGAAACATCAAGCTGCAAAAAAGGATGAGCGGCGGCGCCCCTTATTACATGCTGGGCCCCATTTCCACAGATGTCGCGCCCGGCTTTGACCATATCACCGCTGCCATCGGTGCCGCCCAGTCCTCGCGCTTTGGCGCCGACCTGATCTGCTACATCACCCCGGCCGAGCACTTGGCGCTTCCAAACGAGGAGGACGTCAAGATGGGTGTGAAGGCGGCCAAGATCGCGGCCTATATCGGCGACATGAACAAGTACCCCGAGCGGGGCAGGGAGCGCGACAAGGAGATGAGCAAGGCGCGCCGGGATCTGAATTGGCAGCGCCAGTTCGAGTTGGCCCTCTTCCCTGAGGACGCCGCTGCCATCAGGAAGAGCCGCGTACCCGAGGACGAGCAAACCTGCACCATGTGCGGCGACTTCTGTGCCTCCCGCGGCGCCGGCAAGATCTTTGCGGCAGACCTGCGTGGGGACAAGATTTGATATTGGGCAAGTTTCAGACTAACCCTCTCCCCTCGGGAGAGGGTGGCCGAAGGGCGGGTGAGGGGGGGGGCACGGGGGAATACGGTGCTCACTGCGAGGCCCTCACCCCGACCCTCTCCCGGAGGGAGAGGGAGGTAGGTGAGCCACCGGTGGGAGGGCGCGCGCTATTGGCAGCCGCGCTGTTGTCATTCCTGCTTGTCCCGGCCCCCGCCCACGCCATGCACATCTCGGAGGGAATCCTTCCCTTCCCCTGGGCGCTCACTTGGTTCCTGGTGCTGGTGCCGTTTCTGGCGCTGGGCATCAGGCAGTTGAACTTCCTGGCGCGGGAGGACCTCTCCATGAAGCCGCTTGTGGGGCTGCTCACCGCCGTGGTCTTCATCATCTCCTGCATGCCGATCCCGGTGCCGACCGCCGGTACCTGCTCGCACCCCTGCGGCACCGGGGTATCTGCCATACTGGTGGGCCCGCTGGTCAGCGTGATCATCGCGGCGGTCTCGCTCTTGATCCAGGCGCTGTTCCTGGCCCACGGCGGTCTCTCGACGCTCGGCGCCAACGCCCTTGCCATGGGTGTTGTCGGCTCCTTCGCCGGCTGGTTCGCCTTCCGCGCCGTGCGTAAGGTGGGCGGGAGCCTGGCCGTGGCTGGATTTATCGCTGGCCTTGTGGCAGACTGGGCCACCTACGCCACCACGTCGCTGCTTCTCGCCCTCGGCATCCGGGGGGAGTCGCCGCTGTGGCCCCTGTTCGGGAAAATCGTTTTGGCCTTTCTCCCCACCCAGTTGCCGCTGGGTATCCTGGAAGGGGTCATCACCGCGGGAATGGTCACGCTCTTGTACCGCAAGCGCCCGGACCTGCTCGTGAAGATGAGGGTCATCAAGGAAAAGGAGGTAGCCGGCAATGCCTGATAGAAAACGCAGGTGGAAAGTATTGCTGCTGCACACAGTCACGCTGCCGACGCTGCTGTTCGCTTTTTACTTCTTTTCCCTCGCCCCCAAGGCCTACCAAGGGGTGGACGAGGCCGTGGTGGAGAAGATCGCCAAGGAGCACGGGCGGGAGGCCAAGGCGCCGCTCATCGATCCCGGGTCCGGAGACCTGCTGCTGTTCGCCTTTCTGGGAGCGGGCGTCGTGGGCGGATTCGCCGCCGGATATTACTGGCGTCAGTTGACGGGTAAGGACCACAAGGAAGGTTGATGCACCATCACTTCAATGCATATCGCCACCATGCGGCCCATCCTCTCGCCTCGGTAGATGCGCGGGTGAAGCTGGTCAGCGCGCTGGCCCTCCTGGTCATGGTGCTGAGCTCGCAGGGAATCGTGTTTCCCCTCGCGGTAGCCGCCCTCGGGCTGGCGCTCTGCCTGCACCTGGGGACCCCGGTGCGCATTCTCGTGCTGCGCTTTTCCGAGCCGCTCTTTATCGCGGTCATGGTGCTGGCGCTGAAGACCTTCTTCTCAGGCACCGTACCTCTTTTCAGCATCGGCCTGGGTGGCTGGGAGTTGATCGGGCACCGTGACGGCTTGATGGCCGGGCTCCTCATCGCCGGGCGCATCCTAGGCGGGGTCTCCCTCCTCGCCGTGGTCGGCTTCTCCACCCCCTTCACCGAACTGATGGCGGCGCTCTCCTGGCTCAGGGTGCCGCAGGTGTTGGTGGACGTAGCACTTTTTGCCTGGCGCTACCTGTTCCTGCTCCTCGAGGATGCCCAGGTGGTCTATAACGCCCAGAAGAACCGCCTTGGCTACGTCGGGTGCCGGCGCGCCCTCTCTTCGCTGGGGACCCTCGCGGGCGTGCTGGTGATTAAGGCGTTCGACAACAGCCAGAGCATCACCACCGCGATGGTGCAGCGCGGTTATGACGGCGCCATGCCTATGTCAGTACACCGGCCGCTGCGGTTGGTCGAGGTCGGCTCCGCGTTGCTCTTCGTCGGCGCCATGGCCGCCATGAGGGCACTGTAAATAATGAAGGAACCGTTCGTGGACCAGACCAGAATTTCAGTGAACCTGGAGAGTTACCAATACCCAGACGGCACAGTCGCGCTGGCGGATCTACACTTGGGCATCGCTCGTGGCGAGTTCGCCGGCATCCTCGGCTCCAACGGCTCAGGAAAGACCACGCTGCTGAAGATCATGGACGGCCTGATCAAGGGGTATCGCGGCGAGGTGCTCTTGGACGGCGATAACGTGCTCCGCCTGCATCCGCGCGACATCTATCGGAAGGTTGGGCTGGTGTTCCAGAACCCCGACGACCAGCTTTTCGCCAGCAACGTCTTCGAGGACGCTGCTTTTGGCCCGCGCAACATGGGGTGCGCTGAGCCCGAGGTGAAAAGCCGCGTCGAGGCGGCACTGGCGAGCGTGGACATGTCAGAGTTCGCCGCGAAGGGGATTCACAACCTGAGCTACGGCCAGAAGAAGCGGGTCTGCATCGCCGGCCTGCTGGCCATGGGGCACGAGATCCTGCTCCTGGACGAGCCGACGGCCGGGCTTGACCCCATGGGCGAGTACCGGATGATGGAGCTCTTGACCCGGCTGAACCGTGACCACGGCGTCACCATCGTCATGGCCACCCACAGCGTCGATCTGGTACCGATTTTCCTGCACCAGCTCCATATCCTAAGCAAGGGGCGCCTGGTCCGCGGCGGCGCCCCCGAAGACGTGTTTACCGCGCCGGAGGAGTTGGCCAACGTAAAGCTGCGCCTCCCCCACATCGCCGAACTGATCTACCAGTTGAAGCATGAAGATGGCCTTCCCTTCAGCCGCCTTCCCCTCACCATCGGCGAGGCGCGCCGGGAGATGGTGGAAGCGATGTCTAAAAAGTGATTCTTCCGTTCTCCACCCACAGGGCGACCCTTACCGGTCGCCCTTTTTCGTATCAAGTCCAACACCGCCGTTAGCTATTGAGACAGTTCAGCGTCCCACTTTCGCACAGGTTTCGGCAGGCAACGTCATGAGTAGAGGCGTAACTGCCAGCTTTTGCGTTTATTTCTCCAGTGGCAAGTAAGCGGCATGTATCCTGCTCATTAGAAGGTGCGCCTGCGGTTGCGGATGTCCCTCTACCGCGGCGAATCCAGAATAATGGGAGCGGCAGATGAGTGGTTTCTTTGTGGCGGTTGGGGTGGTCTACGTGTTGGCGGTATTGGTTCAGATTGCGTGCTGCAGGAGCAGCGTGAAGAAGGGTGAAGTGCTAGCAGAAGGGACAGGCTCCATTTAGGTGCCTGTCCCTCTAGCGCAACGCTCCATTCCGCTTTGCCACCTTACCCAAGCCCTAAGGGGACAGGCACCTGGCGGAGCCAGTCCCCCTCCTGCCGTGAAGGGCTTTGAGGCGGAAAACCAACATGGATTGGCAAAACTGCCAAAAAAGCGGGGCGGATCTCTTGATCCGCCCCGTTTGGTATTTAAGGAGTGGCCCGACTGACGCCTAACGCTTCTCCAGCACCTTGGCCCGCGCCTTGCCGATCATGCCGGCGATGCTCCCTATTTCGTCCAAAGACTCTCCCTCGACCAGCTTGATGTGGGTGAGGTCGGCGGGGACTTGGTTGAAGGTGGGGTCGACGGAGACCCACCTCTCTTCCAGGTAGCTTTCCGCCCAGCTGTGGTACAGGAATCCGTCACCCTGGTACACCAAACCGGAGACGAAGCGGGTAGGGATGCCGGCGGCCCGCGCCAGGGATACGTAGAGCCGTGCGTGGCTCTGGCAGTTGCCGCGCCCTTTCTGCAGCGTTTC
This sequence comes from Geomonas propionica, assembly GCF_016458235.1. GTDB lineage: Bacteria > Desulfobacterota > Desulfuromonadia > Geobacterales > Geobacteraceae > Geomonas > Geomonas propionica. The sequence continues at coordinate 131,167 of NZ_JAEMHK010000010.1, read as the reverse complement.
CAACGGCGACTGCGAATCGATCACGTCAGCCTTGATGTTGCCGGCAACCCACTCTGCCAGACGAGCGACTTTTTTGGCGGGATCCTTCTCGTCCCCCACGATCACCTTCATGCGTGAGACAATCTCTGGGTTGTCGCTGGGGGTCCGCTCTCCGGGCTGCAAGTCCGCTTGGGTGGGGACTTCTTCCGCGGCAGGACCGGGGTTGGGGAGGCTGAAGATGACGCTGCCGTCGGGCTGGCGCTCCGCCCCTTGCCATGCTCCCTGCAACAGGCGCTGCTGCGCAGGGAACCCGGTGATCTGGACCACGAGCTTCTGCAACCGCTCAGGATGCTCCAGGGGAGGCGTGACCCGGATCAGGCTGAAGTCGTAGACGAGGTCCTTCTTGCCCATGGCGGCTTCGGCCAACTCGGCCTTGGCGGCTGCCTCGTCACGGGCCAGCGTGACCACCAGCCCGTCCCGCACCGATTCCTTCAGGACGTTACCTGCCAGATCAACCCAGATGTCGTTGTCCACCATGGTGTAGAGATCGTTTTTCAGGTGCACCACCTGCTTCCCGTCCAGGGTTTCTGGCCCGACTACCTCGACCTTCGCCTGCTTCACCTTCACCGCTTCCGGGTCCAGGTACTGGATCTTGTAGGTCTTGCCCGGCACCGCCCCCTGCAAGAGCGGGTACAGGTTCAGGGCATGTGGCGGGTAGATCGGTCCTTTCACCTTCAGGACCCGCTCCTTGTTGCCGTTGGCCGAACGGGTGTGGACCGTGATCCCTTTGGGTGTCACTTCACCGTTGATGTCGACTGGGCTGCCATCAATGCGGTTTTGGACCTGGAACGAGCGCAGGGTCAGGTCGGGGGCCACCTGGTAAGATTCCGTTGAACTTGCCTCACGGGAGAACCCCATCACCTTCATCTTCACGCTGCCGCGCGAGGAGATCTGGTAGCCGCCGGCGGTGCGGGTAACGGTGGTCTGGCCGAAGCCGACCTGCTCGTCACCCATGATGATGCTGAACCAGCGTTCCCCTTCGGGCGGGGCGGCCAGCTTTGGGAGAGGGGTTGCCGCGAGGAGCTGGAGCGGCAAGAGGACCAGGGCCAGTAGCGCCATGAACCGAAGGGTGAGTTGAAAGCGTGCCGTGGTTGTCATACATCCTCCTGGGCTGAGTTCGCGGTATTTTATACCACATGACTTGCGCCGGGCGCAATGCGCCAACCCGCTCTTTTTCTTATGAAACGCGGCGCCCGCGAGGTTCATGAGGTTAGCGACCGAAAGAGTTCTTTGATTAATTGTAGTTAAGCTCTTGCAGTCTTTTGAGCGTCTCAGTATAATGTGTTCATAGATACGAGTTGCGGAGGATCGTAGGATCCTCCTTCCCCTAGCCGACTTGCCCTCCTAGTCGCTAGGGTTTTTTTTTGTACCTTCTTCCTCTCGAGTGTGCCAATCGTTGCACACTTTTGCCGATTCCTATACAATCCCACCTGATCTGCAATTCCATCCGGCTGTGCCAGCGAGGACCGATGTATCCTATCGTAACCATTACCGACCAATGCCGAAAATGCTACTCCTGCGTGCGCAGCTGCCCGGTCAAGGCGATCAAGGTGGAGAAGAGCTACACCGAGATCATCTTCGAGCGCTGCATCGGCTGCGGCAACTGCCTGAGCAACTGCCCCCAGCACGCCAAGGTCATCGCGGACAACGTGGTGGTTACCGAGGCGCTGCTTACCTCCGGTGACCCGGTGGTCGCCGTCCTGGGCTGCTCCTTCCCCGCCTTCTTCCACAACTGCTCTCCCGGTCAGCTCTCCGCCGGCCTGCGCCAGCTCGGTTTCGCCGAGGTGCACGAGGGGGCCCGCGGCGTGGAGTTGATCGCCGGCGAGTACCGAAGCGCCATTGACCAAGCGCAGTTGCCGCTCATATCTTCCCATTGCCCGGCCGTGGTCGACCTCGTGGAGCGCCACTACCCGCAGTTGATCGAGAACCTGGTCGGCGTGGTGACTCACATGGTCGCCATGGGCCGCTACCTGAAGCAGGTGCTGGGAGAGCAGGTCAAGGTCATCTACATCAGCTCCTGCATCGCCGGCAAGTTCGAGGTGCAGGCGGAACAGACCAAAGGCGCCGTGGACGTGCTGCTTACCTATCGGGAGTTGGAGTCGATCTTCAGGGAGCGCGGTATCGACTTGGCGGCGCTGCAGGAGGAGCCTTTCGACGGCAGAGCGCCACATATGGGACGGATCTTCTCCCTGTCGCAAGGCTCTTTCCAGGCCTTCGGCATCAACCCCGACCCGCTCGATACCGAGATCGTCACCGCCGAGGGTGAGGTCAACGTTATGGGGATCATCAAGGATCTTGCCGCTGGACGCATCAGCCCGAAGCTGGTAGACCTCCGCTTCTGCTACGACGGCTGCATCGGCGGCCCCGGGCGCAACAAGGAGCTCACAGAATTCTCCCGGCGCAACATGGTGATCTCACACTTCAGGGGGGAGACCCCGTACCGCGTGGCGCCGCACTATCAGAAGGATTGGGACATCAACCTGTCGCGCACCTTCTCGGACAAGTACGCCAAGCTCCCCACCCCGAAAGGGGGGGACGTCAAGAAGATCCTCCACGCCACCAACAAGTTCACCCAGAAGGACGAGTTGAACTGCCGCACCTGCGGTTACCGCACCTGCCGCGAGTACGCCGTCGCTGTGTTCCAGGGGCTGGCGGACTTGGAGATGTGCCTGCCGCACAACCTGCAGCAACTGGAAGAGGAGCGCGGCCGCCTGATCCAGAAGTACGAACTGGCCAAGAGGGAGTTGGACCGCGAGTACGGCGACGAGTTCATCGTGGGGAGCGACGGCAACACCTTGGAGGCGCTGGACCAGATTAAGCAGGTGGGGCCGACGCCGACCACGGTGCTGATCCGGGGCGAGTCCGGTACCGGCAAGGAGCTAGCCGCCCGCGCCATCCACCGCTACAGCAAGCGAAACGACAAGCCGCTGGTAACGGTCAACTGCACCACCATCACCGACTCCCTTCTTGAGAGCGAACTCTTCGGCCACAAAAAGGGCTCCTTCACCGGCGCCATCACCGAGAAGAAGGGCCTTTTCGAGGCGGCCGACGGCGGCACCATCTTCCTGGACGAGATCGGCGACATCACCCCGAAGCTGCAGGCGGAACTGTTGCGCGTGCTCGACCTGGGTGAGGTTCGGCCGGTCGGCGGCACCGTGGCCCGCCGCGTCGACGTCCGCCTCATCGCGGCCACCAACAAGTCGCTCGAGGACGGGGTGCGTGACGGGTGGTTCCGCGAGGACCTCTACTACCGGCTCGATGTTTTCTCCATCACCATGCCACCGTTAAGGGAACGGGTGGAATCGATCCCGCAGCTCGCGCACTACTTCCTGGAGAAGGCGCGCAACAAGCTGAACAAGCACATCGTCGGTATCGAGGAGCGCGCCATCAACGCCATGGTCAAGTACCCCTGGCCCGGCAACATCAGGGAGATGCAGAACGTCATCGAGCGCGCAGCGGTTCTCACCCACGACGACATCATCAAGCTGGGCAACCTGCCGCTGGCCTTCGCGGAAAGTTACGCCGACGAGGGGGAGGATGTCATCGACCTGCGCTCTTTCAAAAAGGAGCGCGAGCCGCACGTGTTGCGGGTCGAAAAGAAGCTGATTCAGCGCTACCTGGCCGACGCCGGAGGCAATGTGTCAAAAGCGGCACAACTTGCCAACATCCCCAGAAGGACCTTTTATCGTCTTTTAGCCAAGCATGGGTTGAAAGGGCGCACAATTCGCGCGCGGGAGGAAGAAGATGAATGATTTGGTACGCGGGGAGCAAGATCTCCCTGGCCAAAATGATACAAATGGGCACATTTACCCACTTTGTGCCAAAAGTGGCGCACTTTGTATACACTGCGGCATTATAGATTTCTAACGTAAAATTAAGGGTATACGTGAAAACAGCGGGTTACGCGGGGGTGCTGCTTTTTTTTGGGGTTGGCACGCATATAGCAATATTGTAGACATCGTGTCACCAATCTTGAGCAGTACAAGGAGAGAAGCAGATGGGCAGAATGAGAGAGAACCCCAGGTACAATGTCATTTCCATGAGGATCAGCGACGCAGAGCGTGAGACCCTCGAAGCAATCATGGACTCCACTAAGAAGAGCGTTTCCGACATCATGAGGGAAGCAATGGAACTCGTGAAGGCCAGAAGCGTAGAGATGAACCAGAAGGCGGCCTAGGCCGCCTTGTATCACCCCGCCGAAGCATAAAAAACGGCCGCGTTAAGCGGCCTTTTTTTATTCCTGCAGTTTCCGGTTTCCCGAGTAATTCCTTATTTCACCTTCCAGGTGGTTCCCTGCGCGCTGTCCAGGAGCACGATGTTCTTCTCAAGGAGGAGATCCCTGATCTCGTCGCTGCGCTTGAAGTTCTTGGTCTTGCGGGCCTCGGCGCGCTCGGCGATAAGTGCCTCGATCTCCTCGACCGGGATCTCCATATCCGAGGTCTTGCGGTCCTTCATGCGCTGCAGGAATTCGGCGGGGACGGAATCGCACACCCCGAGAGTCGCAGCGATGCCGGCAATTTCCTGCTTCACACGTTTGAGCAGCTCCAGCGGGGAGACCGGCAGGGCGCGGTTGACGCTGCGCACCAAGTCGAAGACGTGCCCGAGCGCCATCGCCGTGTTGAAGTCGTCGTCCATGGCCTCGCGGAAGCGGGTCGCGATGCTGCCGCACTTCTCATTCAACTCCGCGCTTTCTTCGGTCGAGGGATGGTCAGTCCCCGCGGCCAGACGCTCGTCGATGCCTGCCAGCGCCTTGTAGATTCTCTCCAGACCGAGTGCGGATTCCTTGAGGTTCTGGTCAGAGAAGTCGATCGGGGAGCGGTAGTGGGCCGAGAGCAGGAAGAAGCGGAGCACCTCCGCGTCGTAGCGCTCCAGCACCTCCTTGATGGTGAAGAAGTTCCCCAGCGACTTGGACATCTTCTCGGAGTTGATGTTCACGAAGCCGTTATGCAGCCAGTACTTGACGAAGGGTTTGCCGGAGGCGGCCTCGGACTGGGCGATCTCGTTCTCGTGGTGCGGGAAAATGAGGTCCTTGCCGCCGCCGTGGATGTCGAAGGTATCCCCCAGGAACTTGGAGCTCATGGCGGAGCACTCGATGTGCCACCCCGGCCTGCCCTGGCCCCAAGGGGATTCCCAGAACGGCTCGCCGGGCTTGGCGCCCTTCCAGAGGGCGAAGTCCATCGGATGCTCTTTCTTCTCGTCCACCTCGATGCGGGCGCCGGCTTGCATGTCCTCCAGGTTCCTCTTGGAGAGCCTCAGGTACCCTTCGAAGCGGTCGACGCGGAAAAAGACGTCGGAACCGGACTGGTAGGCGTATCCCTTCTCGATCAGCCGCTCAACAAGTGCGATGATCTCCCCGATGTGCTCGGTCGCCTTGGGCTGGAAGGTCGGGAGCTGCAGCATGAGCCGCGCCATGTCCTTGTCGAACTCCTCGATGAAACGCTCGGAGATCTCGTTGTAGGGGACGCCGTCGCGGTTGGCGCGGTTGATGATCTTGTCGTCGATGTCGGTGTAGTTGCGGACGTAGGTGACGTCAAGCCCGGTGGCCTGCAGGTAGCGGTAGATCATGTCGAAGACGACGTTGGCGCGGGCGTGCCCAATGTGGCAATGGTCGTAGACCGTTACCCCGCAGACATACATGCCGACCTTGCCGGGGGTGATCGGTACGAATTCTTCTTTGCTGCCGGTAAGGGTGTTGTAGACGCGTAAAGCCATGTCAGATCCTCTTTTCTCGAGTGTTAAGGCCTTTAGCCGTTATTAGTTTGCCGTTTTACAGCCATCTTCGCTGGTACAAGTCCCCCTTTGCGAAGGGGGGAGCTTCCTGCGTTACTTCTTCACGTTCCAGGAATCACGCAGGGTGGCGGTCCGGTTGAAGACCAGCGCACCGGGGCGCGAATCCTTCATGTCGGGGCAGAAGTAGCCCAGGCGCTCGAACTGGAAGCGATCCTCCTGGGTGGCCGCGGCGAGCGACGGCTCCAGCTTGCAGTCGCTGAGCACCTCGATGGAGTTCGGGTTGAGCGAGGTGCGGTAGTCGGGCTCGTTTTTGCCACCCGGGTTGGGCGTGCTGAAGAGACGATCGTAGAGGCGCACCTCGGCGCTGACGGCGTGCTCGGCGCTGACCCAGTGGATGGTCCCTTTGATCTTGCGGCCGTCCGGGGCGCTGCCGCCGCGGGAGCCGGGATCGTAGCTGCAGCGCACCTCGACCACCTCGCCGTTCTCGTTCTTCACCACGGACTCGCACTTCACGATGTAGGCGTAACGCAGGCGCACTTCCTTGCCCGGCGCCATGCGGAAGAACCCCTTGGTCGGCTCCTCCTGGAAATCGTCGCGCTCGATGTAGACCGTCTTGCCGAAGGGGACCATGCGGCTCCCCATCTCCGGGTTGTTCGGGTGGTTGGCCGCCTCGAACTCCTCGGTCTGACCTTCCGGGTATCCCTCGATAACCACCTTGAGGGGACGCAGCACCGCCATGGCGCGCGGGGCACGCAGGTTCAAGTCCTCGCGTGCCGCGTCCTCAAGGATGCTCATGTCGATCAGGCTGTCGCTCTTGCCCACGCCGATGGTCTCGCAGAAGGCGCGGATTGACTCGGGGGTGAAGCCGCGGCGCCTGATCCCCACCAGGGTCGGCATGCGCGGGTCGTCCCAGCCGTCCACCAGCTTCTCTTGGACCAGTTCGAGGAGCTTTCGTTTGCTCATCACCGTATAGTTCAGGTTCAGGCGCGCGAACTCGATCTGCCTCGGGTGGCAGGGGACCGGGAGTTGGTCCAGCACCCAGTCGTAGAGCGGGCGGTGATCCTCAAACTCAAGGGTGCAGACGGAGTGGGTGATCCCCTCTATCGCGTCGGAGATGCAGTGCGCGTAGTCGTACATCGGGTAGATGCACCAGGCGTCGCCGGTCCGGTGATGGTCGACCTTCTTGATTCGGTAGATGACCGGGTCGCGCAGGTTGATGTTAGGGGAGGCCATGTCGATCTTCAGGCGGACCACCTGGCTGCCATCTTCGAACTCGCCGGCGCGCATGCGGGCGAACAGGTTGACGTTTTCGGCGACGCTGCGGTTGCGGTACGGGCTCTCTTTGCCCGGCTCGCTCAGTGTGCCGCGCATGGCGCGGATCTCGTCGGCGGTGCTGCTGTCAACGTAGGCCAGCCCCTTCTCGATCAGGACCACCGCGTACTGGTAGAACTTTTCGAAGTAGTCCGAGGCGTAGTACATGTGCTGGCCCCAGTCGAAGCCGAGCCACTTCACGTTCTCCTTGATGGAGTCCTCGTACTCAATGTCTTCCTTGGTCGGATTGGTGTCATCGAAACGAAGGTGGCAGCGGCCGCCGAAATCGCGGGCCAGGCCGAAGTTGAGGCAGATCGACTTGGCGTGCCCTATGTGCAGGTAACCGTTCGGCTCGGGCGGGAACCGTGTGACGATGGTCTCGTGCTTGCCGTTTTTCAGGTCGTCGGTGACGATGTTCCGGATGAAGTTGGCCGCTTTTTCGACGACCGGGGTTTCTTCTGTGGTCATATCAGATGTCCTGTCCGCAGCCGGTGTAAGGCCGGCGTGCGTTGAGTTGAGTGTTCGTTCTCCAAACAATTCTCCTCCCCCTGGAGGGGGGAGGCTGGGAGGGGGGCTCGCCTGCTGTTTCCCCCTCCCCGACCCTCCCCCTCCGGGGGAGGGAGAAGCCCGGCTAAGAGAGGGGCGACGGGATCCTCATTCCTTCCTTGCTAACAACGCCACGGAATACGCGGCGATACCCTCGCCCCGGCCGGCGAAACCGAGCTCTTCGGTGGTGGTCGCCTTCACGTTGATCCGGTCGTCCTCGGTGCCCAGCGTCTCCGCGATGTTCTGCCTCATCTGCTGGATGAAGGGGGCGAGCTTGGGGCGCTGGGCGACGATGGTGGCGTCGACGTTGCCGATCCGGTACCCCTTGCGCTCCGCGAGATCCATCACGTGGCGCAGGAGCTTCCGGCTATCCGCCCCTTTGTAAGCCGGGTCGGTGTCCGGGAAGTGCTTGCCGATGTCCCCCTCGCCAATGGCGCCCAGGATGGCGTCGGATATGGCGTGCAGGAGTACGTCCGCGTCGGAGTGCCCGAGGAGTCCCTTTACATACGGGACATCGACCCCTCCCAGGATCAGTTTGCGCCCCTCCACAAGTCGGTGTACGTCGTAGCCGTGTCCGATGCGCATCATTTCGCTGTCTCCTTCAAAAACGCCTCGGCAAGGATCATGTCCTCGGGCGTGGTGATCTTTATGTTGCGGTAATCGCCCTGCACCACGCGCACCGGCTGCCCCTGCCATTCCAAGAGCGAGGCGTCGTCGGTCCCGAGGAAACCTGCCGCCGCGGCCTGTTCATGGGCGGCGCGGATCAGGCCGTAGCGGAATCCCTGCGGCGTCTGGGCGAGCCAGAGGGTTTCGCGTGGCGGCGTGGCGGTAACCAGACCTTCCTGCACCACCTTGACCGTGTCCTTCACGGGGACGGCGACTACCGATGCGCCGGATTCCCTGGCAGCTGCGGCGGCATCCTCGAGCATCTGCACGGAGACGAAGGGGCGAACCCCGTCGTGGATCAGCACGATGTCGTCGGGCTCGATCCCCTCGATGGCGCGCAGGCCGTTGTACACCGAGTGCTGGCGCTCCTGCCCGCCCGGAACGATGGCGCGCACCTTGGTGAAGCCGTAGCGCTCGACCACATCGCTGCGGCAGAACGGGATCTCCTGCTCCGGCGAAATGAGGTAGATCGCGTCGATGCAATCCGCTTCCTCAAAGGTCCGCACGGTGCGGGCGAGGATCGGCATGCCGTCCAGCATGAGGTACTGCTTGTTGGAGCCTGCCCCCATCCTCTTTCCCATGCCGGCGGCGGGGATGAGCGCGATTGTTCTGGCCAAAGTCACCTCTAAAAAAGGGGGGCGTCCCCAAGGGGGAAATCGCCGAATTATACAGTTTGGCTGTGAAAAAACCAGTTAAATATCACCAAAGTTCGCCAGGCTGGCTATGCAGCCAAAGCGCTCAGGGCGGCGGCCAGGTCGTCCAGGTCGGCGTCCTGCAGGGTCCGCGGGTCGAGCAGGAAGGCGTTCTTGTTGATGCGCCCGATGACCGGGATCTCCATGCCGCGCAGCCTTGCCTCGATGTCGTTGGGGGTGAGCCCCTCGACCGCCACCTCGATGAGCATAGTAGGAAGGTTCAAGAGCGGCAGCGTCCCGCCCCCCGCCTGGGAGAATCCATCGCTGAGCCTGAAGCTGACAGCTTCGGGGGTGCGGCGACGGAGCCGGCCCGCGATCTTCCTGGCCCGCGCGGTGAGTTCGGGGAGGGTGGCGGTCAACATGCGCAGCGTCGGCACTTCCTTGAGCGCCACCATCTCGTCGCGGTACAGGGCGAGGGTCGCTTCCAGGCTGGCCAGGGTGAGTTTGTCCATCCTGAGCGCACGCAGCAACTGGTGCTTCTTCATCGCCTCGATGAACGGCTTCTTGCCCACGATGATCCCCGCCTGCGGGCCGCCCAGAAGCTTGTCGCCGCTGAAGGTGATCACATCGACGCCGGCCCTGACGAAATCCTGGACGGTGGGCTCGGGGCAGGGGAGCCGGTTGGAAAGGTCGATCAGGTTGCCGCTCCCCATGTCGGCCAGCACCGGCACGCCCGCCTGCTTGCCGAGTTCGACCATCTCCTCGGCGGTCACCTCCTTGGTGAAGCCGAGCACGGCGAAGTTGCTGCAGTGCACCTTGAGGAATACGGCGGTGTTTTCGTTGACCGCACCGAGATAATCCTTGGGATGGGTCCGGTTGGTGGTGCCCACTTCCTTCAACGTAACGCCGGAGAGCTTCATCACCTCGGGGATGCGGAAGGAGCCGCCTATCTCCACCAGTTCTCCGCGCGATACCACGGCTTCGCGTCCTGCCGCCATCGCGCTTAGCGTCAGGAGCACGGCGGCGGCGTTGTTGTTCACCACGATGCCCGCCTCGGCGCCGGTCAACTCGCACAGCAGTTCCTCGACATGGCTGTAGCGGCTGCCGCGCACCCCCTCGTCGAGGTTGAATTCCAGGTTGGAGTAGGAAAAGGCGATGGTGTTCAGCGCCTCGCGCGCGGCCTCGGGGAGGATGGAGCGCCCGAGGTTGGTGTGAATAACGATGCCGGAGCCGTTGATCACCCGTTTCAGGCTGGGCTGGGTCAGCAGCCGCAGTTCCCGCGCCACCTCGGCGCAGACCGCGGCTTCGGCGAAGGCCGCGTCGCTCAGGCCGCCGGCACGGGCGCCGCTACGCAGCCGATCGAGTACCAGCCGGACCGCCTTGAGAACCAGCTCCCTCGGGTGGCCGTTCAGAAGCGTACGCACCGCTTCCCATTCCAGTACCCGGTCCACTTTCGGGATCATTTTCAACTGCTGCACGGCGCCTCCCTATTTCATGAAATGGCAACGCGCTAATTTAGCGCAAAGTGAGCCATGAGGCAAAGAAAAACCACAGGTTGAGGGGGCGTGGCAGAAGGGACTGGCTCCGTTAGGTGCCTGTCCCTCTAGCGGAACGCTCCTTTCAGCCCAGCCACCTTTCACCAAGCGCTAAGGGGACAGATACCTGGCGGAGTCGTAAAAGCAACTCCCCCTAAATCCCCCTTTGCTAAAGGGGGACTTTTACCGCACTGACAATGGACAACGGCACTTCTGCGGTGGAGCTTGAATAAGTGGTCGGTGTGCGGGTAGCGCGGGACAGGAGCAAGAGAAAGGGGGGAGGGTGGACGGAAATATGAAGGCGGCGTGACAATGCCGGGTGGACGCGCGGGCGCCGGACATCGAGGAAAGACAGGCCCCGCATCCCTGGTGAGGGAGACGGGGCCTTGTTGAGTATTTAGAGATCGAGCCCTTTGCCGGTCCAGGCTTCCGCGACCGCGGTGTCTTCCTCGATGAGGACCTTGCCGCCGTACTCGGCGTTTTTCTGCACCAGCATCTCGGCCATGACCGGATCGCGCTTGCGGAAGGCCTCGATGATCTTCTCGTGCTCCTCCACCGAGAGCTGCATCCGGCCCGGCTTCATGAGGGAGGCCAGGCGCAGCCGCTGGAACTTCTTGAGCAGCTGGGCGATCATGTCGTGCAGCTTGTCGTTGCCGGCGCCCTTGATGAAGAGGTCGTGGAAGCTGTTATGCACCTTGAAGAAGTGGCGCACGTCACCTTCCTCCGCGATCTCGCGCAGCTTCTCATTGATCGCTTCGAGCTTGTTGATTTCCCTGGTGCTGAGCTGGCTGCACGCTTTCCGGGCGGCGTAACCTTCAAGGATGCTCTTGATGGCGTAGAACTCTTCGACGTCTTTTGGGGAGAAACTGGCGACAAGCGCTCCCTTGCGCGGTATGACGGAAAGGTACCCTTCGGATTCCAACTGGCGGAAGGCTTCACGGATGGGGGTGCGGCTGATGCCGAAGCGGGCTGCGAGTTCGGGCTCAGCTACCTTTTCTCCCGGCTTGAGGGCTCCCGACATGATGGCGTCGCGGATGGTCTCAAGTATCCGTTCTCTAAGGGTAAGGTGCTTCTCAACGTTCTTCTTCATGCGGCCCCCTTCAATGATCGCCGTATTGTATACAGTATCCAAAGATTGTCAAGAACTTCCCTGTTGGAAATTGTGGGGTTGCACATGAAAAAGCTTGAAATCTCCTAGTGTGGTCTGTATGTTGCGACGCTGAGGGAGTTTAGCTATGGATCCGGTACGCCATTTCAAGATATCAATCTGTGTGCTGCTGCTACTGCTCACCGTGGGGACCTGCGGCTACATGACGCTGGAGGGGTGGAGCCTGCTCGACGCCCTGTACATGACGGTGATCACCCTGGGCACCGTGGGCTTTCGCGAAGTACACGACCTGAGCCACATCGGCAAGGTCTTCACCATGATGCTGATCTTCTTTGGGGTCGGCGTTATCGGTTACATCGTCGGCAGCCTGGCCCAGATCATGTTCGAGGGGCAGTTCCAGCGCATCATCGGGAGGAAAAAGGTGGAAAAGGCGATTGCCGCCCTGGACGGGCACTACATCATCTGTGGTTTCGGGCGCATCGGCTCGCTGATCTGCAAGGAGTTCTCGGCCAAACCGCTTCCTTTCGTGGTGGTGGAGAAGGACATCGAGATGATCGCCCAGATGGAGCAGGACGGTCACGGCTACCTGTTCCTGCCCGGGGACGCCACCATCGACGATGTGCTCTTGAGGGCCGGCATCAAGAAGGCCAAGGGGCTCATCTCGGTGGTCACCTCGGACACCGAGAACGTCTACATCACGCTGACGGCGCGGGGGCTCAACCCCGACCTTTTCATCCTGGCACGCGCCGGCGAAGAGGGGAGCGAGATCAAGCTGAAGCGGGCCGGCGCCAACAAGGTGGTGTCTCCGTACCTGATCGGCGGCTCCAGGATGGCGCAGGCGATCCTGCGTCCCACCGTGGTGGACTTCATCGAGATCGCCACCGGCCGGGAGCACATGGAATTGCAGATGGAGGAGATCCTGATCCCGTCGCGCACCGGCTTCATCGGCGAGACGCTGGCCAGTTCGGGATTCCGCAAGGAGACCGGCGTCATCATCGTCGGGGTCAAGAAGCAGACCGGCAAGATGGTCTTCAACCCCGAGTCCCACACCAAGATTGAGGCGCACGACACGCTGATCGTACTCGGGGAACCGGCTGCGATCCAGAAGCTGGACCAGCTGGTCCGCTGCGACAGCTGCGCTGAGGAATTGATCAAAAAGCACAGGAAAAAAGATGAGTAAAAGAGTTTTCGTTCACGTCCCTTACAGCCAGATCAAGGAGCACCTCCCCTTCGTCCTGGAGCGCAAGCTGAGCCCCGAGATCTACCTTTCCGCCGACGCGCTCGACGCCGCCACCCCGGCGCAGCTCGCTGAGACCGCGCGGGCACTCGCGGGGGAGGGACTTTCCTGTACCATCCACGCGCCCTTCATGGACCTGAACCCCGGCTCGCTGGAGCGGATGCTGCGCGACGCGACCATGCACCGCTTCGGCCAAGTACTGGACGCTGCCGCGATCCTGCGCCCGGAGGTCATGGTGTTCCACCCCGGTTTCGACCGCTGGCGCTACGGGGAGGCGCAGGGGCAGTGGCTTGAGCTGAGCGTTGCCGCCTGGCGTGAGGTGTTGCTGTGCACCAAAGATATCGGCACGGTGGTCGCGGTGGAGAACATTTTCGAGGAGGAACCGTCGACCCTGAAGGCGCTCTTCGAGGCGGTTCAGGATCCTTCCTTCGGGCACTGCTTCGACGTGGGACACTGGAATCTGTTCAAGCAGGTGGGGATGGAGGAGTGGTTCGAGGCGCTGGGGGCGTGGATCCGGGAGGTGCATATCCACGACAACAGCGGGACCAAGGACGACCATGCGCCCCCGGGAGCAGGCGCCATCGACTTCGCGCTGTTCTTCAAGCTGATGGAGCGCTACGCGCCGGACGCCGCCTACACCATCGAATCGCACAGCAGGCCGCACCTGGAGAGCTCGCTGCAGGTCTTGGCCCCGTACCTCGGTTAGCCGCGGCGGGATCGTCCGGAGCGCTTAAGATATAAACCGAGGTAGAGTACCACCCCGAGGTTGACCAGGAAGACCACGATGCGGGCCCAGTCCGGCTTGCGCCAGATTTCGAATAGCTCTACCGGGAGGTAGATCGCCCCGGAGAGAAAGCCGAACCACTCCGCCCACTTTCTTCCCTGCCACAGCCCGTATGCCTCCACCAGGCGCACCGTCGCGTAGGCCAGCGCGGAAAGCGCCAGCATCCAGAGCTGCACATCAGTGACGCGGTTGGCTGCGTCGATGAAGATGCTGGGGTAGCGCCGGGCCGGGTTCATGTGCAGCACCTGCACCAGTCGCACCGCTATGTTGTGCAGGTCCTTGTGCACCAGCGCCAGCACGCCGCAGCCGGCCAGAAGGACCACGGCCCCCTTCAGCGCCTCGAAGAGCGCCACCACGTGCAAACCGCCCCGCCTTGCCTTTCCTCTTGTCGCCATCCGCAGCGCCCCCGTTACCCGCGAAAGATGAAGAAAACCGCCCCGGCCATGCAGAGGCCGGCCCAGAGGTAATCCAGTTTGAGCGGCTGGCCCATGTAATAGACAGCGAAGGGGACGAAGACCGAAAGGGTGATCACTTCTTGAATGATCTTTAATTGTCCCAGGTTAAAAGTTCCGAAGCCGACGCGGTTCGCCGGCACCTGGAGCATGTACTCGAAGAGGGCGATGCCCCAGCTGGCCAGGATGGCGACGTAGAGCGGAGCGCTGCGCAGGTCCTTTAGGTGGGCATACCAGGCGAAGGTCATGAAGACGTTGGAAAGGATCAACAGTACGATGGTTCTCATGGCAGTTCCGTATAAAGATTTTGCCCCGTTACGCGGGGGTCCCGTGCCCGCCGCGGGCCACGGCCGGGACGGGTGGCGTAGCGGCAACGGTAGCGGCGACTGGCAAGGATAACACGATAACTGCGTCCGGTGCAAAGGTTGCCGTAGCATAAAATGCAGGTACGGCATGTGTTTAAGTATTATTGGCCAGTAGTAATTAACAAAAACATTAGTTATTTATCCTCCTGAAGTTTCAATTGTTTACATCACAAAAATACTGTAGTATGCGCGCGTTTTGGCTATTCTTGCTGCTGTCGTTCTGTCAACCGCGAAAGATCCGGTCTACTTAGGCGATGCCTTGGTGTGCAGTTGACAGTGGTGCGTCGGCCGTTGTGCTCTGGGTTTTGCGCCGGAGGCGCCTCAAAGTGTCCGGTGTTATTTTCTGCGAAGGGACGGAACTATGAAGATTGAGAAACAGGAAGCTTATTTGAAGGAATGGCAGGGCCATGAGGAACTTGCGGAGCGCATGCTCGCGATCATCGGCCATCTTTACCGCGACAACAACATCGTCACCACGGTGTACGGCCGCTCCCTGGTAAACAGCCCTACCATCGAGATCCTCAAGGCGCATCGTTTCGCTCGCCTGATCCTCGACGGCGAACTGACCGTCCAGGAGACGTTCCCGATTCTGGAAGCCCTCGCCAAGCTGGACCTGGCGCCGGCGCGCATCGACCTCGGCAAGCTCGCGGTCCGCTTCGAGGCGGTCCGTGACAAGGTTTCCATCGACGACTTCGTCGCCAGCGAACTCGCTTCGGTCAACACCGGCCGCACGTCGCTGCTCGACGAACCGCAGGACATCGTGCTCTACGGTTTCGGCCGCATCGGCCGCCTGCTCGCGCGCATCCTGGTCGAGAAGTCCGGCAGCGGCGAGAAGCTCCGTTTGCGTGCCGCCGTGGTTCGCAAAGGCGGCCCGGACGACCTGGTCAAGAGGGCGAGCCTCTTGCGCCGCGACTCCGTGCACGGTCCCTTCAACGGCATCATAACCATCGACGAGGAGGAGAACGCGATCATCGCCAACGGCAACATGATTCGCATTATCTACTCCGATGCCCCGGAAAACGTAGACTACACCCAATACGGCATCAACAACGCCATCGTCATCGACAACACCGGCAAGTGGCGCGACCGTGAAGGGCTTGGCCGTCACCTGAAGTCGCCCGGCGTTTCCCAGGTGCTCCTTACCGCTCCGGGCAAGGGTGACATCCCCAACGTGGTATCCGGCATCAACAACGAACTGATCGTTGCGGAAGAAACCATCTTCTCCGCGGCGAGCTGCACCACCAACGCCATCGTTCCGGTGCTGAAGGCGGTCAGCGACAAGTTCGGCATCGTGAGCGGCCACGTCGAGACCTGCCACTCCTACACCAACGACCAGAACCTGATCGACAACTACCACAAGGCCGATCGCCGCGGGCGGAGCGCCCCGTTGAACATGGTCATCACCGAAACCGGTGCCGCCAAGGCAGTCGCCAAGGTGCTTCCGGAGCTGGCCGGCAAGCTGACCGGCAACGCCATTCGCGTTCCCACACCGAACGTCTCGCTGGCCATCCTGAACCTGCAGCTCGGTGCCGAGACCGACGTGGCGACGCTGAACAGCTACCTGCGCGCCATCTCGCTCGACTCGCCGCTGCAGAACCAGATCGACTACACCAACTCCCCGGACGTCGTCTCCAGCGACTTCGTCGGTTCGCGCCATGCCGGCGTGGTCGATTCCCTGGCCACCATCGTGCAGGGGAACCGCTGCGTGCTCTACGTCTGGTACGACAACGAGTTTGGCTACAGCTGCCAGGTGGTGCGCATGGTCCAGAAAATGGCGGGCCTGGAACTTCCCGCTCTGCCGGCCTAGTTTCGCGCAGGCAATAATGAGATAGACAGGAGAAGGGGCATCCGAGAGGGTGCCCCTTTTCACGTTTTGCGGGTTTTGCCGACAAGGCCAAGTACCTCTCCTTCCCCCGGAGGGGGGAGGTTGGGAGGGGGGCTTCGGTGGCGGGGGTGGGGAGCGGTTCCCTTGCCCACGGCGGGGAAGCAGGGTAAAGTTCACGCTGCAAAGAAAGGGGGCACATGAGAGCGGTCGGCGACAGATACTTAATCCCGGAAGGACCGGTCAGGATACTGGCGTTTGTTGCAGCCGGCCTGGTCGGAGTCTGCCTGCTCGCCTTCATTCTCCTGGAGATCTACCTCGCTACGCCGCTTCCCGCCCGACAAATCTCCCGCCTGGTTACCTCCACCCTTAAGCAGCAATTCACCGTGCAGCGCGTCTCGCTTTCCGGGCGAACCCTGGTGCTGGGCGGGGTCAGGCTGCACAATCCCAATGGCTTTACGGGTCCCGACCTGGTCGCGGCGGAGACGGTGGCGGTCAAGCCCCAGTGGCTCGGTCTTTTACGGGGAGAGCGTCGCTACGACCTCATCGCCGTCGACGGCGGCAGCATCAACCTTTTGAAAAACGGCACCGGCGCCTGGAACTTCAGCGAGCTGCAGCGCAGGCTGGCCGCGAAGCCGGTCAAGCCAGCTCCCGAGACGGTTATCGGCAAACTCCTGGTGCGAAAAGGAGCGTTCACCGTGCAGGGGGAGGGTGTGAGCGGCCTTGACCTCAAGCTTTACAACCTCGCCAGCGGGGGCTCGCGCAACGCGCAGGTGGAGCTCATTTTCGAGGATCCCGGGCACAACCGCTACCAGTTGCAGGGGACAGCCCGACCGGGCGAGCAGGCTGCCGTCGACCTCACCCTGAGCGCGCCGATCCTTTCCCTGCGGAGGATGGCCGACCTGCTGAAGCTGAAGAACCCGCAGCCGCTTGAGAAGGCGTCGGGCTCGCTGACGGTGAACGGGGTGCTGGCCAAGGGAGAACTCCGCAGTTCCGGCTCGTTCCGGTTCAGGGACATCATGCTGCCGGCGGCACGGGGGAGTTACCCGGTCGCGGGCACGCTGAAGTTCAACGGCACTTACACACTCTCCGAGGACCGGGCGGACCTGAACGAAGCGACGCTCGCCATTGAGAACGTGGCGCAACTGCATGCCGAGGGGAGCCTGAGCGGGGTGAGAACGGAGCGCCGCTACGCCCTGCTGTTCGGGGTGGACCAGGTCGACCTTGCCCTGTTGAACGTGCTGCTGACCGAGGAGGCCCGCAGCGGCCTGCTCCTCGCCGGGAAGCTGCGCTGCGAGTCGCTGCGATTGGAGGGGACCGGCGCAGGCGGCGTGGAAAGCGCAGCCGGCATCCTGCTGCTCCAGGATGGCTCGCTCTCCAGGAAGGGGGATTTGCTGGCGACGGGGCTCTCCGGAAAGGCGGCGCTGTCGCGTAAGGGCCAAGGTGTCGCCGCGGCCGGTGCTATCGCTGCCCCCCAAGGGACGGGCGGGGCGGTTGTCGACGCGCTCAGTCTCCCCTTCGATATCACCTTCTCCCCCCGATTGAAGCCGGTGCGGGCCCAAAGCAGCGGCTTCAGCGCCCGGGCCCTCGGGGTCCCGGTCGCCGGAGATCTCTCCTATGATCTGCAACGCCCGGAGCCGCTGTCGGCCACCCTGCGGCTCGCGCAGGCGAAACTCCCCTCGCTGAACCCGCTTCTGAAACGCTACGACCTGCAGGCCAGCGCCGGCAGCGCGTCGGGGACGGTGGCGCTGACCGGAAAGAGCGCGCATGATCTGAAACTCTCGGGCCAAATCAGCCTGGCCGATTTCAAAGGAACGCGGGGCCAGGAGCCGGTTGCGGTCAAGGATGGGGCTGCCAGTATCGAGCTACGGCAGCAGGGAAGGCACCGCCAGGCTTCGGGCTCGGCACGGCTGGCGGGATTGACGATCGGCTCACAGTACGGCGATGCCCGCTTCGGCTACCGGGTGGAGGATGACAAGGTCACCCTGGAAGGGGTGCAGGCTCAGCTGGGAACGGGTCGGCTGGTCGCCACCCGCATCGACGGCCGGTTGCCGCCTCCGGGAACCCCGGCAGGGCACACTCCGCTCCTCCTGGAACTGGAGGGAGCTTCCTGGCGCCAGGGCGATCTGGAGTTCTCCGGGCTCTCTGGTCAACTCCAAGGGAGCATGCTCACTGCAGGCACGGAAAAATGGTTGGAGGGGACCGCGACCCTTGCCTCCCGTGCCGTCACTATGAACAGCAACCCGGTAGGGGGAGCCGTGCTTAAAGCCAGCTTCGCAAAGGCAGGCGGCCGCGCCGAACTCACCGGCTCCTTGCTGGGGGGCAAGCTGGCGGCTGAGGCCACTTTTCGGCCCTTCGCTCACGATTCCGGCGTCGCCTTTAAGGCGTCGCTGCAGGACGGAAGCGCGGCACAGGCGGCGTCCTTCCTGCCGAAAACCGCAACCATCCGCCCCACGGCTGGGCGTCTGGACCTGCGCTGCTCCGGTAGCTACTCCGGGAAAAGAGGGCTCGACTGCCGCGTCGATACCAAGGGGCGCGGCTTGGCCCTGTCGAAAAACGGCAAGAACGTGCTCTCGGGTGCTTCCCTGTTCTTGTCCGGGAGTTATTCGGCAGGGGCTCTCTCTGTCGGGGAGGGGCTGTTCTCGCCGGGTAAAGGGGTGGCGCTGAGGGCACGGGGGCAGGTGGCGGCCGCCTTCTCCCCCAAGCGTCGCGGGACCATCAGTTTTTCCCTTCCTGAAACCCCGGCCGATGTCCTGGCCGACGCCACAGTCAACCTGTTGCCGCCCGCCATCCAGGAGGCGACGCTGAAAGGTGCGATCTCCGCGAGCGGGAACCTTGAATTTCGGGAGGGACGGCAACTGCTGCAAGGGAGCATCAAGGTGCAGGGGGGGCGCATCGAGTCGGCACCCCAGAAGTTCACCGTGGCCGACATCAACGGCAGGATCCCCGTTTCCCTTGACCTCTCCGGCAAGAGCGTGACGCTGCCCAAAGAAAGTAGGGAATTCAGCAGGGCAAACTACCCGCGCCTGCTGGGCCAGTTGCGGGGGCTGCCGGCGGCCGGTGAGCAGTTGACGGTGGGAAAAACGGTCTTCGGCACCCTGGAGTTGGGGAAACTCACCCTGCAACTGCGCGCCTCACAGGGGCTCATGGAGATCGCCCCTCTGCGCACCACCCTCTACGACGGCGATGTCCTTGGAACGGGCTACCTCGCGGTCAGGGAAAAGACGACCTACCGCGCCGACTTGTTGGTGAACGGCCTCAGCCTGAAGCAGCTCTGCCGCAGAATCCCCAGCGTGCAGGGGTACATCTCGGGCCGGGTGGACGGCGTGATCAGCTTCAAGGGCGTGGGAGGGGGCGTTGCGGGGGCGACCGGTTTCGTCGACCTCTGGGCCCGGGAAGGGAAAAAGGAGAAGATGCTGGTCAGCAAGGAGTTCCTGCAGCGCCTGGCCAAGCAGAAGCTGAGCGGCTTCTTCCTGAGCCGGGACCGGGACTACGACGAGGCGGAGATCAAGGCGACCCTGCAGGATGGGGACCTGACCTTCAACACGCTCAAGATCGTCAACACCAACTTCTTCGGCGTCAAGGACCTGAACGTGAACATCGCACCGACGCAGAACCGGATCGCCCTGGAGCACCTGCTGGAGTCGATCAAGGAGGCTGCGGTACGTGGCAAACCCGCGACGGGCGAACCGCCCGCAGGGAACGCACCGGCCAAACAGGAACCGGTGCCGGAGTTCAAGTGGGAAGAGTGATCCTGCTGTGTTATATTCGTGAAGTGCCGAATCTTGAACCGACCAATGAACGACGGGGGTATCCCATGAAAACAAAATTGATCAAGTTGCTGCTGGCCTTTGCCTGTTTCTCCCTTGCCGCCTGCGCGGTGATCACGGTCAACGTCTACTTCCCCGAGAAGGCCGCCAAAGAGGCGTACAAGTCGCTGGACGACATGCTCCTGAAGAGTGGCGAGAAACCGGCCAATCCGGCGACTCCCCCGGGCCTGCCGCCTGCTGCGCCCCAGGATAGACCGCAGAGTCGGCTTTTTGACGCCCTGCCGCAGTTTTCCCTGGTGACGGGGGCCTATGCCGCGGATACCGACGCCGACGCGGACGCACTGGCCGTCGAACTGTCCAGCATGCCGGAGGTCCTGAAGGCCTACGACGACATGAGCAAGCGGCTCCCCAGGCTCAACGCGCTCTTCTCCAGTGGCGCGGTCGGGCTGTCGAAGCAGGCGCTGGTGGTGGTGCCCCCTTCCGCCAAGGGAAAGCTCGCCCCCCAGGATGAGGCACTGGTGGCTGCGGAAAACCAGAGCCGCAAGACGGTGGTAATGAGCATGGCCAAGGCCATCCTGAAGCTGCAGAAGCAAAAGGAGAGCAAGGAGGCGCTGAACCAGGTCATGGGTAAAGCGGCGGCCACCTACGCCGAAACAAAGCGGGAAGCGGCCCAGTCGGGGTGGTGGGTGCAACTGCAGAACGACCGGTGGGTGCAGAAGTAACCCCAAAAGTTAGCTGAAATGAGAGGCCGCGGGGCTTGTTGCCCGCGGCCTTTTCGTTAGCTCGCTGCATATAGGTAGAACTCCTCTCCCGATGGGGGAGGGCTGGGGTGAGGGGAAAGCCACATTGGGCTGATGACACAGCGATAGCAAGATCTTGACACACTGTGCAAAGTTTGAACTCGTGCTCAAAAAGTGAAACTCTGTGATTCCGTTGTGCTTTTTCCTTCCTGGCCCGGCGCGGAGGTGGCGGGGTGTTCAGTCGCTGAATTGCCGGGACGAAAGCGGCTTTCGGAGAGTACGATGAAAAACGCGTAAAAACAGCGACTTAAAGTTTTTTCGCGTTGCTAATGAGTTTGGCACTGCTCTTGTAGTAAGGAAGACAAAGCGGCACAGCAGATACCGCTTGCCAGAAAACCCAATTTTTGCGCCGATGATGGATCCTCCTTTTCCTCTCGGCGCATTTTTTTATTCGGGTCAAGCCAGGAGCAGTCGCTCCAGCGACGCCTTCGCTGCCGACCCGGAAACGTCCGGCATGATCTCGAGCTCGAGAGTGGTCAATCCATCCAGGTCCACCTGGTACTCCTCTTGTTCGGTGGTGGTGCCGGGAGGGGAGAAGGTAAACTGCTGGCGCACGATTTCGCGGAAGCTGCGCCCATGGTGCTGCGCGTAGCGCAGCACGAACTCCTGGGTCCGGGCCACTTCCTCTTCGTTGATCAGCAGGTAGATCCGCTTCACCTTTTGCGGAGCGTCGAACAGCAGTCGGATCATCTGGGGACCCGGTTCCGCCGCCCGCCATCCCAAGGATCCGATCGGCTGCAGGGCCGCCTCGATGGGCTGCGCCGGGTCTTCCGACGATATCTCCACTTTCGCGATGTTGTCGAGGTCCAGCCATTCGTCAGTGCTGTCGTGGTACTGGTGGATCTGGCTTTTGACGACCGTTTTGCGCATCTGGTTCTCCTGTTCCGCCGTGGCGGTGCCCTTGCCAGCGGAGCCGGCCGGGCTGTAGAGGTTAATTGTTAAGCTGGCCGTGATCGGCAAAACTGTAGAACTCGTTCTCGCCGATGATGATGTGGTCCAGCACCCTGATTCCCATGATCTGACCGGCGTCGCAGAGTCGGCGCGTGACCGCCAGGTCCTCCGGGCTGGGCGCGGGGTCGCCGCTGGGGTGGTTGTGCAACAGGATCATGGCCGCCGCGGACTGGCGCACCGCCGCGTTGAATACCTCGCGTGGATGCACGATGCTTTGGTTCAGGGACCCCTCCGAAATGAGGGCGCGGCTGATGATTCGGTTCTTGCCGTCCAGAAGTAGCGCCACGAACTGCTCCGTGTGCCGGTCCCTGTATTCGTGGTTCAAGTGTTCGAAGACCTGTGCGGCGGAGGTGAAGCGATCGAAGGATTCGATGGGGCGCCGCTCCTTTTCCCGGATGCGCCGGGACAGATCCAGCGCGGCCAGGATGCAGGTCGCCTTGGCCGGCCCGATTCCCTTCACCTCTTGTATCTCGCGCCAGGAGGCGTCGGCCAGTCCCCGCAGGGACTTGAACTGGAGCATCAGCTCGCGGCCCAGGTCGAGAGCGCTCCGGCTGCTGGCGGCATCGCCACTGCGGAGGATGAGGGCCAACAGCTCCGCCTCGGAAAGCGCAGAGGGGCCTCGTTGCATCAGCTTCTCACGGGGACGTTCCGCTTGGGGCCAGCACTTGATACCGCCGCTCATGAATCGCTCCTGGGGATGGAATGAGATGGTAAAAAAATTAAAACTTAATAATACCCAGGGGGCGCGTCTTCGCCAGACGAAAATCGTGAGGTGGGGGTAAACGGCATCCCCCTAATTAGTTTGGGTGAATTACTTATTTCATTGTTTTATATTTGTCGGGGATATGTTATATCTCCACAGTTTGCAACTAGATACCGGCCCGCGGCCGGGACTTTGGAGGGACTAAATGTTTGGGTTGATGCCAAAAGATGAAAAGTTTTTCGCCATGTTCAGGGAAATGTCCCACAACATTATCGAAGGGGCCCAGCTCCTGAAGGACATGCTGGACAACTTTGACGACCCTGTGGCCAGCCAGCGCAAGATAAAGGACGTTGAGCACAAGGGCGACACTATCACCCACGATATCATCAAGAAGCTGAACAAGAGCTTCATTACCCCCTTCGACCGCGAGGACATCTACGCCCTCTCCGCGGCGCTGGACGATATCCTTGACCTGATCGACGCCTCCGCGCAGCGCTTCGTCATGTACAACGTGCAGAAGCCGACGCCGGAATCCAAGGAACTCGCCTTCCTGATCCTGAAATCCTGCCAGACCATCGACAAGACCGTCGCCGTCCTGGGGGGCAAGCTCGAGCCGATCAGCGCCTACTGCATCGAGGTGAACGCCCTGGAGAACGAGGCGGACCGCGTCTGCCGCGAGGCGATCAGCCGTCTCTTCGCCGAGGAGAAGGACCCGATCCAGCTGATCAAATGGAAAGAGATCTACGAGACCCTGGAGACCGCAACCGATAAGTGCGAGGATGCCGCGAACATCCTGGAAAGCGTGGTGGTTAAAAATGCCTGAGGTCACACTGGTCCTGCTGGTGGCCGTCATCGGTGCGGCCCTGCTGTTCGACTACATCAACGGCTTCCACGATACCGCAAATGCCATCGCGACCTGCGTCTCGACCCGCGCGCTCACCGTCAGGACCGCGATTTTCATGGCTGCCGGCCTGAACTTCCTTGGTGCGATGATCTCCACCAAGGTCGCGGCGACCATCGGCAAGGGCATCGTCGACGCCAACAACATCACGCAGATGGTAGTGCTCGCCGGCATTCTGGGCGCCATCATCTGGAACCTGGTCACCTGGTACTACGGCCTTCCTTCCTCCTCTTCGCACGCCATCATCGGCGGCCTGGTGGGGTCGGTGGTGGCCCACGCCGGCAGCGGAGCGCTGCACTGGGCCGGCCTCAAGAAGATCATCACCGTCCTGGTCGTTTCTCCGATCATCGGTGCCTTCTTCGGCTTCATGTTCATGGTCGGCATGATGTGGGCCTTCAGGAACAGGGCCCCCTACAACCTGAACAAGTCGTTCCGCAAGCTGCAGATCCTCTCTGCCGCGGTCATGGCCTTCTCCCACGGTACAGCCGACGCCCAGAAGTCGATGGGGGTCATCACCATGGCCCTGGTCAGTTACGGCTCTCTCGCCACCTTCGAGGTGCCTAACTGGGTCAAGCTGTCCTGCGCCATCGCCATGGGGCTTGGCACCGCAGCGGGTGGGTGGAGGATCATCAAGACGGTCGGTCACGACTTCGTGAAACTGCAGCCGGTGCACGGCTTCTGCGTGGAGACCGCTTCGGCGGGGGTCATCCTGGGCGCTTCGGCCATGGGCCTTCCCACCAGTACCACCCACGTGATCACCTCGTCCATCCTCGGCGTCGGCCTGACCAAGAGGATCTCGGCGGTGAACTGGGGCGTCGCCTACCGCATCGTGACGGCATGGGTGATCACCATCCCCGCTTCGGGATTCGTCGGTTTTGTGAGTTACATGGTGTTGTCGCCATTCCTGGGTAAGTAACGGGGGGGGAGACATCGGGAATAGGTCGGGGGCGGTCTGCGGACTGCTCCCGATTTTTTTTGGAGGCTACTCCAGCTCTTCGCCCACCTCGGACATTTCCTTGGCGAGTTCCGCTTGGGCGGCGTCCTTGGCGCGGAAGCGGATGACGAGGTAGTAGCAGAGGAAGTAGGCAATGACGGCGGCTAGAAAGCCGAGGATCGAGGAGCCGAGGATCAGGGACTTGGCGTAGCGCTCCAGATTGTGCCATTCAAGCCCGGCCGCGATCGGGAGGTCCTTGATGGGCCGGCCGCGCAGGAAGGCGCCCAACTTGTAGCTGACCCCCAGGATGGGGACCACGGTGATGGGAGTGTTGACCCAGGCCCCGGTGATGCAGGTGAGCTTGTTGAGTCTCAGGAGAAAAGCGGCTGCGATGGCAAGCGGGGTGTGAAGACCGAAGAACGGGGTGAAGCTGATGAAGACGCCGACCGCGAATCCGGCGGCGATGTGCCCGGGATGGCTGTCTAGCGATAGGATGCCGTAGATCCGTTTTTTCCAGTGCTCTTTGTTCAGCAACAGTCACCTCGAAGTGGGCCCAGTCTAAAGTCCGCACCAGCCTTTGTCAATGAGTTTGACTCCTGCAGCTTTTTAAGAAAATTGCCACAGGTGGGGAAACGTGTTAGTATCCTTGCCTTTACTAAACATTATCGGCGGAATGCGGCATGCGTAAGGAACTGCTCAAGAAGGTAAAAAGGATCGTGGTGAAGATCGGCTCCGGCGTCTTGACCTGCGAGGACAACGGCATCGACCCGGCGTTCCTGGACGGGCTCGCGTCGCAGATCGCGGGGCTGCGCGCGCAGGGGATCGAGGTGGTGGTGGTTTCCTCCGGGGCCGTCGCTGCGGGGCGCCCGGTGCTCGGCCTGCCGGACCGGCCGCGGACCCTGCCCCAAAAGCAGGCGGCGGCGGCGATCGGCCAATCGCGCCTGATGCGCGCTTACGAGGAGGCCTTTTCCGCCTACGACCTCAAGGTCGCCCAGATCCTGCTGACCCGCGACGACCTCGCCAACCGGCGCCGGTTCCAGAACGCGCGCGGCACGCTCGACACGCTGCTTTCCTGCGACATCGTCCCGGTCATCAACGAGAACGACACGGTCGTGGTCGACGAGCTGAAGTTCGGGGACAACGACAACCTTTCCGCCCTGGTCACCAACCTGGTCGAGGCGCAGCTCCTTTTGATCATGACCGACATCGACGGCCTCTACACCGCCGACCCGCGCACGGACCCCAACGCCACCTTGATCCACCAAGTGGGCGCGGTGACCCGCGAGATGGAGCGCGGCGCCGGGGGGAGCGGCACCAACGTCGGCACTGGGGGGATGGCGACCAAGCTCGCCGCCGCCAAGAAAGTGGTGAAGTCGGGCGTCGCCGCCATTATTTTCGCCGGCAAGGGTGACGGCAACCTGGCCCGGGTCATGAACGGAGAGCTGCTCGGGACCCTGTTCCTGCCGGCCGGCGAGTCGCTGAACCGGCGCAAGCACTGGATCGCCTTCACCATCAAGCCGGCCGGGAGCATCGTGGTGGATGCCGGCGCCCGGGGGGCGCTCGCCACCCACGGCAAGAGCCTGCTCCCGTCGGGGATAGCGAAGGTGGAAGGGCGCTTCGACCGCGGCGCCTGCGTGAGGATCGTGGATCCGGACGGGGTGGAATTCGCGCGCGGCATAGTCGATTACTCCAGTCAGGAGATCGAGAAGATCAGCCGCCACAAGAGTAACGAGATCGAACAGATCCTCGGCTTCCGCTACGGCGATGACGTCATTCATCGCGATAATCTCGTTCTGTTGTAAACCAAGACGTCTAACAGGGATAAAAGGGATGCAAGGGATAACCCCTAAAAGATAAACGACCCGTTCCCAAGTCCTTTGCCGCTTTTATCCTTTATCCCTTTTATCCCCTTTATCCCTGTTAAAGGCCTTAAGGTTCTTACGGAGGTACCTATGTCAGTAGCCGAACAGATCCGCAGCATTGCCGCCGAGGCCAGGCAGGCCTCCTTCGCCATGGCGAAACTCTCTTCCGCCGTGAAGAACGAACTGCTCCTGGACATGGCGCAGGGGCTGGTGAATAACGCCGAGGAAATCATCGCGGAAAACAAGAAGGACCTCGCGGCCGGCAAGGAGCGCGGGCTCTCCTCTGCCATGCTGGACCGCCTCATGCTGAACGAGGCGCGCATCACCGGGATGGCCGACGCGATCCGCGAGGTCGCGGCACTCCCCGACCCGGTGGGCGAGGTGACCGGCATGTGGAAGCGCCCCAACGACCTCATGGTCGGCAAGATGCGCATTCCGCTGGGCGTCATCGGCATCATCTACGAATCCCGACCCAACGTCACCTCCGACGCCGCCGCGCTTTGTCTGAAGAGCGGCAACGCGGTGGTGCTGCGTGGCGGTTCCGAGGCGATCCACTCCAACCTGGCCATCGCCACCGTGCTGAAGGGTGAGTTGGCCAAGCGCAACATCCCGGCCGCGGCGCTTTCCCTGATCCCGTTCACCGAGCGCGAAGGGGTCACCGAGATGCTCAAGCAGGAAGAGTTCATCGACGTGATCATCCCGAGGGGGGGCGAGAGCCTGATCCGCTTCGTGGTGGAGAACTCCAAGATCCCGGTCATCAAGCACTACAAGGGCGTCTGCCACATCTTCGTGGACGCCTCCGCCGACTTCGACATGGCGCGCGACATCATCGTCAACGCCAAGGTGCAGCGCCCCGGCGTCTGCAACGCGCTGGAAACGCTGCTGATCCACAAGGACATCGCCGAGAGCTTCGTCCCCTTCATCTACCAGGCGCTCGACGCCCAGAAGGTGGAACTGCGCGGCGACGAGACCTTTTGCCGCTTCGCTCCCAAGGCCGCGCCGGCCACCGAGGAGGACTGGTATGCCGAGTACCTGGAGCTGATCCTGGCGGCCCGCGTGGTGGACGGGCTGGATGCCGCCATCGACCACATCAACCAATACTGCTCGCTGCACACCGAGTCGATCATCACCGGCGACTACGGCAACGCGCAGCGCTTCATCCGCGAGGTGAACTCCGGCGTGGTCATGGTGAACGCGTCGACCCGCTTCTCAGACGGGAACCAACTGGGCCTAGGCGCCGAGATCGGCATTTCCACCACCAAGCTGCACTCCTTTGGCCCCATGGGACTCACCGACCTGACCACGACCAAGTTCATCGTGTACGGCTCGGGTCAGGTGCGGCCTTAACATTTAACGCAAAGCCGCAGAGGCGCAAAGGAACCAAATTCTTCTCGGTTCTGCTTCTGCCGTCTCTGCGTCTTCGCGTCTTTGCGTTAGAAAATTTGGTCTTCGTCCATAACCGAAGCCGGGACAACAATGAAAACGGGGATACTGGGGGGAACCTTCAACCCCATCCATAACGCGCACCTGCGCATCGCCGAGGAGGCGCGCGACCTGTTCCAACTGGACCGGGTCGTCTTCATCCCGGCAGCCACGCCGCCGCACAAGCCGCAGGTGGGGGAACTCTCCTTCGCCAGCCGTCTGGAGATGGTGCGTCGCGCGGTCGCCGGCAATCCCTGCTTCGAGGTCTCAGACATGGAGGCGGTGCGCGGCGGGCGCTCCTATTCGGTGGACACCCTGCGCCAGTTGCACGCCGAAAGGCCGGAGGACGAGCTTTTCTTCATCGTGGGCGCCGACTCCTTCAACGACATCTCGACCTGGCACCAGTACCAGGCCATCTTCGCCTTGTGCAATATCGTCAGCGTGCAACGTCCCGGTTCCACCATCGCCAGTCTCACCCAGGCCCTCCCTGTTGCCATAAGTGGGGAGTTCTGTTATGATTCGGCGGCTAAACGCCTGAACCACAGTTCGGGCCATTGTGTCTACGCGCTGGACGGGGTGCTGCTCGATATCTCATCCAGCCATATCCGGCAGCTGGTTAAAGCCGGCCGCTCGATCCGGTACCTCATTCCCGAGGCGGTCGAGCATTACATAAAGGAACAAGGGTTATACGTTGATGCAAGATAAGGAAATGATGCCGGCCGTGGAACGCGCCGTGAAATGTGCAGCTTTCGCCCTTGACAAGAAGGCGCTCGACGTCAAGGTGCTCGAAATCAAGAAGCTTTCCAGTATCGCGGATTACCTGGTGCTCGCCACCGGGCGTTCCGACCGCCAGGTGCAGGCCATGGCCGACTCGGTCAAGCAGGGGCTCAAGCCGATCGACAAGCCGATCGACTCCGAAGGGTACGACGAGGGGCGCTGGATCGTGGTCGACTTCGGCGACATAATCGTGCACCTGTTCCAGGAAGAAGTACGCAAGATCTACAACCTGGACGAACTCTGGGGCAGGGCGCCGCAGATCGAGATCCCCGAGGAATACCTCTGGGAGCATAAAGAGAAATGAGGCTGAAGCTCCTTTGGGTCGGTAAGACCCAGGAGAGTTGGGTCCGCACCGGCATCGAGGAGTACGCGGGGAGGGTCAGGCGGTACGCACCGCTGGAGATCCTGGAGGCCCGCGAGGAGAAAGGGGCGCAAGCCGCCACCATGCGGGAGCGCGAATGTGAGCGCCTGGCGAAGCTGATCCCGAAGGGGGGAAAGCTGGTGCTCCTGGACGAGAGGGGGGAGCAGATGAGTTCCCCCGAACTCGGCTCCTTCCTATCCAAAAACCGCGACCAGGGAACCCAGGACCTGGTCTTCGCCATCGGCGGGGCCTACGGCTTCACCGACAGTTTCCGGGCTCAGGCTTTCAAGACCATTTCGCTCTCCCGCATGACGCTCACCCACCAGATGGTGCGGGTCTTCCTGCTGGAGCAGATCTATCGCGGCTTCACCATCATTAACGGTGAGCCGTATCATCATGAGTAGGTAAATGACTGTTTTAAAGGTGAAGACGTTCTGCTTCACCTTTTTTAATTGGATCTAATATATCTAATGAGGGAGAAATGCCATGCCGAAAAAGCCTCTGCTCTTGATGATCCTTGACGGTTGGGGGATCAACCCCGAACAGGAAGCCAACGCCGTCGCCCAGGCGAAGACCCCGAACATGAACCGGCTTACTGCCGAATACCCCTCCGGCCAGATCGACGGCTCCGGTCTTGCGGTCGGCCTCCCTTCCGGCCAGATGGGCAATTCGGAGGTCGGGCACACCAACATAGGCGCCGGTCGCGTGGTCTACCAGGACCTGACCCGGATCAGCAAGTCGATCGACGATGGTGATTTCTTCACCAACCCGGCGCTGCTCGACTGTATGGCCAAGGCGAAGGCGGGAAGCGGCAGGCTGCACCTGGCCGGCCTTCTCTCCGACGGCGGCGTGCATTCCCACGATACCCATCTGTACGCGCTGATCGACATGGCAAAGCGGCAGGGCGTCTCGCAGGTCTTTGTGCACTGCCTGATGGACGGCCGCGACACGCCGCCGCAGAGCGGAGGTGACTACCTTCAGCGCCTGGAAGCGGAGATTGCCCGGATGGGCTTCGGCAAGGTCGCCACGGTGATCGGGCGCTACTACGCCATGGACCGTGACAACCGCTGGGACCGCGTGGAGAAGGCCTACCGCGCCATGGTGCTTGGCGAAGGGAATCCCTACGCCAGCGCGGAAGCCGCCATCAAGCAGAGCTACGCCGACGGGGTGACCGACGAGTTCGTGCTTCCCAGCGTGATCATGGCGGGAGGCGAGCCCGTGGGCAGGATTTCCGACGGCGACGGCTTCATCTTCTTCAACTTCCGCTCCGACCGCGCCCGCGAGATCACCCGCGCCTTCATCGATCCGCAGTTCAACGGCTTCCAGAGGGAATCCTGGCCCAAGCTTGCCTCGTACCTCTGCATGACTTCTTACGACGAAACCTTCGGCCTTCCCATCGCCTTTGGACCGGAGGACCTGGTCAACATATTCCCGGAAGTGATCAGTAACGCAGGGCTGACCCAGTTAAGGATCGCGGAGACCGAGAAGTACGCGCACGTCACCTTCTTCTTCAACGGCGGCCGGGAAGAGGCCTTCCCCGGCGAAGACCGCGCCCTGGTCCCGTCACCCAAGGAAGTCGCCACCTACGACCAGAAGCCGGAGATGAGCGCGTACCTGGTAACCGAGGAGCTGATGCAGCGGCTCGACCAGGACAAGTACGACGTCATCATCCTTAACTTCGCCAACGCCGACATGGTCGGTCACACCGGCATCTTCTCCGCAGCGGTCAAGGCGGTGGAGGCGGTTGACGAGTGTGTGGGCAAACTGGTGGACAAGGTGCGCGCCAAGGGGGGCATCACCATCATCACCGCCGACCACGGCAACGCCGAGATGATGCAGGACGACCAGGGCGGGCCGCACACCGCGCACACCTGCGACATGGCGCCGGTGGTGCTGGTGGATGACAGCAGGAAGGGCGTGAAGCTTAGGACCGGGGTCCTCGCCGACCTCGCCCCCACCATGCTGGATCTGCTCGGCCTGCCGCAACCGCCGGAGATGACCGGGAAGAGTTTGCTGGCATAGCTTGTGATCCGTCTGACCTGTCAGACCCGTCAGACTGAAGAGAAGGAGAAAAACCATGAAGATTCTGGCAATCAACGGCAGCCCCCGCGGCATGAACGGCACCACGGGCCGGCTTTTGGAAGAGGTGTTGGCCGGAGCGGTACAGGCGGGCGCCGATATCGAGATAGTGTCGCTCTCTGAGACCCCGATCAAGCCGTGCCTGGCCTGTGACGCCTGCCACAAGGTGGGCATCTGCCCGGTGAAGGACGAGTACGAGACCGTCAAGGACAAGCTCTTGGCCGCTGACGCCTTCATCCTGGCGACCCCCAACTATCTTTTGAGCATCACCGCCCAGTTGAAGGCGTTCCTGGACCGCTGCAACGGCCTGATCCACCTGACCGCGCTGGAAGGGAAGTACTCGGCGCTGGTCGAGACCTCCGGCGGTGGCGGGGACGAGGAGCCGCTGGAGTACATGCAGCGCATCGTCAACGCCATGGGGGGCCAGAACGTCGGCAGCATCGGCTCCCCCGGCGCCGGGCACCGCGTCTTCCCGGACCAGGAGGCGCTGTTCCAGAAAGCACGCGCCCTGGGCAAGGAGCTATGCGACAGTGTGCGCGAGAAGCGTTCCTTCCCGGAGCAGGACCCGTTCCGTAACGGTTTCAAGGAGCGCATGAGCCACCTGATCGGTTTCATGGGCGAATGCTGGCCCTACGAGAAGGAGTACCTGGCAAAAAAGTAGGCGTGCCAACTGACCTGAGAACCCAGCTCCTCTCCCCGGAGGGGGGAGGTTGGGAGGGGGCATGCCCGCGCAAATCCCCCTCCCTGTCCCTCCCCCTCCAGGGGAGGGAACACTCAAAGCTGCAGCACACAAATTGCCGATTATTCGTCGTCGACACACCATCGCATCGGAGATATTATGAGCAATACCGAAGAGTTGAACAACTGGGCCTTCGCCCAGAAATGCAAAAAGACGGTGGAAAACCTCAAGAAGAACGGCTTCGACGCGTTCTACTGCCATGACGGCGAAGAGGTGTTCCACTACATCGTCAACGAGGCGGCCCAGGCGCAGAGCGTCGGCTTCGGCGGTTCTCTCTCCATCGCGGACCTGAAGCTTTCCGACAAGCTGAAGGGGATGGGCAAGGAGATCCTGAACCACGGCCTGCCCGACCTCTCCCCGGAGGAAAAGTTGGCCATCACCAGGCGGCAGCTCACCTGCGATCTCTTTTTGACCGGGAGCAACGCGGTAACCCTCTCCGGTGTCCTGGTCAACATAGATGGCAACGGCAACCGCGCCGCCGCCATGTTCTTCGGGCCGCAGAAAGTGATCGTGGTGGTGGGACGGAACAAGCTGGTGGACGGGAGCATTGAGGACGCCGTGCAGCGCATCAGGACCTACGCTTCGCCGGCCAACGCCAAGAGGCTGAATCTCTCCACCCCCTGCACCACCACCGGCTTTTGCTCCGACTGCAACTCCCCGCAGCGCATCTGCCGCGTGACCACCATCATCGAGAAGAAGCCCCGGAACACGGATATCAAGGTGCTGGTGGTCAACGAGGACATGGGCCTTTAAAAGAGGCAGAACCCGTTCAACGTTCTGGGTTCCATGTTAAAACCGATCATTGCTTTTAACGTCGAACGTTGAACGTTGAACGTCCTTTTCTGCTGGGGGTTGACATGCTCTTGCGCCCTCTGCTCGATCTGCTGTTTCCCCCTTTGTGCCATGCCTGCAAAGGGTACATACCGATAAAGGGGGCGGAGGAAACTCCGCCCCAGCCGTTCATCTGCGCTGACTGCCTCGGCAAGATCTCTTTCCTCTCATCCCCCTTGTGTACCTGCTGCGGCGCCCCCTTTGCCACCGCCAATGGCGTCGACCACACCTGCGGCGCCTGCCTGTCCCATCCACCTTTCCATACCTGCCGGTCTGCGGCGGTCCTGGCGGGTCCGCTTCAGGAGTTGATCCATCGCTTCAAGTACGGCGGGAAGATGCACTTGGCCAATCCGCTGGGGCTGCTGGCTTTTCAGCGCCTGGAACAGTTCCTGGGTGAGGCAGGGGGGGAGTGCGTGGTGCCGGTGCCGCTGCATCGCAAGAGGCTTCGCCAGCGCGGCTACAACCAGTCGCAGTTGATCGGTGAAGTGCTCGGCAAGAAATTGCGGGTGCCGCAAGTGGTGGGAAACCTGCGCAGGGTGCGCTGGACCGACCCCCAGACCGGACTCGATGCCGGCGACAGGGTGACCAACGTGAAAGGCGCCTTCGCGGTGCGCGACCCGAAGGCATTGGCAGGGAAGCGGGTGCTGTTGGTGGACGACGTATTCACTACGGGAAGCACCCTCGCGGCCTGTGTCGATGCCCTTCGCGATGCCGATGTCGCGGCGGTGTTAGCGGTAACGGTGGCCCGGGGGCTCCAGCAGTAGGGGGATCCGACACCGAAAGACTACTTGCCGAACTCCCGCGGGCGGATCTCGGCGACAACCCCGTTCTCGAACCGCAGTGTATAGCCGGGCTGGTCGGGGCCGTAGCGATAGGTCCATTCCTCAACGGCGACCGAGGTCCGCTTGGTCACCGCTCCTTCCACGCTCACCACCACCTTGTCCCCGCGCTTTTCACGCGCCAGCGGCTCACCGCACTTCAGGTAGGCAGCGACAATAGCGTCCCCCACTGCCAATCCTTCGCCGTTACGACATTCCGGCATCATCGGGTCGCGCATGCTGCCGTAGCCCAGATTGCGAACCTCCGCCAGTTTTCCGTTCAAAAAGACCAGGCTCAGCATGAATTCCTGTGCGCCGGTATCGAAAATCCACTCGTCGTAGGATGTGGTGCTCCGGGTCCTCTTTTTCCCCTCTAACTGCTCCTCCCAAAGATCGCGGTGCTCCTTCAGCGTCGGCTGCGGACAGATACCGCCTACTTCCGCCATAGGTTGACCGATCACGACTTCCTCGCGGCAAGCCGCGGCGTGAGCGGACACGTTGAACGCTGAGTACAGCGCCAAGGCCGCCATCACGATGCACAGCTTCAAACCTGGCGAATCAAGCATGCCACCCCCTGAAACATCATTCCCCGGTTGTCACAGCACCCATCCATTAGCACAACGGGTGCCAAAGAGGCACGCGCAAATCCCCTATCGGGCCACACGCCTCAGTTTCCCTTAGGAATAAGACGGTTATGACATTATCCCGTCTGCGGCAGCTTCGCTCGCTTTGGGGATACTGGCACTGGCAATTGGGGTAAACCGCTTACGAAACTGGGGCGTTTTGCCCTGGGAGAAATGACTCCGAGTGGGTGCGGACAAGTGGGGAATGGGTGCTATGACCCACATTAATGAGTGATACCCGATGGGGTTGGTCATCAACGATTCAGGGGGTTAGAAGACTTTTTGATGCTGGCATGCTCCCTGCTAATACCAGCGCCGTCCGCATACCGGGTGCGGACACCAGCAGCACCCCGTGACGGCGAGTGAGGTACCCACCCTAGTCGTACCGGGAAATTCCCCCCCAGGGGATATGTGGTTCACATCAAAAGGAGGTAACACAAGGCATGAACTTCAAAAAACTTGTACCCGCGCTGGCCCTTTCCGCAGCGGCCCTGATTGCCGTTGCAGCTCCGGCCCTGGCCGGCAGGACTGTCACTCCCAGCTCTTACAAAGTCGTCGCATGGAACGACCTTGGTATGCATTGCGCCTGCCCGACCTTCGCCGGCTTTTTGCTCCTTCCCCCGTTCAACACGGTGAGGGCCCAGGTTCTGGGATTCGGTAGCAACGACCCCGTCATCATCGATTCCACCAACGCCGGCACCTACGGTGTGACCGTAAGCTACGCTATGGCTGACAACACCGAGACCACCCTGCAGGCCGACCCCTACTTCCAGCAGTGGATCACCTACTCGCCGAAGCTGTTCCCGGGCTTTGTCCCCGTGGTCGGCGGCAAGGTCCAGGGTCTGGGCGGCAAAGGCATCTCCGGCACCATGACCTACGACAGCACCCTGAAGGACTGGACAGCAGTCGGCATCCCCGCCTACCCGCTGGTGGATGCGAACACCGCCAAGAACATCATGACGGACCCGCTGGGGGGCGCGAAGCGTAACCCGTACCCGATGACCAACGTGTTCGTGAAGAACAGCACCGGCACCATCCTGGCCCAGACCAGCACCGTGACCCCGGTTGCCTTTGGTGGCTGCTGCTCCTGCCACCTCTCCCTGGCTTCCGCCAACGGCTATCCTGCTACCCCGACCGGCTCCTTCGCCTACCTCGGCAAGATGCACGGCATGAATTCCAGCAAAATCGACTTCAACTACCTTGATCCGACCGGCGACGGCTCCTCCGGGCCGATCCGCTGTTCCTGGTGCCACTGGGATCCGGCAATGGGCGAGAGCGCAGCCCCCGGCCTCGCCAACGTCTGGCCGAACTACGTGATCATGGCCGGCGCCACCTTCACCAAGGCCGACGTCAAGGTTTCCCAGTACTCGTTCTCGGACGTGCTGCACCGTTTCCACAGCCAGAACACCAAGGTGCTGACCCAGTACGACGCCAACGTTGCCACCAACTGCTACGATTGCCACCCCGGCAACAACGTCAACTGCTACCGCGGGTCCCACAAGGCCAAGACCACCCTCTGGTGCGTCGACTGCCACGGCAACCTGAACCAGCGCACCGCAGCCGGCCAGATGGCCCAGCCGTGGAAGGCATCCACCCTGCCGTCCTGCACCGCCGCGAGCCCGGGCGCCAGCCCGGCCTTCGCCTGCCACGCGAACAACACCGTGAATGGCACCGTGTACCCGACCAGCCCGACCCTGTTCGGCAAGTTCATCAACGGCCGCGGTCACAAAGGGAGCATCAAGTGCCAGACCTGCCACGGCTCCGCTCATGCCGAGGCTCCGTCGACCATGACCCTGGACAACACCCAGCTGTCCACACTGCAGGGTAGCACCAGCTACAGCTTCCCGGCCGGCAAAGATAAAACTTACGCTCTCGGCGTCTGCGTCTACTGCCACCCGACCAAGACCTCGACTTGGGGCGTGCCGCCGCACCTGTAAGACAACGTAATTGCAACGCCGGGGGGGAGTGACACTCCCCCCCTTTCCCAAAAAATCCCATTCATCACCATACGGAGTACGACCATGTCCATTGCCAACAACATCCTACGCATAGCAGCCGCGCTTACCCTGGTCGCCGCTTTGGCTGCCCCCGGGCTGGCCAAGGAAAAGGCAAAGCCGAAAGCCAAAAGCGCCGAATTCGATTTCAAGAAGACCAACGCCTTCATCCGCGAGATGGAGAGCCGCCCAGACTTCCCGGTCGCCACGGTGATCGCCAACGATTACGTCTACACGCTCCTCGCCATGGGAGAGAAAATAGATACCGGCAGGCAAAATGCCATCATAGTGTCCACCAAGCTCGCCCAGCAAAAAGACGGCGGGTTCACGCCGGACAAGTCCATCAAGAGTTCGTCCATCCTCTATACCGACATCGCCTTAGAAACGCTGGCGCTCCTTGACGCCGGCAACGCCATCGATCGTAACAAGGTGAAGACCTTTGCCCTGTCCCTGAAAAATTCCGACGGCGGGTTCGGCTTCTCATCCGAGGCAAAGAAATCCTCGCTTGCCACCACGTATATGGCGGTGCACGTGCTGAAGGCCGTGAACGGGCTGGATGCCGTGGATAAGGCGAAGACGCTTGAGTACGTCAAAGGGTTCGCCAAGAAGGAGGGGGGCTTCGGGCCGGAAAAAGGCCCCGGTCGCCCCAACGCGCGCAGCACCTACATGGCCGCTTACATTCTCAACGCCCTATTTGCCATGGACAGCGTGACCGCCAAGAATGCGCTCCAGTATCTGGAGACCACCCCTTACCTCGACAAAAAGAGCAAGGAAAGCCCGGACCTCGATGAGCAGCTCTACGCCATCCGCGCCCTGAAGGAGATCAACGCCGGCAACCGCGTGGACAAGGCGCTGGCCCTCAACTTCATGAAGCGGCTGTACATCAAGGTGAACGGCGGCTTCGGCCCCCTGGAAGGGTACGGCTCCACTCCGGATTCCACCACCACGGCGCTGCGCATCCTGAGCGAGATCGGGAAGGTCAAGGGTGTGCCTGTGCAGGTGGCCAAGCGATAGAGACGCCGGTTGAGGTTGAGGTTAAGGTCGAGAATGCAGCGCTTTTCACTCAGCCTTAACCTCAGCCTTACCTTGCTTTTAAAAGGAGATGACATGCTTTTATTAAATAAGATGACCCGTTTGGCGGCGGCAGCATCCCTGCTCGCCCTGGCCGCCTGCGCCGCTGAGCCAGCGAAGAACTCTCCCCAGGCGGCCGTGGAAAAGGTGAACGGTGCCGCTATCACCCGCGCTGACCTCGACCGCACCTTGAAGGCGCTGGTCGGCCAGGGCGATCCCAAACAGTTGCCGCCGGACCAGCTCAAGAAGGGAACCGAGGCGGCGCTGAACCAGCTCACGGCTGCCGAGCTGCTCTACCAGGCAGGGATGAAGCTGGAGATGAAGGACCTCGACAAGCAGGTGACCGCCCGCATCGTCCAGAGCAAGTACCAGTACCCTTCTCAGGCTGAGTTCGACAAGGCGCTGCAATCGGTGGGCATGACTCAGAAGGATCTGGAGGAGGCGGCGCGCAAGGATATCGTGATCAACAACTTGATTGCGCAGCAGTTCGCCGGGAAGGCGGATGTGTCCGAGGCCGAGGTGCGCAAGTACTATGAGGACAACAAGCTGAAACAGTTCACCCAGGGAGACCGGATCAAGGTGAGTCACATCCTGATCGGCGTCGCCAAGGGGGCCAACGCAGCAGTGAAGCAGCAGGCCAAGGACAAGGCCCTGGCTGTGCTGAAGCGGGTCAAGGGTGGGGAGCCGTTCGCAGAGGTGGCCAAGAAGGAGTCCACGTCGCCCACCAAGGACCAGGGGGGGAGCCTCGGCGTCATAGGCAAGGAGCAGACCATGCCTCCCTTCGAGAAGGCCGCATTCGCTCTCAAGCCGGGTGAGATCAGCGACGTGGTGGAGACCCAGCTCGGCTACCACGTGATCAAGGTGGAGCAGAAGCTGCCGCCGGCGACGGAGCGTTACGAGGATGTCAAAAACACCATCGCGGGCAACATCAAGCGCGAGAAGATCCGCCAGATGCTGGCATCCTACGTGGAAGAGTTGCGCGGCAAGGCGAAGATTGAAAAGGTGTAGTTCCGCTTGGCGGATTTGTGATACGAAGCGTTGTGAATGGGTCAGCGCGGAGTTTGCGATAAAGGGGCCGACCGGGAAGTCGGCCCCGTTTTTTTGAGGTCTTCCGCAACCCAAGCTGACCCCCCAAGGCAAATCCCCTCTGTCTCCCCTTCGCAAAGGGGAGGACGTGGGGGGAGTGCATCGCTTGATGCAGCAGATGGGGGGAGGGCGGGGGAGTTACGTCGGTTCGAAAAACACCTGGAGCCGGCGGCAGATTTCTTCTTCCGGCGCCTTCTGGACCGTAACACCATGCAGGGCGGTCAAGAAGATCTTGCCGTAGTTCTTGGTTAGGACCCGGGAATCGAGGATGAGTACAGCGCCACGGTCTTCCTTGCTCCGGATCAGCCTCCCGAAGCCTTGCTTAAACTTGATCACCGCCTGCGGCACCGTGTAGCTCATGAAGGGATCGCCCCCCTTGGCGGTGATGTGCTCGCTTCTCGCCTCCAGGATGGGCTCGGTGGGGACCCGGAAGGGAAGCCGGGTGATCACCACCAGTTCCAGCCCCCGCCCCTGCACGTCCACACCCTCCCAGAAGGAATCGGTACCAAAGAGCACCGGGTTGAGCGAGTTGCGGAACTGGGAGAGGAGCATGTGGCGGTTGGTCTCGCCCTGACGCATCGGGGTGAGCCCGGCGGCCTTCAGCGGGGCGGCCAAGCGGTTATAGACCCTGATAAGTAGATCGTACGAGGTGAAGAGCACGAAGGCGCGCCCCTGCGAGATTTTCAGCGCGTCGAGCAGGTGGCTGCAGAGCCGGGCCTCGAACATGGGCGAGGTCGGCTCGGGCATGTCGGCAGGGACCGCCACCAGTGCTTGGTGCGCGTAGTCAAACGGGGAGGGGAGCAAAAGCTCGCTCATCCGCTCCTTCGGGAGCAGTTCGATTCCGGTGCGGTGCTTCAAAAAGTCGAACTTCTCTCCAATGGCAAGGGTCGCGGAAGTGAGCACCACGGTCTTGAAGCGGTCCAGGATCGCCTTCTTGATCGACTCGGCTACCTCCAGCGGAGAGCAGCAGAGCTTGACCAGGGGACCTTTTCTCAACTCGAACCAGCGGCAGAACTCGTCCTCGCGCGCCATGAAGAACCTGAGCGCATCGACGGCGCACTCGATCCTGCCTTTCACCCCACGCAAGTCGGTGAGCGGCCCGGCCAGCTTCTCCAGCACCTTGTCGGAAAGCTTCTCGCACCCCTTCAAAAACGCCTGCATGGCGAGGGCGTAGTCGGACAGTTCCTTGGCCATGTTCTCGATGTGCGGGATTACCTCCTGCCAGAGCGGCGTGGAGTAGAGGGCAGGGGTCACCCGCAGCTTCTGCTCGACTCCATCCTTCTTAAGCTTCCTGAACAGCGCCTCGCCGATCTGGTCCATGCCGCGCGTTACCGCGTCCAGCACCGCGACCCTCCGCGGGATCAGTCGCCCCTCCAGCACTTCGGCGATCTCCAGGTAGAGATCATCCTGCGATTCAGGGACGGCTGCGGAAAGCTGCGTGGATAGCTGCGGCAGTACGCCGCGGTGCGCCTTCCTGGGGTGCTGCAGTTTGCCCAAAAGCTTCACCAGTCCGAGACGCGAGACCTGGCTGGAAAGGAAGCTGGTGGCGACGTCCTCGAGGTGATGACCCTCGTCGAAAATGAGCCGGGTGAACGGGGGGAGGATGGCGGTGGCGTCGTAGCCGGTCTCCTGGCGCACCGAGAGATCGGCCAAAAGGAGGGCGTGGTTGACCACGAGCAGGTCGGCGCCGGCGGCCTCGCGCCGAGCCTTGTAGAAGAAGCAGCGTGGGTACTCCGGGCACTTCACCCTGCCGCACTGGTCCGACTCGCAGCAAAGCTCCTCCCAGACCTCGTCCTTGGGGATGAAGGCCAGGTCGCCGCGGCAGCCGTCCTCGGTCTTTTTACTCCACGCCACGATGGCGTCCAGTTCCTGCGCGGTCTCGTCCTTGAAGAGCGAGGCGTCGGCGGCGTTGACCCGGAGCTTCCTGAGGCAGAGGTAGTTGCCGCGCCCCTTGACCAGTACCGCCCGGAACTGCACTCCGGCGTGCTGCTGCAAAAACGGGATGTCCTTCTGGATCAGCTGCTCTTGCAGGTTGATGGTATTGGTGGAGACGACCACCCGCTCCTTGTTGCGCACCGACCAGAGGGCGGCGGGAAGCAGGTAGGCCAGCGACTTGCCGGTCCCGGTCCCCGCCTCGACGATGGCGACCTTCTCCTCGTTGAAGGCTTCGGAGAGGTTGAGCGCCATCCTGCTCTGCTCGGGGCGGTGCTCGTAACCGGGCAGGGCCTGGGCCAGCACGCCGTCGGGCGCGTAGAAGTGCTCCACCTCGGGATAGGAGAGACGCTCCACCACTTTGCGGGCGAAGGGGGCTACCACCTGGTTGGCGCGGGAAGCGTCGTTGTTGACGATGTAGAAGCCGACACCCTGGTTACCCAAGAGCGAGGCGATCTCTATGTCCGGTTGCGAGGGGTCGAGTCTGCCGGAAGGGTGGTTGTGGATGACCACGTCGCCGAAGGAGCAGGCGATCATGATGGCGGGGACGGCGTCCTTGTTGCCGCGGGCGAGCGGCTCCACCGTCACGACGATGCGCGCCTCGTCGGTGCGACCCAAAAAGAAGACTTCGTTGCCGTTTGCTTCGGTGATTGCGTTGCGGAGCTGCTCGATGGCGAGAGCTGAAAAGTACTTTTGCATGACCCGGTTGAAGATACAGGGTTTGGGTGGGGGAGGCAACACAAAAGCAGGGGCTAGGGACTGGGGGCTAGGGGCTGGTCTCCCTTCGCCCTCAGGGCCTGCCCACTGAAGCGCTTGGCGCGAAAGCGGGAGAGGGGTGGGGGTGAGGGAGCCTTTAGCGATTAAGCCCAACAGTCAAAAGCGGGCGAATGATTATTCGCCCCCACGGTGGACGACGATCGGCGGATGCGCCAACCACAGAGTTTAATAAGAGTGGCGGCGTCATTGAT
Source organism: Geomonas propionica (assembly GCF_016458235.1). Classification (GTDB taxonomy): domain Bacteria; phylum Desulfobacterota; class Desulfuromonadia; order Geobacterales; family Geobacteraceae; genus Geomonas; species Geomonas propionica. The sequence continues at coordinate 90,318 of NZ_JAEMHK010000010.1, read as the reverse complement.
CCAACGCCTCGCTATATGTTAGAAAAGAGGCCGAGGAGATTTCATGCAGCGCTACAACGCATTTTCTGAAGAGCTGAAGCGGGTGTTCGGGTGCAAGGTGCAGCGGCTTTCCGTCGACGCCGGCTTCACCTGCCCGAACCGCGACGGCAGCGTCGGGACGGAAGGTTGCATCTTCTGCGGCGGCAAGGGCTCCGGTTCCTACGGCATCCTGCAAGGTGTGGGCATCGCCGAACAGCTGGAGCACGCCAAGGAGGTGATGGTCCGGAAGTACAAGGCCGCCCGCTTCATTGCCTACTTCCAGTCCTATTCCAACACCTACGGTCCGGTGGAACACCTGCGCCGGCTCTACGATGAGGCGCTTTCCGTGCCGGATGTGGTGGGGCTCATCGTCGGCACCCGACCGGACTGCCTCCCGACGGAAACCCTCGACCTCCTCGCCGAGTACGCGCGGCGCTGCTATTTCTGGCTGGAACTCGGCCTGCAGTCGCCGCTGGACCGCACTCTCACCGCCATCAACCGTGGCCACGACCTCGCCTCGTTCAGCACCGCTGTCAAGGAATGTCAAAAGCGCGGCATTCGGGTCTGCGCCCATGTCATCCTGGGGTTACCGGGGGAGAGCCGCGAGGAGATGCTTTCCGGCGCGGAGTTCCTGAACCGTGCCGGGGTAGACGGTGTCAAGATCCATCTCCTGCACGTGATGCGCGGCACTCGCTTGGCCGAACTGTACCAGGCAGGAGAGGTGCCGCTTTTGGACCGCGACAGCTACGTGGGTCTCGTCTGCGATTTTTTGGAGCGGCTCGACCCGAAGATCGTGGTGCAGCGATTGACCGGAGACGGCAACCGAAAGGATCTGGTCGCGCCGCTCTGGTCGCTTGCCAAGTTCGAGGTGCTGAACTGCATCGATCACGAACTGGAGCGGAGAAAGACCCGGCAGGGCTCAGGAAGGGGACTGGCTCCGTAAGGTGCCTGTCCCCTTTTACCTTTTACCCTTTCTAGTTCCAGGCGCGGGGCTTGGTGCTTAAGGGGCGGCTGCCTTCTGCGCGAGCCAGCATCTTGGGAACTTCGATCCTCTTCGCCAGCGCGGGGCGCCAGAAATAGGAGTCGCGCCCTTCCGCACCGCCATCCTTTGTGATCCTCAGCAGCACGCCGGTCTCAGCCATCGGCTCATAGCTGAACTTGGTCAGCAGCCGTGCCGGTCTTTTGACCTCGAGGCTGTAGCTGCCGTCCCCCACCTCAACTAGGCGATCCTTCGCCCCGAGGGCAACTACGCCCCGGTTCCGCTCGACGCCCTGTCCCTCGCGACGCTTCTCCAAATAGCTCAGCCAGATCTTGCTCGGTTGGCCAACTACCGTCCTCAGTCCGACCTCGTCCTCGTAACCCAGACGCCCGAAGGAAACCGCGGCGATGTCGTCTCGGGTCAGGCCGGTGATCCCTTTGCCGCTGCCGTCCCTGACGGTGAACTCGACGTGCAGTGAGCCGTCGTTGGCGACTTCTACCCATCCTATCTTCAGTTCCATCCGTTCTGCCTGTTCGGTTGCAGTGGTTCTATGGGCCGGCTTGCCTATGGTGCCGGATTCTGCGGCAGTAGCAGTCAGGGGAGACGCTGCTAAAAGCGCGGTGGCGATAATGGTCATGACTGTGAGGAGATGCTGTTTAAGACTGTTCATAATGTCCTCCTGGGGTGGGTGAGTATTTACACCGCTTTGATTCTGGTGTAAGGATAGGACTCAAACAGTATCCCTGTGAAGGGCCACATTTCATAATTTTTATGGATACACTTCGTTTACAGTTTTTTTGTCGGTCTGAGCGGGTTGAGAGAGGGAAGCCATGATCTACCTGAATCCTGATTCAAAAAAGCCTTTGTATCAGCAGCTTTATGAGCAGCTGAAACAGAACATCATCACCGGCGAGTACGAGAAGGGGAGCCGGCTGACATCCACCAGGGATCTCGCGAAAAATTTGTCCATCGCGCGCAACACGGTGGAGGCGGCCTATGACCAGCTCTGCATCGAGGGGTACGTGGAGGGGCGGCATGGATCGGGGTACGTAGTTCAGGACCTCCGGGAAGAGCTGCTGCATTTTCCCTGCATAACCGGGGACGGGGAAGATGCGCAGCTTCTTCCGGCAACCGGGACGGCGGATATGGATGCGCCGCCACCCGCGCAGGCGAAGCCGGTGAAATACAACTTCTCCTACGGGGATTTCGATCCGCACTCCTTCCCCCACGCGTTGTGGCGGCGCCTGAACAACGAGGTGCTGACCTCGCTCAAGGTCGATTCCATCGCTTATTACGGCGACAAGCAGGGGGAGTTGCAGCTGCGGCGGGAACTGGCGAAATACCTGCGCCAGTCGCGGGGTGTCAAATGTTCATCCGCGCAGATCGTGGTGGGCGCTGGGCTCCAGGACCTGGCCATGATCATCTGCCTGCTGTTTCCGCAGGAGGAGCGGATCCTGGGAATGGAGGAGCCGGGCTACGACTTCACCAGGGTCATCTTTGGCAACCACGGCTACAAAGTGCTTCCCATACCGGTGGGTGAGTGGGGTATTGATCCGGCGGAGCTAAAGAAAAGCGGGGCGCGGCTCGCCTACGTGACCCCTTCGCACCAACTCCCGACCGGCGTGGTGATGCCGATCCAGCACCGCATGAGGTTGCTGCAATGGGCGGAGCAAAGCGGGGGCGTCATCATCGAGGACGACTACGACAGCGAGTTCCGCTACCGCACCCGGCCCATTCCCGCCCTGCAGTCGATCGATTGCCAGGAGCGCGTGATCTACCTTGGGACCTTCTCCAAGGCGTTCGCGCCCGGGCTGCGCATGGGGTACATGGTGCTGCCGCAGTGGCTCCTGTCCCGGTATCACAAGGTTTTCGAGCGCTACAAGTGCACCGTGCCGAGGCTGCAGCAGTACGTGGCGGCAAGCCTCTTGTCGGGGGGGCATTGGGACCGGCACCTGCGCAAGGTCTGCCTGGTGAACAAGACGAAGCACGAGGTGCTGGTGCAGTCGATCCAGAAGGAGATGGGGGAGCGGGTGCGCATCTATGGTTCCAATGCGGGCCTGCACGTGCTCTTGGAGCATTTTACCGGGGAGACCCAGGAGACGATGGTGGCGCGTGCGGCGGCGTACCAGGTCAAGGTGTCGCCGACCCGGCAGTTCTGGCAGAACCCGGAGGCCGCGCCGGAAAACCTCATCATGATCGGTTTCGGGGGCCTTTCCGCCGAGGAGATCGCGGAAGGGATCAAGCTGTTGAGCCAGGCGTGGTTCGGATGAGGGATGCTGCAAAGATTATTTGTGGTTAACTCTTGTGGTGCCGGAACCAGGGCAGCGGTCAGGGGGAACCATGGATATCTCGGGCGAGATCACTTCTTTTGACGACTTCCGCAGGCTGATCATCAAGACGGCCCCCGGGTCGTGGAACTTCTTCCGGGGCGAGAGCCGCGACTTCTACACCCTGATCCCGAAGATCGGGCGGCTTACGCCCGACCCTGGGGGGGCGGGGCGCCGTCCCGCTGGCGAGGTGATGCCGGCCGACATCTATGGCGAGTACCAGGCGCTGCAGGAGTTCAAGAAGTCGGGGCGTCACCTGGTCGAGGTGCAGCCGGCGACGGAATGGGAGTGGCTGGCCCTGGCGCAGCATCATGGGCTGCCGACCCGTTTGCTGGACTGGTCGGTCAATCCTCTGATAGCCCTATACTTCGCGGTCGCTCAGCCGTACGCCGATCTGGACCTGCGGCGGGACCGGCTCAATAATCCGGATTACTGCGGCGGCGCCGCCCTTTACATCGCCCACACCATGTACGGCCTTTCCGACATCGACGAGCGGGCCAATCCTTTCGAGGCCGACACCTGTTTCTTCATGGCGCCGGTGATCGCCTCACGGATCAAGGCGCAAAGCGGCGTTTTCTCCCTGTTGAGGAACCCGTGGCGGCCGTTGGAGCAGCAGCTCTCCCCGAGGGAGCACATCCGCAAGTACCGCATTCCCTTCGAGAATCGGGGTTTCCTGGCACAGGAGCTGAAGCTCTTGGGGATCAATCATGCTTTCGTCTTCGCCGACCTGGACGGATTGGCGCGTTATATCCAGGAGAAGGTTTCCGACAAGATCGATCCCCAGCAGTCACTGGCGCATAGGCATACTTAGAAGGGCGGGGCTAGGGGCTAGGGACTGGGGGCTAGTAAAAACGGGGACAATGAAAAAGGGGACAGGCACCTACGGAGCCAGTCCCCTTTGATTTTTAATTTTTGAACGTAAAACGTAAAACGTAAAACGTAAAACGTAAAACGTAAAACGTAGAACTGCGGTTAAGCCGTTAGAAGGGGTACCCGAGCCCCACGAACACCGCGGCGCCGTCCTTGCCGAAGCCGACGTCGATGCGGCCCAAGATGTTGGGGCGCACCACGGCGCGGAAGCCGATGCCGGGATTCACCTCGATGTTGCCCGCCCGCAGATCCCCGACCGTATCCGCCACGGCGCCGATGTCCACGAAAGGCGCCAGTTCCCAGTCCGCCTTGACGTCGAAGACCTCCCACCGGAACAGCCTGATCCGCTCCTCCAGGTTGCACACCACGTAGCTGTTGTCGATGAAGCGGTTCTTGCCGTACCCCCTGAGCGTGTTCTCGCCGCCGAGAATACTCCGCTCCAGGAACGGGATGGAACTGCCGCGCGCCTGTCCCACCGCGAACCTGCCGGCGCTGATGAAACGGCTGTCCGGTACCGGGAAGAACCCCTTTACCTCGGCCTCGTAACGCACGAAGCGCGCGCTGCTCCCCAAGGCGGCCAGGCTCCCCTCCACCGTGGCCCGCGCGCGGACGCCGGAACTGGCCATGGCGGCGGCGTCGAGGGTGCTGTAGACCAGCGAAACGGATTGAGCGTGCGTGCTGAAGCCGTCGATACCGGGGACCTCGGCGGCACTGAAGTTCTGCTGCAGGTTGGGAAGCCTCTTGACCGCGCCCTCGTCGATCTCGACCCTTCTCAAGCGATCGCCGAGGAAGAGTATGGTGTTGGCGGTGAGCGGGTAGCCGGCCGAGATGGTGTAGCCGAACTCGCGATCGGCGAAGTTGGATTCGTCGTCGGCGGAGCTGCCGGAACCGAAGCCGAAGAAGCGGGCCGAGCCGTCGGTGAAGTTGTAGAGAAAGGCATTCAGCTCCAGCTGGCGCTCCATGAGGCTCTGGTCCCTGACCCTGACCTCGTAGTCGGAGTTCACCTTGCTGGATTTGGACAGGTTGAATTCGATGCTGCGCAACGGCGAGGGGTACATGGCGCCGTAGAGGGTCCCCGTGGTGCCGAAGTTCTCGTTCCGGTTCACCTGCGGGGCGAACAGGGCGGAGACCTCGTCCTTGTCGTTGTGCAACAGGAACGCGGTGAGGGCGCCCCAGGTCACCCCTTCGTTGGGACTCGAGGCGATCACGGGAAGCGGGATGGTGACCAGTTTCACGTACGGCTGCGCCGGCGAGGGTGCCGGGAGCACCGTGGACGGGATGTAGCTGGTGCAGCCAGCCAGAAGCGACAAAAGGATCAGCGATAGAAGCTTTAACACGCGCATGATGGTCCGTTTCAGGGAAACTCCTGGGAGGGTTAAAGGAAACCTCCTTCGGGCGGGGAAAACATAACGGCTCCCCGTCCTTTTGACAAGAAAAAAAGAATGTTTTAACCGGATACGGTCAAAAAAATGACTGGCGCCGTACTTTAAAAATGACTTCACCCTCCCGGCGCCCCCCACCCGGCCGTCCCCGCCTTACCTCCCGCTCCCCCCTGTATTCACACCGCTTTTCGGCTGCAGCGCCCCCGCGAAGCCTCGATCGAGAAAATGGCACACCGGTTGCAGAATGTCCCCCTGCAGAGAAAACCCCAGGCAGAACAAAGGAAACTGACGCATGGCAAACCCCTCGACGGACGCCCTGGCGCTCCCGGGCCCCAAGAGCAACTCGGACATCTACATGGCCATCGCCCTGATCGGCGTACTGGCTCTCATGGTGGTCCCCCTGCCTGCGTTCATGCTCGACGTTTTCCTGGCGACCAACATCACCGTGGCGCTCGTCATCCTCCTGGTCTGCCTCTACACGGTGCAGCCGCTCGATTTCTCCGTGTTCCCTTCGATCCTTCTGGTCACCACGCTATTCCGACTGGCCCTCAACATCGCCTCGACGCGGCTCATCCTGATGCACGGCAGCGAGGGGGTGGAGGCGGCCGGCGGCGTCATCAAGGCCTTCGGGCAGTTCGTGGTCGGCGGCAACTACGTGGTCGGCGCCGTCATCTTCCTGATCCTGGTCATCATCAACTTCGTGGTCATCACCAAGGGCGCCGGGCGCGTGGCCGAGGTGGCCGCCCGCTTCACCCTGGACGCCATGCCCGGCAAGCAGATGGCCATCGACGCCGACCTCTCCAACGGTATCCTGACCGACAAGGAAGCGAAGCTCCGCCGCAAGAAGATCTCGCGCGAGGCGGACTTCTACGGTTCCATGGACGGTGCCTCCAAGTTCGTGCGCGGGGACGCCGTCGCCGGCATCATGATCGTCCTGGTGAACATCGTCGGCGGCTTCGTCATCGGCGTCTGGCAGAAGGGGATGCCGCTGGACCAGGCGTTGCAGAACTACACCCTGCTCACCATCGGCGAGGGGCTGGTGGCCCAGATCCCGGCGCTGATCATCTCCACCGCGGCCGGTATCATCGTGACCCGCTCCGCTGACGAGAACAACTTCGGCCACGAGATCGCCGGCCAGCTTTTGAACTACCCGAAGGCCTTCCAGGTCGCCTCGGGCGTCCTGTTCCTGTTCGCCATGATCCCCGGCCTGCCGCACTTCGCCTTCTTCCTCCTCTCCGGCGTGTCCTACATGGTGAGCAAGATGGCGGTGGAGAAGAAGGCCGAGATCGAGGACGTGGTGGAAACCTCGGCCGGCGGCGCCGAGGAGAGCGACCAGATCAGCAGCATCCGTCCGCTGGACATGCTGGAGCTGGAAGTGGGCTACGGCCTGGTCCCCATGGTGGACGCGAGCCAGCAGGGGGAGCTTCTGGACCGGATCCGCTCCATCAGGAAGCAGGTGGCGGACCGCATGGGCTTCATCGTCCCGCCCATCCACATCCACGACAACCTGCAGTTGAAACCCTACGAGTACAACATCCTGATCAACGGCGCCAAGGTGGGGGGCGGCGAACTCTCCGGCCAGTACCTGGCCATGGATTCCGGCGGCGCGGTCGGGGCGCTGGAAGGGATCAAGACCACCGAGCCGGTCTTCGGCCTCCCCGCAGTCTGGATCAAGGGGAAGGAGCGGGAGAAGGCGCAGGTTTCCGGCTACACCGTGGTGGACAACACCACCATCCTGGCCACCCACATCTCCGAGACCATCAAGAAGCACGCCCACGAGCTGGTGGGGCGCCAGGAACTGCAGCAGCTTCTGGACAGCATCGCCGCTACCCTCCCCAAGGTGGTCGAGGAGCTGGTACCGTCGCTCCTTTCCCTGGGTTCCGTGCTGCGGGTGGTGAAGAACCTCCTGAAGGAAAATGTCTCCATCCGCGACCTGCGCTCCATCCTGGAAACCCTGGCCGACTACGGCGGGGTGACCAAGGACCCGGAGATGCTCACCGAGTTCGTGCGGCAGAGCCTCGGGCGCTACATCGTGGAGCAGTACAAGCGCGAGGACGACACCCTCTGCGTGCTCACCCTGGACCACGAGATCGAGGAGGCCATCATCGACTCGGTCCAGCTTTCGGAGCAGGGAAGCTACCTGGCCATCGACCCGCACGTGGCGCAGCGCGTGCTGGCGGCGATCCGCAGGAACGCCGAGCAGTTCGACGCCATCGGCGCGCTGCCGGTCCTGATGGCTTCCCCCTCCATCCGTCGTCACGTGAAGAAGCTCACCGAACGGTTCATGCCCAACCTGGCGGTCATCTCGCACAACGAGATCCCGCCCAACATAAAAATCCAATCCTTAGGTGTGGTGGTGATCAATGCTAGTTAAAACATTCCAAGCAGGCGAGATGTCGGAAGCTCTCAGGATGGTCAAGGCCGAGATGGGTCTGGACGCGATGATCCTCTCCTCCAAGAAGGAGTGCAAGAAGGGTATCCTCGGCTTCTTCTCCAAACCCTACTACGAAGTGACCGCGGCCCTGGAACCCCGGCCGCAGCAGCGCCCGAACCCATACCGGGAGGAGCCGCCGCCGGTCCCGGAGCGCGAGCTCTCCACCCGCGAGGAGTTCCAGAACTCCATGCTGGGTCCCCTGGCGCGCGAGGTGCGCGAGTTGAAACAGCGCATCGAGGCGCTCACCAGGAAGGAGTCGCAGCAGGCCGCCCAGCAGGCCGCGCCCCAGCCCCAGGAGCCCCAGCCCGAGACCCCGGCCGCTGCCAGGACCTTCGGCAAGGAGGATCTCGAAGAGATCAAGCAGCTCCTCTACAACGCGGTCTCCGGCGGCAAGGAGAAGAGCCTGGAGAAAGGTTCGGGTAAAGGCCCCGCGCCGGTCACCTTCCAGCTGGCGGGACAGGCGCTCGAGCAGACCACGGTCAAGGCCGCGCGGCCCGAACCCGTGGCCTTCCCTTTCCCGGTCGAGCAGCGGGAAACCGCCGCGCCTGCCGTGAAACTGGTCCAGGAGGCCCCCCGGGCCAGCGACGAGGAGCGGCTGCTGCAGCAGCTCGCCGAGGAACTCAGCGGGCAGGACGTCGGACCCCAGGCGGTGCAGACCCTGACCGAGTCGGTCCGTGCCGCCGCGGAGGGTGGAGTGGCGCTGGACGAGCTCCGCTCGCTGATGGGCGAGAACCTGGCCGGGATGGTGAAGTGCTCAGGCTCCTTGCGCATCAAGAAGAGCGGCCCGCGCATCGTGGCCGTGGTCGGACCGACCGGCGTCGGCAAGACCACCACCATCGCCAAGATTGCCGCCATGTACGCGCTCAACCGTCGCGTTTCCGTTGCCATGGTCACCATGGACAACTTCAGGGTCGGCGCGGTCGAGCAGTTGAAGACCTACGCCAAGATCATGGACCTGCCGCTGGAAGTGGCGGGCAACTCGCAGGAACTCTCCAAGGCGCTCGCCCGCCATTCCGACAAGGACCTGATCCTCATCGACACCGCGGGGAGAAGCCCGAAGGACGCCGACCGGCTCGACGAATTGAAGGGGTACCTGGAGACCCAGACCGGCATCGACGTCTACCTCTGCCTGTCGGCCACCACCAGGAGCCGCGAGATCGACGAGATCATCGCCACCTTCGGCACCCTGCCGTTGACCAAGCTCCTTTTCACCAAGCTCGATGAAAGCCGAACCTTCGGCTGCATCGTCGACACCTGTTTGAAGCACAAGATCCCTCTCTCTTATTTCAGCACCGGGCAGAAGGTGCCCGAGGACATCGAGGTGGCGACCTCCAGAAAGCTCGCCGCCATGGTGGTGCAGGAGTCTAACTGATGACAATGTCTTGCCCAGCAACAGATCAGGCCGAATCGCTCAGGAGACTGGCGGGGCGTGCCAAAGTGGAAGTACCGGACCAGCTCCAGGTGCGCGAGGGGCTCAGGGTGATCTCGGTCACCAGCGGCAAGGGCGGGGTCGGTAAGACCTCGGTGGTGGTGAACCTGGCCACTTCGCTAGCGGCCAAAGGGCAGCGGGTCCTGATCATCGACTCCAACCCCGGTATAGGCGACATCTGCCTGCGCCTGGGCAAGGACGCGCCCTTCCGCATGGGGCAGGTCCTCTCCGGCGACATCGCCCTGCAGGACACGGTGGTGGAGCTCGGCGGGGGCGTGAGCGTCCTGCCGGCGGGGATGGAGATGCAGCAGTACAGCGCCCTTTCCCCCTGGGAGCGCAGCGCCCTCTTGCAGGCGATGCTCCGGCTGCAAAACGATTACGACTGCTTCCTGATCGACACCGGCTCCGGGATGGCAGCCAACCTGACCGGCTTCGCCGCACTCGCCAAGGAGATCATGCTGGTGGTGACCCCCGAGCCGACTTCCATCACCGACGCCTATGGCCTGATCAAGGTGCTTTCCGGCCGCGACAGTTCCTTCCGGTTCCGGCTCCTGATCAACATGTGCCGCGACAACCAGGAGGGGGAAACACTCTTTTCAAAATTGGCCGCGATTACGGGCCGGTTTTTGCAGGTACAGTTTGACCACGCGGGAACCATCCTGCATGACGAACTCCTGGTGGAAAGTGTGAGGCGCCGCGGGGCTTTATGCCGCCTCTTCCCGGAAGCAAAGGCGTCGACGGGATTCAAAATTTTGGCACAGAAAATCAATGCGGAGCAGCCGGCCGGCGCAGGGGCGATCCCGGCAGCTTCGGTGGCATCTAGCACCATGTGGAGGAACCATGAACTGTCTTCTTAAGGCGTATGAGCATGAGGCGCAACGCGGGGTCCCGATGAGCAGGGACGAGCTGGTGGTCACCCACCTCCCACTGGTTAAGTTCATTGTCGACCGGATCGCCTCGTCACTCCCCCCGCACCTCGACCGGGACGACCTCAGAAGCGCCGCGGTGATCGGCCTGATCTCCGCAGCGGAACGCTTCGATCCCAGCCGCGGGGTACAGTTCAAGACCTTCGCGGAGCAGCGCATCCGGGGCACCATCATGGATGAGCTGAGGGCCCAGGACTGGCTGACCAGAAGCCTCCGGGACAAATTCAAGAAGCTGGAGAAGGAGTTCTCCCAGCTCGAGCAGCGCCTGGGGAGGAACCCCTCCTCGGACGAGGTGGCCACCGCCATGGGGCTCGAACTGAAGGATTACTTCCGGCTCCTGGAGGAGATCCATCTCCTCTCCTTCGTCTCCCTGGATGACGCCTGGCACGACGAGGACGGCGCTCCCTTCGGCCTTCTCGACGTCCTGGAGGACAAGGGAACCGAGAGCCCGCAGAGCCAGCTGATCGCGCGCCAGACCGTGGAGCGGCTCGCCGAGGCGATCGACTCCCTCCCCGAGAAGGAACGCATCGTGATCACGCTCTACTACTACGAAGAGCTGAACCTGAAGGAGATCGGCGCGGTGCTCGATCTGACCGAGTCGCGCATCTCGCAGCTGCACAGCCAGGCCATCGTCAGGCTGCGCGGCAAGATGAAGCGCGTGGCCTAGGGGGGATCATGAACGCAGGTATGTACGCGGCCTTGACCGGCAACCTTTCGGCGCAGCGCAGGCTGGACGTGATCTCCAACAACCTGGCCAACGCCAGCACCACCGGGTTCAAGGCGGACCAGATCCAGTTCGAGAGCGTGCTGGCCAATGTCAAAAAATCGACACAGGGGCCGATTTTCAGCAACGAACGGTACTCGACCGATTTCTCCGCCGGATCGCTGCAGCGCACCGACAACAGCCTCGACGTGGCCCTGGAAGGGGACGGCTTTTTCGTGGTGAACACGCCGCAGGGGACCGCCTACACCCGCCAGGGGAGCTTCCACCTGGGCGGCAACGGCAGGCTGGTCACCGCGGACGGCTACGAGGTGCAGGGAAGCGGCGGCGCCATCACGGTCCCCGCCAACGGAAAGGTCGAGATCGGCTCCAACGGGCAGGTGAGCGTGAACGGCAACGCGGTGGGGACCATCAGCACGGCGGACTTCGCCAAGCCCTACGCCATGAACAAGCTGGGCAACGGGCTGTTCCAGCCCGCCGACCCCAACGCCCCGACCACCGCCTCCACGGCGGGCATCAAGCAGGGGTACCTGGAGACCTCCAACGTCAAGGCGGTGGTGGAGATGTCGCGCCTGATCGAGACCAGCCGCTACTTCGAGATCTGCGCCAAGGCCGTCAAGACCTACGACGACCTCAACGCCCGCGCCGCCAACGACCTCGGCAAAGTATAAAAACAGGAGAAACAAAATGATCAGAGCACTTTGGACCGCCGCATCCGGGATGCAGGCTCAGCAGCTCAACATAGACGTCGTGGCCAACAACCTGGCCAACTCCAGCACCACCGGCTTCAAGAAAAGCCGCGCCGACTTCCAGGACCTTATGTACCAGACCGAGAAGACCACCGGCGCCCCGGCCACCAACACCACCACCATCCCGACCGGCATCCAGGTCGGCCTCGGCGTCCGCCCGGGCGCGGTGAGCAAGATCTTCACCACTGGAACCATGGTGCACACCGGCAACGAACTCGACATGGCCATCGAGGGGGACGGCTTCCTCCAGGTGCAGCAGTCTGACGGCACCACCGCCTACACCCGCGCGGGCACGCTGAAAAAGGACGGACAGGGCAGGGTGGTCACTTCGGACGGCCAGCCCATTCTGCCGGAAATCGTGATCCCCAGTAATGCCACCAGCATCAACATCGGCTCCGACGGCACGGTATCGGTGCAGCAGGCGGGACAGACGGCCTCCACCACGGTGGGGACCATCCAGCTCGCCTCCTTCACCAATCCCGCCGGGTTGAACGCCATCGGCAAGAACCTCTTCCTCCCTACCGATTCCTCGGGCAACGCCACTACCGGCACCGCCGGGCAGAACGGCCTGGGCACCCTGGAGCAGGGATACATCGAGCAGAGCAACGTGAGCGTCATGGAGGAGATGGTGAGCATGATCGTCTCCCAGCGCGCCTACGAGATCAACTCGAAGGCGATCCAGGCCTCGGACGACATGCTGCAGCAGGCCGCTGCACTGAAGAGGTAATTCCTGATGCGCGCTTTTTTACTGGCTCTCGCGCTCCTCGCCCTGCCGCTCTCCGGGGTCGCCCAGGTGGCGGGCCCCGCCGCGGTCAACGTGGTGAGCGAGGCGACGGTCAAGGCGGCCATCAAGGAGTACCTGGTGCAGAAGGCGGCTCCCTTGAACGCCGACATCACCGTGAAGAAGATCAACTACCAGGGGGACCTGAAGCTCCCCGCCGGCAAGGTCACCTTCGACGTGGTGGCCCCGGAGCGCTGGGAAGGTTACGGACCGGCCTCGGTGGCCCTGATGGTGCGGGTCGACGACCAGGTCAAGAGGAACCAGACCGTGCTGGTCGAGGTCGAGGCGCTGGCCGAGATGGTGGTGGCGGCACGCACCCTGGAACGGGGCGAGGTGCTCTCCCTCTCCGACCTCGCCATCGTCAAGCGTGACCTGGCCCAGGTGCAGGGACGTTATTTCAACAACATCGACGAGGCGGTCGGGCTCCGGGTCAAGAGTACCCTGCGAGCCAACGCCCCGATCAGAAAGGACAACCTGGAGAAGGTGCCCATCGTCAAGAGCGGGCAGGTGGTGACCATCGTGGCCGAGAACGACGTGGTGCGCATCACCGCGACGGGGCGGGCCAAAGGGTCCGGCGCCTCCGGCGACCTGATCACGGTGCAGAACCTCTCCTCGCAGAAAGATATCGCGGCGCGGGTGGTAGACGCGGCCACGGTAAAGGTGGATTTCTAGATGGACCGCAAGAACAGCAACAGCTTGACCATAGTGAAGGCGGCGGCCCTGGGCCTGCCGCTGTTATGGCTTTCGGCCTGTGCGCACCAAAGCGCCGAGGTGGTCACCCCCACCTTTGACGAGCAGATCCCGGCACCGCAGGTGAACTACAACAACGGCTCGCTCTGGCAGTCCTCCTCCACGGCGCTCGCCGAGGACATGAAGGCGAGAAGGCGCGGCGACATCATCACGGTGGTGATCTCCGAGAACGCCAGCGCCAGCAAGAAGGCCGCCACCGGCACTTCGCGCGACTCCTCCATCAGCGGCGGCATCCCGAAGCTCCTGGGGCTGGAGAAGACCCCGATCAAGAGCTGGGCCGACCTCGCCAACCTGCTGAGCGCAAGCTACGGCTCCAAGTTCGACGGCGCCGGCTCCACCTCGCGCCAGGAGACCCTGCAGGCGACCATCTCCGCCAAGGTGGTGGACGTGATCCCCAACGGCAACATGCTCATCGAGGGGAGGCGCAACGTAAAGGTCAACAACGAGGACCAGATCATCATCTTGACCGGGACGGTGCGCGGGCGCGACGTGAGCGCCGACAACACCATCAACTCGGCACTCATCGCCGACGCCAGGATCTCCTACTCCGGCAAGGGGATCATCTCCGACCGCCAGAAACCGGGGTGGCTCCTGAACACGCTGGACAAGATCTGGCCGTTCTAGGCGGGCGGCGTGTGTCGGAATTGACGCTTTACTGTCAATATCCCGACACAGCGGCCGAAAAGGGTTAGGTGAAAGAGCTTGAAAGTTAACATGATTTTAAAAAGCAGCCTCGTACTCCTCGTGATTTTGATGCTGCCCCAGTTTGCCTTGGCGGCGCGCATCAAGGACATCGCCGCCTTCGACGGCGTGCGGGAGAACCAGTTGATCGGCTACGGCCTGGTGGTCGGTCTGAACGGCTCCGGTGACTCGGACCAGACCAAGTTCCCGGTGCAGTCCCTGGTGGGCGCCCTGGAGCGGCTCGGCATCACCATAAACCGCTCTGACATCACGGTGAAGAACGTGGCCGCGGTCATGGTGACCGCCCAGCTCCCCCCCTTCGCCAAGCAGGGGAACAAACTCGACGTCCTGGTCTCGTCGATGGGTGACGCCAAGAGCCTCGCCGGCGGCACGCTGATGATGGCTCCTTTGAAGGGCGCGGACAACCAGGTCTACGCCGTGGCGCAGGGACCGGTCCTCACCAACTCTTTCTCCTACGGCGGGCAGGCGACCACCGCGGTGAAGAACCATCCCACCGCCGGCACCGTCCCCGAGGGGGCGCTGGTCGAGCGCGAGATCCCCAACGTGCTGGCCAACCGGCCGGTGCTGAAGCTGAACCTGCACCAGTCCGACTTCACCACCGCCGCCCGGGTCGCCGCCGCCATCAACGGCCGCTTCCAGGGCTCAGCGTCCTTGAACGACCCCGGCAGCGTGCAGATCAGCATCCCCGGCGAGTACCAGAACCGGGTGGTCGAGTTCGTGGCGGACCTGGAGCGGCTCGAGGTGAACCCGGACGTGATGGCCAAGGTGGTCATGAACGAGCGCACCGGCACCATCGTCATGGGCGAGAACGTGCGCATCTCCACGGTGGCGGTGTCCCACGGCAACCTGACCGTGGTGGTCAAGGAGACCCCAAAGGTCTCCCAGCCCGCCCCCTTCGCCAAGACCGGCACCACCACGGTGGTCCCCAGGACCGATCTGAAGATCTCCGAGGAGAAGGTCAACCTCTCGCTGGTGCGTGAGGGGGCCAACCTGGGTGAGGTGGTACGCGGGCTCAACACCCTCGGGGTCACCCCTAGGGACCTCCTCGGCATCATGCAGGCCATCAAGGCCGCCGGCGCGCTCAACGCCGAGCTGAACGTGATGTAGGGGAAGGAGCGGCCATGGAAGTGAAGCCGATACCGGATAACGCGCTGCCGGTCACCGATCTGCGGGCGCAAAAGAGTGCACGGGAGCAGAACCCGGAGCAGATCAAGAAGGTGGCCCGCGAGTTCGAGGCGATGTTCGTCTCCATGATGTTGAAGTCGATGCGGGACACGGTGGGCAAGGACACCCTGACCGGCGGGGGGAAAGGCGAAGAGACCTTCCGCTCCCTGCTGGACCAGGAGTACGCCAATGCCGCGGTGCAGGGAGGCGGCATAGGACTGGCACAGACCATAGAGAGGGAGCTCGCGCGGACGTACGGCGCGCCGGCTCCGGCTAAGGGGGTGCGGAATGCGGATTGAAGGTTCAGCCTACGTAGTCGATCTGAACCGATCGCAGCAGGTCCGGAACGATACGCAGCAGACGCAGGCCGTGCAGGGAAGCCGTCCCGCGGGGCGGGTGATCCCCTTTGACCGGGTGGAGATCTCATCCCAGGCAAAGGAGCTGCAAAAGCTCAAGGCCGAGGTGGCGGCGATGCCCGACGTGAGGACGGACCGGGTGGCGCTGGCGAAACAGAACCTGCAAAGCGGCGCTTACCGCGTCGAGGCCTCGGCTCTGGCACAAAAGATGATGGACGCGTACAAGTCGCGTTAAGGGGGAATAGATGGATCGTAACGTGGTGGAACTGATAGCGGCGCTGTGCGAGAAGGGGGTGCTCCTGGACCAGCTGCAGGCGCTTTTGCAGGAAGAGCAGGAATGCATGACCTCCCTGGACATGGCCCGGCTGGAGCAAAACCAGCAGGAGATCGCGGCGGGGATGGAGCGGCTGGAACGGCTCTCCGGGCAGTGCCGGCAGATGATCGCCAGCATCGGCGCCGACCTCGGCATGCCGGGCAACAGTACCCTGTCGCCCATCATCGAGCGGCTCGCCGCGCCGGAAAAAGAGGCCCTCAAGGAGGCGCAGCAGTCGGTCACCGGCAACGCCCGCGCGCTGCAGGGCGCCCTCGCCCTGCACCGGAGGCTGGTCGAGGACTCCCTGAACGTGGTGGGGCGCTCGGTCAACTTCTTCAACCGTCTTTTCAACCCCGGGCAGACCTACGGTGGTGCCGGCGCTTTCGTCAACGCCGGGCGCGGCGCCAGCGGCTTCGTCAGTAAGGAGATCTAGCATGGGCATCAACACCCTCTTCGACATAGCCTCCTCGGGGATCACGGCGCAGCGCCTGGCCATCGAGGTGACCGGCGAGAACATCTCCAACGTCAATACCGAGGGATATTCCCGCCAGCGTGTGATCATGGAGAACAAACCGGTGGGGACCGCCAACGGCTTCGCCCTGGGGACCGGCGTGCAGATCGCGGCGGTGCAGCGCAGCTACGACAACATGCTGCAGCTGCAACTGGTGAACGCCAACAGCAGCTATCAGGAGGGGCTGGCGCAGCAGTCGGCGCTGGAGCAGATCGAGCCCACCTTCAACTCGCTCACCTCGGACGGGCTGGGGACCGCGGTAGCCAACCTTTTCGGCGCCTTCCAGGACCTCTCCGTCAATCCTTCCGGCGCCGCCGAGCGGCAGGCCGTGCTGACCCGGGCCCAGATCACGGTGGACAGCTTCCACCAGGCCGACTCCACGCTCACCTCGGTCGCCTCGACCGCAGACAGCAACCTGGTCGGCATCACCGCCGAGGTGACCGACAACGCGAGGAACCTGGCCCAGGTGAACCAGCAGATCAGGGCCACCAGCGCGGTCGGGGGGAGCCCCAACGAACTTTTGGACCAGCGCGACCTCCTGCTCAGGAAGCTTTCGGAGCAGACCGGCATCAGCTACACCATAGCCAGCGACAACACCGCCTCGGTCACCTTGGCCGGCAGCGGGCAGCTGGTAGCCAGCACCAAGTACGCGACGCTCTACACCAACGCGACCGGCTCGCCGGCCACCAACGACATCATGCTCTCGGGGCTGGGCAACCCGCCCCCGGCCAACGCCCCCGGCACCGACACTCTGGTGGGGACCGTCGGCGCCGGCGCCACCATCGGGGGCAAGCTCGGCGGCACCATGGAGGTGCGCGACAGCATCGTACCGAAGTACCGCGCCCTGCTGGACGAGATGGCCAACCAGGTGGCGACCCAGGTGAACACGGTGCACAAGGCGGGGTACGCCCTCGACGGCACCACCGGCAACAACTTCTTCGACCCGGCCGGCGTCACCGCGGGGAGCATCGCGCTCGATTCCGGGATCTCGGCGGTGAAGATCGCGGCAGGGCTTCCCACCGCCAGCGACCCGATACCGACCAGCAGCGGCAACAACGTCAACGCGGTCAAGCTCGCCAACCTCGGCAGCACCAGCTTCGCCTTCAGCACCGGGAGCGCCACCCTGGGCAACTTCTACAACTCCGTGGTTTCCCAGGTCGGCGTCGACACCGAGGGGACCCAGAATGTTACTGCCCAGAACGCGGCATTCGTGAAGCAGCTGAACGCGCTCAGGTCCTCCAACTCCGAGGTCTCCCTGGACGAGGAGCTGCTCAACCTGACCAAGTACCAGCGCGCCTTCCAGGGCTCCGCCAAGGTGGTCAACGCGGGGAGCGACATGCTGGACACCATCCTGAACATGGTCCGATAGGAGACGTCATCATGAGAATTACCCCCGGCATGAGCGCCGACAACGCCATCTACAACCTGCAGCAGGGGCGCACCGCGATCGACCAACTCCAGGAACAGATCGCCTCGGGCAACAACATCAACCGCCCCAGCGACGACCCCCTTTCCACCAGGCAGCTTCTGGACCTGCAGGAGCAGATCGCCTCGGGGGACCAGTACAGCTCCAACATCACCAAGGCGGAGACGCTTCTGAACGTGACCAACACGTCGCTCACCAGCATGGCCGACCTGATGCAGCAGGTGAAGAAGATCGCCGGCGACATGGTGGCCGGGACCCTGGACGCCGCCGGCACTGCCAGTGCGGTGACCAACCTGACCCAGTTGAAGAGCCAGCTGGTCGACATGGGCAACACCCGCCTGGGCGACCAGTACGTCTTCGGCGGCTTCTCCACCAGCCAGCCCTTCAGCTCCACCGGCGTCTTCAGCGGCACCACCGACATCCCGCAGGTCGAGATCGCCCCCAACAGCACCGTGGGCACCACGGTATCGGGCGCCGATCTCCTAAACGGCGGCAAAACGCCGGCGGCAGTGGGGAGCGGTGCCACCGCAGGGCAGGGGCCGGTCAACATCCTCGGCTCCATCGATGCCCTGATCCTTGCCATCAAAAACAAGGACAGCGCCGGCATCCTGGACGGGGTCAAGAACGTCAAGGCGGGCGCGGACCAGATCACCGTGGCCCAGAGCGACGTCGCAGGCCGGCTGGTGCGCCTGGACAACATGAAGAGCATGATCACCAACAACCAGAACACCTTGAAGACGGTCTTCGGCAACATCCAAAACGTCGACTACGCCAAGGCCGGCGTAATGCTCTCCCAGCAGACCACCGCCTTCAACGCGGCGCTTTCGGCTACCTCGAAGCTGAGCCAACTCTCGCTTTTGGACTACATGAAGTAGTGCCGTCGCGTACCCCGCGCCACCAAGGGCCGTGTGAGCTGGCCAGGCTCGCACGGCCTTTTCAGTTTCTTTTTTGACGAAAGGCGGTGATAGCGCTAAAGCTTTCGGTGCTGCATCCGAAAAACAAAGTAACTGCCGCATTCCCCAGGGGGACACCATGATCAAGGTGACAACACGAGACGGCACCGAGATGTACCTGAACCCGGACCTGATTGAGCTCATCACGGAGACCCCGGACACGCACATCACCCTTTCCAACGGCAACCGATACCTGGTGCTGGAGCCGGCGCGGGTGGTGATCAGCCGTATCGTCAACTTCAAGGCGCACGTGTTCCGGCACGTCTCCTCGAGCGTGGCCCGGCGTTACCTGCGCAAAAGGGATGCGGAAAACTACCACCCCAACTGCAGGATCTAACCGCTCGCAGACGAGCGTTGGCATGATCCAGGATAATATATGGATTTATCGACCATAATCGGAATCGTTCTGGGGCTCTTCGCCGTCTTTGGCGGCGCGGCCCTGGAGGGGCTGCACATGTCGGCGCTGATACAGCCGACGGCGGCCATGATCGTTCTCGGGGGCACCGCCGCGGCGACCATCGTCAGCTTCCCGCTGCCGATCCTGATGGCCGCGGTGAAGGACCTGAAGAAGGTCTTCATGCCCCCGAAGGAAGACCCCGAGGCGGTGATCAAGAACATCATCAACTACGCGGCCAAGGCGCGCAGAAACGGCCTGATCTCCCTGGAGCAGGAAGCGCAGACGGTCAAGGATTCCTTCACCAAGAAGGGGATCTCGCTGGTCGTCGACGGCATCGACCCGCAGAAGCTCAGGGAGACCATGGAGATCGAGCTTGGTTCCTTCGAGTCGCACGGCAAGCACAGCGCCGAGGTCTTCGAGTCGGCCGGCGGTTTCGCCCCCACCATCGGTATCATCGGCGCCGTGCTCGGCTTGATCCACGTCATGAGCAACCTTTCCGACCCCTCCAAACTCGGGGGCGGCATCGCGGTCGCCTTCGTGGCCACCATCTACGGTCTGATGACCGCCAACATCTTCTGCATCCCCTTCGGCACCAAGCTGAAGATCCGCCTCAAGGAGGAGCTGTTGCAGAAGGAGATGGTCATCGAGGGGCTGATCGCCATCCAGAACGGCGAGAACCCCCACTTCATCGAGCAGAAGCTCAGGGCCTACCTGCATGACGGTGGAGAGAAGAAGGGGAAGTAAATGGCTAAGAGAAAGGCCCAGCACGAGAAGGAACCAAACCACGAGCGGTGGCTGGTATCCTACGCCGACTTCATCACGCTGCTGTTCGCCGTGTTCGTGACGCTCTACGCCATGAGCCAGACCGACAAGAAGAAGGCCGAGGAAGTGCTCGCCTCCATGCGCGAGTCCTTCGGCTACAGCACCACCTCCGCCGGACAAAAGCCGACCGTCATCGACGCCGGTTCCATGAGCGTCATTCCCTCCATTCACAAGATCACCCAGGCCCCCAAACGCACGAGCAGCACCAGGACCCGCGGCAGCGAACAGGACTTTCGGGCCTCCAAGGCCTCCATCGAGGCGTATCTGATGAAGGCGGGGGCACAGAACAAGGTCTCCGTGTCGGTGACCCAGCGCGGCCTGGTAGTGAGTCTCAAGGAAGCCGGTTTCTTCGACAGCGGCAGCGCCACGCTGAAGCAGAGTTCCATGGCCCTGTTAAATGACGTGGTCGCCTCCCTGGCTACCTATTCCAACTCGGTGCGGGTCGAGGGGCACACTGACAACGTCCCCATCAGTTCCGCCGCTTTCCCGTCCAACTGGGAGCTTTCCACTACGCGTGCCACCAACGTGCTGCAGTACCTCACCAAGCAAGAAGATTTCGATCCCGCCCGAATCTCCGCCGCCGGTTACGGCGAGTACCGCCCGGTAGCCGACAACAGCGACGAAGAAGGGCGCGCCCAGAACCGCCGCGTCGACATCGTCCTTCTCTCCGAACAAAGCGAGCGCAACGAGCCGTAGTCTCGGCGCGCGCCCGACGGTCCAGAGGGGACTGGCTCCGCCAGGTGCCTGTCCCCTTTTAATGTCGAACCCCCTGTCAAAGAAATGACCGTCTTCCCGCCTTCCCGCCGCAAACCCCATTTTTTCAGGTGCTTAGCCCCCGTCTCGCCGCGCTGGTACGGTAGTTGCTCACGTGTAGTGGTCGATCCATCACCACAGAGAGGTTTTCATTCATGAGACTATCCATGCCCAGCGGCTCCATGCACGGCTGGGGCATCGCCGGTACCTACCTGGAACGCGAGATCGCACAGCTCCCCCCGGTGCCGGGGGTGACCCTGCACTGCATGTCGCAGAACCTCGCGCCGCTGAACCCCGAGGCCTGGGATGCGATCAACATCGGCTACTGCTTCTTCGAAAACAGCATCGAGATCCTCAACTTCACCCGCGCCGCCGCACGCCAGTGGGACTTCATCGTCGCCGGCTCCAAGTGGTGCGAATACCTGCTGCGCATGGGCGGGGTGAAAAACTGTTGCACCATCCTGCAGGGGGTCGACCCGGAACGCTTCTACCCGCTGCCCCTCCCGCCCGACGACCGCTTCGTGGTCTTTTCCGGCGGCAAATTCGAACTCCGCAAGGGCCAGGACCTGGTCATCGCCGCCATGAAGGTGCTGATGCAGCGCCACGGCGACGTCTACCTCTCCTGCAGCTGGGCGAACCAGTGGCCGTTTTCGCTCCTCACCATGGAAAGCTCTCCCTTCATCACCTACCGCCACGACGAGGTGGACTTCCTGAGTGTTCCGGGGCGCTGCGCCTTGGAAAACGGGCTCGACCCGGCGCGCACCGTGGTGCATCCGCTGGTGCACAACAATGCCATCCGGGACGTCTTCGCCGGCACTCACGTCGGGTTGTTCCCGAACCGCTGCGAGGGGGGGAACAACATGGTGATGTGCGAGTACATGGCCTGCGCGAGGACGGTGATCGCCTCGGATAGCAGCGGCCACGCCGACGTCATCAACCCGTCCATCGCCTACCCGCTGACCCGCTACCGCCCCATGGTGGTTAGTAATGGCGGGGTCCAGACCGCAGTCTGGGAGGAGCCGGACCTGGAAGAAATCATCGAGATGCTGGAGTACGTCTACCGCAACCGTCATGCGCTTCCCGCCAAGGGGGCGCTGGCTGCGGAGGAGATGAAGAATCTCAGTTGGAGTGGTGCCGCGCGCCAGTTCCACTACTTGGCCACCAAGCTCGCCAACCAGGCGGAGTTGGCCCGGATGCGCAATGGCTAGCCCCATGACCCAACAGCCTGACCTGGGGCGGGAATTCGCCCGCGCCCTGGAGCTACAACGCGCCGGCAGGCTGGCCGAGGCGGAGCCGATCTACCGCAGCCTGGTCGCGGCGGGCGGGCCGCTCCTGCCGGACGTGCACATCAACCTGGGCGCGCTCCTGGACGATACCGGCCGCCACGAGGAGGCGCTCGCGGAGTACCGCGCGGTGCTCGCCCTGCGGGAAGGGGATCCGTTGGCCCTGAACAACATGGGCTCCTCGCTCTTCAAGCTCGGGCGCTTCGCCCAAGCCGCGGAGCAGTTCCGCCTGGCGCTGGCCCAGGCGCCCGACGCGCCGGAACCCGCCATTGCCCTGGGAGGCGCGCTGCAGCGTGCCGGCGACGTCGACGGCGCCATCGCCGTTTTCCGGGACCTGGTGCGGCGCCGGCCCGACTGCGCCGATGCGCACTGGAACCTCTCCCTCGCCCTGCTCATGGCGGGGGAATTCCGCGAAGGTTGGGCCGAGTACCAGTGGCGCTGGAAAAGGGATGAATTCACCTCCCCCAGGCGCAGCTTCCCCGCACCCACCTGGGACGGGGCGCCGCTTCAGGGCAGGCGCATCCTGGTACACGGCGAGCAGGGCTTCGGGGATACCATCCAGTTCGCCCGCTACCTCCCCATGGTTGCGGAGCGGGGCGGGGTCGTCATAGCCGAATGCCAGTCCGCGGCCCTGGTGCCACTTTTACGCGGCATGGCCGGCGTCGCCGAGGTGTGCGTCATGGGCGAGCCGCTCCCCCCCTTCGACGTCGAAATTCCCCTGCTGTCCCTGCCGCACCTCTTCGACACCACACTGCAGAAGGTTCCCAACACGGTCCCCTACCTCTCACCGCCGCCGCAGCGGCTCGGGCTCTGGCAGGCCAAGCTCGCCGCCGACCCCGGCTTCAGGGTTGGCCTGGTATGGGCCGGCAAGGCGGTCCCCGATCCCTTCCGCTCTTGCTCGCTGGCGGCGATGGAGCCGCTGTGCGGCATCCCTGGGGCGTCCTTTTACTCGCTGCAGGTGGGGGAGGCAGCCGCCGGCCCGGGTGAGTTCCCGGGACTGATCGACTTCACCTCCGCCATCCGCGATTTCGGCGACACCGCCGCTTTTATCGCCCAGCTCGACCTGGTCATTTCCATAGATACCTCGGTGGCGCACCTGGCCGGGGCACTGGGCAAGTCAGTGTGGCTCATGCTCCCGATGGCGGGCGACTACCGCTGGCTGCACGGCCGGGACGATTCGCCCTGGTACCCGACCATGCGCCTGTTCCGTCAGGAGCGCCAGGGTGAGTGGGGGGAGGTGGTCGAGCGGCTGCGTGCCGCTCTGGCCGAGGCCATGGTGGACTTCCTGGAGCAGCTGCTGGCTGCGCATCCCTTTGACGGCGGCAACCACCATCTCATGGGCGTCTTCCTGGCCGCGACGGGCAAGCCGGGCGAGGCGACGGTCCGCTTCACGAAGGCCGCCCAGTTGCTCCCCCGACATTGGCAGCCGCACTACGCCCTGGCCCAGGCGCTGCAGCAGCAGGGGCGTTTCGTTGAGGCGCGGGCGAGCCTAGAAGATGCCCTGGCGCTGGAACAGGGAGTGCCAGAACTGCACGAGGGGCTGGGAATCGTGAAGCAGGTGCTGGGTGATCTTAACGGGGCGCGGCAAAGCTACCACGAGGCCCTGCGCCTCGACCCGGCCCTGGTCAAGGCGCGCTACAACCTCGGCACCACCTTGAAGGAATTGGGGTGCTTTACGGAGGCGCTGGCCGAGTTCCGGGAGGCGGTACGCCGCTCCCCCGGCTATGCCGACGCCCATTGGAACCTTGCCGTGCTCCTGCTCATGACCGGCCAACTGCCCGAGGGGTGGCGCGAGTTTTCCTGGCGCTTCCAGAAGAGCAGCCAGGCGCCGCAACGCAGGTGGCAGGAGTTCCCGGCCTGGGATGGCGAACCGCTGTCCGGCAAGACCATCCTGCTGTACGGCGAACAGGGTGCCGGTGACACGCTCCAGTTCGTGCGCTACGCGCCGCTGGTCGCCGCCCGCGGCGGTCGCGTCCTCATCGAGGTGCAGTCGCCGGGCCTGGTGCCGCTGGTGCAAACGGTGGCCGGCGTTGCCGCGGTTTACGCCACTAGCGACAACCTGCCGCCGTTCGAGCTGCAGGCGTCGCTCATGGACCTGCCGGGCATCTTTGGAACCGATCTTGCCGGCATCCCCGCCCAGGTTTCCTACCTGCACGCCGATGCCGCGCGCGCGGCTGCCTACGATGCCTTCTTCCCCTCAGACGGGAAGTTGAAGGTGGGGCTCGCCTGGCAGGGAAATCCCGGCCATCCCAACGACCATAACCGATCGCTTCCCACCGAGAAGCTGGCGGCACTCGCCGGGCTTGCCGGGGTCAGCTTCTATTCACTGCAACTCGGCGCGCAGGGGGATCTCGCCTCTATTTTGCCGGCCACCGACCTGGCCCCCGAAATCAGCGACTACGCGGACACCGCCGCGCTCGCCAGCCGGCTCGACCTGGTGCTTTCGGCGGACACCTCGGTGGCGCACCTGTGCGGAGCGCTGGGTCTCCCGGTGTGGCTCCTGATCCCGTTCGTCCCGGACTGGCGCTGGCTCACCGACCGCGACGATTCGCCCTGGTACCCGACCATGCGCCTGTTCCGGCAGTCGACACCTGGCGACTGGGAAGGCGTGCTGCACCGGGTGACAAAGGCGCTGACCGAGCTTGTGGCGCAGAAAAACGGAACAGGGGAGGCGTCGGCCGCGGATCCGATGCGGAGCGCCGAGCGCTACAACGACGAGGGGTGCATTCTGGCCGGGGCAGGGAGGCATGCCGAGGCCATCGAGCGCTACCAAAAGGCGATCAGGGTTTGCCCCGACTTCGTGGCACCGCTGTACAACATGGGCAACAGCCTCTATATCGCGGGGCGCTTTGCGGAGGCGGCCGGGAGTTTCCGGCGCGCGCTGGCTATCGAGCCCAACCTGGCGCAGGCCTGGCACAACCTGGCGCTGGCCCTCAAAGAACAGGGGGACTTCGAGGGGGCACTGCAGGCGCTGCAGCAGGCGGTGGCGGTCGCCCCCGACTACCTCGAGGCCCGGCACAACCTGGGCGAGCTGTACCACACCATGGAGGACCTGGAACAGGCCGCCGCCACCTTCCGCGCCATCCTGGCCGACGACCCGGGCTATCTCCCCTCATGGAACGCGCTCGGCATCACCCTCCAAGTGCAGGGACGCCTGGAAGAGGCGGTGCAGTGCTACCGACGCGCGCTCCGCATGAAGCCTGACTACCTGCACGCGCTCAACAACCTGGGCTCCGCGAGCCGCGCCTTGAACGACGTCGAGACCGCCATCGACTGCTACCGCAAGGTGCTCGCCCTCGATCCCGGTTATGCCGACGCCCGCTGGAACCTGGCCCTGGTGCAACTGCAGCTCGGGGAGTACCGGGACGGTTGGCGCGGCTATGAACAGCGTTTCGACAAGGTGGATCCCATCCCGCGTCTGGAGCTGCCGCAGCCGCTTTGGGACGGATCTTCGCTTACGGGAAAAACGATCCTGCTCCACGCCGAGCAGGGCTTCGGCGACACCTTCCAGTTCGTGCGCTACGCGCCGCTCCTGGCGGCGCAGGGGGCGACGGTACTGGTGCAGTGCCAGGCCAAGCCGATCGCGCCGGTCCTCACCACGGTGCCGGGTGTTACGCGGGTGCTGGTGCGCGGCGAGCCACTCCCCGACTTCGACTGCCACGCCTCGCTCATGAGCCTGCCGCACCTGTGCGGCACGGTGCTGGAGACCATCCCGGCCGAGATCCCGTACTTCGCCGCCGATCCCGCCCTCGTGGAGCGCTGGCGCCCGGCCCTTCCGGCGCGGGGGCTCCGGGTCGGGCTGGTCTGGGCGGGGAGGAAGACCTACAAGGACGACCTGAAACGCTCGCTCACCCTGTCGCTCTTCGCGCCGCTGGCGCAGGTTGTCGGTGCCCGCTTCTGCGCGCTCCAGGTGGGGGACGGCGCGGAGCAGGCGGCCACCCCGCCGCCGGGGATGGAACTGACCGACCTCGGCGCGGGCATCAAGAACTTCGCCGACACCGCCGCCATCTTGAGCCAGCTCGACCTGGTCATCTCCGCCGATACGGCCGTGGCGCACCTGGCCGGGGGATTGGGCATGCCGGTCTGGGTGCTGCTCCCGATGGCCTGCGACTGGCGCTGGCTCATGGAACGGGAGGATTCCCCCTGGTACCGGACCGCCCGGCTGTTCCGCCAGCGCCGCCGCGGCGACTGGAGTGAGGTGCTGGAGCGGGTGGCGCGGCAGCTGGAACTGCTGGTTCGGGCCAAAGGAGAACGACACTAGATGCAAAGCCGCGATGAACTGAAACGGGCCCTGGCGGAAAACCGGATCGAGCGGGCGGACGAACTGTGCCGGGAACTCCTGCGGGAGACGCCGGACGACGTGGACCTGCTCACCCTTTCCGGCGCCCTGGCGCGTCTTTTGGGGCAACCGCAACAGGCCTTGGAGGCCTTCTCCCGGGCCGCGGCCCTCGACCCTGCGCAGGCCGAACTGCACAACAACCTGGGCGTGGTCCTCGAGGACCTGGGGCGCCTCGACGAGGCGGAAGAGCTTTATCGCAAGGCTCTTGGACTCAAGGCCGACTATCCCGAGGCGATGGGCAACCTCGGCAACGCACTCCTGAAGCAGGGGGAGGTGGATGTCGCCGTTGCGCGATTCTGCGACGCCATCGCGCTCGACCCCGGCTACGCCAGCGCCTACTACCATCTGGGGCACGCGCTGCGCGCCCAGGGTGAGTGGCAGGGGGCGGCGCAGTGCTACCGGAAGGTGGTGGAATTGCAGCCGGATCACCTGAAGGGGTGGGTCAATCTCGGGGGCTCGCTGCTCGCGCTAAACGAGTTCAACGACGCGCTGGCGGCCCTGCACGAGGCCCTGGCGCTCGATCCGGAGAGCGTCGACGCCCACTGGAACCTGGCCCTCGCCCTGCTCGCCCTTGGCGAGTACCGGGAGGGTTGGCGCGAGTACCAGTGGCGCCTGAAGGATCCCGCCGGCGGCTTCGACCCGTCCTTCCTGGGACGGCAGATGTGGGACGGATCCCCCTTGGCCGGCCGCACCCTCCTCGTACGAGCCGAGCAGGGCTTCGGCGACGCCATCCAGTTTTACCGCTACGCGCAGTTGTTGGCGCGGCGCGGGGAAAAGGTGGTGCTCGAGTGCCGCCGTGAGCTGCTGCCGCTTTTCGCCGCGCAGGGGGACGCCATCGTCCTCTTTGCCGCCGGGGACGCTCAGCCCTCGTTCGATACCTACACCTATCTCATGAGCCTGCCGCACCTACTGGGTACCACTATCGACTCAATCCCGCCGCAAAGCCCGCCGCTCAAGGCCGATGCCGCGCTGGGCGATCACTGGGGCCAGAAGTTGGCGCCGGCGACGGGGCTCAAGGTCGGGGTGGTCTGGGCTGGCAGCGCCGGCTACAAGAGGGACCGCTACCGCTCGCTCGCGGCGCAGGCCCTGGCTCCCCTGGTATCATTGCCCGGGGTGACCCTGTACAACCTGCAGCTCGGCGCCGCCGCCGAGGATCTGGCCCTTTTGTCCGGGGCAGGGACTCTCGTCGATCTCACCGCCGGCCTCAAGGACTTCGCCGACACCGCCGCGTTCATCGAACAGCTGGACCTGGTGGTCTCGGTCGACACCGCCGTGGGGCACCTCGCCGCGGCGATGGGAAAACCGGTGCACCTGCTGCTTCCTTTCTCCTGTGACTGGCGCTGGCTTTACGATCGCCCCGATTCCCCCTGGTACCCGAGCGTCACCCTGCACCGCCAACCGGCTCCGGGACAGTGGCAGCCGGTCGTCGAGGCCGTGGCACGCCAGATCGTGCCGCTCCCCGAGGCGTCGCTCCAGGACCCGAACCTCCTGTTCCGGGAGGCGAACCGGCTGAGGGGGGAGGGGGACCTGGACGGCGCCGTCAGGCTCTACCGCGCCCTCTTGACCCGGCTCCCTGACTGCGCCGAGGTTTATAACAACCTGGGGCTCGCGTTGCAGGACCTGGGGGATGTCGCGGAGGCCGAGGCGAGCTACCGGCGCGCCATGGAACTGAAGCCGTCCCTTGCCGACGCCTGCAACAACCTGGGCACGCTGCTGGTCGGCCGCGCCCAGCACGACGATGCCGAGCCGCTGTTTCGGCGCGCCGTGGAGCTCGATCCCACGTACCTTCCCGCCTACGTAAATCTCGGCTCGTGCCTGCAGGTGCTGGAACAGCCGGCACAGGCGGTGGAGTTGTACCTGCGCGCCATCACGCTCGACCCCGGCTACCTCGAGGCGCGCATCAACCTCGGCACCGCCTACCAGGACCTGATGCAGCCGCAACAGGCCATCGCGACCTACCGGGAACTGTTGCGCCTGGCGCCCGATCACCCGGAGGCGCACTGGAACCTCGCCTTAAGCCTTTTGTCGGTGGGGGATTTTCAAGAGGGGTGGCGCGAGTACGAATGGCGCCTGGCGGGGTGCGAGCCGGAGCTCGGTGTCCCGGTCTGGCGCGGCGAGGAGCTTGGCGGACGCACCATCCTGCTGCAGTGCGAGCAGGGGCTGGGCGACACGCTGCAGTTCATCCGCTATGCACCCCTGGTGGCGCAGCGCGGGGGGAGGGTGGTGGTGCGCTGCCAGATCCCGGCGCTTAAGCCGCTCCTGGAGCGCGTTCCCTGCGTCACGACCGTCTGCGGCCCGGCAGACGAGCTTCCCCCCTGTGACTATCAGGTCCAGCTGTTGTCCCTGCCGCACCTCTTCGGCACCACGCTGGACAACATGCCCCCCTGGCGCCCCTACCTCTTCCCCGAGGAGCGCCGCGCGGCGCTCTGGAGCCTGATGCTGGAGGAGGGGGCGACGCTCAAGGTCGGCCTGGTCTGGCGCGGCGGGCCGCTCCCCAGAAACCGCGCCTGCCCCTTCAAGGAGTTCGCCCCTCTTGCCGATATACCGGGTGTGCTCTTTTATTCCCTGCAGCTCGGCGAGGAACCGGACCCAGACGTCCTCCCGGCAGTCGATCTCGCGCCGCAGATCAAGGACTTCGGCGACAGCGCCGCCATTCTGGCCGGGCTCGATCTGCTCATCACCGTGGACACCGCGGCCGGCCACTTGGCGGGCGGTATGGGGGTGCCGGTCTGGCTTTTGTTGCCCTACTCCTGCGATTGGCGCTGGTTCGCCGACCGCGAGGATTCCCCCTGGTACCCCGCCATGCGCATCTTCCGGCAGGGGTGCCCCGGCGACTGGCCCGGCGTGATGGCCCGTATCCGCCGCGCCCTGCAAGAGAGGTTGAACTGCCAATAATTTGACAAAAATAATCGTAAGGTGGTGCTTTTCCGTTAAAGTTTTGGGCCCGCCGTGTCGATATTCTTTACAAAAGCGCAGGACGCGCCGGCGATGAGGGGGTGAAATTCATCAGTTACTCGCCGCAGGGCAGGATGCCCGACCGTAAAGAAACCCGTGAATCGACACAGTTTTCAACCCGGCAAGAATGCCGGCAAACACCCAGAAAAGGAGAAGTACCATGGCAACTAGCGACATCTCTCTCACCGCAGGCATGAGGACCAACCTTCTCAACCTCCAAGGCACCAGCAAGCTCCTGAACAGGACCCAGGAAAGGCTCTCTTCCGGCAAGCAGGTGAACAGCGCCCTCGACAACCCGACCAACTACTTTGCAGCCCAGAACGCCAACCAGCGCGCCAGCGACCTCGCTGACCGCAAGGACGGCATGTCCGAGGCGGTTCAGACCGTTTCGGCAGCCAACGCAGGTATCACCGCAGTTACCGGCCTGATCAACGCGGCCAAAGGTATCGCACAGTCGGCTCTCTCCACCAGCGACACCTCCACCAGGTCCAAGCTGGCGACCCAGTACGACACCATCCGTAGCCAGGTCGACAACATCTCCTCCGACTCCGGCTATCGCGGCCTGAACCTGCTGAGCTCCACCAACACCCTGACCGTCAACTTCAACGAGGATGCGAGCTCCAGCCTGAACGTCGTGGGCTTCCTGGCCAACTCCGGCGGCCTCAGCCTCTCCGGCGCAAGCGGCGCCTGGGCCACCAACTCCGACATCACTACCGATACGTCGAAGATGGATACCGCGATCTCTACCCTGAGGTCCAACACCCAGACCCTGGCGGCGAACCTGAACATCATCACCACCCGTCAGAACTTCACCGACTCCATGATCAACACCTTGCAGACCGGTGCTGACAACCTGACCCTGGCCGACATGAACCAGGAAGGGGCCAACATGCTGATGCTGCAGACTCGTCAGAGCTTGGGTACCACCTCGCTCTCGATGTCTTCCCAGGCAGCCCAGGCAGTCCTCAGACTGTTCTAACCCTAGCTTTGCGGAGCGGGGTAACCCGCTCCGCAATCCCTCTTCAATGGGGGTAGCGCATGCTAATAGATCGACTGCAACCCGAGAGCGTTCCAGTCCCCACTTCCTCGCCTCAACTCACCTCCCTCTCCAGCCCTGTCCAGAATTCCCAACCGGAAAAACAGAAACCCGAAGCCCCCGTAACCGCAGACCAGGTGCTCTTTTCCGGACCGGCAGATCACAAGCTGGCAGGCATCCGCCTGCAAAACGAGCGGCAAAACAGCACCGCAGCCGCCATCAGGGAGACCGACCAGGCAGCCAAGGAATTGGGTCAAAACATTGACCGGCTGAAGCGACCTCTGGAAACGATAGTTAAAAATTTTCCTCCCTTCGCTCCGCAAGACAAGGAAAGGGTCAAACTACTGAGGAGCTACACGGCGCTCCGCAAGGAGATCGACCAGCTCACTCTCCCTCCTCCTCCACCCGTTGTCGACGTCCCCAAGCAGGTGGCGCTTCCCGAACCGCTCACTATGAACGCGGACGACAGTCAAATTGCTGACCACGTAGACAAACTTGACGCGGCGGCGCAGTCGCTGACGGCGCTGCGCGGCGAGATTGCTGCTGGTACCAGCTCCTTTGTGGCCGATGGGCGTTTCGCCAGCATCTTTTCGGCTCCCAAGGGCTCGGAAACACTGGCTTTGGATCCGATCGCCAGCGATTCGCGCGCGGCGCAAAAAAGTGTCGAGATTGGCCAGCAATTTGCAGAATCGGTTACTCAGGGGGTGACGCAACAGCACCCTCAATTCCTGAAAGGGTTGAGTTAACCGACATGTCCCTAAAAATTACCTTGAAGAGCAACGAGCGGCTTATCGTAGGCGGCGCAGTGGTCAGAAACGGCGGCAAGGGCACCGTTCTCTTCATCGAGAATACGGTTCCCATACTGCGCGAAAAGGACATCCTGGGCGAGAAGGACACCACCACGCCCTGCAAGAGGGTCTACTTCACCATCCAGCTCATGTATATCGACGAGGCCAATGTCCCGAACTACGTCAAGGCGTACTCGGAACTGGCGACCGAGATACTGAAGGCGGCCCCGAGCACCAGGACCCACATCGAGCAGTTGAACGAACGGATCGAGGCTGGTAACTACTACCAGGCACTCAAACTTGCGAAGAATCTCATCGAGTACGAAGAGGAGCTACTGAAAAATGCAAACTAACAACGCGATCAAGGAGTACGTCGGTATCCAGAAGGAGAGCATGTCGGGACGCGAGCTCGAAGCCTCCGTGCTGACCAAGGCGGGGCTGATGCTCAAGGCCGTCCAGGAAAACTGGGATGCCCCGGACCGCGAAGCCAAGATGCTGGAGGCGATTAAGTACAACCAGAAGGTCTGGAGCTTCTTCCAGGCGGAGCTAACCGAACCGGGTCACCCGATGCCCAAGCAGCTGCGGGAGGACCTCTTGAACCTGAGTCTGTTCGTGGACAAGAGGTTCTTCGAGGTGATGGCCTTCCCGACCGCGGAGAAACTCTCCATCGTGGTCGATATCAACTTCAACATCGCAGCGGGTTTGAGGACCAATCCCGAGAACGCGGGCTAGTCGCCGCAATAGACGCTCTTCGAGGGGGATCGCCGCACGGTGGTCCCCCTCGCTGACGTTCCCCCCGCAGCATCCCCAACCAAGATCAAAACCTCGAAACAAAAACCATTAGCCACGGAGTAAATCTGAGGAAATCTGAGAAAGTCAAAAACACAACCTAAGGACTTTGGGGTAAGCCCGAAAGACGTTAGGTTTTCTCAGAAGTTCTCAGATTTCTCTACGGTTGGCTTTTCATTGCTTGCGCGAGGTCGCCCAAAGCTCCGCCAGTACCGTCTCCAGTTCCCGCGTCACTCCCGTTGCATCCAAAAGCGGCGAGCGCCGCATCCTGTCCCGGGCGCCCGCCCGGAAATCCCGCAGTGTTTCCCGGTCCTTGGCCACTTGCCGCGCCATGTCCAGGTATCCCGCCTCACTGGTGGTCACCAGGTCGGCCAGCCCGCAGTTGGTGAGCAGGCTCGCACCGGTGCGTGAACAGTGGCGGTCGCCGGAGAGCGAGATTACCGGGACTCCCATCCAGAGCGCCTCGCAGGTCGTAGTGGTGCCGTTGTAGGGGAAGGTGTCGAGGCCGATGTCCACGCGCTGGTACTGCTCCAGGTGCTCACGGGTGCCAGGCTGTCCCTGGTCCAATGCGATGCGCTCGGCGGCCACCCCGTGCTCCATGAACGTGGCGAGGATGCGGCCGCGCACGCCGTGGTCCACCAGCGGCTTCGCCTTCAATAGCAGGCGCGAGTCGGGGACGGCGCGCAGTACGCGGCTCCAGAGCGCGATCACCTCGGGGGTGATCTTGGAGAGGTTGTTGAAGGAACCAAAGGTGATGTAGCCGTTGACGCCACAGGGAGGCGGGGCGAGCTCGGGCGCCTCGGCGGGAGGAAGGTAGCAGCAAAACGTGCGGGGGAGGCGCAGCAGCCATTCGCTGTGCAGCCGGTCGTCGGTTCCCGGCGGGTCGGCCAGCGCGTCGGTGATGCGGTAGTCCATCTCCTTCAATCCCGTGCTGTCGGGATAGCCGATCCAGGTGATCTGAATCGGGGTGGGACGGTGGCAGAAGACCGGGAGGCGGCTGCCGGACGTGTGACCGGCCAGGTCGAAGAGGATGTCGATGCCGTCGCCGGCGATGAGGGCTGCGGCGTTGTGGTCGGCCATGCCGTGGATGTCGCGCCAGTGATCGCAAAGCCCCTTGAGGCGGGCGGTGGTGGCATCGGGAGCGGCTACGTTGGCGTAGCAGAAGATCTCGAAGCGGTCGCGGTCGTGTTCGCGCAGCACAGGCTCGATAAAGCTCGCCACGGCGTGGCTTTTGAAGTCGGGGGAAAGGTAGCCGACCCTGATGCGCCCGCCGGGATGGGGTCGGGCGGGCGGGTCCTGGCGGGACGGGCGGAAGGGACGGCTGCGGGCGGCCTTCAGATGCTCGGCGTAGATCTCGCGCCTGCCGAACTGCGGCGAGTAGTGCAGGGCGAAGAGGAGGTTCTGCCGGGCGTCCAGGTGGTCCGGGTCCAGGCGCAGCGTCTCCCGGTAGGCCGCCACCGCTTCCAGGCTCCTCCCCTGCGCGTGCAGTACGTTGGCGAGGTTGTAATTGAGACGCACCGAGCCGGGCTCCAGTGCCACCCCTATGCGCAGCAGCTCTTCCGCCTCGGTGAAGCGCAGCGCCTCCTTGAGGAGCAGGGCCAGGTTGATGCGCGCTTCGCCGAAGCCGGGCTCGATGCGCAGCGCCTCGGCGAATGCCGCTGCGGCCCGCTCGAGCTGCCCCATCTGCCGCAGCGCGGCCCCCAGGGCGTTGAGCGCCTTGGGGTTCTCCGGCTCCAGGGCGAGGGTTTTGAGCAGCAAATCGGCCGCCTCGCGCGCCTCGCCGTCCTCCCCCTTGAGCACCGCCAACAGGTAACAGGCCGCCGCCACCGGCGGCTCCTGCCGCACCAGCTCCTCGAGCCGGGCGCGCGCCTCCTCCTGCATCCCCTTGCGCAGGAGAAGCTCGAGGTATTTCAGCTGTGCCTGCCCCTGTGCCGGGTGCTCCGCGTTCATGTCAGCTCCGGTACAGGGTGAGCTGGCGCAGGTAGTCGAGCCGGGTGCCGAAGAGCCGGCAGGTCCCGGGCGCCCAGCGCCTCATCTGCGCCACGGCCAGCGACACGTTGGAGAGGCCGTTGCCCAGGAAATGGTCGCAGCGCGCGGCGAGGAGGGTGTCGATGAGTACCTCCTCCCCCAGCGCCCTGCGGCTCGCCTGCTTCTGATAGTGCACCCCCTGCACGTTGGCGGTGCGGGTGGAGACGGTGTAGACCAACCGCTCGCCGAAAAGCTCCCGGTAGCGGGCCAGGGCGCGGTCGTCGTCGGTGCTCAGGAAGATGCGGGCATCGGGCATCTCGCGCAGCAGTCGCTCCAGTTCCGGCAGGTAGAGGGCGTTCAGCCTGGCAAGCCCGGGATCCTCACCCACCTTGTCTCCTCCTCGCACGTGCAGCCCGATGACCGGGGCGCCCGCCATATGCTCCCGGTGGAAGGCCTCCACCCGCTCCAGGATGGCGGGCTGCACCTTCAGGTAGCGCTCGAACAGGTAGAGGTAGAGCTCCTCGGTAGTGAGGCCGTGCAGCGGATGTCCGGCCGGGATCCAGGGGGCGAGGTCGTTGACGGCGTAGTGGAAGTCGCTCACCACGACTTCCTCCTGGCGTTCCAGGGTCCAGAGCGCGGAGCAGCGGGACCAGGGGCCGTCGAACTTGGCCAGGTTCTCGTGGCGCACGTTGTCGCGCTGCCACTTGGGAGGATAGAAGCTGCGCCGGCGCGCGATGACGTCGCCGATGGTGACCGGGGAGACCGGCTCGAAGAAGTGGTTGAAGGCGTTCTCGAGCGGATCGTCGCTGAAGAGCGAGTTGGCCCCCCAGTGCACCACCGGGGTGCGTCCGGTGATCTCGGCCACCAGGAGCTGGCCCAGCACGTGGTTCACGTCGCTCCAGAAGCCGTAGCCCCAGGCCTTGATCAGCAGCAGGCGCTCCCCCTGCTCGCGGGGGGGCGGAAACCGTTCCGCCTGTTGTGCCTTCACTAAGAGGATGCGGGTGGCGCGCGAGGCGTCCCCCTGTTCGAGCGCGCGGTTGAGCGCGGCCACCGCCGCGCCCGGCTGCCCGATGGCCAGCGCCACCGCCCCGAGGCTGCGGCTCACCCGCGGGCTTTGGTAGCCGCGATCCCCGAGGTAGCGGCAGATGAGGTCGGCGGGGGTGACGAACCCGGCGCTGCAGAGAAGTTCGGCGCATTCGGCGAGGGTCTCGCTGGCGATCCCTTCCGGGCTCCCTTCCGTTTCGCGCCCCTCCTCCAGTGCCAGGGCCCGCGCCTGGTCGGCTGCGGTCTGGGCGTTCAGGGTGTCCTGGATCTCGTTGAGGGTGGACTTGTCGCCCAAGCGCAGCGGCTCCAGGAAACGCTGCAGGGCAACATCGAGCCTCCCCTCGCGCAACAGCTCGCGCCCCTCCTGTTTCGGGTCCGCGGCGGGGGGGACGTGGCGGCGGCACCATTTCCCCCAAGCGGCGATCAATTCCTGTTCGAGCCCCTTGGTGAAACCGGCGCCATCGGTGAGCGTGGCGGCGGCCATGGTGGCGCGCAGCGTTTCCCTGAGCCCCTGCAGCCGGTGCCGGTCGAGCGCCAGGGCGTGGGCGAGCTGCACGAAGCTGCGGCCGTCGTGGGCGACCAGCCCGTCCAGACCTACGCTGTGCAACAGCGAGGCGCCGACGCGGGAGCGGTGCGAGGAGCCGGCCAGCGTCACCACCGGAACCCCCATCCAGAGTGCCTCGCAGGTCGTGGTGGTGCCGTGGTACGGGAAGGTATCCAAGGCGATGTCGACCTTCGCGTAGAGCGCCAGGTGATCCTGGTAGGACGGGATGTTGCCGATCAGTTCGAGCCGCTCGGGAGCGATCCCTGCCGCGGCGAAGGCGTCCAGGAAGCGCTGCCGCCCCTGCGGGCAGGCGAGCGAATACCCCTTGAGCAGGAGCCGCGAGCCGGGCACCGCGCGCAGCACGTCGGCCCACATGGCCAGCGTCTCCCCGGTAATCTTGGCGGGGTTGTTGAACGAACCGAAGGTGATCGCTCCCGAGGCGAGGCAGGGGAGCGGGACGATGGGCGGCGCTTCCTCCGGGGGGGCGAAGCAGGAGAAGGTTCCCGGGAGCCTGATCAGCTCCTCGCTATGGAAACGCTCCGTCTCGCCGGGAGGGTCGCAGATGGCGTCGCTGATGCGGTAGTCGATGCTGTCCAGCCCGGTGCTGAAGGGGTAGCCGATCCAGGTCACCTGCACCGGCGCGGGCTTGCGCGCGAAGAGCGTCAGGCTGTTTCCCGCGGAATGGCCGGAGAGGTCGACCAGGATGTCGACGCCGTCCTCGCGCACATGCTCCTCGGCCTGGTCGTCGCGCAGGCCGGCGATGTTGACGAAGCGGTCGCACAACTGCGCCAGCGCCTCGCTCTTGCCGTCGGGGACATCGACGTTGGAGTAGCAGATGACCCGGAAGCGGCTCCGTTCGTGGTGGGAGAGGACCGGGGTGATGAAGCGGGCCACGGCATGCTCCCGGAAGTCCGCCGACACGTAGCCTATGGTGAGCACGCGGTCGGGGTCGGGGACGTTGGCATGGGGCTTGACGGCGCGGCGCTGGGTGGCGCCGAAGGCGGCATGCTCGGCGAAGATGGTCTCTTCGGCGGTCTGGGTGCCATAGAGGAGCGCGAACAAGAGTGAGCTCTGCGCCTCGAGGTAGTCGGGCTTGAGCCGGAGCGCCTCGCGGTAGTGGGCGACCGCCTCCTCGTGCCTCCCCTGCGACTTAAGCGCGTTGGCCAGGTTGTGGTGCGCCTCGGGGTAGTCGGGGCGAAGCCTCAGCGCCTGGCGCAGCGAGTCGATGGCGGCGGCGCCGTTGCCGAAGCGTTCGTAGAGGATGGCCAGGTTGCTGTGCGGTTCCGGGTAGTCCGGATCGAGGCGGATCGCCTCCTTGAAGCTGGCCTGCGCCTCTTCGCCGCGCCCCAGCGCGCTCAGGGCGAGCCCCAGGTTGTTCCGGTAGCCGGCGTGTTCCGGCGCCAGGCGGCACGCCTCGGCCAGCTGGCCAGCCGCCTCCTCCATGCGCCCCACCTGCGCCAGCGCAAGCCCCAAGTTGCCGTGCGCCTCGCTCCACTGCGGCACGAGCTGGGCGGACCGCTCGAAGTGGGGGAGCCCCTCGCCCGGCCCGCAGAGCCGGTCCAGGGTGCAGCCCAGGTTGAAGCTCGCCTGGGCGAAATAGGGGTCGAGCTGCAGCACCCGCCGGTAGCGATCGGCGGCGCCGGAGAGGTCGCCGGAGGCGAAGAGGGCGTTGGCCGCCGCGAACAGCTCTTTCAGGCTTTGGGATTCGGTCATGGCCGCACCCCCGCCTGGAGCCGCGCCGCCAGGTCGGCAAGGGGGGCGGCCAGATGCTCCAGTCCGCCGCGCCGCAACCCGCCCGCGTACTCGTTCAGGAAGTCGCCGCAGTCGAAACCCTGTGCTGCCAGCCCCGCGACCTCGGCCTCGCCGCCGGTACGATCTCCCTGGAGCAGCAGGCAGACCGCGAAGAGCGAATGCGCCGCCGGGTAACCGGGCCAGTGGTGCAGCATGTCCTGGCAGCGTGCCAGCGCCGCCGGGACATGACCCCGGTAAAGCTCGCACTTGGCTAGGTTGAAGGCGGCCTCCTTGAGCTCG
The DNA here is from genome assembly GCF_016458235.1 of Geomonas propionica. Taxonomy (GTDB): domain Bacteria; phylum Desulfobacterota; class Desulfuromonadia; order Geobacterales; family Geobacteraceae; genus Geomonas; species Geomonas propionica. The sequence goes on along the minus strand of NZ_JAEMHK010000010.1, from coordinate 52,778 downwards.
GGGTCGAGCTCGGTCGCCAGCAGCGCATGTTGATAGCCCAGGCCGTAGTCGCCGGCGGCCAGGTGCAGGTACCCCAGGTTGAAATGGGCCTCGGCGTGTCCCGGGGTCCCCTGGAGCAGCAGGTGCCAAAGCTCTTGTGCCTCCTGCAGCCGTTCCAGCTCGGTCGCCTGACGGGCCAGCTCGAGAAGTGCATCGGGCGAGGCTGCGCTTTCCGCGAGTTTCTTTCGTCCCAGCAGGTAGTAGTGTTCCTGTTTCTCCCGGTTGCGCGCCTGGTCCAGCCTGCCGTAGTGGTGCACAGGGACATCGACTGCGTGGATGGCGATGCCGCTTTTCACCAGCGACGGTTCCAGCAGTTCGTGGACGGCGCCCTCGAAACGGAGGTCGGGACGGTTGGGGAACAGGCGTACCTTTTCGCTGGGGGTCCACCCCTGTCCGCGCTCCAGCTCGGCATACTCCCCCGCGTTGGCCACCCAGTTGCGCCGGGCGATGGCACCGGTGTAGTTGCGGGTAACGAAGGAATAGGCAACGGTGTCGCCGCGCCGCACCGTCTCCACCAGCGGGGGGAGGTCCTCGGCGGCCAGCGCCTCGTCGGCATCGAGGATCATGATCCAGTCGCCGGCAGCCTGGGCAAGGGAGAAGTTCCTGGCGTCGGCGAAACTGCCGTTCCAGGGGAAGCTAAAGAGGCGGGCCCCGAAGATGCGGGCAATATCGCCGGTCCGGTCGCTCGAACCGGTGTCGACCACCACCAGCTCGTCGGCCAGGCCGCGCACCGAGAGGAGCGCCTGGGCCAGGTGCTGCACCTCGTTCTTTACGATCATGCAGACGGAGATGCTGCCGCTGCCCGGGCGCGGAGCCGGCGGGGCGCCGGCCAGGGTCCTGATCTGGAGGGCGGCGTCGATGGCGGCGTCGTCCAGGCCGTAGCGCACCGCCGCCTCCTCGATGGCGGCGATGGCCTCGCCGTAGCGGGCGCCCCGGATCAAAAGCTCGATGAGCCCGTAGCAGAGACCCTTATGCTCGGGGTAGAGCAGCAGTGCCTCGCGCAGGCGCTCCTCTTCCCGCGGCAGGGCCTCGCAGGCGGTGGCGTAATCGTGGTAGCGCCCGAGTGCCGACAGCTCCAGCGGATCCAGCGCAAAAGAGAGCTCGGCGAGCCGCAGCGCCTGGTCCCGGTCGCCGCGCTCCCAGAAGAGGGAGGCGAGGGCACCGTAGGCGGAGGCGCAGCCAGGGTCGCCGGCAAGCGCCTCGCGCAGGTCCTCTTCACCCTTTTGTCGGTCCCCCGCATCCAGCGCCAGCACCCCCTGCAGGTGCAGTACGCCGGGATCCTCGGGATCGAGCTTCGCCGCCTCCTCGGAGAGGTCCAGGGCCACTTCCGGCTCCCCCAGCTCCCTGTGGCAGCGCCCCCGCAGCAACAGTGCGACAAGATCGTCCTTTGCGGGCGTCTCGGCGAGTACCTCCAGGGCTTGGCGCGGCTTCCCTGCCTGTGCCAGGATGCCGGCCAGGGTGAGGTAGGGGAGCGCAGCGCCTCCGGCCAGGGCGATCCCCTGCTCCAGCAGCAGGTCGACCGCTTGTTTCATCTCTCCGCGCTGCGCGAGCTTTTTCCCCTGCACCTGGGCATTGTGCACCACGAGCCGGACCGCAAGCTCCAGCTCCAGGGAGGAAAGGTCCCACTTGACGTCGAAGAGGCGGCGGTTTTGGCGCATTGCGGCGGCGTGGTCGATCCTGTTGCCGGTGAAGGAGCGGCTGCCGTAGTGATGGATGAAGACATCCCCGGCGATGACACAGCGGTACCCCTTGAGCGCGGCGCGCAGGCAGAAGTCATCGTCCTCGAAGTTGCCGGAGCCAAAGCGGGTATCCAGCTCCCCCACCTCCGCCAGGACCGCGCGGGTGAACAGGAGGCAGAAACCGACCAGCTTGTCCACGGGGATGCGGCGCCCATAGTTGGCGCTTCTGAAGCTGGCGGCGTAGGCGTCCATCCCGGCCGTGTCGTGGTAGACGGCGTCCCCGGTCTGCTGGGGGCCGGCGATGCGGTTGGTCATCGGCCCGACGAGCCCCGCCTCCGGTTCCCGCGCCAGGGCGTCCAGCATCCCCGACAGCCATCCCCTGGTGACCACCACGTCGTTATTCAAAAGGAGGATGTGCCCGCCGTGCGCCTCCCGCATGCCGACGTTGCAGCCGGCGGCGAACCCCAGATTGGTCCCGTTCTCGATCAGGCGGTAGCCGTTTCTTTGCGCGCAGAACTCCCGGAGGTAGGGGATGGTCCCGTCGGTCGAGCCGTTATCGACGAGAATCACCTCGTGCGGCTCCGGGGTATGCCGGTCGATGCTTTCCAGGCACTCCCTGGTGCACTCCAGCTCGTTGAAGGTGAGGATGACGATGGAGGTCAATTCGCGCCCTTTGGGGACCAGGCGGAACAGGTACTGATAGACCCCCCCTTCCTCCTGGAGCGTGGGAGTCTCGATTCCCCCCGTCGCCAGCGCCCGCAGCAGCAGCTCCGGCACGCCTTCGTCTCCGGAAAGGGCCACTGGCGCGACCGAGGTCACCGCGTAGCCCGCCCTGTCGAAGAGGGCGAGGGCGCTGTTCCTGGTGAAGAACCTCAGGTGGGTGCGGTCCAGGATCCCTGCGTCTCGGTACTCCCAGTTTCCTTCCAGGAGCTCTTTGAGCACGCTCCAGTGCCGCACGTTGGGCAGCGAGACGATGACCTCTCCCCCGGGCGAAAGCTTCGCCGCCAGCTCCCGCAACACCCGTTCCGGATCGACCAGGTGCTCCAGGACGTCGGCCGCCACGATGCTGTCGAAATAGTCCTGCGGCAGCCCGGGCAGGGCCTCCTCGACGCTCCCAGCAAGCACCCGGTCCAGCACGGCCTGGGCGGCGCGTGCCGCCTCCGGCGCCGGCTCGATCCCCCAGACTTCCGCGCCCTGCCGCTTCTTGAGCGCGAGCCCGAGCCGTCCCGCGGCACACCCTACGTCCAGCACCCGGCGTGCGCGGCGGCTCACCAGGCGCCGCACCTCGGGCCGCTCGCAGGTGAAGTAGCCGGCATCCTCGCCGGGGGAGAGGCGCCGTTCCAGGAAGGCGATGTTGCACTGCGCGAGGGCGTTGCCGGGACTGAGCTCCAGGGCGCGCCGGTAGTGGGGCAGCGCCGCCTGGTAGCGCTCCATGAGGATGAGGATCATCCCGGCGCAGAGGTGGGCCTCCAGGTCGTCGGGGTTTCCGGCGATGAAGGCAGTCTGGTGCTGCAGCGCCTGGTACAGCTCGCTTTTGAGGAAGGAATGGAGGGCGTCGCGGTAGCTGTCATTGCCGGGGTCGATGATGACGGCCTTCTCGAAGTACTTTTTGGCGTAGCCGATCTCCCCCTTCTTGTAGAAGATGCGGGCCAGCTCCAGGTGGAAGCGGGGGGCGCGCGGGTGCCGCGCGCTGAAGCCCTCCAGCTCGGGAAGGATGCTGCCGTCGCCGGCGTCAAGCCGGGTGGCGAGGGCCTGGAACTCCCGCCACTGTTCCGGCTCCAGCTCCACCGGCGCCGGGGTGATCGGCGCGAAGCGGGGGCGGTACTCCTTCTGCACCTCCAGGTATTCCAGAGTGGGCAGGTCCCCCTTGCGGGACACGGTTTCTTCGGAGAGCCAGTACAGGCCCAGGAACTGCGGCACGTGGACGAAGTCGTACTTGAGCGCGGCGCGCAGCCAGAGCTCGTAGTCGGCGGCACTCTTGAAGCGCTCGTCGAAGTAGCCGATGTCGTCGTGCAGCGATTTTCTCCAGAGCGGGAAGGGGCCGACGCAGCAGAGCTCCAACAGGTTCAGCCGGTCGAAGTCCGGCCAGTCGCGAAAGCCGAAGGGCTCGTGCCGCTCGAAGGTGGCGTTCTCCTGCTTGGTGATGCGCATGTTGGGGTAGGCGAGCACGCACTCCGGGCGCTCCCTGAGCGCCTGCACCAGGACCTCGTAGGCGTCGTGCCGCAACCGGTCGTCCGTGTTGGCGTTGGTGACGAACTCCCCGGTCGCCATCCTGATGCCGCGGTTCCAGGCCTGGTACACGGTCTCGCGCTGGTCGGTGCGCAGGTAGCGGATGTTGTCGAAGCGCCTCTGGAACTGCTCGACGATGGCGCGCTCGTTGCCCGGCGAGGCGGAGTCGATGACGATGATCTCCAACTGGGACGCGATGGTCTGCGCCTCCAGGTCCTCGAGTTTGCCCGCCAGGAAGCGGTCGGCGTTGTAGGTGGAGACGATGGCGGAGACGAGGTATCTGAAGCGGCGCGGTTCGGTCACATGATCACCCTGTCGCCCTCGATAAGGATCGGGAGCGGCGCCGGCGGGCTGAACGGGTTCTGCTCGGCGGCGAACAGCTGGCGCTCACGAGCCAGCACCTGGTCCGCTTCGGCCGTGTACCCTGCCTTGTCCTTGGATTTCTGCAGCGGGTGGTCACGGAACCCGGCGATAGGGAGGTCCACCGAGAACAGCCGCGCGCTCCTGAAGAAGCGGGCCCACAGCTCCAGGTCGGCTGCCAGCGGCAGGGTCTTGTCGATGTAGCCCCCGCTTCTCTCCCAAAGCGCGCGGCGCCAGAACACCCCCTCCTGCTGGATGAACTCCTCATCCGCCAGGTACTTGGCGCGCGAGTTGAGCGGCAGGTAGGTGAGGACATGCTTTTGCCTCCCCTGCTCGTCGAAGCTGTTGGGGCGCCCCATGAGCCACTCGACCTCGGCGCACTGCGCGAAGATGCGGCCGACGGCGTCGAAGGCCCCGGGGTGGAACATGTCGTCGGCGTTCAACCAGGTCATGATCTCGCCGCTGGTGCGGTTCAGCCCCTCCTCAATGGCGGCGTACTGCCCGGCATCCTTGTGGCTGCGCCAGTAGGCGATGTGCCTGTCGTAGCGTTGCAGGAGCTCAACCGTGCCGTCGGTGGATCCCCCGTCGAGGACGATCAGTTCCAGGTTGGGGTAACGCTGGGACAGGATCGATTCGAGGCACACCTCAAGGTACCGGGCGTAGTTGTAGGAGGGAACCACCACCGAGATGCGTGGGGCTCCGCTCACGGATGTCTCTGGTGCTGTCGCTACCTTGTCATGCCGTGGCATCTGGTTCCCTCGTGCGGTTGAGGCGTGCACTGTCGTGTGACGGCCGGTGCTGTTGCGTCCTCCCGGGTGCGGTTGCCGCCCCCTCGCGCCGGGAACGTGCTGCAGATCATCCTCCTGATGATGTCCGCCATCTTCTTCCAGGAGAACTTGGCCACTTGCCGGCTCCCCAGGTGGACCAGGTGCTGCCGGACTTCGGGAGTGGTGACTTGCATCATGGCGGCGGACAGTTCACCGGGGTCGGTCGGCGATACGTACAGCGCAGCGGCACCGGCTACCTCGGGTATGGACGAGTTTTGGCAGGTGATGACCGGGCAGCGGCAGGCCATCGCCTCGAGGATGGGGAGGCCGAAACCTTCATAGGTCGAGGGATAGAGCAGTGCCGCGGCACCGCTGTAGGCGCAGATGAGTTCCCGGTCGCTGAGCTTTGCCAGCCGCACGTCCAGATTGCGCGCCAGAGCCTTCACCTCCGGTTCCAGCACCCCCACTCCGCCGACGTACAGCAGGGTGAAGGCGCCCGGGTCCGGGAGCTTTTTGAGCGCGTGCAGGGGGAGCAACCCGTTTTTGTATGCCTGGCGCATGCCGACGAAGAGGAAGTAGGGCTTGTCCAGTTCGTGGCGCCTGCGGAAAGCCTGTACCTCCTCCTCCGGGGCCGGCGCGAAGGTGTCGTGGTCGATGCCGTTGTGCGCCACTACCACGTGATCTTCGAGGTTGGGGTAGAGCTTCACGAGGTCCCTCGCGGTACTGCGGGAAACGGCCACGAAGGCCGAGGCGCGGTTGATGGCATGGTGCTTCTCCTGCCACTGGGCGTCGGACAGGTCGTAGCAGTCGGTGAATTCGGGAATCATGTCGTGGGCCAGAAACAGCGACGGCGTGGTGAGCGGCGTCGAGTAGTAGGTGGATACGAAAACGTCGGCCCCCTCGTCGTCGCACACCGTCTGCAGCATGGTCCGGTCCCAATCCCCCGCCTCGTAGCACGGGACGCTGCGGTAGCGGATACCTGACACCTTCGGCGCGGTCCCGGCCCGGTCCAGCACCACCAGTGACCGGCCGAAGTCGGTCCCGGCCCATTGGATGAGGAGCGAGGTCCAGACCCTGGCGATTCCCGTCATGTTCATCTGGTAAAAGACGCCGTCCACCACCGTGACCGGCAGCTGCGGGGCGGGCGTCCCCGGGAGCTCGATGGGCACGATTCCCTTTTCTTCGACCGGAACCACCGTGGTCTGGTCGCAGACCCAGGGGAAGTAGTCCCTGAGCAGGAGGGGGAAGCGCTTTTGCTCCTGGAGCCGGTGCCAGCAGGCGAGCGCATCCCGGTAGCCGTAGTAGGTTTCCTTGAACCGGAGCTGCTCCGGTAGGACGTAGGCGAAATGCTGGAACACGAGCCCTTCCCGCTCGGTCTCGCCGTGCAGGAACGGATCGATGCAGGCGAGATCAACGGAGCCGCCGTCGGGGAGGGGGCGGTGCAGGCGCGGCGGCTCGTGGGCGATCCATTGGCACCCCTTGGTGTAGCGCCAGGTCCTGAGCCATTCCATGGCGGGGTTTTGGCTGTAGCAGTTGCGGCTCCCCACGACGATGCGGGGACCTACGAAGAAGTGGCACCAGTAAAAGGCGGCACTTTTTTCGGGGTGGGCGAGGAAGAGATCCCGCGTCGCGGCGACCTGCTCCTCGCTCCAGAACTCGTCTACGTCCACCTGCCAAAGGAGGCATTCTTCCGGCAGGTGGGGGACTGGGGCCTGCACCATCTCCAGCTTCCCCTGCCACAAGGCGCCACCCTGCTTGCGGTAGACCGTGACCCTCCCCGGGTATTGCCGCACCAACTCGTCCAGGTATTCCGTGGTGCCATCGTTGCTCAGGCCGTTTCTGTGGAAGGCGTCCGATATGCGTCCCCCCGTTTGCAGCGACCATGCGGTATCGTGCACGAGGTCGGCCACCCCTTCGACGATGTGCCAGTGCCAGTCGAAGGGGAGTTTGCTGAAGACGTCGGCGTGGTAGCGGATGAAGGGCATCCCGTTAAGGACGATGGTGAAGAAGTGGACAGGTAGGGAGGGCCGGACCTTTTGGAAGACGGCGTAGCCGTTTCTCACCTGCCAGTTTTCCTGGTAAAGCCGGTAGTCGGGGGAGTTTTTCAGCCGCTGGTAGTTCTCGAAGTTCTTGAAGCCGTTCACGTCATCCAAGAGGATCCAGGATGCCCCATATACCTGCTCCAGCTCCGGCTTCCCAGTGAACTCGGAGCCGTCGATCAGTACCATGTCGAAGAAGTCGATCCCGTTTTCGCGCCGGATGCGGGCTATGCCGTCCTCGTCGACCCCGGTGCGCCGAACATAGTCCAGGTCCTGTCGCAGCCATCCCAGGACCCGCTCCAGGGGATAGCTGTTGAGGGCGGTGCGCTGCGAGTGGTAGAAGGAGGCGACCTCGGCTTCGCTGGGGAAACGGGAGAGGGCTACGGACGAGGTGTTGTAGCACTTCACGAAGTGCCGGTCCCGGTAGCGCTTCTGCAGTTCCTGGAAACGGGGCTGCGACACCTCCATGCAGTGAAGGGTGGGGGCGCTGGCGTTGAGCTGCAGGCCGGCTACGAAGGCCTCGGTGCTTCCGCCCCCTGCCGAAGATCCGATCTCCAGCACGCTTTCGAGACGTTCGGAGGCGCAAAGTTGCCGGATGAGGAAGTAGAATTCGTCCCCCTGTATCTCCGGTGGTATCACCTGGTCAAGTTCCGACCCCGCTGTTGGAAGCCCGGGGGGCGGGGAACTCGGGAGCAGCCCCGCATCCCTGTCGACCAGCACGGAGATGAAGTTGCTCCAGGTGTGAAAAGCCGCGAGTTCCCGGGTCTGGTGGCGGAATAGGCGGGTCCAGACCTGCGGTGCCTCGGCAAAGCGCAGCACCGCCTGGGTCAGTTGTCGGTGGTCGTAAGGGGTGAACACCAGGTCCGTCATGCAGCAGGTCCTGAGGTCCGGCAGCATGGCGCCGTTTTCCGAGCAAATGACGGGGATCCCCCGCAGCACGGATTCTATGAAGATGTGGGAGGACTGGAAGCGGTAGATAGCCGGGTCATACGGAAGCAGCAATGCCGACGCGCTGGAGAGGATACGGTAGTAATCCTCCTCTGGCGGACGCTCTTCCACCAACTGCACTTGAGGGTACCCGCGCAGGATTTCGAAGGGCTGGGATGAATTGGTCACCTGGATGGTGAAGCTCAGATCCGGCCTGGCGCCAAGGGCCTCGGGGATCATCTCCACGACCTGACCGAACCCCTTGTGCGGGAAGGCGTCGCCCAGGAAGACGAAATGCGGTGACGCGCTCGCGCAGGCAGGGGCATCCGACGCGGCGTCCAAAGGTATGGGGATCAGATGGAAGGGGGTCCCGCAGCTGCGGTACTGTTCGGCCATGGATCTCGTGTCGGTGTAGAAACGCACTTTTTCGGGGTCGATCCGGTGCAGGGCTGGGATCAGGTTCTGGTAGATCTCCTGGGATTTCTCAGGGCAGCACCGGTAGCGCAGACCGGCGAAGATGTCGAACCTGAGGATTATGGCCAGGCGCGGTTTCGTACCTTGCAGCGCGGCGTACCAGGAGTGGATCGCGTCCAACTCCGGCAGTTGTATGGTGTGGAACAGCAGCAGGTCGTCCGGCTGCATGAGTGGCGTGACGCATGAGGCGAGCTCGCGCTCGAAGATGGCGCAGTGAAGGTGGTAATCGTCGAGCACGTGCTCTGGGGACTCAATCGGCAGCCGGGTCAGCTGGCAGTAAGTGTCGGCGGAAAAGACCGGCTGGGCGGGGAGCTCGTTCAGGATCTCCATGGTGCAGGCCCTGTGGCAGAAAAAGATGCTGGGAACGCCGCTTCTGCGCGCCGCGCGATAGATGGCCGTATTGTAGTTGAAGTGATGGCCGCGAAGATTTATGAGACTGTGGTCGATAACCAGTAAACGCATCTTTGCTCCGTAGTTCATTCCATTTCCATTTTCGCTATCATTTCCCGCCATTTCTTGCTCCCGTCGAGCCCGCGCCGGTACTCCGCGGTAATGGTGGCGCCCGGGTAGACCTCGTTGGCCCCGTGCTGGGCCACGTGATGCAGCGGCGTGCCGTCAATCTCGGCGCACCCGGACTCCTGGTAGGTGTCGAAGGGGAGGGAGGCGATGAAGCGCTTGGTGTCCTCCATCTGCTTGGCCGTTTCCCCGGGGAGACCGTAGGTGAAGGTGCCGTGGACGGTCATGCCGAGCCCCTTGATGTAGTGGATGACCTCGCGGGCCTGCTCCAGGTCGATGTGCTTGTTCACAATGTTGTCCACCACGTGCTGGTTGCCACTTTCGAAACCGATCTTGACCCCGAAGCAGCCGCTTTCCTTCATATCGCGCCAGCACTCCTTGGAAATGGTGTCGGAGCGGCACATGGCGCTCCAAGGGATGCCGACCTTTCGCATCACCTCGCAAATCTCGCGCACGTGACGATTGCCGAGGTTGAAGGTGTCGTCGTCGAAGTAGACCGAGCGGTACGGGTAGCGCCGCGTCATGTGGAGCAGGAACTCCTCCATGTATTCCTTGCTGTAGTACCTGACGGTGCGCTGTCCGGTGCCGTCGGGATCGTTGCCGGTCATGGTGGAGGGCCATACGCAGAAGATGCATTTGAAGGGACAGCCGCGGCTGGACCAGGCCTGGAGATGCGGCAGGAGCATCCCCTTGGGGTTGCAGTCGAAATAGCGCAGGGCGATGGTGTCGTCATAGTAGGGGAAGGGGGCGGCGTTCATCTCCTCAGGCGTCAACAGGTCGAACTCGATCATCCCGCAGGCGCCGTTTAACACCTTCAGTGCTCCCTTCTCGTACTCCCCCTTGATCACGGCGTGGACGGGCTGCTCCGCCAGGATGGCTTCCCCCTGCACCCATACCGGGCCGGTGATGACGATCCGGCTCTCAGGGGAGACACTTTTGATCCGGCGCAGCAACTGTGCGTCGTGCTCCCAGCTTGTGGTGGCTGACTCAATGAAGATGTAGTCGTAGCGCTCTTCCTCGAGATGTTCGAGATAGCTCCGGTATGACTCCGCGAGGGCGAGGCTGTCGCGCATCCTGACCGCTGCGCCGCTCTTTTTTTGCACGTAGCTCGCGGCGTACCCCATGAAGAAGGGGTAGGGGAGGTAGTTGCCGTAGCGGAAGTTGTCCGGGCTGCTGGTGACGGCAAAGGTGTGCGGCCACCGTGAGCCGGCCCTGGCGCCGCTCCAGCACCGGGTCTGCAGTTCACCCCGGTCGTCCTGGATCATCTCGCGTTCACCCCACCACGGAGGGTTGGAAAAAAGTATCTTCGGGTTTGCCATGATAAAGGTCCTGTTGCTACAGATTCCCTGCCGCAGATGCAGGGATGGTGATCCTCTCCGGCCGGCCGACCTCGGACATAAGGATCTGGTGTGCGAAAAAGGAGAAGAAGTTGTACTCATACAGCACCCGCGAGCGCGCCTGCCGAATCGCCTCGTACCGTTGCTGCCAGAGCCGGTCCAGGTCCAGCGATGCCAGCTCTTCGAAGACACTTTCCGAATGGATGTCGATCTCCAGGAAGGAGTCCCTTGGAAAGTATTCGGCAACCCTGTTGCAGCCGAAGTAGATGGGGAGGCAGTAGCCCAGGAAGGCGTCAGCCAATTTCTCCGACCAATAGAGCGAATTGGAGAAGTTCTCCACCACGATCGTGTTCTTGTACGGGGCGAGGACGTCCCCCTTGCAGGTGAAGTCGGCGTAGCCGCGGCCAAACAGGTGGAAGGGGATCACCCCGGCAAGTGCCTTCAGAAAATTGACGCGGTCCTTGTGTCCCTGAAAATGCGTGCTGTTGCTGGTGATGAAGCAGGTTCTCTTGAGTTTGTCGGGGCAGGGGGCCGCGACGAGTTCGTCGTAGGACTTGCCGATGTGCCAGTTTATCGGCACGAAGGTCTGGACCGCGTTTGCACTGGCCGGCTCGGGATCCGAGGTGTAGCAGCGGGCAATGCTCCGCTCCGCCGCGTGCAGATGCCGAAAATACTCGTTCGGGGGCTCGATGGTGAAGGACCAGACGTTGCCGGGAGGGACGGTGACCTCGATGTCTGCGCTGGGCTGGTCCGCGATCAGGAGGAAATCGCAGCTGTCGACCCTTTCTATGGTGAACTCCACCTCGCCCCAGATGCCTTGTGCCCCCGGGGTCTGCCTGAGGAGTCCTTCCAGTATCCTTCTCTCTTCATGGGGTTTGTGCAGGTACCTTCCCCAAGCTATTCGTGCCAGCCTACGTGCCATGGGAAACCCTCAGATGTTTTGCAGCACGAACACCGGCTGCACGAAGTCGATGCCCAACTGGCCTGCATCGAGTTGCTCCTCGGAAAAACCCGCGCTGTCGATCAGCCGCCATCCATCTAATAGCAGCGGCAGGCGAGCCCGCCCGTAAATCCTGTGCGCATTCCAGCAGACCGCGTCCTTTCCCACTGGGACCGCCAGGAACAGAATTCCTTCCTTGGCGACGCAGGACTTTAGCTTTCTCATCGCCTTTAGGTCTCCATCTGGATCGATGGGGTCGCCATATCGGCCCAAGCCGCTGTGCTCTATGGAGCTGATCGACAGCGCTATGTCGTACGGGACCGGATGCCGCTCGAACTCGCGGACCGTGTAGGTTCTAAGCCCCGGTATGTCATGGACGATCTCCCGGTATTCCAGGGTGGCGGGCCGTCCCTGGAAGTGGCTCACCAGCGCCTCGTAGAAGGGATGTACCGAACCGACCACCAAGACGTCCTTGCCGGCGATACTGTGGGCCTTTAGCATCCGGCACAGGTGTGGATCCGTGTCATAGCAGTAAGCCGTCTCGGTGCCGGCGACCAGAGCGGCCTTCTGCTTCATCTTGTTGAAGTACTCGTTGGTCCAGTGCAGGGTCCCTCCCGAGGTTTCCGAGAGGAAATAGAGGGTGATGGGGACGTTGCCGTTCATGGTGAACGAGGCAAGCATGTGATCGGGTATGGTGAACTTTGGCCCCATGATCTGTTCCGGCTCCTTTCCCTGCATCGCCGGCGCCGGGGGGGCGAGCCTGGAGCTGCCGCGCTTGTGCGCGATCAGGTTGAGAGAAACGGGCACCCCCTCATAGCGGTAGGTGGTGGCATCCTGGGTGAAGATGCCAAACTCCGCAACCTGCTGGGCATCCCCGAATCCCGCCCAATTCAGGTACTGGGAGAGGAGCGTCTTGTCGAAGGCGCACTTGTGGAAATCGTTGGGGCCGGTCTGACCTCCGAAGAGGATGTTGATTACTCCAATCTTCGCGGAGGTGCCTGCATTGGGGTTGAAGTAGAGCTGCACCAGGCGTTCGAGGTCGGGGACGGCGAGATAGAGCTTTCCTCCTGGGCGCATGATTCTATTGATCTCAGTCAGCGTTCTTGCCAACTCATCCGTGTGCGACAAATGCTCTATCACGTGGCTTGCGTAGACCTCGCCTATGGTGCCGTCCTCGAACCGGCTCAGGTCGCAGCAGTCGCCGACAAAATCGACCTCTTCGCCTGGCTCTATGTTCAGGATGTGCCACCCGTCTTTTTTCTCACGTCCGCCTATATGGAGGCGTTCTACCGTGTTGGCCGCCACTGCCATTTAGATACCTCCGATTCTGATCTGTTCGGCAACCCAGGGGATGATCTCGTCCAGGCAGTCGCTGAGCGTGCTGCGCGCCTCGAAGCCCAGGATCCGCTTCGCCTTTTCAACGGACGGTACCCTTTTCTGTACGTCATAGGTGAACGGGGTGTCGGAGACGAAGCTGAATGTCTTGTCCCCGTTGACTTTTTGCCAGATCAGTCGTGCCAGTTCCAACACAGTGGTCGAGGTGGGGGTGGAAAGGTTGAAATCTTCGTTCAGCGCCGCCGGGTTCTCGATGCAACAGCAGAGTCCCTTGGCCAGGTCGCCCCCGTAGGTGTAGTGACGCACCTGGTTGCCATCGCCCAGTATGTGCAAAGGGTCCTGCCCCTTCAGCACCTTTTGCACCAGGTCCGGAACCACGTGGCTCATGGCGAGTTTGATGTTGCCTGAGTAGACCTCCTTATCGCACAGTGCCCGTTTTTCACCGGTACCGATGCAGTTGAACGGCCTGGCGATGGTGTAAGGGAGGCGGCACTGCTCCCACGCCCCCTTGCAAAAGTACTCGCAAGAGAGTTTTTGGAAGCCGTAGGTGGAGAGCGGCGGAGGGCAGCGGAGCTGTTCCCCTTCCGGTGTGGGATAGACCGTGGTGCTCTCGTAAACCATGGAAGATGAGATTACGTTTATCTTCTTCAACTTCCCTTTTGTGAAGGAGTCGATTGCGGCGTCGAAGGTGGACGCTATGATCCTCTCGTTTTCGGCAATGAGATCGTAGGCATACTCGTGGAAGAGGGAGATGCCGCCGATCATGGCGGCGCCAGCGACCATCTGGTCGCATTCGCCAGCAAGAGACTTCATTAACCCGGTATCCTTGACGTCGCCAAGGACGAAGTGGTATCTGGGGTTGTTGTCGTAGCTCTTCTCGACCTTTCCGTACTTCGAGTAGTTGTCGATGCCGATGACCTCATGGCCGTGCGCCAGGATCTCCTCGACCAGATACCCTGCGATGAAACCGGCCGAACCCGTGACAAGAATTTTCATCAGAACAACCCGCCTTTTCCAAAGAAGTTCCATACGTCGACCAGATGCTTCTCCGGCGCGATGGTTAGTTGAGCGTACTCCGCATGCGGAGTGGCAAGGACCACTATGTCGGCCGCAGCGACGACTTCCTGTGCCGATATGAACCCCTGCTCCTCGATGTAGGCGTCGGAACAGAGTACGCGGCGCGCCTCCAGGGTGAAGAGTTTGCGCAGCTTGTAGGCAAGGGACTCCCGCTTGTCATCGTTGTTGGCCTTGAACGCCATCCCGAGGATGCCAACGGTCTTGTTCTTTAGTCCGCCGCGCTCCTTGAGACGTTGCACTATGAAGTTGGGCAAACCTTCGTTCACCAGCATCGCCGCATGCCCCATGAAGAAGTTGCTGTTGCTGTAGCTGGCCAGTTGCATAGTGTCCTTGAACAGGCACGGGCCGGCAGCAAAGCCGGGAGCCGGGAAATTCTGCGCCCGGGGGTACTTGTGCTTTATGGCGTGGAAGATCTTGTAGAAGTCAACATTGTTCTGCGTGCTGAGCTGGTAAAAGTAATTTGAGATGGCGAACTGCAAGTAGCGCCAGGTGTTCGTGTAGAGTTTCGCGAGTTCTGCCTCCAGCGGTTCCAACTCTATCACGTCCTCGGTGATGGACTGGAACAGCTCGCGGGCCTCGCGCAGACTGTCACGGTCGAAGCCCGAAACTATCTGGGGCAGTTCGGCCAGTTCCTTCAGCGCCTTCCCTTCTGCGATTCTCTCCGGGCAGAAGGAGACGGAGAGCTTCCTGCCGCTTTCCAGCAGCATGTCCCGCGCCTTCTCCGTAATGCCAGGGTAGATGGTGCTGCGCAGCACCACATGCTGGCCATCCCGAAGGTACGGCTTTAGGTCTGCGATGCAATTGGTGAACTGCTTGAGGTTGGGGTTTAGGTGCTCATCCACAGGTGTGCCAATGGTGATGATAATGTACTTTGCTTTGGAAATTACTGATGGGTCCGTGGAGACGTAAAGCGTTTGGTTAATCACCCCGGCCAGGGCTGTTTCGGCACCTTCCTCCATGAAAGGAATCACGCCTTTGCGGACCAGCGTGGTGGCCTCCTCGTTGATATCGTAGAGGACCACGTTTTTTCGTTTTGACGCGAAGGCAATGCCCAGTGGTAGTCCTACGTGTCCTAAACCTCCGATGATGCACACTTCATATTCGATGTCAGACATGGTAATCCTTTTGTGGTCAGGAGCTTATGGAGACTGTTTCGGTTAAGCAAATGATGTGCCAGAGGCGGTGACAAAAAATTGAAAGGAATGTGTCGTTTCTTGACGCAGTGGCAGCGGGTGGCTGGGGGGGGGGCAGTACCAGGCAAACAACGAGGGATTCCTGCTCTCCGCCAAGCCGGTCATGGGGTGGCTCAACGCGGACGATAAGACACACAAGCTGTTCGAGGTAGTCGGCTTGGTTATAGGTGGGGGGGTACGATCGATATCCCTCGCATGGATCTTCCTTTCCAGTGGCTGCGCGGCCCCCGTTCGTCTTCGGGATCGGGGTCCTACCGTTCATCAGCAGAAAGCATGTCTGCGGGACGGCCAGATGCACGGGGATAAAAAAAGCCCGCGGTGAGAGCCGCGGGCTTGATTGAGGCGGTGAGCTTCGGCGCTAGAAGGGGCTTTCCGCGGCGCCGGCGAATTCGTCCGCAGTCGGGTCCATGATCTTGCCGCGGGCGTCGGTCCCGGTGAACTTGAAGACCATGTGGGCCGGGTCGATGGTGGCGTTGCCGGTGGAGTTCTGGCTCAGCGTGAAGGTGACCGTGGCCGCCTGTTTTTCCGGGTCGTACACCACGCTGGTGGGGTTCTGCGGGATGTACGCCTCGGTGGGGAGCACCGGCAGCAGGTTGTTGTAGTACCCTGCGGCGCCGCCGCTGGCCTTTGCTATGGTCCAGTTGCTGGTGTCCTGCACGGAGGTGGCATCCATGGCGGAATCGAAGTAGAAGGTGAGGCTGAACTCCTTGGCCTGGATGTTGGCCCCGTTGGTAGCGACGCCGAGCAGGCTGCCGAGGTCCGTGCCGGCCTGCAGGGCCGGTGTAAAGGTGTCGGTCTCGCCGCCGCCGGCGGCCACCATCTTGGGCTGAGCGATGGTCGCTTGCAGCAGCGCTCCCTGGGCGGAATTGAGCCGGGTCAGGGTGTCCACTTCCTTCTGCGCGTTGGTGCTGTCGCCCAGCGCGGCATAGGCGACGCCCAACTCGAAATGGGCCGCCTCCATCTTCGGGCGGATCTTGACCGCCCTGGTCAGCTGCTTCACCGCCTCGGCGTAGTTACCCTGTTTGTTGTAGGTGGCCCCGAGGCTGTAGTATGGGTTGGGGTCGTTGGGCGCCATCTTGGAGACCTTCTTGAACTGGGCCTCCGCCTCGTGCAACCGGCCGGTCTGCAGGTAGAGCTGTCCCAGCGTGTAGGGCGCCACGGTGTCCGAGGGGTTGAGGCGGGCGGCGTCCTTGAACTCCTTCTCCGCCAGGTTGTATTTCTTCTGTTGCAGGTAGATGTTGGCCAGGTTGGTGTGCACCGAATCCTGGGTCGGATCGATGGTGAGGGAGGTCTTGTAGGTCTTGATGGCGTCGTCGTACTTCTTCTGGGCCAGGTAGGCGTTGGCCAGGTAGTTGTACGACTGCGCGTTGGTCGGGTCCAGGGAGATGGCGCGCTTGAACTCGCTTGCCGCCCGGGCGTAGTCCTTCTTCTGGAAGAACCCTGCGCCGGTGGCCATGGCGCCGGTCGCTGCCTGCGCCTTCATGGTGTCCTGCGAGGTCAGCGTGTCGAACATGTCGCCCAGGTAGTCCCAGGCCGATTTCTGCATTGCCATAACATCCTCCGCGCCTAGATGCTCATTAGCCCGCCTGTCGTATCGGCATCCCGCGCTGGAAACTTTAATCAAAACTGCTTTCGACAACGAAAACGCCCGGTTGCACCTTCAGGTCGACCGGGCGTCTGCTTCGTTGGCGCACCTTGGCTGCTATCCGTTGGCGGCCTGTTTCAAGGTGTCCAGGCACTCGCGGGCGTCGCGGTTCCAGGGCTCCAGGTGGATCACCTTGCCGTAGAAGGTCTCGGCTTCCTCCGGGCGGTCCAAGATGGTGCAGATCTTACCGAGGCTCATCAGCGTCTCGATGTTGCGGGGCTCTTTATTGAGCTGGTCCAGGTAGATGTTGATCGCCCCGTCCACGTCGTACCCCTCCACGAAATAAAAGTCGGCGAGGTTCTTCTGGAAGGTGTTGTTGCCCGGCGCCAGCGTTGCCGCTTTCTCGTAGTTGCGGCGGGCGCTGTCCTTGTCGCCGTTTTGATAGGCGAGGACGGCGAGGTCGTTGTAGGCCGGCGCGAAATCAGGATAGAGCGCTACGATCTTCTGCAGCTCCCGCTCGGCCCCGGCCAGGTCGCCCCGGTTCACCAGTTCCTGCGAGTTCAGGTAGATGTCCTCTGCAGTCAAATCGTCCTCCTCGGCGGCTGTCGCCGGTGCTGTGGCTGTGGTTGTGGCCGCTGTGGCAGGTGTGGCCGCTGCGGAAGCGTTTTGCCTCAGTTCGGAGAGCCGCTCGCGCACCGCCATGTTGGTGGGTTCGATCTCGAGCGCCCTTTGCAGGAAAGACTCGGCGGCGTCCGGCTGCCCGACTCCTTCACAGATGATGCCGAGGTTCAGCAGGGTTTCCACGTCGTGCGGCGACCTCTCCAGCAGTTTCAGATAGATGTTGATCGCCTCGTCGGTCTGTCCCGTCTCGACATAGAGGAGGTCGGCCAGGTTCTTCTGGTAGACGTCCTCGTCGGGCTCCAGGGCCACCGCCTCGCGGTAATGGACCAGGGCTTGGTCGGTGTCGCCGAGCTGGTAGCTTATAGCGGCCAGATCGTTATGGGCCACGGCGTGCCGGGGGTAGGTGGCCAGGTACTGCCGCAGCAGTGCCGCGGCCTGTTCCAGGTCGTCGGCCGGGAGCTGCGACCTCAAAGCGGCATAGGCCGCAGTCGCATCGGGTGCGGCGGCCGGCTCCGGCATCGGCGCAGACTCGGCCCGAAGCGGCACCGTGAACGGCTGCGCCGCGGCTGCGGGAGCGCTCTGTACCTCCACCGGCTGCGGCGCCTTTTTGGGGGGCTGCTGCGGAGCGCACACGATCAGCTTAAGGCCGGTGAACTCACTGATGTGCTGGATGCGGAAGCGCTCCACCACGCTGAGCAGGAACTCGCGC
Source organism: Geomonas propionica (assembly GCF_016458235.1). Lineage (GTDB taxonomy): Bacteria > Desulfobacterota > Desulfuromonadia > Geobacterales > Geobacteraceae > Geomonas > Geomonas propionica. The sequence continues at coordinate 34,951 of NZ_JAEMHK010000010.1, read as the reverse complement.
AGCCCGTGGTTCGGATAGCCTTCCGGCAGGAAGCCGACGCTGTCGTGCACCTCCCTGCGCCAGAGCAGGTGAGGAGCGACCTCGGTGAGCTGGGAGAGCTGCTGGGGGGTATAGTCGGGCCAGATCACCTTGCCGTAGCTGGTGTGGTTGGCGAAGCTCTCGTGGGCGATGGCAGTGAAGCAGGTGTCACCGTAGGCCGCCATGGCTGTGGGATTTTGCTCCAGGGCGGCCGTCAACTGCTCGTAGGCGTCCCGCCTGAGGCGGTCGGTCACATCGAGGTTGGTGAGGTACCTGCCCGACGCCATCTTGAGCGCCATGTTGACCCCGCGGCCTGCCGCCCCGGAGGCGAGTTTCAGCGCGGCGAGGTTCGCGTAGCGCTGTTGCAGGTCCGCCACCACCGCCCATTCGCACTGTGCCGAGCCGGCGTCGACGACGATTACCTCCATCCTGCTGGCGACCGTCTGTTCCATCAGCTCGCCAAGGCATTCCCTGAGGTGGGTTTCCCCGTCACGGGTGACGACTATGGCGGAAACAAGCGGTCCATTCTCCATGACGGCGATCGCGCCGCTGGGGCGGGTAACTAACTGGCTCATGAAATTCTCCATTTCGGTTTGATAGCCTGCGGGTGCCGCGTGTCTGGCAGGTGATCGGGGACACGGGGCAAACAGGGAAGATGGAAGCAACTGGCATGCCAGCGCCGGCACAAACCGTCCGGCGCGCCGCCTGCGGCAGGGTGTCGTTGCCACTCCGGGCGAGTTCCGCACTCCGGTCCGCTCGTCAAATCCGCTTTCCGCGCGGGTTTTGCAATATGCGCAGCGTGCGCGGGGGACGGGGCCACCAGGGGGGGCAATATCGCCGTCAAATTTTTGAAAGAGGCGCTGCCACCGGCGAGGTCAATTATCCGACAGTTCCCTTTCCAAGGCTATCTCGAGACTCGGCAGGGGCGGGTAGATGTCGTAGCCGTACTGATACCCGTCGTAGTTGCAGGTGCTGGTGAGCTGAAAGTACCGGTGAGCATAGAGGTAAAACGGCCGTTCAGCCTCCCGCGACGATCAGGAAGACCCCCAGGAGCATGATGATGGTGGAGACGATGCCGCCGCGCTCCTTGAAGAGGTAATGGCCGTACAGGACGCCAAAAAGAAGGCTCAGGCGTTTGACCGCGATCATGTAGGCGACGTTGGTGAGGTTGACGGCATAAACGTGGGTGAGGGCCTGCAGCGCGTAGCAGATGGCGGGGAGCACCACGGTTTTGGCCGTGCCGTTGCGCAGCACGGGGCCCAGTTCGCCGCGGGACTTGTACAGGGCGATCGGTGTGAGGACGAGCACTAAGAGGGGGAGGTAAATCCCGGCGAAGAAGAGGGGGGAGGAGGCTGCTATGGCGCGCTTGCCCAGGGTGGAGGTGATGCTGTAGATGGTCGCGACCCCGAGCATGCACAGCGCCCCCTTCTCCCGGGCCAGCGCCTTCAGCGGCGCGAGCACCCCGGTTTCGCCCCTGCCGGTGTTGAGCAGGTAGCCGCCCAGGGCGATCAGCAGGATTCCGGTTCCCCCGGTGGGGGAGATCCTTTCCCCCAAGAGCAGGTACGGCACCACGAGCAGCAAAAGCGGCGTGAGCGACAGTAGCGGCAGGGTGAGCGACAGCGGCGAGAGCTTGAGGGCCTTGGTGTAGAGGATGATGGCCACCGCCTCCAACGGCAGCCCCGTAAAGATGCAGAAGTAGAAGTCATCACCGAGTTTCGGGGTTGGGATAAAGGGGAGGGCAGCCAGGAACAGTGGCAGGGTGGGGACGATGCGCAGCCAGGTGACCAGGTACTCGTTCCTGCCGGTCAGCGCGCGCTTGGTGGTCGCGTCGCTGGTGGCGAGGAAAAAGGCGGACAAAACGGTGAGAGGAAACCATAGCGGCATCATGGCGTTAATGATAACTGAAAAAGGGCCCTGCGCAGCAGAGGTTGTGACCTCCCTCAGATACTTCAAAAGCTGTTACACGAAGAACGCCGGGAATCCGCGAAGGGCGCGAAGAAATGCTGGAATACAAAAAATCTTTGTGAACTTTGCGCCGACTTCGCGTTCTTTGCTTAACTGCTTTTAAAAAACACGCAGCACTGTTGACTGCACAGGAAATCGGGGGCCTAATTAAAGACGTAGACCGAGGCTGCTAACAGTTCAGGGAGGGCGTCATCATGGGCAACGTTTTGATCCCGTCGATTGAACAGCGGTTGCGCGGCTTGATGGAGGTCGGCCGGAGGAACCTGCACGAACACGGCATGGAGCGGGCCAACCCCACGGTGACCATAACCCGGGAGTTCGGTTGTGAGGGGTACCCGGTTGCCGAGAGGCTGCAGGGGATACTGGAACATCGCTGCGGCAAACCGTGGGTCGTCATGGACCGGGCCCTGCTCGACGCGGTGGCCAAGGACCACAACCTCTCGGAAGGGATCCTACGCAACCTCGGCACCAAGAACCGTTTCCTCGACGACATGCTTTCCAGCTTTTCCTCGCGCTGGAAAAGCGACAAGGACTACTACCGCCTGCTTTGCCGCCAGATCGTTGCGCTGGCCACCGAGGGAAACGTGATCTTGGTCGGCAGGGGCGCTTCCATCCTCACCCAGAACACGGGCAACTGCTATCACTTCCGCATCATCGCCCCCATGAGTTTCAAGGTGAAGGCGGTGGCGGCCCGCTGCGGGATCTCGCCTGACAAGGCGCAAGACATGGTTACGGAGAAACAGCGCCAGCGCGACGCCTTCCTCAAAGATTTCCTCGGGCGTGACATCACCGACCCGACCCTGTACCACCTCGTCTTCAACAACGCCCGCCTGTCGGCGCAGCGGATGGCGGAGGTCATGGCTGACGTAGTCATGCCGACGACGCGCGGCTAGCCGAGGCCCTCCTTGCCGGAGAACTGTGCGGGGTCCGAAGGGTACAGGGTCACCAGCGCCACTTCGGGAGGGTTGTTGATGCGGATCGGGAACCAACTCTCCCCCAGACCGCCGTTGACGATCATGGTGCTTTTCCCTTGGCGGTACAGGCCGTAATCCCACCTCGGCAAGTAGCCCATGGAGGGGATGTAGGGCGCGCCGATCAAGGGGACGCGGATCTGTCCCCCGTGGGTGTGGCCAACCAGCATCAGGTCCACACCGGCCTGCACCGCCTGCGGGAAGGGGTGCGGCGCATGGGCCAGCAACAGGCGCGGTTGGCGGGCATCGGTAGGGCTTAGCGCCTGCGTCAAGTTCGCCCTCCCGGTGACGGGGTCGTCCACCCCGACCACCCAGAGCCGGTCCTCCCCCCTCCGTAGCACCTCCGATTCGTTGGTTAGAACCCTGACTCCAGCCTGTTCAAGTTTCGCGTTGACTTGCGGCGCCAGTTGCGCGCCCCACTCGTGATTGCCGCTCACCGAGAAGGCCGGGCTTTTGGAAAAGCCGCCAATCCCCCGGATCAGTTCGAGAGCCGCATCGACCTTTGGCGAAGTCCGCAGCACCAGGTCTCCCGTGACGGCCAGGAGATCGAAGGATAATCCGCGCAGTATCGCCAGCAGATCCTTGCCGTGTTCGCCGAATTCCTTGTCGTGCAGGTCGGTGATATGCAGGATGGTGAAGCCGTGGAAAGGTCGGGGGAGGTTTTGCACCGGCACCCGGTAGCGCCGCACCGCCACCGAGACCCGCTGATAGTAGAGGTAGGGCAAAAAGGCGATCCCGCCGGCCAGGAATGCGCGCCTGCTGATAGTTGTCATGAACGCACCTCCGGAATCAGCCGGAGATTATACCAAGGAGGCCCCGGACCTGTAGGGGCGAATAATTATTCGCCCTTCCCGCGGCACCCGGGCCTCTCGTCGACACCTTTTGACTTCCCCATTGCCGGACGCTATCATGCTCCCCTGGAACGAAAGGGGGGGCGATGGCAGATTTCGCGGTGAGCGAGGAAAAGAACCGCTGGCTGAAAGCGAAGATGGAACAGCTCGGGGTCGCGGAGAAGGACCTGGAGGAGCGTTTCGTCCATGCATCGGGGCGGGGCGGGCAGCACGTCAACAAGAGCTCCTCCTGCGTCTACCTGAAACACCTCCCCAGCGGGCTCGAGGTGAAATGCATGGAATCGCGCAGCCAGTCGCTGAACCGGTTCCTTGCCCGCCGCCTACTGTTGGAGAAGATCGAGGGCGCCGGCGGCGGCATGACCAAGAAGGAATTGGCCGCGGAAAAGCTGAAAAGGCAGAAGGCCCGCAGAAAACGGCGCGGCGGCGCCAAGTATGGCACCGATGCTGCAACTGATGCGGGGCGGGAGCCGGAAACGGGGTCTGCAGCGTCAACGGGCCCGGAAGAGTGCCAATAATTTGACCGCTCGCGGTGGGCGGAACCCCTTGAGGTTCTTAGTGGTCCGACGCGGTCCGGGCCGTAAAGGGCGGAAAAAATAAAGTTGACAAGGTAATGAGGGGAAGGGTATAAATTCTCAATATCCTCAATCAGACCTTTTGCAGACACCTTTAAATACCCCGATTTTTATCTCATACCGAACCGGTACCGACACCTCAAGATAAACTCAAGGCTTACTTACTCACAGATCCTTTACACGATAGCGCTCGTCAGGCACGCCTCGCATGTTACCCATGCCGCATCGGTGAAACATTCCCGTATTCCAGTCAGGCAATTTGCCGTTAGATCTATATTTGCGCCATATCAGGAGAACAGATGAACCTACAGGAACTTAAAGAAAAGAAAATCAACGATCTCACGGCCATTGCCAAGGCGTTGAACATCGAGGGGGCGTCCAGTCTCAGGAAGCAGGACCTGATCTTCGCCATCCTCAACGCCCAGACCGAGAAGAACGGGATGATCTTCGGCGAAGGGGTTCTCGAGACTCTGCCGGACGGGTTCGGCTTCCTGAGGGCGCCGGATTACAACTACCTGCCGGGTCCCGACGACATCTACGTGTCGCCCTCGCAGATCCGCCGCTTCAACCTGCACACCGGCGACACCGTGGCCGGCCAGATCAGGCCGCCCAAGGAAGGGGAGCGTTACTTCGCCCTCTTGAAGGTCGAGACCGTGAACCACGAGTCTCCCGAGGTCGCCCGCGACAAGATCCTCTTCGACAACCTGACTCCGCTCTACCCGGAAGAGAAGCTGAAGCTCGAGACCGCGCCGGACAACATGTCCAGCCGCGTCATGGAGCTGGTGGCGCCGATCGGCAAGGGGCAGAGGGGCCTGATCGTCGCTCCGCCGCGCACCGGCAAGACCATGCTGATCCAGAACATCGCCAACTCCATCGCCGTCAACCACCCCGAGGTGTTCCTGATCGTCCTCCTGATCGACGAGCGTCCGGAGGAGGTTACCGATATGCAGCGCTCCGTGCAGGGCGAGGTCATCTCCTCCACCTTCGACGAGCCGGCTTCCCGCCACATCCAGGTAGCCGAGATGGTCATCGAGAAGGCCAAGCGACTGGTCGAGCACAAGCGCGACGTCGTCATCCTGCTGGACTCCATCACCCGTCTGGCCCGCGCCTACAACACCGTGATCCCGCCTTCCGGCAAGATCCTCTCCGGCGGCGTCGACTCCAACGCGCTGCACAAGCCCAAACGCTTCTTCGGCGCGGCGCGCAACATCGAAGAAGGTGGCTCGCTCACCATCATCGCCACCGCGCTGGTCGATACCGGCTCCAAGATGGACGAGGTCATTTTCGAGGAGTTCAAGGGCACCGGCAACATGGAGCTGCACCTGGACCGTAAGCTGGTCGAAAAGAGGACTTTCCCCGCCATCGACATCAACAAGTCGGGCACGAGGAAAGAGGAACTGCTCATCGAGAAGTCTTCTCTGAACCGCATCTGGATCCTCCGGAAGGTGCTCCACCCCATGAACGTGGTGGATTCCATGGAGTTCCTGATCTCCAAGCTGCAGGGGACCAAGACCAACCAGGACTTCCTCGATTCCATGAGCAAGTAAAAAAGTGTTGAAATCTTGCAGTGAAGGTGCTATTTATGGCTACTTTCCGGCAAGAACATCAAAGTCAGATAACGGGGTGCGCCCCGCCAGGAGGAAGATATGAAAGAAGGGATCCACCCCAAGTACGAAGAGATTACCGTGAAGTGCCTGTGCGGTAACCAGTTCCAGACCCGTTCCACCAAAGCGGAGATCTCCACCGAGATCTGCTCGCAGTGCCACCCGTTCTACACCGGCAAGCAGAAGCTTATCGACACCGCAGGCCGCGTCGAGCGCTTCCGCAAGCGCTACAACATCGCTGCGGCGCCGACCGAAGAAAGCTAGAGGCTTTCGCGTTCGCGAATCGGTTCGAGGGGATTTTGTCTATGGCGAAATCCCCTTATTTCGTTTTCTACAGCACGACAGTGTTTGAAGGATCTTCATGAAGGTTGCCCTCCTGCAGCACACCCCCGAGCCCGAGTTGACCATCGCACTGGCGGCCCGGCTCTGCTATTCGTCGGCCGACATCGAGGCGCTCAAGGATAAACTCTCCGGCGCCGACGTCAAAAAATTCCTGGACAAGATCATGTCGCTTGGGCACCAGTCGGTGCTGGAGCACGCTTCGTTCACCTTCGGCGTGGACGGGATCTCGCGCGTCACCAGCCACCAGCTGGTGCGGCACCGGGTCGCCTCCTTTTCACAGCAGTCCCAGCGCTACGTCTCGCATAAAGAACGCTTTGCCGTGGTGACGCCGCAGTCGATAGCGGACAACCCCGAGCACCTGCAGCTCTTCGAGGCCCAGGTCGCCTCGCTACACGCGGCCTATGCCACCCTGGTCGAGGCGGGTGTCCCGGCCGAGGATGCACGCTACCTGCTTCCCAACGCCACCGAAACCAAGATCATCATCACCATGAACGCCCGGGAGCTTCTGCACTTCTTCGCCGTGCGCTGCTGCGAGCGGGCCCAGTGGGAGATTCGCGCCATGGCCGTCGAGATGCTGCGTCTCGTGAAGCCGGTGGCGCCCACCGTTTTCGACAAGGCCGGCCCCGGCTGCCTTGCCGGCCCCTGCCCTGAAGGCGCCATGTGCTGCGGCAAGATGGCCGAGGTGCGGGAGTTCTTCCGGGCTCTATAGCCTTTCAACACGAGGTAACAACGTGTCAAAGATAAACATTGGCGGACAGGCGGTTCTGGAAGGCGTCATGATGCGGGCCCCCCGCTCCATGGCCATTGCAGTGAGAAGGCCCGACGGCGACATCTCGGTGAAGAGCGAGACGGTGATCCCGCTTTCCGAGCGTTTCCCCATCACCAAGCTCCCCATCGTCCGTGGAGCGGTGGCGCTTTTCTCGTCGCTCATCATCGGCATCAAGGCGCTCAACTTCTCCGCCAACGAGGCGCTCACCGAGGGCGAGGAAAAAGAAGAGATCAACGACTGGGCCATCGCCGGCACCATGGCCGTCGCCTTCGGTTTCGGCATCTTGCTCTTCTTCATCCTGCCGCTCTACCTGACCAAGCTGCTCATCCCGATCATCGGTGACTCCAACATCGTCTTCAACCTGGTGGATGGCGTGATTCGGGTCGCGGTGTTCCTGATCTACATCATCGGCATCTCGCGCATGAAGGACATCCAGCGGGTGTTCCAGTATCACGGCGCCGAGCACAAGTCGATCTTCACCTTCGAGGCGGGCGAGGAGCTCACCGTCGACAACGTGAGGAAGTACAGCTGCCTGCACCCGCGTTGCGGTACCAGCTTCCTGTTGATCGTCATGCTGGTGAGCATCGTGGTGTTCTCCCTGATCCCGAAGCTGTGGCCCTTCTACTTCAAGGCCGGCTCCAGGATCGTCCTGCTGCCGATGATCGCCGGGCTCTCCTACGAGGTCCTCAAGTGGACCGCCAAGCACGACAGCCACGCGCTGGTGCGGATGGTGATCGCCCCGGGCCTAGCGCTGCAGCGGCTGACCACCCGCGAGCCCGACGACAGCCAGATTGAGGTCGCCATCAAGTCGATGCAGGTCGCCCTCGAGCTGAACGACGGCTTCAAAGACGACCGGCTGGTCGTTTAGCCGGCACGTGAGGTAAGGGGAGCTCTCAGCGGGGATCCCGCACCTGTAGGGGCGAATAATCATTCGCCCGCCTTGCCGCTTGGGTGACCAGGCAGAATGTTTTTGATTGAATCAGGCCCAAGGGTCTTTTGAGGTGTTGTATGTCCATGTTCGATAAAATCGCAGATCTTGAAACCCGTTTCGGCGAGCTGGAATCGCTCCTTTCCGATCCGGAGGTGCTGGCGAACCAGACTGAGTTCAGGAAGCTCTCCAAGGAGCACGCCGGCCTCACCGAGTTGATCGCCGCCTACCGCGAGTACAAGAAAGTGCTCGCCGACATGGAAGGGAACAAGGAACTCCTGAAGGAGCCGGACCAGGAGATGCGCGAGATGGCCCAGGCCGAACTGGAAACCCTGGAGGAGCGCCGCGAGCAGCTGGAAAGCGAGATCCAAGTGCTCCTGCTGCCCAAGGACCCCAACGACGACAAGAGCGTCGTCCTGGAGATCCGCGCCGGCACCGGCGGAGACGAGTCGGCACTTTTCGCGGGCGACCTGTTCCGCATGTACAGCCGCTTCGCCGAGACCAACCGCTGGAAGGTCGAAGTGATCTCCGCATCCGAGTCCGAGCGGGGTGGCTTCAAAGAGGTAATCGCGCTGGTCGAGGGCGACGGTGTCTTCGCCAAACTGAAGTACGAGTCCGGCACCCACCGCGTGCAGCGCGTTCCCGAGACCGAGGCGCAGGGGCGCATCCACACTTCGGCCTGCACCGTGGCGGTCATGCCCGAGGCTGAGGACGTCGACATCGACATCAACCCGACCGACCTGAAGATCGACGTCTACCGCTCCTCCGGCGCGGGCGGCCAGCACGTCAACACCACCGACTCCGCGGTCAGGATCACCCACCTTCCGACCGGCACCGTCGTCGCCTGCCAGGAAGAGCGCAGCCAGATCAAGAACCGCGCGAAAGCCATGAAGGTCTTGAAGTCCAGGATCCTGGACAACATCGTGATGGAGCAGAACGCCAAGATGGCCGCCGACAGGAAGAGCCAGGTGGGCAGCGGCGACCGCAGCGAGCGCATCAGGACCTACAACTTCCCGCAGGGGCGCATGACCGATCACCGCATCGGGCTCACCCTGTACCGCCTCGATTCCATCATGGCCGGCGACATCTCCGAGATCGCCGATTCCCTGCGCGCCCACTACCAGATGGAAGCCCTGCAGGCCCAAAGCGAAGGCATGTAATTCATGCCTTCCGGGTCGGCCACCTTCGACGGACCCACAATGTCCAGGTAATTTGACATGACCACCACCCCCGAAAAATGGGATGTCCTCAAGATCCTTAATTGGACCAAAGGCTACCTTTCCGAGAAAGGCGTGGAAAACCCGCGCCTGGAGGCGGAGTGGATGCTGTGCGAGGCGCTGTCCCTGGACCGGGTCGGTCTCTACCTGAACTTCGACAAGCCCCTTTCCGACGCCGAGCTGGCCGCTTACCGCACTATGGTGGCGCGACGCGGCAAGCGCGAGCCGCTGCAGTACATCCTGGGGACCCAGGAATTCATGGGACTCGAATTTCGGGTCACCCCGGCGGTACTGATCCCGCGCCACGACACCGAGGTGCTGGTGACCGAGGCGATCGAGCGCGGTTCCGCCGCCCGGAGCATCCTCGACATCGGCACCGGCAGCGGCTGCGTGGCCATCGCGCTGGCCAAGGCACTGCCGCAGGCGGAAGTCTGCAGCGTGGACGTTTCCGCGGAAGCCCTCGAGGTCGCCCGCGGCAACGCCGAGCGCAACGAGGCCGCCGTGCAATTTTTCCAGGGCTCTATGTTCGAACCGTTTGCGGGACGACGCTTCGACATGGTAGTATCCAACCCGCCCTATATTCCCAATTCCGAACTGGCGACCTTGCAGGCAGAGGTGCGCGGCTTCGAGCCGATGGGCGCGCTCGATGGCGGGGCCGATGGCCTCGATTTTTACCGGCGTATCGTGAGCGACGCGCCCGGCTATCTGAACCCCGGCGGCTGGCTGATCTTCGAGGTCGGCGCCGGACAGGCACCCCAGGTGCTGGGACTTTTGAAGTCCGGCGGCTTCGCCGGGGAAACCTTCACCCAGACCGATCCTGCAGGCATCGAGCGCGTGGTCGGCGGCAGGCTCTGAGGGGGACTGGCTCCGCCAGGTGCCTGTCCCCTTAGGGACTGAGACATTTCCCTCCGCCCCTCGGGGCGTTGAACAAAAGAAAAGAACACAGAGGTAACAGTGGAAAAACTGATAATCAAAGGTGGCAACAAACTTTCCGGAGAAGTGACCGTCAGCGGATCGAAAAACGCCGCCCTCCCCATATTCATCTCCACCATTCTGGCGCCCGGGTGCCACACCATCAGCAACGTTCCCTTCCTGAGGGATATCAACACCACCATCAAGGTGCTGGAGAAACTCGGCGCCACGGTCGACGGTCGCGGCAACGTGGTCAAGATCGACACCACCAACCTGAACAGCTGGGAAGCCACATACGACCTGGTGCGCACCATGCGCGCCTCCGTGCTGGTGCTCGGCCCGCTTTTGGCCCGTTTCGGCCAGGCCCGCGTATCGCTCCCTGGCGGCTGCGCCATCGGCGCGCGTCCCATCAACCTGCACCTGAAAGGTCTTGCCGCGCTGGGCGCTGAGATCACCCTGGAGCATGGCTACGTGGAAGCGAAGGCCAAGAAACTGAAGGGTGCACGCATCAACTTCGACATCTCCACCGTGGGCGGCACCGAGCAACTCCTGATGGCGGCCGCCACCGCGCAGGGGGAGACCATCCTGGAGAATGCGGCGCGCGAACCGGAGATCGTGGACCTCGCCGATATCCTGACCAAGATGGGCGCCAACATCGAAGGGGCCGGCACCGACACTATCCGCATTAAAGGGGTCGAGCAATTGACCGCCGCCGAGCACGCGGTGATGCCGGACCGCATCGAGGCCGGTACCTTCATGATCGCTTCCGCCATCACCGGCGGGGACATTAAGATCAAGAACATGCGCCTGGAGCACCTGGACGCCCTGACCTTCAAGCTGCAGGACGCCGGCGTGGAGATCATCAACAAGGACAATGTGGTCCGCGTCAAGGGGCCGAAGAAGATTCGCAACGTCAACATCAAGACCCGTCCCTACCCGGGCTTCCCGACCGACATGCAGGCCCAGTTCATGGCCCTCATGTGCGTCGCGGAAGGCGCCAGCGTGATCTCGGAGAACATCTTCGAGAACCGTTTCATGCACGTCTCCGAGCTGCTGCGTTTCGGCGCTGACATTATCTGCGAAGGCAACGCCGCAACCGTCAAAGGCGTCAAGAAGCTTTCCGGCGCGCCGGTCATGGCGACCGACCTCCGGGCCTCCGCGTCGCTGATCCTTGCCGCCCTGGCCGCTGACAACACCAGCGAGATCTCCAGGATCTACCACCTGGACCGCGGCTACGAGAACATCGAGAAGAAGCTCGCCGGACTCGGCGCGGACATCGTCCGCGTCCCGGACGTCGACGGGCCGTAGTGCATATTGGGGGCATGACACGCTGATGTCGTGCCCCCAAGCTTTACCTTCCCTCTCCCTCTGGGAGAGGGTGCCCGCAAGATCCGTAACACATAAATGCCATGCTCCCACGGAGTTTTTAAAATGACCGACTACGTCACCATCGCCATCCCGAAAGGCCGCATCCTGCAGGACTCCGTTGCCCTGTTCAAGAAGATCGGCATCGACTGTGAAGAGCTCCTCTCCGACACCCGCAAGCTTGTTTTCGAGAACCACGAGCAGAAGATGCGCTACATGATCGTGCGCGCCACCGACGTCCCCACCTACGTGGAGTACGGCTGTGCCGACCTCGGCATCGTCGGCAAGGACACCCTGATGGAGGCGGAGAAGGATCTCTACGAGCCGCTGGACCTGAAATTCGGCTATTGCCGCCTCATGGTCGCCGAGCCGGTCGAACTTTCCAGCAAGGACGACCCCTCCGCCTGGAACAACATCCGTATCGCCACCAAGTATCCTAACGTGACGGAGAAGTACTTCGCGGCGAAGGGCATACAGGTCGAGCTGATCAAGCTTTACGGCTCCATCGAGCTTGCTCCGCTGGTCGGCCTTTCCGAGCGCATCGTCGACCTCGTTTCCACCGGCGAGACGCTGAAGCAGAACGGCCTGGTGGAGATTGAAACCATCGCAGAGATCACCTGCCGCCTGATCGTCAACCGTGCGAGCCTCAAGACCAAGCACGAGCGCATCTCCAAGATCATCGAAGGGCTGGAGCAGCATATATAACGACCGGATCGCAGAAGGGACTGGCTCCGTTAGGTGCCAGGCCCTCTAGCGGAACGCTCCATTCCGCCCACCCACCTTACCCAAGCCCAAAGGGGACAGGCACCTGGCGGAGCCAGTCCCCTCCTTCGGGCAGGGTGCTCGAGAGGGGTGAATGCGAGAGTATAAAGATTTTATTTCCACCATTCGCGAGGTTTAAAGATGCAGTTCCTCGACATCAGGGAAGCAGATTTTCAGGCGAAGTTCGATGCCATTGTTGAGCGTGGCGAGGAGTCGGGGCGCGAGGTCGAAGAGGTGGTGCTGGGCATCATCTCGGATGTGCGCAAGCGCGGCGACGCGGCGCTCCTTGATTACACCCGCCGTTTCGACCGGCTGGAGTGCGACGCGGCTGGGCTGGAGATCACCGAGGAAGAGTTCGCCAAGGCCTTCGCCCAGGTGGACGAGAAGGACCTCGCGGCGCTGAAACTCGCCGTCGAGCGCGTCGCCCGCTATCACGAGAAGCAGAAGCAGCAGACCTGGCTTTCCACCGAGGAAGCCGACATCATGCTGGGCCAGAAGGTTACCCCGCTCGCCAAGGTGGGCATCTACGTCCCCGGCGGCAAGGCCTGCTATCCCTCCAGCGTCATCATGAACGCCGTGCCCGCCAAGGTCGCCGGCGTCGGCGAGATCATCATGGTCGTCCCCACCCCGGGCGGTGAGACCAACGCCCACGTGCTGGTAGCCGCCAAGCTTGCCGGCGTCGATCGCATCTTCCGCATTGGCGGCGCGCAGGCCGTCGCGGCACTCGCCTACGGCACCGCCACCGTTCCGAAAGTCGACAAGATCACCGGCCCGGGCAATATCTACGTCGCCACCGCCAAGAAGCTGGTCTTCGGCCAGGTCGGCATCGACATGATCGCCGGCCCGAGCGAGATCCTGGTCATCAACGATGGCAGCGGCAACCCGACCCACATAGCGGCGGACCTTCTCTCCCAGGCCGAGCACGACGAACTTGCCTCCTCCGTACTGATCACCACCGACCGCGCTTTCGGCGAGAAGGTGGCGGCCGAGGTGGAGCGCCAGTTGAAGGAACTTTCCCGCGAGGCGATCGCCCGCAAGTCCTGGGAATCCTTTGGCGTCATCATCGTGGCCGGCGACCTGGAAGAGGCCATTGCCTTCTCCAACCGCATCGCCCCGGAGCACCTGGAACTCGCAGTGGAGAACCCGTTCGAGATCATGCCGCTCATCACCAACGCCGGCGCGATCTTCATGGGACACTACACCCCCGAGGCCTCCGGCGATTATCTCGCCGGCCCCAACCACACGCTCCCGACCGGCGGCACGGCGCGCTTCTTCTCGCCGCTGTCGGTGGATGACTTCATCAAGAAAAGCTCCCTCATCTATTTCACCAAGGGCGGCCTGCAGCGGGTCGGTGCCGATATCGTCCGCATCGCCACGCTGGAAGGGCTGGAAGCCCACGGCAAGTCGGTCAGCTTCAGGCTGGACAGCTAGTTTCAAATTCATGGCAGCTTTGATCATGTAATTAAAGGAGGCAGGCATGGCCAGGTCGGCAAACATCGAACGCATCACCAAGGAGACGCAGATCAAGCTCTCCCTTGAAATCGACGGCAAAGGCGAGGCGCAGCTCTGCACTTCGGTCCCCTTTCTGGATCACATGCTGGACCTCTTCGCCAGGCACGGCCTTTTTAACCTCAAGATCGAGGCGCATGGCGACATCGACATCGACTTCCACCACACGGTCGAGGACATCGGCATCGTGCTCGGCTCGGCGTTCAAGGAAGCCCTTGGCGACAAGTGCGGCATCCGCCGTTACGGCCAGGCCACCGTGCCGATGGACGAGACCCTGGCGAGCGTCGCCACCGACCTTTCCGGGCGTCCCTACTTGGTCTACAACGTTCAGCTCCCCAAGGTGAAGATCGGCGACTTCGACGTCGAGCTGGTGCGCGAGTTCTTCCAGGGCTTCGTGAACCACTGCGGCGCGAACCTCCACATCAACGTGATGTACGGCGACAACGTACACCACATCCTGGAAGCCTGCTTCAAGGCCGCGGCCCGCGCCCTCGACATGGCGACCCAGATGGACCCCCGCATCGAAGGGGTCATGTCCACCAAGGGCAAGCTGTAAGCCTGCCCTCACCCCGGCCCTCTCCCGGAGGGCGAGGGGGGGCCTTCCTTCCCCCGTCGGGGGAAGGTGCCCCGCAGGGGCGGATGAGGGCGCTGGCACTATTTGAGATCTGACTACCGCAACAAGAACTGGCATACAGAAGGATAAAGAGATGATCGCGATCATAGATTACGGCATGGGGAATCTGCGCTCCGTGCAGAAAGGGTTCGAGAAGGTCGGCTGCGAGGCCATCGTTACCTCTGATCCTAAAGTGCTTCTGGACGCCGAACGCGTCGTCTTGCCAGGCGTCGGTGCCTTCCGCGACTGCATCAGGAACCTCGAGGAAGGTGGATTCGTGGAGCCGATCCTCAAGGTGATCAAGGAAGGCAAACCCTTCCTCGGCATCTGCCTGGGGCTGCAGCTTCTCTTCACCGAGAGCGAGGAATTCGGCATCCACAAGGGCCTCGACGTGATCCCCGGCAAGGTGCTTCGCTTCCCGGAAGGGATGGAGCAGGCGGGTGAGGAGCTGAAGGTGCCGCACATGGGCTGGAACCAGCTCGACATCAAGCGCCCTTCGCCGCTGTTCAATGGCGTCGATAACGGTTCCAACGTCTACTTCGTGCATTCCTACTACGTGAAGCCGAACGACGAGAGCGTGGTGGCGGCGACCACCAACTACGGCATCGACTTCTGCGCCGCCATCTGGCGCGACAACGTCGTGGCCGCCCAGTTCCACCCGGAGAAGTCCCAGGACAAGGGGCTCGCCATGCTGAAGAACTTCGCTGCAATGAAATAACTGAGGGATTGAAATGATCATTATTCCGGCAATAGATCTGAAGAACGGCTGCTGCGTCCGCTTGGAGCAGGGGCTGATGGAGAAGGACACGGTTTTCAACGACGATCCGGGCGCACAGGCGGCCGAGTGGCAGCGTCAGGGCGGCGAGATCCTGCACATCGTCGACCTGGACGGCGCCTTTGCGGGCGAGCCGAAGAACCGCTCCGCCATCGAGTCCATCGTGAAGTCCGTCACCATCCCGACCCAGTTGGGCGGCGGCATCCGCGACATCGCCACCATCGAAGCCTATCTCTCCCTCGGCATCGGCCGCGTCATCATCGGCACCGCCGCGCAGAGAAACCCTGCTTTTGTGAAGGAAGCCTGCGCCAAGTTCCCCGGCAAGATCGTGGTCGGTATCGACGCCAAGAACGGCATGGTCGCGGTCCAGGGTTGGGCCGAAGTGACCGGCATCACGGCGACCGAACTCGCCAGGCAGTTCGAAGGGGACGGCGTCTCCGCCATCATCTACACCGACATCAGCCGCGACGGCATGATGCAGGGGCCGAATATCGAGGCCACCAAGGCACTGGCTGAAGCCATCAACATCCCGGTGATCGCCTCCGGCGGACTCTCCTCGCTGAAGGACATCGAGAACCTGATCGCCATCGAGTCCTCCGGAGTCACCGGTGTCATCACCGGCAAGGCCATCTACTCCGGCGCCATCAACCTCGCCGAAGCTATCGCACTGACCAAGAAGCAGCGCTAAGACAAAGCTGGAGTTTTAAGATGCTTACAAAAAGAATCATCCCCTGCCTGGACGTCAAAGGTGGCCGGGTAGTTAAAGGTGTCCAGTTCCTGGGCCTGCGCGATGCGGGCGACCCGGTCGAGATCGCCGAGCTGTACGACCAGCAGGGCGCCGACGAGCTGACCTTTCTCGACATCACCGCCTCCTCCGACGAGCGCGACATCATCATTGACGTGGTGCGCAGGACCGCCGAGCGCGTCTTCATGCCGCTCACTGTCGGCGGCGGCGTCCGCACGGTCGACGACATCAGGCGCCTGCTGAACGCAGGGGCCGACAAGGTCTCCATCAACACGGCCGCGGTGCACCGTCCCGAGTTCGTGAACGAGGCGGCCGAGCGGTTCGGCTCGCAGTGCACCGTGGTCGCCATCGACGCCCGCTCCCGCGCCAATGGCGGCTGGGAAGTCTACACCCATGGCGGCCGCAACCCGACCGGCATCGACGCGGTCGAATGGGCGCAGCGCATGGAAGAGTTGGGCGCCGGCGAGATCCTGCTCACCAGCATGGACCGTGACGGCACCAAGGACGGCTACGATCTGCCGCTGACCCGGGCCGTGGTCGATGCGGTCAGCATCCCGGTCATCGCCTCTGGCGGGGTCGGCGGCCTGTCGCACCTCTACGACGGCTTCACCCAGGCCGGCGCCAGCGCCTGCCTCGCCGCATCCATCTTCCACTACCGCGAGTACACCATCGAGGAAGCCAAGACCTACCTCCGCGAGCGCGGCGTGCCGGTCAGGCTGTAATCCCTTGACCATTCTTGTTCCCTCCCCCGGAGGGGGAGGGTCAGGGAGGGGGATGGTTTTCTCCTGCTAGAATAGCCCCCCTCCCAACCTCCCCCCTCCGGGGTGAGGAGCAGAAGAACAAACGAAGGAGCTTCATCATGGAGCAGCATAAAGACGACATCATCACCGCGGTTTACCGCGTGATCCAGGAACGCAAGGCCAACCCGAGCGAGAACTCCTACACCGCGAGCCTCATGGCGAAGGGGATCGACAAGATCCTCAAGAAACTGGGCGAGGAGGCGACCGAGGTCGTTATCGCCGGCAAGGGCGGCAAGCGCGAGGAGATCGTCTACGAGACCGCCGACCTTTTCTTCCACAGCCTGGTCCTGCTGGGCTTCTACGACATCGATCCGGAGGAGGTCTACGCTGAACTCAGGCGCCGCTTCGGCATGTCCGGCATCGAAGAGAAGAATTCCCGCATCGGCTAGTTCGTTCCACAATGGCACAAATGCCTTGACAAAAAAGACCGCGATGGTATATTGCTGGTTCCTTGAATAATGTCTGCCGGCCCGTACCCACACAAGTTGTAAATCTAGCTAGAGAAGGGGGGGGAATATGAATGCCGGGAGTAAAGGTAAAAGAAGCTGAACCGTTTGAGCTTGCGCTCAAGAAGTTCAAGAAGCAGTGCGAGAAAGCCGGAATCCTTTCTGAGGTCCGCAAAAGAGAGCACTACGAGAAGCCGAGCATCAAGAAGAAGAAAAAGGCCATTGCCGCTCGCAAGCGCGCTCTGAAAAAACAGCGCAAGATGGTCGACTAAGAAGAGGGTTTCATGCAACTGAGGGAGAGACTCAACGCGGAACTGAAGGAGGCGATGAAAAGTCGCGACGCCCTGCGTTTATCTACCATCCGCATGGTGCTCTCCTCGGTGAAAAACCGCGATATCGAGCTCAGACGTGAACTGAGCGATAGCGAGATCACCGAAACCATCGTTACCCTCTGCAAGCAGCGCAGGGAATCCATCCGACTCTTTAAGGAAGCAGGCAGGCAGGAGTTGGTGGATAAAGAGGAAGCGGAGCTCGCGCTCCTTATGGACTACCTCCCCCAGCAGCTGACACGGGAAGAGCTGGGCGACCTGGTGGCGAAAGTCATCACGGAAGTCGGCGCTACCGGCGGCAAGGATATGGGCAAGGTCATGAAGGCCCTCCAGCCCCTCGTCGCAGGCCGTGCAGAAGGCAAACTGGTGAGCGAAGTTGTGAAGGAAAAACTCGCATAAAGAACTCCCCCGGGACCTATTCCCGGGGGAGCTTGCGAGTTATGGGTGTCATGAGTAGGGGCGAATCGCAGCGATTCCCCCTTCTTTTGCTTTGTGGCTAGTGACCAGGTGTTTGCATGATCCTTCTTGACATCCTTATCTGGGTCGTACTGCTTTTCTTTGTGGCGAAGGGATTCTCGAAGGGGCTGGTCCGGGAGGCGTGCTCCCTGCTTGGCCTCGTCACGGGCGGCTGGGCCGCTTTCCGATACTATTCCACTCTCAGTCTGGGGATCAGGCACTTCATCAACCTCCCCCCGCAGGTCGCGCAGCCGCTGGCGTTCCTCCTTATTTTCATGCTGCTCGGCATGCTTTTCTACTTCCTCGGTCATCTGCTCACCGTCGTCTTGAAAGTCATGCTCCTGGGCGGAATCAACCGCGCCGGCGGGATCGTCTTCGGTTTCCTCCAGGGGGGCTTCATCCTCTGCGTGCTCCTCTACCTGGCGACCACCAAGCCGATGCCGGAAAAGGTGAAGATCTGGATCCACGGCTCAAAGACCGGGGCGGCCTTCGCCTCGACCGGAGCGGATATAGCCGCCGGCTGGGAAGGTGCCATAGCCCAGCACAGGGAACCAAAGGACGCCGCAGAACCCGGGGAAAAAAAGGAAGTAAAGGCGTCGACTCCGCACGGAGCGCATAAGAAATAAGGAACAACCGCAGTGTCGACGATACCGGACGAGAAGATCAGGGAAGTACGCGAGAGGGCCCCGATCCTCCAGGTTGTCTCCGACTACATGAGCCTCAAGAAGTCCGGGGCCAACTACCAGGGGGTCTGCCCCTTTCATGGCGAGAAGACCGCGTCGTTCAACGTGAACCCGGCGCGCGGCATCTTCCATTGCTTTGGTTGCGGCGTGGGAGGCAATTCGGTTGATTTCGTCATGCGCATGGAAGGGCTTTCCTTCCCGCAGGCGGTCAAGTTTCTGGCCAAGAAAGTGGGGGTGGAAATCCCCGAACGTCCGCTGACCCGCGAAGAGAAGCGCAAGGTGGACGAGCAAGAGCAGGCCTACCAGATCAACGAGGCTGCTTGCGAGTTTTACCGCCGGGTGCTGGAAACGGACGAGGCGGGTGCCGCGGGCAGGGCGTACCTGGAGAAGCGCGGGGTTGATAAAGCCACCGCCGCCACCTACCGCATGGGCTTCGCACCGGCGGGATGGGACAACCTGACCACCTTTTTTCGGCGCAAGGGGATCCCGCTGGATGCGGCCGAGAAGCTCGGCCTTTTACGGAAAAGGGAAGGGAAGGACGGCTACTACGACACCTTCCGAAACCGTCTCCTCTTCACCATCGCGGACCTGCACGGCCGCGCCATAGGTTTCGGCGGGCGGGTCATGGACGACTCGCTCCCCAAGTACATAAACTCCCCGGAGTCCATCGTGTACCGCAAAAGCGAGGTCCTCTTCGGGGTCGACCTGGCCAAGAAGGGGATGCGGGAGAAGGGGAGTGCCATCGTGGTCGAGGGATATTTCGATCACCTGGCACTGTACCGGGCCGGCTTCACCAACGTGGTGGCCACCTGCGGCACGGCGCTCACGCCGCCGCACGTGAAGCTGCTGCGCCGCTACGCCGACCGGGCCTTCATGCTCTTTGACGGCGATGAGGCGGGGCGCAAGGCGACGGTCCGCTCCATGGAACTGTTCCTGGAAGAGGGGTTCCCGGCGCGGGTGGTCGAAGTTCCGGCGGAGGACGACCCGGACACCTTCATCAACCGCGAAGGCGGCGACGCCTTCCAGCCGCTTTTGGACAAGGCGCTCCCCATCTTCGAGTCCTTCTACAAGGGACTCCTCAAGCGCATGGACGTGAAGAGCGTGGAAGGGAAGGTCGCCGTCGTGAACGAGGTCTCGCCCCGGCTGCTGAAGATTGGCGATCCGGTGGAACGCGGCCTCTACGAGAAGGAGATCTGCCGAGCACTCGGCATCGACCGCGCCATGCTGCTCCAGAAAGTGGGCATCCCGGCCCGGCCCCAGGCGCCGCGCCCGCAGCCCAAGGGGGCGCCGCAGCAGAAGGGGACGGAAGAGGTGCTGCTGACCCTGATGGTCAAGTATCCGGACGTCGTGCTAAGGGTTCGGGATCACGGTGCCGATAAGCTCTTCAGCGCCAGCCACCTGAAGCTGGCACAGGCCATCGTGGCCGATTCGGAAACGGGGGATCTCGATCTCCCCCTGGTGTTGGAACAGATCGAGTCGCACGAGGAAAGAAGCCGTCTCTATTCGCTGTTCGTGGAGGACGCGCACCTGGAGGACCTTGATCCCGTCAAGGCTTTCGAGCAGTGCTGCCAAGCCCTGGAACGGCGAGCGCTCAAGGGGGACGGCAAGGCCCTGGCAAGGGAATTGGCCACGGTCGATCCGGATTCTCCGAGATACCTGGAGATCCTGTCTGAACTTGAGCGGTTGCGTAATAAAAAATCGAAATTACTATAGTAGGATTCAAGCGGTAGAGGTGCTGGATTCAAGCTGTAGCGGAGCGTGGTAAATGGCCAAGAAAAGCATGGACGAAGTGAAGCAGCTCATCGACCTGGGCAAGGAGAAAGGTTTCCTCACCTATGAAGAGGTGAACGACCTCCTCCCCCCTGACATTGTCTCTTCCGACCAGATTGACGATGTGATGAGCATGTTTGGCGATATGGACATCGAGATCGTGGACTCTGCCCAAAAGGTGAAGATCCCGAAGATCAAGATGGACCTCGAGGAAGAGGAAGAGCACGAAGGTGGCGAGGGTGAAGAAGTCGAGTTCGAGCCCGGCACCCTCGGCCGCACCAGCGATCCCGTGCGCATGTACCTGCGTGAGATGGGTTCGGTGTCCCTTTTGACCCGCGAGGGCGAGGTCGAGATCGCCAAGAGGATCGAAGTCGGCGAGCGCGACGTGGCCAGCGTCATCCTGAACACCCCGATTACCGTGCGTGAGGTCGTCGCCCTGGGCGAGCGTCTGCGCAAGCAGCAGATCGGCGCCATCGAGATCTCCAAGGACGTCGAGGAAGAGGTGCTGGAGGAAGGCGAGGAGGACCTGCAGGCCCTGCGCGTTCTCGGCATCATCGACGAGATCCACGAGATGTCTCAGCGCATGGAGCAGATCCAGAACACGCTGGAAGGCAAGGTCTCCGCCAAGGAAGGCGAGGCGCTCAACGTGGAGCATGGCGAGCTGAAGGTCAAGATGGCGGAGACCCTGAAGTCGCTGCGCCTCAAAGACCGCCATATCGAGAAGATCGCCCAGCGTCTGAAGGAACTCTCCTGCAAGGTGGACACCGTGATGCAGGAGATCACGGAACTGGAGAAGGAGACCAGCACCGTCAAGGACGTGTTCCTGGCCGCATATGAGGGGCTCAAGAACGCATCCGACGCCGACTTCTCCAAGAAGATGAATATGTCCCTCGAGGAAGGGCAGAAGCTCGAGAAGCGCTACCGTTCCAGCGAGGCGAAGCTGAAGAAGATCGAGCAGGAGTCCGGCTTCAAGGCGAGCGAGCTTGCCAACGCGCTCCTCGCCATCGAGGAAGGGGAGCACAAGGCCAAGCTGGCCAAGAGCGAGCTGGTCGAGGCGAACCTCCGCCTGGTGGTCTCCATCGCCAAGAAGTACACCAACCGCGGCCTGCAGTTCCTCGACCTGATCCAGGAAGGGAACATCGGCCTGATGAAGGCGGTGGACAAGTTCGAGTACCAGCGCGGCTACAAGTTCTCCACCTACGCCACCTGGTGGATCCGTCAGGCCATTACCCGCGCCATCGCGGACCAGGCCCGCACCATCCGTATCCCGGTGCACATGATCGAGACCATCAACAAGCTGATCCGTACCAGCCGCCAGCTGGTGCAGGAGATCGGCCGCGAGCCCTCCCCGGAGGAGATCGCGGAGCGCATGGCGCTGCCGCTGGACAAGGTCCGCAAGGTCCTCAAGATCGCCAAGGAGCCCATCTCCCTGGAGACCCCGATCGGCGAGGAGGAAGATTCCCATCTTGGCGACTTCATCGAGGACAAGGGCGTTGTATCCCCCCTGGAGGCGGTCATCAAGGCGAACCTCTCCGAGCAGACCTCCCGCGTGCTCTCCACCCTCACCCCCCGTGAAGAGAAGGTGCTCAGGATGCGTTTCGGCATCGGCGAGAAGAGCGACCACACCCTGGAAGAGGTCGGTCAGGACTTCGAGGTAACCCGCGAGAGGATCCGGCAGATCGAGGCCAAGGCGCTCAGGAAGCTGCGGCACCCGAGCCGGGCGAAGAAGCTGAAAAGCTTCGTAGAGTAGTCACCAAGGCCGCACCGGAATCGCCGGCGCGGCCTTTTTCTTTTGCCGAAAACGAAACCCGGAACACAGAGGGCACAGAGGAAAAGCCGGAGCGGACACAGAGTAAAGTTCCTTTGAGCTCCCCAAAGCCCTCGCCCTCCGGGAGAGGGCGGCCGCAGGCCGGGTGAGGGGCCTCTGCCCTGATGATTCCCAATAGAGGTAAGCGATGAAGAAGAAAGCGGTAATCCTATACAGCGGCGGGCTCGATTCCACGACCTGCATGGCGATCGCCAAGCACCAGGGCTTCGAGCCGTACGCCATGAGCTTCAGCTACGGTCAGCGCCACCAGCACGAAGTGGCCCTCGCCAAGCAGAACGCGCGCCCGATGGGGGCGGTGGACCACATGCTGGTCGAATTCGACCTGAGGATGATGGGGGGCAGCGCGCTCACCTCCGACATCGCGGTCCCCAAGGAAGGGGTGGGTGAGGAGATCCCGGTCACCTATGTGCCGGCCAGGAACACCATCTTCCTCTCCTTCGCCCTGGGCTGGGCCGAGACGCTGGGAGCATTCGACATCTTCATCGGCGTGAACGCCCTCGACTACTCGGGCTATCCCGACTGCCGACCGGAATATATCGCGGCCTACGAGACGATGGCCAACCTCGCCACCAAGGCTGGGGTGGAAGGGAAGAAAATGACCATCCACACGCCGCTCATCAGCCTCACCAAGGCCGAGATCATCAAGACCGGCCTGACCCTGGGGGTGGACTACGGCAAGACCCATTCCTGCTATGATCCGACCGAGGACGGCGCCGCCTGCGGACTGTGCGACTCCTGCCGTCTGCGCCTGAAGGGTTTCGGCGAGTTGGGCGTCACCGACCCGGTCCGCTACATCAAGAGGTAGAGCAAAACTATGGAGCAGAAGAAAGAAGACAAGGCACTCACCGACGTGCAGCTCACCCGCGACACGCGCAACATCCCCATCGGCAAGGTCGGGGTGAAGGACGTCTCCTACCCGATCGTGGTGATGGACAAGAACAAGAAGTTCCAAAACACCATCGCGCGCATCAACATGTACGTCGACCTCCCGCACCACTTCAAGGGGACCCACATGAGCCGTTTCGTGGAGATCCTGAACAAGTACCGGGAGAACATTGCCCTCGACAAGCTTGAGGTGATTCTCTCCACCATGAAGGAGAAACTGGGCGCCTCCAACGCACACCTCGAGATGGAATTCCCTTACTTCGTGGAGAAAAAGGCGCCGGTCTCCAAGGCGAAGAGCCTCATGGAGTACACCTGCACCTTCAGCGCCTCGCTTTCCGACCAATTCGACTTCGTGCTGGGGATCAAGGTGCCGGTGACATCGCTTTGCCCCTGCAGCAAGGAACTCTCCAGCTACGGCGCCCATAACCAGCGCTCCATCATGACCGTCCAGATCCGCTACAGCGAATTCATCTGGATCGAGGACTTGATCGACATCATCGAAGAGTGCGGTTCGTCGCCCGTTTATTCGCTCCTCAAGCGCGAGGACGAGAAGTTCGTGACCGAGCGTGCCTACGAGAATCCGCGCTTTGTCGAGGATATGGTGCGCGAGGCGACGGTGCGTCTGCTATCTATGCAAAATATCACGTGGTTTTCCGTAGAAGCGGAGAACTTCGAGTCGATCCACAAGCACTCCGCCTACGCCGCAATAGAGCGAAAAAAAGGGTAGCCATTTCCACCACGTCAACAGCTTGACTGGCACCGCCTGTGGATAACTTTGTTGAAAAGTACCAAAATTGTGGACAACTCTAGCTTTTACCCCTTCATTTAACTCCCTTAAGGTTTCTCTCTCTAATGAAACGTGCGCTCGCCATCTTCGCCAAGACGCCGCTGCCGGGACGGGTGAAGACCCGCCTTTCACCTCCCCTGTCGCCGGACCAGGCGGCCGAGCTTTACCGCTGCATGCTGCTCGACATCATCGGGCGCGCGGCGGAGCTCAGGGCGGACATGGTGATCTTCTACGAGGGGAGCGCGGACTTCTTCAGGGACGCAGCGCCCGATGCGCTTCTGGTGCACCAGAGTGCCGGAGGGCTCGGCGAGCGACTGGAGCACGCCTTTGATGAGCTCTCCACGCACGGCTATGGCGCCCGCGTGGTGATAGGAACCGATTCCCCCGACCTCCCCTTGGCTTTCATCGAGGAGGCTTTCCAAAAGCTGGAACAGGGGAGCAAGGCGGTGTTCGGTCCGGCTGAGGACGGCGGTTACTACCTGGTCGGGGTGAGGGGCGGCTACGGCACCCTTTTTCAGGACATCCCCTGGTCCAGCGACAAGGTGCTGGAAACGAGCCTCAGGCGGTCGGAAGCATCGTGCCTGACCGCCGCCATGCTCCCTTGCTGGTACGATGTCGACAGCTGGGATGATCTGCAGCGCCCGAGCCTCCTGGAGCCGGCCAACAGAGCGCCGCGCACCCGGGCTTTTATCGCGGCGCTGGATCTTGTCGCTCCGCTTGCCGCCGATGCGGTTTGACGCTGTTCAGTTGACAAGGTTTCCAGACCTGTTTTGATCTATGGCGTGGCTCAGGCCACGCTTTTCGTTTTCTCAACGGTACCGCTTTAAGAGCGGGACTAGGGGCTGGGAGCTAGCAAAGGCGAAGGCCACCAATCAACCTTCCACTCAAAGGGTTTTACATGTCGCTTTCCCATATCCAGATCCTAAACGAGGTGTTCGGCTTCAACTCCTTCCGGCCGCGCCAGCAGGAGATCGTGGAGACGGTGATCTCCGGGAAGGACGCCTTCGTGCTGATGCCGACTGGCGGCGGCAAGTCCCTTTGCTACCAGGTCCCCGCCCTCTGCTTACCGGGCACCGCACTCATCGTCTCGCCGCTGATCTCGCTGATGAAGGACCAGGTCGACGCCCTGCGTGAGAATGGTGTCGCCGCGGCCTGCTACAACTCCTCGCTGGGGGAGGCCGAGGCACGCCGGGTGTTGGCGGAGTTACACGCGGGTGAGCTGAAACTCCTGTACGTGGCGCCGGAGCGGCTCCTCTCCGACGGCTTCATCGACCGCATCAAGACCCTCCCAATCTCCCTGTTCGCCGTCGACGAAGCCCACTGCGTTTCGCAATGGGGACACGACTTCCGTCCCGAGTACGCACAGTTGGGCCAATTGCGCGAGATCTTCCCGCAGATCCCGATGATCGCTCTCACCGCCACGGCCGACGCCCAGACCCGCGGCGACATCCTCTCCCGGCTCGGGCTCCAGGATGCCACCTGCTTCTGCACCGGTTTCGACCGTCCCAACATCCGCTACAGCGTCATGGAGAAGAACAAACCGTTCAACCAGCTGATGGCCTTTCTATCCACTCGTAAGGACGAGGCGGGCATCGTCTATGCCCTATCCCGCAAAAGGGTGGAGGAAGTGGCCAGGAAGCTATGCGAGGCGGGAGTGAAGGCGGCCGCCTACCACGCGGGGCTGCCGGACAAGGAGCGCCACCAAGTCCAGGAAGCGTTTCTGCGCGACGACGTGAAGGTCGTGGTCGCAACGGTCGCCTTCGGTATGGGGATCGACAAGTCCAATGTTCGCTTCGTAGTGCACTACGACATGCCCAAGAGCATCGAGAGTTATTACCAGGAGACGGGGCGTTCCGGCCGAGACGGGCTTCCCGCCGATGCGTTGCTGCTCTTTGGCTACGGCGACATCGCGGTGGCACGGGGGCTGATCGGCAACGGCGGCAACGAAGAGCAGAACCGGATCGAGCTGCACAAGCTCAACTGCATGGTGGGGTTCGCCGAGGCGCAGACCTGTCGGCGCCAGGTGCTTTTGGGGTACTTCGGGGACAGCCTCGCGGCCGGGTGCGGGAACTGTGATATCTGTGAGAGTCCTCCCGAGCGCTTCGACGCCACCGACGATGCCAGGAAGGCGCTCTCCTGCGTCTACCGGGTCGGGCAGCGCTTCGGGATGGGGCACGTCATCGACGTGTTGCGCGGTTCGCAGAACCAGAGGATCCATGAGCTGAAGCACGACCAGCTCTCCACCTTTGGCCTTGGCAAGCACCACTCCCAGGAGGCTTGGGGCAACCTCTTGCGCCAGTTGATCCACCTGGGGTACCTGGAGCAGGATATGGCCAATTATTCGGTGCTGAAGCTGACGGAAAAGGCGCGGCCGCTGTTGCGGGGGGAGATGGCGCTGGAGTTGGCGAAACCGAGGGATACCAGGGTGGTCGAGAAGAAGGCTGCGGCGAAGAAGCCGAGTTACGACGGCGAGCTGTTTGGGGAGTTGCGGGAGCTGCGCAAGCAGATCGCGGACGAGCAGCAGGTGCCGCCGTATGTCGTCTTCCCGGATGCGACGCTGGCCGAGATGGCGGCGCAGATGCCCAAGGACAAGTGGGAGCTACTGAAGATCACGGGCGTCGGGCAGCACAAGCTGGCGCGCTATGGTGATGCGTTCCTGCGGGTCATTAAAGAGCACGAGGCGAAAACTGAAAACCATTAGCCACGGAGAAAATCTGAGAAAATCGGAGAGAAACAAACCTAAAACCATTCACTGGGAAAAAATCTGAGGACATCTGAGTAAAAGCGGAGAAACCTTTTTAAAGGTTTTGATTTTCTCAGATGTCCTCAGATTTTCTCCGTGGCCAATGGTTTTAGGTTTTTTACTTAATGACCTCGATCTGGTACCCGCACTTGCCGAGGTGGCGGATCACTTCCTGGATATGCTCGGCGCCACGGGTCTCCAACTCGACCAACACCTCGGTCTTTCCTATCGGCAAAGACTCGGAACGCCGGTCATGGGTGATGATGGAAATGTTGGCCCGAGCCTCGGCAATCTCGGCCGCGAGCCGCGCCAGCGCACCCGGCACGTCATCCAACTCCACCTTCAGCTTCAGGTAACGCCCCGCCGCCAGCAGACCTCGCTCCACAACCACCGCGATGGTCTTTACGTCGATGTTCCCGCCCGATAATACCGCCACGGTCTTGCCAGTAATCTTTTTCACCCTGCCGTTCAACAACGCCGCCAGGCCGACCGCCCCGGCGCCCTCCACCATCAACTTGTTGCGCTCCATCAGCGAAACGATGGCGAGCGCGATCTCTTCCTCGTCCACCAGCACGATCTCGTCCACGTAATCCCGCACCACCGGGAAGGTGTTGCTCCCGGCGGTCTTCACCGCGATGCCGTCGGCAAGGCTGGCGCGAATGGGGACGGTGATGACCTCGCCCGCTTTCAGCGCCTGCCGCATGGAGGGAGCCGCGGCCGACTCGACGCCGATGATACGCACGTGCGGATGGGTCTCTTTGATGGCCCGCGCGATCCCGGCAATCAGCCCCCCGCCGCCGATCGGCACCAGCACGTTGGCCAGATCGGGAATGTCCTCCAACAGCTCAAGCCCGATAGTCCCCTGGCCAGCCATCACCAACGGGTCGTTGAAGGGGTGCACGAAAAGGGCCCCGGTTCGCTCGGCCTGCCTCAGGGCGGCGGCGCAGGCCTCGTCGAAATTCTTCCCCTCCAGCACCACCTCCGCCCCCAGGTCGCGGGTCGCGAACACCTTTTGCGGCGGGGTGCTTTCCGGCATGTAGACCACCGCCTTCACGCCGAGGAGGTCGGCGGAAAACGCAACACCTTGGGCATGGTTACCTGCCGAGGCGGTAATCACGCCGCCGGCCAGGGCGTCGCGGGACTGGGCGGTCATGAAGTTCAGCGCGCCGCGGATCTTGAAGGCGCCGGTGCGCTGCAGGTTCTCGCACTTGAAATAGAGGGGGAGGCCGAGTCGTTCGCTGAAGTGATGGGCTTGGATCAGCTCCGTGCGACGCACCCTTTTCTTGAGTCGTTGGGCCGCGTCGAGGATCAGGTTGTAATCGAGCATCTATGGTTCCATTCGCAGGTTAATGTGTGTGGTCGTGGTCGTGGCAGTGATGGTGCCCCTGGCACGTGCCGTGCGGGTGATGGTGCGGGTGCGCGTGGGCATGCGCCAGGGAGGCGGCGCGGGGACGGTGCCGGAACTGCTTGGCGCCTGCCGTCTCGGTGCAGCGGGTGTTCTCCACCTGCAGCGTGGTGTGCGAGATGTGGAAATGCTGGAACAGCTTCTCCTCGATCTTGCGCAGGATCTCGGCCTGATCGTTGGCGGAGCAGTCGGGGACCACCACGTGTGCCGACAGGGCGATGATGTGGGAGCAGATGGTCCAGATGTTCAGGTGGTGCACCTCTGCCACCCCCTCGACCTCCTGCATGGAGAACGCGACCTGGTTGATGTCGATGCCGCGCGGCACCCCCTCCAGGAGTATGTGCACAGACTCGCGCATTACCCGCCACGACCCCCAGAAGATGATGAAGCCGATGCCGACCGAGATGATGGCGTCGAGCAGGTACCAGTTGGTGAAGTACATGATGATGCCGCCCACGATGACGCCTACCGAGGCGGCCGCGTCGCCGATCACGTGCAGGAAGGCGCTGTGCACGTTGAGGTCGTCGTGCGAGTGCGAGTGCAGCGCGCCGGCGGAAAGGAGGTTCATGGCCAGGCCCACGGCGGCGATGATCAGCATCTCCAGGCTCTTCACGGCCTGTGGGGCCATCATTCTCTCGAAGGCCTCATAGCAGATGATGCCGGCGATGATGAAGACGGTGCTGCCGTTGATGAAGGAGGCGAAGACCTCGGTGCGGTGCCAGCCGAAGGTCCGGGTGTCGCTGACGGGGTAGGAGGCGAGCTTGATGGCGCCCAGGGAAAGAAGCAGGGCAAACAGGTCGAGGAATACGTGCGCCGCGTCGGACAAGAGGGCCAACGAGTTGGTCCAGATGCCGCCGGCCAATTCCGCGACCAGGGTCAGCGAGGTCAACAGGATGGCATACTTGAAGCGTCCGGTTATGCTCTGGTCCAGGTGGCTGTCGGCATGAGCATGCATAGGCGTGTCCCGATGGGAGGGGCGGGCCCCTCCCTCTTGGTTAGAAGCTGAGCCCGGCTTTCAGGGAATAGATCAAGCGCTCCTGGTATTCCACCTCGGCGGTGACGCCGACAAGGGGGAGGGGCGAGAACTTGATGCCGCCGAAAACGCGGGTTTGGAAGACGCTCTCGGAGTCGAGGGTCGGTGCAAGCGCCTTCAGGTGCCCTTTGGCCTCGCTGTTCACCCACACTCCGCCCACGCCGGCATAAGGGGTCAGGATCAGGAAGCCCTTGCTGATGGAGGCGTCGATGCCGGCGGTTTGCAAGTCGAGGTCGTTGACCCCGGAAAGTCGGCTGTAGGTGGCGCGGACTCCCAGTGCCGGCGTCGCCGCGGTCCCCTCGAGGATCGCCTTGCTCACCTCGATGCCCCAGAGCTTGATGTTGGAGTCGGGCACGTAGGAGTACATGGCGCCGACGTCGATCCCCATGGGGAGGCCTTTCCTGGCACGCAGTTTCGGGATCACCAGGTACGAGGGGGCGTCGTTGCCGTACGCGGCGTTCCAGTAGCTGCTGTTGCTGATGTCGATCGCCGAAAGCTCGACGCCGACGTCGAATCCGGGGATCCCCAGCGGTTCGGCCGGGGCCACGTTCTTGTAAGAGATGGCGGCACCCGCCTCCCTGGTGAGCTCCCTGAAGTTCTTCTGGGTCAGAGGGCTCGTGAAGCTGATGTCTTTGGCCAGCGCCTGGGACGCACCGCAAAGTGCGCAGGTGAAGGCGAGTAAAACCGCGAGCTTTTTCATGTTTCCCTCCTTTTCATTATATGGCACAACGGATTGAATCTTAGCAGAGCTCCCTATTTGGGTCAATGTGTTAGCGGCATGGCGCCTTGCAATTTTAACTATATACTGTTATCTTTCCGGCAAAATTATGTCGGAGGTCTGTACAAATGGAACCGATTCACCATCGTCTCATCATATTAGGCTCAGGTCCTGCGGGGTACACTGCCGCGATCTACGCGGCGCGCGCCAACCTGAACCCTGTCCTAATCACCGGGCTGCAGCAGGGGGGGCAGTTGATGACGACGACCGAGGTGGATAACTGGCCGGGCGACCCGGCCGGGGTGATGGGGCCCGATCTCATGGAGCGCATGCGCCAGCATGCCGAGCATTTCGGCACCCAGTTCATCTTCGACCATATCAACAAGGCGCAGGTGATGAAGCCTCCCTTCGTACTGGAAGGCGACAGCGGCAGCTACAGCTGCGACGCCCTCATCATCGCCACCGGCGCCTCGGCCAAGTACCTGGGGCTTCCCTCCGAGCATGCCTTTAAAGGGAAGGGCGTTTCCGCCTGCGCCACCTGCGACGGCTTTTTCTACCGCAACAAGCCGGTGGCCGTCATCGGCGGAGGCAGCACGGCGGTCGAAGAGGCGCTCTACCTCTCCAACATCGCGAGCCACGTGACAGTCGTGCACAGAAGGGACAAGTTCCGCGCCGAGAAGATCCTGGCCGACCGGCTCATCGAGAAGACCAAGAACGGCAACGTCACCATCGAGTGGAACCACCAACTGGAAGAGGTGCTCGGGGACGAATCCGGTGTGACCGGCATCAGGCTGCGCCACAAGAGCGGCTCAGACAAGCACATCGACGTGCACGGCTGCTTCATCGCCATCGGGCATCAGCCCAACACCTACATCTTCGACAGCCAGCTTGAGATGGACGAGGGGTACATCCGCACCAACTGCGGCTACGAGGGGAACACCACCGCCACCAGCACCCCGGGTGTCTTCGCCGCCGGCGACGTGCAGGACAGAAACTACAAGCAGGCCATCACCTCCGCCGGCACCGGCTGCATGGCCGCCCTCGACGCCGACCGTTACCTCGAGATGCTGAAAGCCTGATTAACCACCTTCTCCTTCCCCGTAAGGGGACTGGCTCCGTCAGGTGCCTGTCCCCTTTTACCCCCTTTGGGGCGAGCGAAGGCAAGAGGGCCGCTTAACCAGACGCAGAGCACCACCGCAGCCACCGCAGGAACTCACCCTTCACCGTTAGTTGGGGGTTCTCATGCTTGCCAAGGTTCTCGCCAGCGCGCTTTTGGGCATCGATGCCATCCTGGTCGACGTGGAAGTCGACATCACCCAAGGACTCCCTCAACTGGCCACGGTCGGCCTCCCCGACGGCGCGGTCAAGGAAAGTAAGGACCGGGTCAAGGCCGCGTTGAAGAACTCCGGCTACGATTTCCCCAACCGCAAGATCACCGTTAACCTCGCCCCCGCCGACGTCAAGAAGGAGGGGGCTTCCTTCGACCTTCCCATCTCCATCGGCATCCTCGCCGCCACCGGCGTAATCAAGGAAGATTTGCTGCAGCGCTATATCCTCTTGGGCGAACTGTCCCTGGATGGTGGCGTCAAGCCCGTGCGCGGCTGCCTTTCGGTTGCCGTCGCCGCCAAGGAAGCGGGGCTCGCCGGCATCATCATTCCGGCGGAGAACGTTTGCGAAGGGGGCGTCGTCGAGGGGGTTCAGGTAATCGGCGTCACCGAGCTCTCCCAAGTGGTGGAGTTCCTGAACGGCAACCTCGCCATCGACCCGTACCGCGCCGACGTCGAGGCCCTTTTCAGCCAGGGGTGCGAGGCCGGCGACGACTTTTCCGAGGTGAAGGGGCAGGAGCACGCGAAGCGCGCTCTCGAAGTCGCTGCCGCCGGCTCGCACAATCTACTGAGGTTGTTTTTACAAGACCAATTAAACGCCCCGCCGCCTTCTCAATCTTAAGACCCTAATTCCAAGGTGTTTTAGGCCGTCGCCGTGAAACAACCTCACCCGATACAGACCCCACCAACCCCCTCAGTATTAAATATAAATATATGAATGTTTATAATGCGTCGGGTGTTACCCTAGCCCTCTCCTCGCCGTCATCCTCCTCCCATATCTAGTACACGTCACCACGCTGCAGCGACCCCAGCCAAAACGGGGAACTACCCCACACTCCTTCCTTTACCTGGAGTTGTCGAAACTCTCGCCGGATGTGCCTATGGCAACTTCAGCATATAGAGCCACTATGAACAAAATTTCCGATCTCGCGGAAAAAACGGCGACTCAGACGTATATAACTCTGTAGATGGTAAAAATTTACTAATGCTATAGAGGGCATCTTGCAGCGAGTTACAACAGGCATCGACCACCTTCATCTCACATTCTCCGAAGCACACAGCTTGGAGACGATAATCCAGACACTCTTCACCGGCATCACTGCCAACGACTTCAGACCGGCGAGGAAGAAGAAAAAGCAGAAGTGGTACCGTTCAACCCGGCTACTCACAACCACTAACGGCGATGTCCTCGCCGCCTTCCATTCAGAGTCAACCTCGACCTTCGGGCGTCGTAATCTACTCCAGGTCCACGGCCTAGCATTCAGCGATTCAGCACTCAACGCTCTTCGGCCTCTTGACCTGCAGAAGCTGATTGACGGTGCTGCGGAACTCGACGCCCACGTGTCGGAGATCGATCTCGTAATTGACGATGCCGCAGGCATCACGCCGATAGCCCAGGTCTATGAACAGTCCCTACCGCACCGCTACAAGGATTTCATCCGGTCCACGTTTCTGAAGGACTACCGGGGGAAGCCGACTGAACCGGAGCTGTACGGGGGAACGTCGATCTACTACGGGAGACGGGGCCGCTGCTACTGCAAAGTGCTCTTCTACCAGAAGAGCCTATGCCCTAATCAGCGGGTTTACGAACCTGACAACCAGTTGAAGTATCCGTATATCCGGTACGAACTAAAGTTGCGCGGAGCAGCGGCCCAGCGGCAAGGTGCATCGCTGCTTTCAAAGCTATCCAGCATCGCTGCTTTCGGCGGCACGATTACCACGATGGGGGAGGCCGTAGTTGACCTATTCGGAAAGCACTTTGCTTTTGTGGTTCCCGGTCGGAGATCCAGCCGGAGAAAACTGCAGCCCTGGTGGAATGAACTACTCCGACGCGCTTCTCTATAACCATATAGTAGTGTCTGACCACTCACGCTGAAAATTTAACTACTTACCCCACCCAGTAAGAGTGGGGAGCCGAGGCTTTAGCCGAGGCAATGGAGGTGCGTTCTTAGGGCCGCAGGCCCTGCACCGCCATCTACTTAGTACCAACCACATCAACATAGGAGCTTTACCAATGACTACCGAAGCACTCTACAACCAGATCCAGGACATCTTTGACCGCAACGAAGCCGACAAGGATCTCCATCAAGATCAAGTCAACACCGTGAAAGCCACCATCGAGGCCGTCTACCGCAAGACCCCGGCGATCCTCCTCAGCCACCTGGACACCATGAAGACCAAGCACGACTACACAACCCTCGCCCAACTTCGAGACATCGCAAAGTGTCTCCTGGAGATCTTGGAGGCAGATCTTGCTTAGTGCGAACTTGAAAGCCTACATCGACCGCACCGCCGCAGAGATCCGCAAAGAAGATCCCGAAACAGTCGCTCACCTGGACGACTTCGAGTTAAAGGCGTTGATCCTGGACAAGACCCGCCAACACGCCGAGGACGAAGCAGACGCGCTGATTGCAACGGTCACCATGACCGAGATCGTTAAGGCCCTCCGCGTACTGGCGAACCAACACTAACCACTTTCCGGGCTTCAGCAACCCGGCAACCTGCCGCCGGTTCAGGTACTAACCGGCTCTCCTATACCGGGGCGGCTGGAGTTACGGCCAGCCGCCCAATCAAAACTAAAAGGACAAAAATGATTCAGACCTATAGAAACCAATCCGGTTGCACCTTCACCTCTCTGTCGCTGAACCCCATCGAGATCTACACCGACAGCGATATGGAAGGCTTTTACATCGGCAACACTGTAACCGCCCTCAACGGTGAGCGGTTCACCATCCTGGATTCCAAGTGCGTTCAGGGGCGCACCTTCAGGTTGCTTCTCCTGCCAGTTCCCCAGGAGGTAGCATAATGAGCACCCCGCAGTTGATGCTGGCCTTTCGAGTCGAGATGATCGACGGCACCGTCACCTCTGGCACTGTAGCCGTTCCCGGTACCGACCCCGCCGCAGCCTGCCGTGCAGTCGCAGGTGCCATCCGCAGTCACAATACCAAATACACCCGACACCCGGCTCTCGTAGGCATTGACCCGGGCCAGGTAGAAGACCTCTCCGTGCAGTGCATCGGCGTCGCTTAACCCCGCACCACCGACACCCCAGACCAAACACACAGGAGCCGCCCCCGAAAAGGGCGGCTCTTGTCGTTCAAGGAGATCCATTGCAGCTCTTCCCGGTTTTCTACTCGATCCAATCCAGAGGCCGCACTGTCACCCGGCAAGTCACCGTCCCGGCTATCTCATCAACGGTAGCTGAACGTGTGGTTCGCTCCTGGCTCATGATCCAGCATCTAACCCCGCTCTCAATCACTGCAGCCTCCTAGCTGAGGCTTCCAAAATTAGGCCTAAAAAGGCATTTCTCAGTCAGACCCATACCGTGGTGTGGGGTAAATAGGTAAATAAGTAATCATGCCCCTCGAACATATTCTCCATCTCCCCAGACGAAACAAACTTGAGATCCCCTACGCAGGCGACAGGCAAGCGTGCCTTTTCTGCGGTTCCCGTAGCATCGCCCCCGGCAAGCAGTGCCGGTGCGGGGTGTGGTACCCCAGCGAGAACAGCTACAAGAAGCCCAGGCCGACAAAGCGCCGGAAGCTCCCGCCGTCTACCCTCGACATTTACAGGCCTTTGCACGACGGCCTCGCAGACCGAGACCCGCAGCAAGACCACGACGAACTAGCCCCGTACCGCGCCCAACTCGACATGATCCACGATCCCGCAGCCGACGACGCTGACAACGTACCGTGGGAGGTCTAGCGGTGGGTAATCCACCGAAGTTGAAATGTCTTGTCTCTGCTGGGGTGGGTAATCCACCGAAGTTGAAATGTCTTGTCTCTGCTGGGGTGGGTAATCCACCGAAGTTGAAATGTCTTGTCT